>NZ_JAIBHJ010000029.1 GCF_021278025.1 Motilimonas sp. E26
TCACTGGCGTTTGCTATAATGTGGCTGCCTATGTACTGCTGAACAAAATCTATACAGCAAAGATCAACAGACCCTAGAAACTCAGAACATTTCTGGGGGTGATCTCCTGCGACTTAGCATGAGCCATGAACTATTTTTTGCTCGTCTCTAGCTGAGGGGGTAATTTCTGCGATCTATTTATCCTCATGAATTAATGGTTGTTTTTTGTTTTTTTTTATCATTATCTAAGCTGGTTTATAACACCAACCACTTGTCTTAAGTCAAGAATTAATCAATAAAACAATGAAGAACTGTGACAGCCTTACTACACTCTTTGTTATGCACGCGATAAAAAAGTTATTTTAAATTGACTGATGAGAATCACTCATGAGTTCAAATTGTAATGCAGCTTCTATTTTTACTCGCCGTCGTCGCGACGGGTGTAGGCATCAAAGCCGTTTAATTTATCGTGGAGTATGCAGTCTTAGCGTCGGTTTGGATGTTTCTTCCCTTAGTTTTTTTTCACTTAAATTAGACTAGGGTGAAGTAATTTGGAAAGAGTGACTTAAAAAACAGTATTCAGAGCTGAATCTCCAAATCATGTAGAACTTCAGTCCAAGAATAAAACACGCTGATTCTGGGTGAATGTTTTAAATGTTGAGTGCGAAGGAGAAGTTGCTAAGGGACTCAATAAACCCCTTTGGGCAATTTAGTTAATAAAAGGTGTGTAAGGAGGTTGTATGGCTAAAACCATTTTGGTGGTTGATGACTCAGTGTCAATTCGACAAGTTGTTGGTATTGCCTTAAAAGGTGCTGGCTATGATGTTATTCAAGCTTGTGACGGTAAAGACGCGCTAAGTAAAATGTCAGGTCAAAAAATTAACCTGATTATCAGTGACGTCAATATGCCCAATATGGATGGCATTTCTTTCCTGAAAGAAGTGAAGCAGCACCCAAAATATAAGTTTACGCCCGTTATTATGCTAACCACCGAAGCGGGACAGGGAAAAATGGCAGAAGGACGTGCAGCAGGAGCAAAAGCATGGGTTGTTAAGCCATTTCAACCACCGCAAATGTTAGATGCTGTGGCTAAGTTAGTTTTACCGTAAACAAGGGGATCACTCGATGAGTATTGAAGCTAAAGAGCATAACGGTGCCCACTTTTTAGAAATTAACGACGAGTTAACTATATATACCGCGGCAATGATGAAGCAGGAGTTGCAAGATGTGTTATCAAAACAAGACGAGTTGGAGATTTCATTAGAGTGTGTATCGGATATTGACAGTGCTGGTATACAAATATTGATTTTGTTACATCAACAAGCAAAGAAAAAAGGAAAAACACTGCGATTTATTAAACATAATCGTCAAGTGATTGATGTATTAGAGACCCTGAATCTTGAAGCCTTATTTGGTGATCCCATCGTATTGCCAGCAAAGGAATTTTAATATGCTTGATGATACTAAAAAGATATTTATCCAAGAATCTGAAGAGCTACTTGAGCAAATGGAAAATGCTTTGCTCGAAATGGAGCAAGTCCCGAATGATGCCGAACATTTAAATAGTGTATTTCGAGCCATACACACAATAAAAGGAGCTGCGGGGATTTTTGGTTTTGATGCCATCGTAGCTTTTACTCATCCTGTTGAATCGGTAATGGATAATGTTCGTAATGGCTTACGTTCAGTTGATCCTGATCTCATCGCCCTATTATTAAAGTGTAAAGATCACACCGCTAATTTGGTGGAGTTTATTTCAGGAGAGCAGGAAGATATTTCTGAAACGCTTCAAGAAGCGGGGAAAAAGCTATTAAATGAATTAACTCCAGAGCAGCCAAGTGAACTTACGGTTACTAATACTAATGAAAAAATCGAAGTCAGTGATAAAAGAAGTCCTTCAGAGGATCACTGGGTTATTTCATTAGACTTTAAACCGGATGCCTTAAGAAATGGGCTTGACCCTTTATCATTTATTAATTATTTAAAAAGAATGGGTGAAATAATTGAGATAATTACTTTTACTCACGACTTCCCCTGCTGGGAGGACATGGATCCTGAATCATGCTATCTCTCCTTTAGAATTGCACTATCAAGCTCGGCCAATAAAGAAGAAATAAAGTCAGTTTTTGAGTTTGCCCTAGATGATTGCGAACTACGTATTGTGCCGCCGCACTCTGAGCTAGAAAAATATTTGGCATTATTGGAAGAATTAACAGGTGAGGAACTCAATAAGCTTGGTGAGTTATTGATCCAAGTGGGTGCATTAACAGAGCAAGAGTTGAACAGTGCATTGCAGCTCCAAAACGGCGTTCTTAATGATGGTACAACAAAAGAGATTAAACCATTAGGTGAAATTTTAGTCGAGCAACATGTTGTTAGTAAAGACGTTGTCGAAAAGGCAGTTGCAAAGCAAGAAATTATACGAGAAAAGATCGCTCAAGAAACGCAATACATTCGAGTAGATGCAAATCGTCTTGGTCAGCTGATTAACCTTGTTGGCGAGTTGGTTATTTCTAATGCCGCTGTAAAGCTTTTAGTTGAAAAGCATGATCTCGCAGATGTGCAAGAGGTAGTAAGTGGTGTTGAAGGTTTAGTGGAAAATATTCGCGATCATGCTTTGCAATTACGCATGGTGCAAATTGGTGAAACCTTTTCACGTTTTCGTCGAGTCGTGCGCGATGTCAGTAAAGATTTAAATAAAGATGTTGAGCTAGTTATTACTGGCGGTGAAGCAGAGCTAGATAAAACAGTTGTTGAAAAAATTAACGACCCCCTTACACACTTAGTTAGAAACTCTCTCGATCATGGTTTTGAGACTCCAGATGAAAGAGTGGCGCAAGGTAAGCCCAGAAAAGGAGTGCTGCGCCTAAATGCATTACATGACTCCGGTCATATTGTTATTCAAATAGCAGATGATGGTGCTGGTTTAGACACCGATAAAATACGTAAAAAAGCCGAAGAAAAAGGGCTGATTAATGTTGGGCAGGAATTAAGTCAGCGAGAAATATTAAGATTGATTTTTGAACCAGGGCTGACCACTAAAGATACCGCCAGTAATATTTCTGGACGTGGCGTAGGTATGGATGTGGTTAAACGCAATATCGATGCTTTACGTGGAACGATTGAAGTGGATAGCGAGCGGGGTAAGGGCACGTTAGTGACGATTCACCTTCCTTTAACACTCGCCATAATAGAAGGTTTTATGGTTGGGGTGGAGCAAGAGCGCTTTGTCATTCCATTAAGCATGGTTGAGGAATGTGTGGAAATGAACACCGATGAATGGCACCTCGATAAAAACAGTCATTATGTGAACTTGCGCGGTCAAGTTATGCCCTACATAAAGTTGAGTGAATTTTTTGGCGTTAACTATCAGCAAAGCCATCGCGGTCGAGAAAGCTTAGTTATCGTTAAAGCAGGTAGGGCAAAGGCGGGTATTGTTGTCGATCGATTATTTGGTGAATTACAGACCGTTATAAAGCCTCTGGGTAAAGTTTTTCAAGGGTTAAAAGGCGTAAGTGGGGCCACTGTATTGGGTAGTGGTGAGATCGCATTGATATTAGATGTACAAGGTTTAATTGGTTTAGCGAGTGCTAAAACAACTGATGTAAAAACACTTGAATCGGTTTAGGTAGGGGATAACTCATGGCAGAACTTATTACCGGCTATGGCATTGAGCATGAAGAATTTCATCAACAGTATATTGAAACTGTTACCCAGTATTTAACCTTCTCTGTGGCTAATGAAACCCTCGCCGTAAATATATTGGCAGTAAATGAAATTATTGAAGTAAGTGAGATAACGTTTATTCCTAGGATGCCAGAATTTATTCGAGGTGTGATTAATTTGCGAGGGGCGGCTGTGCCGGTAGTTGATTTGTCGTTAAAAACGGCGAAAGGAGTCATGAGCAAGCTAAGTGATAAAAGTTGTATTGTATTAGTTGATGTTAACCCTCCATCTGGAGGCAATCAAGCTATTGGCCTTTTAGTGGATGCAGTTAAAGAAATTGTTGAATTTGATCACAAAAGTATTCAGCCGGCACCTCAAGTAGGAGACAGTAATAATGCTGATTATATCCAAGCCATGGGGAAATTAAATGAAGTCTTCGTCATTATTTTAGAGGTCGATAATATACTGTCATCAGGCCAAATTAAATCCTTGATGGAAATTAATTAAGACCAAAATAAAGTGATTTTTTAGTTGGAACAACTCTTAAAAAGGAGAGAGATATGTTCAAAAACTTAAAGCTAAGTTATCAAATAAGCCTAGGCTATGCGTTGGTAATGTTATTACTGGTTGGGGTTTCATTCTCTGCATTTATCGGCTTGAAAAAGTCTATGAATGGGTTTAATGAATATCGCGAGTTAGCAATCGATTCTAATCTTGCCAGTCGAGTGGAAGCTAATATGCTATTGGTTCGCTTGTTTGCGAAAGATTACACTATTAATCACACTGACCAAACAATTGCTTCTTTTAAAGAGCGCTACGAAAAACTTTTGGAATATACCAAAGAAGCGCAGAGTGAAATTAAAAAGCCAGAGCGAGCTGAAAACGTTGCTTTTATTGCCAATGAAATTGGCAATTACAACAAAGCGTTTGATAAAGCGGTTGTGCTTATGTCTGAGCTAAAAGAAATTGAAAAGTCGACGCTGGTGCCGTCGGGGAATGCAATGCAGCAGTTAATGAGTTCTATCATGGACTCAGCCCATAGAGATCAAGATCCTGACGCGGCTTTTTATGCAGGAGACACCCAAGAATCGGTTTTACTGGGTCGGTTATATTCAGCTAAATATTTAGCTTCAGCCAGTAAAGCTGATATGGATCGAGCGCTAGAAGAGATGGATAAGAATGTCATCGCTAGAGCGAAAGTATTAGATGAAAATTTACAAAATCCCGAGCGGAGAAGGTTGTTTACAGAATTTATGCAGCAACGGGATATTTATGTAGAAGGACTAAACAAAGTAAATGAGTTAATGATCGCGCGTAATAATGTTATCAAAAATGAGCTTGATGCAATTGGCCCAAAAGTGGCAAAGGCATCAGAAGAAGTAAAATTATCGGTACAAGCAGATCAAGAAGCGTTAGGTCCTCAAGTTAAAGCTCAGAATGAAAATACTATTTCGCTGATTATGTGGGTGTCGGTATTAGCGACCTTATTTAGCATACTGTTATCTTGGTTTTTGGTTCGGTTGATTAAAAAACCGCTAGGCGGCGAGCCACGAGATATGGAAGCGATTGCACGTGAAATCGCGGACGGTAACTTAGATATTAAATTTAATAATCAAGCTAATGCCACAGGTGTATATAAAGCCATGATGGATATGGTTGACCATATTAGCGGTGTTATTCAACAAGTGAGAGGCAATGCCGACAATTTAGTGAGCGCGTCTCAAGAGGTGAGTGCCACAGCGCAAACGATTAGCCAAGCAGCGACCGAGCAAGCAGCCAGTGTTGAAGAAACAACTGCCTCGGTAGAAGAGCTCAATGCATCGGTGCAGCAAAATACAGACAATGCTCGTGTGACCGATAGTATGGCCACTAAGGCTGCTGAAGAGGCGACCAAAGGCGGTGAAGCGGTTAATCGTACTGTGCACGCCATGAAAGAGATCGCCAACAAAATTGGTTTGATTGAAGATATTGCATACAAAACGAACCTGCTTTCTTTGAATGCCGCGATTGAGGCAGCAAGAGCGGGTGAGCATGGTAAAGGCTTTACTGTGGTGGCGGCTGAAGTACGTAAACTGGCAGAGAACAGTCGTGTAACTGCTCAGGAAATCAACGCACTAGCAACAAATAGTGTTTCTATCGCAGAAGAAGCTGGGCGCTTATTAGAAGAAATTGTGCCTAGCATCAGTAAAACAGCAGATTTAGTGCAAGAAATTTCAGCAGCGTCAGAAGAGCAATCGTCAGGCGTGGGCCAAATTAATAGCGCGATGTCTCAGTTGGATAAAGCGACGCAACAAAATGCGGCCTCCTCAGAGGAATTAGCAGCTACGGCGGAGGAGTTAAGTGCGCAGGCGAATGGACTGCAGCAAGCTGTTGCATTTTTTAAGTTGTCATCGGCACAAGCTGCGGGGAAAGGGCAAGATAATTGGTCTGCTCCAGCAGCCACTAAGTCAGTAGCGACTAAACCCAGAAATTCATCGGGTGGCGGCTTAGAGTTGGCGTTTAACGAAAAGAACTTTGAGCGCTTTTAAGAGGCTATCAAAATGAATGAATTGGCGATGGCGGTAAATAAGCAAGACCACTACTTAGGAGATGGGGTGGCGGATGGCGCTTATCAATACTTGACCTTCTCAGTGTTGGGAAAGCTAATGGCCATTGGTATTTTAGATGTGAAAGAGATCATTGAGGTGAGCTCAATGACTCGGGTACCAATGACACAAAATAGTATTAGAGGAGTCATTAATTTACGCGGTAATGTGGTTCCTGTGGTCGATTTAGGAGCAAGACTAGGCTCTCATATTATTAAGCTAACCAAAAAGAGCTGTATTGTTTTGGTTAGCTTGGCATTTCACGATGAGACGCAAACGATGGGAATTCTCGTTGAGCAGGTGAATGAGATTTTAACTATTCCTGAGCAGAATAGACAAAAGCCACCAGACTTTGGTACGGATATTGACAGCAAATTTATTAGCCAAATTGGTCGTTATGAAGAAGATTTTGTCATTTTACTTAACAAAGAAAAGGTTTTGTGTGTTGAGGAGCTATCTGAACAGATTGTCGCGGCTCAGTCTTCTTTTTGTGTTTAAAAATTAATTGCTTAGGAAAATTTAAAGACCGTGAATCAAGCATGTGAAATAGCAGAGCGCAATCCTTTCCAAGTTCGGCCTATTACCGACAAGGAGTTTTATCAATTTAAAACATTGATATATGAGGTCGCTGGTATTTCTATGGCGCCCGGTAAAAAGAACTTGGTGATGTCGCGTTTAACTAAACGCTTGGTTCATTATGGGCTAAAGCGTTTTGATGAATATTATGCTCTTATCCATAGCAAACAGTCGCCAGACGAGTTTCAAATAATGGTGGATTTGTTAACCACCAATGAAACGTATTTTTTTCGTGAGCCCCAGCACTTTGACTTTTTAGTCGATCAACTTATTAAGCCGTGGCAAGGTGATGAGCTTAGAATTTGGAGTGCAGCATGTTCATCAGGAGAGGAAGTTTATACCTTAGCGATGGTTTTGGCGAAATATTTAACAGGCAAACCTTGGTATGTTTTAGGCTCAGATATCAGTACTAAAATGCTTGCAAGTTGTAGGCGCGGGGTTTATCCGCTCAGTCGCATGGGCAGCATGAATCAAGAGTTTCTACACAAGTATTGCTTGCGTGGGGTACGCGAGCAAGAGGGCACTTTTTTAGTGGACAGTAAGCTAAGGAATTGCTGTCAATTTGAGCAAATAAATTTAACTAAAACCTTACCCAATATTGGTTTGTTTGATGTGATATTTGTTCGTAATGTCATGATTTATTTTGACCAAGCCGTTAAAACAATGGTCATTGATAAATTGATTCAAAAGCTTAAACCCGGTGGCTATTTAATTACTAGTCATTCAGAGACTTTGCACGGTATTACCGATAAATTAACCATGCTTAAACCTTCTATTCACCGAAAGAAAGAGTGATATGAAAAGATATAAAATTCAAGGAGGTGAGCGTGTTGTCATTGACCCCGGAGAATTTTATGTCAGTGCCAACCGTGATGTTATCTCCACGCTACTTGGCTCTTGCGTTGCCGCTTGTTTATGGGATCCCATTAATCGCGTTTTTGGTATGAATCACTTCTTATTAGCAAGTCGCCAGAGTGGCTCCCATCAGCCTATTATGGAATCACAAGCAGGGCGTTACGGTGTGCATGCAATGGAGCTATTAATCAATGGTATGTTGCATAAAGGCGCGCAGCGTAGTTTATTGCAAGCAAAAGTATTTGGTGGCGGTAATGTGATAAATCTTGGTTGTTCAGGGCACAGTTTTTTTGCCGTTGGAAGTGCAAATAGCCAGTTTATTATGGACTTTTTAGCTAACGAAGGAATACCGCTACAGGCGCATCATTTAGGCGGCGATCATGGCCGAATGATTCATTTTGTCGGCGATGACTACTCCGTTTTTATGAAACGGATTGCAACCAGTGTCGAGCAACAAGTTGCCGCAGAGGAGCGCCGCTACTTTAACAAAGAGCTATCTCAACTGAAAAGTGGTCACGCTATTCAACATGTGAAATTTTGGTAATTTATGGAGTTCAATTGGCCATTAACGTATTAATCGTCGACGATTCTGCTGTCGTGCGCCAAGTGCTGACCCAGCAGTTAGATGGCGCTGCTGGCATTAAAGTCATAGGCGCGGCTTCTGATCCTATTTTTGCGATGAAAAAAATGGCCAGTCAGTGGCCTGACGTGATTGTTCTGGATATTGAAATGCCTCGTATGGATGGCATTACATTTTTGAAAAAAATCATGGCAGAAAGGCCGACGCCAGTGGTGATTTGTTCAACCCTTGCGGGCAAAGGAGCTGATGCGACGATGCAAGCTCTGGCCGCTGGGGCCATTGACGTGATCACTAAGCCTAAGGCTGGACTAAAAGGCTTTTTACAAGAGCAAAGGGCGATGATGATTGACGCTATCAAGGCCGCTGCGATGGCAAAGGTTGGTGGCAGGGCCAGAGCCCCTAGTGCACTTCCCGTTACATCTAAGCTGAGTGCTGATGCGGTTATTGCTCCTTGCGCGAATAAACCTATGTCTGAAACGACCGATAAAGTGATTGCCATTGGCACTTCGACCGGTGGAACACAAGCGTTAGAGGCGGTGTTAGTGAATTTACCTCGCACTGCGCCCGGTATCGTGGTGGTGCAACATATGCCTGAGAATTTTACTGCGGCTTTTGCTGGTCGCTTAAATTCTTTGTGCCAGATGAATGTGAAAGAAGCTGAGCATAATGATCGCGTTGTTCCCGGTCAGGTGTTAATCGCTAATGGTGGCAAACATATGTTGCTAATTCGCAGTGGCGCACAATATCGAGTGGAGTTGAAAGATGGCCCATTGGTTAGTCGGCATCGCCCTTCTGTTGATGTGTTATTTCGTTCTGTCGCAAAGGCAGCTGGCGCTAATGCGGTGGGCATTATTATGACAGGTATGGGCGATGATGGCGCCAGAGGGCTAAAAGAAATGCACGACGCGGGCGCTTATACCGCAGCACAAGATGAAAAAACCTGCGTGGTTTATGGCATGCCAAAAGAGGCGGTAAAGCTTGGCGGTGTCGATATACAGTTACCCTTGCAGCGGATCCCTGAGCTAATAATGAAAGCGATAAAGTAACAAACGACGCCCTCCTACTTGGTAGTGCTTGCATCTTGGTGCGACTGCATTATGATCGCAACATAGGTTTAGGAGGCATGATGAAATTAAGTAAAAAAGCGTGGAATAACGTATTAATCTTTGCTGTGCTAGGTATGATCTTTATCTTTAATTTCAGCCATAAGCGCATGCTTCACGAAGATATATCCACTCCTAAGCAAGCCACTTTATTACCTAGTCACGGCATGATTTTAACGATGCAAGGGCCAGATTATACCATCGAACGTATTGGTCGCAGTTGGCGGAGCCGCCCTGATATTGGCCTTGCGCCTGAACAGCTTAACACAATGATGAATGCTTGGTTGTCTGAGCCTCTTAACACCCTAGAATTAGCCCAAGGACAGTTGCCTGTTAGCCAATACAGTCAAGTTTATCAATTTTGGTTAGCTGGTGTGGACGAGCCGGTCAGCTTGACGCTTTACCAGTTAGACAGTGGCTTAGTGATCAGTAATTGGCAGTCACAGTTATTGCAGCTGGATGAGCTTAATATTCATAAGCTGTTGCCGAAATAAGTGAAAGCTTAACCTAAACCGACGCTTACTTGTTTACGTATCATACCCTTTATTCCATGCCGTTTTATGACCCAAAGAGCCTATCATGCCTGAGTTACCCGAAGTTGAAGTAAGCCGTCAAGGCATCGCCCCGTTTTTAACAGGGGCGACCATTAAGCAAGTTATTGTTCGTGAGCCAAGAATGCGCTGGCCGGTGCCAGACTCGATTCAAGAGGCTTGCGATCAAGTGATTGAGCGAGTAGAGCGCCGCGCTAAATATATTTTATTGCGCACGCAAGTGGGCAGCATTATTTTACATTTAGGCATGTCGGGCAATTTGCGCGTCCTCCCAGTTGGCAGTGAGGTACAAAAACACGATCATATCGATATTGTGTTAAACAGTGGCCAATTGTTGCGGCTACATGATCCGCGCCGTTTTGGCGCTTGCTTATGGGTGAAAGGCGAGCCTGAATTACATCCATTGCTAGCCAAGCTGGGGCCTGAGCCATTAACCGCCGACTTTAGCGATGAGACCCTGTTTGAACGTTCACGTGGCCGTAAAACTGCGGTGAAGCAGTTTATTATGGATAATGCCAATGTTGTAGGTGTAGGTAATATTTATGCTAATGAAAGCTTATTTCGTAGTGGTATTCACCCTAAGCGCGCCGCGGGTAATATTTCTAAAGCACGCTATCAAATATTGACTGAACATATTAAAACCGTGCTCGCAGAGGCGATTACTCAAGGCGGTACTACCCTTAAAGATTTTACTAAAGCCGATGGTAAACCGGGCTATTTTGTGCAACAACTGGCGGTATATGGTCGCGCCGGGTTGCCTTGTACACATTGTGGTAACACCTTACAAGAGATCCGCTTAGGCCAACGTAGCACCGTATTTTGCACTCAGTGTCAGCGTTAACTTTTGCTAACGTCGAATAATGTGGGATTCCCTATGTACTATTTTTAACCCGAGTTCTGGATAAGCAAAATAGTATATTTCCTCTGCAAAAACGCGGTTAATATGTCCCTATACGTTTTGTGTTTTCATCCCTGAAAACTTAAATTGTGCAGTAAAAATATACTTTATCCATTCGTAATAGGCTTAAGCAAAACTGAGGTTATTTTATTTTGTAAGGCTTGCTTAACTGATGCGGGGACAAGATCTTTTACATCGCCACCATGCTTGGCAATTTCTTTTACCAAGGTAGAAGAAATTGCACTATTTTCAGGGCTTGGCGTGAAGATTACGGTTTCAAGATCAGGATTGAGCTTACGGTTCATGTTAGCTAATTGCAGTTCATAATCAAAATCGTTGCTGCCCCGTACGCCACGGATCATTACTTGAGCGTCATGCTGCTTAGCAAAATCGGCGAGTAAGCCCTTAAAGCCAACAATTTGCACATTATCTAAATGCTCTGTTGCCTGTTGTAATAAGGCAACCCGCTCGGCTAAATCAAACATTGGCTGCTTACTTGGGCTAGCAGCTATGCTGATGATCACAGTTCCAAACATTTTACAGGCACGTTCAATCAGTTCTATGTGACCATTAGTGACGGGATCAAAAGTGCCTGGATAAATTACGCGTACTGTCATGTCGAGATATTCCTGTTGTCATCTGAAACGGCTATGATTCGCGTTAGTATATACTCAAGCCACACTTGCTGAACAGGCTCCTTAGGGCTGTTTTGGCTTAGGGTATAACTGATTTAAAATAAATAAGGAAGGTTGAAGTGTTAACAAGGCTGTGTTTCTTTTCTCGTTATAACTTGGTGGTTAATCTAGTTTTATGCTCAAGTTTTACCCTTCTAAGTGGTTGCAGTGTACCTTCAGTGTGGAACGATGAAGCAGAGGTAACGCAAGAAATACAAGCTGTCGCTCCCGTTTCTGGTGATATGCAAATTAGCACTTTAACTGAGCAGCAAGTGAAGTTTACTGTGCTGGCTTCATTACCTAGTGATGTGAGTGAAACATCGGGTTTAGCAATGCGTTATGGCAAGCTTTGGACCATTAATGACAGCGGCGATGGTGCTTTTTTATACAAGCTAAATTTAAGTAACCAGTTTATTGAAACCAAGCTTAAAGTGACCGACGCGGTTAACCGTGATTGGGAATCTCTAGCCCAAGATGATGCCTATCTTTATATTGCTGATTGCGGCAACAACAGTGGTAAGCGCGACACTTTTCAAATTTACCAAGTACCTTGGCATGAAATCGATATTGCCCCTAATGGTTCGCGTTTAAGCAGTGATCGCATCAATATTAAGCTAGAGAAGCAAACTGCCGATCTTGAAGCTTATGAGCATAACTATGATTGCGAAGCAATTACTATGGTGGACAATCAGTTGTGGTTGTTTTCAAAGAACTGGCAAGATCAGCAAACTCAGTTATATCAAGCTGAATTTGGGACTTCGCCCCAGTTGCTAAAGGCCCAGCAAACGTTACCGGTGCAAGGCTTGATCACCGCGGTAGACTATCACCAGCCTTCGGGACAGCTAGCTTTGCTGGGTTACAGTAAACAGCGCTTGTTTGGCCATGCTTTTATTTGGATTTTTGATGTCGTGGGCGGCGAAGTGGATTTGAGCCATGCCAAATATTATCAGTTGCCTGAGTACTCGCAGTGGGAAGGGCTACTATGGAAGAATGATAAAACCCTATTAATCAGTGCTGAAAGTAGTCCATTAAGCTCTGCTGCGTTAGCTGAGGTTGTGCTACCTAGCCATTGATTGCATCTAAGCGTTTTGCGATTACTTGGCAGGCGATATTATTTCACCTGATATCTAATTAATCCGAGCACTCTGTACTAAGCTTTCTGAAGGCGAATCATCGCATTCAAGGGAGTGAATATGTCCAGTTTGCAAATGCCCCAAAAAGTGGCCGTGCTTGGTTTAGGTTATGTCGGCTTACCTTTGACCCTCGAATTTGCTAAGCATTTTGCCACAGTGGGTTTCGATATTAATGCTCAGCGCGTAGCTGAGCTGCGCCAAGGCCGTGACCGCACACTGGAAGCCACTACCGAGCAACTGCAAGCGAGCCAAGCCATGTTTAGCTCTGATCCCCAAGACATGGCTGGCTGTCAGTTTTTTATCGTTTCCGTTCCAACTCCCATCGATAAGCATCATCAACCTGATCTATCTCCTTTAGTGGGCGCGTCAGAAACCGTAGCTAAGGTATTAAAGCGTGGCGATATTGTGGTGTATGAAAGCACTGTTTTTCCCGGCGCAACTGAAGAGGTGTGTGTGCCGCTATTAGAGGCAGGTTCAGGCTTGGTATTTAATCAGGACTTCTATTGTGGTTACAGTCCAGAGCGGATTAATCCGGGTGATAAAGAGCACACCTTAACCAGTATTGTTAAAGTAACCTCGGGCTCTACCCCTGATGTGGCAGAGATTGTTGATGCCATGTATGGCAAGGTGATCATGGCAGGTACCTACAAAGCCAGTTCGATTAAGGTGGCTGAAGCGGCGAAAGTCATCGAAAACACCCAGCGTGATGTCAATATTGCCCTCATTAATGAGTTAGCACTGATCTTCGATAAAATCGGTATTAACACTGAAGAAGTGCTGGATGCTGCGGCGACTAAGTGGAACTTTTTACATTTTCATCCAGGTTTAGTCGGTGGGCATTGTATTGGTGTTGACCCTTATTATTTAACCTATAAAGCTCAGGAGCTGGGTTATCACCCTGAAATGATTCTTGCGGGACGACGCTTAAACGATGACATGGGCATTTACATTGCCGATCGTGTGGTGCGTTTGATGCTCAAACAAAAAATCCAAGTGAGTCAATCTAAGGTGTTGATTATGGGGCTGACCTTTAAGGAAAATTGCCCCGATTTACGCAATACCAAAGTGATTGATGTGATCAATGAGCTGAAAACCATGGACGTTAACGTGGCAGTGTTTGATCCATGGGCCGATCCGGAAGAAGCGCAGCGTTTATATGGCATTGAATTACACACAGAGTTACCCGAACAGCAATATGACGCTTTGGTGCTCACTGTGTCTCATCGTCAAATCATGGCGCTGTCTGAAGCGGACTATAAGGGGTTGTCAAATCCCAATGGTTGCGTGATATTTGATGTGAAAAGAATTTTAGATAGCCCGCTAGTGACCGGGCGATTGTAGGAGATGATAATAAATAAGTTCAGGAAGCGACTATTTCTTCGCAACACCACAGCAAGTACATCCTTGTATGCTTAACTTTTTCATCCCTGAAAAAGATATATTGCGAATAACTATACGCTTCCTTCATTTGGATTTTACCGCTACTAATAAGTCCAGCTTGCATTTATAACTGACTGATTACCTTATCTAGCTCGGCTTGCACCGCTGCTAGGGTGATATCTTGCATCACATGATCGCCTTTCACCCGAGTTGCCCAGGCTAATTGCTCGATAGGCTTTTGCTGTTGCTGAACCACATGCTGCTCATAAACACTTACTACTTTATCTAAATCGTTGTAAGGGCCGGTGCGCTTAGGATTGCTATGACCATATAAACCGATCACTGTGGTGCCTTGTGTGGTGGCTAAATGAGCTGGACCCGAGTCGGGCGCTATCACCACATCAGCAGCGGCCAACACGGCAGTTAGCTGCTTTAATGAGGTTTTACCTGTTAAGTTGATAATGGGCTGCTGGCACAGATCGCTAATAGCTTGTGCCAGTTTTAGCTCTCGCGGAGCCGGTGAGCCACATAAGATCACCTGTAAACCTTGTTCAGTAGCATAATCGGCAATGGCGGCGTAGCGGTCGGTGAGCCAGTTACGTTCATCTTTACTGGCCGCAGGTGAAATCACTAAGGTTTTTTTGCCTTGGCAATAGCCCTTAGCAAAATCGAGTTCGGCTTCGCCAAGCGGAATGTTCCACTGTGGTGATTCAAATGGCACACCCAAATAACGCGCGAATTCGGCAAAGTTGTCCAGTACATGTATGCTGTTGGAGCTTGGCAAATGGCGATTGGTGACTAACCACTGCCCCTCTTTGCTGCGATTTTTACTAAAACCAACGCGGTATTTCGCCTTAATTCCTAACGACAACATACTGGCGCGTAAGGCAAGCTGCATGTGTAACAGGGTGTCAAAACGCTGATTTTTTAGCTTAGACCAAACTTGACGCATGCCAGCAAAGCCTGCTTTTTTATCAAAGATGACCACATCAATGCCCGGTAAGTCACCGATTAATTGCGCTTCAATTTTGCCACAGACCCAAGTGATTTTAGTGCTGGGCCAATAATCTTGAATGGCTTGGATCACGCTAATCGCGTGGCACACATCGCCAATCGCTGACAAACGTAAAACACATAAAGAATTGGGCGCAGCAGTAAACAAAGCCATGGACCAGTCTCGCTATAAATGGGAGATGAAATTGATTGAAGACAGAATTATGCAGCTTGCTCAGTTAATTGTAAAATGCCCCCTTAATCGTTAATTGATATTGTGACAAAAGGGACAGGATGAATGCAGCACCTTACACTTCCCCAAGGCCAAGTTTGGTTTGATGAAACATTACTCAAAGAAGATCCCGTGCTGTGTTTTGACGCTGATTTTTGGCAACAGCAAAATGCGCTGATAGGTTCGGCGCAAGGCCGCGGCACTACTTGGTTTGTTCGTGGTGAAAAAGTTGATATGGCACTGCGTCATTATCGCCGCGGTGGTTTATTTGGCAAGCTGGTGGCCGATGCTTATTGGTTTACCGGTTGGCAGCAAACCCGCAGCTATCAAGAGTTAATGCTATTACAAAAACTAGCGCAGGGTGGCGTCAATGTCCCGCGTCCAGTGGCTGCTCGCGCCATTAAACGTGGCCTAACTTATCACGCCGATATTCTGGTTGAAAAAGTGCCCAATGCACAAGATTTAGTCGGATTGTTAATCAAGCAAGGGTTACCCGAAAGCGTGTGGCAGCAAATTGGCCAAACAGTGGCAAAAATGCATCAGTTGCAGGTGAATCATACTGACTTAAATGCGCACAATATTTTGTTTGATGAGCAAGGCCAAGTTTGGCTCATTGACTTTGATAAGTGTTATGAGCAAAAAGGTAAAGCTTGGCAACAGGGGAATTTAGATCGTTTACTGCGATCGTTTCATAAAGAAGTCGGCAAGCGTAAAATTCACTTTAATCAGGCTGACTGGCAAGCGCTGATGGCGGGTTATCAAGGCTGACCTTTCGATATCTTCACGCTTTTTCGCTGAATAAATTCAGCTCCTACTCTGCTAGAGATAAGTAGATAAGCCTTGTACGGTTTTCGCTACTGCGCCTTGGTTTTGCTTTACCACTTGTAATGCGGCTTGGCCCACTTGCTGCGCTAATCCCTGATCGGATAACAGCTGCGTCACTTGCGCCGCCAGTTGTTCGCTGTTTTGACAGACCCACAACCCTTGCGCTTGACGTAACTGTTCGGCGATTTCGGTAAAATTATAATAGCTTGGCCCAGTAATCGTCGGTTTTGCCAATGCAGCAGGCTCTAGCATGTTATGGCCTCCCACCGCATCACCAATTAAACTGCCGCCCATAAACGTGGCATCGGCTGCGGCGAGCATAAGTAGCATCTCGCCCATGCTATCGGCTAAATACACTTGACATGGTTGAGTGGGATTAAACCCTTGGCTGCGCCGCTGCACACTGAACCCCATATCTTGGCAAAGTTGTGCCATCGCATCAAAACGCTCCGGGTGGCGCGGTACTAAAATCAACAAGCTATCAGGTAAGGTTTTAAGTACGGCCTTAAATGCATCTAGCACTTGCTCATCTTCGCCTTTATGGGTACTGGCTGCGACCCAAACAGGGCGCGTAGCGCCAAGCTGATGGCGTAATGTTTGCGCTTGTTCAGTAACACTTGAGTTTATTTGAATATCGTTTTTTATTGAGCCGGTAACACTGACTTGTTGCGCGGTTAATCCGAGTTGTTTAAAGCGATCAGCATCACTTTGGGCCACGCAAAACAGGTGATCGATGTGGCGTGATATTTCATTAAATACCCATTGAAACGTGCCATAACGGCCAGCAGAGCGCGCAGATAATCGAGCGTTAACGATGCAAACGGGTATGCCTGCCGATTTAGCGCTGGCAAGCGTGTTGGGCCATAGCTCTGTTTCCATGATCAGCAAGCAACTGGGCTTAATGTTGCGGATAAAGCCGTTAATACAAACGGGCAGGTCGATAGGCATATAGCGATGGCTGACAAGATCGCCGAGCTTTGCAATTTGCGCCGCGCCTGTGCTGGTGGTGGTGGTCACCACGATTTGGTAATCAGGGTAGCCTTGCTTTAGCGCGCGAAGCACTGGAATAGCAGCAAGAGACTCGCCGACTGACACGGCATGTAACCAAATAACCGGCTGGGCATTTGTGAGTGTCGGTGTTAAACCAAAATGCTCTTTCCATCTTGTGCCAAACTTGGGCTTGTTCGGTTTGGATTGGTATAAACCAAATAGCAGCAAAGGGGCGGCAAGTAACAAGATCAAAGTATAGAGAATACGAATTAACACTGGATCACCAAGAAAAAGGGCTTTGAAAGTTGAGTTTATACCTAAACGTCTATTAGCTAAATAGTTTATCCCCTTTCTACTTGAAGCCGCATCAGTGTTGGCTAAGCTCATTCACCCCTATCACATCGTTTATCTATGCTCATGGGATGGACGAGCGTGCCGCCTACCTGCAACTCCAAGTAGTTTGGGTATAGAGCAACGAGTAACGGCTCGCTCTAGTGGTTTTTTCTGATATGATTTGGCCACTTGCTTGCATTGAATGGGTGTATTTGAAAATTCATGATAAAGACGATTAATGGTACATCTGGGCCCTACCGATTTTTATTCTATATCGAGCAGAACTATTCCTTTGCTATTTTGCGGCCTTTACAACAAGTGGCAAAAGCGGAAGGTAATGAGGTAGCTTGGCTGTTGGTGGGTGATGAAGTGTCACCGACGTTTTTAGCGGATGATGAAGTGGCTCTGGTTGATGTGGCCGCCGCTGTTAACTATCAGGCCGACGCTGTATTTGTTCCGGGTGACCGCGTGCCAGCCTTTATCCCAGGTCTTAAAGTACAGGTTTTTCATGGTTTAAATGAGAGTAAACGCGGTAATGTTTACCCTGAACGTGGTCTGTTCGATCTGTATTGCACCGAGGGTCATGAGCGCAGTGCCACCTTGCAAGCACAGGCCAATAAACGTGGTTACTTTCAAGTACAAGAAACCGGCTGGCTGAAACTAGACAGTCTGTTTAATTACCAATGTGAACAAACTTGGCCTAGGCCGCAAATATTATTTGCCTCAACCTTTAGCCCGACTCTATCGTGCGCAGAAGCCGTGTATGAGCAAATAAAATTGCTAAGCCAGTCTGACCAATGGCATTGGCTTATCACTTTGCATCCAAAAATGGATCACACTACGGTGGCCAAATATCGCGCGTTAGAAAATGCTAATCTGAGCTTTTTCGAGAACGACCAAGTGATTCCATTGCAGCATCGTGCTGACTTAATGGTGTGTGATAACTCTTCGGTATTTCAGGAGTTTCTGTTGCTGAAAAAGCCTGTCGTGACAGTGAACAACCGTGACCCTCAGGCTTGTTTTATTAATATCACCGAGCCGGAAAAATTAGCCGATGCAATTGAGCTGGGGCTAAATCCTAGCCATGAATTATTAGCCGCGATAGCGCAGTATGGTCCAAGTGTGACACCTTATTTAGATGGGCAATCGGCTCCTCGTGTATTGAAAGTCGTGAGTGATATTTTGCAGCGTGGCTGGCAGGATAAAAAGCCAAAGAATGTCTATCGTAACTTTCAAATGCGCCAAAAACTTAATTATTGGAAATGGTAACTCATGAGTAAACATACCCTGTCTGTTATTTTAATCACCAAAAATGAAGCCGATCGTGTTGAACGTTGCCTTCAGTCTGTTGCTAAGGTTGCCGACGAAATCATTGTGCTCGATAGTGGCTCGACTGATAGCACGGTAGAAATATGCCATCGTTATACCGACAACGTGACAAGCACAGATTGGCCCGGCTTTGGTAAGCAAAAACAGCGTGCATTAGCGCAAGCGAGTTGTGACTGGGTGCTTTCTATTGATGCTGATGAAGCCCTTGATGACACCATGGCACAAGCCTTATCGAACTTGTTGGCGCAACCGACTATTAAACACACGGCTTATCGTTTACCTTGGGGCGTTACCTTGTACGGCAAAACCTTAAAATACGGTCGTAGTGCACGTTCGGTGCTGCGTTTGTTTAAGCGTGAAGGTGCTGCATACACACCCGATGAGGTTCATGAAACGGTTATTCCAGCAGCGGGCAGTACTGGCACATTAAAAGGTTTTTTACTCCATTACACCCATCGTGATTACGGTCATGGTCTTGATAAAGCGGCGCAGTACGCTTGGCTAGGGGCGCAGAAATATCATCGTAAGGGCAAAAAGTCTCATGGCTTATTGCTGGCATTACTGCGCGCCAGTTGGACTTTTTTTCATATTTATTTTTTACGCCGCGGTTTCTTAGATGGCAGCGTCGGTTTTATTATGGCCATGACCTATGCCCAAGTTAACTTTAATAAGTACGTTGGGCTGTGGCTGTTGGAAAAGGGGCGCTGACTCCTGCATTTTGAAGTTATTGGGATAAAAATAATATTGTGTTGGCAGACTTTCGATTGTTATTTTGGTCGACAAGCTTTAATTAAGCGCACTGCAGACAGTCTAAATTGCTCTAAACTGAGCGGTATGTTTAGTGTTGGATCACAATATTGTTTGTGCAGCGCAAGCCAATCAAGGTGACTAAATTCATTGGCTCGTTTCAAAGCTCTCTTTGATATTTTCCGTAAACCCAATCCCATGTGCTCTGGTTCGCAAATAATAATATTACTAGCCAAAAAGCGTTGCCAAAATTCTAAATCTTCGCGGCTATGGTCAAACCGATGACCCATCAAGGGGGCTCGTTCAGTAAGGCTACGGAGCCAAATCTGGCAATAGGTTTGCTCTGCTTCTAAAGCGTATTTAGCCTGGCTTTGTTGTGTTTTGGTCAGTAAGGCTTGAGCAAAAGGTTGGTCCAAAAAATTAGGCTGTTGCCAAATTTTATTCAAATCTTCTGTTTGGCCATAATAAAAAAAATCACTTGGACTCATGATCACATCACGGCCATGAGAGTTTTTGCGAAATAGATTGGCGTTTATCACTACTTTTTCTGCAAACAGCTTATCAACGGGATTATGCGCACTGTACCGCTGTTGCAATGCGACAAACTCATTGCCGTTCAAAAAATTGTCACTGCGCAGTTTAACTGCATAAGGTGTCGTGACATGAGCCAAACCAGTCTTGGTTGACGTGATTTGGCGATAATAGTTTTTTGGACAAAATCCGTCGTTATTCTGACCGGGGTCATCACTGAGCACCAGCTCGTCGTACTCTAATCCCGTTAGATCTTGATGGTGCCACGTCGATAAAATGATCTTGGCATCGGGTAAGAATGTGCGAATACTGGATAAACAACGTTGGGTGATCCCTGCTTCATGGTGGAGGCGATCAGGCATGTTTTGTACTGGCCCCTGCACAACGACGCTGATATGCCCAAATTTGCTCATAGACTCGCCTCTTTAAAGGCATCATATTCTGCTGGTACCCCGCAAAAAATAACCTCACTTCGCTCAATCAGGTAGTAATGAATTGCTTTGCCTTGTGCGATTAAATAATTGTACAAAGGCGCAATATAAAGCTCACCCTTTTCCCATTGGCCTTGCGGCAGCGCAGCATAATGATGATAGGCACTAAGGTAATCTTGCATCTCAGAAAAATAGTAAAGGCCGGTACTGCATAAGTCAGAAATAGGGCGCTTTTCAGCTGTTTCAATCACTTGAGTGGATTGTTCGTTAATTGGTTTGGCAAAAGACCAATTATCACCTGAGCCGCGAAACACTTCTAAATAGCCATCACATTGAGCCTGAATGGCAGGAAATAAAAAGTTGGGTCGAAAGGTATCAATATTGAATATAGTTATGGGACCAGACTGTTGCTCAAGTTGCGCTAAGCCTAGGGTGACGGTTTCAGCTTGGCCACGAGTCGCTTCGTTAAGCTCGACAATAATGATGTTCTGGATGCCTAATTCTTGTGCTTGCTGCTCGACAAAATCACGTGTT
Organism: Motilimonas sp. E26; assembly: GCF_021278025.1. Lineage (GTDB taxonomy): Bacteria > Pseudomonadota > Gammaproteobacteria > Enterobacterales > CBDFNC01 > Motilimonas. The sequence goes on from NZ_JAIBHJ010000029.1 coordinate 20,926, forward strand.
TGATATAAATCACGGACGATAAACAAAAATGTTTCACTAGCAAAATAAGCTTTAAAGCTATTGATGGCATGAGCAAATAAGGTTTGTTCATGTGCCATCAACATATACTTAGGTTGTTGGTAGCCGGCTTTGAAAAAGCGAGAGCTCAGGCCCGCCATTGGAATCACTATCATTTGCTGTCCTTAGCCAATATTTGGCTATAACGGTACATTTTTTTAGTCCGACTGATTATTTTCATTTTTGTTTCAAACCGACTTGGAAATACATAAATAAGCCGTTGTAGGAAAAGTTTAAATAGGGCTAGATAAGGTAATGGATGGGTGGGATCGCAATACTTTTTATATAACACGTACCAGTCACTCAGCTGATAAAAGCTACATTTGCCTCGAGTACGGTTAGCTCTTGATTTTCCAAGAAACTTTTGACAAAGCGCGAGGCCGATTTTTTCTGGCTCTGCAATAATAAGATTGTTAGCAATAAAGGCTTCACTAGCTTTTAGTTTGTCACCCGCTAGATCGTGCAAATGTAGCAACTCAATTTGCTGGTTGAATTGTTTTAATCCTTCCTGCCAAAACATTTGCGTACAATCAATTGGGAAATAAGGGTAGGACGTGCTGACCTGCTGTTGCTGTGATAAGTCATAGTTATCTTGTAAGGGGATATCCCAAAGTTTTAATAAGTCTTGGGTCAAACCGAAGTAAAAAAAGTCGCTAAGATGATAGGCAACGGGCTTCCCTTTGGCGTATTTGCGACTAAAGGTATTGCTGATCACAATGCGCTGCTGAAACACGCTTTGTTCTGCTTGTCGAATGAATGCTTGCTCAAATAATGCAATGAATTCATTTGATATTAAATAATTGTCGGTTCTTAATTTTAGCGCGTATTTGGTGGTTACTGCGGCTAAACCGTTCAGTGTCGACACGATCTGGCGATTATTGTTAAATAACTTTGGTTTATCCGGAGCTGTAAAATAGCGGATGTTGGTACCTGGATCTTTATTGAGTAATAATTGGTCGAAATCTAAATTATCAAGATCTTGGTCGTGCCAAGTAGATAAAATGATTTTTGCACCCGGTAGGTAAGTTCGAATTGATTGCAAGCAACGTTGCGTAATGCCTTCATCCATGGCTCGTGCGGCATAATTCTGCACTGGACCTTGTACCACAATGGTAATGTCTTCAAATCTCATTTGCTTGTACCTGTAAGTCTATATTTTAGTGGCTACCATGATGAATGTGCGGCTTTTTCTAACAAATCGAGGTGTGCACTGGCCATTTTTTCCGCGCTAAAATGTGATAAAGCGTGTTGTCTGATCGTTTGCGGGTCAAGAGAGGCCGTTTTATCAATGGCAGCAATAAAATCAGCTTCATTATTACAAACAAAGCCGGTCACGCCATCAATAATGAGCTCACTCATTGCTCCACGGTTATAGGCAATGACTGGAGTGCCGGACATCATTGCTTCAACCACCGTCAGCCCGAAGGGCTCCTCCCAATTAATGGGGACCCACAATGCTTTAGCATTTTTTAATAAATCCCGCTTTTTTTGTCCGTCAACATAACCTACCGGTTTTATTTTTGAATGCCAAGCAAACCAGGTTTCAGGTGAGCCAAACCGATGGCCTCCAGCAACAATAAGAGACTGATTGGTTTTTTTTGCAATGTTAATCGCCTGTACAACGCCTTTTTTACTGCGCTTTACTTTAGCAAGAAACAATGAAAAATTTGATTTTTTTCCATTAAATTCGACGCTTTCAACTGGGATGCCATTGTGTACATAAACCTCAGCATTCGCTTGTTGAGCATGAGATTTAGACACATAGACACAATTAGGGGTGTTTGCCGCGCCGGCATGGACCACTGAAACAAATTTGTTAAATCTTTGCTGTAGCGCGTAGGCTAGCTCGTCACTTAAGCCGCCATGATATTCAATATCGGTGACGTCCTGAGGGATCGCTTTAATCAGGGTATCGAAATCAATATTTTTGACATCACAGGTCACATGTTGGTAACTGCTATTAGATGCTCCCCGTGGAGATAGGGCAGTTACTTTGCAGCCCAGTTGACTTTGTGCGCTCGCTAACCAATCAATCAACCGATTTGAGCCGCCGCATGATGGTGTAGGTGGCAGTGCTTGATCATGTATATGTAATATGTGTCTCGTCATTTACTTATATCTCTGATTCTTCATGGGCAGTATGACGTTATGCTATTGGTTTGGTTTTATCAGGTAAATCATGACTGTTCTTCGGCTAACAGCTGATATAGCCGGAAGGCATTGGCTAATAAGGCATTTTGGCGGTTTTTATCATCTGCATGTAAAGGCAGCATAGATAAAAACAGCTGGATCTGCATGGCGTAGATTTCACTGCGAGTCAGGCCATATTTTTGCTCAACTTGCGTCATGAAAAATTGTTGTGTGGCTTTCAGCTCTTTGGGCTTTAACAGCGCAAAATCGATGATGTTTTCAGTGATCGTTAAGTCGAAATATCCCGCGATAATCCAATCATATAAACCAATAATTGAATGGCTTAATTTGGCCAAGTCGTAGCGAACATCACCAAAAATAGTCAGTTCTTGCTGCTGGTTTAAACCACGCGGATCAATGGTTTTTATGCTGTTAGTGCGAAAGTCGTACAAAATATTACTGAAGCAGAAGTCGCCATGCATCACCGTACTAGCGTGTTGTATCTTTGGTAAGTAATCTTGACTTAACCGATCCAGTTCAGTCAGTGATAAAGTGAGACTTTGGTTATAGTGCCATTTTTTTTCTGGATCTAACTGCTGTGTTTTACAGTACAGCGCTAATCGCGACTGAGTTTTTTCCGCAAATAGGGTGGCTAAATCCGATACGGGTTGCTGTGACGGCGCGGAATGTAACAAGCATTCATCGATAAAATGTAAGCAGCCGTTAATGATGCGTCGCCAAACCATGTCTGGTAAGGCTGAAAACACATAAAGCTCATTGAGCGCAGTGTGGTGTAAATACTCGAGACGATAGGCACAGCTTTCAGCATTTTTATCATGGGTCGCGCCTAAAAACTGTGGCGTAAAAGTGCGCATCATTGGCGGCAGTTGTTCAAACCAATGGGCTTCAGCTTGGATTTTTATACTTTTGTGGCTCGACTTTTCAATCCAACGCGGCGTGATGGTAAGCTCATTAAAGGCGCGCTGCGTGGTGTATTTTGCTTTAGAGCGGTAGTAGGTATTGACATGGCCAAAGTCAAGCCAGTTGTCGATACGAACCGTCGTCAGGCCTACTTGAGCATGGTATAAATTCATACCGCCGTTGAAGTCCCAATGAGCTTGAATGAGGGCTTTAATTAACACTTTTGGTTGGCTACATTTAAAATAGCCACTGACTACATTGGCGCTGTCTAGTTCGCTACGAATTTGGTTGGTTTTGAGTAGTTCAGTTTCATCGTGAGTGACCACCGCCCAGTTGTAGCTATTTTCTACTTCACTGATGGCAACAATATCTTCACCTGATGGCAGCTCTGGGATCAGGGTGTCACCAAACAGAATCGATAACGGTTCATCTACGTTTTGGCCGACCAAGTTAAGGGCTGAAATTAAAGAGGCGCCCAGAGAAATATCATCGGGGATAGCTAAAATAGTGACGTTGCGTTGTCGTAACCAGTTGCGGTCAAAATCACTAATGGCATAGCTTTCTGGTACGGTGAGAAAAACCCGCTTACCCGTTGGCGCGCTGTTAACTTGATGCTGAAACAGGCGCTTATTCCCTAGTGGCAAAAATGCAGGCGGAATAGTACCAAACTCAGATTCAAGCTCTTGGCTGATATAAGCCGCCGACATAATTAGGAACATGCTTTTTCCTTGGCTAATAGGGCTTCGATTTCAGCAAAGCTCATAGACGCAAATTCAGACGGACGTACCGAACGGTCGTCAATGTAAAAGCCTTCATGACCACACCAAGGTTTGCCTACGATCACTTCATCATAAGGCACTTCATGTTTGTCTAACCATGCGGTGATGATAGGCAAGGTATGAATATTGATTAAGCCAACATTGCCTTGATGGGTGCGCATATTACGTGCAGTGTGAATGCAAATGCTAAACCCTTGTTCTTTATAGCTGCGTAATTGTTTGATCACGTCTAAGTTAGGTGAAACATTGGGGTAGTCATTGGTGTCACCTAAGGTGATGGTGCCATCTAAATCTACAACGAGTTTTTTCATTATCTATCCTTTAATACCAAGACAGCGGCCAAGGTTTTATCCGATGAGGCCTTTGGAAATAGTTAGCCTAACAAACGCTGGAAAAAATCGATATGGCGCTGCACTGTTTGTTTGGCATTGAATTCATTATCTAATTTTGTTTTTGCGGCTTGGCTGAATGCGGCAATTTGGGCTCTGTTATTGGCTAGCTTATTCATCGCTTGACCAAAAGCTATGGCGTTTTTGGTAGGGACGACATAACCGGTTTTACCATCATCCACTAACTCTGGTGAGCCGCCGGTGGTAGTTACCACAGACGTGGTGCCATTTGCCATCGCTTCAATAATGGTGCGCGGTAGGCCCTCACCACTAATGGAAGGCTGCACCTGAAAATCAGCCATGGCCATAATAGAAGGAACGTCTTGACGATGGCCCACTAAGTGGATCCGCTCGGCCATTGGGCTGGCAGCAATTTCATCTAAATGCGGCTCAAAGCCGCTGCCAACTAATAGCAAATGAAAATCGGGATTGTCCACTTGTTGGCAGGCTTGGATCAATACCGAAATACCTTTGCTCGGTCGTACATGAGCTGCACACACAGCAATAACGTGTTGTTCGGTCAAACCAAACTCACTGCGCGGGGTTGGTTCAACCTGATACCATGCTAATTGGTGGCCTTTATATATGGTGACGACATTATCTTTTATTCCCCAAACACGCTGGCGTACATCTTGCCGCACTGCGTCAGACACACAAACAACACCATCAACTCTCGGATTTAAATGAGTAAGGTAGGCGCTAGGATCATGGCGATATAGCCCCCCCGTTGTACCGCGATAGGTTACAACCTTTACCTTAAGTCCGATACTGGCCAAAATCGCGTTGGGAATGGTCTTAGAATTAAAGGCATAAAAAATATCGTAATCACCTGCGAGCAGTTCTTTACGCATCGCTTTAATGGTTTTTATAGATATTTTTTTATTGGGATAGCAATCCAATGTTTTAACGCCACAATCATTAAAGCGCTGGTTGTAGTCCGCGCTGCCTTGCGTTAATACCGTAACGGTATGGCCTTGCTTGACCATTTCAATAAACATTTCAGCTTCAGGGCGAACACTATTCCAAGCATGTAGATATGAGCTCGCGACGAGGATTTTCATAGTTGTCCTGTTAGTTGGGAGTGATTTTGTTTTAGTCGAATACTCAAGGCTAGCAAAGTAACCATAATAAACGAGTAAAAAATCATACCTGAGTTATGACCAAGAAAAACTTGGGTTAGGCCAAACCCAATAAACATGATACTTGCAGCGATGCCCGCTTGATTAACCGCGCTGAGCTTGGGGTGAGATGCGTCTTTGTTTTTCATGAAAATTAAAATGGGCGTTACTAGCATGGCAATAAGGCCAACTAAACCAAATAGGCCGCGCATTGACAAGGCTTCAATGTATTCATTGTGCGCGTGATAGGTTTCTGCGCCACTATACAGCTCGATTATACCTGCTGCTACTTGTTGTTCACGCTCTGCTACTCGCTGTGCTTTACTCAGTCCCAATATTGGATATTGTTTGATAGTAATAGTCGCACTTTTCCACAGCTCAAACCGAACGCCAATTGAAGTGTTTTTGTCGCCATTGCTGTATTGCGAAATATTATTTATCGCCTCATTGAGTCTTAAATGTTCCCGGACAACATCATTAGATGCTGCGCAGCCAATTAATAAAATGAGAAAAACGGCGGTGCCTGTCAACGTTTTAAGTGAGAATTTCGTGTTACTTACAACTAAGTAAATGAGGGCTACTGGCAGTAAAACCCAGCCACCGCGTGAGCCAGATAAAAAGCTAGCCAGCATGCCGAATAGCGCTCCTAGTGACCCAACTATCACCCATGTAGTTTGCTTCGTTTTATGAAAATACAATACAAAACAAAGGGAGATAATACCAAGAGTCATTGCTATATTGCCGCTTTGTATCGGCATATAGCCCTTGTGCCACCAAGTCGTCCCCACTGGACCCCAACGTTCAAATGCTCTTGGCATCAATTGTACTTGAGTTTGATAAAGTGCAATACAACCGGCAATAATTGAGCCAATCATAAAGCTAATCATTAGCCATTTTAGCTTCGGCGGGTAACAAATTAGCAATAATAACACGGGCAGAGCCATGATAATGCGACTGGTTTGGTCGATATAGCTGGCAGATTCACCGTGCACCAGCATTGCTAATACAAACACCAAAAAATAACCGCCAAAGACTAAGCTGATTAGTTTGACTTGAGGTACACTCAAGGCGATTCTTGTTTCTTTTAGCAAAAAAATAGCGCACAGAAATAATGGTGTTGCGCCATAGTTATAGCCTTTACCAAAGCTTAAGCAAATGATGGGAAACAGGCAGGTTAGTATGGTTACTAGCAAGTGAACTTTTGACTTCATTAATTTCATCTTATTGATTATAAGGATTTTCGCCATTATTTGGCCGAGTTTTTAACAGACGTAAAATCCACATATATTGCTCGGGATGTTCGTTGACATAGTTTTCAATACAAGCGTTCATCATGCGAGCATCTTGCTCTTCACTGTCGTTAGGAAAGGGGGTTAAGGCGGGTAAAATATCAAGCTCAAACTGACCAGTCGCTAAATTAAACATAGAAAATACAGGTACAACTTTGGCTTTGGTGAGTTTAGATAACTTACCTAACCCTTTAATGGTGGCTTTTTGTGTGGCAAAAAAGTCCACAAATACACTGTTTTCTGCGCCTAGGTCTTCATCAGGCAGGTAGCAGCCAAGGTAACCTTGTTTTATAGAACGTAGAAAAGGCTTAATTCCTTGCGAACGTTCATATACATAACCTCCATAACGGATACGTTGTCGGTTGATTAGCCAGTCCATCACCTCATTTTTTTGTTTTTTTGCCATAGCCGTTGTTGGGATCTGCCGTGACGCAAAAATAGCTCCGGGGATATCTAACGCCCAAGTGTGTGGGATCAATAAAATCACATTTTCTTTGTTGTCTGTGTATTGGGTTAAGTTATTTAATCCGACAATGTTAGTGTATTTCTCTAACCAGTTATTATCATGCAGACTTAACCTCGGGAAGGCTAATAAATAGTTTCCTCCAACCAATAAGCTTTTCAATAAAATGGCTTCGCGCTCGGCTTGACTCTTTTCAGGGAAGCACATCGACAAATTTACTCGTGCTCGTTTGTTCGCTTTGCTATTTATCTTCAATGCGACTCGAGCTAGTACAGATACCAATGTGCGACGAACAAAATAGGGCAGTAAGCTAATTAAAACGAGTAGGAGCACATTTAGCCAAGTTCCCCAATATGTCGGCTTTAGCATACCCTTATGAAATTGTGGGTTATGCGCTTTTGGGTCAAATTCAGTCTGCATGCTAGTTCGTTTAGTTATTGATGATTGAAAGATATTCGGCAACGCCTTCTGCCACTGTTTTGAATTGAAGATCAAAGCCAGTCGAACGCAGCTTAGTGAGATCTGCTTGGGTAAAGTTCTGATAACGGCCAACAAGATGATCGGGAAAATCAATATATTCAATTTCGCCTTTACCATGATGTCTTATTACGGCTTCCGCCACTGCTTTAAATGGTTCAGCTTTTCCTGTCCCTAAATTGAAAATTCCAGAATGTTCAGGATGGTCCATAAACCAAAGGTTTGCCGTTGCAACATCGCCAACGTAAAGGAAGTCACGAGTTTGACCGCCGTCAGCATAGCCTTGCGTACCTTTAAACAGTTTTGGGTTTTCACCCGCCTTTACTTGGTTGTTTAAGTGAAATGCCACGCTCGCCATGCTGCCTTTATGTTGCTCACGTGGGCCGTAAACATTGAAGTAGCGAAACCCAACGATCTGTGAGTTGGCCTCTGGCAAAATTTGGCGGACATATTGATCAAATTGAAATTTTGAATAACCGTATACATTCAATGGCGCTTCGTATTGACGCTCTTCGATAAAGGTTTCACCATTGCCATAAGTTGCGGCTGATGAGGCATATAAGAAGGGGATTTCCCGATCTAAACAATAATGCAGTAAGTCTTTTGAGTAAGCGTAATTATTGTCCATCATCATTTTGCCATCCCATTCAGTCGTGGATGAACACGCACCTTGATGGAACATCGCTTCAATGGGGCCTAGCTCTTCACCTGAAATAATTAAAGAGATAAATTCATCCTTGTCCATATAATCAGCGATTTCTAAATCAACCAAATTCACAAACTTAGTGCCATCGGTGAGATCGTCCACTGCTAAGATGTCGTGATATCCAGCTAAATTCAGTGCTTTAATTATGTTACTGCCGATAAAGCCAGCGCCGCCTGTGACAATAATCATCAATGCCTACCTATCTATATGAAACGAAAGATGTGTTTAAAGGTAAATTCTATCACTGTTAAGGGCAAATCCGAACTGTGTTTTATCGCTGCGGCTTGCTGTCACTTATTATTAAGGGGGGAATTTGTATGCAGGCGTAATGGAATTTTGAGGTAAGGGACTGGCCTTGCACCATTAATAATGTTAACCGCGCTGTTAATGGCGGTGGTTATCATTACTTCGGGCTGTTGCACTAAGGTTGCATCGTAGACGTTTTGTGCAATGCCTCTGAGGCCCGATTTTGTGCCATCAAAACCAATAATGGTAATATTTTTTGTCTGGGATAAAGCCGCTGCGCCTAATGCCATTTCATCATTATGGGCAAAGATACCGCTAATATGGCGGTGTTGCGCTAACATCTCTGCGGTGACTTGCCGCGCTTTTTGTTGGCTAAAACCTGCATCAGCTTTAATGCTGCTGGGAAGTTGGTAAGCTCCAAGTACATCGGCAAAACCTTGGCTGCGGTCCAGCGTCACGGAGATATCGCTGGGACCAGTAAGCTCTAATAGCGAACCTTGTCGTTTGGTCATCGCTAGTAAAAACTCTGCTGCCATTTTACCGCCCATATAATTATCAGAGCTAATGTGTTGCACGACTTTTCCACCATTAACATTGCGATCCAAGCTGATCACGGGCCAATTAACTTGGTTTGCATATTGGATCGTTTTGATCGAACCATCGGCTTTACTGGGCACAATAATCAGCACTTGTGCTCCTTGTTTCTTAGCGGCAACGGCTTGTTCAAACTCAGTATGGCTGCTGCCATTACTGTGGATCAATACCAACTGATAACCCCGGGATTGACTGTATGCTTTGGCACTTGTTGCGATGGTTTGAAAGTAGGGATTGTTTAAGTCAGGTAAAGACAAAGCAATTTTTGCTGGCGTAGGTGAGCATGCATTAAGGCAGGTTAGAGCGAATATTAGTAAAACAAATTTCTGCCACATATCAGCCACCATTGATAGTTTTATTGATTATAAATACAGCGTTCCGCAAATATATCATCTGCATACAGGGCTGTATTTAATTTTGTGCACTAAATGTTATGACCCGTTTTGACGCTGATTAAAAATTTACTTCTGGTTTTTTATCTTGTTTGATTGCTTTGTTAATAAAATGTAAATCGACAAATTCTTTCTTGTGTGGATTTATTGACTGATATTGATAGTTTTTTAAGCTCAAAATGTCGCAGTTAAAGATCTGATCCGCAACAAATTTTACGTAGTTGGATTTGTTCATCTAATATTCAAGGTGTTAAAAAGGTTAGGTTGAAGCTGACTGGCCACACTAAAAAGGCGTAATCAGTTTGTTACTAAATAATAATGAATTCAAAATTGATGGAGAAGGGTTGAATGAATAAGTGGACTAAAACCGCAGCTGGCGTCGCCGTTTCAATAGCATTATTGGGCTCTTCGGCCTTAGCCAATGCTGCCGATACAATTAAAATAGCCATGGCGGGCCCTGTAACAGGGCCTGTGGCGCAGTATGGTGATATGCAATTTACCGGTGGTAATGCCGCCATCGAAATGATTAATAAAGCTGGTGGCATCAACGGAAAACAATTAGAAGCCGTTATTTATGATGATGCTTGTGATCCTAAGCAAGCGGTTGCTGTTGCAAATAAAATTGTTAACGACGGTGCACAATACGTATTAGGTCACTTATGTTCCAGTGCCACCCAACCAGCGTCAGATATTTATGAAGATGAAGGTATCCTGCTCATTACCGCCGCTTCAACCAGTCCTGAAATCACGGGTCGAGGTTATGAATTAGTTTTCCGTACTATAGGATTAGACAGTGACCAAGGGCCAACCGCTGCCAAGTATATTGTTGAGCATGTGAAGCCGAAAAAAGTAGCGGTTATTCATGATAAGCAACAATACGGTGAAGGTATTGCTTCGTCGGTGAAAGTAGGGCTTGAAGCTGCAAATGTTCCAGTGGTGGCGTTTGAAGGTATCACTGCGGGCGATAAAGATTTTTCAGCGATCATTGCTAAATTGAAAAAGCTAGATGTTGACTTTGTTTATTACGGTGGCTACCACCCTGAGCTAGGTTTATTGCTGCGTCAATCGAAAGAAAAAGGCTTAGATGCCACATTCATGGGACCTGAGGGCGTAGGTAACAAAGATATTTCCTCCATTGCGGGTGAAGCTTCTGAAGGTTTATTAGTGACATTACCGAAGAAGTACGATTTGGATCCTGCTAACAAAGCGGTAGTTGACCACATTGTCGCGAAAGGTGAAGACGCGACAGGCCCGTTTGTATGGACTGGTTATGCCGCCATTCAAGCGATGGCACAAGGTATGAAAGCAGGTAAAGAAGATCCATTTGAGCTAGCGGAATACTTACGTGGCAACGTTGCTAAAACCGTAATGGGCGATTTGCAGTGGGATAGTAAGGGTGACCTAAAGGGTTTTGAATTTGGTGTGTTCACTTGGCATAAAGATGGCACCTCAACGCAAAATCAATAAGTTAAACTCCCAGCCGAGCCCTGCTCGGCTTTATCACTAAGCCAGTTAAGCCTGGCTTAGTTTGTTAAGTTGAGGACATTATGTCTGAGCAGTTTTATTACTTTCTTCAACAGATTTTAAATGGTGTCACTATTGGCAGTACTTATGCCTTGATCGCCATTGGTTATACCATGGTGTATGGCATTATCGGTATGATCAACTTCGCTCACGGTGAGGTTTACATGATAGGCAGCTATGCTGCTTTTTTTGTGCTTGCAGGTCTCGCCATGTTAGGTATCGATAGCTTAGTTTTGCTGCTTATCGCGGCTTTTGCCTTGAGTATCATGATCACCAGTGCTTATGGCTGGAGCATTGAACGGGTTGCTTATCGACCCTTACGTGGTGGTAACCGTCTAATTCCGCTTATTTCCGCCATTGGTATGTCGATATTTTTGCAAAACTTTGTCCGTTTAGCGCAAGGTTCACGCGATATTGCTATGCCAAGTTTGATCACCGGCGGTTGGACCATTGGCCCTGCCGATGCTTTTAATGTCACCCTGTCTTACATGCAAGTGGTGATATTTGTCGTGACTTTCATTTCTATGACGGTACTGACAGCTTTTATTTCTAAATCAAAAATGGGCCGTGCTTGTCGCGCGTGTGCTGAAGACATAGGTATGGCCAACCTATTGGGTATCAATACCAATAAAGTCATTTCCATTACGTTTGTTATTGGCGCTGCATTGGCCGCCGTAGCGGGTGTATTACTAAGTATGTATTACGGTGTCATTAATCCTTATCTTGGCTTTATGGCGGGACTAAAAGCGTTTACTGCTGCGGTATTGGGTGGTATCGGCAGCATCCCCGGAGCTGTTCTGGGTGGCCTCATTCTTGGGATCACCGAAGCGATTACGGCGGGCTACTTTAGCTCTGAATACAAAGATGTGGTGTCCTTTGGTCTGCTGTGTTTTGTATTGTTGTTTATGCCAACCGGCATTCTAGGTAAGCCGGAGGTTGAAAAAGTATGAGCAAATCCAGTTTTATTGATGCGCTTATCGCTTCGGTGGTAATGCTGATTTTAACCAGTTGGCTGTTAGGGCTACAACTTGATAATCAACCCGATGGTCTGCGGATTATATTAAATGATGCGGCCCATACCACTTGGGTAATTGTCGGTGTTATTTTGGTGTTTTTCACTCAGCTATTTAAAGCGCCGATCAGCCGTGTGTTTAGCGGTATTAAAAGTAAGGGCCAAGATTCAGGTTTTAAATTACCTGCGCCTGAAGAGAAGCCAACTTTATATCGCTTTTTGACTATTGCGGCACTGGCTGGCCTGTTGATTTGGCCATTTGTGGCCTCGCGCGGTGCGGTTGACTTAGCCACTTTAACGCTGATTTACGTGATGTTGGGTTTAGGCCTCAATGTTGTGGTGGGCTTAGCCGGTTTACTTGATTTAGGTTACGTCGGCTTTTATGCCGTTGGCGCTTATACCTACGGTATATTAAATACTTACTTTGGTGTTGGCTTTTGGACGGCATTGCCGATTGCCGGTTGTTTAGCGGCCTTATTTGGTTTCTTGCTCGGTTTCCCGGTGCTGCGGCTAAGGGGCGATTATCTTGCCATTGTTACGCTAGGTTTTGGCGAAATTATTCGCATCATGTTAAACAATATGACCGATCTTACCGGTGGCCCCAATGGTATCAGCCAAATTGATAAGCCAACCTTATTTGGTTTAGAGTTTAACCGCCGGCCGTCGAGTGACGAAGCAACACTATTCCACGATTTTTTTGGTATCGATTACAGTTCAACTTATAAAGTGATATTTGTGTATCTTGCTGCAGTGCTGCTGGTGGTATTAACGGTGTTTGTGATTAACCGTTTATTACGCATGCCCATTGGTCGTGCTTGGGAAGCCTTACGCGAAGATGAAATAGCCTGTCGTTCACTGGGCTTAAACCCAACCATTATTAAGCTATCAGCCTTTACTATTGGTGCGGCTTTCGCTGGCTTTGCGGGAAGCTTTTTTGCTGCTCGACAAGGTTTCATTAGCCCAGAATCTTTCACCTTTATTGAATCTGCCATTATTTTAGCCATTGTGGTGTTAGGTGGCATGGGCTCACAAATTGGCGTGATCTTAGCGGCAATTATTATGACTATCTTGCCGGAAATGGCGCGTGAGTTTAATGAATACCGCATGCTGATGTTTGGTTTAATGATGGTATTTATGATGATTTGGCGTCCACAAGGTTTATTACCCATGACCCGTCCAAAAATGGAGATGCGCAATGGATAATAAATTATTAGAGGTTTCAGGCCTAACTATGCGCTTTGGCGGCTTATTGGCTGTGAACAATGTTGCTTTAGAAGTTAATGAACAGGAAATTATTTCTGTCATCGGCCCCAATGGCGCCGGTAAAACCACGGTGTTTAACTGCTTAACTGGCTTTTATAAGCCAACAGCTGGGCAGGTAATTTATCGTGGTGAGCCTGTGCAACAATTACCGGGTCATGTCATTTCTCGCAAGGGCATGGTGCGCACTTTTCAGCATGTGCGCTTGTTTAAAGATATGACCGTGGTAGAAAATTTACTGGTGGCACAGCATCGTCACCTGAATACTAATTTTCTCTCTGGGTTATTTAAGACCAAAAGCTTTAAAAAAGCGGAAGCAGAGGGGATTGAGCGCGCGGCTAATTGGTTGGAGCGCATTGGTTTAGCCGAATTTGCTAACCGCCAAGCGGGTAATCTTGCTTATGGCCAGCAGCGTCGTTTAGAAATTGCTCGCTGCATGATGACACAGCCTAGCCTTCTGATGTTAGATGAGCCAGCAGCTGGGTTAAACCCTGCTGAGACCGATGAGCTAGATGAGCTAATTGTGGAATTACGCGATCAGCATAAGATCTCGATATTATTAATTGAGCATGACATGAAGTTAGTGATGGGAATTTCTGACCGTATTTATGTGGTGAACCAAGGTTGTCCACTTGCCAATGGGACGCCGAAAGAAATTCAATCCAACCCTGATGTGATCAAAGCTTATCTAGGGGAGTTTTAATGTTAGAGCTTAAAAATGTATCGGCCCATTATGGTCAGATCCAAGCCCTGCATGATGTGAATATCAGTGTAGGAGCGGGTGAAATTGTTAGTTTAATCGGTGCTAATGGTGCGGGTAAAACCACGCTGTTAATGACTATTTGTGGCGACCCGAAAGCCAGCAATGGTGAGATCCTTTTTGAAGGTGAGCCTATTCATCAGCAATCGACTTCGCAAATTATGCGTAAAGACATTGCTATTGTGCCGGAAGGGCGGCGTATTTTTGCTCGCTTAACAGTAGAAGAAAATCTGCATATGGGCGGCTTTTTTCTTGATGATAAAGCGGAATTTGCGCGTTTGGAGCAAGAGGTATACGAGCTGTTTCCACGTTTGTTAGAGCGTAAGCATCAACGTGCTGGCACTATGTCGGGCGGTGAGCAACAAATGCTGGCGATGGGGCGGGCGTTAATGAGCAAGCCTAGGCTGTTGTTTTTGGATGAGCCTTCGCTGGGTTTAGCGCCAATTATTATCCAACAAATTTTCGATATCATTGAAAAACTGCGTGAAAAAGGCATTACGGTATTTTTGGTTGAGCAAAATGCTAACCAAGCATTACGTTTGTCTGATCGCGGCTATGTAATTGAAAATGGTCGCATTGTACTGGAAGATACTGGCGCTAACCTACTCACCAATGAGGAAGTACGCAAAGCATACCTTGGTGGTTAATTTATCTTCACTAAGAACAATCAATAGCCGTAGTAAACGATTTTCTACGGCTATTAACTCCATTCCTTCAGCCCATGGAAACAGTGTGTTTTTTCGCAAAATCGCCGCAAGTACATCCGTGTAGGCTTGGCTTTTTCGTCCCTGAAAAAGACATTTTACTAGCAAACGCACCATTTCAGCATGGTCGCAATTCAGTAAACCGACTCGACTAATTACCAGCGGCATATACCCAATTAACCTGGAGATGCTTGATTTCAGCAAGAGTTTACAGGCGTTTAGGCAAGGCATTGATTGCAGGTAATGGCTTTCCCCTTATCAAAATCAATCACGCGGCATAAACGCCTGTAAAACTTGCCCCTTGGGAGCGCCACCGTGTATCCACTACGTTGTTACGCTAATTTAAAAGGTGCCTACATTCCTGCATTGGCGCGCCTAGTATTGGAAACACGGTGGCGCTCTGAAACATGCATCTTCAAGTTGATTGGGTATAAAGGCTGTGCAAGTATTCCAATCGGCCAACGCTATCTGCTAAACCGCCTGCGCGATTGGTTGCCAGCCATAAGGCTTTATATTGGGGCAATAATGGCGCTAAGTCCGCTGCTAATACTTGCTTGCTGGCAGAATCAAATTCTTCAATGGCGCGGGTGTGTTGCAGCAACATTTGCTTGCCGAGTAACACGCCATGATGGAGTAATTTAGCGGTAAAAATCAGCTGTTCACGAATAGCGGTTGTGGTGCCTTCTGCTAGTTCCTCTAAGCAAAGCGTTAGTTGCGATTGCGCACGATCGAATCCCGCATCAGTTAAATTTTCTGAGCGGCGCAGGTGGCGGCGAAATTTTTGATCAAACAATAGCGGGCCAAGAAAGCAGGCATTAGGTGTATCAATGCCTAAATCTAAATAGATATCTTGCAAGCGCAGTGCCCAGAATGCGGCTTGTTCGTCACCTTGGCAAACAAAATGATTGAGCCAGAATGTTACATCGGCTTGCTCATTTTGCTCTATATTCCAAGCCAAACCCGCGCCGTATAGGTAGCCAGCATAAGGGAAAATATCTTGTTGGGCATGGCCCATATCGCCCCATTCTGATATTTGATAACCTGTTGCGCCAAATCGCAAGCCAGATTTGGCCGCGCGTAACATATGGGTTTTGGTATTTTGCCAGCGGCCAGAAACAGAGGCAAAGCAACAAGTTGATACCACAACTTGGAAGGGTAATCCGGTTTTAGCGAGCTGCTGATGCTCCTCGTCATAAGGGTGATCAGCCTCATAGCCCCAGTTAAGTAAGGTCAAGTTGCTCGGTAATTGCGCCAATATATCGGGATATTGAAACAGCATGTCACTGAATATCTGCGTGTGTAGCCCTTTGGCTCTGGTCAATTTGAGGATCTTGTTAAGATAGTCAACGTACACTTGCCCTTTACTGGTCGCCTCACAGGCGGCTTTACTGGCACTGACGCCTAAGTCCATGGTTTCATCAAAGTTAATATTGATGGTTTGACTGGTAAAGTTCGGCACCAGTTCATCAATTAGGCCGCTAACAAAGTTAACCGACTCATCACTAACGGGATTAAGGCCAAAAGAAAAAGGACGAAAATCACCGCGCTGATCATAAAAGCCAGTGGTTTGCTCGGCTAAATGCTTATATTCAGGGTGGGCGAGCCAGCGCTCCATATGACCAAAGGTGGCCACGTTAATGATTAACTCTATGCCTTTGCTTTGACAGTACTGGTCTACTTGCTGGATTTCTTCTGCTGTCATGGGGGATTTGTCTGCCCACACGGTTTGATGTTGCGACCAAGCGAAAGTGTGTTCGGTATACAGTTGCAACTGATTGATACGTAATTCAGACCAGAGATCAATCAGTGAAAATAAATGCGTTAACGACGGGATTTTATCGCGGCTAATATCTAACAAAATACCGCGCCCAGGGTAGTCTGGCGCATCAATAATCTGACCACAGGGTAAGTCGGAACCATGTTGGCATAGTTGCTTTAACGTATAGAGTGCATAGAGCCGCCCTTGAGTACAGCCATAACGCACTTTTACTAGGGTAGGTGAAATAGAAATTTCAAACTGTTGCGGCGTTAGGGCGACATTTAATGTTTCCTCTACCCAACTCGGGAATAAACTACTGCAGTTGAGCGCTTGCTCAGGCCATTGGCTAGGTAGCGCAAATACCCCTGCCTGAGGTTGCCAATATTTAGGTTGTGGAAAAACAGCTAACGACATGCCTACCTCTATTTCTATCAGATTATCTGGTGTTGAGCATACCTAATTATGTTTTAAACTATCAAGTTAATGTTTGTAAGTTTGATAGTTTTAAACATCCATGCTTTTGAGAAAGTTGAATCTCACCAACTAAAGTTAATGAAAGGTTGTTTTTTAAGCAATCGATTAACGTTTATACGTAATCGAAACAAGGTGAGGTTTTCGTTTTACTTAGTTAGTCTTTAAAATTCAGCTGATTATAATCGCAAAAAATGGCAGTTATGCTTTGTGGTTTTTTTGTTAAGTTATTGTAAATAAAGCGACTTCTTTTACTTTTTGATAAGATGGTGCTAGTCTGGATTTGTTCTACCTGAACAAATAATGAGCACAACATGATACGGCACTCGTCAGTATGTTCCCGTTAGAGGTACAACTGAATCAATATTGATAATACGCAATACAACTGGGTTAGCTTAGGTTTACAACATTTGTTGACAACGATTGTTCATAACAATTGTTTACGATCTAATTATTTTGGTTGTTAGTCGTGCCATGTATCAACAAGCAAAGGGAAATAATGATGGCTAAAAGTTATTTTAGAAGCTCGGGAGCGTCGGCATCCGTTGGTGGATATAGTGCACCAAGTTTATCAGGCACGGGAAAGCCACAAGATATTGCCGCATTAAACGCGCCGCCTAGCGGCTCCTTTATGAAAACAAAAGTGGGATTGACTCACTCTATTGTCGGAATTAATAGCGGTAGTGTGGTTAAACGTCATAAACCACAATTTGATATTGAGCCGGCCCCCGCAGGCAGTTTTTTAAAGCCTTATAAAAAGCATGGCAAAGGGCCAGAATCAGTTTAACTGGCACTTAGCAATAGTAAGCTTGAGTCAACCACCATGTAAGCAGCAAATAAGGTCAGTACTAGCGCTGTGCTGACCGCTATTAGTTTCTGCTGTTGTTCTAAATACTTCACCACTATAGGTTGCCCGATAACACAAGCAATTAGTAAGTACCAAAGAAAGTCAACGCCAGCGACAGTAACAAAAATAATAATCTGACTGGTTAAGCCATTTTCTGCACTCACAAATTGACTAAATAAGGCAATAAAAAATAACGCAATTTTGGGGCTGAGTAGCGCCATCATAAAGCCGTCTGACCAAGGTGACGGGCTTGGCTGCTGTACAACTCCGGCTTCAATTTTGGTGGTGTGTTTCACGCTACACCAAGTTTTCCAGCCTAAATAGAGTAAGAATAAACCACCGGCGAGCTTCACTAAATTAAACAAACTCGGCGTGTTGATCATCAGCAATGCGACCCCTGAGATACTCAATATGGCCCAAATACCTACCCCTAAGGCGTGACTAAACGCTGTCTTAATACCTGCGTGACGACCAAAAGAAAGGGTGTTGCGCATGACTAGGGCGAGGCTGGGGCCGGGGCTAGCGGCACCTAAACAGCAAATAAGAAATAATGTAAACCAAAGCTCTAATGGCATCGCGAAATCTCATCCAAAAACGCCAGTATCGTCAATATTGATACTGGCGGCAAGTGTGAAGCGAAAGAGTCGGATCTTAAGTGGTTTGATACAGCAGTTTTAATCGCGACATTTTTGTTTTTGTCTGTTCTACCAGTCGGTTATAGTCGGCCACTAATTGGCTGATGTCACCTCTAAAGTTGTGCTGCTCGATACTAAACACACCACCGTTCTCGGCTTGTCTACGTAAGGCCGTATGAAAGCGGTTAAGTGGGCGGTGAAACAGGTGGTGCTGGCTAATAAAGTGCGCGATAGCCATTAATACCGAAAGGGCTATTAGAATATAAAGGGTGTATTGCGTATTAACAAAAGCATTAGATTTTACGCCAAATAGGTTGTGTTCAATAGATTTTATATTTAACGCAACTTGATTGGTGCGCGTAAGTAATTCATCTTTTAGCACTTGAGTTTGTGCCAGCTGCTGCTGGGTGTAATCAATCTCTTTTGGATAGCGTTGAATTAAGCTATTCAGGTTATCGGTAATAGTAATAATTTGATCTCTTGCGATCTCGCTGTCATCGGTACCAAAGAAATCGTCGCTGTCATTAACGGTATCCATTAAGCCTAATGGGCTTAACCCTTGGGTATGTTTCACTTGTGTTTTTAATTGTGATAACTGAAAGGCAATGCTGCTTTGTGTTTTCTCGCTGCGGCTATTGAGGTATTGGCTGCGCAATAAACTTAATACATGGGCAGATTGTGCCATTTCCGCTGCTAGCATTTGATATTGCATTGCTACGCCAGGGTTTATATCCATGGCTTTTTCACCGTATTCAGCGAGTAGTTTGACGTTGTCAGCTAATTCGCGCTCAGCGTTTACCAGTACAGCTTGAGCATTGTTACCTAACTTACCAGCAGCGCGGTATTTTTGGCTTAGATCGAGTCGTAGTAACGCCACTTGATAGATAATACTGGCGGTTTTCTCATTATTAATTTGGCGTAAAGAGTTTTCTAGCACCTCAAGC
The DNA here is from genome assembly GCF_021278025.1 of Motilimonas sp. E26. Classification (GTDB taxonomy): domain Bacteria; phylum Pseudomonadota; class Gammaproteobacteria; order Enterobacterales; family CBDFNC01; genus Motilimonas. Next base: position 40,403 of record NZ_JAIBHJ010000029.1, read on the forward strand.
TGTGCCTCTGCCTTGGCTAAGATAGTCGCGTCACCTGTATTAAGGTAGTCAATCACGGTTTGTTTAATATCAATGGCAATTTTGGCCTTGATTTCTTGATAGCGCTGAACATTAGTTTGTTGTGCTTCTAAGTTATTAGCCCCTTTGATAAAAGTTAATACCAACAACCCAGCAATCAAGCATTGGCCTATTAAAGAGCCTAATAATAGTTTTGGTAGCTTCATTTGCTTACTTCCTTGTGGTTTAAGATACAGCGCGCATGGTAAGCACCAAGTATGACAGTTTTGTGATCTGCAATATTATTATCTCATGCCATAGTATGGTGTTGTGTGCTGTTGCAAGTGACTTTTTCACGTCTGTTGTTTTCGCTTCAAATTAGCAAATATGCTACCCTCTGCGAAAATTTTCGTGACCTAGTTGGAGTGCGCCGTGAGCGAAGTTGAACAGTTATTAGAGCCGATCCATCAGTTTTTACACTGCACCACTCCGGATGCTTGGGTAGAAGAAGCGGTAAAAGCTGAAAACCTAACAGTACTATTAGTCGACCACTTAATGTGTGAACTAAAAGCAGGGCAGTCGGCGATGTTTTTGATTCGTAAATACGCGGTGACACCTGAAAGTGCTCAGACTTTATTAGATTGGTTTAGTCCTTATGAAGATTTTGCTTATCGTAAAAAAGGTGACTTAGCCAGTTTGAAAGGAAAGAGCAACATCTCTAAAAGCATCATGGCAAAAAGTGATTCTCCTTATAGCCAAGATTTGATCGACAAAATGGTGCTACTGATTAAAGAAGAGTTGCATCATTTTTACCAAGTGCTAGAAATCATGGATGCGCGCGGGATCCCTTACGAAAATATCCGCGCTGGTCGTTACGCTAAAGGCTTACTTAAGCAAGTGCGTACTTACGAACCCCAAGCATTGGTGGACAAGTTGATTATTGGTGCTTACATTGAAGCTCGCTCTTGTGAGCGTTTTGCTAAGCTTGCGCCACACCTTGATGACGATATGAATAAATTTTATATCTCACTATTGCGCTCTGAAGCGCGCCATTATCAAGATTACTTAACCTTGGCGCAGCAAATCTCACCGGATGACATTAGCGAGCGGGTTGCCTTAATAGGTCAAGCGGAAGCGGAGCTGATTACTAGCCCAGATACCGATTTTAAATTTCATAGCGGTGTGCCTAGTGTTGCTTAATAAATGTAGGAGCAGCATTTATACTGCGATGTTTAAGCACATCCGCGTTATAAATACCGTTCCTACTAACAGAATTCTATAACGGTGCATCTCACTGTAGTGTGCCCGATGCTGTTTAATACTCTGCTCCTACAAAAAACACGAATCAACAAGTTCAACATACAAGGTGCAGCATTTATGCTGCGATATTTAAGAGCATTCGCGGTATAAATACCGCTCCTACGGGGGGACGATTATGCAAATGAATCCACGCCAAGATGAGGCGGTTAAATATATCTCAGGCCCTTGTTTAGTATTAGCCGGTGCGGGCAGTGGTAAAACACGGGTGATCACCAATAAAATTGCTTATCTCGTACAGCAGTGTAACTACAATCCAAAGACCATTGCAGCCGTCACCTTTACTAATAAAGCCGCGCGTGAAATGAAAGAGCGAGTGGCGCAAACCTTAGGCAAAAAAGCCGCTAAAGGTGTAATGGTGTCGACCTTTCATACCCTCGGCTTAGATATTATTCGTAAAGAACACAAGGTGATTGGAATTAAGCCGGGTTTTTCGTTGTTTGACGATCAAGACTCACTTGCGCTACTTAAAGAGCTGACCGAGAAAGAGCTGAAAGAAGACAAAGACTTGCTGTCGCAATTGGTTACGCAAATATCTAACTGGAAAAACGATCTGATCTTACCGCCGCAAGCGATCAAACTAGCCCGCGGCGCCGACCAAATTATCTTCGCTCAAGCCTATGAAAAATATCAGCGTCATCTAACGGCTTATAATGCACTCGATTTTGATGACTTGATCTTAATGCCAACCATGTTGCTTAAGTTTAAAGAAGAAGTGCGGTTACGCTGGCAGCAAAAAATTCAATACCTGCTAGTGGATGAATATCAAGATACCAATACCAGCCAATATGAATTGGTTAAATTACTGGTAGGTGAGCGCGCGCGCTTTACCGTGGTGGGTGACGATGACCAATCGATTTATTCATGGCGCGGGGCAAGGCCGCAAAACTTGGTGCTGCTGAAAACCGATTACCCCAATTTGCGTTTGATTAAATTAGAGCAGAATTACCGCTCGACCCAGCGAATTCTCAAATCAGCCAATATCTTGATCGCCAATAATCCTCACGAATATGAAAAGGCGCTGTTTAGTGAATTACATTACGGCGAGCCACTACGAGTGCTGTATGCCAAAGATGAAGAGCATGAGTCAGAGCGTGTGGTGGCGGAGTTAATGGGCCACAAATTTATGAACAACACCAACTTTAAAGACTATGCGGTGTTGTATCGGGGTAATCATCAAAGCCGCGTTTTAGAAAAAGCCATGATGACCAACCGCATCCCTTACAAAATAAGTGGTGGTACTTCGTTCTTCTCACGGGTAGAAATTAAAGACATGTTGGCCTACCTGCGCTTGTTAGCGAACCATGATGATGACAATGCCTTTTTGCGCATCGTAAATGTACCACGCCGAGAAATCGGCCCTGCCACGTTAGAGAAGCTAGGTAACTATGCCAACCTACGTAACATCAGCTTGTTTGCTGCTACCTTTGAATTAGGGCTAGAGCAGACCTTAACTGGGCGCGGCCTGCAGTCGGTGCGCAACTTTAGCCGCTGGTTAGTGGAGCTTAAAGATCAAGCCGAGCGTGGCAGTGCGGTGGATGCGGTACGTGATATGGTACGTACAATTCATTATGAAGATTGGCTTTACGAAACCAGCCCTAGCCCCAAAGCGGCGGAAATGCGCATGAAAAACGTATCCGAGCTATTTCGCTGGGTCACTGGTTGGTTAGAAGGCGATGACTTAGAAGAGCCGTTCACCTTGGCACAAGTGGTTAACCGTTTAATGCTGCGCGACATGATGGAGCGCAACGAAGGTGAGGACGAAGCTGATCAAGTGCAACTGATGACGTTACATGCCTCAAAAGGCTTAGAATTCCCGTTTGTGTTTATGATAGGCATGGAAGAAGGCTTTTTGCCCCATCAAACCAGTATTGATGAAGACAATATCGAAGAAGAGCGTCGCCTCGCTTATGTTGGGATCACTCGGGCTCAACAAGAGCTGACCTTCACCTTGTGCCGTGAACGTCGTCAATATGGTGAGTCACTGCGCCCTGAGCCAAGTCGTTTCCTGCATGAACTGCCACAAGATGATGTGGTATGGGAAAAAACCGGCCAACAAACGCAAACCAAAGAGCAAAAACAAGAGAAAGGACAAAAGGGAATTGCGAATTTAAGAGCGTTATTCAACAAATCTTAGGCGAGGAGTTTATTCCGCGATGAAGCGTGCGTTATCACTGGTGCTTTACTGCGAATACTCAATAAGTAGGAGCAAAAGTCATTCAGCGATAAAGAGTGCTCAATATCGCGCCATTACTGACGCTCCTACACCGAATATGGGGTTGTTATAGACCGCTAATCATAAAATCAACAGCGGCTTTGATTTCATCATCAGAACAATCCATACAAGTACCTTTGGCAGGCATGGCATTAAAGCCATTGATCGCATGAGTGTAAAGTGTCTCTTTGCCTTGAGCAATGCGTGGGGCCCACAAGCCTGCATCACCTTTAATTGGTGCACCAGCTGCGCCAGTAGCATGACAAGCCATACATTTTGTATTATAAACCGTGGCGCCATCACGTGGGCCTGCATCTGCTACTGCTTCAGTTGCGGGGGCTACGTCTGGTAACTCGCCATCAAGGTAAACATCACCAACAGGTTTTATACGATCTGCAATGGCTTCATCTGACATGTCTGCGCTGGTAGCAAAGCTGAGTGTTGAGAACACGGCTAAGGTGGCAATAGCTAGCTGACGAAGTGTTAATAAGTGTTGAAATTTACTCACAATTTGCTCCAATGTTGTCATGCCTTTACAGGCTTGTTGTTATATCTTCCTAGAATATTAGCCGATTATAACCGCTATGTTGCATGGGATAAACAATTGCGCCCAGATTAAGAATGGTTTGAGCATATGTTCACCCTTCCTTTAAAGTATGTCACTACTATAAAATACGCTGTAAAATCAACTAATCATTCATGTCGTAGCGCATCCGAGTTATGATCGATGCCATGTAATCAATGCTCACAGGGTAACTCCCCCCGAAAACTAACTTCTTGTTAAGTGGTATGAGTAACAATTTTAACAGTAATGCTGACCAACTTGAGGTTGAGCAAAATGATGGAGAGTGTATGTAATGAAGATTCTATTATTTGGTAAAAATGGTCAATTAGGATGGGAGTTGCAACGTTCATTAGCTCCATTAGGGCACCTTACGGCCGTTGATTTTGACTCAACAGACTATTGTGGTGACTTCAGTAATCCTGCCGGTGTGGCAGAGACTGTTCGTTTAGTTAAGCCGGATGTTATCGTTAATGCCGCAGCCCACACAGCAGTTGATAAGGCTGAAAGTGAAAAATCATTCGCTGAATTACTCAACGCCACCAGTGTTAAGAGTATTGCATTAGAAGCAAATAAATTAGGTGCTTGGTTAGTGCATTATTCAACGGACTACGTTTTTGACGGTAGTGGTGAGCAACCTTGGGTTGAAACGGATCAAACGTCGCCACTTAACACTTATGGTGAGACTAAATTAGCAGGGGAGCATGCGGCAGCACTTTGTTCGCGTCATCTCGTTTTTCGTACTAGCTGGGTTTATGCTGCACGAGGGGCTAATTTTGCCAAAACGATGTTACGTCTTGGCCAGGAGCGCAGTGATATGTCAATAATTAATGACCAGTTTGGTGCACCAACGGGTGCGGAGTTATTGGCTGACTGTTCCGCTCATGCGATCCGTATTGCTAAGAGTAAGCCGGAAGTCGCTGGACTTTATCATTTAGTTGCTGCGGGTAGCACTACTTGGTATGACTACGCGAAATTGGTATTTAGTAAAGCCCGTGAAGCAGGAATCACACTCGCTGTTACTGAAGTAAAGGGCGTACCTACCAGTGCGTTCCCCACCCCAGCAAAACGTCCACATAACTCCCGGTTAGACACCAGCAAGTTTAAGCAAACATTTGATTTAGAGTTGCCCGACTGGGCTATCGGAGTTGAACGGATGCTATCTGAAATTATGTTTAAATAAAATTATTAGATTTTATAGCTACTTTTTGGTGTGGTAGTGCGCAGTTCGTGCGATGAGTAACTCGGGTCTGTTGATCTTTCGTGATTGCTTTTGCAGCGAATTGTTGGGTATTTATACAAAACGTTCGTTGTGGCCAGCACCTTTGTGGCATAGTGAACTACGCGA
>NZ_JAIBHJ010000003.1:0-94786 GCF_021278025.1 Motilimonas sp. E26
GCGGTTTGGAACTTTATTCAATGCTACATGGATATCAGCCAGCCATTACCTGATTTACCGCAATTTGAGCCTTTTCGTCATACCGACCCCTTTACCAAAGCGTGGGATATAAAGCACAACCGCGACCCGCATTATTGGCGCAATATGAGCAAAAAAGAAATAAACCAAGCCTATAAGCGCCAGCACAGAATCAATGTTGAGCACGCAGAAGCAATTTTGCAGGGCTCTCAATAAAGTGGGGCTGTTTGATGATTAGGCTTGTTTTGCAAATAATGGCATAAAATTGTACCCATCAAGACTGCAGGGCTCATTCAGGTGCTGCCATTGACTTTTTACATGGATTCAATGAATTAGATGTCACAGTGGGCAATAAAGATATATCTATCAATTAAAATGAGTTAGGATTTTATGTTTTTGTGATATTGGGGGCTAGTGGGTGAGGCAAGTTACTCGTTAAGGCAAGCTTTCACTGCCCGCTATGTTGACGAGAGCAATCATGACAGATAAACAAGAAATGCCCTTTAAAGCGGGGCGCAGTGAAGTGCAAGGCACAGGGCAACGCATTACCTTAAGCCCCTTGCCAGTCGTCACTAACATCCCTAAGGCCAATGCCTGTGATTTATTAGCTAAGAAGTGCGACCATTATATTGATATCGGCGGGGCGAAGGGTAGCATTTTTCAGGCGCAATATGTACTTATCTTAGCTATTGTATTCGGCTGGGCAAGTTACAGTGCTACTTTTGGTATCAGCTTCTACAACTGGTTTGAATGGAAGCAAATATCGGAGGACACATGGGGGGTAAATGTAGCTTGGGATGCCATTATGTGGGATGAGGTCTTGACTTCTTTTGCTTATGCTAGCCCCGTTATTATTTTAGGGCTAGTACTCACCTTTGGGATAATTATCAGTAGCAATAAAGATATTGCCCGCGCTGCCCCCCTTCGCTTTCATCGCCAGCGCCGCGAGGTGATGTTTTCTCGTTGGAATGAAAAACTAAAACAAACCGAATACAAAGTGGTGCCTTGGGAAAAGGTGGTGGCCTTAGTAGGTCAAGGCAGTGGTTTTACCGGCCATGCCATGGTGCACAGTGCTACCTTGTTTATTGGCGCTAATGATGAAGACGATCACGGTCATTTTTGGTCTGCAGCGCAAGTGGGGGCGGGCAATATGCTAGTGGCAGCGGCGCAATGGGAAATGATCCGCCACTTTATGGAATACGGCCCCGATGACATCCCCGAGCCCAGCCCCGAAAGCTTCGCCGCTATTCGCCGAGAATACTGTGAAGGGCATAACTGCGAAGAAAAAGACATTCCCCTTTGGATCAAGATTTGGTGGTACGTGAACGGCACCCCGTTTGGTATTTTGTTAACCAACTACCGCCTTAAATATGTGATTCACCGCGGCGTCACCCCCGCCATGCAAGCTTGGAGCGAGCCGCTCCCCCGCGACCAATGGGCCAAACCATCAGCAGAACTGCAGCAAGCCAACAAACTTGTTAACGCCGAGTATCGCTACTATGGCAAAACCCTGTTAAATATCGGTGATATTGAGCTGCTGGCTAAAGCCAATAACGACGCTGAAAATAACCAAGATGTGAAGGCTTATTAACAAGAGCCCTTAATGAAGGAGGTTATGCAAAGTGCGGGCCGGTAGGAGCTGTATTTATACAGCGAAGCAGCGTGTTGAGGGTGGATTTTTCGCGATAAAAGAATCGCTCCTGATTTTGGTGGGTGTCCAACCTTTCCTCAGGAGTTGGTCGCCACTGATGAATTAGACAGTTATGACCGCGATTATAAAGTTAAAACACCGGCCGTGATCACCCAAGGGTGGTTAGATACCGATAATGGCACCGAATTTTTTCTTGCCGTGTCATGTTTAGGGCTAAATTTTGTTAACAAGGTGGATTTAGCGGTAAGGTATCGCTTTGAAGTAACAGAAAAGCTACTTGATTTTACAACCAAAGAAGAAATTGCCACTGTGATCAGTTTTCCTGCACAAGAGCCCACTGCGGATGATTTGGACTGGCTCTCTGAAAGTGAACAAAAAAATCAAGGGTATTTTATTTATCGTCGCTTGGAGCCTCAAAAGCATGACATTTTATTAACGATTTAGGCTGATTAAACATGTTAGATGAACACTACAGTGCCACCGCATGGCAACAAGATAAAGCAAACCAAGTTAAACGGCCAGAAACAGGATTGCGTTACGCCACTTGGAGCAAAGGGAGTATCAAGCTGCCTTGGTCACAGCACTATGCTAATGTTGAACCATATCACCAGCTATCATTTGGAGTTAACAACTCTAAAAGGATAGGTGCAGGTGAAATCGGCTGGAACCATTCTCGCCTTCAATACACAGATTATAAAGGCTTCACTTCTTTTTTAATGAACTTATTGGGTGGAGGGTATGTTTATGCTTTATTGGGAGTACTTTATCTTCTTTCAGGTTTCTTGTTATATTTTAGCAACTATGAAGATCCTACTCCTCCAAATTTAACGGATTTACTTATAACATTTAGCATTGTCTGTTTTGGCGTTAGTTGCCGCATTTTGTTTTCTTACTTAGAAAAACACCCCGAATGGTTTGCTACCGATAATGGCGATGGCTTTTTCCGCCAAACTGGCATGGTCAAGGTAAAAAAACGCTTTGGTTTAGTCAGTTACCCTTTTACCGATTTTGATGCCTTTGTCGATTTACATGTAGATACCACCTCAGGGCAAATTTATACCAATCTGGCCGTGGTACACCGCAATCAAAAGGCGGTGTTTTATCTTAACTTAGCCGGTGAGTTGCAGGCTACGCCGCAGCAGCATTACCTTTGTTGGGAAATGTTGCAACGTTTTATGGATGTCAGCCAGCCGCTGCCCGATATTCCCCAGCTTGAGCCCTTTAGGCCGTTAGACGCGACTACCGCTGCTCATGATAAGGCCACAGGCCGCAAAGCGGATAAATGGAAAAAAATGTCACCGAAATGGTTTGAGCAACGCGTGGCCAAGAAATTAAAAAAAGAGCAGACTCGCTTTAATTGGGAAGACATCCCCGACTTATTTGATCAGCAAACTCAGCAGCAAAAGCAGCAACAAGCCCTAAAAGCCGAGCAAGAGGCAGCAGCCTTAAAAAGCGGCAAGGTAAAGCGCTGTCCAAGCTGTAAAGAGCTGGTTGCCAAGCTGGCAGCAAGCTGTGAGCATTGCGGTTATCAAATAAACCAATACGACGCCAGCCAGTTTGTGATGACACTACACCAAGCTATCAATATGGGTGATTGGGCGATGGCCAAGCAGCACCTCGAGCAAGGCGCCGATGCTAATGGGGTTGACCCTAAAGGTCATACGCCGTTACAGATTGCAACTAAACGTGGTGATCAGTTAATCATTTCACTGTTATGTGATTACGGTGGCAAATAACATGTGGGTAAATACACATTAGATCCGCTATGTGAGGCGTGTTGAATCGACAAGCTGATTGACGTTTTCATTCACCCTGCAAGCCAAGTGCACGGCATCACCAGTGCGTTAGCTTTTTGCCGTGCCCGTCAGGACGAGATAGTAAAGTATGTCATTGTATTCAAATGAAAGCTATAAATCTGAATTTGCCAAAAGCTTGGCTCTAAATAAACCAACGCAGCTTGCTGAAACCTTGCAAAAGACCCGAAAGTTATATGCTGGTATACCTCGTAACTGGCTAAATAAAGAAAGTCTTGAAGAATTCATTAGAGAGGGGATGTAGATGAAGAAACGCTCAAGGAAGCACGTGAGGCCCCCATGTGTTTTGATCATGAGTATCTTAAAGTCCAGGCATTAGAGAAAAGGCGCGGCTTATATTATGTGCTGTTGACTCTTACAGGAATTGGGCGACTAGGTAGTGTTCATTTATTGCCAATTCTTATCGCTGTTTGGATGTACATGGGATACTTGTCATACTCAATGGGTGATGGCTATTGGATTGTTGTTGACAGCAGACAAGATGCCACCACAAGACGTTTTGATGAGCGCTCTGGACGCAACCCAAGATACTGGCGGGAGCTGAGTAAAGATCAAATAGAAGACGTATTATCACAACAGGATAAGTTAAATGAAGCCGTTTATCTTGCTCGTCTAAACCAGCTCAATGTGGCCTAACGCTAGAAGGTGAGCCTGTTTATTTGCTTATTAGTGGCCGTGTTTTCGTTTTTCCGGCTCCTACGCCAGATAATCCAATGCGTTATGATTATTTAAACCCAGAGCAAAACAACCCAGAGTTTGATAGCGTAACTTTCATCGGTAAACATGAATACTGGTTAAAGTCAGAGGATTTTCGCCCAGCAAAAACGAAGGAGACTTAATGTTTAAACAAATTAACCAGTACAGCCCTAAGGCTTATCGCGCTGACCAGGCTGCGAATTTAGCGATTAGCCAGCCAACTCGTTTTGCTCAGCCGCTACAGAAAAGTGCAAGGTTAACGAAGGCCATCCCTGAAAAATGGCTAAATCAAGAAATACTAGAGGAATGTCAGCAACTTGATAAACAGTTGCTAACTGAGTCCGTCGATGAGGAAGAGTATCGCACCAGTGAAATGCGCTTTGATTCAGAAGTGTTGCGTCTGCCAAGTTTTGGCCGCTTTGGTTTATTGCAGCAATTACTGACACTATTTTGGGGGGTAGGAAAAGTGGGGACTTATGCCTTTCCCCCTTTGTCTATTTTTGCGGCTTTAGGGTGGGGGGCAACCGCCTATTCGGCTGGAGACCCCTTTTGGAACCACTTTCTTGAATCGCTGTTTATTACAAATACCATGATGACTTTACCTTGTTTTATCGCTTTCCAAGGTGTTCCGCTATTTGAAAAATACCTTGGCCCCAAAATATACGGCGACATGAAAACTGAATATGAGTTTAATCGTGTTACCGGTCGAGTGAAAATCTTTGATGATAAGTCGGGTGAGTTACTGCACGACTTTCCTTTTAGTGAATGCGTGGCAGAAACGTGGGCGCAAGCGGGGCATCAAGGCGTGGTGGTTAAAAACACCTTAAATATTCGCCATTATCAAGATCCTAAGGCCTGCATTGAAGGCGGCCGTATCGGCGACGAATATCGCCTTGCCGATACTTATGCAACGTGGAACTTTATTCAGTGTTACATGGACACCGGCCAGCCACTGCCCGATATCCCTGCGTTAGAGATGTGGCGCCAAAGCGATCCTGCCAGCATCGCCAGTGATGCCCAAAGCGGGCGCAACCCCAGATATTGGCGCGATATGAGTATGGATGAAGCCGAGCAAGTGTTTGCAGCGCAAAGTTTACTGAATTATCAGTTGGCTTGAGTATAAACGAGCAAGAAAAAGGTGGCCAATAAACGCTAAGCCGATTTGGGCAATGGCGACCCTGATGTACATCATACTTTTTATCGGCTTGAATTAGTGCCCAGCGCTGCGCGTTTAACCCTACGCCAAAACAGCCGCATTTTTCAGCAGCAAGATGCCTTGAGCATTATCAGTATTTTACTGCAAGAAATGGGCATCACCGATTATGCCTTTGCGTGTCAGCAGGCGTGTGCGGTGCGCGAGTATTGTGTGCAATACCGAGAAACGGATCTGGCGTTTATCGAGCGTTTAGCCGCCGAAGAAGGCTTGTTTTATTACTTTGAGCACCATGCAGATAAACATGTGATGGTGTTTAGTGATCATACCCATCAAGTCTGTAGATCTCGTTCAGGATGCTGTCATTGTCTTTTTTCATGAATTCAATGTATTAGCTACTATGATTTGCAATAGCGATATAACTATCAATTAAAATGAGTTATAGTTTCACTTTTTTGTGATATTGGTGGGTGAGGCAATGAGCATGCAAAATGCTGGTGGATTTTGATGGGTGCCCAGTCTTTGCCAAGTTTGCCTAAACTGGAGTGGGGCCAGGTAGGAGCGCAATTTATTGCGCGAAACAGCGCGTGAAATGTTTGATTATTCGCGGTTTAAAAACCGCTCCTACAGTATCGCGAAGAATGTTTAGGTTAAATAATGAGCAGTGAAAATAGCATTTTTAGTTACGAACCCAGCGCTTATCGCAGCGAACAAGCCCAAGAGTTATATTTGGCTAAACCATCCCATCGCGCCATGGTGCTCAATAAAAGCCAAGAGCTATGGGATGTGTTTCCCCCTAACGCCCTCGACAGTCATGAAGTGGACGATCTCTTTGTTGAAGATAAAAAAGGCGGCCCTAAATTTTCAGATAAGCAAATAGAGCGTTTTGATGCTGAAATGATCCGCTATCCCACCTTAGGTAAGATCAACGATAAGATCTTTTTTGTGTTACTGGCTGGAAGTGTAGGAGCGATAAAGCTAGCTATGATTGCATTATTTTTTACTTTATTAGCAGGAGTCGTCTCTGGACTAGCAACTGAAAGTTTTTGGCCTAGATTTTGGCTTTATGTTGATCACACATTCATGTATTTTGTTTTACCATTTATCGTTTCTGCAGTTATTTGCACCCCGATACTGCTTTTTTGCATCAAGAAATTCGCTAAACATGTTAAACCCCATTTTGAGTTAAATCGCCGCACTGGGCGGGTAAAGCAGTGGTGTAAAAAAACCAATAAATTACTTTACGATGTGGCGTTTAAAGATTGCGTTGCCGAAACCATTAACATCTCAACCCATCAAGGCATCACGGATTACCACCAAGTGTTTTTGCGCTGCACCACCGAGCCCAAATTAAAGATAGATATTGCACTATTTGGTGATAATAAACTGGGCCATGACGTCACGGCCATCTGGAATTTTATTCAGCGTTATATGGACACCTCACGCCCATTGCCCGACGTGCCCACCTTTGAAATGAGCCGCCACCTTGATCCCGTCAGCGCAGCCCATGACAAAAAGATCCAGCGCAACCCCAGATATTGGCGCGACATGGCCCTAAAAGATCTGTACGAGCAAAAAGCGCAATTGATCCAAGCAGTAAGAGCCTTGCCCAAGTTTGCTTAGCTGGCCGCGTGTTTATTCGCGATTTAAAAATCGCTCCTACTGGAATGAGGATGGGTAGGAGCGCAATTTATTGCGCGAAACAGCGTGTGAATGGTTTAAAAACCGCTCCCGCGGAATCGCGTCGCACGCTTATAGGGACAGGTCTTGCTTTTTGCCTTATTGGCTGGGGGGGGGTTAGTTTTATGCTAGGCCATTTTTGTTTAGGTAGGAGCATGAGCAGACCATTACGTATTGAATATGCGGGTAGCTATTAGGGGAATATTGATGACATCCCATAGCGACAGCGTAGAGTAATGTTTATTTGCAGGATTATGAAACAATGGCAGCTAACCGAAATGATGCCACTATCTTGGCGTTTTCCAGTGGTGGGTATTATCAAAAATAGCTAGGGGAGGACTTTGGTCTATATTATTCCCGAGTTAGCCTCATAGTGGCAAAACACAAGGCCTGATCCTGATGGTACAAATGGTAACTCTGGTCAGCTGGATGTTTGCAAGCAGTCGGTTTATAAAAGAGAGGCGTATAGCAGAATTGTTAAGTAGCGCTATACCGCGCATAAAAAATAATGTGAATGTTTTTGTGGGAATACGCTTCTTTTGAGGGAGCTGGCTTTCAAATAAAGGGATTATCATGGAAAAAGTAGATTGTATCGAATGTAGAGTTAAAATTTTACCAACAACCGCTCAAAAAACTGGTGGAAAATGTATGCCTTGTTTTAAAGGCAAGCGAAAAAATAGTTTTGCAAATGTTCCCGATTCGCGACGAGTAGACACTCATTCATTTCTAGACAGCTTGTCTTTCGCCACTGGTGTACCTAGAAATTCACTTGGTTTAACGGAACCTTTAATCAGCGAATCACCAACGTATCTTTTGCCAAAAGGAACCTTTAATAAAATCAAGGGAGAAGAAGCTTTTCAAAGGTTATTAAAACAAAGCTCTGATCACGCGAATACTCTATCCTTTACGCCTGATTATAATAAATCGCACACTAAAGAGTTACTTCAAGCTTTTGCTCTAGTTGATCTTATTTGTGAAGTTTCTAGTGGTGGCATTTACCAATATTTTTGTAGCGCATTTAATGTGGCAGATGCATTAATAGGGTTCAAGCGGGTTGCAAATGACGATAATTTCAAATTGTTTACTTATGCTGTCGGTTGTGCAAAGCGAAAACGCAGCCTTCCAATATTTGATTATCGAGACACTCCTCAAATCAAAGAATGTAAGGCTAATAAGGATTTTAAAGACTTAGACATTAATGGTGATTTTAATGAATTAGAGAGGTTTATTGAAAATGAACTTCCAGTCATGCTCGGAAATGATTTACATGAAAATAAATTACGTTACCAAGAAGGCTATTAAGGTGATTGAATAAATATTGCAAAACAGTAGTTTATAGCTTGTCTTACTACAGGTTGTAACCCAATCTTTTGTTCTGTGGCGCGGCGTAATGCCATAACAATAGAGGAGAGTAAAGATGAAAGTTAAAAGGTTATTAACGAATATCTGCACTGAAAATTTGTCAGCATCAAAGGCATTTTATACCTCGTTGTTTGACTTTTCGATAGATTATGACAGTGATTGGTTTGTTCATTTAATCTCACAAGGGGGAGAATTAGAAGTTGGATTAATATCGCAAGAAAGTGATGTTGTTCCCAAAAGTGTTGGCTGCAAGCCTAGCGGGATCTATCTTACAATTGTTGTTGAATCTGTGACCGTTGTTTACGAAAAGGCTTGTCAGTTAAATGTTCGAGTTGAACAACCACCTAAATCTACACCTTACGGACAAAAAAGAATGTTAATTTTGTCACCAGAAGGAGTAACCATCGACGTATCATCGCCAGATAGTGCATAACAAAATACTCCAGCCGCCAACGTAGCTTTTGCAGTATATTGCAAAAACGACCCACATTGCTTTGCAGCAGATTGGGACGCTAATTGTGTTGGGGTAAGTCTGAGGAAACTATCGTGTTAGGGAAAAATATAAATGCTTGCATACCGGCCTATAAAAAGGCATTAGCTAGTGGTGAAATCCAGAAAACGTATCAAAGCCTCGTGGGAATAGTTCAAACCTTAAGGAGTGAGTTTCATAAAACCTATAAAGGTGAATTTTCAATTGCGAATGTACTCCATGGTTATATCGATTTTACTTACTTTTATTTGCAAAATGATTATCTTAAAAAGAACAAGCTTAAACTGGCTCTCGTACTTAATCATCAAAAGGTCTGCTTTGAAATTTGGCTGCTGGGGCAAACAAAGGATGTTCAAAAAGGTTACTGGGAGAAGTTGAAGGGGGTGCAATGGCTGAACGAAGAGTCAATGCCAGAATGGTCAATTTTTGAAATTGTAATGCTTGCTGATCCTGATTTCGAAAATCCTGAGAAACTATCAGAGTCTATTCACGGTTTATTTAGAGCTCTGTCAAAGGAGATTTTTGACACGCTAAAAGCATACGAGTAGTAGCATATAACCAAGCAATCACGGTATTGTTGTTATAGCTGATATAGCTGCAATGGTCGCAGGGGCAATTTTGTTCTCGCAAAGTAGGTTGAAAAATAGGCCAATGGGTAGCCGAAGGTCTCTAACCTCCAGCTTCCACGCTACCTTTAATGGTCAATCCGTTAAGCTGACTTAGCTTGATGCGGGTTGCGGGTATCTGCATCTTCAGGCAAATTTCTCATCAGTAATGCAAATTCTAGCTCGATATCACTTGGTAATGGAATGTAAACAATATGGCCTGAGCCTTTGGCGTCATCAATGGCTTCTCCTTTGCGGTTTTGCATTTGTTCTAACGTGAAAGTGATATTGCCTTTGGGCGTCATTAATTCCATGCTGTCACCCAACAAAAACTTATTTTTCACGGTCACTTCAACTAAGCCTGTTTCGGCATGGCGGCCAGTGATTTCACCGACAAATTGTTGATGGGTACTAACAGAGTAGCCATAGTCGTAGTTTTGATATTCGCTGTGGTTATGGCGGCGTAAGAAGCCTTCAGTGTAACCGCGGTGAGCCAAGCTTTCTAAGGTGCCTTTCAAGTTTTGATCAAACGGGCGACCCGCTACGGCATCATCAATGGCTTGCTTATAAATTTGCGCGGTGCGGGCGCAGTAATAGAAACTTTTAGTGCGACCTTCTATTTTTAATGAGTGCACGCCCATTTGCGTTAAACGCTCAACATGCTCAATGGCGCGTAAATCTTTTGAATTCATAATGTATGTGCCGTGTTCATCTTCAAACGCTGGCATGTATTCACCTGGACGGCCTTGCTCTTGTAGCAGCACGACTTGATCCGTTGGCTGACCTTCCCCTAATGTTGGCGCGACTTTTTCTGGTGTGTAGATTTCTGGTTGTACCGCGACAATATCGCCTACTTCGTTTTCTTTGGCTTCATGAGTGTCGTATTTCCAGCGGCAAGAATTGGTGCAGGTGCCTTGGTTAGGATCGCGTTTGTTGATGTAGCCAGAGAGCAGGCAGCGCCCTGAATAAGCCATGCACAATGCGCCATGCACAAACACTTCAAGCTCCATTTCTGGTGCGTGCTCGCGGATATCTTCAATTTCTTCTAGGGATAACTCACGTGACAGAATAACGCGTTCAACCCCTTGTTGCTGCCAAAATTTCACCGTTGCCCAGTTAACCGCATTGGCTTGCACCGATAGGTGAATAGGCATTTGCGGAAAGTGTTCACGTACCATCATGATAAGGCCGGGATCAGACATAATTAACGCATCAGGCCCCATATCAACCACTGGCTTCATATCACGAATAAAGGTTTTTAACTTTGAGTTGTGGGGCTGAATATTACACACCACATAAAACTTCTTACCTAAGGCGTGGGCTTCATTAATGCCTATTTGAAGGTTTTCATGATTAAATTCGTTGTTACGTACACGTAGTGAGTAACGTGGCTGACCCGCGTAAACGGCGTCTGCGCCATAAGCAAAGGCGTAACGCATGTTTTTTAGGGTACCAGCAGGGGAAAGCAGTTCAGGTTTAAACATTATTAATCTCTCTTGTCTGATCTCAAGTCAGGCTAAACCACCACATGGTTTAGGGGGCGCAAATGTTACTGGTAATTTATTAACGAAGTAAGCCGCTTTGCTAGCGAGAGAGAGAAATCTAATCAGACATTGATTTAGATCAATTTCGTTTTAAGTGCTGTTGGCTATAGGTTTATCAATAGAGAGGAGTACTGTTAAGAGTGAAGCTAATTGTTAATTTAGTTGTCGTGTTTAGATGGGCATGGTGTGTTGATAGTAAAACGCCGCAAGTCAATGCGGCGTGAGTTAATGCAAGTCGTTAAAACTGGGCTAATTAGCGAACCGCCACTAACATTAAGCCGGGGATAACAAAGAAAGTGCCGACGACGTAACTAAAGGCCAGTAGTTTGTTTTGAGAGCCTACCTCTGCAAGGCGCTCTGCCGCCTTAATGGGTAAGTCGCGTAAAAATGGCAAGCCATAAATCAAGGCCACAGCTAACAAGTTAAACAAAAAGTGTACTAAAGCAATGGTTAATGCTACCTCGGCGGCACTGCCCGTAATCGCTGTTGCGGCCAGTAATGCGGTAATGGTGGTACCAATGTTTGCACCTAAGGTAAATGGGTAAATTTGCTTGGTTGTAAACATACCTGAACCCGCTAATGGGATCATCAAACTGGTGGTGGTAGATGAAGATTGCACCATTACAGTGACCAATGCGCCAGAGCAAATTCCCGTTACAGGGCCTTTACCTATGGCACTGTGCAGCACGTTCTTCGCTCGACCAACCAGTACTCGCTTAAGCACTTTACCTAAGTAAGTCACGGCAAACAGAATAATAACGATGCCGGTGATAACCATGGCGATACCCGTCCAGTTACTCGGTAAAAATGCCCAAACATCCTTGACCAGACCTACTGCAGGTTTAGTTAAAGGCTTCATAAAATCAAGGCCTTTCATTGATACATCTGAGCTTCCAACGAGCAGGTGAGCCGCTGCGGCAGCCAACTTTTCTAACAAGCCAAACATTAGCTCAAGGGGTAAGAAAATAGCGACTGCTAGTAGGTTAAAAAAGTCATGTACTGTCGCAGCACTAAAAGCGCGCTTAAAGTCTTCTTTTTGGCGGACGTGACCAATGGAAACGATGGTGTTGGTAATGGTGGTTCCCATGTTGGCACCCATCACCATAGGAATAGCGATAGAGATAGGAAGACCGCCCGCCACTAAGCCGACAATAACAGCGGTGACAGTAGAGGAAGATTGTACTAAAGCAGTGGCTAAGGTACCGAGTATTAACGCTATAAATGGATTACTGGCAAATTGAAATATTTGCTCTGCGCCACTGGCTCCGCCTGAAACAATTTTGAAGCCACTGCCCACAGTGCTTACGGCCACTAACATGGCATAGACCAGTACAACAACTGCAAGCCAATTTAAGATGTTTTGTGTGACTTGCTTTCCCTGATTCATATTCATTTTTTTGCTTCCTATCACAACCTATTGGGTGATATTTCAGTTTTTCGACGAGCGGATTTAAGCAGAGAAATGTGACAGAAATATTTCAATGTGATCGCACTCCGTTTTTGAACGGGCGTCATTTTGAAGGTATTTGCTGAAAATTAACAGCATATTTGATCTAAAACAGTTATGAACTAGTTTCGTCGATTGCTTAATATACTGCTAAACATTGATTTTAAAGTTTATAAAATTAATTTTAATGGTTTTTGCAAACTTAAATTTTGATGCGTATAGATAAAGAAAAATAGCTAAAAAATAGAGGAAGTTAAAAAATCATCCTAAGAAAACAAAAGGTTAGTTAAAACTTTTGATGAAAAGGAAATAATTAGCAATAAACTATCGGATCCGGTGCTTTTATTTCTAGCAACTTTAGTTTCACTTGCCTTGTTTTCATGGTTTGTTTCCTGGGTTCGTTTTTACCGATATGGTGCTTCGGACAAAACAAGTTATTTAAATCGAAATAGGCTATGTAAAGTTGGCGACTTGGTGTAGATATTGTTATTGCGTTTGCTACTATTGAGCTCGATTTTCATCTGTTGAGGACCTTTAGTTTTTCTACTTTACGTCTTAAATAGGGAAAAACAATGGCCTGACTGTGTTTATTTTATGGCTGGCTGGAACTCAAATGCGAAAAAGTAAGAGGGCTTGAGTGACACTCAAGCCCTCAAAACTTATGCTTGTTCAAGTTGCTTTGATTGAGTGTTAATCGCAACGCTTTGCGGGTTAACTTCTATTCCTGACTCTTCTGGCTCAGCAATCTGTGCTTGCAAGGTTTGTTCTTCTTGGTATGCTTGCACTAGGTGCTGTTCACGTCTTTTCAAGTATTCATAAGTACTTATTTGAGAACGTATTTTACGGCGGTTACCGCGTTGTACATACTCATTGCTTTGCTCTTTATCAATAACGCGAGCTTTAGTGGTGTCCTTAAATTGTAACTCGATACTGTGCTTGATCATGGCTTTGAGTTCAGGGTCATAGATAGGGCAGCCCACCTCGATGCGGTTATCAATATTACGTGTCATCCAATCAGCAGAAGAGATATATATTTTTTCATCACCATTATTGTGAAAAATAAACGCTCGAGGGTGCTCTAAAAAGCGGTCGACAATACTAATTACTTCAATGTTTTCACTAATGCCTGCCACGCCTGGTACCAAGGCACACATACCACGAATGATCATGCGAATGTTAACCCCTGCACTGCTGGCAGCATAAAGGCGGTTAACCACCCCTTTGTCGACTAAGTTATTTACCTTAACCGTAATTGCTGCCGGCTTGTTTTGTTTCGCACTCGCTATTTCTGCATCTATCATGCGGTAAAGGTAGCGTCGACAGTTGATTGGCGACACTAATAAATGATTAAACTTAGTACGACGATACGGATGCTCAATGAAGTCGAATACGCCCTCTACTTCTTGTGCTAACTCTTGATTCTTAGTGAGTAGGGCGAAGTCAGTGTAAATTTGTGCGGTTTTTTCGTTAAAGTTACCTGTGCCTAAATGAGCATACTTTACCCACTGCTCGTCTTCTAAACGAGTAATAAGACAAAGCTTTGAGTGGATCTTTAAAGTAGGAACACCAAACACCACTTTCACGCCCGCTTGGGTTAAGCGTTTTGACCATTTGATGTTGGCCGCCTCATCAAAGCGCGCTTGAAGTTCTATTACGACGGTTACTTTTTTACCGTTGTTAACGGCGTCAATCAGTGAGCTCACGACGCGTGATTTTTTTGCCACACGATAGAGGTTGATCTTTATGGTACTGACTTTTGGATCGAGTGCGGCTTGGCGGATCAGTTCCGTCACGTAGCGGAACTTATGAAACGGATAGTAGAGTAGAATGTCTCGTTCGGAAATAGCGTCAAAAACCGTATCGCATTTTTCTATTTGATGACAAGAAAGTGCCGGTAAACTTGGGTTTTCAAGGTAAGCTCGGCCGACATTTGGAAAGCCAATAAAATCTTTAAAGTTATGGTAACGGCCGCCAGGTATGACACTATCATGAGAGGATATGTGTAATTTATCTTTAATAAAATCAACCATGTGTAGAGGCATTTCGCGGTCATAAACAAATCGTAACGGTTCATTTGTTAAACGCTGTTTTAAACCTTCCGACATTTGCTCTAACAAACCATGCTCTACCATACCCTGCATATTATATTCAGCATCGCGGGTCATTTTGATTGAGTAAGAGTTGAGGCTATCAAACTCGTAAAAACCTTTAAATAAGTCTTCAATGCAAAAGCGGATAATGTTATCGAGCAGAATGAGTGATTTTTTACGCTTAGTTTGTTCACTCGGTAATTGGATAAAGCGTGGTAAATCATTAGTTGGCACTTCAACTAATGAATACTTGGTATCATCGCCTTTACGAATCTCAATCGCGAGATAAGTGTATTCATCTTTAAGGAAATCTACTAAGTCGATGCTTTTGGTTAACTCTATAGGGGCTAGGTGGCGCAGTAATTTGTCTTTGAAATAGCTTCTTATCCAGCTTTGTTGATTTTCCGAAAGCTGGCTCTCGCTGACTAAAAAGATATTGTGTCGAGCTAATGCCAAAATTAAGTCTTTATAAGTATTATCAAAATCTTGTTGCAGCTTGAGAACTTTGTTTTGAATCTTTGTGAGTAGATGCTTCGCTCCTTCGTCACCGCCTTGTGCTTCATTAATGATGATGCGGCGCTTGACATCGGCCACTCGCACCTTAAAAAACTCATCTAAATTGTTTGAAAAGATACCTAGAAAGCGAACTCTTTCAACGATAGGAACTGTTTTGTCCATGGCTTCTTGTAATACGCGCTCATTGAACGATAGCCAACTTAATTCCTTTTCTACAAACAGCTTATCCAAACTCACTCTCGACCCCCTGAAGCTAACAAACTTAATTAATCATCGTTATTATATTCAATCTACAGTTTTATTTGCTTGCGACTACTAGCACAAAATCCATTACATGGATGAATTTTTAATGACAGAATAACGTATCTTAAGCATAGAACTAGAATGTGACACTTTTATTAATATTGTCATAAATATTTAATGTAAATTTGGCCTTTTAAATGACATAAAAATGTAACTTTATCCAGCTGTCGCCAATACTTGACACCTTATCAAGATAATTGATGTATTTGTCGGTAATTGATGTTTTTTACTCCTTTCCCATGTTTCTTCCGCTTTTATCGTTTTAGCTAAATCATTTCGTTCCACGTAACAAAACTGTCATCATTGAGAAATATAATGCCCACAGTTTAAATACCATTCAGAGGATACCAATGGCAGAGGAATTTTCCCTGTCGCTTGCTGGGAGTCGCAAGCGGTTGGTAACAGATAAATTAGCAAAGTATGGGGTTACCACTGGCGCTGTTTTAGTGTTGACTGCCTTACTGTTGATTTTTGTTTACCTTCTTTACGTTGTGCAGCCAATTTTTGAAAGTGCTGACATCGAAAAACAGACCACGTTAAAGGTGCAAAGCCAAGGAAAAACATTGGCCTTGGGCATGGAAGAGCAAAATGAAATCGCCTATCGCATGACGGATGGGGGCCTAGTTGAATTTATTTCGCTACAGGGCGAGTCGTCAGGCTCGGTTATCTTGCAAAAGCAATTAGCGGGTAAGGTGACAGCGTTTAGTCAAACCATTCCATCGAAAGGGATGATGGTATACGGCTTTGACGATGGCACCATTCAAATTATTCATCCAGATTTTGAGGTTTCATACCCAAACGATCAGCGCTTAATTGAGCCTTCGGTCTCTTACCCATTAGGTGAGTCACATCTAACGATAGATGAGTCTGGCGGTGCGATTAAGCACTTAGCATTTGAAATGTCCGACGAACAAGCTGGTATTGCTGCTGTTATGGCCGATGGTCGCGCTGTGTTTATGGCTCTAACGGCTGAGCAAAACATGATGACCGAAGAGGTCACTTGGACGCCAGTTAGCACTGTGTTGCCGGATGCTCCCGCTAAAGTTGATCAAATACTGTTATTGCCAAACCTTCGTAACTTATATCTACGCAGCGGCAATCGTTTGGCTATCTATGATATTTCAGATGTTGACGATGTTCATCTCACTACCATGATGGATATTAATTCACCGGGTGCTAACGTAACAAAAGTTCGTCTGTTAACCGGTGCGAGTTCATTGATTGTTGGTAATGACAATGGTGACATATCGCAGTGGTTTGAAGTCGTTAAAGATGGCAGCCGTAAGTTAACGTTAATTCGTGAGTTTAAGGCCGAAGCAGGCATTATTGATATCGCTCCTGAGTTCTTCCGCAAAGGTTTTCTTACACTTGATGATGAGGGTTACCTAGGTATTTTCCATACCACAGGTAATACACGTTTACTTTCTGAAAAACTGTCAGACAAGCCATTAGAAGCCGTTGCTATTTCACCGCGAGCAAATGCTATTTTAGTTGAAGAGCCAGGTCTTTTGAGCCTTTATCATCTTGATAATGAGCACCCAGAGGTGACTTGGTCAGCATTATGGCAAGAGGTGTGGTACGAAGGTTATCCTGAGCCGGATTATGTTTGGCAGTCAACCTCTGCCAGTGATGAATTTGAGCCTAAATTAAGCTTAGTGCCGATTTCGTTTGGTACCATTAAAGCGGCTTTTTACGCGATGTTATTTGCCGTGCCAATCGCATTAGCTGGCGCGATTTATACCGCTTACTTTATGTCTGCGCCTGTACGTTCAATAGTGAAACCCACCGTTGAGCTGATGGAAGCATTACCTACGGTTATTCTCGGTTTCTTAGCTGGCTTATGGCTAGCGCCGATTGTTGAAGAAAACCTGCCTGGTATTGTGATGCTGATTATTGGTTTGCCTATTGGTGTGCTGCTGGCTGCGTTTATTTGGCATAACTTGCCAAAATCAATTAAACAAGCAACGCCTGAAGGTGCGCATTCACTCATATTAATTCCTGTGGTTATCCTCGTTGGTTATGCCGCGTTTGCCTTGAGCACGCCAGTTGAATATTGGTTGTTTGGAGGCGATGCGCGTAAGTTTCTTACTAATG
This sequence comes from Motilimonas sp. E26, assembly GCF_021278025.1. GTDB lineage: Bacteria > Pseudomonadota > Gammaproteobacteria > Enterobacterales > CBDFNC01 > Motilimonas. Next base: position 17,464 of record NZ_JAIBHJ010000003.1, read on the forward strand.
AATTAGGCATTGATTTTGACCAACGTAACTCATTAGTGGTGGGGATTGCGATGGGCTTTGCGGTTATTCCAACTATTTACTCCATTGCAGAAGATGCGGTATTTAGTGTGCCGAAACACTTGACCAATGGTTCACTTGCCTTAGGGGCGACCAGCTGGCAAACCTTAGTTCGCGTGGTTATTTTGACTGCTAGTCCAGGTATTTTCTCTGCTGTCATGATGGGTCTTGGTCGCGCAGTTGGCGAAACCATGATTGTATTGATGGCAACGGGTAACACGCCATTAATGGACTGGAGTATTTTCCAAGGTATGCGAACTTTAGCGGCTAACATCGCGGTAGAAATGCCTGAATCGGAAGTAGGTAGCTCTCATTATCGAGTGTTGTTCCTAGCTGCTTTCGTATTATTTGTTTTCACTTTTTGTTTTAACACTGTCGCCGAGTTTGTGCGCCAGCGTTTACGTGAAAAGTACTCTAGCCTGTAACTGAGAGATTAAGATGAGAAATTGGTTTAAATCGGGTGCGCCATGGATCTGGATGACCGGAGGCGCCGTCTCTATTAGCTTAGTGGCTGTAGTGGGTTTACTGGTTCTGATTGCTTGGCGTGGACTTAGCTTTTTTTGGCCAAGCACCGTCTATGAATTTGACCTAGAAGAGCTAAATGGCCAGCGTCACACAGTGATCGGTGAGTTATATGACTCGGAAAAGGTCAGCGCCGAGCGTGTTTTATCGTCGGGCGTGAAGCTACCAGAGCAACATGATGAAGTTATCACACGTTACCTACTTAAAACCGGTAACCGTGAATACGTTGATTTGGACTTCCGTTGGATAATGGAAACGCAAATTAAAACTAAAACGGCGCCACAAGATATTGCCGTATTTGAACGTTCAACCAACGGTAATTTTTATGGTTATGTTGAAGGTTTACTTGAAGCTGGTGAAGCTGTTAATGCCACGGACAAACGCGCTGAGTTAATCAAGCGGATGGAGCGTGCTATCGCGCTGAATCAGCAAGCCGATGATTTGCAACATGGCCCTATTGGTAGCATTAACTACGAGCTTGAGCGTTTACGCTTAAAAGAGCGTGGCTTAGCGCTTAATGGTGAGCTTGATGAGGCTGCTAAAGCTGATTTTGAAGCCCAACGCCAAGCCTTACATGATGACTACTTGGTGCTGGAAAAGGAACTATTTGCATTTCGTGACCAAGCTTCCCGTGATGCGGTGATTGTGCGTGACATGGATGGTCGCCAAGTTACTTTACCGATGCAAAAAGTATTAGATGTTCATTTTCCAAATGACATGGGATTTTTTGCAAAATTTGGTCATTGGGTTCATCAGTTAGCCAAGTTTGTAAGTTCAGACCCACGTGAAGCAAATACCGAAGGCGGGGTCTTCCCTGCTATCTTCGGCACCGTATTTATGGTGATGTTAATGGCTGTAATCGTCACCCCATTAGGTGTGGTCGCGGCTATTTATCTGCATGAATATGCTAAAAAAGGTCCGATTACTAAGATGATCCGTATTGCGGTGATTAACTTAGCGGGTGTGCCTTCAATTGTTTATGGCGTATTTGGCCTTGGTTTCTTTGTGTATATGGTTGGTGGTAGTTTAGATCAAATTTTCTATCCAGAAGCGTTGCCAAGTCCAACCTTTGGTTCACCGGGTGTTATTTGGTCAGCCCTGACGTTGGCGATTTTGACGCTGCCTGTAGTGATAGTATCGACCGAAGAAGGTTTATCTCGTATTCCTTCATCGGTACGCCAAGGCTCATTGGCACTGGGCGCCACAAAAGCAGAAACCTTATGGCGCATTATTGTGCCAATGGCAAGCCCAGCGATTATGACAGGGTTGATCTTGGCTGTAGCACGTGCTGCAGGTGAAGTTGCACCTTTAATGCTGGTGGGCGTGGTTAAAATGGCGCCGACATTACCTCTTGATGGCAACTTCCCATACTTCCATTTAGAGCGTAAATTTATGCACTTAGGTTTCCACATTTATGATGTTGGCTTCCAGAGTCCGAACGTAGAGGCGGCACGTCCGCTGGTGTACGCAACGGCATTCTTGTTGGTTACTGTGATCATTGGCTTAAACATGTCAGCGATTAGTATCCGCAACCGTTTACGCGAAAAATTCAGATCCTTGGATCAGTAATCCAGGTCATAAAGAACAGATAAAAGGTAACAAACATGATTTCAGTAGCACCTACTACGGCGAATGCCCAAGCGCTAGACCTGGCTAATTTAACTGAAGCGCAAACAGCGTTAGAAATAAAAGATCTGAATTTATACTATGGCAGCAAACAAGCGCTGTTTGATGTCAGTATGAAAATACCTAAGGGCCAAGTGACTGCTTTTATCGGTCCTTCTGGCTGTGGTAAATCAACCTTATTGCGCTGTATTAACCGCATGAACGATCTGGTTGATATTTGTCGTATCGAAGGCCAAATAGACCTTCACGGTACAAATATCTATGATCGCAATGTTGACGTTGCGGCTTTACGCCGTCGCGTTGGCATGGTGTTTCAGCGTCCGAACCCGTTCCCTAAATCCATTTACGAGAATGTGGTTTATGGGCTACGTTTACAAGGCATAAAAGACCGTCGTACGTTAGATGAAGCTGTTGAGCGCTCTTTACGCGGCGCGGCATTGTGGGATGAAGTGAAAGATCGTTTACACGATAATGCATTTGGTTTATCTGGTGGTCAGCAGCAACGTTTGGTGATTGCTCGTGCCATTGCGATTGAGCCAGAAGTATTGCTACTCGATGAGCCAACTTCAGCACTTGATCCTATTTCAACTTTAGTTATCGAAGAATTGATTAATGAGCTAAAGAGTAAGTACACCGTTGTGATTGTTACTCATAACATGCAACAAGCCGCGCGCGTTTCAGACCAAACGGCGTTTATGTACATGGGCGAGTTAATTGAATACGCGGATACTAATACCTTATTTACGACGCCAAGCTTAAAGAAAACCGAAGATTACATTACTGGCCGTTACGGCTAGGCCCGAGGAGCAAACAATGGATAACATGAATTTAAACAAACACATCTCGGGTCAGTTTAATGCTGAATTAGAGAATGTGCGTAACCAAGTGTTGGTTATGGGTGGTTTGGTTGAACAGCAAATGAACGACGTTATTGATGCTGTACATGCTCAAGAAAAAGAAGTCGCCAAGCGTGTGGTAGAGCGTGACCGTAAGGTTAACTCATTGGAAGTGTCGATTGATGAGGAGTGTACTCGTATTATTGCCAAGCGCCAACCTGCAGCCAGTGATTTGCGCTTAGTTATCGCGATTATTAAAACCATTGCTGATTTAGAGCGTATTGGTGATGAAGCTAAACAAGTGGCACATATGGTGATTGATAATGCCAATAAGACCCAGCCGCCATTAGTGAGTGTTGAGCACATGGGTCGCAATGTGGTGAAAATGCTACATGATTCATTAGATGCATTTGCTCGTATGGATGTGGAAGCGGCCATCAAAATTCATGCCTCAGATATTAAAGTAAACCGTGAATACGAAAGTGTTGTTCGTGAACTGATGACATTTATGATGGAAGATCCACGCTCGATCCCGAACGTCTTAAAAGTACTATGGGCGGCGCGGGCAATGGAACGAGTGGGCGATCGTTGTAAAAATATTTGCGAGTACATTATCTACTTTGTAAAAGGTAAAGATGTACGCCATATTGACAGTAATGAAATGGAATCGTTGCTGAAGTAAATTGATGTAAAAGCGGCTTAGTCCATAAAAAACGGAGGCAATGCCTCCGTTTTTTTATGGCCTATAAATAATTTAGATTAGGGCAATTAAAGTCAGAAAATATAATCGGTTAGCCCTAGTAAAATTGACTAATATTATCTTATCAATAATAAGTCATGAGTCTATTTATGATGAGAATTAAACAAGGTATCGCGCTGCACATTCATATCACAGGCTTATTTGTTTGTTTAATCTTAGTTTGTGGGCTCACCCTTGCGGGGTACAGCTATTCCCAAATCAGCAAGTTGATTATTGAAGCTTCAGAAGAGGTGTTTCAACGAGCAGATCGTGAAATTGAAACCAATGTTGAGTCAAGCTATCAAAAAGTGCAAAAGCTTTTAAGCTTATTATCTCAAGGCCAGTTGGGGCAGGGGAAAACGCTAGAGCAGCGTCACACCACTTTTGCTCAGTTATGGCAGATTATACAAGTTAATCCTGATATGAACGCTGTTTATGCTGGTTACGATACTGGTGACTTTTACTATTTAAGCAAAATTCACCCGCATCAGAAAGAGCCATTGCCTATCGCGGCTCAAACAGCCAGTTATTTGCTCACGACCGTTGAGCATCAGCAAAGTAAGCGGCAAGTGTGGCATCAATACTACAACGAGCAAGGGCAGTTTGTTTATGGCGACGAAGGCCGTGGCTATGATTTTGATCCGCGCTTAAGGCCTTGGTATCAAGGGGCGATGACGAAAGATGAGATCACGATAACTGAACCCTATATTTTTAATAGCTCTCAGCTACTTGGTATTACTTTTGCGTTAAAGGCGCCTAATGGTCATGCTGTGGTCGCGGTTGATTTTACCTTGGCTTCTTTATCAGCTTCCCTCGTTAATCGAGATCTTCCTTTAGGCTCTGAGTTAGTTATTTTAGACAAACAAGCTCAGGTCATCGCTTATCAAGATCCTAGCCTGTTAGTCGGGAATGATGAAGCCAAATTAATCCATGTCAACGAACTCAATAATGCCGCGCTAGATTATGTTTTCAAGCACTATGAAATTAAAGAGCAAGAATTCAGCTTCGATTTAGCAGGGGAAAACTGGCTTGGGAATGTTTCATTGCTGACTTTTTCTAATCAAGGGGACTACTATTTGATGGTACTGACCCCCACCAGCGCGCTATTAAAAAATGCCCATCAAATTCGTAATAATGCCGTCTATATTGCTGTTTTTATCATTATATTGACGCTGCCTATTGCTTGGTTTTTTTCGCAGCTAATCTCACGTCCACTTAAACGATTAACCATTGAGCTGCAGAATATTAAAAATTTTGATTTCAGTACGTCCATCAATGATAAATCCATTGTCAGTGAGGTCTCAGAGCTAGCCAGTGTCGCGGCATCAATGAAAAACACCATTAGTCAGTTTCAACAATTATCAAGCAAGTTATCTGCCCATCAATCGCTCGATGGGTTACTTAATAGCGTGCTGATGGAAAGTGTTGCGATGACTAAAGCCCAAGGTGGCATGATCTTTCTCTACGACAAGGCAACACAAACTTACCTGCACAGTAAAACGTTATTGCCAGATTGTGGCTACAAGCAATCGAAAATTATCGCTAAGGCCAGCGTTGATGAGGCGGATAAAATTTTACAAAAAAGTGGTTTTCTGGCAAAACCCAACAGTGTGTTGGTTAGCCAACATCAGCTTAGTCAAGACTCATCCTTACTAGAAGGTCTGTTTAAAGAAGCGCTCAATATTCAAAATATTGCCATCACTTGGGTTAAATTAACTAATCGTAATCAAGAGCCGTTAGGCATTTTGGCAATGATAGAAAGCTCAGATCAAGCGAGCAGTCATGAAACCAGTTTTATTGAAGTGCTGTCGGGCTATTGTGGCTTAGCGATAGAAAGTCAATTGTTGTTAACCGAACAAAAAGAACTACTGGACAGCTTTATCGAATTGATTGCCAGCGCTATCGATAGTAAGTCTCCTTATACTGGTGGACATTGCTCACGAGTACCTGAAATTACCCAAATGCTTGCCCATGCCGCTTGCAGTGAAACAAAAGGCCAATATAAAGATTTTGAGCTCAGCCAAGAGCAATGGAAAGAACTGCATATTGCGTCTTGGCTGCATGACTGCGGCAAAATCACCACGCCTGAATTTGTGGTGGATAAAGCCACTAAGCTTGAGACCATTTATAACCGCATTCATGAAATAAGAATGCGTTTTGAATTATTGAAATCACAAGCCCATTGTGACTATTGGCAAGGTGTGGCAACAGGGCAATCACAAGTTGAATTAGCGAAAGTAAGAGATGAGCTACTTAGCCAGTTAGATGAAGAGTTTGCTTTTGTGGCCAAATGCAATATCGGCAGTGAATATATGTCGCCAGAGTATGCTCAGCGCTTGGCACAGATAGCGCAACGAACCTGGACTCGTACTCTAGATGATCGCTTAGGACTATCTAAAGAAGAAATGTCACGCAAATCCAGCACTGCAGCTACATTACCTGTTACTGAACGTTTATTGGCCGATAAGGCCGAGCATTTAGTGCCAAGAGATGATGCCATGTTAACGGCTCCCGGTAACCCTTGGGGTTTTGATATGACGGTGCCTGAATACATGTATGATCGCGGCGAATTACATAACCTGTCGATTCAACGTGGCACGCTGACTGCTGAAGATCGCTTTATCATCAACTCGCACATTGTCTATACCTCGGTGATGTTGTCTAAATTGGCTTTACCACAGAACTTGAAAGATGTGCCAGTGATTGCAGCCAGCCATCACGAGAGAATGGATGGCACCGGTTATCCGAAAAGAATTCCAGCAGGCGAGCTTCCCTTAACGGCGCGAATGATGATGATTGCCGATGTGTTTGAGGCCCTAACTGCTTCAGATAGACCTTATAAGGAGGCCAAAACACTCAGTGAAGCGATTAAAATTATGAGCTTTATGGTGCAAGATAATCACCTTGATGGCGACTTATTTGAATTGTTTTTACGATCTGGCGTCTACCTTGACTATGCACAGATGTATTTACCCGATACGCAAATTGATGCTGTTGAATTAGCTGACTACGGGATTGATGTGACGTCAGTTGAATCGCCATCGCCGTTGATAACGGCGTAAGTTGCTAACAAAACGTTTAAATTACGGTAATAGCGAGGTAATTGTTCGCTTTTTGAGCCAGTTAAATAAACAAAATTTTCGTCAATGGCGGAAATAAGGTATCGTTAGCGCGAAAATTTATCTTTAACCGAACCAGAGTTAACTATGATCATTAAACCTAAAATTCGTGGCTTTATTTGTACTACTACGCACCCTGTTGGCTGTGACGCTAACGTGGCAGAGCAAATTGCATTTACTAAAGCAAAAGGTCCGGTCACCAACGGTCCAAAAAAAGTATTAGTATTAGGCTCGTCAGCAGGTTACGGCTTGTCTTCACGTATTGCAGCGGCATTTGGCTCAGGCGCAGCAACGATCGGCGTCTGTTTTGAAAAGCCAGGCACAGAGAAAAAGCCTGGCTCAGCAGGCTGGTACAACAGCGCTGCATTTGACAAATACGCGAAAGAAGCGGGTTTGTACGCAAAAACCATTAATGGCGATGCATTTTCTCATGAAGCTAAAGCGAAAGTTATCGAACTGATCAAGCAAGATCTTGGCGAAATCGACCTGGTGGTTTACTCATTAGCATCGCCTGTTCGTAAAATGCCTGACACTGGTGAAGTGGTTCGTTCAAGCTTAAAGCCAATTGGTCAAACTTACACGTCTACTGCTATCGACACTAACAAAGACGTTATTATTGAAGCCAGTGTAGAGCCTGCGACTGATGAAGAAGTGGCAAATACAGTAACTGTCATGGGCGGCCAAGATTGGGAGCTTTGGATTGAAGCCCTTGCTGAGGCGGGTGTATTGGCTAAAGGTGCACAAACCGTTGCTTATTCTTACATTGGCACCGAAATTACTTGGCCAATTTACTGGCACGGCGCGTTAGGTAAAGCGAAAGAAGATTTAGATCGCGCTTCAGCTGAGTTAAATAAAAAACTAGCCGCTGTAGACGGCGCCGCTTATGTTTCGGTACTGAAAAGTGTTGTAACACAAGCCAGTGCTGCCATTCCTGTGATGCCGTTATACCTTGCTATGGCATTTAAAATTATGCGCGCACAAGGTATCCACGAAGGGTGTATGGATCAAATCTATCGCCTGTTTGATGCTCGCCTTTACAAAGTTGATGGCAGTGCGCCAGAGACTGACGATTCTAACCGTTTACGTTTAGATGACTGGGAGCTTCGTGATAGTGTACAAGATGCTTGTAAAGCGCTTTGGCCACAGGTGACCACGGAAAACTTATTTGAATTGACCGACTACCAGTTATACAAAGATGAGTTCTTAAAACTGTTTGGCTTTGGTGTGGCAGGCGTTGATTATGATGCTGATGTGGCAACGGAAGTCGACTTTGATTGTATTGAGCTTTAAGCCTAAATACTCTCAATAAAGCTTTGTTGGATCAAAAAACGCGCTGACCGAGAGGTTCGCGCGTTTTTTGCTTTCTAAGCGTTGATCTTACAAGCGTTAACATCACTGGTTTATGGTATATTTTGCTTAGTTTTCAAAGCCAGATAGACGACATGGATAGTTTAAGTCGAGTAATTAAATTAACGGATTATATTGAAGCACATTTACCTCAATGTTTTACTTTAGAGCACTTGTCTCATTGGTTGGGTGTCAGTAAGTGGCATTTGCAGCGCGAGTTTAAAGAGTTAACAGGGCAATCCATAGGTCAATACAGTACTGGGCGAAAACTGAGCCTTGCAGCAGCAGAACTGGCCGATTCCCCTCTTAGAATCATTGATATTGCTTTGAATTATGGCTTTGAGTCGCAAGAAGCGTTTGCCCGAGCGTTTAAGCGTCACTTTGGTATTTCACCAAAAAATATTAAGGGGCAACCACTTTGGGCACAACAAATTAAGTCACAGCCACTGACCCGTGCCTATCTTGAATGTTACGCCGAGTTGCGTGCAATTACGCCTACTGTTGTTACTTTACCTGCGGCAGAATACTTAGCTTTACCGGCTACACTTAATTCTATTCGTCATGGTTCAAACGATTTTTTTCAGGATTTCTCTGCACTCTGGCAATCATTTGAGCAGGAAGTTTCAGCACTTGGACTGGACACATCAATGGACCGCTATTACTCAATGGAATTTATCAACCGTTGTCATCATGAAACGGGACTCTTTATGATGTTGGCGGCGATACAGGTTGAAGGGTTAGGTGTTGCTCTACCTAAAGAGTATGACTTGATCTTGTTTCAGGTAAAACAGCAACGTTACCATTGTTTTGAGTTGACTGATGTTTTTAAGGTAAAGCACTTTTTACGTTATTTATTCGAGCACTATTTACCTGAGCAACAGTTAGCATTGGTAGAGTTTCCGGTATTGTGGCAGGGCACTGAAGATGGCAAATTATTAGGCTATTTTCCTTTAATTGATGATCTTAGCAGTGAAGCGTTGCCCGTTGGCTTGAGTATTTCGGAGCAGTTGATTCAAATACCTGACCTTAACATGCGGATTTTATCCACTCAGTTACCTTTTAGTTTAAGCCAAGTATCAGAGCGTTTAGTGGCACTATTTGAGCGTTGGCCTGAGGTGACTAATATGGCTAATGGTGATATTTCACCAACGTTAAATCAAGGTAAAGCCGTTTTAATTGGTGAACATGGCTCGGCACAGTTTAGTCCTGAGCATGAATTTCATGCTTCGTTCATGGATCTTAATTTAGCTGATAAATCAACGTTGCCAAATAGCGAAGTAATAACCCTTACTGCTGCTTCGTACTTGAAATGCCAGCTGCAAGGAACCCTCGCGCAAATTGATTTCGCACTTAACTACGTTTACAACTTTTATTTGTGGGATTCTCCTTATTATCAGGTAAGGGGGCATGAATGGATCAGCAATATCAAAAACGATGGCGAACATTATCAGTTTGAGCTCTGGTTGCCCGTTAAATTGCGCAATGGCCGAAAAGCATAAAGGTCATTTTATGTGTTTGCATATTTACAAAATCAGCATAGGGCCTCAAAGTGAGGCCCTGATAAGCTCGTTTATTAAAACATAAAATTAGCAATCGTCTTCTGAATACCGACTACATTCGTCCCTTTTTTCAGCTCTTTAACGATAGGGGCAGATGAACCTGATACCCAAATTTTTAGTTCTGAGTCCATGTCAAAGGTGCCTGCTGATTCAACGCAAAAGTGCGTAATCGATTTATAAGGTATGGAGTGGTATTCCACTTTTGAACCAGTGATCCCTTGTTTATCTATCATGATCAAGCGTTTGTTAGTAAACACGAACATATCTCTAATGAGCTTGTAGGCTAGAGCCAGTTCTTCGTTATCTGCCATAATTGGTGACAATTCGGCGCTAAGCTCTGCTAAGTTTACTTCAGATGCGTTGCCCATTAAGGCATCAAAAATTCCCATATTGCTTCTCGTTGATGAGTGAGTCAGGGCTTTAGATTAGAACGAACAGTAACAATGAACAAGTATGAAACAGAAGATCTAACTTTATTGGCTTCTTACCAGAGAGATTAATAATAGTAAAATAAGTCCAAATGCACTGCAGCCCAGTACAAAGCCTAGAACTGCTAGTAAGGACTTTTTTATTCCTTGTAAAATAACTGACATGAGTTTTTCCTGATTTTATTTATCACCACGTCCCTAAAAGGGCAGCTAACCGTAACTAGCTGCCAAGGCTTGCAGGGAGTTAATAAAAGCTTATTTTTGCTACTGTATCGGCAGTAACGGCAAATTTGACTTGGTTCATACTTGGCGGCCCCATTAATGTTGGATTTTGTGAGTAACCGTAAGGCTCAAGGGGCATTCCTTGGGCGCTCATTTTTAAGTCGCCATCCTGATCCAAATCTTGCATCACAAAAATAGCGTAATCGCCTGTCGGGACGTCATCAATGATAATAGGTTGGCTGGCTTGAGCTAGACTATAAGTCTGGGTTAATTGAGTGGGATCGCCTCTTAAGTCGTCAGTGCTTTTATACAAAAATACTTTAACATCCCCTTCGTCACGGGTGAGGTTACCTAGCTCAATAGTGAGCTGGTGCGTTTTCCCGTCGTTAATTGTGGTTGGTTGTTCACTACCACATGCGCTTAGTGCTAACACTATGCTAGTTATCAGTAAGGTTTTTTTCATTTTCATTCCTCAGTTTACTTAGTCTTAACTCATGCCAAGTTAGGCGTTGTTTGCTGAACTTTTTCACGCTGTTTGTTTTGCCATTGCTGATGGATAAATGCGGCAATAAATAAAGTGCAGGTTAATAAGATTAGCCAAAGGGTATAGCTACCACTGTCGCCCAATTGCTGCAGATAAGGCGCGACAATAAAAATTAGTAAGGTCTGCCAAGCGAATACTTGCAAAGAGTGACGACCTAATAAACGTAAGCCGGGAATGTTGAGGGCGTTAGGCCAACGGCTGATGACAAAGCCCAATAAGTAAACCCATAGTAAAAGGTTGAGTATGCGTAACCAGCCAAGCTCGGGCTTATCGGCAAATTGATATAATACGCCCTGATGTATACCCATGGATAAAAAAGCGCCATGGTGGGTAATGAATATGGCAGCCACTACAATCAGTGCTATCCATACTGGAACGTTTGAGGCGTACCAATTAATACTTTGTTGACGTTTGCCATAACCAATAGCCGCTCCCATCATAAATAGTAGCTGCCAAGCCCAAGGATCAAAGTAGCCAACACTAATACCGAGTGCGGGCGAAACGCTTTGATATAGACCAGTTAAGCTAGTTTGTGTAAACCAGCTACTGCTCAACCAAAGGGCAACACTGACGGCTAAAGCTAACCAGCCATAGCCGCGGCGAAAGGCAATGATCACCGCAGGTAACACCAGCATAAAGATGATATACAATGGCAAGATATCAAAATAAGCAGGTCTATTTAGCAGTAATAAGGACAACCAGCTCGCATGCTCTGGCGCTTGGAAAAAATTAGGCATTGACGTTTGATATACGTCTCGTGCGCTGGGATAAATGGATATTGCTATCCAAGCCACAGCGAGCACTAATAATAAGCAAATAATGTGATAACAATAAATAGTCCAAGCGCGATGGACAGCCTTGCTAACAACCTGCTTATTGGAGTATTTGTCGGCACTGTAAATCAGGCCAGCAAGTAACCCCGAAATAAAAATAAATCCTTCTGCTGCGCCTACTTGACCTAAAGGCTGCAAAGTAAAATATTGTAAAAATGTATTGCCACCACTTATCCAAACTAAGTGATTTATTGTCATTAGAACTAATAACAGCCCTCTAAGTGCATCTAATGCATGGATCCTGTTCATGGGTGCCTCCTTGTATGATGCTTTTAGCTTAGGAGGAACAACAAAATAAAACTGACCGAAAATGCGCTTTTAACAGTTTTAACGAATTTGACGGTGGTTGAATAATTGTTAACACTACGTTTTTCTATTTCTAAGGTTGTAACAATGACAATACCCGTAACCATGCAGGAAAAAATGACCCGTGTTTGTGATGAAAAAATCGCCAAGAAAGGTGAAGGTGTAGGCCTGTCTTTTTATGCTTTTTTCGCTAACAAAAACACCGAACCAAGTACCTTAATGGCGGTAGCAAAGTGGTGGATTGAAACTCATCAACTTGATCATTTTGAGAAAGCGGTAAAGATTAAAGCGATGGTTGAGGACATAAAAACACCACCAAAACACTGATTTTTGTTACACTGGCCAACCTATTTTTGATCAGCTAGTTGCTATGTCTTTTTCTCAATTAATCAGTGACCCTCAACTTCACCAAGCGCTGTTAGAGCTTAACTATCAACAGCCCACAGCCATCCAAAGCCAAGCTATTCCGATGATTTTAGCGGGGCGAGATGTGATGGCGGGCGCGCAGACGGGCACTGGTAAAACCGCCGCATTTTTACTGCCTATGTTACAACGATTAAACGAGCAACCAGTGCCGGCTGATGGCGTAAAGCCAGTGCGAGGACTGGTACTGACACCGACGCGAGAGCTAGCGGTGCAAGTGGAACATAGCTTTCAGCAATATGCTAAGCATTGTTCGTTAACAGCGGCAGTGGTTTATGGCGGCGTAAGTATCGCTGCGCAAGTTAAACGTTTTAAACAAGGCGTTGACGTGATTGTGGCGACACCGGGGCGTTTACTTGATCACCTCAGGCAGGGTAACTTGACGTTGAATGAACTGAGTTACTTAGTGTTTGATGAAGCGGATCGCATGTTAGACATGGGCTTTGCTGACGAGATTAATGGGATTTTGCAACGACTGCCGAGCAAGCGTCAGACCTTATTATTTTCCGCTACCTTCGACGATGCTATTTTTAAGCTAAGTAAGCGGTTGCTAACAGATCCTGTATTCATTGAAGTGGACAATCGTAATAGTGTCGCCGCACCCGTTGAACAAATTGTTTATGCTGTGGACGATGATAGAAAAGTCGATCTCATCTCGTTTTTGTTGAAAAAAAAGCCCGACCAACAAAGCCTTATTTTTAGTCGTACCAAGCAAGGCGTTGACCAAATTGCTAAGCAGCTGCAAGCAAAAGGGTTGGCGGCTCATGCCTTTCATGGTGATTTATCGCAAGCTGTGCGAGAGCAAGTACTTAATGAGTTCAAAATGGGTGACTTGAACGTGCTGGTGGCCACTGATGTGGCGGCACGGGGTTTGGACATTGCGCAATTAGGTTGTGTGATTAATATGGAGCTGCCTTTTGTTGCCCAAGATTATGTGCACCGTATTGGCCGTACTGGGCGTGCGGGTCAAGCAGGCTTGGCCATTACCTTATTAAGCCCCGATGAAGAATGGCGCTTAGAAGAAATAGAACTGTTAATTGATCAGCGTTTAGCGGCGCAATGGCTCGCGGGCTTTGAGCCTGATTTAACTAAGAGTGCCCCCATTGATAAGAAAAATAGCCGTGGCGCACAAAAACGCCGCGCTAAAAAGCGGGCGTTTGGCAATAAAAAGCGTTGAATAACGTAGTTAAGCAGAATTAAGCTGAGCGTGCTCGGCGTTGCTTCAGATCCCATATCAGGGTGCTCAAAACTAAGATGGCGGTTAATGGAATTATCACATATGCCGCTACTTGACCCAGCGGTGTTTGATAGCCCGATTGTATGGCACTGCTAATTAAATAAGCGGTGTAAACTAAGTACAACACAAAGAAGTTAATCCCTTCCAAACGGCTTAAGGCAGCGCCTGTAAAAAATAACGGTACACACAATAAAGCAACACCCAGCATGACGGGGAGATCAAGGTTAATTAATGCCGCATCAGCAGTTAGCCCGCTTGGCGCAATCAAGCCTGATACGCCCAGTACCGCTAACAAGTTAAATACATTACTACCAATGACGTTACCAACAGCAATATCACGCTGTCCTTTTACGGTGGCAACTAGCGAGGTGACCACCTCAGGTAGTGATGTACCAATGGCGACGATGGTTAAACCAATAACCGCCTCACTCACGCCAAATGACTGCGCAATAGCCACCGCATTTGCTACGAGCAGTTGCGCGCCGATAACCAACAAGGCAAAACCCGCGATAACCCAAAGCACGTTTTGCCACCAAGGTGCTGCAGCCATATTGTCATCATCTTCAGTTTCGGGCGGGCTCTTTTTGCCCTGAATAAATAAAAAGCTGGTGTAGCTAATTAACAGCACCACGAGTATCGCAGCATCAATACGGCTTAACATACCGTCGCTAACCAGCCAAAACACTAAGGCTGAAATCGCAACCATGATAGGTACATCTTGCTTTATAAGCTGCTTAGAAATCACTAAAGGAGAAATAATCGCGGCTAAGCCAAGAATAAACAGCACGTTAAAGATATTACTGCCGACGACATTGGCTATTGCCATCTCGGTTTCGCCAGAAAAGGCTGCGCCAATACTCACCGCTAACTCAGGTGCACTGGTGCCAAAAGCCACCACTGTTAAACCAACCACCAAGCTTGGAATACCTGCGCTTAAGGCTAATCGCGCCGCGCCTTTCACTAAACAATCTGCACCGTAAATCAGTAACACTAGGCCTAACACTAACAATAAATAAACCACTATTTTGCCTCTAAAGTTGGCGTTGTCATGATCGCGATAGTAAGGCTTTTTATAGCGCGAAGATAGAGGCTAATAAACAAATAAATTTGTTTTGATTATCGCTCAACTTGTTACTCTAAGTTTTTGTAATATAAAGAATTAAAGTGACAGTGATATAAGTAGCAGAATAGGTAAGCTAACTAAGGCTGAAGCGTTACCAAATAACACCATTGCAGCCACCTTATGGGGCTCATTTTGGTAACGCTCGGCGTAGAGGTAGTTCATTACCGCAGGCGGTAGCATACTAAATAACAAGATCATTTTTAGGTGTAAGCTAGGTAAGGGAATAAACAAATAGACTAAGGTAAACGACACCGCGCCAGTGAGTAAACTCAGACCAATATTAATAAGCCCTATTTTTAAGCCATCAAGTTGCAACTGAGTCATCTGAGAGCCCAGCGCTAATAGCATTACAGGAATCGCTGCTTGACCAAGTAATTGGGTCGCCTCGGCAATGGGCTGGTAAATGTGTACTTGGCCAAGATTAAGGGTTATAGCCGCCAAAGCAGCAATAAATAGCGGCGTTTTAAAGGCGCTGACTAAGTTTTGCCAGCCCCGCTGGTTACTTAATATCAAGCTGCCAAAAATCACATGCAAACAAGTAGACACCACAAACAATAATACCGCAGCCTCAGCCGCAACGGCGCCGAAAGCATAGCCAAACAAAGGAATGGCTAAATTGCCACTGTTGCGGAACATTAAGGTGGGCGCCCAGCTTTTAAAGTTCATTGATTTTGGCGCAAGGCAGATAAAAAGGACGCCCGGCAACAGCAACACAGACAAGGCGGCGATAATTAAAGGACCTTGGCTCATGTTTAGGGGCATCGCCACCAAGGATGAAAAAACGAGGGCGGGCACAAATACATCGATATTAAGGCGATTGATTGGCGCAAAATTAATATTCATGGTTTTGCCCACCCAAAAGCCCACTAAGACCAAGGAAAAAACGGGCAGTAAAATAGCGATTACTTGGCTAAGCATAAAAGCAGGCTTCTATTACAGTAAGAAACTCATGACGTTATCTTAATTTTAAGCAAAATGACAGGAGCGAAGAGTGTGAGTTGTTGAATGCATAAGCAGCCTTAAGTGACTTTTACTAGATGCTGTAAGCACAAAACGAAGCACTCGTATGCCTGTGTTATAAGGTTAAACCAATGTACTGATCCTAGGGTTTAGGGCGTTCATAAGAAAGTGAGCAAATAAGCCGGTATCCACATTTAACCTTGCTTCCATGGTCAGATAATCTTGGCCAAAGCCATTAGGTTGAAATTGATTATTATAACGTTCCGTTAACTCGTTGAGCTGCAATGAGCCGCGCAGCTCATCTTGCTGTAATTCGTTATAGCCAACTGAGTCTCGGTGTTTTAAGCCATAAACGATACCAGTATGAAGCTGAGTAAACGCCTCTTTTAACTTATCATTGTTAGCAATCTCCTGCTCCAGTTCAGATAAGGTTTCAGGTGATAGGTTTGCCCCTGATAGCTTTAAAGTGCCATCTTTTTGCAGCGACAGATCCAGCTCACTAAGATCTAGATCAGGGTTTTCAGCCATTTGTTTTTCTTTAAATGCTGCGAACTCGTACACGCTAGTTTGTAATGCTGACTGAGTTTTGGTCATTTCTTCCATATAAAGAAGCATACGTTGCGACACTTCTTCATCAAGGCGCTGAGATAACTCAGTTGAGATCCCATGAGCTAGATCGAAGGACACTTGCTCCTGACGAGTCGAGTGGGTCACTTCGTGATTTTTATCCTTTATTTTCTCTATCGGCTGCTGCTCACTTCGGTTCAATTGTGGCTGAACTGGTAGCCTATTTGATTGCTTAATAACCACCATGTTGATGCTCCCTTACGTATGTAAACTTACTTCTGTTGGGGGTTGAGTACCATGACTTGGAATTGTCGTCTGTAACATCGCTTTCTTTGGCATCGGCAAATACAGCAAAAAATTTACATTTATGGCTGGCAATGTTTATATTAACTACCAAGCTTTAAGCAAGTATGCCAACTATTGGAGGTTTTATGCAACAGAAGCAAATAAAGAAGTGGTTAGCTCATGGTGGAGAAACTGATTGTATTTTATATACTTATGCTGACTCTTCCTATTATCGACCAGAAGTCATTGTGCATAATGCGCCTGAGCCTATCACCAATAGTAGTGGTGAAACTATCCATTTTAACAGCTTGGTTAATGCCAAGGAGGGAATGAAAAAATTAGGCTTTGATTCGGTAATCTTAAAACTCGATTTACCTTACGATGAAATGCTGGGTGAAAAAGTATCAGCTAATGAATGTTTTCAAGAAATGAAAATTTGTCTCTAATCGACCCTTAGGGTGGAGTCATCAGTGCTTAGCCCTGCATCCTGCGATGTGTAAAAGCAATCATAGAAGCTTATTTTTAATGGCTTGAGCTATGGTGATCAATGCCATAGCTCAAGCCAGTCTCAGGTTACTATTGTTGACCGGTATTAACTTCACCTTCTTCTTCTAAAATTTCAGAGCTGGCTAAGTACAAGAAATGTAAATGGCGCTCATACTGGGTGATCGCATCCGCAATAATTTGCTCTTGGGTATAGCCGAAAACATCATATTGCTGGCCGCCTTGTAGTAAGAATACTTCAGCGCGGTAGTAATCATCATGCTTTTCTTCGGCATAGGCTGGCACCGCAAAGTGACGTAATCGAATACCATAAGAGAAATTTTCTGCTTCTTCTTTGTAGATAGTTAAGCGGATTTTTTCACTGTCTTCAATCAATTTTGCTTTAAGACCCGTTTGCTCAAACTGCTCACAGAGTTCAGTTAATGCTGGGCGAACGATATGTTCAATAAATCGCTCAGCCTGATTTAAACCAGGGTGAACCAATAACGTATTTAAGCGCTCTTTCCAGTGGATCTGACTTTGGGTAAATTGAACTGACGTATTGTGGCTTTGCACACTTTTTTGCAACATTAAATCATGACGTAGCGCCTTAAATAAACCATAGCAAAATAGCATCATGATGAACATGAATGGGAATGCGCTGGCAATGGTTAAGGTTTGCAGGGCTTGTAAGCCTCCCGCAAATAGCAGTGTCGAAGCGATGATGCCAATCATGCTGGTCCAAAAAATACGCTGCCACAATGGTGTGTCTTGCTCGCCACCTGCGGTTAGGGTATCAATAACCAGGGCGCCAGAGTCTGCAGAGGTAATAAAGAATGTTGTTACCAGCAATACAGCAATAAAGGACAAGAATGAAGAAAGCGGAAATTGCTCAAAGAAAATAAAGATAGCAATAGCCACATTATCATTTACTGCTTGAGCTAATAAGTGCGCAGTATCACCTGCAATCATGTGAATGGCACTGTTGCCAAATACGGTCATCCATAAGAAGGTAAAACCAGCTGGGATGAAAAGCACGCCGACGATAAATTCACGAATGGTACGACCACGAGAAACGCGCGCAATAAATATTCCAACAAAAGGAGACCAAGATATCCACCAGCCCCAATACAACATGGTCCAGCCACCCAGCCAGTCTTCTTTTGGATCATAGGCGTACATATTAAATGTGCTGTTCACCAACTCGCTCATATAGGTGCCGGTATTTTCTACAAATGATTGCAGAAGTAATTCTGTTGGCCCCAATAGTAAAATGCCAACTAATAGGGTAAGTGCCAATATCATATTGAGATTGGAGAGGCGCTTAATCCCGCCATCTAAACCTAAGATCACCGAGCCTGTGGCTAAAACGGTGATAATAATAATCAGCCCTAGTTGGATTAAGGGGGTTTGAGGTAATTCAAATAAATGCATTAAGCCAGCGTTAAGTTGCTGCACGCCAAAACCTAAAGATGTGGCTACACCAAATAGTGTCCCCACAACTGCAAAGGTGTCCACGGCGTGGCCTAGGGGGCCGTATATTCGATCGCCTATTAATGGATATAAAGCAGAGCGTGGCAACAGTGGTAACTTGTGGCGATAAGAGAAATAAGCCAAAGATAATGCGACCACGGCATAAATAGCCCAAGCATGTAGGCCCCAGTGGAAGAAAGTGATGCGCATGGCTTCTTTTGCTGCCGCTATGGTGGCGGCATCGCCAATTGGCGGGCTTAAATAATGCATCACGGGCTCAGCCACACCGAAAAACATTAAGCCAATGCCCATGCCAGCGGAGAACAACATAGAGAACCACGACACATTGGTGTAATCCGGCTCACTGTGATCGGGACCAAGCTTAAGGTCGCCTAAGCGGCTGACCATAATGCAAACGGTAAAAATGAGGAAGATAGCGACAGCTAAAATGTAAATCCAGCTGACTTTACTGACCAGCCAAGATTGAACTTCGCCAAAAAACTGACCACTAAGATCAGGCTTTAAAGCGGCAATAAAAGCGATAGAAACCGCAATAAGTAACGAAGAGATAAAAACGGGTTTATTTATTTTTGTTTGTATTTCCATAATAAGTCTTTGGTTGAAGGCGCGCCCTAAGGGTCATTTCCTTAGATCACGATGACTGCTTAACAGAGCGCGAAGCAAAAAGGGCTTCACAACGTAAGCAAATACTCACTAATAAATGAGTGTAAAACAGCCAAAAGATACACAGAGATAACGGTTATCGGTTAAGTTATCCTGCTTACATGTGTTTGTTCAGTAGCTAATGCTAGCACAAAACACCATTCTTTTGTTAAATAGCGATGGATTGTTTTAGTTTTCGTGGCAGGTATTACCGCTTTACAGCAGCTTTATACTGGGGCAAAAAATCACTTTACCCCTTACAAAACAACTATTTCGAAACCTATTGATTATTGACTATAGGTTATCGTAAAAATGAAGTTGCGGCGTGTAATAGCGCTTAACCTCTTTGGGAGCTTGACACTCAGATGTCATTGTCGATTTATCTAATAAAATCCAATCTCTGCGATGCGCGTTGCCAATCAAGACTCCTTTATTGAGATCAAAGCAAACCACCCCTTTATCACGCGCTTGAGTTAAAATGTAGCGATTATCTTTTTCGTTCATCCATAACCAAGCATTTCGATATTGTTCGGGATGGCTGCTCAAGTAGCTAAAGTGAGTCATCGGGATGGTTGAAAATAGTAAAAACTGTTCTTTTAATAAGGTTAAGCCTAGCTCGCCTTCTGCGCCGATACGCTCTTTAACGGTTGCCATTATTTGCTTCGCGGGCGTTCTGGTTGGGTTCATTAATACATACCCTAATGAACCATAAAGCAACCAAGTTACGGCAAGCGCCGCGCCAAAACGAGGTAATGTTAATTGCAGTTTATAGCGCCATAGGGCTGCGATCCAAGTTGCTGCGGCCAAAGCGAATAAAGCGGCAAATGGCAATAACTCGTCACCGAGCTGTTTCGTCAATTTTGATGAACCTATTAAGCTCATTATCGTGGCAGTGATGAATACCAAGGCAAATATAGCAGCAAAACCCGTTAGCACTTTATTCACCCAGCTTGCCACCCTAGTTTGGCTGATGATAGCTGCCATCGCGAGCGCTAGCATTGGCAGCGCGGGTAAAATATAAACGCCGCGCTTACCCGGGCTAATACTAAAGAAAATAACCACACAGACGACCCAAACTAATAGCGTTTGTAATAATGGCGATGCCTTTATTTCAACCCAACTTTTTTTACTAAATAGAAATAAATAAAGTGGGAACCACAATAACGGCACAACACTCACTATAAAGTAATACCAAGGCTTTAAGTGGCCGGTTGGGTTCGCGTAACGTTGCGCTGTTTGCTGCAGCAGAATGTTATCTCGATAAGCAGTAAAGTCGGGGTTATCTTTGCTGGCTGCAAAATACAACACCGGCAGCAGCCAGAGCATTAAAGTACCTAGCATGGTTAATGGGCCAAACCATAGTTTGAAATTGATAGGTGCTGCAAATTGTTCCTTTTTTACAAAATGAAGAAAAAGCAAAGGCACAAAAATAAGTAAGGGTAAAAAGCCAACTCCTTTGGTGAGAATGCCAAGCGCCATACACACCCAACTAAATAAATACCAGCGCATGTTTGGCTTGACAAAAAAATGCCGAACTAAACCATACATAGTAACCGTGATCCAACAAGCCACCATGGCATCTATCTGCGCGGCTTTTGCCTGAATGACAAATTGCGGTGCTATTAATAGCAGCATCGATGCATTTCGCGCAGTGTTAACATTCCAAAGTTTAGCGGCAAGATCAAACACACATAGCAAGGTGATTAATCCCGCGATGGCGTTAGGAATTAAAAATGTCGCGGAGAGATTTCCTGTGAGTTTATAAAGTAGCGCGATGGACCACATAAAAATCGGTGGCTTGTCGGGATAAAGCTCGCCTCCTCGTAGTGGGAAAAACCAGCGACCCGAATCAACCATTTCTTTAGCAGCTTCAACAAAACGAGGCTCGTCCGCTGGCCAAGGGTCACGCAGTCCGATACCCATAAAGATAATGCAAAAAGCAATAAATAGAATGAACAGCAAATTGCTGTAATAGCGGTCGTTAAAAAATGATTTATCCATTAGTTTGAAACTTCCATTTTTAAATTTTCTAGGCGCTGCTTGATGTGATCACGGTAAAGTAGGGTTGATAAAATGAAGCTAATTAATGCCATGATAATACTGATATAAAGCATGGTGCTGTTCGCATCATTCATGCCATCGCCAACGAGAGAAAAGATGATTGTTTGTGGCAAATAACCAACTAAGCTAGCAGTAATAAACGGGAAGAAAGGAACACTGCCGCCACCTGACAAGGTGTTGGTGAGTAAATTGCTGCCAAAAGGAAATAGGCGGAGTGTTAGGATTTTTAAAAATGGCTTGTGCTTAGCAAAGCGACTAAATTTTTCCATCCGTAGAGGTAGCTTTTTATGTAAGGTATTTTTTAAATACAGGTTGGCGATAAAATAATTCGCCGCAGCTGCAACGAGGCAAGTAAATAGCGCAAGGCTTACTCCTATCATCACGCCATATAAATAAGCAAATAAAAAAGCCAC
Organism: Motilimonas sp. E26; assembly: GCF_021278025.1. Lineage (GTDB taxonomy): Bacteria > Pseudomonadota > Gammaproteobacteria > Enterobacterales > CBDFNC01 > Motilimonas. Next base: position 39,290 of record NZ_JAIBHJ010000003.1, read on the forward strand.
GACTTGGCGAGGCCCACCGATAAAAAGAAATAAAATGCTGGTGATGAAAATGGTGAAATGAGCACTGTTACCATGCTGAGTAATGTAATCTTCTAGCCATAGAGAATCGGCGAGGTGGAGCCAAATGGGGGAATCTATGCTGACGGCCAATACGCTCAGTAGCGTGACGAATAAGGTGATTTTGACCCATTTCATATACCTGTGTTACTCAATTTCTTCGCTAATAATTCGCGGTAATTTGGTTCGCTTGCGCAGCCACATCACGCCAAACATATCGACAACACCCACCCACGCTCGGCTCCATGCGGTGTAGTTTGATTGCCCTACTGCACGGTTGCGATGATTTACTGGACAGACCACAATTTTGCCGTTGATTCTTTTAACCAGTGCCGGCAAAAATCGATGCATATGATCAAAATAGGGAAGGGCTTGAAAAGTACGTTTGGGAAAGACCTTTAAACCACAACCAGAGTCGGGCACGCCATCATTTAAAAAGCGTTGGCGAATACCATTGGCTATTTTTGATTGTAGCCTTACCCAAGGCGTATCCAATCGTTTATTGCGAAATCCGGCAATACAAAAATGCTCTGTTTGTACCTGCTGCGCAGCTTGCAATAATGCGGGAATGTCAGCCGGATCATTTTGGCCATCAGCATCAGACGTTACAATCCATTCTCCTTTGGCATGAAAGATACCGGTATGCAGTGCTGTGCTTTGTCCACAACTGGCTTCATGACTGATTACTTGCAATTGGCATTGACTTTGAGCGGCAAACTCTTTTGCTTCTATCACTGTGTTATCTTTGCTGCCATCATTGACCAATACCACCTCAAACTGAATGTTACCTAAGGCGTGTAATACTTCGCTGATTTCTTTAATCAGTAGGCCGATGTTGCCTTGTTCATTTTTAGCTGGAATGACGACTGACACAAATGGATGCATAACATACTCAGTGAGATAGATAAAAACTGACGGCCTGCTGTGGGGTGAAAGCTTAGTCTTAGCGTTTTCTAGCCGCAAAATTAGTATAGTATTTTCAATAAGCTGTTAAGAATATAGCGCCAAGATGACAAAAATATTAAGTGGTAGCGCACATTCTGCTTTATGCTCCCAGCAAGGGGAGGTGTTTGATTTTGCGATAGGTAAGTGCCATTAACAAACACTGCTTAAGCACAGCATCTGGTAGAGGTTGGCTTAAAGGCAATAGCATGGCGCGATTACCTGCAAAGGTGATGGTTGGATAAGTGCTAAACAATTCTCGAAAGGTATCTATCAAGCGGGTTTTGCAGTTAAAAAATAAGCAGTAATGATCGGGGTGATTGGCTTTCCAGTCGAACCGCACTGGACTGCCATGCTTAACAGCATAGCTGGGCTCACCCCACTTCAATGATTCTTCTACTTTACCCAGTTGGTGTTGCTGACAAAGCTCGAAAATGATCGCCCTGAGTTGCAGCAATTTGGGCTTTACCGAACTGGGGTAATCATTAAATTTATCTTGTACATCAGCTGGCATCTCAGTTGGCATGGCAATCCTTTTATGCTGAAAGTGAAGTTAAGCTGTGAACTGAACCTGCTTTATTTTTTAATGCTTGCTCAACACGGGCTTGATACAGCTTAAGTTGGCTAAATCCCTCAATGATAGATGCCAGTGGCGTTGGCATATCATGGTTATCAATGTTCTTAACAATGGCATAAGCAAACAAATCAAAACGGCTAAATGTATCGCCACAAATAAACGTATTTTTACTGAGGTGTGCTTCCAATGCCACAAAGCATTGCTCAGCAGCTTGCAATACTTGTTTAAGACTAAAGCGTCCTACCCCCTGTGAATATAGATTTTTTAGCACTAACTTTCGAGACTGCTTGGCAATAAAAGGTCGGGCTGGCCACTTTAAACCGCTGAAAAATGCTTGTTCTAATATTTTCCAACTGGCTTCTGGGTGCCAACGACAATATACCATCAACCAGTATAAATGTTGTTCAAGAGCCACTTGCCAAACGTAACCTTGGCTTTGTTGTAATGAGGTTAAGCCTTCATCAATGGCGTAATCATTGATTAATCGCTGCAATATGAGCTCAGAATCGCCTAAGGTTTCCCCTTGGTAAACAGCAAAAGGAATTTTCTTATAGGGCCCATCCATGGGCAGAGCAGCTTCTATTTTGAATGGGATTTGGTAGTAGCGTAAAAATAACTCAACTTTGGCACAAAATGGGCTGGCATTAATGCCGTCAAACTCAACGGCAGTCTGTTTTAAAATTAACATGGCGCTCTCCTTGAAAGTGAATTTCATCATAGCGCTAGCGAGTGACAATATGTGTCAGTAGTAAAGTTGGGCTGCTACTTTTGCTAATTTAATCGCAATGTAATTTATCAAGGGGGGCTGCAGGGCAAATGCGTGAGTGTTTTTTTGAACGATAAGTGACGTTTTCTTAGACGAATATCTGCCGCAGCGAAGCGGTAGTTAAGTCATCAAGGATGATTTTAGGACGTTTCGTTTAATAAAATGCTACTTATTAGAAGGTCATGCTCAAATATTGTTTGTTCATGCGTTCGCCCTTGGGATTACTGGATCTGACTAGGTTGCGTGTAGCGGTTGATGATGGTCTCTATGGTGCCATCTTGCCACATTTGTTCAAGAGAGTGATTAAGTTTGTTGATGAGTTGCTCTTTATTATGGATTTTTGCTGCTTTAGAAATAATTAAATAGGCTGGTTTAGGTTCATGCATAGGCCTGCTCATGTCGTACAGTTGATTCGCTACTCCCATTTCTTTTGCTTTATTTAAGACTACGGTTTTGCCATTGATATAAAAGTCGATTCTATCCATTAACAGCATCCGAATGCCTGATTCGGTCGACTTTATTTCTGAAATCGCAAAACGCTGCTCAGCTTTAGCTTGATCAAATTCAGGGTTGACACTGTAGCCGCTGGAAATACCAATGCGCTTGCCATACAGATCACTGGTTTGGCTATAGCTGTTGATGTTACCTTTATGAGTAAAAATGCTAAATACACTGGTATGCAGTGGATAATCTAAGTAAGTCGCAAAGGCTTCACGCTCGGTGGTTTTGTAGGCGGAAAACAAAGCATCGACAGTACCGTTTCGAAGATAGGTAAGCGCTCGTTTCCAAGGCATACATTCAATTGTAAAGGGGGACTCAATACGGTGAAATAGCTCAGTAATGATATCGATATCAATACCTTTTGCTTGCTGTTCATCACACCAAATAAAAGGTTTGAAGTCTTGGAGAGTTACGATTCTAAGTGCTTTCTCAACGGGCGCTGCGACAGTAAAGAAGGGGAATATTAAACTCAGTAGTATGATGAAAGTGAGGCGGGATTTATTCTGAGTCGGCATAAAATTAACCTGAAATATATGAATTTTAACTGAAATATAGCTTGTTCAATATTTTTTAGCCATCTGTTGTGTTGCTTCATATTGCTCTGGGGTTCATTTGATTATGCTTGTAGGTTAATCTTTTTAGGCTATGTCTTATGTGAGGCGTTTGTTTTACATGGTTTTTTACCTATTTAGGCACCGCTTGGCGGGTTCTAGATATGTTCTTTATGATGTTAATTTAATACTTGCGCTGGGTATATTTTAAAGGGGTTAATGGGGTGCATTAACATGGGTGATAGTGGGGAGCGAAATGATAGCGCAAAGTAAATGGCAAAATTTAAAGCGTTGGGTTCAGAAGGCTGAGCCTAACGAGCGCATACTTGGTTTGGGTTATGTGCGCTGTGTTAGTGCGCAACAAATACGTGATTTACAGTCTCAGCATAATTTCTTGGTGATTATCGTACAAGGTACAAAATGGGTTTCGTCTTCCTGTAGTGATATTGCTGTGAAAGCGGGACAGGGGATCGTTTTTCCCGCTCACGTAAACTTTACTATCACCAACACCCCTAAAGACGGCGCTTTCTACGCTTTGGTGTTATTTTTTACGCCAGAGCAAATTAGCTCAGTACAGCAGCAGTACGGAAAAATCCTTCAACAGTCGCAGGCCAAAAAACAAACGTTTATGCCTTTTACCGTTGACGAAACGGTACTTTCAGCGGTGTTACACCTGTTGGACGCTTATCAATCGGGGCTTGCACCAGCGTTATTAGACCATAGATATACGGAGATTTTATTGTCATTGCTACTCAGTGGCCATGGCAATTCCCTGTTTCAACTGCCGCAATCTAAGTGGAGTGACAAGGTCTCACAATTGTTCAGTTTAGATCCTGCCTTTGACTGGTCGGTAGCAAATGTATCAGCACGTTTGAACCTGAGTGAAACCACCTTAAGCCGACGCTTGAAAGAAGAACAAACCAGTTTTAGACAGTTATTAGTCGATGCACGGTTAGGCCATGGTTTACATTTGTTACAAAGTGGTATTGAAAAGCGACCTATTGCTTTTGTTAGTGAGCTTTGTGGGTATCAATCGGCTTCAACATTTAGCGCCAAATTTAAACAACGTTTTGGCATGCTACCGTCAGAATTGCAAAAAACGGTGATTTGAGCTTTTCGCGTTAATTGTTGGCTGTTTCTCGGCCTTGTTTGGTTTTACGTTGCTTTATTCTGGTTGCATCTTAAATAGAAGGGAGCATCAAGATGAAACGCTTAAGTACGTTAGTTTTATTATCTGGGTTAGCCGCGTCGGCACAGGCCCTAGAGTTACAAAGTAATGATTTAGCAGATGGTGGAACCATCAGCGCTAAGCATGTTTTTGATCAATGGGGTTGTGAAGGGCAAAACATATCTCCCCATTTAAGTTGGAGTGATATTCCAGAGGGCACCAAAAGTTTTGTGTTAACGGTGTATGATCCTGACGCGCCAACCATCAGTGGGTTTTGGCATTGGGTGGCATTTAATATTCCCGCCAACGTGACAGAACTAAAGCAAGGCGCAGGCGCGATGGATGGCCAAACAATGCCCGTTGGCAGCGTACAATCTAAAACCGATTTTAATCAAGTTGGCTATGGTGGTCCATGTCCTCCGCAAGGTCACGGCCAGCACCGTTATCAGTTTTCAATTCATGCCATGAAGGTTGAAAAAATTGATTTTGGACCTGAGATTAACCCTGCTTTAATTGGCTATCAAATCTACCTCAATGGTATTGAATCAGCCACTATTACCGCCACTTATCATCGCGATTAACAGGTGCCGCCTCAGTTTCGTCTGAGGCGTAACTCGCTCAGCTATTAAAACCTTATTCAGTGATGACGTGGGGATATATCTGTATCGATTAATTAATATTACTTAATAGTTTATCGCAAGTTGCTTTCAATGCAGCTAGCTCTTCAACAGGTAATTCACTTTTGCAAAACATTGTATAGGGAATGGATTTCGCCTGTGTCTTTAGTGTTTTACCTGCCTCGGTTAACCATATTTCACGTACCCGTTCATCTGTTAAACCACGCTTTCTATCGAGTAAACCTTTTGTTTCAAGGCGCTTTAATAGGGGCGTTAACGTACCTGAATCAAGATGTAACTTAGCGCCCATGTCTTTTACGTTAATGCCATTATTGGCCCATAGCACTAACATAGCGAGGTATTGCGGGTAGGTTAAATCGATAGCTTCGAGCAGGGGGCGATAAGCTCGAATAATCGCATTTGCCGCGCTGTATAGCGAAAAGCATACTTGATTTTCAAGCATTAGTTCACCTGACTCATTTGTGGTCACATCGGCTTGGTGCGTAACATGGGCTTGCTTGTCGGTCATGAAATACTCCAAAAGAAAATAGTGATGCAATTAAATTGCGCACAATATACTTGCATTATAAATCCAGATCGACCTATACTGCGACATAAATTGAATTGTGCGCAACTTAATTGCTGGCAATTATATTAAATCAGTAACCATACCCATGAGAGGAATCATTATGTCTGCATTATATTCAACCACTGCATCCGCATTATCAGGCCGTAACGGTCAAGTTTCTACCGATGACGGTAAATTGTCTTTAAGCCTTAGTTATCCTAAAGAGCTGGGTGGCACCGGTGAGGCGACTAACCCAGAGCAGCTGTTTGCTGCTGGTTATGCGGCGTGTTTCTCTAATGCCATTTTGCATGTGGCGCGCGAGCAAAAATTAGCGCTTAGTCAAGCACCGGTTACGGCTCAAGTTGGCTTAGTGGCCAATGAAGCGGGCGGCTTTGCTTTAACGGTAAGCCTAAGTGTCACGCTCGAGTTGGAGCAAGATGCCGCACAGCAACTGGTCGCGGTCGCTCATCAAGTTTGTCCTTACTCAAACGCGGTTAAAGGCAATATCGATGTAAAACTGAGTGTGAATGGTGCAGCGCTGTAATGGATAAAGCATTAATCACGACTGGCCGAGTATTATTAGCGCTGTATTTTTTATTGCCCGGCATTATGAAATTTGTTGCTTGGGACATGCATGTTGCGCTAATGGAAAAGCATCAAATGATGTTAATCCCAGTTTTACTTGCAGCGGCAGGCATAGTACAGATTGGCGCAGCTCTGTTCATTCTAGCTAATCGCTACACCGCCATCTGTGCATTAGTACTTGCGGGCATGGTGCTGCTGATCAACATTAATCTGCATGATTTTTGGAATTTCACTGGCATGGAAGGCGCGCACGAGCAGCAAAACTTTGTTAAAAACTTGGCTATTTTTGCAGGTTTATTATTACTGGCAGGGCACAGCTGGAAAGGCAGCTTTAACCGAAATAATTAAATCGAAAACAACAATTTGTTAGCTCCGTTGGCCGCTACTTAAACAGCGGCCTTTTTGTTGCTAATGCTCATCTCGGGTTCAATGGCGTTGTTAATGCCGATTTGAACATTCCTTTCACTTCGTCGTTATTGACTCTATTTTAGCAGCAGCTTAATTCGCCGATTTTGGCTAAACCCATTAACTCTCCGGCTCTAGCTTTACTCGATAAATAAGTGAATTTTTGATCGCAAGAATATTTTGGATTGATGCTAACAACTAAGTCTAATTTGCCATCGTCATCCATATCGCCCGCCCAGTGCATGTTAACATTCGGTTCATCAATGAACACGGTGTCGTTGGTTGATGTTTCATCCCAAAGTACTTGTTTTTGTTTCGCACAGGTTAAGATTATCGCCATTTTGTCTTGTATAACATCATGTTCGCTGGTGAGAAGGCAGTGTTGTTGGTTAAGCTGCAATGAAATGGCTTCATTTGGTGTATGAAAAGTTAACTTGCCACTCACTATGGCATCAACGCGTTCATTTGCAATGGCGTGACAGGAGATCAGTAGACCAAGAAATGAAATTAATTTAGGCTTCATCTGTGTTATTGGTCTGTATAAAAGAAGTAGGGGCATTTTGATAAATACTAATATAGCTAAGGTTGATAACATTAGCTGATTATTATTACCAACCGCCTGGTGAGAATGCCCCTTTCGTTAGTTACCGATGTAGCTCACCTTCACGCTCTGGTTGATACAGCACCTCGATAATTTCTACCTTAACTAAGCCTCCACCAGGTTTAGGCCACTCTATTTGGTCGCCTTCAGATAGGCCTAATAAAGCAGTGCCAATCGGCGCAAGAATAGAAATTTTTTCGCTATTATCGCCTGCTGTATTATTTATCGCACTTGGATAAGACAAGGTATAAGCAAGCTCTTTGTCTGAATTGGCTACTTTAAAGCGAACAGTTGAGTTCATGGTTACCGTGTTAGGTGGCATCTGCTCGGGCTCAACAATATTCGCGCGATCTAGCTCAGCTTGCAGTCCATCCTTGCCTGGAAATTCTTTATCCCCCAAGGAATCAAGTAGTTTTTCTAGTCGATCGGCATCGAGAGATGAAATGGTAATGCTAGGGCTTTGGGTCATTTTTTACCTACAGAAGAAAAATCATGGTTTGGTTTATCCTGAAATAGACTGAGTTAACTGAGTCAATCCATTGATGATGCTAGACAAACCGACTTTTACGCGCATTTATCAGTTGCGTGATAGCAACGTATTTTTTTAATTAATTTAACAAGTTAACACCAAGTTAAATGGGGTTCAATAGGTGTTTGTATGGATAGCGCTAATTGGACTAAACGATTATTTGATAAGCTGCAAAATTGCTTTGAACTCCGGTGCTCGGCAATCGGCGACCAGTTCGTATAAGCACATTTCAACGCAGCTGATGCTGGCCCCTTGCGCCATCAGCTTTTTAATCGCGAGGCTTTTATTGGGTGATGAGCGAGAAGCGACGCCATCTTTCAATAGCTCAATTTGATAGCCAAGTTGTAATAAGCTGGAAGTAGTTTGATAGACACAAATATGGGCTTCAATACCGCAGATTATCCAAGTGGTGACAGTGGAAGCTTTTATTGCGGCCACAAATTCTGGCTCAGCGCAGGCATCAAAAGTATATTTTGCTATTGCTTCAACCGGGTCTAAAGCGCTTTGTAACAAGGGGCTGGTGGAGCCTAATTTAGCTGGGTTTTGCTCTAGATAGATGATCGGCAGATTGAGCGCTTTAGCGCCGCTGATCATAATGTGAATTTGTTTTAACAGCGCTTCACTATCCGTAACAATATCAGCCAACTTACCTTGTACGTCGATGACAATGAGCCCCGTTTTATTTTTGTCTAACATGTTCATGCTCCTGCTACGTTATGTCGGCGCTTTGATAATCATGGTTAACTTAAGCTTATCTTTAGTAATGCCAAGTTCAGCCTATTAGATCTGTGGGCTTAATCAGATAGCTAGACGTTAAGGCCAGCAGTCACAAGGCAAATCGGGCAGATCGCAATGCTTACTCTTGCTACAGCTCCATGCATCACAAGCGATGCTTGGATCGCAGCAATCATACCACTTGTCTTTTTCTTTACGCTTTTTGCCTTTATCTGAGCGGTTGAGGTTATTCGCACTTTGTAGCGTTTGATAGGCTTGCTTACAGTCTTTGATACGCAAACGAATGGCGCGGTAGCCATGGTATAAGCCATCGGCTTTGACTATCTCCAGCACCGCATGAGAGCAAGATGGGCCTTGATGTAAATGGGCATGCGCGCAGCGAAAACCTTTGTAAGGTGAGATAAAGCGTTGATAGCCACGGATCATGGCAATGGCTAATAGCTTCAAGGTTACTTCCTGTTCAAGTTGGAATGGCTAACCATCATTAACATTATGTTTTATTGATGTTAATTCGGCTTGTTGAATTGTTCAATAGCTACCGCAGAGTAATATCAGTTCCATACTGGGCGTAATATACCTTTGGAGCGAAGTGAGTTAACACCTGCCCCTGTCGCATAACATTATTAGTCGCCGTTTTGTCGGAATATAACAGAGATGCTGAACTAGAACGGTAAGGCGCTGTTTACCTTAGATAAAAATAGTGTAAATATTGAGGGTATGTTTAGGCGCTGTTTTGGGGCGTTTTATCACCCCATTATGGGGCTAATAAGCTGTTAGAAATAAATCGGAGTATCGGTAATGAAGCAAGTTTTGGTAATTCTTTTCATTTTATTAATAGTGGGCTGTAACACCACCCCACAAGTACCTCTTCCAGTAGAAAGCTTTCACTTAACATCAACAGATCCAGAGTATGGTTATATTGCAGAAAAACCTATAGAGCTAGGTGGTTTTTTACGAGGCTCAAAAAGTGAAGGTGCTCATGTACAATATTTTGAAGGTCTTTTAGGTCCAAATGGAGAACAAGTAAAAGTTTCACGAATTGGTAGTTGTTGCGCATTTGAAGATAAGTCTATGCCTTTTGGCGGAGGTTTACTTGACCGCTACCAACTTACATATAAAGGGCAAAATAAGCCCGCGATTATTTACGTCAATTTATACAAATTTAATAAACCCTTAGCACCTAAAGGATTTGCTCTGCTGTAAATTATTTCTAAGAGAAAGACAAAGACAGGGCACCCTCCTAAATTTGACCAAGAAAGACAGGAAGAAAGACAGGACACCCTCCTAAATTTGAAGCCTATCACATCTTGCGCCATAGTTAAGTGACCATCTATCAAGCTGGATAAAGGTTATGACACTACCGCGCAAGCAGCTTATTTGCCCAGAATCGACCCCTTATTATCATGTTACTAGCCGCTGTGTACGCCGCGCTTTTCTGTGTGGCGTTGACCGCTACACACAGCAAAGTTACGAGCACCGCAAGCCTTGGGTGGTGGATAAGGTAAAGCAACTAGCTAGCATCTTCACCATCAATATTTGTGCCTATGCCATTATGAGCAATCATTACCACCTGATTTTGCATATTGATACCAAGCGTAACCGCGACTTAACTGATGCTGAGGTGGCCTATCGCTGGCAGCAATTATTCGCTTTGCCATTATTGGTGGGTGATTGGTTAGCCGAGAAACCACAAAACAGTGCTGAAAAGGTGGTGGTTAGTGAGTGTATTGCCAAATGGCGTGGCAGACTGATGGACATCAGCTGGTTTATGCGCTGCCTTAATGAAGATATCGCACGCAAGGCCAATAAAGAAGACGGCTGTAAGGGCCACTTCTGGGAAAGCCGCTTTAAAAGCCAAGCATTACTGGATGAAAAAGCGCTGCTGACTTGCATGGCCTATGTTGACCTGAACCCGATTCGCGCAGGTATGTGTCAGACGGTTGAAGAGCAAGAGTTCACTTCAATACAAGCGCGTTTACAGCAATGGCATGCCAATCATCACAACGCGGAAACCAGCCCAAGCAAAACCCAGTTACTCCCCTTTGAAAAGCAATTCGACACTCAACAACCCACCGAAATCCCTTACTATTTCGAAGAATATTTACACCTTGTTGACTGGACGGGTCGCGCCATTCGCGATGATAAGCGCGGTTTTATCCCCGCCAACCAACCTAAGCTGTTGCAAAGCTTGGGCATTGAGCAAGAAATTTGGTTACATTTGGTGAAAGATTTTAGTCGCAGCTTTGGCAGTGCAGCAGGTAGCTGGGAAGCATTGACTCATCACAGTGAGTTCGCGGGCCATTGTTGGTCTCGCGGTCAGGTTGCTTGCCACCAACTGAGTGGTTACGGCTAAGCCATACTCATTAATTTATCGTTTGATATCAAATGCTTTGAATAAGTAGGTTTTGGTGCGCCGATATTTCAGATAATATACATTTGTTCGCTTATGTTGAACGCTTATGTTGAACGCTTAGGTGCTTGCTCGCATCGCTTATGATTAGAAAGAAGCGGCTTTTTGACAGCGCTATAAGTTCAATTGGGCGGGTAAAGTTGGTCAGTTTTTAAGAGGGTGTCCAGTATTTATTCTGTATTTATTCCTGGTAATTCAAAGCCCCATTTTACTACAGCGGCAATAATGCCTTGGGCACCAAGGGCGGCGGCAAAGGCAGGACACCCTCTTAAACTTGAAGCTGGCCGTGGAGAAGTTGCTCTGCATTTAAGAGGGTGTCCAGTTCGTCGTTTCGGAAGATGACGTGTAAAACGGTGTTATAACAAACAAGAATAGGTGTCGCGCAGCCGACACTCCAGCCAAGCGGTCAAACAAGCTCAACACTTGGATGCCACAACTGAAACGCAAACTGATGGGATACCGAAATTACTTTGGCTTGCCTGACAACTGTTTCAGCCTCGATAAACTGTAGACTTATCTGCTGCACAGTCTGTATAAATGGCTGAATAGGTGAAGTGGTAGGTGCAGTTAAAATTGTTTTATTTTCAATGAGATATTGATGTATTTCGCGATGGAAAGGCCAAGGGTGTGTAAGCGATTTATTCATGTAGACTGGTACTGGGTGCGTGTTGATTTACACGCGTGAATATATAACTGAAGAGCCCAAAAGCTCGATGCGGTCTTGTGTTTTAAATGAAGCGCACGTCCGGATCTGTGTGGGGTAGGCCCAGTAGTGGGTCGCTCTACCACGATTGAGTAATGCCAATATTGAGGTTTCAATGGTAACTGGAAGTTGTTTGTGCGGTAATGTTAAATATGAAATATCCGGTGAAGTCGGCGATATAGTTCATTGTCACTGTAAAACCTGTCGTAAAGCTCATGGTTCTGCATTCTCAAGTATTGCAGGTGTTAAAGATTCAGATTTTAAGTTGGTAGGTGATGTAAAATTAGGTTGTTATGAATCGTCTCCTGGCAAAAACAGATATTTCTGTCCAAATTGCGCTACTCAAATATACGCAAAAAAGGATGGTACTAAGCATATAGTTTTACGCTTGGGTTCATTAGATGATGATCTTAAATCTAAAGAACTCAATCATATTTGGGTTTCTCAAAAAGCGAATTGGTATACGTTAAATAGCAACCTACCAGAGTACCTTGAATTCGAGTAATACTCATACAAGTCATTACAGTGCAGGACTTCTAGAGAAAGGCAGCCCTTAAACTTGAAGCTGCAGCGGTGTTGGCTATGCTCGTTCACCGCAATCACAAAGTTTATCTATGCTCATGGCATCACTCACTTGCCGCTTACCTGCAACTCCAAATAGTTTGGGTATGTAAGCGCTGGTGGGGTAGTCATCCACCAGCGTTTTATTAAGTTTATTACGCCCGCAATGGCGCCAGCAGTTGTCTAAACATGCTTAAGGTGATCACGTAGATCAAGGCAAGCGCCAACAGCGGCAGGGTAATAAACAGGTAGAAGTGCGGTTGCACCGGCAATTCAAAGCCCCATTTTACCACGGCGGCAATAATGCCTTGGGCGCCAAGGGCGGCGGTAAAGCCTGCTATTAATGCCATTAAACCGTACTCGGCCCACAAGGTGGCGCTAATGCGTTTTTTGCTGGCGCCGAGGGTGCGATAAAGTTTTATCTCTTGCTGGCGTTGCGACACACTTAAGCGCAGTAAAGTAAGCACTAACAACAAACCACTTAACACCGCTAATGCCGCTAATACGGTGAGTGACCAAGCGACTTGCTGGAGCAAGGATTGGATCCTTGTGGCCATGCTGCGTAAATCTAACAAGCTCACGGTAGCGTAATCACGCGCTAACTGATTCAGTAGGCCAGTTTGTTGGTCATCAATACGAAAACTAACTAGCCAAGTGGTAGGCAAATCGGCCATCACATCAGGGCTGAATATAAAGTAAAAGTTCGGCTTCATATTGCGCCATTCTACTTTGCGAATGCTGTTTACTTTGGCACTAAAGCTTTGACTGTTAACACTGAAATGCAGTGTGTCACCGAGCTTTATGTTGAGCCGCTTGGCAATATCTTGCTCAACGGACACGCCACGCTCTGTGCTCCATTTACCCTCAAGCACTTCATTATGACTCGGCAGTTGCTGCAGCCAAGTAAAGTTCAGCTCGCGGCGCAGTGCGGAGTCTTTTTCCTTGTCTGCTTCAGTTTCTGGTTTAGCCGCCACCGATGCCGATACCGACTGCAACACTTCATCGTTGCGCTGAGTTAAGCGGCCGCGGATCACTGGGTAAGCTTGTGAGTGATCCAACTGCCATTGGTCCAGTTGATTAATATAAGCGTTAACTTGGTTAGGGGCGATGTTAATGGCAAACACGTTGGGCGCATTGGCGGGCAAGGTTTGTTGCCAGTCATTAAGTAAATCACTGCGCAGTAGCCAAATAACACTTAAAAGCATCAGTGAGCAGGTGAGGGCGCCTAACTGCGCCATGCTGGCAATGCGGCTACGATTTAAGCGGCTTAAAGCCAGCGTAACGGCTGGCCCCCAACGTTTTTGCTGCAACAGTTTAGTGATGAGTAAACCCAGTGCGCCTAATAGCACTAGGATCACCGCTAGCCCGACGAGGGTTAGCCACATCATTTTATTGTTACCAAACCAAACGATTAAGCTGATCAAAGGCAACAGCAACAAAGAGTAAGCCCAATACTGCTTTTTAGTTGGCGCGTCTTGGCCGATGATAGAAGTGGCCGGCGTGGCCAGCAAATGCAATAAACTAATGCCCATGCTTGGTAGGCCAACTAACAGCGCAATGCCGATACTCACCAGCCATGGACTAAAGCCGATACTAGGAAGTGGATCGGGCAGTAAATCCGTCAGTGGCAGGCGTAATAGTTGCTCAAGTAAAAAACCACAGCTAATGCCAATAGCAATGGAGAGGCCAAATAACATCGCCAACTGACCCGCTAACCAACGTCTTAGCCAAGCTTGACTCGCGCCTAAACTTTTCAGCATGGCCACGGTGCTTTGTTGACTATTACGGTAATGTTGACTGGTCAGCACCAGTGTGGCCGACGCCATCAGCAGCACTAACAATAAGGTAAGAGATAGGTATTGCTGCGCCTTGTTAATAAATTCAGCGCTGCGACCTTGGCTTTGTTCGCTCAACCAGCGCTGACTGGCGGTAATGCTTATTTCCTGTTGTAGCTGGTTTAATGCGCTATCTGGACCGGAAAAATACGCGCGATAGCTTAATCGCCCACCCGGCACCACAGCGCCCGTTTTGGCAATATCATCCAAGTGGATAATGGCGCTCGGCATTTGATTGAACGGGTTAAACGACAGCTCTGGGTCTTCCGCTATTTTCCCTGATACTGTTAGCTCAGCATCGCCAATCGCGACGGTGTCGCCGATGCGAACGTCTAACAAATTAAACAGCCTTTCTGCTAACCACAATTCATTGGGCTGCACATGCTGGCGCATGGTAAGGTTTTTTTCATTGGCTGTTAAAGGGCTGGCATCGAGTTGTAACTCACCGCGTAGCGGGTAGTTGGTTTCCATTGCCTTTAAACTGATCAGTTGCATGCCATTGTCACTAAACGCCATGGTGCGAATGCGCGTTTGCTGACTAATGGTTAAGCCAAGCTTCTTCGCGCTGGCTAAGGTGTCGGGCGAAATAGGTTGTTGGTTTGATACCAGCACTAAGTCGGCGCCAAGGGCGCTGCGACCTTGGTCAACCATGATTTTATCAACTCGCGTTACCAGTGCAGATAGCGCGAAGACACAGGCAATAATTAAACTTAAGGCAAGGGTGATCGGCCAAAGCTGGCCTTGCCAGCATTCACGCCAGCGCCATTTTAACAGCAGATTATTTTTCATGATGCCACCTTACCAGCGGCAATTTTTAAGGTGCGATCGCAACGTTCGGCCAAGGTTTGATCGTGAGTGACCAGTACCAACGTAGTACCATGTTCACGGTTTAGTTGAAACAGCAACTCGACAATTTTACTGGCCGTTTGTTGGTCTAAGTTTCCGGTTGGCTCATCAGCAAATAAAATTTTCGGCTGGCTAATAAAGGCGCGCGCTAAGGCAACTCTTTGCTGCTCACCTCCTGACAGTTGTGACGGCAAGTGATGGGCACGTCCCGTTAGTCCAACTTGCTCTAATAATTGGCTAGCACGGGCTACATCTTGATCTTGGCCTTGGATTAAATAAGGCAACATGACATTTTCGATAGCAGTGAGGGTTGGGATCAGCAAAAAACTTTGAAACACAAAACTAATATGTTCACAGCGCAAGGCGGCGCGAGCCTCTTCATCTAATTGCGAAAGAGGTTGGCCGAGTAAACTTATTTCGCCAGCACTGGGCACATCTAGCCCAGCCAATAAGGTCATTAAGGTGGATTTGCCAGCACCGGATGGGCCCACGAGCGCGATACTTTCGCCTGCGCTAACCTGAAGAGAAACATCTTGCAAAATGGTCAAAGTGTCGTTAGCTGTGCTAACTTGCTTGACTAGGTGGTCAGCTATAATTACGGGATCAGACATGGTTAAACCTTTTATTTATTGTATTTTACTTGGCTGGAGCCTGATATCAGGCGCAGTGCACAGCCAAACGTTACTCATTTTGGGCGACAGTTTAAGTGCTGGTTATCAAATGGCAGCGCAGCAAAGCTGGCCGACGTTATTGCCACAAGTGATGGCGCAGCAAGGCAAATCTATTAAGATTGTCAACGCCAGTATCTCTGGTGACACTACAGGCAATGGCTTAGCCAGATTACCTGATTTACTTAAGCTACATCAACCACAGCAAGTATTAATCACATTAGGTGCGAATGATGGTTTGCGTGGCTTTGCGCCAGACATCATACGCAGCAACCTCACTGAAATGATCAATTTAATTCAGCAAGCCGGTGGCCAAGCCATGTTAATGCAAGTGCAAGCGCCGCCAAATTACGGCAAACGTTACAGCCAAGCGTTTGCTCAGGTGTTTCAGCAAGTGAGCGAAGAGAAGCAAACTCCCTTACTGGCATTTTTTCTTGAACCGATTATTTTACAGCCCGATTTAATGATGGCTGATGGTTTGCACCCTAAAGTGGAAGCGCAACCTATTATTGCGGAATTCGTTGCTGGGCAGTTAAAGCAGTACCTGTAAATTAAATTGAGTAGAAAGCTTTAATTAACTTATTAATTTTATTAGGTTATATGAAGTGGAAAATTTTCTTTTCTTAAGGCTAAAATTATTTCGTTGGACGGCACGGAGGCAATCGTTTTTTATGCGGCCAACCGGACTGTTGCGAAGCTAAACAGGCTTAAGAAGTGCGGCTAGTGGGTTGAACAATAATCAGCCTAAAATTTTATCGTATGTATTTGGAACACCCATGAAAAAAGCAACAGATCTAGAAAGCGTTCGCGCTAGCTACAATGTACGTCACTGGAGCCAAGGTTTTTACGGCATTAACGATGAGGGTAACGTGTATGTTGCGCCAAAAGCGAGCCAGCCAGAGCATACCATTGCGCTGAGTGAGATTAGCGCACAAATTCAAGCGCAAGGTTTAACCTTGCCTGCTTTAGTGCGTTTCCCACAAATTTTGCATCAGCGGGTACACAGCTTATGTGCAGCATTCAACCAAGCCATTGCTGACTACCAGTATGACGAAAAATATTTGTTGGTTTATCCGATTAAAGTAAACCAACAGAAAGAAGTGGTAGACGAGCTATTAGCTAGCCAAAAAGATAATGAAGTTAAACAACTGGGTTTAGAAGCAGGCAGTAAAGCTGAATTGTTAGCGGTGTTGGCACTAGCACAAAAAGTGAGCTCGGTGATTGTATGTAACGGCTACAAAGACCGCGAATACATTCGCTTGGCACTGATTGGTGAAAAATTAGGCCATAAGGTTCATATTGTTTTAGAAAAAATGTCTGAACTAGAGATGGTACTTGCTGAAGCGAAAAAACTAAATGTGTCACCGCGTTTAGGCCTACGTGTACGCTTGGCTTCACAGGGTAAAGGCAAGTGGCAAGCCAGTGGTGGTGAAAAATCGAAATTCGGTTTATCAGCATCGCAAGTGTTACATGTTTTAGAAGTGCTAAAGCAAAACAACCAAGTAGAAGCGTTGCAGTTAGTGCATTTTCACTTAGGCTCACAAATGGCTAACATTCGTGACGTGCGCACCGGTGTAAGTGAAGCAGCGCGCTTTTATTGTGAATTGCGTGAGCTTGGCGCTAAATTGTTATGCATGGACGTGGGCGGCGGTTTAGCGGTGGATTACGACGGTACGCGTAGTCAATCATCAAATTCAATGAACTACAGTTTGGCGGAGTACGCTAACAACATCGTTTACACCATAGGTGATATTTGTAAGCTGTATAATCAGCCGATGCCGATGATCATTTCTGAGTCGGGCCGTGCGTTAACCGCGCACCATGCGGTGCTAATTTCAAATGTGATTGGCGCAGAAAGCTATGCGCCTGAAGCGTTGGTGCCGCCGGCTGTGGATGATCCATTATTGCTGCAAAACATGTGGCGCTCTTGGTTGCAGCTAAGTGATCGCAATGACGATCGCGCGTTAATTGAAATTTACCATGACTGTCAAAGTGACTTAGCCGAAGTGCACAGTCAATTTTCTATGGGTGTACTTAACCTACCGCAACGCGCTTGGGCTGAGCAGCTTAACTTACGTTTGTGTTTTGAGTTAAACCAGTTATTAGACAGTAAGAATCGTTTTCATCGCCCGATTATGGATGAACTAACAGAAAAGTTAGCGGATAAGTTTTTTGTTAATTTTTCGTTGTTCCAGTCACTGCCGGATGCATGGGGGATTGATCAAGTGTTTCCGGTATTGCCATTAACGGGATTAGACCAAGAGCAGAGCCGTCGTGCAGTACTGTTGGATATTACTTGTGATTCTGACGGCACGGTTGATCAGTACGTGGACGGTCAAGGCATTGAAACCACTCTGCCAGTGCCAGCATGGTCATCTGAGCAAGAATACCTAATGGGCTTTTTCTTGGTTGGGGCATATCAAGAAATTTTGGGTGATATGCATAACCTATTTGGTGATACCCACAGTGCAGTGGTGATGATGGATGAGCAAGGTAACGCCACAGTCACTGAGATCAACGAAGGGGATACCGTAGAAGACATGTTGCGTTACGTGCATTTAGACGCCGACGAGTTTAGAGCGTCTTACCTTGAGTTGATTAAGGCCAAAATCCCAGCGGATGAACAAGACAGCGTGTTTGCTGAATTGGATTTAGGTTTAAAAGGTTATACTTATTTAGAAGATATTTAAGTTAAATATCGCAGCATAAATGCTGCTCCTACGTGTGTGTCGCACTTTGTGGGAGCGGTATTTATACCGCGAAGCGACGATAAAAGAATAGCCAAGCCAACTGTCAGGGTTGGTATTTAGGTAATAGCAAGTCAATGAAAGGCTTAATGCAGATGAACGATGTATTTCAGCAAGTGGATAACTCCTTATATTCCAATGCTATGACGTTTTTACGTCAGCCCTTAGTGCAAAACCCTCTTAACACCGATGCTGATATTGTGGTGCTAGGATTGCCATTTGATATGGCCACTTCCGGCCGCTCGGGGGCGCGTATGGGACCAGATGCTATTCGCCGAGCATCGATTAACTTAGCTTGGGAAGGCCGCCGTTTTCCTTGGCAATTTAATCTGCTGCAACATACTAAAATTGTCGATGCTGGCGACTTGGTATATAGCTGCGGAGATTCACAAGCGTTTTGCGATCAGCTTGAATCAGCAGCAGACCAAATATTGGCCAGCGGCAAAACGTTATTAGGTTTAGGTGGTGACCACTTTGTTACCTTGCCGTTGCTTCGTGCTCATGCGAAAAAATATGGCAAAATGGCATTAATTCATTTTGATGCCCATACCGACACCTATAGCAACGGTAGTCGCTACGATCACGGCACCATGTTTTATCATGCCCCTAATGAAGGCTTAATTGATAAGCATCGCTCAGTGCAAATTGGTATTCGCACTGAATATACCGAAAAAGAGCATGGCTTTAATGTTATTAACGCGATGCAGGCTAATGATTTATCGGTGGCAGACATCGTTGCTTCAATCAAGCAAACGGTGGGCGATCTACCTGTGTATCTAACCTTTGATATCGACTGTATTGATCCTGCGTTTGCACCGGGTACGGGCACGCCGGTGTGTGGCGGTTTAACTACCGACAAGGTATTAAAAATTATTCGTGGTCTTGAAGGGCTACCGATTGTGGGCATGGACGTGGTAGAAGTGGCTCCGGCTTATGATAATAGTGAAGTAACAGCGTTAGCCGGTGCTACCATCGCGCTGGATTTAATGCACTTGTGGACGTTGCAAAATAAACAGTTTTAGATATTGGGAATGGCTAACCAAGGAAAGTGAGCCGCCTACTTTTCTTGGTTACTGCTTGAACTGGTTGTATATTTTCCGCTTTGAAGATTGCAATTTGATAACTAAATAGTCAATATGCGCCTAGTTATAACGAATTTTGAGATTTTTATGAGAAAATTATTTGTAGTAGCTTCATTTGGTCTACTTGTCAGTGCTCAGGTATCTGCTGGGGCTCGTGAAATAGTGACTGAAACCACAAAAGAAGTGGTTTCATTTACCAAAGATTTTTTTGGCGGGATCAACGAAGGTGTCGATGAAGGGCGTGCGAATACTACTTCAGTAGATGGCGCTATTGTTGTCACTAACTTAGAAGAGTTTGAGCAACACTTATTAGTTGAAATATTAACCGTGGAGAGCGTCGCCGAAAGCAACAACCTGCGAGTAGAAGTTGGTTTTAAAAATCAATCTGACAAACAAGTTCGCATCGCAAATCTTGACGATCAAGGTAATGTGCTGCTAATTGATTCTGATGGTTACATAACACGATTAACTCATGTTAGCCGACATTTATCTGAGCTTACAATCCCTGCTAAAGCCGGCCAAAAACACGATTTTATCTTTAACGCTGATATCTCAAAAGCCGATAAATTAAGAATTTGGCAAAAAGAGATGGAGCTTGCTGCTGTGATAGATAAACAACAAAATTAGTGTGTTACTTGTGCACCAAGCCATAAGGCGGATTAACGACCATATCCGGCGACGCTTGCAACGATTTCTCCGTTAAGAAACCTTGCCAATCCAGTAGCATTATCGCTAATACATTGCGGTGCTCGCCGCGCGCTAAGTTAGCATCACCGGTTACTGACGGCACCATATTATGCTGGCGGTTGATGGCTTTACTAATAGCAGTTCGGGTTTTCAACACCACCGGATCATCATCTAATTGTGCCAGTAAAAAGTTAATGCCTACTTCGGCTATTACATCTTCTTTACAACGCTTTAGGATCTCGTCGATATTGTTGCGATAGTAGTCAAAAATCCATTGATGATCGGACTCTTTGACTGGCTGTAAATAGTATTGTGAGTCAGCAAAAATAATATGGCTGAGACCGTAAATTTTATTATTAAACTGTTGTTCACTGAGTCGGTGATCTTGTGAGTCAGGATAAACTTGGCGAAATGCGTTAGTAAACTCAGCTACCACGTCTTGTTCGCCTAACTGACGTAACCAATATACCTGATTAGCCAGTTGCGCGGCCCATGCTTTAATCATTGCAGGATCGCTAACATAGGCAGCAAAGTCATAACGCTTAAGTACCTTCCTTAACTTGGCATCTTGTTCATGTTTAAGGCCAAACTCGTTAGCCCTGGCCATATTACTGAGTAAATCAATACCAAGAAACAGATATTCTGGATAGGCCAAAGTGGCTTGATAACGGCGCTTTGAACGCTCGTCGCTTTTGCCCTTGAGCTTGTTGAGTTTTTGTAATGAATATTGCTGAACTTGCTCTGGCGTTTGTATTTCATGAGCAAATTTATTGAGGTTATTAGCAATACGAGCGGCATCCACCCAGAGTGATAAGGCGTACTTCGGATCTTGAGTTTGTCGGTGCATCCGCAGCCCAAAGTGGGCAAAGGTGTAGGGGGCTAAGGTAAATAGGGCTGCTTCATACTTGGCTTTAATTAACTGTGCGTCTTGTTTAAAGTTATGCTGGGAGTCGCTAATGGTTAGCGGATGATCAGACGCTACTTTAGCATAGCTAAAAGGGGCTGAGCTTAATCCGAATAGTAACGCTGTGAGTAGCGCGTAATAACGCAATTTCATGATGTGCCTTGGTCTGTATGTTGCTGATTGTGGAGGATGCTAGCAGTAAATTAAATAAAAAACGCTGCTGTTAGATCACATCTTAGTTGATACCTGCTGTAAATAGCATAACGCTTATTCACTGACCTAAACCTAACCTCCCACTTTCTGCTGACAACGCTCAAACAAGGTTTGCCATTGTTGCTGGTGGGCAAGGTTGGCTTGCTGTAAGCGCTGTTGCGTTGCTAATACACTGTCTAACTGCTTGGTTACACTATTATCAAGTTGAGCGGGGTAAGGTTTGAGTAAGGCTGCTAACAGCGGCATTACCTGATGTAATTCAGTGTTAATTTGGCTTAGATAAGGCTGCATTTGTTTAATAAAGCGATGTGAAAAAATGGCTTTTAACTGACTAAAAGGCACATCGTTACGCTTACTATGGCAATTTATGTCAGCTTGGTTTTGGCTGAGTAGGGAAGTGGCTTGCTCTAATTGAGAGCTGGCAACATCAGCACTGTGCAGCAAACTAGCAACATAACGGCTTTGTGCCAAGAGAGCTAAATGCTCAGGTAGCAGCTTCAACTGCCGCAATAAAGCCGCGGGGATGGTCGCCGTTGTTGAGGCGGAAATACTGTTTACCTGCTGTTTAATTTCAATCAAGTAATTTAGGCTTTGCTGACTTGCTAAAGCAAAGCGGTGGCCTGATGCTGGATATAGCTGAGTATACTGGGCAAAAAAGCGATAACTGGACTCATCACTCAATAATAGGTTCCAAAAATAACTGGGTAGCTTGGCGCGTTTTTCTTTTGCCAGCGCGGATAAAAAATCACGCTCAGCATTGGGCATTTCTTGCTCTGTTTGCAAACACTGAGTTAGTTGATTCAGTAAGGTGAGTTGAAAAACAAAATTGTCAGCCCCGCTTTGATGTTTATTTAAAATCTGATTTTTTTCGCTAGCCAGATACAGTAAATCACACTGTTTTAATTGCAAACTCTCCAGCAGGGTGAGCTGCGAATCGAGTTCAGCCAAGGTTAAATCACGACGCGCTGGAAAGTGCTGACTACTTTTTGATGTGACGGGGTGTTCGAATGCTTGCGCAAGCAACTCATTGTACTGGTTGATTGCTAGCTGCTCAGGTTTACTGCAGCTCAAGAGTAATGCACAACTTATTATAATTGTGGCTAGTTTAATCATGTGTTTGCAATTATCAGGGCTGTTTTTGATATGGATATTCCATCAGTATTGATGAGTATCAATTGGCGAAAAAGTGGCTTACTGGTATTTACCAGTAAGCCTTTTTTAACCTTTATCTATGTTGAGGGCGCTAAGGCTAACACCGCATCAATATCTTGTGCGTGATGGCGCTCTGCCAACATTTCCCAAGGCTCACCCCAAGTGCGGTTGACTATTTTACCTCGTTGTACGGCTGGGCGGTCGGCAATTTGCTTCGCCCATCGTTGCAAATTAGAGTAGCTTTCAACGTCTAAAAAGGTGGCCGCATCGTATATGTTGCCTAGCGCTAAGTTGCCATACCAAGGCCAAACAGCCATGTCGGCAATGCTGTACTCGTCGCCGGCGATATAGCTCTGCTTAGCCAGCTGCTTGTCAAGCAAGTCTAATTGCCGCTTGGTTTCCATGGCAAAGCGGTTAATTGGGTATTCAAGCTTTTCTGGCGCATAGGCGTAAAAATGGCCAAAGCCACCGCCGAGATAAGGCGCAGAGCCTTGTAGCCAAAACAACCAGTTCATTACTTGGGTGCGTGCAGCTAAGTCTTTCGGTAAAAAATGGCCAAATTTTTCGGCCAGATAAAGCAAAATTGCGCCTGACTCAAACACATTAATTGGGGTTGGGATTGAAGTATCGAGTAGGGCTGGGATCTTGGAATTAGGGTTAATATCAACAAAGCCTGATGAGAATTGGTCACCGTCACCAATTTTTATTAAATGGGCATCGTATTCAGCAGCCGTTTCACCCAGTGCGAGTAACTCTTCCAACATAATAGTCACTTTTTGGCCATTGGGCGTGCCCATGGAATAGAGCTGCAGTGAATGTTTACCTTTGGGGAGTGTTTGCTCGTGTCTCGCGCCTGCTGTAGGGCGATTAATGCTGGCCCAAGTGCCGCCATTATCACTTTCTTGTGTCCAAACTTTTGCTGGAACATAACTTGCCATAATGTTGTTTCCTCTGTTTATTTTCCATTGTTGTGCACCGCTTTTCTAACAACCTAGCATAACTGAGTCTGAAAAAAGTTCGAAAAATACTTGAAAATATTTTACGTGCCCCTAGATAAATGGGTGAGGAGAGATGCTCAAATAATGAGACTGCCTCAAATTAATTGCTTTTGTTTTATATTGCTTCTAATGGAGGATGTATTATGAACCCAGTTGATTTAACCCCACTTTACCGCAGCAGCATTGGTTTTGATCGCTTAGGTGCGTTAATTGATAATGCACTAGCGTCTGATCACGCATCAGTTGGCTACCCGCCCTACAATATTGAGGTGCTTGATGAAAATCGTTATGCGATAACCGTTGCTGTAGCGGGTTTTACCGAGGATGAGCTCGATATTCAGGTTGAAAAAAATGTACTCACTATCTGCGGTAAAAAGCCTAATAAGGAAGAGCGAAAATATTTATACCAAGGTATCGCAAACCGAAGTTTTGAGCGTAAATTTAATTTAGCGGATTTTGTTAAAGTAACAGGCGCAGACCTGAATAACGGACTACTGATGATCAGTTTAGTGAAGGAAATTCCTGAAGCGATGAAGCCTAAAACTATCATGATCAACCAAAAGCAGCCTGCTTTAGAGCATGCAGCTGAAGATAACGCTGCTTAATCTTGTTATTAAGGCTCCGCAAGGAGCCTTATTGTCATCTTCTCTTCTTGCTAATGCCTTACCAATTTTTCTGTTTGTGGATTTGAATTTGTGACCCTGGTTCGGTAACTATCTCTTAAACTGGTGGCCGCGGTGTATTGGTTGGAGCGCTAAAGCTTCATTGGTGTACTTAGCGTTAAATCGTAATATAGTATTAATTTGCCTAAGAAATAATTGGCTCATTTCCTAATCTCAGTGCTTGCATTGTATGTTCTAAAATTTGTTATTTGTAGAGGTATAAATGAAAAAGGTTATTTTATTAATCGCGCTTGCAGTGCTTAGCTCTGGTGTTAGGGCGAGTGAAGAGAAGCAAGCGGCATTGACGATTAAAAGCATTGCAAGTGACGACAGAAATATGCCTGTCGAGGTGTATTATTGGTATCCGACAGATGCAAAAGCAACGAATTACGTTTTTGGCAACGGCAAGGTTTTTGAAGCGGTCGACACCAACCTAAACGCTCCAATTTCTTTGGGTAAGTATCCCGTTGTACTTTTGTCCCATGGTGGAACGCGTTCTTCATTTTATCATACTGGTTGGATTGCATCAGCACTGGCGGAAAAAGGCTATATTGTTATCGCACCTAAGCCACCTTCTGCTGCTGAGATAACGCCTGATTTGGCCGTGGATGAAATAGCACATAGGGTGAGTGATTTAACCCTTGGACTTTCGCATTTAGATAGCATTGATATGTTAAGAAATAGCGCTGACAAAGAAAAAGTCACGGGCGTTGGTTTTTTTCTGGGCGGTACATCCATGCTATTACTTTCTGGTGCCAAGCTAAGTCCCAGTAAATATAGGGCTTCATGTGATGGCGACAACACCAACGTTGATTGTGGTTGGTTAGCAAAAAATAAGGTGGATATAACACAGACCTCTGATCATAAAGTTAACCAGAGTAAGTCCATTAATGGCATGAAGTCTGTGGTCGTCATTAACCCTGAGCTCACAAGTGTATTTGATGAAAATACACTTAAAATGATAACACCTGCTGTTACTGTGATTGATCTGACAGCGCGCCATCATCAGGCACTAAAACCGGCCAGGTTAATCTCTGCTATACCAAGGTTAAAGCTAATAAAAATAAACACTGCCACGGAATTTAGTGCCTTTGCTGTTTGTACAGATCAAGGTACAAAAATACTTGCTGCAGAGGGGGAAGAGGTTATTTGCCAAGAAATTGGGCATCAGTCTAGGCCGCAAAATCACCAACGTATCGTCACGCAAGTATTGGCAGCTTTAACTGACTCGTTAGAATGATGGGCGAGTGCAAGTTAGCGAAGCTTATTATAGTAGGTGCTAATGATCCTTTGATAGCTACCATCTTGCTTCATCTGCTTTAGCGTTTGGTCAAATTGATCCCGCGTTAGTGCTAAGTTACGCTTTTTTGAAAAGGCAATATAACTGGCAATATGCTCTAAGGCTGGCTTGAGTTCACGAATATCATTAAGTTGGGCCGTTTTGTTCACGTTAGCATAAGCGCCAAAGCGATTACTGACAATGATGGGAACTCGGCCAACCAGTAATTTACGCATGTTTTGTTCGCCTTCATTACTTAGCTCGACGCTATTAAATACACCTTCATTCATTGCCGCATCCCACGACTTGCCATAATTAACGCCTTTAACAACGCCGACAGTCATTCCTCTTAGGGTTTCCAAATCGCCATTAAATTCCAAGGTAGAATCAGATCTGACAAACAAAGAAATGGTTTGCCAAAGCAGTATTTCATTAGAGTAATCGGCAAACTTTTCTCGTTCAGGGGTTTTAAATGCAGTAAAAATGGCATCTGCTTGCCCTTGCTCTATATAGCGAATGGCTCTAGACCAAGGCAATACTCTAATTTCAGCTTGAATACCCAAGCGGCCAAAGGCTTCTTTAACAATATCGACTGCAATGCCTTTTACTTCCCCGGCTGACTCGTATTGGTAGGGAGGGTATTGCAACGTTACCAGATCGAGCTTTTGGGCAAAGCTGGTGGTGGCAAGAAAAATCGTTAGCAATAGGCTATGGTATATGGCCATTTCCAGCCTCCCTTAAAAGCGCTTCTTAAAGAATAGTCCACAATGGGTTTTATCCATATTAATCCGCACTCGGTTCAATTTGTCGCGTTTTGAGGGGGCATTTTAGATAAGCTTGATTAACTATTTACAGTCTCTTTTCTTCAGGAGCTTTTGGTGGAGAAGAATGGAAGGTTTTCAGCATATCAGCCGCACTTTCAGGAGAAATTTGTTTACTTCGCTCTTGTTCTTTGAGCTTTTGGGCAAATTCTTCGCTTATTTCAATTACAGTCAAACTTTTACTGGCTATTTGTTGTTCGAGTGCCGTTATTTCTTGTTCTTTTTCCTCTTTATTGAGTGTATTTGACTGTTTTATTTTCGATACTTCAGCTTTCAATATTTTTATTTCTTCGGCAAGCCTATCTTTTACCTGTTTCATTTTCCTGTAATCAACAGGTAGATTGTTTACCTTTTTTTCATATTCTTGTTTGGCTAACCTATACTCTATTTCTTTCTGCTCAAAGGTCTTATTGCTTTGCTTTTTATCAATATCAAGTATTGTTAATGCTTCAGAGGATAAACTAACTTTTGTCTCCCCACTTTCTGCAACATGAGACTGAGGCGTTGAGGAATTTGTTTTAACATTTTTGTCACTATCGCTATGGACACTCAAACCTTTATCTGGGTTTGCATTAGGATATTGTTGATAAATATGAATTTTCATTATAAAGACCTATTTTGACGATTTTAGTATGTTTATCTACATACAAACTGCAATGTAGCCCCCATGAGCAAGCGGGAGATAATGTTGAGTAACCAAGCTGAGCTCGCTGTATTAATTGTGTTTAAATGCCGTGTTGAACGAAGCCGTTGCGCTCTAGAGTGTGACTGACCTTTTATATTACATATGATACTCAAGTTATCCCCTCATTTTGATGGTGCTTGCTGGAGTCATCTCATGAACACAACCGATAACTAAACCAATAAACAGCTTTGTCTATCTGCTGGCGCAATAAATACAAAAAACAATGCCTTTTAAGTGGATTGTCAGCGCTAGAAAACAAGCAACCTACCGTGATGTATCCGGCTTGCATGCCATTAACGAAAAGGTAGGCTGCGCAACTTGCCGACGTGATTAAATCGCCAGTGGTGACTTCAGAACCAGTTCTACTCGGCGATTTTTTTGCATGTTGCTATCGCTGTCATTCGCTGCTTTGGGTGCGACAGGGCCAACGCCGACAGGATGTAACCGCGAGGGTTTTATCTGGTAGTTTTGTGTCAGCACTTTCACCACTTCTGCCGCGCGTTTTTGTGCCAGGCCTTGGTTATAGTCAAATGCCCCTTTATTGTCAGTGTGCCCAACCACGTACAAGGTAATTTGATCTTGTTTTTTTAGAAAATCGGCTATCTCGTTTAGCTGTGGTGTTGAGCTTTCTTTAATGGTGTGTTTATTAAAATCAAATTCTATCCCATACAAAGAAACACTGCCTTTAGCGGCAATTTCTTTGGTTAAGCTATCGCTATCAATATTGAGATCGGCTTGGCTTACTGCTTTTTCTTCAATGATGTCAGCAACAAATTCAACTTCGTATTTACCACTGGTTTGAAAGCTATACATTGAGGCATAAATTTTACCTTGGGGTGTTTGTTTCTCTGCCGTGAACAGGTAATAGTGACTTTTTTCACCCATGTTGTAGATGTCAGACTTATGATTTTTGGCAAACACAGTATTTTTCAAGTTGTCACGTAGCAGCATATTGCCACAGGTGGCTGCCGAGCACTCAAAAATGATTTGAAAGTCATTGTCTAATAAGGCATTCATATAATTTTTGTGTACTGCGTAGGGACCAACACGTTTATCGATTCGGTAGTTTAGTGTTGTCACTTTACCTTCCACAGTTTTCGTCGGGATCTTCTTCTTGTAAGGTCCGGTAATTAACGGGTAAGGTTCAAAATCATTGCGACTAGACCAAACAAGATAACTGCCGGGAAAACGTGTCAGCATGGGGTGGTCTACCGCGCCATTTGCATCTTTTTCAGCGGGTTTAAGCTGTGAAAAATCCATCGGTTTAATAGTAAAGTTATTATCTACCTTTACTCCTGCACTTGGCATTGGCGTGCTAGAGATCTGCTCATAGGCGAGTAATAACTCGTCTTTATAGCCTTGTTTTGCGAAAACAATAACAGCCTCTTGCTGGTCTGCGCTGCCTTTAACGGCAGTTAAATAGCCAAATTGATTTTTGTTTGCGCTGGTATAACCAACTTTGTATAAACCTTCATATCGGAAGTTATCATCAATTTTGGCTCGATAGGGTTTGGTACTGCATTGCTCTGTGCATTCAAGGTTAATTTGGTAGCCCGCAGCTGTCAGTTCTGCTTTCACTTCGCTTAGCCAATGGCGATAGTGCAGGCCATGTTTTCCGTCTATTTCTTGCACATATGAGGCGTAAGCCCCACTGAGGGTGGTATAGTTTTTGCCCGAGCTATCGGCGTGTATCTCAACGGGCACATAAGAATACTGTGTTGTTGCCAGTGATGTGCCAAGCTCGTGTTTGGCAATAACAAATTGGCCATTATTGGCTAAGGCTAAGCCGCTGACACTAGATAGAAGCAGAGCCGAAACTATATTGCGCATAAAAAAATCCTCATCAATTCATAGTTGGCTTGGTAGGTTATCTATTTGATTTATATATGTCGAGATGCGAATCAGTATTGTTACGTATTTATTTTTGATGAAGTTTGAAAATAAAGGGCAGACGCTTGTCATTCTTTGAGCAAGCTTAGGTTGTGCAGATTTGGTGCTTTTTTGTTTAATGAAATTTGTCTTTTTGTTGTTTTATTTATATCTCAAGGGTTTAATACCTTGATTAACTTCGCGTAGACCAAGCTTAAGGAAGAGAATGAAGAATTTATGGCTATTTGCCTTCTTACTAACGATCAGTTGCCATGGCTTTGCCACCGAGGTGAAATACATTATCCCTCCCCATGAACAAGGTGAAATAGAAAATCAGATTTATTTTGAGTATGCACCAATGGACATTCTTGATAACGCCAGCGGTGAGAGCATGCAAACCTTGCTAGGGACATACCATAGTTATAATCAAACAATAGACGGTGACGTTGGGATTCATTATGCAGCATGGTTACAAGAAGCGAAATCTAAGCTCACTGCCGCAGGTTATCAAATTCTGTTTTATTGTGATAAAGACTGTGAGGCATGGAAGTACAAAGAAATGACGGACAATGGTTTTCGTAAAGAAGTCAATCTATATGCTTATTGCTGCTCCAGTAACAATAAAGAAATCGCTTACCTTACCGCAACTAAGCAGCAAGCTGAGCAAACCTACGCTATTTCATTGTTCTCTAACGGCAAAGACGATGAGTTACAAATCGCCTACGAACAGCTAGTTACCCGTGATGAGCCGACCTCACATGTTTCGGTCGAACAAGGGTTTAAAATCGAACCATTGGATTTTTCAAGCTTTGAGGCACCAGAGCCAGACGAAGAAAATACCGCCGACCACCCGTTGTTAAGTCGTTTTCCCGGCAGTTATTTAGTGGCATCAAGCCGCAGTGATTTTGAGCTTTACCCTCTTATTACGGGCATAATGAAAGATGATAAAATCCCAAATAAAATGGTTGAGGGCAAGGTAACGACATTAAACTACCGTATCGATAAACAAGTGGGCACTTATGCTACTCACAAAAACTATCTAAATGCGTTACAAGCAGCTGGGTTTACAGTGATTACAGAGTGCCCCGCTAAAACCTGCGGGAACAAGTTACTTTGGTATAACTACAGTGATACCGTATTTAAATCTCGTCATCACACCAACTTCCAGAACTTAAAATCCAGTTCCAATTACTATTTCTTTACCGCAGAAAAGTCGACCCCAGAAGGTAAAATATATCTTTCAATGGTCAGTGCCCAACCTTTCAATTCCCATCCGGTTGAGCTGGTGGTTGATATCATAGAAGAAAAATCCATTAGCCAAGCAAACTTAAATATTAACAGTGATAGTTTGAGCAAGGCCATTGCCGCACAAGGTAAAGTGGCCTTGTATGGCATTGAATTTGATTTTGACCAACACACCATTAAACCAAGCTCAACTCAGCAGTTAACTGAAATCGCTAATTTTCTGAATGAAAAACCGGAAGTGGCGTTATACGTCGTAGGTCATACGGATAACAAAGGCTCATACGAGTACAACCAAGACCTTGCCGAAAAGCGGGCAACTGAGGTGGTGAATACTTTGGTATCGCAATTTAAAATTGCAGCATCGCGCCTACAACCTGTTGGCGTAGGGCCTGTTGCACCTAAAGCTGCTAATGATACTGATGGCAGTCGCCAGCAAAACAGACGAGTTGAGCTGGTATTAAAAGCGCCGCTGTTTTTGTAGTTGGGTTTTATCGTTCTGCTTTGAATACCATGAGTATCTTGCGGTTGCTTGGGTGTAAATAAGGAGGACTCATGTCGAAAGTGGTATTGCGAGGATATATTTTAGTGCCAACGGCTGATCTTGATGCGGTTAAGCAAGCACTGCCAACACATCAAAGGCTGACTCAGGCTGAAGCTGGGTGCTTGGTATTTGATGTGAAGCAGTGCGCTGAGAGCCCATTAAGGTTTGATGTTTATGAAGTGTTTATCGATAGTGCTTCGTTTGATGCCCATCAAGCAAGAGCCGCTGGTTCGGATTGGGCTAACGTATCAGCCAATGCAGAGCGGCATTATGAAGTTTTCCGGTGCGAGTAGCTCTGCGCCTAACACTACAGAACACTTAATCGTATTTTTATGCTAAATACTTAGCATGAAACGCTAAGTGTTCATCAATAAAGCTCGAGATAAAAAAGTAGCTGTGATCATATCCTGGCTGCATTCTTAATCTGAGATCACTACCTGATATGGCGGCGGCGTCGACTAAGCTTTGCGGATTAAGTTGCTCGGCTAAAAAATTATCGGCCTCGCCTTGGTCAACTAATATCGACAGCTCGGTTTTATTGGCCTTGAGTAATTCAGCGGCGTCGTATTCCAGCCAGCTTGTTTTATCCTCGCCTAAGTAATGAGCAAAGGCTTTTTGTCCCCAAGGGCAATTGCTTGGATGACAGATAGGGCTAAAGGCCGATACTGAGGTGTAGCGCTGCGGATTTTTCAGGGCAATGGCTAAGGCGCCGTGTCCGCCCATGCTGTGGCCAGAAATGGCGCGCTGTGTGGTGACGGGAAAATGGGCTTCAATCAATGGGGGGAGCTCATGCACTATGTAATCATACATTTGATAATGGCGCTGCCACGGCGCTTGAGTGGCGTTGAGGTAAAACCCCGCGCCTAAGCCTAAGTCATAAGCGCCATCGGGCGCATCTGGCACCTCATCACCGCGCGGGCTAGTATCAGGGGCGACGATCGCCATGCCAAGCTGGGCGGCCATTTTAAAGGCGCCGGCTTTTTGCATAAAATTCTCATCGCTGCAGGTGAGCCCTGATAGCCAGTACAATACCGGCACCTTGTTAGCTGCACTGGCATTGGGTGGCAAAAAGATGGCAAAGCGCATGTTACATGCGGTGGTACTGGCTGGGTGTTGATATTGCTGATGCCAGCCTCCCGCGACTTTGGCTTGGCTTAATTGCGTTAGCTGAGTTGATGGGGCGTTTGAGCTCATGATGTCCTCTTTTTATGATGCTGACCCGAAATAACAACGGGTCAGCGCTTATTTGACAAAGTGCAGCTATTTAGCGAAGTGCACCACTGAGCGAATACTTTCGCCTTTGTGCATTAAGTCAAAGGCATCGTTAATTTGCTCCAGTGCCATGGTGTGGGTGATAAAGTCGTTAAGGGCAAATTCACCAGCAAGGTAGCGCTCGACTAATTCCGGTAGCTCTGAGCGTCCTTTAACGCCGCCAAAAGCGGTGCCGCGCCATACTCGACCCGTTACCAGTTGAAATGGACGAGTGGAAATTTCTTGTCCCGCACCCGCCACGCCAATGATCACTGACTCGCCCCAACCTTTATGACAACACTCAAGAGCCGAGCGCATTACATCCACATTACCAATACATTCAAATGAATATTCCACGCCGCCGTCGGTCATTTCAACAATGACTTCTTGAATCGGCTTGTCGAATTTGTTCGGATTAATGCAGTCGGTTGCGCCTAATTGTTTGGCTAACTCAAATTTACTTTCGTTGATATCGACGCCAATAATACGATTAGCTCCGGCCATTTTTGCGCCGATGATGGCAGATAAGCCGATGCCGCCTAAACCAAAGATTGCCACGTTATCGCCAGGCGCTACTTTGGCAGTGTTGAGTACCGCACCCATGCCAGTTGTGACGCCGCAACCTAACAAACACACTTCTTCTAATGGCGCTTTTTTACTGACTTTAGCCAGTGAAATTTCCGGTAGCACAGTGTATTCCGAGAAGGTTGAGCAGCCCATGTAATGAAAAATGGGTTGGCCGTCTTTGTAAAAGCGGGTGGTGCCGTCGGGCATTAAGCCTTTACCTTGAGTTTCGCGCACGGCGCTGCACAAATTGGTTTTGCCAGATTTACAAAATTTACATTCGCCACATTCAGCAGTGTATAGCGGAATGACATGATCGCCGACCGCGACACTGGTGACGCCTTCACCAATTTGTTCAACAATACCGCCGCCTTCGTGGCCTAAAATCGCAGGAAATACACCTTCAGGATCATCGCCGGAAAGGGTAAAGGCATCGGTATGACAAACACCGGTCGCGACAATGCGCACTAATACTTCGCCTTTGCGCGGCAGCATGACATCCACTTCTTCAACACTAAGAGGCTGGTTTGGTCCCCATGCGATAGCCGCTTTGGATTTGATAAATTGGTCACTCATGGTGGCTCCTATTAAAATATATGGATTGCTAACAGTTTGGATACTTTATTACTCGCTAGCAAGATCAATCAAGCTAAGCGTTTTCTATTCTATTGTTATCGTGACGCGCTTTGGTTTGCTCTAGTTAGTTATTTTGCTCCCTATTGTGCGATGAAATTTAATTGTCAACGACTAAATGCTCAGTTACATAATCAATAAATACTCGCACTTTACTTGGTTGATGTTGCTTAGATGCGTAATAAATCATAATCGGCGTCCCTGTCGCGGGAAAATCCGCTAACACCTCCACTAACGCACCAGATTGCAACTCATCTTGTACCAACCATCGGCTTAATAAAGTCACACCTAAGCCCTCTAGAGCAAGCTTACTGGTCAATTCAATGTTAGTCACTGATAAGGCAGGATCGCCATGAATAACAATGAGCTTATTATCCGGCGTATTAAACTGCCAAGGCACAATGCGATAAGTTGTTGGTGAACGGTAACAAACACGCGCTAAGGTGTTTAATTCGCTAGGGTGCGCTGGCATACCATGTTTGGTGATAAATGCAGGCGAAGCGACCGCGACTAAACTCAGTGGGCATAATCGACGAGCAATCATGGTTGAATCAGAAGGTAAGGAATTGCCAATCGCGACATCTATGCCTTCTTTGATCATGTCCACCACTTTATCTTCAAACCTCAGATCCAACTGCACATCGGGATAAGCACGGCAAAACCCTGCAATCAAAGGCAAAAGATGCTGACGACCAAATCCATACGGCACACTTACTCTTAATAGGCCATTAGGGTGCATTTGTGCTGGTGAGTGCTGAGTTAATACAGAATCCAGCTGCTCAAGTAAAGGCGCAACCTGCTGATAAAATCGCTGCCCCTCATCGGTTAAGGAAAGGGCATGAGTTGTTCGATGAAATAGACGCTGTGCTAACTGCTGTTCTAAGTTACCTATGCTCTTGCTCACTGCCGCAGGCGTGACGCCCATTTTTCGTGCGGCTTTGGAAAAATTTAACGTTTCACATACGGTTAAAAATACAGGCAAAAAACGTGCTAAAGCGAGCATCTTCTTCTCCGTCTAATTTGTTGTTGCAAGTCATTAACTCACACTGGCTGATACTATTAGTTGAAACTGTTTGCACCAATTAGATACTAGAAGTTACAGCTTGTTCAAGTAGCATATTAACTAACGTTAATAATCAGGTTGGTAAATTATGAACAAAATCAATTGGGGCATCATAGGCACAGGTAACATCGCGCATCAATTTGCAAGCGCACTGGTCACATTGAGCGACGCTAAGTTATATGCCGTGACATCTCGACAACAAGCGACTGCAGTAAGCTTTGCTCAAGAATTTAACATTGAGCATTCATATGATGAGCTGAGTAGTATGTTAGCAGAGGCAGACTTAGATGTGGTTTATATTGCGACTCCCCATCCCCAGCATTATGAACAGGCCAAAGCATGTATTTTGGCTGGTAAATCGGTACTTTGTGAAAAGCCAATGACTTTAAATAAAGCACAATCTTGTGAGTTGGTTGCGCTTGCTAAGCAGCATCAGGTGTTCTTAATGGAAGCCATGATGATCCCTATGTTTCCTGCGATCCAAGCTTTACAAGACTTAATTGCCCGTGGTGACATTGGCACATTAAAGAGTATCCATGCAGGAATGGGCTTTAACTCACCACGAGATTGGCAAAGCCGCGTGTTTAACCCAGAGTTAGCCGGTGGCGCATTGCTTGATGTTGGTATTTATCCACTCACTTTTGCCCATATTTTAGCGAACAACAGCTTAACCGACATTAGCAGTCAAGTAGAGAAAGCTGAAACGGGCGTGGATCTGCAATCAGTTGTTAACTTAGGCTACCAATCTGGGGTGATTGCGAGCTTAAGCAACAGCATTGGCCATTTTATCCCTTGTGTGGCGACGGTTATGGGCGATAAAGCCATGGTGGAAATTCCACATTTTAGCTACGCGCCAACCGAGTTAATCATCAAGGACCAAATGGGCAACATCACTAACACCTTGTCATTTGATAACTCACAAGGCGCTTATTACCTTGAAGCGCAGCATGTG
This sequence comes from Motilimonas sp. E26, assembly GCF_021278025.1. Classification (GTDB taxonomy): domain Bacteria; phylum Pseudomonadota; class Gammaproteobacteria; order Enterobacterales; family CBDFNC01; genus Motilimonas. Next base: position 74,263 of record NZ_JAIBHJ010000003.1, read on the forward strand.
CATCATTGCTTACGTAACGGCTTGCTTGAAAGCCCATTAGTTCCCCACCAACAAACCTTGGCCATACTTGAAATGATGGATACCTTGAGAGCACAGTGGCAGCTTGTTTACCCAGGTGAATAAGAGCGGGTTAAATTCATGCTTAGTGATCGCAAGACGGGCAATTTGAAACACTAACAATCACACTCTGGCCACAAACATTTAATAGAAGGGGCAGATAAACGGCTAAAACGAGCAAAAGCAAGTATTTAATCTCGGCAGTATCCATGGCCATGTTGTACTAAATACTTGCTTCCCTTGGTTGTTATCGTCTCGATATGTTGGGTTGTTTTTCGCTATGAATAGATTTCACCCATGGGTTAATTATGGCATTTACACCCTTTATTCACCTGGGTAGGTAAGTTGCCACTGCGCTCTTAGTGTATCCATCATTTCTAGCACCGCTAAGGTTTGCTGGTGAGGAACCAAGGGACTTTCCTGTAAGCCAGCGCGTAAGCATTCATTAACGTGTTTCGCTTCAAGGTAGTAGCTACTGCGTTCGGTGGTACAATTAATCACTTCGAGCTGTTCACCCATTTGATCCCTGATGATGACTTGGCTAGGGCCAAAGCTGAAATTGACTACTTCCGCCCATGTTTTATCACCAAAGACACAAGCCGTACAAGGTAAGTAGTGGCCTACGCTGCAAGATAAGTTAGCAATGATGCCAGAGTCATAGTTCAAGGCGATACTCGATTGTAAGTCGACGCCTGTGACCGCTTTTTCCACTTGGCTTTGCATTGAGAGCGGAGCTGATTGAGTGATCATATAAGCGAAAGTAAGGGGGTAGATGCCGATATCTAACAGTGCTCCGCCTGCTAATTCAGGGTTAAATATTCTACTGCTCCAATCTCTTGGTGCGTTAAAGCCCATGCTGGCTTGAATACCTCTCACTTCGCCTAACGTGCCTTGTTCAATCAGGTGTTTTAACTCGGCGATAGCTGGAAATAGGGGGATCAACATGGCTTCCATCAAAAACAAACCTTGCTGGCGAGCTAGGACAACTAATTCTTCAGCTTGTTTTTTATTTAATGTCATCGGCTTTTCACACAACACCGACTTACCCGCTAATAGGCAAGCTTTGGCTTGTGCGAAGTGTTGGGGGTGAGGTGTTGCGATATAGACGACATCCAGCTCAGGCAGCGCTAGCATTGCATCTAATGTGTCAAAAGGGTGTGCAATAGCAAACTCATTAGCAAATTTTTTGGCAGAACTATGTTGGCGAGAGGTCACGGTAAGTAATGTTGTACCATCAAGCTGTTGCAATGCGCTGGCAAATTGGTGGGCGATGTTTCCGGTGCCGATGATACCCCATTGAATATTTGTCATTGCTTGTCCTTGGTTGCTTGGCTGGCGAAATAGTTATTTATGATAGTGACGCACTTTTGTGCACTTTGTAAATCTTGATCCACTTGAGCAGAGATGATGGCCCCTTCTTTTAGCAGGTAAACTAAATTTAAAAGTGGCTCATCTGCATTAGATAAATGTTGCTGAATAAGTTGGCGTATTTTGTGTTTATGCGCTTTGCAATAGTGAGCTGCCTGAGGGTATTGTCCGTCACACTCTGCTGAACTATTAATAAAAAAGCAGCCGCGAAATGGACTAAGCTCAGGAACTTGATTATTAAACCAAGCCGTTAAGGCATTGAATAGCCCGATAACCACTTGCTGGTTTTTTGCGTGGGGATTGAGAGCATCAGGTAAGTTTTGCCGAACGTTAGTTAATTCCTTGGTTAACCAAGTGACAAAACGCTGATCCCGCGCTTCGAGTGCAGCCATTACTAACTCTTCTTTACTCGAAAAATGATTGTAGAGGGTTTTTTTTGCAACCCCTGACACTTTTAGTATTTCATTAATACCCACTGAGTTGATGCCTTGCTGATAGAACAAGGTGAGTCCAGTTTCGATTAACAATTGCCGTTTGTCATTAGCCATGCCGTCACTCCTATATTGACTAAAACATGTTGACACAGGGAGACTGAGTTGTCTACCATTTGCTTGTAGACAAAGTTGTCTACTTTTTTTTAATGGGAAGGATGATGTTATGGGACATATTAGCGTGTCATTATTGGCTGGGTTCGGTGCCTTTGTGGCGATAGGCTTACTTTCATTGGCTGATAGTTTAGCTGCGCATGGGGTTGGTTTTCAGGGACTTTGGTTAATGGCACCACTGGGAGCAACGGCAGTATTGGTTTTTGGTGTGCCAGCAAGTCCGTTAGCGCAGCCAAAAAACGTGATCTTCGGTCATTTGATCACCGCGACTATCGGAGTGGTGTTTACGTTGTATATCGGGGTGACTCCGTTAACTTTAGCGTTAGCAACAGGCTTGGCTGTGTCAGCAATGTTAGTCACTAAAACTACTCATCCACCAGCGGGGGCGAATCCTATTTTAATCATGTTAACGGGGCAGACTTGGTGGTTTTTGGTTTCACCTGTGTTAACCGGAGCCGTGACGCTAGTATTAGTTGGTTGGTTGATGAGAAAGTTGCAACAGCGTTTTGTAAGTTTAACTCACTGATGCATGCTAGCTACTAGAAAGGTGTATTATTATCTGGTAGCTTATTGAAATATCAATGAAATAAATAATAGTCGGAGTATGTTGTGGATTTGATCCAAGGTTTGTTATTAATCACCTCAATTCATTTGTTGGCGGCGGCTTCGCCTGGACCAGACTTTGTTCTAGTGTCACAGCAAACTCTCAGCCATGGTAAAAAAGCCGGCTTACTTTGCAGCATTGGTATTGCTCTTGGTCTTTCTATACATATTTTGTATTCGGCGTTTGGGTTGGCTGCGATTATTGCCAATTCAGCCAGCTTGCTGTGGATGATTAAAATTTTGGGTGGCGGTTATTTATTCTATTTAGGAATAAAAGGGTTGATGGCGAAGCCAGTTGATTTGTCTGCTACTGATGCACCTGTGGCACCCGCTCGCTCAGGCTTAAAAACCATAGGCATGGGGTTTTTATGTAATGCGTTAAACCCTAAAGCGCCGATTTATTTTGTTTCACTTTTCACAGTGGTGTTATCGCCTGATATGCCAATATCACAAATCGCGATTTATGGTGTGTGGATGATGGTGATCCAAATGGCATGGTTTTCGGCCGTGGTTGGTTTACTATCGCGTCCAGCTATTAACTTGAAGTTTAAAAAGCTAGGTCACTGGGTAGATCGCGTTTTAGGCGGAGCCATGATTGCATTAGGAATTAAGATCATAACCACGAGAAGTTAATGATGCCTAGATGTAAAAAGCATTAGAGATGACAAGCTAAATAGCTAAGCTCTATTAATGGAGTGCCGTGTGTATGACATGCTACAAGGTAAAGCGCACGAGAATGATGCTAACTTCATTCTCAGTCGTTGCGGCATTAATTATTCACATGGCATCAGCATTTGCTGAAGCGCCCATTGTTGGCTTATTAACCTTACCAGAACTTTTTGGTCATGGTCCCTGTGAACAGTTTTCACCAAAAGTGATCCCGCTTTACTCCGTGAGCGAGTCTGAACAAGCGGTTGGGGTGATCCGGGTGGAGCAATTTTGGAGCTTTGCTGCTGTTGGTGGTTGTGAAGGTTTAATTGTTAATGTTCACAACAAGGCCGACGGCAGTGTGAGCCTGTTAGATACGCAAGAGTTTGATTATGAGTCGCCAGCTGCCGTTGTGCTTGAGCAGCATAATGATTGGTTTAAACTACGCACGGCTGATGGCTCAGTATGGATTCAGGCAACTCCCCAAGCCAAATACCATTCACTGGCTTCTTTATTGCAGAAAAGGCTGAGTTATATTACTCCGGCTTCAGCAGGTCACATTTTTACGCGTCCCGGCGGAAGTGATATTTCAGCTTCCGTTAGCGGCGAAACATCAGTTTCGGTTGTTAAGAGTACTAATGTTGATGGTAAGCTGTGGTTGTACGTTCAAATTATGAGCCATTCTATTTGCGATCCATCAGAAAAACCTGATGTGGTGTTGCAAGGCTGGATGCCTGCCTATACTCCAGCGGGGCAATTAAACTTATGGTTTTATGCTCGTGGTTGTTAGGAGCTGTTGATCTTTGATGGCGAGTTCGCCTTATTGTCAGCATGCCCTATTGTGTTTGAGGAACAGATGCGAAAAATAGATAAAAAAATAGAACAACAAATCGTGACGGCATTAACGCAAGTTTGTGACCAAGCGTTAGCCAAGGTGGCTGGTTTTGAATGGTTAACCCATAGTGTTAATTATCAGCAGGTTAGTAGCAGTTTATTGGTAACTTGTGTGTTTTCTGAGCAGGAACAATTACGCCAGTGTTTAGCTGACGAGCAAGATGTGCTATTTCAGCAATGGATTGTACAAGCTCTAGCAAAACAAGGCATTAAACTAAAGAATGCGAAGAGCCAAGTGCAGTTCGACAGTGAAAGCGCTTGCGCCGAGCAACACGGCGGCAACTGGGGCAAGCGCTTAGCAAAGCAATAGAAGATCCGTGTTAAGTCACGCAAGATAAACCGCCCTTGATCGCTCGCGCTGATGCGAAAGGGCTCTTAAATCAGCTATTAAAGTAAATCGGCTTCCGTGATGGGGTGAAACACACTGCAAGCCTCAACCAATGAGTTGGCGGTTAAGCTGGGTACGCCGTAGACGTCGGACGTGACGCCATAATCACCGATTTTGTCGAGCAACATATCAAAATCACCATCGCCAGAGAGTAAGATCACCGCGTCCACTTCGCGTGCGGCTTCCATGATATCGATAGTAATCCCCACATCCCAATCGCCTTTGGCAGAGCCATCACTGCGCTGAATATAAGGTTTTAATTTCACCTCAAAGCCGATATGGCGCAATGCACTTTGAAACTTATGCTGACCATCATCACCGCGATGAATGGCATAGGCGGTAGCGGCTACTATGTTGTTTTGCTTGGCTATTTTTTGCCAAAAAGCGCGGTAGTTAAACTGCCGTCCGTAAGCTTCTCGTGTGGTGTAATAGATGTTTTGCACATCGACAAAAATAGCCACTTTACGTTGATTATTATCCAAAAAATAGCGCCTAGGATTGAAATGATTAAAGTCGCTAACCCTACACCAGTTTGACTTACTTGTTAAGGCAAGTCAGTCAGCAATATCCGCCCATCAATATAATTGAACTACTGATTCAAAATTATCAGATTTTATTATCTCTTATCTCGTCCTAATGTGAATGGGTGTTAAGGCTTGACCGCGGTAGACCACATAGTGCCAACGCTGAGCCATCAACATAACCAAGTACGAATAATATCCATGGACCAACAGATGAGAAGGAGTAATAGATGGTTGAAAAAATTAGGGGGACTTTGCCATTGGAAAGGAGTGTTGCCATAGGGAGCCAGCTATGAAAGGAGCGCGGCAATTAATCGTGACACCTGAGCCTATGACCATGTCAGCATTGAATGTAACTCAGTTGAAAACAGTGCCTGAATTAGTTGAACCCCCGCTCAGCATGTTTGAGCAAGGGGCGAAATATGGCCAAGACAAAGCGGTTAAATCACCTTGGCAGTCATTCGGTTTAGCTGTGTTTGCGGGGGCGTTTATTGCTTTGGCATTTGTCTTTTATATCACAGTGACAACCGGCGCCACCGGTGCGCCTTGGGGGCTAATACGCTTAGCTGGCGGTTTAGCTTTTAGTATGGGGCTGATTTTAGTGGTGGTGTGTGGTGGTGAGCTGTTCACTAGCACCGTATTAACCACGATAGCTTGGGCTAAAGGCAGTATTACCACTAAGCAGTTATTGGCGTGTTGGTCTCGGGTGTATTGCGGCAACTTTATCGGTGCGTCGCTGATATTGGGGTTAGTGATGTGGGGCGGCATGTGGCAACTCAATGGCGCGCAATGGGGTTTAAATGCACTGCACATTGCGCAACATAAGCTGCATCACAGTTGGGGCCAAGCTTTTGCCTTAGGCGTACTTTGTAACTTATTGGTTTGTTTAGGCGTTTGGATGACCTTTAGTAGTAAGGACGCATTAACTAAAAGCGCATTACTGATTTTGCCTGTGGCAATGTTTGTTAGCAGTGGCTTTGAGCACAGTATCGCTAACCTGTTTATGGTGCCGCTGGGCATTGCGATTGAGCACTTTGCTGGCGCCAATTTGTTTGCCGCATTAGGCATCCCTGCCGGGCAATTTAGCGATTTAACCTTTAGTAACTTTATTAGTCACAACTTAGTACCGGTGACCTTGGGCAACATTGTCGGTGGTGGGGTCGTTGTTGGCCTCGGTTACTGGGCCGTTGAAAAAGGCAGCGCGACTAAAGTTAACAATATAAAACAAAATTCAAACTATTCTGAATCTTACGGAGAAGGATCTACCATGAAAACTGCAATCAATAATCTAGTTATTCGCGATGTGATGGACGCTCAACCTGTTACATTGGCGCCAGAAATGAACGTGTACCAAGCCTTAGAATTATTAGCGCAAAGTGATGTCCGTAGCGCGCCAGTGGTGGATCAGCAACAAAGACTGCTTGGCTTTATTTCAGAGCAAGACTTGTTACGTGGCATGTGGTCGGAAGAGTTTAGCGCCGATTTGCAGTTGCAGGTACGTGATTTAATGCAATTTGAAATGTTAACGGTAGCGCCGAGTGATTCAGTAGCGCAGCTGCTAGAACTGATGATCGTCGATAAAGATAAGTTATTTCCGGTGTCAGATAGTGGGATGTACATTGGCAGTAGCTACCAAAGTTATGAAGAGCGCTTGCGTTGTGCTCGTGCGAATCGTCCTAGTGCTTACCCTGTGGTAGAAGGTGGTCGTTTATGTGGCGTGATCCGCCGCGAGCATATGCTTACTAAGTTAGTGCGAACACAAAAGCCTGAGGCTGTTGCAGCTGAAGATGCTGTTACTAGCGCGGCTTAAACGAGAAAATTTAAAAAGTAATTTTAACAACAGCGCCAATTTGGCGCTGTTTCATTTATTAGCGGCTTCTTTCAAGCGGCGTTTAACTAAGCGGCGTGCTTCAGATAAAAAACAGTCTCGTAATGGATTATCCCCGGCGTCGTTACGCCAAATAAAAGAAAGACTGCGCTTCATGTTTAGCCGTGATTGGTGTTGCTGTATTTAGCACCATCTTTTATTTATTAGTTGCTTCTTTCAAGCGGCGTTTAACTAAGCGGCGCGCTTCAGATAAAAAACAGTCTCGTAATGGATTATCCCCGGCGTCGTTGCGCCAAATAAAAGAAAGACTGCGCTTCATGTTAAGTTGCGGGGTATTTAGTACGACTAAAGCGCCATCGGCGACGTCTTTCTCGACATCTAAGTAAGGCACACAGCCTAAATAGGGGCCATTTTTCACTAACGTTTTTAATAAGGGAATATGTTCGTATTCTTTCCAAACATTAATATTTTCAATTAAGCCATGAACTGCGCCATCAAAAATGCGTCGTGTGCCAGAGCCTTGTTCACGTAACACCCACTTAGCCTGCTCTAATTGCGCGAGGTTAACGGTGCTGTGACGGGCAAAAGGATGGTGCGGAGAAGCGATCACCACTAAGTGATCGTCCATCCAAGTTTCTGAATGAATACGCGAGTCATCATTACGCCCTTCAATAATACCTAGCTCATATTCATAGTTGAGTAAGCCATCAATGACATTTTCGGTATTTTCAACTATCAGCTCTATGCGTAATTCAGGAAAGTCTTCATCAATTTTGCTGATGAGTTGTGGCAACAAATGTTCTGCTGCGGTTTGGCTAGAGCCAAGCTGTATACAGCCACTAATGATGTGTTGTTCATGTAAGCCTAATTCGATTTGCTGGGCATCTTGTAGCAAACGCTTAGCTCTTGGCCTTAACCATTTTCCCCAATGGCTTAAGCTCAAGCGGTTACCTTGGCGAATAAACAGCGGTCGGTCGAGTAAATTCTCAAGTTGCGATAATGACATGCTAACGGCAGATTGAGTCATTGATAGCTTTCTTGCGGCTGCACTGACACTTTCTAAATTGGCTACCGCATCAAAAACAGCCAGTTGTTTGAGAGAATACTTCATGGTTGAACTTGGGCCTTATTCATTAGTGTATAGGTTTACTTTGCGAAATTGAGTGAAATATATACTGAAAATGCTTCTTATACAGTATCAATAAAATTGATGGTTTGTTTGATGATGATTTTAGATGTGGCAAGGGCGGTTCAGCAAGGTAATTATGCAGCCAAAACTTGATATAGATCGGTGTTTATTGTGGAAATATGATGTTATTAGGGTTTTTTACTGCAAATCAGTAGAATGGTTATTTCGTTTTTTATGTTGAGAGACCTAGCGGTATGTTAGCGTCATTCAGCATAATAGTCGTTTTCGATTTTAATTAAGTGGTTATTCATGTCTTCTCACAATGTGCCGCGTAAAGCCCGCGTATCTTCCGCTGAAACGCATAAGCTAAAAAAAGACGCAAATCAGCCAAATAATAAAGCCTCTAGTAAAGGTGCGTTGCATCCGAGAAATCCACATGTTGGCCGGTATGATTTTTCGGCTTTATGCCTTGCTCTGCCAGCATTATCACGTTTTTTAGTACCGAACCCGAAAGGGGATAGCACTATTGATTTTAGTAATGAGCAGGCCGTGCTTTGCTTAAACCAAGCGCTGCTGGCCCATTACTATCAGGTTAAATTTTGGCAAATTCCAGCTGGTTATCTATGCCCGCCGATCCCAGGACGCGCCGATTACATCCATTACGGCGCAGATTTATTAGCGCGTCTCAATCAAGGCAAAGTGCCAACTGGTAAGAAGATCAAACTGGTTGATATAGGCACGGGTGCAAATTGCATTTATCCCATTATTGGCAGTCAGAGTTATGACTGGTCATTTATCGCCAGTGATATTGACCCCGTTTCGGTGAAAACGGCGCAGGCGATTGTGCAGTCTAACCCCAACTTAACGGGCTTGATCGATGTGAAGCAGCAAAGCCAGTCGGAATATTTTTTCAAAGGCATTATTAAGGCGAAGCAGCCCATTAGTTTGACCGTTTGTAACCCGCCGTTTCATGCCTCGTTAGCTGAGGCGCACCAAGGCAGCCAACGTAAATGGCAAAACTTAAATAAAGGTAAAGAAAAGACGACGGGGTCGGGTAACGCACCAACATTAAACTTTGGTGGGCAAAAGGCCGAACTATGGTGTCCCGGTGGTGAGCTGGCATTTTTAAAACGCATGGCCACCGAAAGCGTGGACTTTGCCGAACAAGTTTGTTGGTTTAGCAGCTTAGTGGCGAAAGGTGAACACGTTAGACCACTGAAAAAACACTTACAGCAGCTTAATGTGGCACAGTGTGAAGTGATCCAGATGCAACAAGGACAAAAAATAAGCCGTATTTTAGCGTGGAGTTTTAAAACGGTTGAGCAACAGCAAGCTTGGGCTGCGCAGCATTGGAGTCGTTAGATTAGGGGGTTGTTAAGCACAACATAATTAAAAAAACGATAACAAGAGGAAAAGATGGAAGGATTGAATGAATTTATCAAGCTAGTCAATGGCTTTGTGTGGGGCACACCAATGTTGGTGATGATCTTAGGGGTAGGGCTATTTTTGTCTTTTGGCCTGAAGTTAATGCCGATTTTAAAACTTGGCGCTGGCTTTAAATTACTTTGGTCTGGCCGCAGCAGTGACCAAACAAAAGCGGGGGAAATAAGCCCCTATAATGCATTAATGACGTCCCTTTCTGCCACGATTGGTACTGGTAACATTGCCGGGGTGGCCACGGCTATTTTTATTGGTGGCCCAGGCGCGTTATTTTGGATGTGGTGCACCGCGTTAGTGGGCATGGCCACTAAGTTTTCTGAAGCGGTTTTGGCAGTGAAATACCGTGAAGTGGATGCTAATGGCCAGCATGTCGGTGGCCCGATGTATTACATTAAAAATGGCTTAGGCAGTAAGTGGACTTGGTTGGGCACCACCTTTGCTGTATTTGGTGCATTTGCTGGTTTTGGTATTGGTAATACGGTGCAGGCAAATTCTATTGCCGATGCGCTCAATAGTAATTTTGGCGTTCCGATGTGGCTTACGGCACTTATTTTAATGGTGCTGGTAGGCGCCGTGCTGATGGGAGGCATCAAACGTATTGCCGATGTGGCTGGTAAATTAGTGCCATTGATGACGGTGTTTTATTTTACTGCTGGGGTGGCGGTTTTAATCATTAATGTTGGTGAAATCCCGGCTGCGTTTGAGTTGATTTTGCACAGTGCGTTTAATCCTGTAGCGGCGCAAGGTGGCTTTGCTGGGGCGGCGGTATGGGCTGCTATTCGTTTTGGTGTTGCGCGCGGCGTGTTTTCTAATGAAGCTGGCTTAGGCAGTGCGCCGATTGCTCACGCAGCGGCGCAAACCAATAACCCAATAGAGCAAGGTTTAGTGGCAATGTTAGGTACCTTTATCGATACCTTGATCGTGTGCTCTATTACCGGTCTTGCGATCATTGTTACGGGTTCGTGGACTTCGGGCGAAACGGGGGCATCTCTGACTTCCCTTGCGTTTGCTCAGGCCATTCCGTTTGGCAACTATATTGTGGCCATTGCCTTGGCTATTTTTGCCTTCACCACGATTCTCGGCTGGAGTGTGTACAGTGAAAAATGTGTGCAGTATTTATTAGGTGAAAAAGCGGTGATGCCATTTAGGGTGGTATGGACAGCGGTCGTGCCGATTGGTGCGTTGATGTCGCTCGACTTCGTTTGGCTATTGGCTGACACTCTCAATGCGATGATGGCTATTCCGAATCTGATTGCGTTAGCGTTACTTAGCCCGGTGGTATTTGGCTTAACCAAACCTTACTTCAGCACCAACAAAGGGTAAAAGGAGAGAGGGCCTCTCCTTGTTACTGTCAGGTTTTAGCGCTTGATCAGCCAAACCATCAAGCGCTTAGTTTACCGGCTAAGCGATGTATCCGCGGGGCAAACATCATTGAGATGACTGCCGCCGCAGGCCAAGCTAAAATGAATGCTTTCAGCCAATGTTGAACGAAGTGAGTGGTTGCGCCTAAGTTAAGCCAAGTGACCCACATGGTCATCAACAAGGACAAGACAAATGACATTATTACTGCAAAAATAATTCTGTGCTTCATATTATTACTCGCTAATCATGGTTAGTTTTTCAATGTTTGTTGCAACAGTAATGTTTTGCGACAAATAAGCTTTGGTATGCTCCAGAGTAAAGTGTTTGTCTAATGCTGCTTCATTCACCCATTGCTCCCATAAGGTAAATTTATGGGGATCGGCTTGATGCTGTAGCACCTTAAAGTAGATGCAGCCGGGCTCTTTCTCTGTCTCCATCGCTAGCTTGACTAAAGCGGAATAAGCATCGCTTGCTGTCACATTATCTAGTGTCTTTAGAGTTGCATTTATCCATAATTGTTCCATTGATATTCCCGCTCTCTTATTAAAGGATTAGACGAGGATATATAATTTCATTTAGTATCAATATTCCTTTGCTAGCAATCTTAAATTCCAATATTGAAACTATGTTTGATGATATAGCCTTATTTATTCATATTGTGGAGCAGCGTGGCTTAGCTGCGGCCGCAAACAAATTGGGATTGCCCGCGGCCACGGTAACGAGAAGGTTAAAGCAATTAGAGCGTGCGCTCGGTTGTAAGCTTATACATCGCTCCGCTAGGCAATTTTATTTGACCGCTGAAGGGGAAGTGTATTACCAAGAATATGCTGACCTCATTTATGTCATGGAGACAAAACGGCGAGACTTGCAGCAAAGTACCCACAAAGTGAGTGGGAAACTTAAGGTGTTAGCACCGACCAATATTTCTATTGGTTTGTTACAGCCTATGTGGTCAGGGTTTATTAAGGCGTATCCCGATATACAATTAGAATTATTGTTAGGCAATAATACCTTAGATATGCTGTCGGCTCAGGCCGACTTAGCACTGCGTATTGGCCCGCAACCAGACTCATTACTTTATCAAAAACGGCTTGGCAGTGTGCAAACCGTGTTAGTCGCATCACCAGACTACTTAGGAAAAAGTAACACGGTACTTTCATTAGCTGACTTACAAATACAACGTATTATTCGAGTGAAGCACATTACCACTTGGTTGTTATCAGATGGGAATGAGGTTGTTGATTTGCGCTTGCGAGCAACAACGTTAGTAGACGATATCCGCATGGCGGCGATGCTTGCAATGGATGGCGTAGGTGTCGCCTTGTTACCTATGAGTGAAGTGTTTGAAGAGCTTCGAAATGGTCGTTTGGTGCGCGTATTACCGCAATGGTCAGGTCCTGTGCGAGAACTGTTTGCCGTTTGGCCCAGTGGTCAGTTGTTGAGTCAAAAAGCCAAGTGCTGCCGTGACTATATGTTGCAATTTATTGCTAACAATGAGCTGTTAAATGGCGCAATATTAACAGATATAAAATAACAGCCAAGCAAGAGCGCCTGGCCATTTTATAGACAAATTATAGGTAAAGCTCTAACACGGCTTTAGGCTCAAGCTCGTCACCTTCTAGTTCGCTGTTCCAGTTGAGGCCTATGAGCACCTCATCTTCCGCTAACGTGGTTAGCCAGTCTTCAACAAATTCTTCTAGGGTTAATTTGGTCGGTTTAAAATCAGCCCATTCTTCAAGGCAATGTACTTGAGCGTCATCAGCTTGTGACCAAAATGGCATTACTTCTGATTCTTCAAATTCAGAAGAGTCTAATGATAGCCATTGGCCTTGGGCATTACATAAACCCCAAACGGTTTCACTTTTCTGGCTCTCTTTTACAAATAGTGCGGTATTTTTTTTCACATCAGCAGTTAAATTAGACATTTGATTCTCTCATGGGTGAATACTAGGTAATAAGTCTATGACAGCACTGATCAATATCAGCGGAATGTGGCAAGGATAAGAACCCTTAGCTTGAATGTCTATCTATTTAAATTTTGAGCAGAAAAAACACCACATATCTCGCGCTTACTAGCCAGTTAACTTTGCTTTATGTCTGGAACACAAAGTGAGAGATGATACCGATGCACGATAATGTCGATAGCCACAGCCGATAGTAGTTCCAGTTGCCCCAGTTTTTTGTGTAGCGTTGCCACACTAGCATCGCGTTTTTATCTTCACCTGCTGCGGCTAGTGCATTATTTAACGGCACATTGAAGAAAGCCGTTATCATGAAGCCAATAATGGCCGTTAATGCCCCGATGAATAAAAGCGATTGAAATCCCAACTCATCCAACATAAAGCCCGTAACTAGGAGCAGTAGGCTACTCAGAGGTGACAAAAAGAAAATCGTCAAGAAACCTTTATTTAAGATGACTTGATTAATTCGTTGCATGGTTGCGATAGCGTTTTGTTGATCAAGTACAGTCATGATGGTGTTGTGAAAAATAAAATAGACCCCTGCCAGCAAGGCGCTCGTCACGGCAGCAATAAGGCTTAAAGATTGCAATAATACAATAGACATGATGTTTTTCTCCTGCGTTATACACTTTACTCACCAAGCTGCAGCGCGAGTGAATGTTTGTTTATTACACCAACATCAGTGATTATTTAGTTGTCAGTTTGTCGCTTTTAATTTGCAGGAAGTACGGAATGTCAGAAAAGGCCAATAATGCTGAGTTAGAAAAATTCAACTTGAGTCATCGTCAGCAAGGGAGGACGATCTCATCCCTTAGCCAGCTAAGTATGAGCGGCGTTTTTTATACCCATTCAACGATGAGGCAACCGTGGGGAGTCACGATGCCGGCTATTCCTTTGAGTACCATGTTTCACCTGATCCTTGATGGTGAAGCCATTGTTTCTATATCGGATAAGCGTATTACGCTCGGCGCTGGAGATTTCATTCTTATGCCGCGTGGTAAGGGGCATGATATTGTGGATATTAATAATACGCCAGCCAGCGGACTATTTGAGCAAAATATAGAGCAAGTAACGGAACATTATGAGAAGCTCACCTCAAAGGGTAAAGGCCCTATCACTACGGCGCTCTGCGGTACCGTATTATTTGAAAATGAGATCACAGCATCGATCATTAATTCCATGCCAGACTACGTGCTTATACCCGCTAACTCAGAAGCTCATCAACCGATAGCCAGTATCGTAAAAGCCATACAACTGGAAACCGAGAGTGAAGGTTATGGCGCCGGCTTAATCGTCGCAAAACTTGCTGATGTGCTTATTTTACAGTGCATCCGCGCGTGGGTATCGCAACTGTCGGGTGACAACCCAAACTGGCTAATGGCGCACACCGATAAGCGCCTCTCGCCAGTGATGGAGCTTATACACACTGACCCAGCGGCACATATCAATATCGCTGTATTGGCAGGACTGGCCAGAATGTCTCGGACCACCTTTATCGATTACTTTAAAAAAGTCGTGGGGCAAACTCCGAAAAAGTATATTACTGATTGGCGTCTCGCACTGGCAAAAACGCGCTTAATTGGCAGCAGTGACAATGTGCTAAACATTGCCCTTGAAGTGGGTTACCAGTCAGAAGCGTCTTTTAGCCGAGCTTATAAGGCCAAGTTTGGCGTGCCTCCTTCGCAAACCAAAAGGGGTGAGTAATCAGCTTGTTACATTATTGGGGCAGTTCTTTACTCATACTGCCAGCCCAGTTTGATAGTTAGGCTGGCAAGTCACGTTGGTTGGTGATTACTTCCAATGGCCTGCCGCAATTGTTTTAGCTACATAATCTGAGAATTTAGTGGCAGCATCTCCGGTCGCGAGCTTTACGTCATCAGTGATCCTTGAATTACGGCCATCAAACACAACCGTGAATAATTCATTAAGCAACCATTGGTGGCTTATAGGTACATTTTGCACCTTTAGCATTTGCAAATACTCATCGATAGTGATTTCGGTAAATTTAATTGCTTTACCCAATTGTTGGGCAATTTCATTAACACAATCTTGGAACGTGAGCAGCTCTGGTCCTGTTACTTCGAACAAGCAGTTATGTTTGGTCGGCTCTATTAGCGCCGCTACAACGACTTGGGCAATATCATCCACATCGATAAAAGGCTCAGGAGTATTAGTAGCAGGTAAAATAAGCTCGCCACTTAAAATGCCCTCAGCCATAAAGCTCTCACTAAAATTTTGCGCAAACCATGATGCGCGAACCACATTCCACGTAAGGCCGCTGTTAATTAAAATTTGCTCCGCGGTTTGGGCTCCTTCTTCTCCGCGGCCAGAAAGTAGCACTAAGTGTTCAATCCCCTCTGCTTTTGCCACACTAATAAAAGCGGTGATGTCATCTGCTGCCCGGGGGATGGCTAAATCAGGTTGATAAGTAACATAAGCAGACTTAGCACCGCGTAAGGCATTGGCCCATGTATTACGGTTATCCCAATCGAATTGGATTTCTGTTGTTCGCGATACTGGGCGTGTATTAACGCCTCGTTCGCGAAGGAGTTGGTTGACACGAGCACCGGTCTTAGCATTTTTGCCGATTATTACGATAGGTGATGATTGATTTAACATCTTGAACTCCTCATAGACTTGCTAACGGATGACTGCAAAGCAACGTTATGATGGCTGTAAATATCTGTTTAATGAATGATGTAAAAACCGGCTTTGTTTGCGTAAAGTCCGAAGAGACAGTTAGGGAGCATATTATTTGCTGTATTGCTAAGTGAGGCTTGATTGTTGTTTGTTCACCCTGCTTTTTATGCCTTAAAAACCAGCTTGTTTTTCTAGGATTTTAAAGTATCTTGATGTAAGTGCTGAATGGTCGTCTTAAACCCGTCCGAAGGTTGGGTAAGCTGTTTATTTTGTTTGTATTTTGTTTGTATTTTGTTTGTATTTTGTTTGTATTTTGTGTGATAGGACCAAGTGGTAATTCACATGCGCGTGTAGGTTCCCACTAAGCTAAGCCGATGTTAGAAGCGTTAACTTATTTGTCACGGTTAGCTGTTCAATCAGCTAGGAACGAAGATTAATTAAGAAGGATTGCTATATGTATGGGGATAAGGAAATGAGCGCTTTTTGTTGTAATTGCAAGGAGCTAACGCGACACCAATACACCCTGTTTGGCAGTCAAACTGAGCAATCACCCAAGGAGATTGGACTGTTACAAAAATTGTTGTCTGCATTTGTTACGACAGAGCCTGCGGGGGACTACAAATGTACTCGCTGCGGCACCTATTTGGAATCGCCTGACAACCTTGATTAACGCTCAAAACATAAGAATAGATAGGCACCCTAGATCCTATATTCAAGTGTTAAGCAAGTTACGTCTCCACCTAGAGGCGTCCAGTAAGTTATTGAGGTTCGGCATATCAAGGTGTGTAAATGTACGCTGTAATATTTAGAGCAAAACCCGGTATTCAAGACGATGAATACAGTAAAACTGTTGCTAACATGCGAGAACTTGCCTTTGAAAAGTACGGTTGCTTAGATTTCGTCGCTGTAACGGAAGGCGATCAAGAAATAGCTATTTCTTATTGGGAAAGTGAACAAGCAATCAAGCAATGGAAAAGCGACTCAGAACATGCGTTAGCACAAGAGCTGGGGCGTACAAAATGGTATGAGTCATATACCCAATCAACTTGAAGATGCATGTTTCAGAGCACCACCGTGTTTTCAATACTAGGCACGCTAATGCAGGAATGTAGGCACCTTTCAAATTAGCGTAACAACGTAGTGGAAACACGGAGGGGCTCCCAAAGGGCAAGTTTTACACGCGTTTATGCTGTGTTATTGATTTTGATAAGGGGAAGCCATTACCTGCAATCAATGCCTTGCCTAAACGCGTGTAAAATCTTGCTGAAATCAAGCCTCTCCAGGTTGATTAGGTATATATAGTGCAAGTGGTCGAAATAAAGCGAGAGTACCAGTTCAATCCATAGGTAAAAATATACGTTGCAAAGCTGCGATGGCAAGCAGCAATACATTAACATGGAACAAAACGGTGGGTAGTGTTACTGCCAAATAAAACCAGAACTTTACCTGTTTGGTAATGGGGCTCAGTAAACGGAGTTAGTATGAGATTGTTAGCGGTTAGTTTAGCGCTGTGTTGCTCTTTTACGGTGAGTGCGCAAGAAATCAGATGTGGTTGGCTAGAAAACCCCTCGCCAGCGAATCTTTGGTTAATTGATCGAGAGGGGAGCTGGGAAATATCGATACAAGGTGGGCCTAATTATCTCGATGATAAATCGCTTGATTTGGTGTTTGAGGCGATCTCACATCCAAGCGACTTTGTTCGGACAAATAACAGTTATGGTTTTAGTTGCGCTTGTCTAACAGTGGATACAGATCCGCAAACAAGACAAATTAAAGCTGTTTATCAAGCCAAGCAACTGGGTCTCAAGCAATGTTTAGAAGATATATCTATTACTCAACATATTCCTCTCCGGTTCAAGTAATAGCGTTACATCGGTAAGGCCTCGCACGAAGTCAGCCGCAATGGTGTGCCTAGTTTGCCTTGGAATATTAAGTGAGTCATGTCGGCTTACAAAGACAATCAATTATTGTTGGTCAGCGCTGTGGAAAGGTATGAAGTTACATGTCCTTGCACTTTTGCAGCGTTCAAAGAGATGTGAAACGGATTTGAAAGTTTATGATTAGAGTTGCAAATATTAATGATTTAGGCGGCGTTCTACATCTGTATAAAGAGCTCCGTCCTTTAGACCCAAACCTAGACAGTGACTTTGCTAAAGAAAAGTGGGCGGAGATAATTAATGATCCACAAACACACATCATCGTGGCAGAAATAGACGGTGAGTTAGCCTCAACATGTGCATTAGGATTAAATAAAAGTATTGCCAATGGTGCAAGGCCGTTTGGCATTATTGAGCATGTTGTAACGTTACATAAATTTCGCCGACAAGGGTTAAGTAAGAAGGCTCTGGAATTTGCGATATCCTTGGCTTGGGAAAATAACTGCTGCAAAGTGATGTTGCTATCGGGGGCTCAGTTAATAGGGGCTCACTCTGTCTATGAATCAGTAGGTTTTAAAGGCGATATCGAAAAAGGTTTTGTTATTAAACCCTGATGCTCGGCGCTAAGATAAACGTCGAGTCAGCTAGTCGCTTTGTTATGGCAGTGAAAATAGAGGTTACATGTTCCCATTAGATGTATTTATGACCTATACACTTGCTTGTTTACTATTGGTCATATCACCGGGCCCAGATAATTTACTTGCCGTTGGGCGGGGGTTAAGCCAAGGTAAGCTGGCCGCTACAATATCAGGCATATCATCTGGCGCAGGCATTTTGTTTCATGTGCTAGCGGCTACTTTTGGGCTTACTTTACTGATCCAAACCTCAGAGTTGGCATTTTATGCGGTAAAAATTGTGGGGGCGGGGTATTTGATTTGGTTGGGCATTAAGGCTCTACGCGCACGGCGTTTATTCTCAGTCGCGTCAGCGCAGCAACAATCGTTACAGACCATCTTTTCAACAGGGTTTCTTTCCGCTGCTCTTAATCCAAAACCAGGCTTATTTGTGCTTGCGTTTGTGCCGCAATTTGTCAATCCAAGCTTAGGCTCTGTGTCGCTACAGATGATGGGCTACGGTGTTTGGTTTGCGGTCCTCACCGCAATCGGCTTTAGCTTAATGGGGATTTTTTCTGCGCAGCTATCTGGTTGGCTACAAAATAAGCCTAAGTTGGTTGCGGGTTTAAATATTGGCGCTGGGGTTACGTTTGTTGCTTCAGGTTTAGCGGTGGCATTCATGAAACAACGTTAGGTCTGATTTATTCCTCGTGGCTCAGTTACTCTTCGCTGTAACAAATTCTCATCAGATAAAAAATGGCGGTAAGTGAAAGAGTTTACCGCCATTTTATTATCTTGATTTTGTTTGCAGCTAACTGTTTATCTAATGAGTTAGTCAGGCAGTTTAACCACTGGCGTTACCTGTGGCCCTTTAATTTTAACCAGCAGCGCAACGGTGGCGAGTGTGGCCATGGCTAAGCCAAATACCGTAGAAGTGGTCATGGGCAAGTTAAAGCCGATGCTAGCGTTAGCGAGATAAGTAAATGTCACCGCGGTCATAAAGGCGGCGGGCACGGTACAAATCCAATGGAATTTACCTTCGCGGGCTAAATAGGCCGCAGCTGCCCAAAGCATGATCATGGCGGTGGTTTGGTTAGCCCAGCCAAAGTAGCGCCAGATAACGCCAAACTCTGCGTGGGTGATGAGATAGCCAATAATAAACATAGGAATAGCGATTAATAAGCGCTTTGGCATGCTTTGTTGTGGCATTTTCAGAAAATCAGCAATGATTAAGCGAGCGCTGCGAAATGCGGTATCGCCGGAGGTGATCGGCAAGACAATGACACCCAAGATAGCCAAGATACCGCCTACGGTGCCAAGTAAAGAGGTGGATACCTCGTGCACCACGGCAGATGGTCCGCCAGCAGCAAGTGTTGCGTTAAGGGCATCAGTGCTTTCATAGAAAGACAAACCTAAGGTACACCAAATTAGGGCAATCACACCTTCGCCTATCATGGCGCCGTAGAATATAAAGCGGCCTGATTTTTCATTTTGCATGCAGCGCGCCATTAATGGCGATTGAGTAGCATGAAAACCAGAAACCGCGCCACAAGCGATGGTAATAAACAGCAGTGGCCAAAGCGGTAAATCGGTCGGGTGTAGATTACTAAAGTCGAGGCCTTGCGAGTAAAAAGTATGGTCGCTTACTGCTAGTCCGATAACTAAGCCGACACTCATGAAGATCAGTAAAGCGCCGAAGAAAGGGTACAAACGGCCGATGATTTTATCGACGGGCACGATAGTGGCAATAATGTAATAAGCGAAAATAACCGCAATCCAAATGCCTGCACTAGTATCAGAGAGGCTACTTAATAAGCCGGCAGGGCTAAGTACAAATACCACGCCAACTAATAACAGCAACAATACAGCGAAGCCGTTCATAAAGTGCTTGGCAACATTGCCTAATTGTTCACCGACTATGGTCGGCACGCTGGCGCCATTGGCGCGCACCGACATCATGCCGGAGAAATAGTCATGTACTGCGCCAGCAAAAATACAACCAATTACAATCCATAACATGGCAACTGGGCCATATAGGGCGCCTAATATAGGGCCAAAAATAGGGCCAACACCTGCGATATTGAGCAGCTGAATTAAGTAGACCTTTTTGTTCGACATTGGCACAAAATCGACGCCATCTTCGAGGCTATGTGCGGGTGTTTGGCGCTCGGGCTTGGGGCCAAAGATTTTTTCTATCACTTTACCGTAAGTAAAATAACCGGCAATGAGTAGGCCGGTGCAAAGTAAAAACCATAACATTCGTTATTCCTTAATCCATTAGTTGACGGATATCAGATTAAGTAACCTAGCTAATATTTGCATTGCCTATTAATGTGAGCGGCGGTATTCGATAGTTAAGCGGTTATTATGGCTGGTTAGCGGTTTTTATAGCTACTCTGCAACAGTCAGAATTAGCTAGCTTGAATACCAAAGTGATGTTTGATTGTTTTGAGATAGCGTCGGCTAACGGGCACCTTGTGGCCTGTGATTGGTGAGTGATGATACTTATGCTGGTATTGCTATCTCATAGCGCGTTAGCCTGTTTGAATACCAAAGTGATGTTTGATTGCTTTGAGGTAGCGTCGGCTA
>NZ_JAIBHJ010000003.1:94886-250974 GCF_021278025.1 Motilimonas sp. E26
CTCATAGCGCGTTAGCCTGTTTGAATACCAAAGTGATGTTTGATTGCTTTGAGGTAGCGTCGGCTAACGGGCACCTTATGACCAGACCTTGTGGCCTGTGATTGGTGAGTGATGATACTTACGCAGGTATTGCTATCTCATAGCGCGTTAGCCTGTTTGAATACCAAAGTGATGTTTGATTGCTTTGAGGTAGCGTCGGCTAACGGGCACCTTATGACCAGACGGCGTAATAATGTCTGCGCTGGCATTCTCGTGTAGTTGAATTTCTTTGATGGCTTGCTCGGCGATTAGGTATTGCTTGTGGCAGCGTAGTAGCGCACTTTTTTCTTCTAAGGTTTTTAGAGTGAGATGAGTGTGGCTTTGTCCCGCAGCGGTAATGATGTGGATCCCGCTATGATCGCTCATCACATATTCTACTTCCGACAGCTGGATCAGCTTAATGGTGTGGTGATAGTAGCAAGGTAAGACTGTTAAGTTAGGCTTGTCATCAAAAAGCATCGGCTTAGGTGTGTGATCTTGTTTTAAGCGGGTCAGTGTCTGCTGTAAACGCGATACTTCAATAGGCTTTAAAATGTAGTCAAAGGCCTTTTCTTCAAACGCTTTAATGGCGTATTCATCATAGGCGGTAACGAACACTATGCGTGGTAGTTGGTTGTCATCGAGCATGCTGGCGAGTTCAAGGCCGGTGATTTTTGGCATTTGAATATCCAAAAAAATCAAATCGGGCTTGAGTTTATTAATTAAACTCAAGCCGGCAATAGCATTGGCTGCTTCGCCGACGAATTCAAACTCGCTTTCTTGCTCAAGTAAATGCTTGAGTTCATCGCGGGCCAAGGGCTCATCATCAATGATTAAATAACGGATCATGAGCGGGGCTCCTTGCTTGTATTTGTTAGGGATTTGGGTAAGTAAATATTCACTTTAGTGTAAACATTTGGCTCACATTCAATGCTTAAACCATAGTCTTGACCATAGGCATTTTTGATTCGTTTATCGACTATGTCTAAGCCCAAACCATCACTGGTTTTGCTGCGATAAAGGCCCGCGTTATCCTGCACACAAAGGCATACTTGCTTTGGGTGTTCGTTTAAGTCAATAGTGATGCAACCTCCCTCTAGTAAGTGAGAGGTGCCGTGTTTGATGGCGTTTTCAATAATAGGTTGTAAGGTAAAGCAAGGTAAGCTCAGCGAGTAGTCATCAGGGCTGATATTGATCTTAACGTCAAGCCTGTCGCCAAAACGAGCGCGCTCTATGGCGAGGTAGGCTTCGACATGTTTAAGCTCTTCCTCTAGTCGCGTAATGTCACAGCTGCGTTTTAAGTTTTTGCGAAAAAAGTGCGACATAGACAACAGCAGTTCGCGGGCTTTATCCGGATCGGTTCGGGTCACTGCACTGATGGTGTTGAGAGCATTAAACAAAAAATGCGGATTTACTTGGGCATGAATCAGCTTGAGTTCTGATTCAGTAAGTAAACGCTTTTGTTCTAAAAACTGGCCAAATAGGATTTGATTGGAGAGCAATTTTGCAATCCCTTCACCTAAGGTGCGATTGATGTTAAGAAACAATTTATGTTTTGGCTCATAGAGTTTAATGGTGCCGACGACTTCACCATCGCCAATGCGTAGCGGAATAATAATTGCTGAGCCCAATCGGCAATGTTTGTCGACACTACACTGATAAGGTAAATTCACGCCATCGGCAAACACAATTTTGTTGTCTTTGATAGCGCCTAATGTCAATGGTGAGCTGATAGCTCGACCGGGTTTATGGTGCTGATGGCCAATACCAGTGAAGGCTAAAATGTGCTTTTTATCGGTGATCGCAACGGCACCGACCTTGGTTTCCTCTAAGATAATATTGGCGATTTGCTCGGCGCTTTGCTGGGTTAATCCCTTGGCCATTATTCCTACTGTACGCTCGGCAATCAACATGGCTTTGGCTGAAAATGCACTGGAAAATTTATCAAACATGGCCTTTTGATCGCGGATCATATGCATAAACAAAGCGGCGCCAAGGGCGTTGGCTATCAGCATCGGCGGGGCGATAAGGGTGACCAGTTGCCAAGCTTGGGCAAAAGGCTTCGCCACAATAAGGATGACCGCCATTTGCACTGCTTCGGCGGCTAAGGTGATGAAAAAAGCAATCAAAGGGCTAAATAGGGCTTCTATGTTACGTTTTCGCACTAAGTACAGGTGCAGTAACCCCCCCATTAATCCTTCTAAAGTTGTGGAAATAGCGCATGCTACATCGGTAAAGCCCCCCATGGAATAACGATGTAAGCCGCCTGTTAAGCCGACAAAAAATCCCACCACGGGGCCGCCTAATAATCCGCCCAATACCGCGCCGACGGCACGGGTATTAGCAATGGCATCTTGTACTGCTAAACCAAAATAGGTTCCCATGATACAAAAGCTACTGAACACCAAGTAAATAACCACTTTGTGAGGCAAAGACACGGAGATCGAAACCAATGGCTTAAATATTGGCGTTTTACTAAAAAGGTACGCGATCACCAAAAATACGCTGAGTTGTTGAATCAATGAAATAATAAGCGCCATAGTGCGATTTTTACCCCGTTTGAGCTTAATGCGTTGTCAACGCCAAGAAATAAATAGGAAAAGGGAAGTCATCTAGGATTACTTAATCTTACAACAGCTTTGTTTATCACTTTGTTAAATAGCCCGCATAAAACCCTATCGATACTGAGTTTTACTGTGCCTTGTTAGTTCGAAATTTGTTCATAAAATTAATAAAAACTAAAACTGGCTTGCAAATCAGGCGCTGATTGGTATTTTGTCATCTCGGCTTGCGCTGAATTATCTACAAATAACCAATGTCGGATTGGTTAAACGATAGGCGAGGCAAAGGAATATGTGTTTCTTTAAGGCCTCATTTTTCAATCCTAAACAAATTTTAAGTTGGGTTTATCATGCAAAAAGACAGTATTAATAACGTTCACATAAGTTCAGAACAAGTTCTGATCACGCCAGCAGAGTTAAAAGCGAAACTACCTGTATCAGACAAAGCGTTACAATTTGTGCAAGATGCACGTAACACCATTTCTGATATTATTCATGGTAAAGATCATCGCTTATTGATCGTCTGTGGTCCTTGTTCCGTCCATGACCTAGACGCTGCTAAAGAATATGCCTATCGTTTAAAGAAATTGCATGATGAATATAAAGACACTCTGTATATCGTAATGAGAGTGTATTTTGAGAAGCCAAGAACCACCGTTGGTTGGAAAGGCTTTATCAATGACCCACATATGGATAATTCATTTGATGTTGAAACAGGTTTGCACCTAGGTCGTGAATTATTGGCTTGGATCGCTGAATTAGAATTACCTGTAGCGACAGAAGCGTTAGACCCGATTAGCCCACAATATTTAGCTGAACTATTCAGCTGGTCAGCCATTGGCGCGCGTACGACTGAATCACAAACCCATCGTGAAATGGCCAGCGGTCTATCAATGCCTGTCGGCTTTAAAAATGGTACCGATGGCAGCTTAGCGACAGCCATTAATGCGGCGCAATCGGCGGCGGCGTCACACCGCTTTATGGGGATCAACCAAGAAGGTCAAGTAGCACTGCTACAAACTCAAGGTAATCCAGATGGTCACGTTATTTTACGTGGCGGTAAGCAGCCTAACTACGATTCGGTAAATGTTGCGTTAGCTGAGCAAGAAATGGAAAAAGCGGGCTTACGTCCTGCCATTATGGTCGATTGTAGCCATGCTAACTCAAGTAAAAATCATGAGTTACAGCCTAAGGTTTGTGACAATGTGATCAGTCAAATTCAAGCGGGTAATCGCTCGATTATTGGTGTGATGATTGAAAGCCATATTAATGCAGGCAATCAAAGCGCTGATTTACCACGTGAAGAAATGAAGTATGGTGTATCAGTGACAGATGCCTGTATCGATTGGGATACCACGGCTGAGTTGTTAAAGAAAACCAATGACAATTTGGTTGCTCCGCTAAAAGCGCGATTAGGTCAATAATAGGTAAGCTTATGGCGCATCCACTAGATAATTTACGCAACCAAATAGATTCTGTCGATCAGCAGTTGGTTGATTTATTGGCGCAACGGCTCGCTTTGGTTGCGCAAGTCGGTGAGGTGAAAACCGAACACGGCTTGCCAATTTATGCACCCGATCGCGAAGCGGCTATGTTAGCGAAAAGGCGTGAAGAGGCAGATAAAAAAGGGGTACCACCTGATCTGATTGAAGATATTTTACGCCGCACCATGCGTGAATCTTATGCCAGTGAAAATGATCACGGCTTTAAGATAGTGAATCCGCAGTTGCGTAATATTGTTGTCATCGGTGGTGGCGGCCAGCTTGGTAAGTTGTTTGTTAACATGCTGCGCTTGTCTGGTTATCAAGTGGATGTGCTAGAAAAAGACGATTGGCAGCGCGCTGACGACTTACTCGGCAATGCCGGTTTGGTCTTAGTGGCGGTGCCAATTGAAATTACCCAAGAGACCATTGCGCGGTTAGGTAATTTACCCAAAGATTGTATTCTAGCGGATATTACTAGTACGAAATCAGGCCCTTTACAGGCGATGCTGGATGTACACTCTGGTCCAGTGGTTGGCTTGCACCCTATGTTTGGCCCAGATATTTCAAGTTTTGCTAAGCAAGTGATTGCTTACTGTGATGGTCGAGATGCGCAGCAATACCAGTGGTTGATTACCCAAATGCAAATTTGGGGGGCACGCTTGTATCGCACTAGTGCTCAGGCACATGATGAAGCGATGACTTTGATTCAAGCATTGCGCCATTTCACTAGTTTCGCTTACGGCGTGCACTTGGAATCGGTCAATGCTGATGTGAAGCAATTACTTGAGTTATCATCGCCAATTTATCGCTTAGAGTTAGCGATGGTTGGGCGCTTGTTCGCGCAAGATCCTGAGCTCTATGCTGATATTATTATGTCGAATCCAGACAACCTGAAGATGATCCAAGCTTATCATCATTCCCTAGGAGAGGGCGTGAAGTTACTTGAAGCGGGAGACAAAGAAGCTTTTGTCGCATCGTTTAACCGGGTAAGTGATTGGTTTGGTGATTATGCGCAAATGTTTATGAAAGAAAGTAAGGCGCTACTCCAGCAGGCTCATGATAGTCGTCACTATCAAGAGGATTAGTCAGTAACCTGTACTCTGGATAAGCATAAGAATATATTTCCCTATACGCTTTGCGCTTTCATCTCTGAAAACGAAAAAGGAGTCTTTGGCTCCTTTTTTCATTTTTATCTTTTGAAAGAGTGTCTTATTAAAGCTAGTGGTTGGTTTTTGTACAGCCTAAATCAAACTTGCTTAGCTTGGCTTCGATATCAATAATCTTACGTTTGTAAGTGCCTTTCACGAATTGGTAGTCCAGCTCTGGTGCAAACCATAAATACAGCTTGCGGTCTTTCTTTTTGATTTGTTGAACTTTGATGGTGCGATAGTTTTTACCTAGTATATTAAGCTCTTCTTCACCGACAACACTGAAGTAGTAATGGCCTAATTCATCACTCTTTTGCATCAGAAAGTCGAATTCTTTCGTGTTGTTTATCAGGTTTTGACGCATTTGTGCGGAAATAGCCTCAAAGTCTAAAATGGGTTGATTGAAATCAGAGTACTCAGTTTTTTCATCATTCGCGGTGACTTTACTGACTAAGCCATTATCACTAAACCACGCACTGACTTTTGTATCTGTTAAGCCCTTTACTTCTTGTTTAAATTCTCGGGTTAGATATTGCTGTTGTGTATTGCTCCAGTACACCTTAGATTGATGTTTACCGGTGAAGTTGAACATTAAAAATGACACTTTACCTGAGGTTGTCATGTCAGCTTGTTGCCGCTGCCATTTTTGTTGACGATGAATATTTCCGACATGACTGTTTTTGTAAAAAAATTGATAGCTGAATGAGTTAGTACAACCTGTGCTGGTGGTACTTGACACCTCGGTTGTGGCACCAGGACTCTGTTGTTGAGTTTGGCTTGTTGTGATTGTTTCGTTGTCTGCTAATGCTGCGTTGGCTTGCATGGTCAATGTCATGCAGCAGGCTAACAGGCTTGCTTTGCTGTAACTCAATAATGGAACGAATGCGCCCTTTGAGGTGTTAAGTAACCACATAAATTTTTGGCTCCTGCCTATTCGTTATGCTTTTTTAGGTTGTTCACTTGCTTACTCAATGCGCCTAACCGTTGTAATTGCGTTGACTCATTGGGCTTAGTATCAATAATAGAGCCATTTAAACCTAATGCATATAAGTCTTTATTAAATAAAAGAAACTCATTGTCGGTTATGTCGCCAAAGGCATGCACTAAAATGGGCAATGATGTATGCGCTTTTAAGCGGCAAGTTTGCATTAAATTTAGTTGGGTGTGCTCTCCTTGGTATTGGCCTTGTTCACATAGTAATACTTGTTGGTTTCCTTGCTCCATAATGGTGGTTGCACAGCTAAGCCAATTATCGTTATTGGCTGTTTTTCCTCGCACTAAAATAACAGGCCGGTGCTGACGGCCCAGTTGTTCTAACAGCTCGCTGTTATGCATTTGGTCACCCGCAACATAAAGTAAGTCGGCATATTTGGCGGCGTTATTAAGCTCATGTAATTGGTGCACCGGTAAAATGAGTAATATGTTAAGAGCCTTTGCCCGTTGCTGGCATGCCTGCCATAGCCCTTGTTGGTTTTGGTTTGAATGGGTTGTATCTTGGTTAATTAAAATGGCCTGTGCACCGGCATTTTTCAGCTGCTGTGCTTGGTTGGCAAAATCATCTTCATTAATTACTGTGGCACATGCAATTAGGTTAAATTTTTGATTGAGTCGACTGAGTGCCGCCGAGTGCGATTCGTTATCTGGCACAGGTGTTACCAATTCGGCACTGTGATGAATTTCAGCCAGTTGGGCACCGGGCACCTGAGTCGCTTTTACTTCATTACTTGGGTAGCAGCCAAGCACTTTGAGATATTGAGTTTGTGGGGTTATCTCGGCTAATGCTTGTGACATGGCTGGGCTGTCTAAATTAGCCGCTAGATCAATATAAAACATTTCCTCCCAAGGATTGCCTTGGATTGGGCGTGATTCTAGCTTAGTCATGATCAGGTTATATTTTTTAAACACACTTAAAACGTTGAGTAATGCGCCAGCTGTTTGCCCCGTTGCCAGTACTAAAGTGGTTTTAGCAGGAATTTGACTGGTCACGTTAATGGCTTTGCGCGCCACCAAAATAAAGCGACTAAGGTTTTCTTGTTGGTTAGTGATATGATTTTTTATGTTAACCAATTCAGTGCAAAACTCTTCTTCAATATTGCAAATAACCGCGGCGTGAGCGTTGTTTTTTACTTGCTCGGCGGCTTGGGCACTGGTTAGGGTATAAACAATATTTATGTTGTCTAGCTGTTGGATGAAGTGGCTAGATTGCTGTGCTACTTGTGGCGTGCAGTACAAGGTATCAATTTGCGTTATTGGCAATTCACGGTTGGCGTACAAGGCATATTCGGTATTAACGACAATTTCACCGACGATAGATAAGCGAGTGTGTTGCAACAGATCGTAAACTTCATTAATGCTGCCTGCACTGGTATTTTCGATCGGTAAAATGGCGCAGTCAGCGCAACCTTGTTCTACTTCTTGTATGGCTTGTTGAAAATGTTTACATGGCCATTGCACTAGGGTTTTACCTTGGCGATTGATGTACTTGATACCAGCGAATAAACTTTCAGTTTCAGCGACAAAGGCCAGCTTGATTTGTGGCAGGCTATGCTCAGGGTTAACTAATTGCTGCAGGTAAACTTGTTGAGAGCGAACCGAGTCTTCTAAAATTGTGTGATATATTTCAGTGATATAGTGTGCGTCTAAGCCAAGATCTTTACCTTGAATAATTAGCCGCTCAAGTAATGCTTGCTCACGCTCTTGGTCGCGTACTGGCCTTGGATTAGCCTGTTTGCTGCGAGCCACATCAAGGGCAATGGCTTTTCGTTTCGCTAATAAGGTTAATAAATCACTATCGAGTTCTGTGATGGTGCGTCTAATTTCTTCTAAGTCTAAGCTAGCCATACTGTTTCCTGAATATAAAAAAACCTCCCAGAGGGAGGTTTATTATGTCGTTTTTATTAATATTTACCAAATTGGTTTTTATGCGGCGGCTTCTGTCTCTTCTTCTACGACGCGCTTATGTATAGCAGTGCGTTGGGCATTCGGTTTATCAACGTGTTTATGCAGCTGTTTTTCTAGCTTTTGCCCCAGCTTATTAATGGCACAGTACAAATCATCATGGGTAGCAGTGGCAAATAAATCTCCGTTGGGAATGCCGATAGATGCTTCAATTTTAAAGCCTTTTGGCTCTTGAGTAATGATGAAATGTGGTTTGATTAACGGTAGCTGCATTTTTTCTAATCGGTCATAACGAGCGCTTATTTTTTCACGCATTGGGGTAGTGATAGCCATATGTTTACTAGTAATTTCTATAGTCATAAATAATGCCCCTTTTTGATAACTATTTTCTGTTGCTCCATTTCAGGTTACGACTTTATAGAAATAAAAAAGTGATCTTGATCACTCTTTGTCATTACAAAGAGAATAAAGAAATCATTTTATGATCTGGTCTTGTTTCTGCTGCAGAATATCTTTTTTGTCCTTGTTTTAAGCTAAGGGGTGTAGCAGTATCAATAAGGATAAGGTGGTGCTGCAGCAAGGCGTGCCTGTGCAATAAATCACTCTTCTGATTAAGATCGTTTTGAGATATAGCTCCTCAAAGTAGGTGAAGTGGCGATTGTTTAGTCAGTTCTTTCTCTTTCTTGCTGTATTAATCATATTAACTACATTTTCTCACCTAATTGATGTGTGGCTAAGTTAATATAATAGTATTAAAGTTCTAAAAGCTATTGGTATATGTTCAAAGGATTATTTAACAAGAAGGCTGGCCATATTACTAGTGAAGAAAGCCATCATTTAGACTCTTCTCCCGAGCAAACTACTAGTAGCAAGTTAGTCGACTCTCGCTCAGATGCTAACCCGTACGAAGGGCAATGCGTTTTTTGGTATTGGGATTTTGCAGATGACAAGATTTATTTTCAAGGTTGCAATTCCACTAAACTGGCCAAAATTACCGCACAATCATCCCTAAAGAGCAGTGAACTTATTGCGTTTGTTTGTCCAGAAGATAGAGCCACATTTCGCGTTTTTTTAGACGAAGCTTGGCGTGGTGAAGCGCCTGCGCCACTTGAATATCGAATGCTCAGCCCGGAAGGCGAGGAATTTTGGGTGGTGACTATGCTCAGTCAGCCCATATTTGATGGTTTAAACAAGCCGAAAATCTTGGCGACAACAACCGAGCAAACTTTATATCGCAGTGCCAATGAATACCGTCAACAGCAAAATAACTTATTATTACATTTAGCGACCGATCCGGCTTTACATCAAGGTGACAGTGCTAATTTTTTTGCCCACTTGGCGGAGCATTTAGAGCCTGTTTTTCAGCTGCAACACATTAGTATTTGGATTGCTAACGAGACTTTGTCTTCGCTTACTTGCGTTGAGTATTCTGGTGATGGCTTTGGCAAACTCGGCGAGGTATTACTACGTCAAGATCATCCCAGTTTTTTTAAGTCCGTTGCTGAAAACAAAACCATAGTGGCCAGCGATATGGCTTTTGCTCCCCATACCCAAAGCTTAGATGTCCCCCAACATATTAGTTCTAGTATCCAAACCAGTATTGTTTCTGAAGGTGTGGTTAAGGGGGTTATTTTATGTCAGTCCGCTGGAAAAATGCGTCAATGGAGTATTGATGAGCAAGCATTTTTAAAATCTGTGGCGGCGTTGGCGGCGCGAGTGATGGAAATGGCGCAACGTGGACTGCAGGAAAAAGCGCGGCTACAGCGTGAAGGATTGATTGATATTATTGCCAGTGCCATTTCGGCTGAAACGGGACAGGGCTTTTTTAATGCATTGGTTAGTGAATTAGCGAAAGCATTAAAAATGCGCAGCGTGATGTTGTGCGAGATTGAATCGGAATATACCGCGCGTACGTTAGCGATGGTGGAAGATGGTGAACTGCAGCAAAGTATGATTTTTTATACCGCAGGCACCCCTTGCGAGAGAGTGGCCAGTGCGGGACCGCAGATTTTTAAAAGAGAGGTGGGAAAATACTATCCCGATTGTGGTGAATTTGTTGATTGGCCAGTAGAAGGATATGTTGCTTGGCCGTTGATTAATGGTCGCGAGCATATTATTGGTTACTTGGTATTAATGAGTGACGATGTGATTGTGGATGAAGCCAATGTAAAAGTGTTGCTGCAAACATTTTCCTTACGGGCGTCGGCAGAGCTGGTACGTAAACAAGACGAAGCACAATTAAAGCTTTCTGCAGTGGCGTTTGAAACCAACGAAGGTATCATTATCGCTGACCCTAATGCTTTGATTTTAAGGGTTAATTATGCTTTTACGGAAATAACAGGCTATGCTGCTGATGAGGTAGCAGGGCAAGACATTAGCATCCTAAATGGTGAGCGTCGTAGCGACCAAGATATTTCTTTGTCACAGAAGTTAGATGAAGAAGGAAAATGGAGTGGTGAGTGTTGGCGGTTACGCAAAAATGGCGAGCTGTATCCACAATGGGAAACCATTACTTCAGTGCGTGATGATGACGGCAACGTAACCCATTATGTTATTTGTTTTGAAGATATGTCAGAGCGTAAAGCTGCTGAAAAGCGTATTGAAAATCTTGCTTATTATGACGAGTTAACTGGCCTACCTAATCGACGCATGTTACTTGAAAGTTTGTCTGATGCATTTGAACATGCTCAGGCGCACAACATGATAGGTGCTTTACTGTTTATCGACTTAGATCATTTTAAAACCATTAATGATTCTTTAGGTCATGCCGCTGGCGATTGGATTTTAGAGCAAGTGGCAAGTCGATTACGTAACATGATCCGCGATGGCGACATTTTGGCCCGTTTAGGTGGTGATGAATTTGTGCTGCTGCTACCGGATTTGTCTGAAAACCCACCTCATGCTGAGCAGCAAGCTAATATTGTGGGTGAGCGCCTCATCCAGATCGTTTCTGCGCCGTATCATTTTGGTGAGCAGATACTTCATATTGGTGCGAGTGTGGGCATCACGCTATTTCCAGGTAAAAAACAAAATGCCAGTGACTTGTTAAAGCAAGCGGATACAGCCATGTATCAAGCCAAATCAGCAGGGCGCAAAACCTTAATGTTCTTTGATATGGACATGCAAAAGCAGGCGGATAAACGCTTAACTATCCATAATGCGCTGCGCTCAGCGATTGAGAAAAATGAATTACTGCTGCATTTCCAGCCTCAGCATATGGTTAAAACGGGCGAAATAGTTGGTGTTGAAGCCTTAGTACGCTGGCAGCCGGAAGGTAAGATGCTGATCAGTCCGGTTGAATTTATTCCCATTGCTGAAGAAAGCGACTTGATCATTGAAATTGGCTATTGGGTGTTACTAGAAGCATGTAAACAGTATATGAAGTGGGTCGAGCAGGATATTCAGTTGCCGCAAATCGCAGTGAATGTTAGTGCAAAGCAGTTTCACCATGTTGATTTTGTTGAGCAAGTAGAAGAAGCGTTGCACTTATCTGGGATGGAGCCAAGCTACCTTAACCTTGAAATTACTGAATCTGTGGTGCTTGGTCATGCCGAAGAAACTATCCGTAAAATGACGCTGTTAAAAGAAAAAGGTATTAGCTTTTCAGTGGATGATTTTGGTGCAGGTTACTCTTCTTTATCTTATTTGAAGCGCTTACCGGCTGATGAGCTTAAAATTGATCGTTCCTTTATTCGTGATATTCCACGCGATGCCAGTGATATGGCCATTGTTGAGGCGGTTTTGGCCCTTGCCAAGCATATGGGGTTTAGTGTAACTGCTGAAGGTGTGGAAACTCGTCAACAGTTAGAGTTTTTACAAAAGCAGGAATGTAACTTCTACCAAGGGTATCTTGCCAGTAAGCCAATCACGGGCGATGCCATTGTCCGTTATGTGAAACGGCTAAAAACCATCTAACCTCTTTCTCTCGTCATATATAGGGGATTTTAGCTTTTACGGTTAAGATCCCAGCAATCTGTTACAAGAATGCCGATCTGGTTTCAACTTAGCGTAAAGATGATTGCATTTCACCTTTGATTAGCTATGGTTGAATGAAACATTTACAGTTGATTTAATTAACTGTTTTTATATCGTTTCAATACCTTAAGGTGTATTACTTGTGATGCAAATTCGACTGACTTGGTGTTGCCTGTGGTTGGGCTTAGCCGCCCCATTTTCTTCTTTTGCAACCACTTCTGATCTTCCTCCCCAACACGGCATTGCCATGCATGGTGACTTAAAGTATCCAGCTGGTTTTAGTCATTTTGATTATGTTAATCCCGAGGCTCCTAAAGGGGGGACGATGCGCCAAGCTGCGCGAGGAACCTTTGATTCATTTAATCCATTTATTGTCAAAGGAACCTATGAGAGTGGGCTGATCACGGCTTATGGTAATTTTTTGATTTATGACACCTTAATGGTTCGATCTGATGATGAACCATTTTCTAAATATGGCTTGATTGCTGAAGGGATTAACGTTGCCGAGGATTTTAGTTCAACGACATTTTATTTAAATCCAAAAGCGACCTTCCATGATGGTCACCCGATTACCAGTGAAGATGTGATTTTCAGTTTTAATACCTTAATTGAGCAAGGCAACCCGCAATATAAATCCTATTACGCTGGGGTTGATCAAGTGACTGCGATAGATCCCCTTACGGTCAGGTTTGACTTTAAACCTGGCGATAATCGCGAGTTGCCACTTATCTTAGGTGAGCTGCCAATTTTACCTAAACACTACTGGCAGCAACGTGATTTTTCTCGCTCAAGCCTAGAGGTGCCCCTTGGCTCGGGGCCTTATAAAATAGCCTCGTTTGATGCCGGGCGTAAGGTGGTTTACCAGCGTGTTAAAAATTACTGGGCCGCTGATTTAAACGTTAACAAAGGACGGCATAATTTTGATCGCTTAGTGTTTGATTATTTTCGTGATACCACGATAGCTTTCCAGGCCTTTAAGGCTGGGGTATTTGATTATCATCAAGAGTATTCTGCCAAAAACTGGGCCACGGCTTATACCGGCGAAGTGTTTGATAATAAAAAAATTATTCGTCGTTTAGTAGATGATGCCAACCCGCAAGGCATGCAAGGCTTCTTTTTTAATTTACGTCGTGACAAGTTTAAATCGCGGGAAGTGCGTCAAGCCATAGGTTTAATGTTTGATTTTGAATGGTTAAATCGGCAATTTTTCTATGGCGCTTATACCCGCAGTGACAGTTTTTTTGCCCATTCAGAACTAGCAGCAACGGGCTTACCCAGCCCTGCTGAGCTTGCTATTCTTGAGCCATATCGAAAGCATTTACCTGAAGATGTGTTTACTCAAGTTTACCAACCACCCGCGACTCAAGGTGACGGTAACATTCGGCCACAAATGCGCCAAGCAGTGGCTTTGATGGAACAAGCGGGTTACCAACTTAAAAACGGAAAGATGCTGGATAAGCAGGGTAATCAGCTGTTCTTTGAATTTTTGGTTTATGACAAAAGTTTCGAGCGAGTTATCCAGCCTTATCGCCGTAACTTAAGTCGCATTGGCATTGCTAGCGAAATTCGTTTAGTTGATGTATCCCAATATATTAATAGGCTAAATAGCTTTGATTTTGATATCACCACTATACGTCAGGGGCAGTCCATTTCACCGGGAAACGAGCAACCAATCTATTGGAGCTGTGACGCGGCCAGTACGCCGGGCTCTCGCAACTATGCCGGCTTATGTAATCCTGTTGTTGATGAATTAGTGCAACAGCTGATTCGTTCTAATACTCGTGAAGAGCTTGTGCTGCGTACTCGGGTGTTAGATCGGGTGTTGCAGCATCTGCATTTTGTGGTGCCGCAATTCTACAGTCCCTCGGATCGAATTGCGTATTGGGATAAGTTTAGCCAGCCAAAGATAAAGCCTGCTTACGCTATTGGTTTAGATACTTGGTGGGCAAAAGAGCAGGGTGCGCTATTAAGCCATTCCAAGGAGGATGCCCATGAGTAGTTATATTTTTCGCCGTTTATTACTGATGATCCCAACCCTCATTGGTATCATGACCATTAACTTTTTTCTTGTTCAAGTCGCGCCTGGTGGACCGGTTGAGCAAGCCATTGCGAAAGTTCAGGGAATTGGCGGCGATGCCACTAATCGCATGGGAACGGGTAATAGCAGTGAGTTGATGACCCGAAATACCCAAGCTAATGCAAGTTATCGCGGCGCCCAAGGCATCGACCCTGAATTTATAGCTCAACTTGAGCGCCAGTATGGTTTTGATAAACCGTTGCTTGAGCGTTATTTTATGATGTTATGGAATTATGCCCGCTTTGATTTTGGTGATAGTTTTTATCGCGATATTAAGGTCACTGATTTATTACTTGAAAAAATGCCGGTGTCGATTTCGTTGGGGTTATGGACTACTTTGTTGGTTTACTTAATTTCTATTCCTCTTGGTATCAAAAAAGCTTCTCGGCATAACTCCCAGTTTGATATATGGACCAGTACGCTAGTGATTACGGGTTATGCGATTCCCGCTTTTTTGTTCGCTATCATGTTGATTGTGGTCTTTGCGGGGGGGACCTACTTTAGCTGGTTTCCCTTGCGTGGTTTAACTTCTGACAACTTTGACCAGCTTAGTTTAGTTGGCAAAATAACTGACTATTTCTGGCACCTTGCCTTGCCGGTTACTGCCTCCGTTATCGGCAGTTTTGCCGCGTTAACTATGCTGACAAAAAATGCCTTTTTAGATGAAATTGGTAAGCAATATGTGGTGACGGCTAAGGCCAAAGGTTGCACTGAGAAACGCGTGTTGTATGGGCACATTTTTCGTAATGCCATGTTGCTGGTGATAGCGGGTATGCCAGCCGCGCTGATTGGTATTTTTCTCACCGGCTCGATGTTGATAGAAGTGATTTTCTCTCTTGATGGATTAGGTTTATTAGGGTTTGAGTCGGTGGTGAACCGGGATTATCCAGTGATTTTTGGTTCGCTCTATATTTTTACCTTAGTGGGACTCTTGCTGAAATTGGTCACGGATATAGCCTATACCATCATTGACCCTCGAATTAACTTTGCGGAGCGCAGCTAATGATGAAGTGGTGGAGTGAAGTTAAAAGTAACCCTATTAATCAGCGTCGTTGGCAGCAGTTTCGCGCCAATAAACGCGGTTACTATTCGTTATGGATTTTCGTGTTTTTATTTGGTCTGAGTTTATTTGCTGAAGTCATCGCGAACGATAAGCCGGTGTTAGTGTATTACCAACAGCAGCTGTTTATGCCGATTATAAGTGATCATCCTGAGACGACTTATGGTGGTGATTTTGATACTTGGACCGATTTTAGTGACCCTTATATTCAACAGCAGATTAATCAAGATGGATGGATGGTGTGGCCGTTAATCCCATTTTCATATGATTCTATTAATTACGCGTTAACTGAGCCAGCCCCATCGCAACCCGATAATGTTAATTGGCTGGGCACCGATGATCAAGGTCGTGATGTGGTGGCGCGCCTGATTTATGGTTTTCGTATTTCGGTGTTATTTGCGCTTGTTTTAACCCTTTCCAGTTCGGTTATTGGCATTACGGCGGGGGCGATTCAGGGCTATTACGGTGGTTGGGTTGATTTGCTAGGTCAGCGATTTATTGAGATTTGGGAAGGCTTACCCATGCTGTTTATGCTGATTATTTTAGCCAGTGTGGTGCAGCCTAACTTTTGGTGGTTATTAGGGTTAATGCTGCTATTTAGTTGGTCTAGTTTAGTCAGTGTGGTACGAGCGGAATTTTTGCGCGGCCGAAATTTGGAATACATCAAGGCAGCAAAAGCGTTAGGAGTGAAAGATCGGGTGATCATGAGTAAGCATATTTTACCCAATGCGATGATCGCGACCATGACCTTTATGCCTTATGTATTTACCGGTGCGTTAACCACCTTAACCGCATTGGACTTTCTTGGCTTTGGCTTGCCGCCGGGCTCTGCCTCACTAGGAGAAATGGTGGCTCAGGGGAAAGCTAATCTGCAAGCGCCTTGGTTAGGTATAACGGCGTTTGTTTCTTTATCGACTATTTTAGTGCTGCTGGTTTTTATTGGTGAAGCGGCTCGCGATGCCTTTGATCCGAGGAAAGCATTATGAATGAGACCCCAGTGACAAAGATGACAAAGCCAGTGATGACAGATCAGCCGCTATTAATTTTAGATAAGCTTTGCGTCAATTTTGCTGATAAAGCCGTGGTGCAAGAAGTGAGTTTTAAGCTAGCTCGTGGCGAAACCCTAGCGATAGTGGGCGAGAGTGGTAGTGGAAAATCGTTAACAGCATTGTCTATTTTACAATTACTGCCAAATGGTGCTTATCACCCGCAAGGGCGAATTCAGTTTGCCCATATTGATGTATTAGAGCAATCTGACGTGGACATGCAACAGCTACGCGGATCGCGCATCAGTATGATTTTTCAAGAGCCAATGACGTCCCTTAATCCACTGCATACTTTAGGCAAGCAATTAGCCGAGGTACTTTGGTTACATCAAGGCTTAACGTATCAGCAAGCCATGCCACGAATGCTGGAATTACTTGAGTTGGTTGGTATTCAAGATGCGCAGCGCCGTTTAGGTCATTATCCCCACGAGCTATCTGGTGGTCAGCGCCAGCGCGTGATGATTGCGATGGCGTTAGCCAATGAGCCCGATTTATTGATTGCAGATGAGCCTACTACCGCGCTTGATGTGACGATACAAAAGCAGATATTAGAGTTACTAAAAGACTTGCAAGCCAAGCTTGGCATGGCCATTTTATTGATTACCCATGATCTCAATATTGTGCGCCATTACGCCGAGCAGGTGGTGGTGATGTGTCAAGGTAAGGTGGTAGAGCAGGGCGCCGCACAGGGTGTGTTTAAGTCACCGCAACATGAATACACCCAATGCTTATTGTCTGCAGTGCCGACAGGAAAAATGGATGCTCTAGTGGCACCTGAGCCGATTTTATCAGCAGATGATATTAAGGTTTGGTTTCCTATTAAAAGTGGTTGGTTTGGTCGCGTTCATGACTACTTTAAGGCCGTTGATGGTATCAATTTAACTTTAAACAAAGGGGAAACCTTAGGCATTGTCGGTGAAAGTGGCTCAGGTAAGAGCACTTTGGCACAGGCCATTCTTGGATTAAATAGCAGTCAAGGTCGAGTGACTTACCTAGGCCAGAGGCTTGATGGTAAAAACTCTGCACAACTTGCTCCTTTACGTAAAGAAATACAAATCGTGTTTCAAGATCCATTTGGCAGTTTAAGCCCGCGAATGTCGGTACAACAAATTGTCAGTGAAGGTTTACTGGTACATGAGCAGTTGAGCAACAATGAAGTGGCGGCGCGGGTGCGTGATGTGCTGTTGGAAGTGGGGTTGGATGAAAAGGCGGCGCAGCGTTATCCTCATGAATTTTCTGGTGGCCAACGCCAACGTATCGCGATTGCAAGAGCCATCATTTTAAAACCCAAATTAATTGTGCTAGATGAGCCTACTTCAGCGTTAGATCGTACGGTGCAAAAACAGATTATTGAATTGTTAAAAAAACTACAGCAAAAGTATCAGTTAAGTTATTTATTTATTAGTCATGATCTTGCTGTAATCCGCGCCCTATGTCATCGTGTCATGGTGATGCAAGGAGGCAAACTAATAGAAGAGTCAGATGTAAATTCATTATTTAGTCAGCCAAAATCTGACTATACTCGCAACTTGTTATCAGCAGCATTAATTTAATTTTTCAGGACATTTAGGAGAGACGTTTGCGTATTACATTGGTCAGTATTTTATTGCTATTTACGAGTTTCAGCCAAGCTAGCTCCTTGTCTGAGCAACGTAGTTTATATAGCAAAGCGTTGGAAGCTCAAAAACAAAAAGATTGGGGCAATGCCGAGCAACTGAGAAAACAACTTGGTGATGATTACCCACTGGCACTTTTTTTGGAATATAACGCATTAAAAAGTCAGCTTAGCTTTCTGCCGATAGAAAAGGTGCAACGTTTCAGCCAAGAAAATCAAGATTCTTACTTGGCTAACACCTTAGAGCGGCAATATTTGTTTCGCCTTGCTGCTCACGAGAAGTGGCACAGCTTTCTTAAATTACAGCCACAACAGCCAAACAACATAGCCTTACAGTGTCATTATTATAATGCCCAATTGCAAGTAGGTGATAAATCTATTGCTTGGGAGGGGGCCGAGAAGCTATGGCTGTCTGGCCAATCTCGTCCTGATGCTTGTGACCCATTGTTTGCAAGTTGGAAGCAAGCCGGAAAGCTAAGCCAGGATTTGATTTTTGAGCGTATGTTATTAGCTTTTAAGGCAAATAAGCCCAAGTTAATGGCTTATTTGCAAAAAAGTTTAACCGGTAAGCATCAAGCCTATGGTGAGCAATTAAGCAGTATTTATGCAAACCCTAAGCTGTTATTAAACGTTAATGATTATCAGCAAAAGACGTCGCCAAATGACAAAATAGTGGCAGTAGGCTTAGATCGCTTAGTTGCGAAATCTACAGCGGGGGCTTTAAAAGCGTACCGCCATTATGACAAGCAATTTAACTTCAGCCAAGAGCAGCGTAAGTCACTCGAGTTAAAGATCATTCAGTATGTGATGTACCGTGATTTGACTAAAGCCTTTAAATGGGCTGATAAACAACTGGCTGAATGGCAAGATGCAACTGTGATTGAGCAGCGCATTCGTTATGCCCTCGCGCAGCAACAATGGTCAACCGCGTTAAAGTGGATTGAGTTGCTACCGCCAGCAGATAAAAACCATGAACGCTGGAAATATTGGCAAGCGCGTTTAAATAAAAAAGCAGGTCGTGATAAAGCTGCCAATGTATTTTTTGCCGAAGTCGCTAAAGAGCGCAGTTATTATGGTTTTATGTCGGCTCAGCAGCTCGGGGTGCCGTATAGCTTAAATATTGAAAAGGTTACGTTAAACAAGGCGATGTTAACGGATCAAATGCCAGTGTTAGCACGCATTAATGAGTTACTTTATCATGGCGCCGATAACATCGCTCGCACCGAATGGGGTCACTTAATTAGTCGTCAACCTAAGCCCATTGTTGATCATTTAGGGCAATATGCCCTTGAAAAAGGTTGGTTGCATTTTGCTGTGTTAGCCAGCATTGAAACAAAAAGTTGGGATTTAGTAGAGCAACGTTTCCCACAAGTGGAAGCGCCAACTTTTAATAAGTTTGCTAAAGAGCGCCAAGTAGACAGTAGCTTCTTGTTTGCCTTGGCGCGTCAGGAAAGTGCTTTTTACGCTCAAGCAAGGTCACCCGTTGGCGCGCGTGGTTTAATGCAGTTAATGCCTGCAACGGCGAAATATACCGCGAAGAAAATTGGCGTTAAATACGAAGGAGTGGCAAGTCTTTACGATCCCGAAGTGAATGTACGCTTAGGCAGTGCTTATATCAAAGGGTTACTGGATGATTACAATGGTAACCGTATTTTAGCCAGTGCGGCCTATAATGCGGGCCCGAATCGGGTAAAAAGATGGCGCGCCAATAGCCCAGGTTTAGCCGCGGATGTATGGGTTGAAATCATTCCGTTTAGGGAAACCCGCGGTTATGTGCAAAGTGTGCTCGCTTATAACGTGGTTTACCAACATCAACAAAATAAGCCGATGTCGATGCTGACTAAGCAAGAGTGGCAAACGCAGTTGTAAACATAGTTGTACATACAGTTGAAATGGATACTTTGTGAATAATAAAAAAGGCGCTCGATGAGCGCCTTTTTTGCAAAGTGATGATAAGTAAAAGAAGCTTATTACCAACAATCCGCCGGGGTTTTCGTGTCTGACTGGTTGAGCTCTAAAGGACTACAAGTGGTCGATCCTTCTTTGTCGCTTGCCTGAGTGGAGCCAGGAACTGCTACTGCTTTTAAAGTGTATGCATGGGCTGTGGCTGATGAGGGGACTACGCTGAAAGTATAGTAAGCACCAGAAGCGCTACTTGCGCCCATTAATGAAGTAATCGAGCTATTATAGGTTGTATTAGTAATGCGCCACGATTCCTGCTCAAGGGAGGCTTTCATTAGGAATGCTTGTGCATCCGCACGACGCGTTTTCTGTATATGGCTTTGGTACGAGGGATAGGCAATCGAAGCTAGAATACCAATAATAGCGACGACTATCATTACCTCCATCAAAGTAAAGCCTGAATGTTTATGTATTTTTGTCATTTATTTTAATCCTTGTGTTTTGCCACTGCTTTACATGATATGCCGTTTTTATTGTTAATAAAGTCAAATGCATAGATAAGGGCATCAGTATATGCCAATTTGGTATCTGCATCACCTATTACGACTCTCAAAGGGGCCACTGATTGTGGTCAATTTTTGTCCGTGATAAAATTCACTGGATAAAATTTCGAAGTGTGCTACATCACAATTTATGAGGTCATGGATGATATCAAAGCCAGTTAAGTTTCAGGGCTTTACTTTAATGGAGCTATTGATCGCGATTGCGGTGCTCTCTATTTTGTTAAGCATTGGGGTTGGCTCTTATAGCAGCCTGTTTAAGCGTAACGAATTACGGGGGGCCAGTGAGTCGCTGTATTCTTTACTTACCTATGCCAAAAGTGAATCGATTAAGTCAAATAGCAAAATCGCGGTAAGTTTTACTGATGGCGACAATGGCGAATGGTGTGCAGGCATGACGAGTGTGACAGCAACAAAAACTTCGTGTGACTGTAGCCTAACCGATTCAAGTTTAGGAACAGCTTGTGCTATCACTTCAGGTGTTCCAGCGAATAACCGCCTAGTGGTAATTGATGGGGATGAATTCAAAAAAATATCCCTTTCCGGTGGCAGTACTATCATATTTGATAATGTTCGAGGTTTTCCTGATAGCACGAGTAGCATGGCTCTACGTACTGATACCAACGATAAAGTTCAGGTGAAGGTAAATGTCATGGGCAATGTCTCCACTTGCACCTTGACAGGTTCATCTGATTATAGCGCTTGTAGTTAAGAGAGTATCGCAGCTTGAATTTGTCAGCTTTGTTAACCACCAAATCGAAACAACATGGTTTCTCCCTCGTTGAATTGATGATCTCTATGGTATTAGGGTTGGCGGTGGTTGGCATGATGATCTCCCTTTATACCAGCAGTATTGTTAACAATAATAAAATCATTAACCAAGGCAAGCTCAACTTGGAAATGAAAAACTTAATTGAGCTAATGTCGCGTGATATCCGCCGGGCTGGCTATTGGGGCGGGGCGACATCCAGTGCCTTGAGCAGTGATTTTAGCAGCAACTTATACAATAGTGCGTCAGCCGCGTTAGCTGTGTCACCCGACAAATCTTGTATTACTTTTGCGTATGATATGGACAGTGCTAACCCAGAGGTAACCGCTCAAGAATATATAGGTTATAAATTACAACAAGGCAGTGTTTATATTCGTTCCGGCTTATCCCCTTGTGGTGCCGAGAGTCATTGGACGCAATTAACAAACGATGCCATATATATTGATAATCTTGCCTTTAACTTAACCAAAGTTAATGCTAAAGGCGAAATTGGCACCGTACCATCAGAGGGCCTAAATACACTGATGAGTACAGTGACGATAAACCTGAAAGCGTCGCTGAAAAGTGATCGACAAAAATCGATAACGCTGGATAAAACAGTGTTGGTGCGCAATCAAGGTTACTGAAGGTTTACTCAAATTAAGAGTTTTCAAAGAGAGACTCAGAGTAAACCCATAAATATAAGCTCATTGAGAAGTACAACGGGAGCTGTATGATCAAACTATCACCCTCTGGTAAACAGGAGGGGATGGCGACCTTGCTTGTCACCATCCTACTCATGTTAAGTGCTACCGCATTTACCTTTTACACGGCTAAGAATAAGCTGTTCGAGATCCGTGCCTCGGGTAATGATTATCGATATAAAGAAGCCTACGCTAATGCTGAACTAGGGCTAGATTATGCTGGCACTTGGTTAGCATTTGGTAAGGTCAAGGTTGGCAGCAAAGAGCAGCCTGCGGCTATGTCATTTATAAATAAAACCAGTGATGAACCACTAAAACTTAATATTGGCTCGAGCACGGATAAAGGGACGCAAAAATTCATTGAGTTTTTTGCTTCTAATCAAGTTGAAGTAGTCGTTAAGCAGAGCCCAACTAATCCTAAATTACTGCAAGTCGTGAGTACCGGTCGCTCCCGAGATGGCCAGGCAAAAGCAGTTGTCAGTCGTGAATTCTACTTCTCAGGAAACGCCAATAACGGCGGCAACAATATACCAATTGCGCCGATTACCACCAATACACAAACTCTTATAGAAGGCTCGGTGCAGCTGGCCAGTAACCCGACTGCATTTGATGATCAAGAGCTGTCTTATTGGAGTAGTTACAGTGCGTTGCAGTTAGCTGGCAACTGGTTTAGCTACAGTAATGATGGCTTTGCTGATCTTTCAAAGTTTAATAATACCT
The DNA here is from genome assembly GCF_021278025.1 of Motilimonas sp. E26. Classification (GTDB taxonomy): domain Bacteria; phylum Pseudomonadota; class Gammaproteobacteria; order Enterobacterales; family CBDFNC01; genus Motilimonas. Next base: position 117,403 of record NZ_JAIBHJ010000003.1, read on the forward strand.
TAGAAGCCGGCGATGCCACGCTAGAAAACGAATTAGGTTGGTATAGTGAAGATACTTTGGAAAGTTTTTCTGAGCTCAATTCGGAGCAAGAATCGTTCGCCAGTGATGACATTTCATTATCAGACCCTCGCTTTCCAGATAGTCTAAAAGAAGAATATTTAGGGGTAGATGAAGCTGACTTTGCCAAACTGAGAAATGAAGTTGCGAAGCAAGCTGCCGAGGGGGAAGAAGGGATTATTTTTGTTGAGCCCAATGATCTTGGTATTTGTGATATTCCTGCCGGTGGGCAAGGTGAAAAAGTCGTTTGGATTTACGGTGATTGCCCTATTCATGTTAATGGTATCGCTGGGGCAGGTTATAGCGCAGGTACACTGACTGAAGGTGTGACTGTCATTATTGATGGTAATGCAGACTTTCGTGGTGGAGCTTCTATAAACGGCCTTGTTTATGTCGTTAATAGTAATATGGAAACCCAAAACAGTGCGGCTGTTAACGCCAAGTTTGGCGGTTCAATTAGCGTAAAAGGCGCCATGATCGTCGATGGAATTTACCATGGAGTGGTATTGACCTCTGGCTCGATCGTGGTGGATTACAGCGCTGATGTATTACGGACTCTATCAGGTGTGAATGCCTCTGCGGTGGGGGGGAGTCGATTTGGCTGGGTGCCAGGTACCTGGCGAGACTTTAACGGGTAAACGGACGTAATCGTTATTTCATGAAACGCAAAGAGCAAGGGTTTAGCTTAGTCGAAATATTAATCTCCGTGCTGATAATCAGCGTGGCGGTGGTGGCGACGGTTAAATTGCAAAAGCATCTTTTTCTTAAAAGCAGCCAAGCGGAAGCGCGCTTGGTTGCGCTTGAGCTCGCTCAAGCAAAGATGGAAGATTTTAAAGACTTTTTGACCGTTGATGACTTTAATGCGATTGCAACAGGTAATGAAGTGCCGCAACACTATGGTATTTTTACCTATGAAGTGAAATGGCAAGTTGAAGAGTTAAAGCTCTTGGACGGCGTAACTAACCCGAAAAAAATCGATATTTCAGTTGCTTGGCAGGGAATAAACCAAACCTCTCATGAAGTGCAATTAAGTGGCTTTTTAAGTCCATTGAGCCACTTCTCATCCGATAATATTTTTAAGGATTTAACTGGCAACTAGCTCCCCGTTTGTTGCATTTCCTCTGATTTTTCTGCTTAATAGTTTTTTCTCTCCGTTATTTATAGGCTCTTAATGTTAGATTTTCGCAGTGATACGGTTACCCAGCCTAGTAATGCTATGCGTCAGGCTATGCTCAGTGCACCTGTTGGTGATGATGTTTATGAAGATGATCCCAGTGTTAATAAGTTACAAGAAATGGCGGCGGAAATGTCAGGGTTTGATGCCGCTTTGTTTACGCCATCAGGCACTCAAGCTAACTTAATTGCATTAATGTCTCATTGCGAAAGAGGCGATGAGTATATTTGTGGTCAACAGGCCCATAACTATATCTATGAGGGCGGTGGCGCAGCTGTGCTAGGGTCGGTGCAAGCTCAACCAATCGAAAACTTAGCCGATGGCAGCTTAGATTTAGTTAAAATGAGAGCTGCTATAAAAAGTGATGATATTCATTTTGTAAAAACTAAACTGATTTCGTTAGAAAATACCATTAATGGCAAAGTGCTGAGCCATGATTTTATGGCGCAAGCTCAAGCCCTCGCATTTGAATATAACCTGCGTATGCATTTAGACGGCGCTCGTGCATTTAATGCTGCGGTGAAGTTAGGCGAGCCTATCAGCAGTATTACCCAATACTTTGATTCTACGTCTATTTGTTTATCTAAAGGTTTAGGCGCACCGGTTGGTTCATTACTGTTAGGTGATACGAAGTTTATTAACAAAGCGAAACGTTGGCGTAAAACCTGCGGTGGTGGCATGCGCCAAGCTGGCATGTTGGCCGCAGCGGGAATCTTTGCTTTAGAGCATAATGTTGAACGCTTAGCTGACGATCACCTTAATGCACGCTATCTGGCTGATGCTCTTGAAAATATCAGTGAGCTAGATGTTAATCCTGCTTTAGTACAAACGAATATGGTATTTGTTAAGTCGAAACAAGTCGACTTTCATGCGTTGGCGGAATATTTAAAGTCACAAGGCATTCTAATTTCACCGGGAAAAGTGTTGCGTTTAGTAACCCATCTTAATGTCGACAAAACCAGCATTGACAATTTAGTAGCTGGCATAAAGGATTTTATTAAGGAAAAGTAAGTTTTAGTGCGTTAGCTGGGTTAGTAAGGCGAATAAATCGGGTTGCCAGTAATGAGCTGGAGAAATGCGCTCTCCTTTAAATGCGACGCCTTCAACTAACAAGCGTTGTTTTTGTTCATGGTACAAGGGGGTATTTTTTGCGATGGCAATTTTTCCTTGGCTCGAAACCACACGATGCCATGGTAAATTCAACTCACTGGGGGCAACTTTTAGCGCTTTACTGACCAAGCGAGCATGTTTTGGTAGCCCAGCCAAATCTGCCACTTGCCCATAAAACGCAACAGATCCTTCAGGGATAAGTTGGATAACTTGATAAATTTGTTGATATTTTTGTTCTGACATTAACTATCGGCCACTAAATTTTTTAACCATTTTTTCCGGTGAACACGAAAAATCATCAACACGGCCTTAACTAACTCTTCCGACAGTGAACATAAATAGACTAAATAAAGTGGCCAACCCCATACGGTAGCAGCGACAAATGTGAGAGGTATACCAATGCACCACATGCAAAATAAGTCGATAAAAATACTGTAATTTACATCACCACCACTGCGCAGTACGCCCATGATCCCCACCATGTTGAGAACTTTTAGGCTTAAAGCCAGTGCCATGATGATTAATACTCGGATCGCGCTGTCCAGTGTATCTCCTTCAAAGCCACTAAATATGCTGGCAATTTGATCTTTAAACAGCAAAATAACCAATGTCATAAACAAGGCGAGCACAGGACTGAAAATAATAAAAACCCAAGACTGCTGCCATGCATCTTCATATTTGTTGGCGCCAAGTTCATGGCCAAGCATGGTCGAACAGGCCACAGCAAAACCGATAAATAGAGCAAAAATACTGCCTTCGACAGAGGCGAGCATGCTCATTACGGCAAGCTCATCAACGCCGATGCGAGCAAAAATAAAGCTATAAATTAAGACCCCAAAAGCCCAAAAACCATCATGAATTAACAGCGGAACAGCGATCAACGAAAAGCGCTTAACCTCTTTTATTGTTAACGCCTGTTGAACATCCAGCCAGCCAAACACGACCATTCGGCGTTTTTTTAGCACATACAAGATCAAAATAAGCGTTTGGAATAAGCGAGAAATAGTGGTGCCCCATGCACTGCCTTCTACACCTAATTCAGGGAAACCTAAATGACCAAAAATCAGTACCCAGTTTAAAAAAACGTTAAGCATGATGGCTAAAATACCAATATTAGTCGGGGTTTTAGCATCACCAATAGCCCGCAATGAAGCCTCAATCGGCACCACCATCGCGGTCAGTAAAATCGTTGCTCCGGTAATTTGTAAATAAGTAGAGCCAAGCTGGACTAGGTTAGTTGCATCGCTGGCTAATGTGATAACAGATGTGGGAGCAAAGGTGTAAATAAGTGCAAACGGCAAGGAAATGGCAACTGCACAGATCACCGCTAATACTAAACAGCGCCGGACCCCAGCTACTTCACCTTTACCGAAGTATTGCGCGGCTAATACACTCACTCCGCCAGATAAACCAAAAATGATCAATAGGTTGAAAAAAAAGACTCGGTTTCCCAATCCAACCGCAGCCACTTCGGCTTCGCCAAGCTGGCCGACCATTAAAATGTCGACCAGACCCAGCAGAGAAAAAAGTAATGATTGCAAAGAAACAGGCAGTGCCAGTTGCCATAGCTTGCGCAAAAAATCTTGATTAGTTGCGGTGGCTATTTTTGCTTTCATCGACTTTCCTCAAGGTTCAACGGGAAACCGAAAAGATTCGATCAGGTGTTGATTTATAAGACCAGTTAACTATATCCGCTTTTGCCAATTGTTAGCATAGTGTAAACTCGCAACATGTTGTTCTAAACTATTATTTGTGAATTTTATGGATTTGTGGCAAGACTGTTGTGAAGCGGCGGATGTCTGCCAAGAAGTGTTTTTTGGCCCTGAAGAAGCTATATACCTACAAGATCAGGGGATTATATTGTGTGGTACCAGCTTAGCGCGAGAGCATTTCCTGGTTCGTCGAACTCGACCTAATTTTCATGTGTTGTTATATAGCATCAAAGGTCAAGGAAGGATGCTCACCCCGAATGCTGAAAAGGTGATTGAAGCGGATACCTTAACCTTATTGCCGGCCGGTACGATTAATGGGTTTCAATTGGATTCAAATGAGTGGCAAGTCGCTTGGCTGATTTTAGAAAACAATGAACAATGGCAAGGTTTGGCCAATGGCGAGCCCGAGGTAAGCTATTGCGAGCATGCCCAAGCGATTTTTCACGCCATGAACATGTTTTTTTCAGAGGCTAAATTAAGTGGCAACCAATCCGGGCTAGCGGTCACTTGCTTAGATATGTTGTTACAGCTAACCCATAAGTCTTTATTTAAACAAGGGCAGCAAAGTGGCTTAGAGATAAAATTACGCCACTTATTTAACCAAGTTGAACAGCAATTACATCACCCATGGTCTGTTACTGAGCTGGCGGAAAAGCTACATTATTCAGAGCCACATTTTTTCAGGCTCTGTTTACAGCATTTAGGCATGAGCCCGAAACAGTATTTATTACAGTTCAAAATGGCGCGCGCTAAGCATTTGTTAGTTACCCAGCGTTGGGGCGTTGGTCAAGTGGCATTGGCGCTGGGATACTCCGATGTGGCAAACTTTTCTAATCGCTTTAAAAAACACTTTGGCATGTCGCCCAGTGCAATGAGACAAAGGTAGCACGCTAAGCTGGTAAAACTCACCGTTACAGGATTTTCCAAGAGTGATTTTATTGCACTTCATATAAGCACTTATTATGCACTCATTTCGCCAGTTGATTTATTGATTCTTTTTCTGTATCAGACTATTAGCTTTACAATGAACAACGGAACAACGGAACAACGGAACAACGGAACGACGGAGCAACCCGATCAAAAAAGCCAGCTCAATGAGCTGGCTTTTGCTACCAATGTTATAGTGAGCGATTAAAGCGCGTGTAGAATATTGTCTACCGACGCTTTAGCGTCACCAAATAGCATTGAAGAGTTCTCTTTAAAGAACAGTGGATTTTGTACGCCGGCATAACCAGAAGCCATTGAACGTTTGAAAATGACTACGTTCGTAGCATTCCATACTTCTAGCACAGGCATACCTGCAATCGGTGAGCCAGGCTCTTTTGCTGCAGGGTTTACCGTATCGTTAGCACCAATAACAAGCACAGTATCAGTGTCTGTGAAGTCATCATTGATTTCGTCCATTTCTAATACAATGTCATAAGGCACTTTCGCTTCAGCGAGTAGTACGTTCATGTGGCCTGGTAAACGGCCCGCAACTGGGTGAATACCAAAACGTACATTAACGCCTTTATCACGCAGCTTACGTGTTAGGTCAGCGACAGGATATTGTGCTTGTGCTACCGCCATACCATAACCTGGTACAATCACCACGCTGCGGCTGTTACGTAGCATTTCTGCTACTTCGTCAGCACTTGCTTCCGTATGCTCACCGTGCTCTGCATCTGATGCAACGGCGCCGCCTTCAGCGCCAAAACCGCCTAAAATAACGCTAATGAATGAGCGGTTCATTGCCTTACACATGATGTAAGACAGAATTGCACCACTTGAGCCGACTAATGCACCGGTGATGATCAGTAAGTCGTTTGAAAGCATAAAGCCTGTGGCCGCAGCTGCCCATCCTGAGTATGAGTTAAGCATCGAAACCACTACTGGCATATCGGCACCGCCGATAGAAGCCACTAAATGCACACCAAAAGCAAAAGCAATTAGCGTCATTAGCAGTAGGGCAAACATGCTGCCGTTTTCAGCGTTAACGAACATCATTAGCAATAGTGCACTGCTGCCCAGAGCTGCAATGTTTAACCAGTTTTTCGCTGGTAGGTTTAACGGTGCGCTGCTGAACTTACCACTTAGCTTACCGTAAGCCACGATAGAGCCTGTGAACGTCACAGCACCAATGAAAATACCTAGGAACACTTCTACTAAGTGGATCATGTGCTCGGCGTGGGCATCTGGTCCTGGGATCACTTCTGGTGGTACGATAAACGAGTTAAAGCCGATTAATACCGCAGCCATACCGACGAATGAGTGCAATATTGCAATCAGTTCAGGCATTTCTGTCATTTCAACTTTTTTCGCTTTATGTACCCCTATCGCGCCACCAATCACCATCGCGAGGATGATCCAAGCTAGGCCGGATACGCCGTCACTGAATACGGTGGCGAAGATGGCGATAGCCATACCCACGATACCGTACAAGTTACCGCGCTTAGCGGTTTCTTGTTTACTCAAGCCATTCAGGCTGAGGATAAATAAAATAGCGGCTATGATATAAGCGGCTGTCATAATTCCTGCTGACATTGATTATCCCCTAGTCTTTAGTAAACATTTTCAGCATGCGCTGAGTTACGGTGAAACCACCGACTATGTTGATAGTTGCAATCAGTACCCCAATAAAGGCTAAGAAACTGGCAAAGCCATTTTCACTGCCTACTTGCAGTAATGCACCGATTACGATGATGCCTGAAATTGCGTTGGTTACACTCATCAGTGGGGTATGCAGCGAGTGGCTTACATTCCACACCACGCCATAACCGACCACACAGGCAAGGACAAACACAGTAAAGTGAGATAAGAAGCTACTTGGTACACTGTCGGCGATCCAGAAAAACGCTAATGCGCCTAAACCAGCAACAATAGGTTTGATCCAAGGATTCGCCGGCTTTTCTTCCACTACGGCGGCAGGCTCAGCGGCGGCAGGTTGCGCAGGTGCTGCGCTTACTTTGATTGCTGGTGGTGGCCAGCTAATTTCGCCTTCTTTAACGACTGTGGTGCCACGTAGCACTTCGTCTTCAAAGTCGATATCGATGTTGCCGTCTTTTTCTTTACATAGCAGCTTCATCAAGTTAACTAGGTTAGTCCCGTATAGTTGACTTGATTGTGTCGGTAAGCGGCCAGGTAGATCGCTGTAACCAACGATTTTAACGCCGTTAACTTCAACCACTTTACCGTTTTCAGTAAAGGCACAGTTACCGCCCGTTTGCGCAGCTAAATCGACGATTACGCTGCCAGTTTTCATCGACATTACCATTTCTTCGGTAATGATCAATGGTGCAGGGCGACCAGGGATAAGTGCGGTTGTAATAATGATGTCAACGTCTTTGGCTTGCTCAGCAATCATCTCCGCTTGGGCTTTCAAGTAGCCTTCACTCATCACTTTTGCATAACCATCAGTGCTTGAGCCGTCTTCTTGATAATCAGGCTTTAGGAACTCAGCACCCATTGATTCAATTTGCTCAGCTACCTCAGGACGCGTATCCGTTGCGCGCACGATTGCACCTAAGCTACCTGCTGCGCCAATGGCCGCAAGACCAGCAACGCCTGCGCCAACCACTAATACTTTCGCTGGTGGCACTTTACCTGCAGCCGTTATCTGACCAGTAAAGAAACGACCAAACTGGTTAGCTGCTTCAATTACAGCGCGGTAACCAGCAATGTTTGCCATCGAACTTAATGCGTCTAACGCTTGTGCGCGAGAAATACGAGGTACGGCATCCATGGCGAGCACGTTGATGTTTTTGCTGCTTAGCTTCTTCATCAAGTCTTCGTTCTGTGCCGGCCAAATAAAGCTGATCAAGGTGGCTCCGTCTTTGATGAGATCAATTTCATCAAAAGTTGGCGCGTTTACCTTAAAAATAACGTCTGATTGCCAGATTGCATTGGCATCGGTCGCCAGTGTCGCGCCTGCATCAACATAATCTTGATCATTAAAGCTGGCTTTTTGGCCAGCACTGGCTTCAATAGAAACTGAAAAACCGAGTTTTAGTAGTTGCTCAACCGTTTTTGGTGTTGCAGCCACACGGGTTTCATTTTCTAACAGCTCTTTTGGTACACCTATCTGCATAGTTATTCCCTGAGTTATTAAGTTTTTGCATATTTTACTGATAACAATCTAAGAAGGCTGGATCTGGATCATGATTCAGTGGCTTATCGTTATTTTCAATAAAGGTGTTATTTTACAACATTTCTTAGTCATCCTAGAGAAAATGACCGCTTCAATCCACTATTTAAGCTAAAAAAGGCTTATCTTTTTAGGATAATTACGTCATTTTTATAACTTAACGGTATAAGAAGGTTTGCCAAATTTATTTTTTAGGTATAAAAAATAGAGGCGATTCGGCCTCTATCGGTTACCTTCTTGCTGAAATGTTGGCTATTTTAGCTCAGATGTTACTTCTGAGCCGGACGTTTCCTGATTTGGAGTGGTCGTCGCTTGTTGTAATGTTACGTAACGACTGATGAGTAAGATCAGGATCAATACTGGGATACCGATGGCCGCCGTAGCAATAAAAAAATGCACATAGCCGAATTTATTAACGAACTGACCTGAAAATCCTGCAATAAATTTTGGTAGTAAGGTCATCACCGAGCTAAACAGGGCATATTGGGTCGCTGAAAAAGTTCGATTGGTTAAGCTAGATAGATAAGTGATAAAGGCGGAGATTGCGATCCCCCCACTTAAGTTATCCAGTGAGATAACCGCAATTAATAAATGAAAGTTAGTAACAATAAATTCCCACGGCTCGGCGCTAAAAAGGGTTAATTGCCCTTGATAAAGCACTTCATCAACTTTGGTCATCGCTAATAAAGCAAAGGTTAAGTTGGTGGCAGCTGAGAGCAGGGCGCCGAGAAACAAAATTTTCATGGTGCCAAATTTATGGATCAAAATACCGCCGAATCCCGCCCCCACTAATGTCATGATCACGCCAAACACTTTAGTGACGGCGGCAATTTGCTCTTTAGTGAACTGCATATCAACATAAAAAGGGTTGGCCATGATCCCCATCACAATATCTGAAATACGGTAGGTGGCAACAAGGGCTAAGATCAGTAACGCTTGCCAACGATAGCGCAAGAAGAAATCCGCAAACGGCATAAAGATGGATATTTGTGCCCAAGCGATTACTCGAGCAAACACTGGGAACATGCCGTTAGCGATAAGGTTGCTTTGTATTTCAAGTTGTTCAGCGTTTGACTTTCTTAAGTCCACATCTGGCTCATGACAAAATAAGCAAGTGATGACGCCAATCAGCATTAAACACATCATGACTAAATAGGATAGTGTCCAAGCGCTGCGATGATAGCCCTGCGCGCCATCGGCAAACAAGGCAGCTAAGGTTAATGCGCCAGCCCCAGCGGCAATCATGGCTAAACGATAACCCGTTAGATAAGACGCCGACATCGCCGCTTGATATTTTTCCGGTGCGGACTCAATGCGATAGGCATCAATCACAATATCTTGGGTGGCCGAGGCAAAGGCCACCATCACGGCAAAAGCGACAAATAGGCCTAAGTGTTCAAGAGGATCGGTAAAGGCGATACCTGCGATAGCGGCCATGATCAACAATTGTGATAATAACAGCCAACTGCGACGACGGCCGAGTAAGTTTGATAATACAGGCAGAGAAAAGCGGTCGACCATGGGCGCCCAAACCCATTTAAAACCATAAGCAAGGCCGGCCCAGCTGGCAAAGCCAATTAAGGCGCGATCAACGCCAGCCTCTCGTAACCAAAACGACAAGGTGCCAAACACCAGTAAAATAGGCAGGCCTGCAGAAAAACCCAGTAAAAATAAAACGGCGACACGTTTTTCAAAGTAGACGCTAATGGCTTGCCACCAGCTTGATTTAGTTATGGCTGAAATTGTCTTGGCCTCGAAACAAGAATGCTTAGGCATTCTGCGAGTCTAAGGCAACAAAATCAAGGAATAACACGAGATAAAACGAAGTAGAAACGGTGATGGTATGGCTTAGTGGTAATATGCCAGTCCAAATCAGGACTGGCTAATTAAACTGAAATATCGTTAATTATTTAGCTTCAATAACTTGAATACTGTTAATCACGACTGGGTTGGTCGGTACGTCACGCGCGCCCGGCATGGCTGCAGTGGTGCCTGTTGCGACATTAGCAATGGCATCAACTACTTCAATGCCAGAAGTGACTTTACCAAACACGGCATAACCGGCGCCATAGGCTCCTTGATCTAAGTTAGTGTTGTTGGCGTGGTTAATAAAAAATTGGCGCGTAGCGGAATCGGGAGCATTAGTGCGCGCCATCGCGATTGTGCCACGGCTGTTTGATAGGCCATTGCTGGCTTCGTTTTTAATTGGCGCATTGGTTGCTAGGCGTTGGTAATCTTGATTGAAGCCGCCCCCTTGGATCATAAAGCCTGGGATCACGCGATGAAACAAGCTATTTTTGAACTCATCTTGTTTGATATAAGCCAAAAAATTATCGACGGTGATTGGCGCTTTATCTTGATAAAGCTCTAGGACAATATCACCTTTGCTGGTTTTGATTTTTATTTCTGGGTTTGCAGCATGGGCTGTGAAGCTGAAGCCAGTTAATAACATCAACAAGAAAGCGGAGAGAAGATGGCGAAAGTTCATCAATTAGTCCTTTTTATTTAGTTCTTCAAAGAGTTGTTTGTCGTTCAAAATATCTGCAAGCAATGTAGTCAGTTGCTTGTTTAAGCCTTCTTCCAGCTCTGCTGCTGTCGGGCTAAACGGGCCTGTTTTCGTTGAAACGGTTTTGTATTGCTTGGTTATTTTACGCGTTGGTTTTTCTATAACCAATGTTAACTGAGTTGTGCTTTGTGCGTCAAAGCTGGTACCGTTTTTGATTATTTTGGTTTCCATTGCTACAACATCAAGGTGCAGTTTGGTACTTGAACTTCCGGTAATGGTGACCCCTTGCTCAGTTAATCCTTGGCCTAGCTTGTCTGCGAGTAAGATGCGCACTGGAACATCGTTATTGACTAAGGTAGTGGGCTTGTCATCCTCTTGAATACTAACAATATGTGGTTGTGTACGTAAATCGCTAGAAACTAAGGCTGTAGTGGTGTTGGCGGGGTACTTTACTGTTTGCTCTGCCACTTTAGGTGATAAATGCAGGTTAAGGGGTAAAGATGATGAGCAACCGCTTAGTAAAGCAAGGCCCAATAATGGGACGAGAAGTGATTTCATAATTGCCTTTAACTGGTAAAGAAATAGAATTCGTGATGATAGCGTATTTGTTTTGAAAATCTATCATTTGATTATTATGTCTAGGCTGATTTTTTATATTACAGAGTAAGTTATGATGTTATTTAGTGGGCATCAGGGGTTGGAGCATATTCAGTTGTCTGGCGCTGACCTTTGGTATCAACCTGACTTTTATTCGCAAAGTCAGGCCGATAATCACCTATTAGCCTTGCAGCAGTTAGCGTGGCAACAGTTAAATATCCGCTTATACGGCAAGGAAGTGCTGCAACCTCGCCAGCAAGTATGGTTTGGCGACAAACCTTATACTTACTCGGGCTTAACATTAACCCCTGAGCCTTGGACCACATTACTGAGCCAGCTTAAGGGGGATGTTGAATTGGCCAGCGGCCATTCTTTTAATACGGTTCTGGGTAATTTATATCGAAATGGCAGTGATTATATGGGCTGGCATAGTGATGATGAAACTGAGCTGGGCCCTAATCCTGTTATCGCATCTTTAAGCTTTGGCGAAACCAGACGGTTTTTATTAAGGCATAAAACAACGGGAGAAAAACTTGAACTCGCTTTGCCTCATGGCGCACTGTTGATCATGGGCGGTTCAACTCAGCACAATTGGCAGCACCAAGTAGCAAAAACGCAAAAGCCTTGTCGCTTACGCATCAACCTTACTTTTCGTGATGTTTGTATGGTTTAAGTGTCTGTAACTGGCAATATCAGGCCGTAAATTGATTTGCTTCATGTATTTACCTACCGCTCCTTGCTTCATAATGATTTTATATTAACATCAAACAATTGTTAATTTTGTTTTCAAATTGATAACAATTGTTTGGGTTTGGCAGAGACCAGCCCATTGCGCAGCTTTAATATGCAAGGATGAAGTCATGTCCGCAGGGATGAGATGGTGTGTACAAATTATTAATCAGAGCTCTGATTGGTTAGGGCGTGCATTGGCTTGGCTGTTGCTAGTGATGGTGTTACTGGTTTTAGTCGTTGTATTACTGCGCTACGGTTTTGCATATGGCTCGATTGGTTTGCAGGAGTCTACCTTATATCTCCATGCCATGACTTTTATGTTAGGGGCAGGCTATACCCTGAAATATGATGACCATGTGCGCGTTGACGTGTTCTATCGTAATTTCTCTCCTAAGACCAAAGCTTGGGTCGATATTATAGGTTTTACCTTTTTGTTATTACCAGTGTGTCTGTTCCTTTTTTTTAGTAGTTGGGATTACGTGATGGGCTCATGGCGCTTATTAGAGGGGAGTCCTGAGCCTGGCGGCTTACCTTTAGTTTTTATTTTAAAAACAAATTTACTGTTAATGCCTTTACTGTTGCTATTACAAGGCATCAGCCAAACGCTCATTAATGTTCTCACCTTATTAGATCAACCGATAAGCCAAGAAAAAGATGAGGTGATGATCTAATGGAATATTTATCGATAGTTATGTTCGTCGCCGTTTGTCTGGTGTTAATGGCTGGCTACCCTGTTGCTTACTCTCTTGCGGGCACGTCTTTGGTTTTTGCATCTATCGGTATTGTAACAGGCCACTTTGACGGAGCTTATCTAGGCGCTTTGCCCAATCGTATTTACGGCATCATGATTAACCAAACCTTACTTGCTGTGCCATTATTTGTCTTAATGGGAGTGATGTTAGAAAAATCGCAAGTTGCCGAAAAACTACTTACTTCCATGGGGCAAGTGATGGGGCAAGTGAAGGGCGGCCTTGCTATTGCTGTGGTCATGGTGGGAATGTTGTTGGCTGCTAGTACCGGTATTGTCGGAGCAACGGTGGTGACCATGGGGTTATTATCATTGCCGACCATGCTAAAACGCGGTTACAGTGCAAGTTTTGCCACAGGCACCATTTGCGCGACAGGCACATTAGGGCAAATTATTCCTCCTTCTATCGCCCTCGTTTTGCTCGGTGATGTGCTATCAAGTGCTTATCAGCAAGCGCAAGTTAAAATGGGTATCTTTTCGCCCGATACGGTTTCAGTTGGCGATCTTTTTGCTGGTGCAATTGTTCCCGGTTTAATTCTGGTGTCCTGTTACTTACTCTATGTCTTTTTAATGAGTTGGTTAAACCCAAATACAATTAATCAAGCCGCGGCAAATGAAGCGGCTGATGAGGCCAGTCCACTTGCGAAAGTGGCGCTGTTACAAGCTTTAATTCCCCCTTTGATGCTAATTTTTGCCGTGCTTGGCTCTATTCTTTTGGGCTTAGCTACGCCCACTGAAGCGGCGGGGGTTGGGGCATTTGGCGCCACCTTATTGGCTTTTATCCAAGGTAAGATGAGCAAGCAAGTGATGGCTGATGTGGTTCAAACCACTCTTAAGATCACTTGCATGGTTTTTATGATTTTGATCGGTGCATCCGTTTTCTCCTTGGTATTTCGTGGCTTTGGCGGCGAAGATCTTATTCATGAATTATTTAACAATATGCCGGGCGGCGCCTTTGGTGCCATGCTGGTGGTGATGCTAGTGGTGTTTTTACTGGGTTTTATTCTCGACTTTATTGAAATTACCTTTGTGGTGGTGCCTATCGTTGGGCCGGTATTGCTCGCCATGGGATTTGATCCTGTGTGGCTGGGGATTATGTTTGCGGTGAACTTACAAACGTCATTTTTAACTCCACCTTTTGGCTTCGCCTTATTTTATTTACGTGGCGTAGCGCCAGAAAGTGTGGCGACAAAGGATATTTATCGCGGTGTTGCGCCGTATATCGCGATCCAGTTAGTGGTGTTAATGGCGCTGGCAATCTGGCCAAGTTTAGTCACTTGGTTACCCGATCAAATTTATAAATAGAAGTTCGTAATTGATAATTAACGATAGTGACTACAGGAGAGCTAAATGAGAAGAATCACCAGATGGGCTTCGGCTATTTTCCTTACGGCGGCAAGTTTGTCACTAGTGGGGTGCGGAGCTGAAAAAGCGGCTGTTAAGGAGCAAGTAAAACAAGAAGCCATTAAGTGGAAATTGGTCACTTCTTGGCCTAAAAACTTCCCTGGCTTAGGTGTCGCGCCAGAACGTTTTGCTGAAAAAGTGGGAAAAATGAGCGGTGGCCGCTTAACCATTAAAGTTTATGGTGCCGGTGAATTAGTGCCCGCATTGCAAGTGTTTGATGCCGTATCAGCAGGCACCGCACAAATGGGGCACTCAGGGGCTTATTATTGGAAAGGTAAATCCCCCGCGGCGCAGTTTTTCTCTACTATGCCATTTGGTATGACCGCGCAAGAGATGAATGCTTGGCTTCACAACGGCGGTGGCTTAGAGCTTTGGCAAGAAGTTTATGCGCCATTTGGTTTGGTTCCATTAGCGGGAGGCAACACAGATATTCAAATGGGTGGTTGGTTTAATAAAGAAATCAATTCAGTGTCGGATTTGGAAGGCCTTAAAATGCGCTTGCCTGGTTTAGGTGGCGAGGTCTTGAAGCGAGCAGGCGGTGTACCAGTTAATATGCCAGGTGGTGAAATATTCACTTCACTACAGACTGGCGCGATTGATGCGACCGAATGGGTGGGACCATATAATGATTTAGCATTTGGTCTTCATAAAGCGGCTAAATACTACTATTACCCAGGCTGGCATGAGCCTGGTACGACCATTGAATTTATGGCTAACAAAGCGGCTTTAGCAGCATTACCTGAAGATTTACGGATGATTGTAGAAGTGGCAGCGAAAGCGACTAACGAAGAAATGCTGGATGAATACATGGTGCAAAATGCCAAAGCACTAAAAATATTGGTTAATGAACACGGGGTTGAACTTCGTCAATTTCCACCCGAAGTAATGGTTAAATTGAAAGCGCTAACCGAAGAGGTATTGCAAGAACAGGTGGCGACCGATCCACAAATGAAAAAAGTGTACGATGCGTACATGACATTTCTCAATGATGCGAAAGAGTACAGTAAGGTTTCATCTAAAGCTTATATGGAACTACGTGATAATTAAGAAAAATTGATTTAAATCAAGTTTGTAAGGCGGCCCGAGAGGGCCGTTTTTGTATTCGACTTTAGTCGTATTTTTGTAACAAGCTGTAAGAAAATTTGTAACAAGCTTGATTCAGCACTAAGGTTTTATTTGTTAATTCACCCGCGAAATTTAAAGGATGATGGTGTCAAATCGCTATTTTTTTTGGCGATTCTGCCATCTTTAATGCTAGAATACAGCGCCTGAAAATTTAGCTGGATGTTATCTTCATGTCGCAGGGGTGTTACAAAGGAACGTAGCACTGGCGTCAGATCAGGTGTCTAGCGAATAAATAGAGTGTCTTTAGGCACAAACCCTTTCTTCCCGTTAAAGTAGTGCAAGTGAGTATGATTACAATAAAAAGAGGACTGGATCTCCCGATTCAAGGTGCTCCAGAGCAAGTAATCCATGATGGCAACGCCATCACTAAGGTAGCTACCCTGGGCGAAGACTATGTTGGCATGCGCCCTACCATGAAAATCAAGGTAGGAGATAGTGTAAAAAAAGGCCAAGTTCTTTTTGTCGATAAAAAGAACGAAGGTGTGCAATACACAGCGCCAGCATCCGGAGTAGTTGAAGAAATTAACCGTGGAGCAAAACGTGTGCTTCAGTCTGTTGTTATTGCCATAAATGGCAACGACAGTGTTTCTTTTGAGAAATACAGCGCAGCTGAATTAACGTCTCTAGGCCGAGAAAAAATCAAGCAAAATTTGGTTGAATCTGGCGCTTGGACTGCGTTACGTACGCGACCTTTTAGTAAGGTTCCGGCAATTGATGCCGCTCCTGTGGCCATTTTTGTTACCGCGATGGACACTAATCCATTAGCGGCATCTGCAGAAGTGATTATCAAAGAGCAAGAGCAAGCATACCTGAATGGTTTAGCTGTATTATCTCAGTTAACTGACGGTAAAGTGTATGTATGTCGAGGCGAAGCTGGTTTGCCAAAAGCATCTCTGTCAAATGTTGAAGAGCACGTTTTTAGCGGTCCTCATCCTGCTGGCTTAGCAGGAACTCATATTCACTTTTTAGAGCCTGCTAGTGCGACGAAACAAGTTTGGTACATTAACTACCAAGATGTGATCGCTTATGGCCATTTATTCTTGACTGGTGAGTTATATACCGACCGCGTCGTGTCATTAGCTGGTCCATCAGTAAACAAACCGCGCTTATTACGTACACGTCTCGGTGCTTGTTTATCTGAGCTAACTCAAGGTGAGCTAAAAGCTGGTGAAAACCGTATTATTTCGGGTTCTGTTTTATACGGTACAACAGCATTAGGTCCAGTTAATTACTTAGGTCGTTACGCTAACCAAGTATCTGTACTAACTGAAGG
Organism: Motilimonas sp. E26; assembly: GCF_021278025.1. Lineage (GTDB taxonomy): Bacteria > Pseudomonadota > Gammaproteobacteria > Enterobacterales > CBDFNC01 > Motilimonas. Next base: position 133,964 of record NZ_JAIBHJ010000003.1, read on the forward strand.
CAGAGAAAAAGAATTTCTTGGCTGGGGTTACCCTGGCGTCAACAGATTCTCGGTAGCTAACGTGTTTGCGTCTGCATTGAGTAAAAAGTTATTTAACTTTACTACTACTACAGGTGGTAGTGATCGTGCGATGGTGCCAATTGGCCAGTATGAGCGTGTTATGCCCCTTGATATCTTGCCAACCATGCTACTACGCGATTTGATTGCTCGTGATCTTGATAGTGCTGTAGCCCTTGGCTGTCTTGAGCTAGATGAAGAAGATTTGGCTCTATGTACTTTTGTATGTCCAGGTAAGTATGACTTTGGTCCTATTCTTCGTGACTGTTTGACCACGATTGAGAAGGAAGGCTAAAAAATGTTAAAAAAATTGATTGAGGATATCGAACCTCATTTTGAACCTGGTGGCAAGCACGAAAGATGGTATGCGCTATATGAAGCGGTTGCTACTTTTGCTTATACGCCAGGTTTTGTGAATAAAGGTCGCTCTCACGTTCGTGATAGCATCGACTTAAAACGCATCATGATTTTTGTTTGGTTAGCCACATTCCCAGCCATGTTTTTTGGTATGTACAATGTTGGTTTTCAAGCCAACGAAGCCATTGCAATGGGGACGGGGGTCGCATTTGATGACTGGCGTGTTGCGCTACTGCAAATGTTCGGTGTCACCATGGGTGCCGACGCGGGTGTGTTTGCCAACATGCTATTTGGCGCTATGTACTTCTTACCTATCTATGCGGTGACATTCATCGTTGGTGGTTTCTGGGAAGTGCTGTTTGCAACCGTACGACGTCATGAAGTGAACGAAGGTTTCTTTGTTACTTCGGTACTGTTCGCATTGATCGTACCCGCTTCAATTCCCTTGTGGCAGGTGGCTCTCGGTATCACTTTTGGTGTGGTTATCGCCAAGGAAATATTCGGTGGTACAGGTCGTAACTTCTTAAACCCAGCATTAGCGGGCCGCGCTTTCCTATTCTTCGCATACCCATCAGATATTTCTGGTGATTCAGTGTGGACGGCAGTTGATGGCTTCTCGGGTGCAACCTCACTTAGTCTAGCCGCTAACGGTGGTATGGATGCCGTAACCGCTCAGCTTAGCTGGATGGATGCCTTTATTGGTAACATGCAAGGTTCAATTGGTGAAGTGTCAACTATCGCTATCCTAATTGGTGGTGCTTTCTTGATGATCACTAAAATTGCATCTTGGCGTATTGTTTCTGGTGTCATGATAGGGATGGCGGTAACAGCATTCTTATTTAATGCTATCGGATCAGATACCAACCAAATGTTTGCTGTGCCATGGCACTGGCATTTAGTGATGGGTGGTTTTGCATTCGGCATGATCTTTATGGCAACTGATCCAGTATCGGCTTCATTTACCAATCGTGGTAAGTGGATGTACGGTGCGTTAATCGGTGTCATGGTGGTGTTAATTCGTGTAGTCAACCCTGCATTCCCAGAAGGCATGATGCTAGCAATTTTATTTGCTAATTTATTTGCCCCGTTATTTGACTACTTTGTGGTTCAGGCGAACGTTAAACGGAGACTTGCACGCAATGGCTAGTAAAGAATCATTAGGCAAAACCCTCGGCGTTGTGGTCGGCGTTTGTCTGGTTTGTTCTATTGTGGTATCGGTTGCTGCTGTGGGTCTTCGTCCCACTCAACAAGCGAACGCATTGTTAGACAAGCAAAAAAACATTTTAGCTGTTTCAGGACTTGAAATTGGCTCGCAAAAAATGGCGGATGTGTTCGCTAAGAACATTGAACCTAGATTAGTTGACTTAAAAACAGGTGAATATGTTGATGTTAAAGACGTTGAAGGCGTTTCAGATATCAATGAGTATGACCCGCTAAAAGCAGCTAAAGAGCCAGAAAAGAGCACTAAGCTTTCACCAGAACAAGCCATTGCTGGCTTTTCTACTCGTGAAAATATTGGTCTTGTTTACTTAGTGAACAGTGATGCCGGTGAGCTTGAGCGCGTAATTGTACCGGTTCGAGGCGCAGGCCTTTGGAACATGATGTATGCGTTTGTGGCGATTCAACCGGATGGCAATACCGTTGACGGTATTACTTACTACCAGCAAGGTGAAACACCGGGCCTAGGTGGTGAAGTAGAAAACCCAATGTGGAAAGCACTGTGGCCAGGTAAGAAATTGTATGATGAGCAAGGCAACCCAGCGATTAAAATCGTTAAAGGTGGCGCTGCTGAAGGTGATGTACACGGTGTCGACGGCCTATCTGGCGCAACACTAACAGGTACGGGTATCCAACATACATTCGATTTTTGGTTAAGTACTGACGGTTACGGTTCTTACCTGAAAAAGTTAGGTAAAGGAGAGCTTAATAATGGCTAGTGATGCAAAGAAGGTTCTCGTTGGACCTATCATCTCTAATAACCCCATTGCACTACAAATCTTAGGTGTTTGTTCTGCATTAGCGGTGACCAGTAAGCTAGAGACGGCGGTTGTAATGACCTTAGCGGTAACGTTTGTAACTGCTTTTTCTAACTTATTTATTTCAATTATTCGTAATCACATACCAGGTAGTGTGCGAATTATTGTACAAATGGCAATTATTGCTTCTTTGGTAATCGTGGTTGACCAAGTACTTAAAGCGGTGGCATTTGAGCTATCTAAGCAACTGTCGGTTTACGTAGGCTTGATTATTACTAACTGTATTGTAATGGGTCGTGCGGAAGCTTATGCGATGAAGAGTCCACCTGGCGCAAGCTTTATGGACGGAATCGGTAATGGTTTAGGTTACGGCTTCATTCTTGTTGCAGTTGGTGGCATTCGTGAATTCTTTGGTTCTGGTGCGTTATTTGGCATCGAAATCATGCCATTAATTTCTGCAGGTGGTTGGTACCAAAGTAACGGTTTATTACTGTTACCGCCAAGTGCTTTCTTTATCATCGGGTTATTGATCTGGGCAATCAGAACATTTAAACCTGAACAGGTTGAGGCGAAGGACTAATGGAACATTACTTAAGTTTATTCGTACGCTCTATTTTCATCGAAAATATGGCATTAGCTTTCTTCCTTGGTATGTGTACCTTCCTTGCGGTATCGAAGAAAGTAAAAACAGCATTTGGCCTAGGCGTCGCTGTAATTGTGGTATTAGCTATCTCAGTACCGGTTAACCAAGTTATTTACTTTAACTTGCTAGCGCCAGGTGCATTAGAGTGGGCTGGTCTTGGTGAAGCTGATTTAAGCTTCTTAGGCTACATCACTTTCATCGGTGTTATTGCAGCCTTAGTGCAAATATTAGAGATGGTGTTAGACAAATACTTCCCTGCGCTTTACCAAGCCTTGGGTATTTTCTTGCCACTTATCACGGTTAACTGTGCCATTTTCGGTGGTGTGTCATTCATGGTTCAACGTGAATACAACATTGCTGAGTCGTTTGTTTATGGTGTCGGTAGTGGTGTGGGCTGGATGTTAGCCATTGTTGCGCTTGCGGGTATCCGTGAAAAAATGAAATATGCAGATGTTCCAGATGGTCTACGTGGTTTAGGTATTACCTTTATTACTTCAGGTCTGATGGCACTAGGCTTTATGTCTTTCTCTGGTATTCAGTTGTAATCTTGGGGCCGTTTTTCGGTCCCTGAAGCAAGGAAATTGTCGATGGAAATCATTCTCGGCGTTGTCATGTTCACAGTGATTGTTTTAGCCTTGGTATTTATTATCTTGTCTGCTAAATCAAAGCTAGTGGCCTCTGGCGACATTAAAATCTCAGTAAACGGTGATCCTGAAAAGGCGATCACTTGTGGCGCTGGCGGTAAGCTACTTGGCGCCCTCGCGAACTCTGGTATTTTTGTATCATCAGCCTGTGGTGGCGGTGGTTCATGTGGCCAGTGTCGTGTAAAAATCAAATCAGGTGGCGGTGACATTCTGCCGACTGAACTAGACCATATCTCTAAGGGTGAAGCCCGCGAAGGTGAACGTTTAGCTTGTCAGGTAAACGTTAAGCAAGATATGGATATTGAATTACCAGAAGAAATTTTTGGTGTTAAGCGTTGGGAATGTGAAGTTATCTCTAATGATAACAAAGCAACCTTTATTAAAGAGCTTAAACTACAAATTCCTGATGGCGAATCAGTTCCGTTCCGTGCGGGTGGTTATATCCAAATTGAAGCACCTGCTCACCATGTTAAATACGCTGACTTCGATATCGAAGAGCAGTATCGTGGTGACTGGGAACACTTTGGTTTCTTCAACCTTGAATCTAAGGTAGATGAAGAAACGATTCGTGCTTATTCAATGGCTAACTACCCAGAAGAATACGGTATTATTATGCTAAACGTGCGTATTGCTACGCCGCCGCCTAATAATATGAGCTTGCCATGCGGTAAGATGTCTTCGTACATCTTCAGTTTGAAAGCGGGTGACAAGGTAACTATTTCTGGTCCATTTGGTGAGTTCTTTGCTAAAGACACCAAAGCTGAAATGGTATTTGTTGGTGGTGGTGCTGGTATGGCGCCAATGCGCTCTCATATCTTTGACCAGTTCCGTCGCTTGCATACTGACCGTAAAGTTAGCTTCTGGTACGGTGCGCGCTCGAAGCGTGAAATGTTCTACGTAGAAGATTTCGACTCGATTGCGGCTGAAAACGACAACTTTGAATGGCATGTGGCGTTAAGTGATCCACAGCCTGAAGATAATTGGGATGGCTACACTGGCTTTATCCATAATGTATTATTTGAAAACTACTTGCGCGATCATGAAGCGCCAGAAGATTGTGAATACTACATGTGTGGTCCACCAGTAATGAATGCTGCAGTTATCAACATGCTGAAAGAGTTAGGTGTTGAAGACGAGAACATCTTACTGGATGACTTTGGTGGTTAATCACTGATGCCTTTATCCATAACTAAATGGCTAGCCTTGATCGGGCTAGCCTTTTTTATTACTGCTTGCAGTAAAGATCAGGTTCAGTCAGCACCTATGGTGGTGATTGAGGGTGCGACCATGGGCACGTATTACCGTGTAAAGGTAGTGACGGATAAGATAACGGATCAAGCGGCCTTTCAGGCTGAAATCGATAAACGTTTAGAATTGGTCAATGATCAAATGTCGACTTATCGCCCCAATTCAGAGCTGTCTTTATTTAACCAGGCTGAGCAATCTCATCAAGTTTCTGCTGATACAATTGCAGTTGTACAAAAAGGAATTGAGTTGGCTCAGTTAACTCAAGGTGCGTTAGATATTACGGTCGGTCCTTTAGTTAATCTTTGGGGTTTTGGCCCAGACGCGAGGCCAACTCACTCTCCTTCGGCGGAGCAAATTGCTGAGCGAAAAGCCATTACAGGTATTGAGCACTTGAGTGTGTCTGGTTTAACCTTAAAAAAGGCTATTCCAGAGCTATATGTAGATTTATCCTCGATTGCTAAAGGCTTTGGTGTTGATCAAATTGCTGAATATATAGAGAGCCTTGGCGAGCAGCATTACCTGGTTGATATTGGTGGTGAGCTGCGCATGAAAGGCAGTAATGACAAACATCTGCCTTGGCGGATCGCAGTTGAAAAGCCTGTTACCAATGAGCGAGCGATCCAAGAGATTGTATTGCCTGGTGATAACGCTGTTGCGACTTCCGGTGATTACCGAAATTACTTCGAAGAAGACGGCGAGCGTTTTTCCCATATGATTAATCCTATCACTGGCATGCCAATCAAGCATAAGCTGGTTTCAGTGACTGTGATTGATAAATCATCAATGGTTTCCGATGGCTTGGCCACGGCAATTATGGTGATGGGGCCTAAACTAGGTTATGATTTTGCTGTCCAACAAAAGTTACCTGTTTTTATGATCACCAAAACAGAAACAGGGTTTAGTGAGCAATATACGCAGCAATTTGCACCTTATTTGCTGCAGGAGGCAAAATGACGTACTTTCTTGCAACTTTCGTAGTATTTGTATTAGTGATCGCCGCGATGTCGGTGGGTTACATTTTTCAAAAGAAAGCCGTAAGTGGTAGTTGCGGTGGCTTAGGCAGTATCGGTATCGACAAGGAATGTGACTGTCCCGATCCTTGTGACAACCGCAAGAATAAAATGGCAAAAGAAAAAGCCAGACGTGAAATGTTGGAAAAAAACCGTATTATTTAGCTCGTAGTTAATAGATAAAAAAGACCTGAGAGGGTCTTTTTTATTAGCCAAAACTTGAGAACTGATTATTTATACATATACTGTATGAATAATCAGTTTTTTGGATTGGTATGATGCAAAGAAAAATTATTCATGTCGATATGGATTGTTTTTATGCCGCAGTAGAAATGCGTGATAATCCAGCGTTGAAAACTCTCCCTATCGCTATTGGTGGTGCAGCTTCACGACGCGGTGTGCTGTCTACGTGTAATTATGTTGCGCGTAAATACGGGGTGCGCAGTGCAATGCCAACTCATAAGGCACTGCAACTCTGTCCTGAGCTGGTGTTATTACCTGGGCGAATGGATGCATACAAAGCCGCCTCGATGCATATTCAGCAAATTTTTCATCGTTATACTGACATCATTGAACCGCTGTCACTCGACGAGGCTTATTTAGACGTCAGTGAATCGCTATTGTTTTCAGGCTCTGCCACTTACATTGCTCAAGATATTCGCCGCGCCATTGCAGAAGAAACGGGACTCACCGCATCGGCAGGTGTCGCGCCATGTAAATTTATCGCCAAAGTGGCATCCGACGAAAATAAACCTAATGGCTTATGTGTGATCACACCTGCCGAAGTAGATAGCTTTGTCGCCAGTATGCCATTAGAAAAAATCCCTGGTGTAGGTAAGGTCACTTTAGAAAAGTTACACCAACTTGGACTTCATACCTGCAAAGATGTGCAAGGCTATGCCAAAGAATCCCTTTTAACCCAATTTGGAAAGTTTGGCCGTGTATTACTCGATCGCTGTCATGGCATCGATAATCGTGAAGTTGTGGTTGATCGCGCGAGAAAATCCGTCGGCGTAGAGCGGACGCTAAGTCATAATATAAAGCAATTGGGTGAGTGCGAAGCCGTGTTAAGTGACCTATATAAAGAATTACTACGCCGTGTTGCACGCGTGGGAGCTCATGATAAAATTCGTTCACTTGCGGTTAAAATGAAATTTGCCGATTTTCAATTACGCTCTGCCGAGCAACGAGTGCAATATTTACACCCAAGTTGTTATCAGCCATTGTTGCATCAACTGCTGGAAAAAAGTCAGGGTCGTGGCATTAGGCTGTTGGGGTTATCAGCACAGTTGCAACAAGATGAGATGATAGATGCCGCGGCTAAGCAGCTAAAACTGATTTAGTGATTTATTCATCCCAGTCCATCTCTATCACTTCAATATCATATTGCTCTGCTGAATTTGCTTTTTTCGATGGCTCGCTTGGTGTTTTGGCTGATGTTTGAGAGGTTGATTTTTGCTTTACAGGGCTGTTGTTTGAGCTTTCACCAGCGATTGCGGCTTTAGTCTCTTGCCACGTTTTATCCGATGAGGACTTTAGTTTTTGCCAATAGCTACTGTTGGTATCAGTCGTTTCTGACCAAGCTTCGCTACTGTCAGTTTTGACCTCTTGCCATGTTTCACTGGTTTCTTTACTGGTCACTTCCCAAGCGTCAGCTGATGTTTCTTTTGTAGCATCCCAAACATCTCCACTCGTTTCTTTTGTTGCTTGCCAAGCATCAGAGCCAGCTTTTTTAGTACTTTCCCATGCTTCACTCCATGAGTTTGACTGAACGCTAGCGCTCATTGGTAAAGCCAATAGCGAATAAAGTAAAGGTAAGCCAAATCGAGTTAATTTCATCGTATCCTCCCTAATAGCAGGTACACATTCTACGCAACTTAAACTATTAACCAAAGGTATCAACAATTAATTATTGTTTATACGTGTGTTAGTTAATGCTGATACGGTATTTGTTATCCCTACATATTGTGATTCAAGGAAAGCAGAGATGATGCAAGTAGTGATGCTCTCTGAGCATCACTACTTTTATCTTACTTCGTAGGGATTGCTTCGAGCACTTTGACTAGTAGCTGCCAGTATTTTGCCACACTGCCAATATGTACTTTTTCGTCGGGTGAATGGGGGAATTTTATGGTTGGCCCAATCGATACCATGTCCCAGTCTGGATAAACCGCCTTAAATAGGCCGCATTCTAATCCGGCATGGATCATCATTATTTTTGGTGTACTGCCAAACTCGGTTTGGTAAACTTCTCGCACCAAATCGCGCATGTCTGAATCTACCTTTGGTGCCCAACCAGGGTAAGCGCCATCAAACGCTACTTCTGCTCCTGCTAGTGTAAACACAGACGCCAGCATGTTTTGCACATCATGTCGGCTACTGTCATCCATTGACCTGACTAGGCATTGAATATCGATGCCTAGTGCTGTGGTCTTCACCACGCCTAAGTTAGAAGATGTTTCAACTACACCCGCAAACTCGTCACTCATTCTCAGTACGCCATTGACGCAGCCCTGTAGGGCGGCAATAAGCTGATGTTGTTCCTTTTGAGCGATGACGTGACTGACTTGCACTGGCGTTAAGCTAAGGGTTAAGTTTGGTTCAGTGTGGGCTAGGGTCGCTTTGATTTGGTTGGTGAGCTGAGTAAAAAATTGCTGGAGTGCTTGCTGCTTAGTGTCGCTGATAATGAATTGCGCACTGGCTTCACGAGGAATGGCGTTACGTAAACTACCGCCTTGAAGCTGACTGAGTGTTAAATCAAATTCAGCTTGCTGACTCAGCTCATATAAACAGCGGGCGATAATTTTATTGGCGTTACCCCGACCAAGGTGAATATCACACCCGGAATGTCCTCCCTTTAGACCCGATACACTAATTTGGTAGCCAGATTGTGCGACTGCTAATGGTTGGGTTTGAATAGGGAAGTGCACGTTCACATTCACGCCACCGGCGCAGCCCATGTAAACTTCACCTTCTTCCTCTGAGTCGGTATTGATCAGTATTTCACCATCAAAGTAACCTGGCTCTAAGCCAAATGCCCCCGTCATGCCAGCCTCTTCATCAATGGTTAATAATACTTCAATTGGGCCGTGCGCAATGTCTTTACTGGCGAGCACTGCTAAACATGAAGCCATACCAATACCATTATCTGAGCCAAGGGTGGTATCTTTTGCTGTCACCCAATCGCCATCGACATAGGCTTGAATCGGATCTTTGGCAAAATCATGCTCTGTATCGCTATTTTTTTGTGGCACCATATCAATGTGGGCTTGTAGGATAACGCCTTTTTTATGTTCCATACCTGCGCTGGCTGGTTTCTTGATGATTAAGTTACCTATGGTATCTTGCTGCACCGATAACCCTTCTGACTTGGCCCATTGCATGATCCAATCAGATAATGCTTGTTCATGTTTTGATGGATGTGGAATGCTGCATATTTGGCTAAAAAATTGCCATAAGGGCTGGGGAGCAAGCTGGTTTAGCTGAGTCATAAGTAGGGGCACCGTTTACGAGAATGAAGGGCTATTATATGGCGGAAGAGAGCAAATAATAAAGGTTCACCTGCTTCAGAGTTAGAACTTAGCAGTGATTATGAGCAATTTTGTCACTGGTAACAGAATATGCTGATTTATTTTTGCCAATTGAGGCGCTATTTGCCGAGAACTATATTACAAGGACTTAGATGAACAAAATAGCCATTATTGGCTCTGGCGGGGCGGGTAAGTCGACGCTAGCTGTCGCATTAGCCAAGCAGCTGGATTTACCTCTGTATCATCTTGACCGTCTCTATTGGGGGCCTAACTGGCAGCGCGCTGAGCGGCCAGCGTGGGCCCAGTTGCAACAACAGTTATGCGGCCAACAAAGCTGGATTATTGACGGTAATTATTTCAACACGCTAGATATTCGTTTAGCCGCTTGTGATACCGTAATTTTTCTTGATGTCGACCGCTATCGCTGCATTTATCGCGCAGTGAAGCGCACTTTATTTTCCAACCATCGTCCCGATATGGCTGAAGGTTGTCATGAGCGATTTGACTGGACTTTCATTAAGTTCTTGTGGCATTACCCCACTAACATGCGACCTAGGATCTATCAGCAATTAGCCTGCTTTCCTCATAAAGATATTGTTGTGGTGAGCTCAGGGGCACAAGCTATAGAGCAAATGAAGCAACGCCAACTTAACAAAGGTTAAGCTGGTATCGCTTGTGATGAGTGTGAGTTTGCGGGGGGCGACTAGACTTTAAATTGTCCCATTAACTGATTCAACTCTTGCCCCACTAGTTGCAGCTGGCCACTGGCGTCACTAGTGGTTTGATTATGGGACATGGACTCACTGGCCAAATCAGAGATATTGTTTACGTTGCGATTAATCTCATCTAAGGCTTTTGATTGCTGTTCAGCCGCGCTGGCAATTTGATGGTTCATATCGGTGATAATATCAATAGACGCGACAATTTCACTCAATGCCGTCCCAGCGGAGCCTGCTCGTGCTGCTGTTTTACTAGATTGAGCTAGGGTCTGCTCTACTGAATTTGCGACGTCATTGGTACCTTTTTGTAATTTGGCTATCATTTGCTGAATTTCATCGGTGGAGTCTTGTGTTCGCGTTGCCAAAGTGCGCACTTCATCGGCCACGACTGCAAAGCCTCGTCCCTGCTCACCCGCTCTTGCCGCTTCTATTGCTGCATTTAAAGCCAGTAAATTAGTTTGCTCGGCAATGCTGCGGATAACATCTAATATTGAGCCTATTTGTTGGCTATCTTGTTCTAATTGTGTAACTAAGCTAACGGTTTGCTCTAACTCTTCACCTAAGGCCGCGATAGAGCTAACCGTTTCGTCGACAGAGGCTTGGCCATGTTGCGCTCGTTGGTTTGCCTCTGCGGCAGAGTCTGCCGCGAGCTGAGCACTATTAGCGACTTCTTGTGTGGTAGCGAGCATTTCATTCATGGCCGTAGCAACACCATCGGTTTCATGATGCTGCTGTTCGGCAATGCGGTGATTAGATTGTACTGCGTGGTTCAATTGTGCAGCGGTATCTCCAATGTTGTGGCTAACAGGCTGCATTTGTCTGACTAATAAGGCTATTTTTTGAGTGAATAGATTAAAATTATTAGCCAGTTTGGTTATTTCATCTTGCCCTTTACTTTCAAGGGTAACGGTTAGGTCGCCTTCTCCTTGGGCAATATCAGACATCGCACCGGCACTTTGCTTTAATGGTTTAGTAATACTGGCAATAATAAGGGTGGAAAGTCCTAATAAAGTGACGGAAATTGCCATAAAAACGGCGCTAACTTTGTATACCATCTCAAGAAAAAGCCCTTGCACATCGTCTAAGTAAATACCGGTACCGATTACCCAACCCCATGGTTGATAACCTTTAACAAAGGATATTTTATCAACCGGCTCTTCAAAGCCAGGTTTAGGCCATTGGTAATCAACAAAGCCTGCCCCTTGTTTTCTTACTACTTCCGTAAACGCGACAAATAAGCTTTTGCCGTTGGGATCTTTTACATTTGCAAGAGATTGGCCATCTAATTTGGGTTTAATCGGATGCATCACCATATTGGGACCCATATCATTAATCCAAAAATAGTCGGTCTTATTATAGCGAATGGCCTTAATGGCTGATATGGCATTGCGTTTTGCCGTTGCCTCGTCGTATAAACCTGTTTTTGCTTGCTGGTGAAAGTGCTCAATAAGGGAGTACACGGTATCGACTTCAAATTGTACTTGCGCTCGCTTGTCGTTAAGTAGTGCATTCTGATATTGATATAGTACTAACACCACTAAGGCAAACATGCCCATTAAAGCGAGTGCTAAGTTACTGTATAAGCGCTGCCCAATAGATAAGTGTCGTAGAGTTGTCAACATGATAGGCATTCCTTCTACAAGGTTAAGAAATTGATTTGTATCAATAATTAAATGTCATAAACGGGTAGTGCTTCACACTTTAGTATGATGATTGAATATTGCTGATTAAGTTGTGATTTACATTTGATAGTTCATGGTTTTGATTGATTAATTTTATAGCCCTTACCGCGTATTTCTGATTAAAGTCATGGTTAATTGATGAGCAGGCTTTTATAATCCGCGGCTAATTTCACCACGGACCTGCACTTTCAGTTTATAAAGTAGTCATAAAAATGGCATTCCTAGCATTATGTTAAGGAGTGTAGCTGAAGGTGGTTATCAGTTGATAACTCGGTTAATTTAAATGGACGCTCAAGATGTTAGAAAAATTATTTAAACTTAAAGAGCACAACACTAGTGCTCGAACGGAAATTATTGCAGGTATCACTACCTTCTTAACCATGGCTTACATTATTTTTGTTAATCCGGCTATGTTATCGGATACAGGGATGGACCGAGGAGCGGTATTTGTTGCCACTTGCTTAGCTGCCGCAATTGGTTGTTTTATCATGGGCTTTTACGCTAACTACCCAGTGGCTTTGGCGCCTGGGATGGGGCTAAATGCGTTTTTTGCTTATGTTGTGGTTGGTGATATGGGCTATAGCTGGGAAGTGGCTTTAGGCGCTGTCTTCTTATCGGGTTGTTGCTTTGTTTTTCTTAGCTTGTTTCGCATCCGAGAGTGGATTATTAATAGCATACCGCAAGCACTACGCACTGGTATTGCAGCGGGTATCGGTTTGTTTTTAGCCCTGATTGCGCTGAAAAATGCCGGAATTGTGGTAGGTAATCCAAATACATTAGTAAGCCTTGGTGATTTAACATCATTACATGCATTACTGGCGAGTGTTGGCTTTTTTGCCATTATCGCTTTAGTGCACTTTCGCGTGAAAGGCGGCATCATGTATGCCGTGTTGGGTGTCACTTTTCTCGGCTGGGCATTGGGTGATGTCGCTTATGGTGGCATTGTTTCTATGCCGCCATCAGTTGCACCGACCTTTCTTGCTTTAGATATTGCTGGTGCATTTAATGTTGCGATGATCAGTGTGGTCTTTGCTTTCTTATTTGTCGATTTATTTGATACGTCTGGCACCCTGATTGCGGTTGCGGATAAAGCTAAGTTATTGGATGAAAAGGGTAACTTACCTCGCTTGAATCGTGCTTTACTGGCGGACAGCGGCGCATCTATTTCAGGCTCATTATTAGGTACTTCAACTACAACCAGCTACATTGAAAGTGTAAGTGGTGTGGCTGAAGGTGGTAGAACGGGATTAACTGCCGTTATTGTTGGCATTTTATTCCTTTTATGTTTATTCTTTGCGCCCCTTGCTGGCATGGTGCCTGCTTATGCGACGGCGGGTGCGTTGTTTTATGTTGCCATTCTAATGATGTCGGGTTTAACCCGCATTGATTGGCATGACATTACTGAGGCGGCACCTGTAGTTGTGGTAACACTGCTTATGCCACTCACATTCTCGATTGCCCATGGTATTGCCATTGGCTTTATTGCTTATGCTGTAATTAAACTTATTACAGGTAAAGCCATGACTGTGAGCAGTAGCGTTTGGGTACTGGCAATACTATTTGCTGTTAAGTTTGCATTGCATTTTTAGTGATCGCTTTGCGCCAACGTCAACTCGAATCATATTGAGGTAAATATGAGCAAAAAATTCTACGTCTCTTGGGAACTAGAGCAAAGAGAATCTCGCCGTTTGGCGCGTAAATTACTGCCTGCTGATCAATGGAAAGGTATTATCGCTGTGAGTCGCGGTGGCCTAGTGCCAGCGGCAATTTTAGCCCGTGAACTGGGTATTCGTCATGTTGATACTATTTGTATCGCCAGCTACACCCACGATCAGCAAAAAGAGCTGAAAGTAATTAAAGGTGTTGATCATGATGGTGACGGTTTCATTGTGGTTGACGATTTAGTTGATACCGGTGGCACGGCTAAAGTTATTCGCGAAATGTTACCAAAAGCGCGCTTTGTGACTGTGTTTGCAAAACCTGCGGGTAAGCATTTAGTCGATGACTTTATCATGGAAATTCCCCAAGACACTTGGATTGAGCAGCCATGGGATATGACCCTTAGTTATACCAAGCCTTTGGTTGATGAAGAGTAAGGTAGTGACTCAGTCATGAATAAATAAAGCGGCATTGAGCCGCTTTTTTTTGCTCATTTTTTATCTGTCTTTGATCTAAGCTAATGAATAAAATCCAATTTCAGACACATTATTCTTATAAAACACGTATAATTTAATCACCAACTTCACTACATTAGTGTGTTATATGTCGAGCCAAAATCTCTCAGAAAAACTATTTAAAATTAAGTTTAATTACCCTGAAACTTCTACCATCAGTAACCCAAAGGCGAAGCAGCCATCAAATAGCCCTGTTGGTGCAATGATGGACAACGACAATACCCCTGGTTGGTATCGACTATTAAGACGTGCGCAGTGGGCGTGGCAGGGGATTGATCCAATAGAGGTTGAAGCGATTTTGGCAAAAATTGCCATGTCTAAGCAAACACGTACTCGAGATGATCTATTGGATACGGTAACCGATTATCGTAAAGGTAACTGGACATATGAGTGGAGTCAGCCAGGAGCGGTTTGGCAGCATAAAGCCAAAGACGCACTTGCTAATGAGCAATTTGAACTGGCTCGGCATGCTTTTTATATGGCGTCTCAATATTATGCGGTATCTGGTTATCCGCATTTAAAAGGTGATGAGCTGGCGTTACAAGCACACACATTAGCTAATTTATGTTATCGAGAAATGGGGAAGTTACTCCCTAACCCATTACGCATCATTGATGTGCCTTATAAAGGTAAAACGATTCACTGTTATTTGCACTTAGCTCAAGAAGATCAAATTTCGCCTGTGGTGATAGTGTGTGGTGCAATAGACACCATGCAAATTGAATATTACAAGCTGTTTGAGCGCAATTTAGCCCCCGCGGGTTTAGCGATGTTGACCGTTGATATGCCCGGGTTAGGCTTTGCCAGTAGCGCTAAACTTGAGCAAGATAGTACTCAAGTTTTACAAGCGGTTATCGCTCACCTGAAAAAGGTCCCTTGGGTTGATTATGACAATATTGCTTTATTAGGCGGACGCTTGGGCGCCAACCTGGTCACTCGCTTAGCGTATATTGAGCCATTTAGTATCAAAGCCGCAGTGAGTGTCGGTGGCGCGGTGGATAAATTATTTATTGAACCTGAACGGTTTAAGTTATTGCCGCAAATGATGTTAGACACCATTGCCAACCGTATGGGATTAACCAGTGAAGACCATGAGTTATTATTTCAGCGTTGCAAGGTGTTCTCTCTTTCTCGGCAAGGTTTACTTGGCCGCAGTCGCACTAAAGTACCGCTGTTGAGCATTGGTCATGCCGAAGATCTTATTTGCCCTGAAGTCGACATAAAAATGATTGCTCGTGGCAGCTTAGCTGGCGAGTCTATTATTATTAATCAGCCGCCAATTTTTAAATCTTATTATCGTGCACTCGATCAAGCTGCAGAGTGGCTTAAACAATACCTATTAGACAGATAAGTATTAAGCCAAATGTTTCTGAAACGGTGTTTATTCAGTGCTCGCCCATGAGTGTAAGAATATATCGCGAATAGCGTGACATACTCTCATACCAAACGCCGTCAAACCATCCTATGAAGCTGTTGATGGCCTAACTGCCGCTTCTTCGCGGCAGATTTCATCTCAGAAAACATCACTGATTGCTAAATAGTATTTATGTGTTTGCCTTGGGGGTTATTAGGTTACTATTTTTAGTTTAAATAGCAGACTTATTGAGTTATTAATAAATTTACGCGGGGTAGATCTAGCTCCTGACTGGTTAAAGTTGCACCAACTAAGATAATGCGATATTTGTATACTCTCTTACTCTGATGGGGACAAATAAGTATGTCTGAAACGCAATTCCCGCCTCGGGGACGTATAACGAAAAAATTTACCGATATCGGTCCATATTTCCGAGTGGGTAAAAGTGATGACGAAAATTTCTTTTTTGATTGCTTAGCTGTGTGTGTGGGAATCAACGCTGAGCCAGATAAGCGTGAGTTTTATGGCTGGTGGCTTGAGCTGAAAAAAACCGACACGGGTTTTAGCTATCACTACCAGTATGGCTTTTTTGATGTCACTGGTGAATGGCAAGAAAAAGCGATACCAAAGAAGCATCAAGCTGAGGTAACCCGCTCTTTGCAAGTGTTCTATGAAAAAATGATGGATTTAGTTGAAAACACGTTTGAATTAGATTTAGAACCCTCTTCAGCGTTAGATAGCCACCTCGTATTAACTGCGGCATAACCTTGGTTTCCAGCACATTAAGTGGTTGTGCTGGCTCTTTTTTAGTCCTATCTACTCGAATTTAATCTCGTCGTCTTTTAGCAGGTGTGAGCATCCAATAAACTTGGTATTATTGAACAACGGTACGATTTTATTCGTTTTATTTACATAATTATTAGCTAGCCTCATGTTTAAAAAAACCATAGTAGTCAAATTAGGCACCAGTGTATTAACTGGTGGTAGTGCCAAATTAGATCGCGCCCACATGGTCGAGCTTGTTCGTCAATGTGCTAAGTTACACAATGCTGGTCATCAGGTGATTGTCGTGACTTCAGGTGCGGTTGCCGCCGGTCGTGAGCATTTAGGCATGCATGAATTACCCACCACTGTGGCTAACAAGCAAATGTTAGCCGCAGTAGGCCAAAGTCAATTGATCTTAACTTGGGAAAACCTATTTAATATCTATGGCTTGCACGTTGGGCAAATGTTATTAACTCGCGCCGATTTAGATGATCGTGAGCGTTTCTTAAATGCGCGCGATACCATGCGCACTTTACTTAAACATCGTATTATTCCGATCGTTAATGAAAACGATGCCGTTGCGACGTCTGAAATTAAAGTGGGTGATAACGATAATTTATCAGCGCTCGCGGCCATTTTGGCGGATGCCGATTTACTTGTTTTGTTAACCGATCAATCGGGTTTATTTACCGCCGATCCGCGCACCAATAAAGATGCCAAGTTAATATCACAAATAACTGAGATCACGGACGAAATTCGCCATCTTGCCGGTGGTAGTGTGTCGGGGCTAGGCACAGGTGGCATGGCGACTAAGTTGCAAGCGGCTGATGTTGCTATGCGCGCAGGTATTGATGTGGTCATTGCAGCTGGCAATGAAGAGCAAGTAATAAAACGTGTGGCAGAAGGCGAATCTTTGGGCACCTTATTTCTTTCGAAGAAGTCGCCTCTAGAGCATCGTAAACAATGGATTTTAGCAGGGCCGCCACCTGCTGGACAAATTACCATCGACACGGGGGCTGAGACGGCTGTCGTTGCGAAGGGAAGTAGTTTACTACCTAAGGGAATCACCCATGTCGCGGGTGCTTATGGCCGCGGTGATGTTATTTTAGTGATGAGTCAAACGGGTAAGGTCATTGCTCGTGGTATTGCACGTTATTCTAGTATCGAGCTAGAAGCGATTAAAGGCATACATTCTGAAGATATCGAAAAAACCTTAGGCTATGTTTATGGTTCGGTAGCTATCCATCGCGATGATTTAGTGGTGCTCTAGCTATAGGGTAGGGCTTGAATGCTAATAAAAAAGCCAGTGTTAAACAGCACTGGCTTTTTTGATCTTACCTACTGCGGCTAACGTTAGCTAACGGCTTTACCGGCTGCTTGTAAGTCGGCGTGGTAAGAGGAGCGAACAAAAGGACCACATGCAGCATGAGTAAAACCATTTTGTTTTGCGATTTCACCCAGTTCATCAAACTCGGCAGGGGGCACATAACGCTCTACAGCAAGATGGTTACGACTTGGCTGTAGGTATTGACCCAGTGTCAGCATCGTCACGCCGTGTGCACTTAAGTCTTTAATAACTTGCTCGATTTCTTCATTCGTTTCACCTAGGCCCATCATTACGCCTGACTTGGTCGGTATATTTGGGTGAAGCTGTTTAAAGCGTTGCAGCAAAGTGAGTGACCATTGGTAATCGGCACCAGGACGTACTTTTTTGTACAAGCGCGGCGCCGTTTCCAAGTTATGATTAAATACATCGGGTGGTGTATCTTTCAGTATTTCTAAGGCGCGATCCATTCTGCCTTTAAAGTCTGGGACTAAAATTTCAATTTTAATCTCAGGGTTAAGTGCGCGGATCTCTCGGATGCAGTCAGCAAAGTGCTGTGCGCCGCCATCACGTAAGTCATCTCTGTCTACCGAAGTGATCACTACGTATTTAAGCTTCATGTCTTTGATGGTTTGTGCCAATTTTGTCGGCTCTTCTGCTGCGGGTGGCAATGGGCGGCCATGGGCAACATCACAAAATGGACAACGGCGAGTACAAATGGCACCCAAGATCATAAAGGTTGCGGTGCCGTGATTGAAACATTCGGAAAGGTTGGGACAAGAAGCTTCTTCACAAACAGAGTGTAAGTTGTTTTTTCGCATTGCATCTTTAATTTCTTGAATGCGCGCGCTTGAACTTGGAAGTTTTATCTTCATCCAATCAGGCTTTTTCAGCATGGTGGCTTTTTCACTCGGCACTACTTTTACCGGGATCAAAGATACCTTGTCGGCATCTCTCAGTTTTACACCTGCGACGGGTTTGTTGGGTTTGCTCATTGTTTTGGCCCTGTCCATTCAATCTCGCTATAAGCAAGAAGTTGGGTTAATTCATCAATTAGTTGCTGCTGAACTAAAGTAAAATCAATATCAGCTGTAAAGTCGCGCAATTGGGTCATTTCTAAACCAGCGTAACCACAAGGATTGATTCGCTGAAATGGCATTAAGTCCATGTCTACGTTTAAGGCTAAGCCGTGAAAAGAACAGCCTTTACGGATCCTTAGCCCTAAAGAGGCTATTTTTTTGCCATCAATATATACACCCGGCGCATCGGGCTTGGCATAAGCGTTAATGTGGTAACGATTGAGTAACGCTATTAAGGCATTTTCAATATGGCTCACCAAATCGCGTACGCCAAAGGCTTTGCGCTTAATATTGATCAGTATATAAGCCACTTGTTGACCGGGGCCATGATAGGTGACTTGGCCGCCACGGTCTGATGCGACCACAGGAATATCACCCGGCACTAATACATGCTCAGCTTTACCTGCTTGGCCTTGTGTAAATACACTAGGGTGTTGTACTAACCAAATCTCATCACTGTCTTGCTCACCCCGTTCATCGGTAAACGTTTTCATTTGTTGCCAGACAAGACTGTATTCGCTTAAAGGATATTGTCTAACAATCAGTTTATTACTAATCAAGGGCGTTCCTGTAGCTTATAACATTGAATGAGATTTAAAGTACGGTTCTAACTATCTCTATTTTACCCAGTTCGGTATATAAGGTTTCGATATGCTCTTTGCTTTCAACTCTGACACGAACAGAAACCGTGTGGTAAGTGCCTTTGGCACTGGCACGAATTTTTGGGCTGTAATCACCCGGAGCATGTTGTTGTAAGACATTCATGACTAAATCGGGCAGCTCTTTTTGGGCTAGACCTACCACTTTAAATAAAAAGTCGTTTGGGAATTCTAAAAACTCATCGAATCGTGTATTTAATGACATGGCTCACTTCACTTCAGTTGATCAATCAAATCCCATCAAATGGGATATTGTGTGCAATTTTACCTCAGCTCTAGGTTGAGGTATATCACATTTTTTGCAGGGTTTTAATGAGTTGTTCTGTAATGAAAAGCGCCCCGCAGGGCGCTAATACACAAACCACTTCAACATGCCTGTTTAGCGAAAATCGTTGCACTGTTAGGCAAGGCACTATGCGAACACGACTGCGTCAAATAAGTTTGAAAGGGCACAGCCATTAGCAAGCTTATTTTCATTGAACAGCACGCTGTTCGCATGCTGGATGTCGTATCTTGAGGTTGCTTGGGTGTAAAGTCCCGATTAACCAAACCAGCGTTTAAATAATAATTGGAAGTAATCCATTAAGCGGCTAAACCAGCTACCTTCGTTGATATCATTCAAAGCAACGAGAGGGAATTCAGCGAGGGTTTCATTGTCAACTTCATAGAACACCTTGCCGACGACTTGGCCTTTGGCGATAGGCGCGGCGAGCTCAGTATCCAGTACAAAATTTGCTTTTAGGTTTTTAGCTGAGCCACGTGGAATAGTAATGGGCGTGCTTTCAATGACTCCCAAATCTACATATTCTTTGTCACCCATCCAAATACGCTCTGATGCTAGCTTATCACCCGCGTTATAAGGCGTTAAGGTTTCAAAAAAACGAAAGCCCCAGTTTAGTAGCTTTTTACTCTCTTCTTTACGAGCTTGCTCACTGCTGGTGCCCATTACTACGGCAATTAAGCGCATGCCATCTTTTGTCGCTGACGATACCAAGCTATAACCCGCATCGCTGGTATGGCCAGTTTTTATACCATCGACATTTAGGCTCTTATCCCACAACAAGGAGTTGCGGTTGTATTGTGTAATGTTGTTAAAAGAGAACGATTTTTCTTTGTAAATAGCATATTCTTCAGGCACATCACGGATGAGAGCTTTGGCTAAAATCGCCATATCCATAGGTGATGTGTTGTGTGTTTCGGAATGTAATCCATGGCTATTTTCAAAATGAGAATTTGTCATTCCCAATTGTTTAGCCCAAGTATTCATTAGATCGGCAAAGGCTTCTTCACTGCCCGCAATATGCTCAGCCATCGCGACACATGCATCGTTTCCTGATTGGATAATAATGCCGCGATTTAAATCCGCAACAGATACTGTCTTACCCACTTCTATAAACATTTTAGATGAGTCAGGGAAGTTTTTTGACCATGCTTTTTCACTGATCACTACTTGGTCATCAAGGGAAATATTACCGGCTTTGATTTCTTGACCGATAACATAACTAGTCATCATTTTAGTTAAGCTGGCTGGTGGAATAGGGACATCTTGATCTTTTCCCGCGAGAACTTCTCCCGAATCATAATCAATCAATAGGTAGCCTTTGGCCGCTATCGTTGGAGCATTGGGAATAGCCCTAGGTGTCGCCAGTGAACTAAAGCTAACGAATAAGCAAAGGAGGGCTGTTTTTCGAGTAATTTTTGCAATAATCGACATGGAAATGCTGGTCTCTTTATTTGATAAAGCTGTCTGAAAAAAAATCCCCGAAATCGAAGTGCAGACATTTTTCGATTCACGGCTCATATCCGATAAATTTTGGATAGAGATGAGCAAGGCTTTAATTGCTAGTTATGGCTTAATGTTGCCACAAGTAGAAATACAAGCCCTTAAAATTCCATTGTTTATGACAATAAAGTTGCCATAGCGTTCAATTGAACTGCCATTTTTAAGTTAATATCCCTGTTAACTCTTGGTTTAGTTGGCTAAAAGTCGCTTATGGGTATGAACTGACATTAATATGCCAAACCCAGCCAACAACGTCACCATTGAGGTTCCGCCATAGCTTATCAGGGGCAAGGGTACACCGACAACGGGTAATAGCCCACTAACCATACCAATGTTAACGAAAACATAAACAAAGAAAGTGAGTGTTAGCGCGCCAGCGGTTAACCGACTAAACGCACTTTGCCCTTGACTGGCGATAAACAAACCCCGGCAAATGATAAAAATATATAAGCTTAACAACAAAGCGATGCCCACTAAGCCAAATTCTTCAGAAAAAACCGCGAATATAAAGTCGGTGTGGCGCTCAGGCAAAAAGTCGAGTTGCGATTGCGTACCTTGCATCCAACCTTTACCGAAAATACCACCGGAGCCAATCGCAATTTTTGATTGAATAATATGATAACCAGAGCCTAGCGGATCACTTTCTGGATTTAAGAAGGTTAATACTCGCTGGCGTTGATAGTTGTGCATTAAAAAGAACCACAACACAGGGGCAAAAGCCGAGGCGCCTGCTACGGCTACGCCAATTAATTTCCAGTTTACTCCCGCTAAAAACAACGCAAAAATTCCGGATGCAGCGACTAATAAAGAAGTGCCTAAATCGGGTTGCTTAGCGATTAATAACGTCGGCGTGAGAATGATGGCACAAGCCACAAAGGTGTGCTTTAAACTCGGCGGCAAGCTCTTGTTACCGATATAGCTGGCAACCATTAATGGCATCGCCAATTTCATTATTTCAGAAGGCTGAAACATAAAAAAGCCAAGGTTAATCCAGCGCTGTGCACCTTTGCCGACATGACCAAATAACAACACCGCAACCAATAAGGCTACCCCGACCAGAAATACAGGCATCGCCCAGCGGGCATAAAAATTAGGGGACAATTGCGCCATAAAAATCATGGTTGCTAAACCAAACCCTAATCGTACTATTTGCCGAAACATCAGGTCCATGTCTTGGCCACCTGCTGAATACAGCACGATTAAACTAATGCACATCAAACCTAAAATGCCCAACAATAAGGGCAGGTCGATATGTAGTTTGTACCAAATGGTATTTTCTTGATGGCGCTCCATTATTGCGCTCCTGCTTCTGTTGGGGCTAATAAGTTAGCATTATCAATCGACTGAGGAGCAACTAGCGGTAAGTTAAATAGCTTCGCTTCATCGGCAGCCTTCTTCCCGGCAAAGTAAGCATCGAACATGGCTCTGGCAACCGGGGCAGCGTGAGAGCTACCACCGCCGGCGTTTTCGACAACAACAGAGGTAACCACTTCAGGGTTTTCAAAGGGGGCATAGGCAACAAACATGGCATTATCTCGATGGTGTTCAGCCAATTTATCGGCATCGTAAACTTCATCTTCTTTCATATTGACCACTTGAGCAGTACCTGACTTACCGGCCGCCTTATATTCAGTATCAGCAAAAGCTTTTCTGGCGGTACCGGTTTTCTTATTGACTACGCCATACATGCCATCTAATGCCACTTGCCAATAGCTTTCATTGTTTAACACAATCGGTGCTTTACGATCGGGTGGGACTTCAAACGAGCCATTGCCAGTGCGAATAGATTTCAATAAACGGGGCACTATCACTTCACCTCGTCGTGCTAAATTTGCAGTTGCTTGGGCTAATTGTATTGGCGTCGCTGTCCAATACCCTTGGCCAATACCAATTGAAATAGTGTCACCTTGATACCAAGGCTGATTAAATCGAGCGCGCTTCCAACCACGGGATGGCATCACAGCGGTTGTTTCTTCTGCTATGTCAATTCCGGTGTAATCACCAAAGCCGAACTGTTTCATAAAGGCGCTGGTTTTATCAATCCCCACTTGGTAGATCAAGTCATAAAAAAAAGTATCGCAGCTTTGCTCAATGGCGTGATATACATCGACCCAGCCGTGTCCCCAACGTTTCCAATCACGAAAACGCTTAGATGTGTTGGGAATTTGCCATGAGCCGGGATCCCAAATTTTGGTTTGTGGTGTGATGGTGCCTTCATTTAAACCCAACAATGACATTTGCATTTTGATGGTCGAGGCAGGTGGGTAGCGACCTTGAGTGGCGCGATTAATTAATGGCCGGCTAAAAGAATGCAGCAGTTCATTATAGTTTTTACTGCTGATACCATGTACAAATAAATTGGGGTCATAACTTGGGCTTGATACCATGGCGAGCACGCCACCATCTTTAGCGTCGATCATCACCACTGAGCCGCGACGACCATCAAGCAGTTTTTGTGCTTTGCGCTGCATGGCCAAATCAATATTAAGATAAATATCTTTGCCCGGCTCTGGTGGCACAAATTTCAACACGCGGATGATTTTGCCGCGGTTATTCACTTCCACTTCTTGATAACCCGGCACGCCATGAAGCATTTCTTCATAGTAACGCTCTACGCCTTGTTTTCCTATGTCTCTGGTTGCTGCATAGGTTGCTGTTTTTCCTTCTTTTTCTAGGCGGATTACGTCTTTATCATTGATCTTTCCAACGTAACCTAAGGTGTGTGTCAAAGTATCGCCGTGAGGGTAGTAACGCTTTAAGTAAGCTTCAATATTGACGCCATGATATTTATGCTGATTGACACTGAACAAAGCAGCTTGCTCGGTGGTTAGACGGTTCACCAATGCGACCGGCTTGAAGCGGCGTTGGCGTTTTTTTTGTTTGTAAAAATTATCAATATCATCCTGATCTAGCCCGAGTAGTTCAGCGAGTTCAGTGACGGTTTTATCCAGGTCATCTATTTTTTCGATGGTAATTTCTAAACTGAAGATCGGCCGATTTTCTGCTAATAAGACGCCATTTCGATCGTATATCAGACCACGGTTTGGCGCGACAGGCAGTACATTAATGCGGTTATCATTAGAGCGAGTTTTATAAACCTGAAATGATTCTACTTGTAAGTAATAAAGGTTTAGAAAAAGAACTGAAATCAATGCCAACACAAATACAATACTGACCACAACGCGACGGACAAATAGAGCTGATTCGGCACTATGATCTCGCATCGCTATGTTGGATTGATTCATCAATTACTCTCTATGGTAGGGATGGTTAGTCGTCACGCTCCAAGCACGGTATAAAGACTCTGCAACGACCACCCTAACTAATGGGTGAGGGAGAGTTAATGGAGAAAGTGACCATTTTTGTTCGGAGGCGGCAATACAAGCTGGTGCAAGCCCTTCTGGCCCACCGATTAATAAGCTGACATCCCTGCCATCATGTTTCCATACTTCTAGTTGTTTGGCCAACATTGGGGTATCCCAAGGTTTGCCGGTTACTTCTAAAGTAACAATGCGATTGCTTTTGGGAATTGCGGCTAAAGTGAGCTCGCCCTCTTTATGTAAAATGCGCTTAATGTCGGCATTTTTACCTCTTTTCCCAGCGGCAATTTCAATCAGCTCTAGTGGCATATCATGAGGGAAACGGCGGGCATATTCTTGATAACCGCGTTCAACCCAGTCTGGCATTTTACTGCCTACGGCCACTAATTGGATTTTCATTCGTTGCTTTCGCTCGCTTCGCTCCACAGCTTTTCAAGCTGATAGAAATCACGGGTTTCATCTTGCATGACATGGACTACGATATCACCTAGGTCAACCAACACCCACTCACCGGTATCTTGGCCTTCCATACCTAATGGCTTGTTGCCAGCACGTTTTGCTTCGGTATATAGATTTTCCGCAATCGAAATAACATGGCGTTTTGAGTTACCAGAGCATACTACCATGTAGTCTGTTAGGGTTGATTTACCTTGTACATCTAAAATCGTTAAATCACGACCTTTTAGGTCTTCAATTTTATCAATAACGAATTGTCGTAACGCTTCTGCTTGCAATGGTATTTCCTCTCATTTATTTAAGGGCGGCATTCTAACATGATCATGCGAGGGGATTAAGCTTTCTATATTTAAATGGCAGCAAAATAGTGACCGATCATTGAACAGCAAGCCTAAGTGTGTCTAGGTGCACTGACTAGCAATACAATTGGTTGTCTTCGATGTACTGGATCACGCTATCAGGCAACAGGTATTTTATTGATTGTTGCTGTTGTCGTAACTGTCTAATTTTACTTGAACTTATATCTAACTGCGTCACTTGAGTAAAATAGAGTAAGCCATGTTTACGTTGATGGAGTTGGCTGATATCCGAGGTTTGCTTGGGCAAAATATGCTGTTGCAGTGACTCACTATATTGCTGCTGCCAGCCTGGGCGCTGACAAACAATTAAATGACAATAGTCGAGTAATTCCAACCAACGATGCCAAGTCGGTAGGTTAATAAACGAATCCATACCAATAATAAAGCACAGCGGGGTATTGGGGTTTGCTGCACGTAATGCAATTAAGGTGGCTACCGTATAGTTAGGCTGAGGCAGTGATAATTCAGTCATGTCTAAGCAAAGCGCGGGCATATCTGCGATGGCTGCTTGGATCATGTCACAACGCTGCTCGGTGCTGCTATAACCATGACTTTTATGAGGCGCCACATGATTGGGCATCAGCTTCACTTGTGCCAAGCCTAGTTGCTGTTGCAGTTCAAGGGCAGGGCGCAGGTGACCGAAGTGAATAGGGTTAAATGACCCCCCCATAATAGCAATCGGTGCTGTTAGTTGAGCGGTTGTTGCTGGGGGATTAATTGATAGCGGTAAGGTCATATTGCTGTGCACTTTTTCCTTGAAATAAAACACAGATCATTTGCAATATTGGCCAGCTGTTTTGGTCATATTGCGTTTTAATACTAAGCTCAAGCTGGCAACATAACCCTAGCATATGCTCTAGTTGTTGGCTGCTGAGGCGGTTTAGTGCTTGCTGGATCAGTGCTTGCTTGCTACTCCATACCCGGGCATTCTTCATTAGTTGCGCAAAGGGAACGCCGTTATTGAGTTGATACTGATAATCGAGCAGTTTTTTGATTTCGTTGTTGAGTGTGCCACTCAATAAAATAATGTCGGAGCCCTCTTCTTGTAGCTGCTGAAGCATGCGTTGAGCTCGATTTACCTTGCCCGCGAACAGTGTGTCTAGCCACTGAAAGATACCAAAATGCGTATGTCCGGTTATATTATTGGCAATGTCTTGCAAAGTAAGGGGCTGCTGGCCGAATTGCAGTGAGAGCTTTTCTATTTCTTGCGCACAAGCTAATAAATTGCCTTCAAAGTTGCGGCACATAAAGTTGACTATATCTTTATTGGCGCTGAGTCCTGCTTGAGTTAAGCGACGATACATCCATTGCGGGAAATGTTTACTATCAGGATGATTAGTGGGGACATTGATTCCTGCGCCATCCATTGCGACAAACCACTTTGCTTTCATTTGTTGCAAGCTGAGCTTATTGCCATGAATAATAAAGATGGTATCTGGGTTGTTCAGTTGCGCGAGCTCAAGTAATGCATCAGTGATGGTTTTGTCGGTTTTATCTAGCTCGATACTGATCAATTGCTGGTTGGAAAACAATGACATCGCACTAGCACAATCAAATACTTGGTCCCAATTTAGCCCCCCTTCGGTGCTAAATTGGTGATGCTCAACAAATCCTGCTTGCGCGGCGACTTGTTGAATTGCCTTTAAGGCTTCAAGGCGGATAAGGTGTTCATCACCAAAGACTAAATAATAGCCCTTTAGTTTTTTTAAATGTTGGCCAAGTGCTTCAGGGTAAACCCTCACTTAGGGCTCCAGAGTGGTTAAGCGGCGAACAATACGCTGCGCTGCTGTTTCTCGCATTTCACTTAGCATTAACTCGGCTTCACGCGATGAAGCTAAGGCTTGTTCTGGGTTTTCCAAAAAATCACGATGAATATTAATGGTGAAACTGAGTGGCTCTTTGTTAGGGCGCACTATTTGATATTGCAGTGAATAGCCCAGTTCATATTCAGCGCTTTGGGCATTGTCGTATAAAGAAATAGTGCGTCGACTTTGTTGCTCACCGCCGACGCGCAATTGATACATTTGTTCGTCAGGCTGGCTTAAAATGTCGATATTGGCAAACCTAAGCTGCTGTTCTATTTCTCGGGTTAATTGCCCATAAGGATCGGGTGTAGATAAATACACACTATTAATATCGGCGCGAGAAATAACCTGGCCTTTGGGGGTAAACCCGCAGGCGCTAACTAAGATAAGTGTGGCTAGCGCGAGGCTAGCCTTTTTTAATATCGACATTGAGCCTCAACTAATTAATTAGCAACAATATTAAGTAGCTTACCAGGGACGTAAATCACTTTACGTATAGTGTTGCCGTCTAGGAACTTGCTGACATTTTCATCGCTTTTAGCAAGTGCTTCCACACTAGCCTGGTCAGCATCAGCGGCAACAGTTAATTTGCTACGCAGTTTACCGTTAACTTGCACCACAACTGTTTTCGTGTCTTCAATCATGGCTTTAGCATCAGCCACTGGCCAAGGCGCGGCTTCAACATTACCTTGATGACCTAAGTCTTGCCAAAGCTCTGCACTGATATGAGGAGTAATAGGCGCAAGTAAGCGAACAATGGCTTCTAATGCTTCTTGCATTAGGGCGCGATCTTGCTCGGCTTGTTGTGGCGCTTTGGTTAGCTTGTTCATCAATTCCATGACCGCGGCAATCGCGGTGTTGAAGGTTTGACGACGGCCAATATCATCAGACACTTTGTCGATGGTTTTGTGTAGCTCGCGGCGCAGGTCTTTTTGCGCGTTATTTAGGCTAGCCACATCAAGGGCTGGTGCGGCACCAGCACTGATATGTTCATGAGCTAATTTCCACACGCGTTTTAAGAAGCGCAGTGAGCCTTCTACGGCTGAGTCCTGCCATTCTAAGGTTTGCTCCGCTGGTGCGGCAAACATCATAAATAAACGCACGGTATCGGCGCCGTATTTATCCACCATGACTTGTGGGTCGATGCCGTTGTTTTTCGACTTCGACATTTTGCTCATGCCGGTGTAAATCACTTCTTTACCGTCTTTGGTTTGCGCTTGGGTAATGCGACCTTTTTCATCACGTTGCACATCAACGTCAAGGGGCGAAACCCATACTTTGCCGCCTTTAGCGTCTTCATAATAGAAGGCATCAGCCAACACCATGCCTTGGGTTAGTAGCTTTTTAAACGGCTCGTCTGATTCAACAAGGCCAGTATCACGCAATAGTTTATGGAAAAAACGTGAATACAATAAATGCAAGATGGCGTGTTCAATGCCGCCGATGTATTGATCCACTGGGAGCCAGTAGTTGGCTTCTTTTGGGTCTAACATCATTTGATCATTGTTGGCACAGCAGTAACGGGCGTAGTACCAGCTTGATTCCATGAACGTATCAAAGGTGTCGGTTTCGTGAAAAGCCGCTTCGCCGTTATAAGTGGTTTTTGCCCATTCAGGGTCGGCTTTGATTGGCGAAGTAACGCCATTCATTACGACATCTTCAGGTAGTTTAACCGGTAGTTGATCTTCTGGTACAGGTACCACGTCACCGTTTTCAAGATTCAGCATTGGGATTGGCGTGCCCCAGTAACGCTGACGTGAAACACCCCAGTCACGTAAACGGAAGTTAACGGTTTTCTTACCTTTTCCTGCGTTTTCTAGTTTTGTTGCAATGGCGTCTACTGCACCTTGAAAATCAAGACCGTCAAACTCGCCAGAGTTAAATAAAGTGCCTTTTTCCGTGTAAGCTTGCTCTGAAATATCAGACTCACCATCAATAGGCTTTATCACGGCTTTAATGGCTAGGCCGTATTGTTTAGCAAACTCGTAATCGCGTTGGTCATGTGCCGGAACCGCCATTACCGCACCTGAGCCATAGCCCATTAATACGAAGTTAGCGGCGTACACAGGGACGGATTCACCGGTAATAGGATGAATGGCTTTAAGGCCGGTATCGAAGCCTTTCTTTTCCATTGTCGCCATGTCTGCTTCAGCGACTTTGGCATTTTTACATTCTTCAATAAACGCCGCTAGTTGAGGATTATTTTCTGCCGCTTCTAAAGCCAGTGGATGCTGCGCAGCAACGCCCACATAAGTGACACCCATGACTGTGTCAGGACGGGTAGTGTAGATATCAAAGGTGTCATCACGGCCTTCAAGGCCAAACGTCATTTCAACGCCTTCAGAACGGCCTATCCAGTTACGTTGCATGGTTTTTACTTGCTCAGGCCACTCATCTAGCTGGTCTAAGTCATCAAGTAACTCTTGCGCGTAATCGGTAATTTTAATGAACCATTGCGGAATATCTTTTTGCTCAACTAAGGCTCCTGAGCGCCAGCCCCGGCCGTCAATCACTTGCTCATTAGCCAGAACCGTTTGATCGACTGGATCCCAGTTTACCGTGGACATTTTTTTGTACACTAGGCCTTTTTCATACAATTTAGTGAAAAACCATTGTTCCCAACGGTAGTATTCTGGGCGGCAAGTGGCTAGCTCACGATCCCAATCGTAACCAAAACCCAATTGTTTTAATTGCGTTTTCATGTATTCGATATTTTCGTAGGTCCACTTTGCTGGCGCGGTATTATTGTTGATTGCCGCGTTTTCTGCAGGCAAGCCAAACGCATCCCAACCCATAGGCTGTAATACATTTTTACCTTGCATGCGTTGGTAGCGTGACACCACGTCACCTAAGGTGTAGTTGCGAACATGGCCCATATGCAGTCGGCCACTTGGATAAGGGAACATAGAGAGGCAGTAAAACTTTTCTTTGCTTTCATCTACTTCAACTTTGAAACTATTGTCAGTTTCCCACTGCTGTTGAATTTTTGTTTCTATGTCCTTGGGATTGTATTGCTCTTGCATATGATATTTGTCCGCATATCGATAGGGTTAAAATTTATCGGCATAGGATACAGTAGCAAGGGCAAGGCAACAATAAGGGAGTACGCTGAGCTTGAGTTTATTGGTTAAAAATAGCAAAGAGGGGCATGGAAAAGTGGGCTCAGCCAAAAAGGCTTGTGACCTTTTGGCTGAAGTGAGGTTGAATTATCCGCTAATTTTCCGCTCAATACGAAAATGACGCCAAATACATAAGCTGAATATACTGCAGACCCAAACAATAAGTGGCCATGAACCAAAACGGCCATATGGGGTTTGACCGGTCATGGGCACCACATCTTGCGTGATCACTTGGGTTTTAAACTGCTCAGCACGCGAGGTAATGTTGCCATGATGATCGATAAAGGCGGTGATGCCGGTATTGGTTGCGCGCAACACTGGACGGCCAAATTCTAAGGCGCGCATTTGGGCTATTTCTAAATGCTGATGTGGGCCATTTGAGTCGCCAAACCAAGCATCATTGCTCACGGTTAAAATCATACTGGTATCGTCGAGAATGTTTTGCCTAAGTTGCTCAGAGTACGCTATCTCATAGCAAATTGCGGGGGCAATCTTATTCTTTTTAGTTAATAAATTGCTTTGCACATAGTCGCCACGATTGAACGATGACATAGGTAAATCAAAGTAGGGGGCTAGTGGGCGCAGCCAATCTTCAAACGGCACAAACTCGCCAATAGGCAGTAAGTGATGTTTGGCATAGCGGTTAGTATGGTCTGGCTCATAATCGTGCTCTAGGGGCGTATCACCTAACGCGATTAAGGTATTATAGTAAGTTTTTTCCGTCTTACGGTATTCGATAATTCCAGTAATTAAGCTGGTGCCTCGGTCATTCATGTCTTGGTTGAGTCTAACTAAGAAGGGCTCAACGTTAAGTTCAAGAGCGGCAATCGCAGATTCAGGCCAAATAATTAAGTCGAGCTCCTCTTGGATCTGGCTTAGCTCGTAGTAAAGCTTTAACGAAGGCCACAGTTGCTCGTCTTGCCACTTTAAGTTTTGGTCGATATTGCCTTGCACTAATGCCACTTTCGCGACGGGTAAAGGCTGCGTGAAGGTTTGGTTGTTCAAATAACCGCCAGCCGTGAATAGTGCGACAATTAAGCTTGCTGGCCAAAGCCAAGTTTTACTCTTGATGGCAATTACCAAAGAGCCACAAATTAATAAGATTGCGAGGGTGATGCCTTGTACACCAAAAATGGGCGCAAAGCCTGCTAGCGGCGAATCAATTTGGCTATATCCCAACCAAAGCCAAGGAAAACCAGTCATAAAGTGGCCGCGAAGCCAATCAAAAATGAGCCAAGTGACCGGCATTAATAGCCAATACTGCCATTTTAAAGAGACTTTAAAGCGTTGCGCGACATAGCCGGTGAGCAAGGTAAATATGGCGAGATAGGCACAAAGCAGGGCCATTAGTGCCCAAGTAGCCACTGCTGGCATGCCGCCAAATAAATCCATACTGACGTGGATCCAAGTGATACCAAAGGCATACATGCCCATGGCATAGCTGAAACCCAGTTTTGCCGCCATTTTTGCGCTGCGGCCATCAATAAGGAATAAAAAGCCCGTTAAACTGACAAAAACAACAGGCCATAGGGAATAGGGGGCGAATGCAAGGGGAGCGATACTACCTAGCAGAAAGGCGCATAGGTATTGAAGCCAAGGATTGGATTTGTTCACGTTTATTGTTCACTTAAAAAATGGCTACCTAAGTAGCCATAGCAAAGGTTATTCTGACTCAGCTAAGGACTCTGACACTTCCTCGGGTAATTTTACTTGCAGCTGGATCAAACGACGTTTATCAGCACTTACGACTTTAAAAGTAAAACCATCAATTTCAATGCTTTCACCTCGAGCAGGTAAGTGACCAAAAGCATGCATGACCATGCCACCGATAGTATCTTGCTCATCATCGGCAAACTTAACTTTAAACTGATCGTTAAAGTCTTCAATTGGCGTCAATGCGCGCACCGAATAATGACGTTTGCTAATTTTACGAATATCGGCTTGGTTATCGTCTTCAGCATCGGTTTCATCTTCAATTTCACCGACTATCAGTTCTAAAATATCTTCAATCGTGACTAAACCTGACACGCCGCCATATTCATCTACCACGATAGCCATGTGGTAACGTTCGGAACGGAATTCTTTCAGTAATTTATCAAGGCGTTTGCTTTCAGGTACTACCACGGCAGGGCGTAAAATTTGCGCTAAAGAAAAGTCTTCATGTTGTTTAGCAAAGCCGTAACTGATCAAATCTTTGGCGAGCATAATGCCTTCGATATGATCTTTATCTTCATTGATAACGGGAAAGCGCGAGTGGGCGGATTCAATAACGATGGGTAAAAAAGATTCTACGGTCTGGCTCTTTTCTATGGTGACCATCTGGGAGCGAGGGATCATGATATCCCTTACGCGCATTTTTGATACGTCTAAAACCCCTTCGATCATTTCAGCAGTATTTTGATCTATTAAGTCACGTTGGTTAGCATCTTGGATCACACCAACAAGATCTTCCTGACTCTTCGGCTCTGCTTGGAACAGCTGACTGAATTTAGTTAACCAGCTCTTTTTAGCAGAACCGTTGGGCTGGGGAATATCGTCACTCATGCTTATTTTTCTTCCTTTTCACTAATATAAGGGTCGATGAAACCGAGCTGCTGCATAATTTGGGTTTCTAACCCTTCCATTTCTTCGGCTTCATCATCTTCAATGTGGTCATAACCTAGCAAATGTAAACTGCCGTGAACAAGCATGTGCGCCCAATGGGCCATTAATGGCTTGTTTTGCTCTTGAGCTTCTTGTTCAACCACTTGCTTACACACTACTAAATCTCCAAGTAAGGGTAATTCAATACCTGGAGGCGCTTCAAAGGGAAAAGATAACACGTTGGTCGGTTTGTCTTTTCCACGGTAGTCACAATTTAGGCGCTGACTTTCTTCGTTGTCAACAATTCTAACGGTAAGCTCTGCTTCATCTAACGATATGGTGGCATTTAGCCAAGTTTCAATGTCTGTAACACTTGGTAAGTGACTTTCGTCGTTACAGGCCAGTTGTAAATCAAGAATCACTGGCATTTTTTGCCTCGGCTCTGGCTGCTTCGCGTTTACGTTTCAGTGCTAACTCTTGCGCTTGCTCATGCTGCTCAAATGCTTCATAAGCCTGCACGATTCTTGCGACAACAGGATGACGTACCACATCTTCAGCTTGGAAAAAACTAAAGCCGATTTCTTCTACGTTAGGAAGAACTTCAATGGCGTGGCGCAGGCCTGATTTAACATGGCGCGGTAAATCCACTTGCGTGATGTCACCAGTCACCACCGCTTTGGTATTAAAGCCAATACGGGTTAAGAACATTTTCATTTGTTCTACGGTGGTATTTTGGCTTTCATCTAAAATGACGAAGGCATCATTGAGGGTACGACCACGCATGTAAGCGAGTGGGGCGATTTCAATCACGTTACGTTCAATTAAACGCTCTACTTTTTCAAAACCGAGCATTTCAAATAGTGCGTCATATAAAGGGCGCAAGTAGGGATCGACCTTTTGTGATAAATCGCCAGGTAAAAAGCCCAATTTTTCACCCGCCTCGACTGCTGGACGAGTAAGCAGTATGCGGCGTACTTCTTGGCGCTCTAGCGCGTCCACCGCACAAGCAACGGCAAGGTAGGTTTTACCGGTGCCCGCAGGACCAATACCAAAACTAATGTCATTAGTTAAAATATTTGTGACATAGTTAGTTTGGTTTTCACCACGTGGCTTAACCACACCACGTTTAGTTTTGATATTAATGGTTTTATGAAAAGACGCTTGTTCGTGAGCGCCTTGCTCTAACACTTTTGACTCTTGAATTGCTAGGTGCACTTGATCCGGCAGGATATCGGCGGCTTTGCCTTTTACTGGCTGAGTCTCGATATATAGTTGCTTGACGATAGTGCGGGCAGCATTAGCATTTAGCGCTTTACCCACGACTTTAAAGTCGTGGTTGCGATAAGTGATTTCCACCCCTAAGCGACGCTCTATTTGTTTAATGTTGTCATCAAATGGGCCGCAAAGGTTAGCGAGTCGCTCAGGATCAGCCGGGGCTAAGGCAAATTCAATTTTTTCTAGTGTTGTGCTCAATATTAACTCTCTAATTTGGTGTAAAAGAACCCACACCTAAATGGTCTGTATGGTTTGGGTTTTTACGAATAATGTCAGCAGGGCGAATTGATTCACGAAGGTTCATTTCGTCTTCACCGCGAATAAACTCACCGCGTAATGAGTTAGCGTATACGTCGACGATGTTGACATCAACAAATTGACCGATGAACTTGTGCGACGCTTCAAAGTTAACCACACGGTTGTTCTCAGTACGACCACGTAGCTCTAATGGATTCTTTTTCGATGGCCCTTCAACTAAAATACGTTGTGTGGTGTTTAGCATTTGACGGCTGATCTGCATCGCTTGTTGGTTGATGCGATCTTGCAAAATATACAGACGCTGTTTTTTCTCATCTTCTGACACATCATCAGGTAAGTCGGCGGCTGGGGTACCGGGACGAGCGCTGTAAATAAAGCTAAAGCTGTGATCAAAGTTTACATCGCTAATCAGCTTCATGGTTTGCTCAAAGTCTTCTTGAGTTTCGCCTGGGAAGCCAATGATGAAGTCAGAGCTGATGGTGATATCTGGGCGCGCTTTGCGCAATTTGCGAATAGTCGATTTGTACTCGATAGCGGTATGGCCACGCTTCATCAAATTTAAGATACGGTCGGCGCCACTTTGCACAGGTAGATGTAAAAAGCTGACGACCTCAGGGGTGTCGGCATACACTTCTACGATATCATCAGTGAACTCAATGGGATGACTGGTGGTGTAACGAATGCGATCAATGCCGTCAATAGCGGCCACGTAACGCAGTAATTCTGCAAAGCTACAAATTTGGTCATCAAAGGTGGCGCCGCGATACGCGTTTACGTTTTGACCGAGTAAGTTGACTTCACGCACGCCTTGTTCGGCTAATTGCGCGATTTCGTACAGTACGTCATCAAGAGGACGACTGACTTCTTCACCGCGGGTGTAAGGCACCACGCAGAAAGTACAGTATTTCGAGCAGCCTTCCATAATTGAAACAAATGCGCTGGCCCCTTCCGCTCTCGGCTCGGGTAAACGGTCAAACTTTTCAATTTCAGGAAAAGAAACATCCACCACCGAGGAGTTGTCTTCGGTTTGCACTTTCTTAATCATTTCTGGTAGGCGATGTAAGGTCTGTGGACCAAATACGATGTCTACGTATGGCGCACGCTCACGGATGGCTTTACCTTCTTGCGAGGCGACACAACCACCAACACCAATTACTAAGCCTGGTTTTGCTTCTTTCAGGTTTTTCCAGCGACCAAGTTGATGAAATACTTTTTCTTGGGCTTTTTCACGAATTGAGCAGGTATTGAGTAGCAATACATCCGCCTCTTCAGGCTCTTCCGTTAAGGTGTAACCATGGGTGGCGTCTAAGAGATCTGCCATTTTTGATGAATCATATTCATTCATCTGACAGCCCCAAGTTTTTATATGAAGTTTTTTGCTCATGTGCTGCAACTGCTCTATCAACTGGACAACTAAAAAAGAGGACACATTCTACTGATTTCGGTCTGGCCTTGCTAGCTGATAAGTGTAAAAAGTATGCAGGGCGATCTTACGCATTTATGCAAACGCTTATTTTCGTTAAGATAGCGCCAAATAATAAAGTTGAGACAGTGTCAGGGACAGTGATGAAGACGACTCAAGTGATGATAAATGGTGGTGGCATGGTGGGAGCGACGACCGCCTTGATGCTAGCGAAACAAGGTATTCAAGTGACCTTGGTGGAAGCGGCAGCCGCGCCGAGCTTTGATCCTAAGCAAGTGATGGATCTACGGGTATCGGCAATCAGTGTCGCCAGTCAAGAGTTGCTTATTCATGCCGGTGTATGGGATGCCATTACTACCATGCGGTTATGCCCTTATCGACGCTTATCGACGCAGCAGCAAGGTGGCAAGGCGCTCACCTTTAATGCCAATGATATTGGCGCTGATGTATTGGGCTATATCGTGGAAAATAACGTGGTGCAAACGGCATTATGGCAGGCCATGGCAGAGCAGCCATCGATAACCTTACTTAACCCTGAACAAATTCAGCGTTTTGAAAATAATAGCGCTGGAGTAGAAGTGACACTGGCGAGTGGTGAGAAATACCAAGCTCAATTGTTAATTGCAGCCGATGGCGGGCAATCTTTTTGTCGCCAACATGCCGGTATTGGCTTGACGGCTTGGGATTATCGTCAGCAATGTATGTTGATTAATATTGCAATGGCCCAAGACCAGCAAGACATAACTTGGCAAGAGTTTGTTCCCACTGGACCAAGAGCATTTTTACCCCTTGCTGGAAATCAAGCGTCGTTAGCTTGGTATCATCAAACAGCAGATATTCGTCGTTTATCTCAGCTTTCTAAACCAGAATTAAAAAAAGCAATTTTAGCCGAGTTTGCGCAACTAGATTTTGATTTTGAGGTGTTACAAGCCGCTGCGTTTCCATTAACTCGCCAACATGCTCAAAAATATTATGCTGATAGTGTGGTGTTGATCGGGGATGCCGCGCATACCATCAACCCATTAGCAGGGCAGGGGGTCAACCTAGGCTTCAAAGATGTGGCCGCTTTAGTGGGCGTGTTAAATGCGAGTGCATTGGCATCGCCATTTGATAAAAGACAAGCATTAGCGGCTTATCAGCAACAACGTCGCGGTGATAACTTGCTGATGCAATCGGCAATGGATGTGTTTTATAAAGGCTTTAGTAGTCGCTTACCTGGGGTTAAATCACTGCGTGAATTTGGCCTTACCTTGGCACAACATTCAGGGCCAATAAAAAATAAAGTAATGAAATACGCGATGGGCCTGTAAGGGTCTGTCGTTGTGTTGAAATAAAAAAGAGTTGATTGGGTATATAAGACGCTAAGGTGATTTTTGATGAAACTGAAATATGCTGAAGCTGGCTATGAATAAGCTTTAAGAGGGACACTAAATGGTGCGGAAGGAGAGACTTGAACTCTCACACCTTGCGGCACTAGAACCTAAATCTAGCGTGTCTACCAATTTCACCACTTCCGCAGTGCAAAGAAAGAATGGTGGCTACACCGAGATTTGAACTTGGGACCCCATCATTATGAGTGATGTGCTCTAACCAGCTGAGCTATGTAGCCATTCTTTTTTGCTTTAGTCTGAAAGTGAACTCTCAGAATAAATTGGCAGGGATATGAGGATTTGAACCTCAGAATGCCGAGATCAAAACCCGGTGCCTTACCGCTTGGCGATATCCCTGTTGTAACTTTTTGATCAATGATATTCATCATTCAATCAGAATTTGGCAGGGATATGAGGATTTGAACCTCAGAATGCCGAGATCAAAACCCGGTGCCTTACCGCTTGGCGATATCCCTATTTTTTGAGTTTTACGTGTAATAATCTCACACGGATCAAAGTTATTTACTTTGATGTTTATTAAAAGCTTAGCTTCTAATAAATGGTGCGGAAGGAGAGACTTGAACTCTCACACCTTGCGGCACTAGAACCTAAATCTAGCGTGTCTACCAATTTCACCACTTCCGCATCTGTCTTTTCAGTTGAACTAAAAAGAAATGGTGGCTACACCGAGATTTGAACTTGGGACCCCATCATTATGAGTGATGTGCTCTAACCAGCTGAGCTATGTAGCCGTGCTTTTCCGTTCAAGGTTTTGAAGCCCTGTTCGTCGTTGCGGGGCGCATTATGCTGATACTGGCGCTAAGCGTCAATAGTTTTTTAGTAAAAAAAAGCGAGTTTTCTTCTGTGTGCCTATAAATTAAACGCTAGCTTGCCAGTTTGGTGATTTGTTAATCGACTATTAGATAAAGATGAAGATCTCCCGCATTGCGGCTGCTAGCGAAAGCGAGATACGCTGATACTGGCGCTAAGCGTCAATAGTTTTTTATCCAGATACAAAAAAGCCTCGCAGTGCGAGGCTTATCTAATCTGCGGCTTAGATTAACTTAAACGTTAAATAAGAAGTGAATTACGTCGCCATCTTTAACGACGTATGTTTTACCTTCTTGACGCCATTTCCCGGCTTCTTTTGCGCCAGACTCGCCCTTGAATTGAATGTAATCGTCGTAGCCAATAATTTCTGCGCGGATAAAGCCTTTTTCAAAATCGGTATGAATCTTACCAGCGGCTTGTGGTGCAGTAGAGCCTTTCGGGAAGGTCCAAGCGCGCACTTCTTTTACACCTGCAGTAAAGTAGGTTTGCAGCTCTAATAATTCGTAACCTGAGCGGATAACGCGGTTTAGGCCAGGCTCTTCTAAGCCCATTTCGTCCATAAACTCTTTTTTCTCGTCTTCGTCTAGCTCAGCGATTTCATTTTCGATTTCAGCGCACACTGCTACCACCACGGCATTTTCTTTTTCTGCAATGGCTTTAACGATATCTAGGTAAGGGTTGTTTTCAAAGCCATCATCATTGACGTTAGCGATGTACATGGTGGGCTTACCTGTGAGGAAGTTCATGTACGCAACGGCTGCTGTTTCTTCTTTTTCTAGGCCTAGACTGCGGATCATTTCACCTTCTTCAAGGTGCGCTTTAATTTTTTCAAGTACGGTGATTTCAAATTTAGCATCTTGGTCGCCGCCTTTGGCTTTTTTCGCCACGCGGATTAAGGCTTTTTCACAGCTGTCTAAATCAGCTAGTGCTAATTCAGTATTGATCGTATCGATATCATCAGCTGGGTCTACTTTACCTGTAACATGAACGATATTGTCATTTTCAAAGCAACGTACAACATGGCCAATGGCATCTGTTTCACGAATGTTAGCAAGGAACTTATTACCTAAGCCTTCGCCTTTTGATGCACCTGCGACTAGGCCTGCAATATCAACAAATTCCATTGATGTTGGGATCACGCGTTGTGGCTTAACGATCTCAGATAGGGCGTCAAGGCGTAGGTCAGGCACAGGAACTACACCTGTGTTTGGCTCAATCGTACAAAATGGAAAGTTAGCCGCTTCGATGCCTGCTTGTGTTAATGCATTAAATAGAGTTGATTTACCTACATTAGGAAGACCAACGATGCCACATTTAAAACCCATGAGTGTTTACCTTAAATTATTCTGCTTTGAAGCTGTGAAGTCGATTCATCGCTTTTGCGATGCCGTCTTTTGCCAGTATATTCGTTGTGCGAACTGCTTCATCAACCACGCTTTCAATTAAAGCTTGCTCATGTACTGGCGCTTTCCCTAATACATAGCCGGTTACTTTATCTTTATGACCGGGGTGGCCGATGCCAATTCGTAAACGATAAAAATTCTTGTTATTACCCAACTTATTAATGGTATCGCGCAACCCGTTATGGCCGCCATGTCCGCCGCCTAATTTAAACTTGGCTACGCCAGGGGGCATGTCCATTTCATCATGAGCCACTAAGATTTCTTCAGGGGTGACCCGATAAAAGTTAGCCATGGCTACAATGGCTTTACCACTGAGGTTCATAAACGTAGTGGGAATAAGTAGGCGTATATCTTGATTTTCGATCTGAATGCGGCCCGTTAAGCCAAAGAACTTAGCTTCCGGTTTGAGCTGGATATGATGGTATCGCGCAAGTTCTTCAATAAACCAAGCGCCGGCGTTATGTCGAGTGTGCTGATATTCGGGGCCTGGATTAGCCAGGCCCACAAGCAACTTAATATTCGTCGTCACGATTATTCAGCAGCTTCCTCTTCAGTGCTTGGCGCGCCTTTAGCTGTTGCAACAGTAGCAACGGCTTGGTCGTGGTCAGCACCTTTAGCTAGCTCAACTGATTCAACACCTTCAGGTAGTTTTAGATCTGAAATGTGGATCGTTTGGCCAAGTGCAATTTCGTTAACATCAACTTCGATGAACTCTGGAAGAGCACCAGGTAGACAGCTAACTTCAACTTCGTGAGCAGTTTTAGCTAATACGCCGCCTGATTTAACTGATTCCGCTGTATCTTCGTTGATGAAGTGAAGTGGTAATACAGTTTGTAGTTTTTGCGTAGCATCAACACGTAAGAAATCTAAGTGTTGGATTTTTGGCTTGAACGGGTGACGTTGGATGTCTTTTAGTACTGCTTGTACTTCTTTACCGTCAACATTTAGCGTGATAACGCTAGTGTAGAAGCTTTCAACATCGTTTACTTTGATCACAGAGTTGTGAGTTAGAGTAAGTGATACAGCTTCTTGACCTGCACCGTAAAGGATCGCTGGTACTTTATCTGCGTGACGTAGGCGGCGGCTCGCACCTTTCCCTAAATCTGTACGCACTTCAGCGTTAAGAGTGATAGTTGACATAGTATTTCTCCAATAAATAATAATTGCTTCTAGGCTTGCGACCAGCCTAAAAACGCCATAAAAAAAAGGCGCGCCATGTTAACGTGGCAGCGCCTTTTTCTCAAACTGTTTTTTACTCTAACTGCAGTTAAAGCCAGTTAGAATGAAAATTTGTTCAACTTAGTGATGGAACATCGCAGAAATTGACTCTTCATTGCTAACGCGACGGATAGCCTCAGCTAGCATTGCGCTCAATGTTAATTGCGTTACTTTATCAATTTTTGCCATCTCAGCAGAAAGTGGAATTGAGTCAGTTACAATCACTTCGTCAATAACTGATTCAGCAATGTTCTTAGGAGCGTTACCCGAGAACACGGCATGGGTAGCGTATGCAAATACGCGTTTAGCACCACGGTCTTTCAATGCTTTCGCTGCTTGGCATAGTGTGCCGCCCGTATCGATCATGTCATCGACAATAATACAATCACGGCCTTCAACTTCACCAATAAGGTGCATAACTTGCGCTACGTTAGCTTTTGGACGGCGTTTATCAATGATAGCCAGATCCGCGTCATCAAGTAACTTAGCATGAGCACGTGCACGTACCACGCCGCCGATGTCTGGAGAAACAACAACCGGGTTAACCAGTTTTTTGTTCAACATATCTTCAAGTAACACAGGGCTACCAAATACGTTGTCTACTGGTACATCAAAAAAGCCTTGAATTTGTTCAGCGTGTAAGTCAACAGTCATCACGCGGTCAACGCCAACGCTAGAAAGGAAGTCTGCCACTACTTTTGCGGTAATTGGCACACGAGATGAACGAACACGGCGGTCTTGACGTGCGTAACCAAAGTAAGGAATAACAGCTGTAATACGACCAGCAGATGCACGACGCAGTGCATCAATCATAACGA
Organism: Motilimonas sp. E26; assembly: GCF_021278025.1. Classification (GTDB taxonomy): domain Bacteria; phylum Pseudomonadota; class Gammaproteobacteria; order Enterobacterales; family CBDFNC01; genus Motilimonas. Next base: position 175,206 of record NZ_JAIBHJ010000003.1, read on the forward strand.
TCAGTTCCATTAGGTTGTCGTTGGTTGGCGCACAAGTAGATTGGATAATAAAGATATCGCCGCCACGTACATTTTCGTTAATTTGTACGCTAATTTCTCCGTCGCTGAAAGTACCGACTTCGGCACTACCAAGTTTAGTGAAAAGGCGGTCAGCGATCTTCTGGGCAAGTTCTGGCGTCGCATTACCAGTGAACAGCTTCATGTCAGGCACGGTGGGGAACCTCAGGTTGCTTCCTGTTTAGAGTGATACCAGCTTACGCTGGACGTTTTACTGATGCTTAGGTCAGATAAAACAATATCGACGATTTATTTTTTTATTCGCAATTTCAACTGCTTATATAAGGCAGACTCATTACTTCCCTGCGTTACAAATCCGTTCAGCCACGCAGGGCAACTGTCTAAAATTGATTGGGCGTGCTGCTGGTTATTGCAAGTTGCAAAAACACATGCGCCCGTTCCCGTCAATCTCGACGGCGCGTATTCTATCAAGGCGTCAATTGCCTTGGCAACCTCGGGATATTGTTTTTTAACTAAAGGCTCACAATCATTATGCCAAGAAGCCTGTAATAACTGCTCTATTGAGCATTTAGGGGTGTTTCGAATTAGCTCTTTATGGGTAAACACGCTGACGGTCGCAACGTGTACCGGCGGCACGGCAATCACATACCAAGGCTCGGCTACTTCGACACTGGTTAGTTTCTCACCGACACCTTCAGCAATTGCAGCGCGTCCGTGAATAAAAATAGGGACATCGGCACCTAATTTTACGCCGATATCAGCTAAAACATCATTACTGTAATCTAATTGCCATTGTTGGTTCAGTGCGACTAGGGTCGTGGCGGCATCGGAAGAGCCACCGCCCAGCCCCCCCCCCATGGGTAAGTTTTTCTCGACATCAATGTGCGCGCCAAGTTTTGTGCCACTGAATTGTTGTAATGCGCGAGCGGCTTTAAAGATGAGATTATCTTCAAGCTTAATCTCGCTCTCTGGGGCAATACTGATATGGCCAGATTGATTGACTTGAATCGTTAAGTAATCGGCCTTGTCCACAAACTGAAACAGTGTTTGTAATTCATGATAGCCATCCGGGCGTTGTCCGTTAACGTATAAAAATAAGTTTAATTTAGCAGGCGCTGGCCAGCGTATGGGATCAAGGTTGCTCAAAGGTCCACTCATATATTTTTAGTTTCAGTAAGTTGTCATTGTTTCTAAGGCTAAGATTGCTCGGTAACGTTAGGCCTTGGCTTTGCGTGTGTCCCCCTAAGGTAAGATGCCAAGGCTGCTGTTCTACTATGGCATCGATACTGATGACATTGCCTTGCTCATCGAACTGCGCAGAAGCATCGAGAGGGACACCTTTTACCCATTGCTGCATTTGATTTAACGGTAACACCCATCCGGTTAATTGTTGGATCAATAACTGCGCATTGGCGGCGTAATGCTCTTCACCATTGTTGTCGCGCAGCCAAGCGCCAAATTTGTCTTGCTTCACTTCCAACACGGTTTTGAATAGCTTAGTGAAGGTGATGTGAAACTGTTCTCCTTGTTGCTGCCAGTGCATATCAAGGGCCACGGGTTGTTGTTTTGCTTGGCGAATAGCCATCTTGCCCTTTATTTGCCAATGGTCAAGCTCGGCTAATTGGGTTTGTTGAGGAAATTCTGCTAGTGGTTGTTTTGATGTCGGCTGAAGCAGAGAACAACCTGACAAGCCCATGATAATAAAGCATAAGCAAAAGCGTAATTGATTCAATTTTGATCCCTTTTTGAAGTGCGAAACCAGTATAGCGAGGCCAAGTAAGCAAAACCAGTCAGCAATCCCTTTTATTAAGAGGGAGTTTTCCGTAAAATTGCGCCCTCGCGAATTATAAAGTGATTTAGATGACACTGTTTGCTCTGGGAATAAACCATAAAACGGCTTCTGTTGCACTAAGGGAAAAACTTGCCTTTGCACCAGATGCGATGGCGAGTGCCCATCAACAAGCGTTAACCATTGAAGCATTAAATGAGCTGGTCATTGTTTCGACCTGTAACCGCACTGAATTGTATGGCCATATTGAGGCGGGCAATGAAGAACAGCTATTAGACTGGTTATGTCAATTTCACCATATTGATAAAGAAGAACTTCGGCCTTGTCTCTATGTTTATCAGCAAGAGCAAGCGATTGCCCACCTTATTCGAGTTTCCAGCGGTTTAGATTCACTCGTGCTGGGCGAGCCGCAAATTCTTGGGCAAATTAAACAGGCCTATGGCGTGTCGCGGGAAGTGGGCGCAGTTTTTCGCATTCTAGATAAACTGTTTCAACATACCTTTGCGGTGGCAAAGCAAATTCGTTCGCAAACCGATATTGGCGCCAATGCCGTATCGGTGGCTTATGCAGCGGTTAACCTATCTAAGCAGATTTTTTCTGAGTTATCTGATACCAAAGTGATGTTAATTGGTGCAGGTGAAACCATTGAACTCGCGGCAAAACACCTAGTTGAGCAAAATGTGGCGAAAATGTTTGTGGCTAACCGAACCATAGAGCGCGCAGAGTTACTGTCAGAACAATATGGTGCCAAGGCGATCACCTTAGGGGAAATTCCACACTATTTACACCAAGCTGATATCGTTATCAGCTCAACCGCGGCACCATTGCCGATATTAGGTAAGGGCGCAGTAGAAACGGCGTTAAAACAGCGCAAGCATCAACCTATGTTGTTGGTTGATATTGCTGTCCCTCGTGACATTGAAAGTGAAGTGGCAGAGCTTAACGATGCTTATCTTTATACTGTGGACGATTTACAAGGTATCATAGAGCAAAATATGGAAGCGCGGCAGAAAGCTGCGGTAGATGCCGAACGTATTGTCACTGCTCGTAGCAAAGAATTCATGGCTTGGCTTGCTTCCTTGCAGTCGGTTAACCATATCCGAGAGTATCGCCAGCGCAGTGAGCAAACTCGCGATCTTTGTGTTAATCAAGCCCTGGCCAAATTACAACAAGGCGGTGATGTAGAAGCCGTGATCCGAGAATTAGGATTCAAATTAACCAATAAATTAATTCATCAGCCTACCGTGTCCCTTACCGAAATGGCGCGCAAAGGCCAACAAGACAAACTTGAGACCTTATGCCATAGCCTCGGCTTAAGCACTCACCAAGATTAAATGAATAACTTGGTCTCATTACCGACCAATATAGATAAATACTAATTAAGGGCGAAGGCCCGGAGTAGCAATGAAACCGTCCATTATTTCAAAATTGGAAGGCTTGAAAGAACGTTATGAAGAAGTTCAGGCGTTAATGAGCGAGCCAGATGTCATTTCAAATCAAGAGCAATTTAGAGCATTAAATAAAGAATATTCACAGCTGGAAACCGTGGTGAAGTGTTTTGATGCTTACACCCAAGCGGTGGCGGATTATGCCTCGGCGCAAGAAATGTTGTCAGATGACGACCCAGATATGCGTGAAATGGCGGAAGAGGAAGTAGCGAGCGCCAAAGAAGCCTTAACTGAGATGACCGCTGAACTGGAGATCCTGTTACTGCCACGTGACCCTAATGATGACAGCGATTGTTATATTGAAATTCGTGCTGGTGCTGGTGGTGATGAAGCGGCGATTTTTGCCGGTGATTTATACCGCATGTACAGTAAATATGCTGAAAAACGCGGCTGGCGTGTGAGCATAGTGAATATGAACGAAAGCGACCAAGGTGGTTACAAAGAAATCATCGCAAAAATGGAAGGTGAATCTGTTTATGGCGTGATGAAATTTGAATCGGGTGGGCATCGTGTACAACGTGTACCTGAAACCGAGTCACAAGGCCGTATTCATACCTCGGCTTGTACAGTTGCTGTACTGCCTGAAGTACCAGAATCTGAAGCAATTGATATTAATCCTGCTGATTTAAAAATAGATACCTTCCGTGCATCAGGCGCCGGTGGTCAGCACGTTAACAAAACTGATTCAGCCATTCGGATTACCCATTTACCAACGGGTATGGTGGTTGAATGTCAAGACCAACGCTCGCAACATAAAAACCGTGCCCGTGCAATGAGTGTGTTGCAATCGCGGTTACAAGCTGCGATTGATGACAAGCGCCAAGAGGAAGAACAAAGTATGCGTCGCAGCCTCGTGGCCAGTGGCGATCGCTCTGAGCGTATCCGTACCTATAACTATCCGCAAGGACGGGTATCAGATCACCGTATCAATCTAACCATATACCGCTTAAATGAGGTGATGGAAGGGGATTTGAATGCTTTGATTGAGCCGATATTACAAGAATACCAAGCTGACCAATTGGCGGCACTGGCAGAGAATGACTGATCCATTATTGACGATTGCTGCGGCCCTTAATTGGGGCCAAAAGCAATTAACTCATTCTGATTCTCCAGCGCTTGATGTGCGGGTTTTACTTTGTTTTGCTCTTGAAAAGCCAGACAGTTATTTGTACACCTGGCCGGATAGAGCAATAGAGCCACAGCAGCAGGCTGTCTTTGTTGATTTGGTGGCACGCCGTGCTCAAGGTGAGCCTGTTGCGCATATTGTGTGCCAGCGTGAGTTTTGGTCTTTGCCTTTGATGGTTAACTCGTCAACTTTGATCCCTCGACCTGATACTGAAGTGTTGGTTGAGCAAGCCTTAATGTTGGCCTCTGATCACCCCATGCTAAGGCAAGCAGGCGTGTTGGATTTGGGCTCAGGTACTGGCGCTATTGCTTTAGCATTAGCGTCGGAGTGGCCTCATGTTAGGGTGACGGGGGTTGATGTTAAACCCGAAGCGGTTGAATTAGCACAGTGTAATAGCAACAACTTAAAGCTTGGCAATGCACAGTTTAAGCAAGGCAGTTGGTTTGATCCGGTTGCAGGACAAAAGTTTGCACTGATTGTCTCGAATCCGCCGTATATTGATGCGGACGATCATCATCTCACGGAAGGTGATGTGCGGTTTGAACCACTATCAGCATTAGTGGCGAAAGAAAAAGGTTTAGCTGATTTGGCGTTTATTGCCACGCAAGCAACAGAATATTTATTAGCCAATGCTTGGCTAATCATGGAGCATGGCTTTGCCCAAGGCGAAGCCGTGCGAAACTTATTAACCCAAAATGGTTATTGTGACGTAAACACGGTAAAAGATTACGGTGGTAACGATCGCATTACATTAGGAAAATGGAATCCCTGATCATGTATATGGCATTAAAGCACAGTCACTTTTTATTTATTGGATTAACAATTTTACTGTTTATTGCGCGCTTTGTATTTGTACTTACCGCAAGTCGCTTCGCAGCAAATAAAGGGATTATTGGTGCTTATATGGCATCACTTACAGGCCTTGTTATCACAGGTGCTGGCTTGATTGCGGTGACTGGCTTTATGCCTTTTACTGTAGGCAATGTTTGGCTGACTGAAAAAATATTGGCGTTTGTTGCTGTGCTGCTCTTGCAATATATGGCCCTTAAAGGTGGCCGAACTAAGAGTATGAAAGTGTTTGCATTTATCGGTGCTATCAGTTGGATTGGCTATATGGCCCATTTGGCTGTAAAGCATCAGCCTATGTTGTTGGGATAAGGTGATTAAGTTGATCGAAAAAGACATGCCAGAAGTGAGCTTGCTCGATATGGCATTGATGATCGAGCAAGAATTAGGTGAGCTCGATATGGCCAAGGTAGAGGCAGAATTGGCGCAATTATCAACTCAACTCGCTTGCTATTTAGCAGACAGGTCATCTGCGCGCAATGATAGCAGCCAAACTTGGCAAGACGTGTTGGCGTGTTTTTTCCAACAATGGCAATTTAGTGGTGATTGGCAGCAGTTTTTTGATTACCAAAACACCCTCGTTAGTCAAGGCATCTTAAAGCGCAAGGGAACCCCGTTAACACTAGGGATCTTGCTGGTGCATTTTTTACGTCAATCAGGTGTCACGGCTAACGGCATTTGTTTCCCTGGCCATTTTTTGGTTCGAATAGATGTCGATAATAATTTCCACTACATTGACCCTTTTAACGGTGAGTTGTTATCTTGGCAACAAATGGAACTCAAGCTGCGCGGCGCTAAGGGCGATCTTGCTCGCTTAAAACAGCAAGACTTAAAGCCCGATGACATTAAATCTATTATCAAGCGCTTATTACACACTAAAAAAGGCGCATTGTTGCGAGAGCACCAATTTAACCAAGCGCTACGTTGCTCTGATATTTTATTACGTTTAGCACCTGGTGACCCGTTTGAGATACGTGATCGCGGCTTTATATTTCATGAGTTAGATTGTTTTAATGTTGCTGTTGATGACTTCAACTACTTTATTGATAAGTGTCCAAACGATCCTTCAATTGGCTTACTTAAGCTAAAAATAGAGCAAATGGATCATTCCGAAACAGTTATGCATTAAGTCTGAATTAAGGATTAACTATGAGTCAGAAAATTATTTCAATTGGCGATGTACAAGTGGGTAACTCGCTTCCTTTTGTCCTTTTTGGGGGCATGAATGTGCTGGAGTCGCGCGATTTGGCGATGAAAATGGCAGAAACCTATGTTGAAGTGACCCAAAAGCTAAACATTCCTTATGTGTTCAAGGCGTCATTTGATAAAGCTAACCGCTCTTCAATTAATAGTTACCGTGGTCCAGGTTTAGATGCAGGCTTAAAAATATTTGAAGAGATTAAACAAACCTTCAATATTCCTGTGATCACTGATGTTCATGAACCTTATCAAGCGGCACCCACTGCAGAGGTCGTGGATGTGATCCAACTGCCCGCATTTTTGAGCCGCCAGACCGATTTGGTAGCAGCGATGGCAAAAACCAATGCAGTCATTAATATTAAAAAAGCGCAGTTTTTAGCGCCACATGAAATGGCACACATACTGACTAAATTTGAAGAAGCAGGTAATGACCGTCTCATATTGTGTGAACGCGGCACCAGCTTTGGCTATAACAACTTAGTGGTTGATATGTTGGGCTTTGGCATTATGAAAGAAACCCAATACCCGGTTATTTTTGATGTCACTCATGCTCTGCAAAAGCCTGGTGGTCGAGCTGACAGTGCTGATGGCCGTCGTGCTCAAACCGTTGATCTAGCCTTGGCTGGTATCTCGCAAGGATTAGGGGGGTTATTTTTAGAGTCTCATCCCGATCCTGATAAGGCTAAATGTGACGGTCCTTGTGCACTGCCACTTGATAAGCTTGAGCCATTCCTTACTCAAGTTAAACAGATGGATGAATTAGTGAAAAGCTTTAGCAAAATTGAGACGGCATAAGTCGGTTGGCTTGAGAGCTCTTTAATAGGCTGCCTAGTGCAGCCTTTTTTATTGTCACTCGGTAAAAAAGATCCATAAAAAAAACGCCACCTAGGTAGGCAGCGTTTAACTGTAGCTAAACAGAAGAAGGCTAAATTACCGGCATTGGCCACGTCATAATATAACCTTTCATAGAATGACCTATGAGTGCAAACACAACATTGCAAACCATTAGCTATAGTAAGGTATTTTGTAAAATATTTGTTACAAAATACAAGGCGAGAGCATAGAGAAAAACACTGCTTTTTACATATAGCCTTTGTTGCGTAAAGAAATATAGTCTTTCGCTGGTGATACAACAAACGACAATTTATAATATTTGGCATTAGTTTTTCTAATGGAATGCGGATGTTTAATCGATTACCGCCACTCAATGCCCTGAAAACCTTTGAGTCGGCTGCTCGTCACCTGAGTTTTACCCGTGCTGCCAATGAGTTATTTGTCACTCAGGCTGCGGTTAGTCATCAAATAAAGGCATTAGAAACGCACTTAGGGCTAAAGTTGTTTCAACGCCGTAACCGTGCCTTGCGCTTGACCGAAGAAGGGCAAAGTTACTTTTTAGACCTCAAGGAAATTTTCTTAAGTTTAGGTAATGCTACCGAAAAATTATTGGCACGAACGGCGACGGGCTCTCTTACTGTAAGCTTACAGCCGAGCTTTGCCATACAATGGCTGGTGCCTAGGCTCGTAAAATTCAGTGAACAACACCCTGAGATTGATGTCAGGATAAAAGCTGTGGATGAAGATGAAGGTTCACTGCGTGAAGGAGTGGACTTAGCTATCTATTATGGCCGCGGTCATTGGCCTAACTTACGTTGCCATAAGTTACATGCAGAGTACTTGCTACCACTGTGCTCACCGGCCTTATTACAAGGTAAAAAAAAGCTCGAGACATTAGCGGATTTAAGCCAGCACACTTTATTACATGATTCGTCACGCAAAGAATGGAAAACCTGGATGAAACAGGTGGGAGTAAATTTCCCAAATGTGAATCAAGGGCCGATTTTTAGTCACTCATCTATGGTGTTGCAAGCTGCTATTCACGGACAGGGGATTGCGCTTGGACACAACGTATTAGCCAAGCCTGAGCTTGATGCTGGGCGTTTAGTGTGCCCATTCAGTGAAGTTTTAGTGAGTAGGAAATGCCATTATTTGGTGTGTGAAGAAAGCCAAGCAGAATTAGGAAAAGTGGCCGCCTTTCGTGACTGGATGATCAATCTGGTTGAGCAAGAAGAAAAAGAATTAGACGGTATTATTGAAACGCAGTGATCCCGTCAACTTAATTGAGATCGTAAATTGATGAACAAATACACTATCGACGGCCCAGCGGATGCCTCACATACCTTTATTTTTGCCCATGGTGCAGGCGCCGGCATGGCGCACCCTTTTATGGTAACCATGGCCGAAGGTATTGCCGCGCAGGGCATTAAAGTGGTGCGCTTTAATTTTCCTTACATGCAGCAAATGTTAGCCGAGGAGCGCCGCTTACCCCCCAATAAGGCGCCAATCTTGTTAGCAGCCTTTAAAGAGGTGTTGACCGACTTTACTGGCGAACGCTTAGTTATTGGTGGTAAGTCCATGGGCGGGCGTATCGCAAGCCATTTATTAGCCGAGCCCGAGGTGATTGCTGGTGTTTGTTTGGGGTTTCCGTTTCACCCTGTAGGTAAGCCTGAGCGCCTTAAAGGTGAACATTTAGCCAACCTAAATAAGCCGTGTTTATTAATCCAAGGTGATCGCGATACTATGGGCAGTGAAGCAGAAGTAAAAGATTATGATTTATCGTCTTCGATTCAGCTGCATTTTCTGGCTGATGGCGATCACAGCTTTAAACCGAGAAAAAGCTCCGGCTATAGTTATGAGCAACATATGCAGCAGGCGATCACGCTAGTGAGTGAGTTTATTTTAAGCTGTAACCTTGAAGGAAAGTAATATGCTGGGCACGAGAGTGATGTTTTTATTGGCGGGCTTAAGTGGCGCGTTTGCTGTTGGCTTTGGTGCCTATGCTAGCCATGGGTTAAGTGGCAAACTTGATGCACAGTTATTTAGTTACGTCCAAATGGCACTGCAGTATCACTTTTATCATAGTCTGGCTATCTTAGCGTGCGCGGTTATCTCACTTTTTATCCAACAGGATGGTCGTTATCGGTTATCATATTACGCTTGCTGCTGTTTTGTGGTGGGGTTAGTTCTATTTTGTGGCTCTTTTTATTATTGGGCGCTCAGTGGGCATAAATTGCCTGCATTCGTCACCCCCATTGGCGGTGGAAGTTTTATATTAGGCTGGCTATGTTTAGCCATGATCGCGTTAAGAGGAAATAAACAATGAAGGGCTTATTGCTGTACTGTCGCCCCGGTTTTGAAAGTGACTGCGCTGCTGAGATCCAAGATCAAGCGGCGTTATTAGATTGCTTTGGTTTTGTGAAAACGCAGAGTCAATCTGGTTATGTTTATTTTGAATGTTACGATCCTAGTCATGCTGAGATATTAATTAAACAACTTAACTTTTTCCGCTTGGTGTTTGCTCGGCAAATGATTGCTGTTTCAGAACTAGTGTCAGGTATGGATGTTAATGATCGGATCACGCCAATCTTGGCTGCTGCGCAATCTTTACCTTTAGGTGGAGATATTTGGGTGGAAACCCCAGAGGGCGATGAAACCAAGCCGCTGCTGACTTTTTGTCGCAAGTTTACGGTGCCGTTGCGCGCAGCATTACGTAAAGCTAACAAAATTACGGCTAAAGAGCAGGGACGTAAACCGCGCTATCATGTTTGTTTTCTGGATAATCAAACTGCGTACTTAGGTTACTCAATTACCTATAATAGCTCTCCATTTTATATGGGCATCGCACGCCTTAAGTTTCCAAACGCCGCGCCAAGTCGTTCAACTTTAAAGCTTGATGAAGCAATCCAACTCTTTATTCCTAAAGAAGAGCAAGAAACGCGCTTAGCACCAGGCATGAAAGCGGTCGATTTAGGTGCCTGTCCAGGAGGCTGGACTTATCAGTTAGTACGCCGTGGTATGTTTGTGGCTGCAGTTGATAATGGTCAAATTGCCCAGTCGCTAATGGATACCGGGCAGGTTAAGTACTACGCCGATGATGGTTTTAAATTCCAGCCTTTTATTCGTAACCTTACTTGGTTAACGGGTAAAAATGAGCAGGGTAAAAAGGTGAAATACCCTGAGCATACTCATGTGAACTGGTTAGTCTGCGATATGATTGAAAAACCGCACCGGGTGGCAAAACTAATGGCTGATTGGCTTGAGCAAGCTTATTGTAGAGAGGCTATTTTTAATCTCAAATTACCGATGAAGCGTCGCTACTATGCGGTAAAAGAATGCTTGGATATGATGACACAACGTCTTGGTGAAGATGCCTTTGATTATCAAGTGAAGCACTTGTATCACGACCGCGAAGAAGTAACAGTGCATGTCCGTTGGAAAGATTTTAGTAAGTAACCTCCGTGTTGCAGACAAATATACTATTTTGTTTCTTCAGAGGCCGGGTTAATTACTTTTAAAATGAAAAAGGTAGAGGAGATGTTAGTCTCGTCTACCTTTTGTTTCTTATAGCCTCTCTAATACTGCTTGAGTAAAGTCTGCGCCGCTATGATGGCCACCGAATGCAGAAGTTAGCCTATCATCAAATGAAATGGTTTGGCTTAATGCACTCAGTATTGCTTCCGCTTCGTTATCTCTTCCTAGAAATTCAAGTAAATTCACCGATGCTAGTATTAACGAGGCTGGATCATCTACAGGTGGCTCTGGATTGGCTAATTCAACAGCATAAAATAAGGCCCCGCTACTACCAAGGTGCGACTTAGCACAAAGCCGCTTTGCTGCTGGTTTACCATATAGCTGATTTTTGATTTCTTTACCGAATAAATGATGAGTAATTAAAAAGTTATAGCGCTCGTTGTCACTGGTTAAGTTACGACTGACTTCATCTACGCTGCTAAATTGAACTTGTAGGTCGCTGTACTCTGTTGCGACCGCTCGCTCAATAGCATTAAGTAGTTCAGAAGCATCAGCTGCTTCATCAACCACAGTAATAATACTTTTTTGTTTTAGCCGAGCGGCTTGTAAAGCTTGTTGGGCAAATGCTTGGTAATGAGACCTTAAGTTGAAACCAGCTGCCTTTGGCATATCGTAAATCAAGTTTTGTTCTTGAAACGGCTGAAAGGGACTAGCAGGAAAATACAGCAAATAATAACACTCGGCCGATAAACCGAGTGGGGTTTGCAATTGCTCCTTCAACTGCTCTTCTTCAAGGCTGCCTTCTTTAAGTGGGCCAAGCAAGGCAACCTGATTATCTTGGATTAATTCACAAGTTTGTTGCAATAGCTCAGTAGATTGAGGGTATGTTGCTACCTGTAAAATGACACCAGAGCCAATTTTATCTAAGGCTTGGACCATCGCTTGTGTTAGTACTTCTTCCCCATACAAGCTTGGGATTAGCGCAATTCGTTCAAATGTCATAGTTAACCTTACTTTTATGTGAGAGCTAACAGGATGATGGAAAAGTGCTTTTTTATTTAAAGGTAGCAGAGCAAGATCTTTATGGCAGTTTCTTATTGATTATTTTGCTATACCGAATATCTTTCAGGTTAAAACCTAAGGGAATATCAGCTTTTAGTATGACTAATTTTTTACTCACTAACGCTTCTTCACTGTGCAGTTTGACTTTATTTAATGCTTTATCGGTTTCATATTGGCTAGCAAGCATCATTTCAAGTGACGGATACTGTCCTAATAGTTTCGTGGCTGTTTTAGGACCAATACCGGGAACCCCTTTTATATTACTGCTGCCTACACCTGTTAAGCACCAATAATCAATTAACTGATCTCGTTTAATGCCCGTTTTCTGACAAAATTGCTCAGCAGTTAACCATTGGTGAGTGAAGTAGTCATACTGTTTTATGAGAGGTTGATGAAGTTGAAAAAAGCCTTTATCAGTTGAAACAATACAGCTTTGTTTATTATTTTTTGCCACTGTTAATGCCAAGGTAGCAATTAGATCGTCAGCTTCATCTTGCTCACTAACTAAGGACTCAATGCCATTGGCTAAGAGGGCATCTTGAATATTAGGTAAAAAATCTACCAGTGTTGTGGGAGCTGGCGTTCGGCCTTGTTTATATTCGGGCCATACTTCGCTGCGCCAACTGGGTTGTTGACCATCAAATACAGCAATAACATGAGTAGAAGGAATGTGCCTTAGTAGCTTATTACAGCTATTGACCACGCCATTAAGTGTGGCAATTAGCTGTGATTTCTCTGAGGGTTGTTGTGATTCGGAAACTGCGTGGATGCGACGGATTAGATTCATCGCATCCACGATCAGTAAAGTATTACCCATATTATTTACTAACTATCTCATAGCAAGGTGTGTATTTTGTTCCTGGCAACTTCATCCGATTTTGCTTTACAAAATCTTGTAGCAGTTTATCCATCATTTTCATCAATTTTGGATCGCCATCAATTTGAAAAGGACCATTTTTTTCAATCGCCTTTATACCTTCATCTTTGACATTACCAGCGACAATACCTGAAAAAGCACGGCGTAACTGCGCGGCTAATACTTGCGGCTCTTGATCTAAATTAAGATTAAGGCTGGCCATATTTTCGTGATTAGGAATAAATGGCACCTGAAAATCATGTTCAATTTTTAGCGACCAATTAAACGAATAAGCGTCGCCAATAGCGCGGCGATAATCTTTAACCTTAGGCATTGCCTGCTTAATAACTTGGGCTGCACTGGCGGCATCATCAATGATAATTTGGTAATGGCGTTGGGCTTCAAAGCCAAGCGTATTGCCGATAAAGTCGTCAATGGTTCTGAAATATTCTTCGCTTTCTTTTGGCCCTGTCAGAATAATGGGCAATGGCTGGCGTCTGTTTTCTGGATGCATCATGATGCCCAAAATATAGAGTAGCTCTTCAGCCGTGCCCACGCCGCCAGGGAAAATAATAATACCATGAGACATGCGCACAAAGGCTTCTAAGCGTTTTTCGATATCAGGTAATATGACTAACTCGTTGACAATTGGATTAGGTGGCTCTGCAGCTATGATGCTCGGCTCAGTTAAGCCAATGTAGCGGCCGCTTTTTACTCGCTGTTTAGCATGGCCTACCGTGGCCCCTTTCATCGGCCCTTCCATGGCGCCAGGCCCACAGCCGGTACAGATGTTCAAGCCACGTAAGCCTAGTTGGCTGCCAATTTCACGGGTATAGGCATATTCTATATCGCTGATAGAATGACCGCCCCAGCAAACAACTATGTTTGGGTCAATGCCCGGTTGTAGCACTCGAGAGTTACGTAAAATCGAAAACACTTTATTGGTGGTAAAGGCTGTTAACTCTTCTTCATCGGTGGGGATGGTTTGCGGCAATTGGCTGTTAACGTAAATAAGATCACGTAGTACGGAAAATAAATGCTCTTGAATACCATAAATAAGTTCGCCATCGACAAAGGCATGCTCGGGTGCGTTGAATAGCTCAAGTTTTACTCCGCGCTCACGACGTATCACGCTAATTTCAAAGTTGGCGTATTTTTCGAGAATTTCTTTACTGCTGTCTGTTTTACTGCCCGAGTTTAAGACGGCTAAAGAGCAGTTGCGATACATTTGATAAATGTCGCTGGTAGCGGTTTTTTTTAATCTGTCTACTTCTAGCTGTGACAGTAGATCCATACTACCAACGGGGCTAATGTGTGTGATCATAGTGACCCCCTAATAACAAAGAGGCAAAATTGCCTCTTTAACTTTCTGATTAGTATAGCTTTATAGTTTGTGAATTGCTAAATGCTTAATACCACTCGATCACGACCTTGATGTTTAGCATCATATAGTGACTGGTCAGCTCGCTCAAAAGCATCTAATGGTTGGTCTCCGTCTTTAAAGGCTGTAGCACCAATGGAGACGGAAATGGAAACGCGATTATCTTTAAATTTAAAGGGGATCCCTTTAATTGTTTCGCGTAGTTTGTCTAGTGGACCTTGTAGATCTTTGGTTTCTACATTTGGCATTAAAATTACAAATTCTTCTCCGCCAAAGCGGGCAATAAAGTCAGTGTCTCTTAACGATTTTTGTAACGCTCGGGCAATCACTTTTAATGCTTTGTCACCAGCCATGTGTCCGTAGTTATCGTTAATTGATTTAAAGTGGTCAATATCAACGATGGCTAAGCATAAAGGATGCTCGTAGCGTTGCCAGCGCTTAAATTCAAGCTCAAGACGTTCGTCTAAAGCGGCGCGGTTATACACTTGTGTCAAGCTGTCTAAAAACAGTTTATGCTTTTGCGCACTGAGTCTTTTTTTATACTCAGAGGTTTCTTCTTTCATTAAACTTAGCTTATTTTCCATCTCAGCTAAGCGTTTTTCTAATTCTTTCTCGCGTTGTTCAAAGCTATCCTTTTCAGACAGTAATCGCGTTATTTCTTTCAATTGCGACTGAATAGATAACTTCAATTGCAGTAAGTCATTAGTATTGTCTACTTGCAGGCCCATGGTGCGCAAACGGGCACGTAAGTCCTCATTTATTTCAATCTGTTCGTTGCGTAGGGTACGAGACTCACTGACTGAGCTGCAAAACGTCTGATGAAACGAGGTTAAGCTTTCATTTAGTGAGTAAAGAAATGCCTGAGAGGCTTTTCGCTCTTCCCGAGTACCATCTATGATCAGGTTGATGACTTCTAAACATACACTGGCTAACTCATGGGGGTTAATCCCCGAAAGAATCCGGTTTCGTATTTGCGCCAGTGCTTCGCCAAACTCACCAGCAAAATCGAGCTCAGTAATTAGCCGTTGTAATTCATCGCAGATGCGTTTGTGCGAGAGTGGATCGATGCTGGCAGCTGTGGTTTTTTCTTCTTGTTGATGTGTTCTTAAGTAATCAGGCGCAGGGCGTTCTTGATAATTGAGCAGTTGCTGGTAAAAACCAACCAATATAGCCAGCTTATCTTGGTGATCTCTTAATATTTCAGAGGAGGGGCGGCTTAGGTACTCACGAATATTGCCACGGACTGCACCCGGTAAGCTTTTAAATTGCTGTAGTTTTTCTGCAGCTAAATAGGTTTGCTTATCTAGTTCTGTTAATGCCGGCTTAATAGATATGGGGTTTTTTAATAAATATTGTTCAACTTCATGGGCCTCAGTTAAGGCACTGCCGACTTCACTAACACTTTGCAGCTTAGTCACTAAACGCTCTAGCTTTTCATCAAGCGTTGTGTCGTGGTTTTGTGCACTGAGAGCCAGTCGTTCAATTAATTGAATGATTAATTTATTTTCCATGTCGGCCCTAGATTGGTTGGCATTATTGCGTACTGGCAGTGAGTGCGATTTCTCTTTGAGAGGCTCTCCGCCGTTGCTCCGTATAATGACGCATTTTTGGGTTGGTGCTTTCAATGACAATTCCTGTCAATACTACAGTCCGTTCTCTAATTTCATTTTGCATCAGTTAATTGGTTCACACAAGTCAAGCTGTGCATTTATGCTAGTGAAAGCAAGTTTAGAAAGCAGGTTTTAGCTTCATATTATTACTGGCTTGAATGATTGGCCATACTAATTGGCTCTTATCACCACTGCAGTTGATTTTGACAAGACCTTTTGCAATAGCTTGTTGACCTAATTGCCAAATATCACCATTAAAAAATGCAGCTTGTGGGCAGTCTATAGCGAATAATTCCAGCCAAGCACTTTCCTCTGGTGTTTGTATTTGTTTGGCACCGAGCAAAGCCAAACAAGCTAAATCACTCACTCGTTTATGATCAATCGCAGCTTCAGCTTTAGGTAAAAAAGGATGGTTAACGATACCTATCGCTATACTGGGGGCAAGGTCATATTTATGAGTAAAGCGAGCCAATATATCAGTGAGAAACTGAGCGAGGGATTCGGCATCACTGTCTTCGGTTTTATGGGTAATAAACAACAGCTGATTATCTCGCATTTGATAAAAAGCAGATTGTTCCGGTTGGTGTGTTTGCAAATAAACGCCAAACTCTTTTTCGATGCGTTGTGCTTTTAACGCACCGTATTTCTCGTAGAGATCGGTTAAAAAATTAATGGATATTAACGCATAGTATTGGGGCGTTGTTGCTTCTTTCGGTTTAGTAAATTGTTCACTCTTAAGCTGACTTGACCACCAAGGTAATAGGGTGTGTGGGTGGTGGTTAAGCTGCGTGATCAAGGTTTGACTTGCGGCTTTAAGTTGTTTTAATTTTAGCCAGTTGTGAATATAGCGATAAAGCAATACCAGCAATATGGTAGCTATCACAACACACACCAAGAGAAAGCCTTCGAGCTTACTGGTTAATTTCTGATTATCTTGTTCCAAAACGGTAATTTGCTGCGTGCGTTCAATTAGCTGGTATTGTTCATTGAACTTGTTTTGTTCTAGGGTGAATTCTAATTGTTTAATTTTGGTTTGTAGGGCGTGAAACTGTTTAAAGTTTTCGATGGCTTTTTTGTAATGACCTGTCAGTTCATAAGCTGCAGCAAGCAGCTCATAAGCGCGTTCACGTTGCTCTAAAAATGACAGTGATTCGCTCAGCGCTAATACTTTTTCAAGTTGAATGCGAGCAATGCCAGCTTCGCCTTGTTCAATGTTGAGTCGCCCTAACAGTAACAAGGTATCGGCTAACATTTTGGCGTTATCCATCTTACTGTATTGAAAACGGGCTAAATTAAGATAATTACGTGCTTCATCAACGCTGTGCATTTTTAAAAAGGTTTTACCCATTTCAAAATTACACAAGGCGCTACCAGTTAAGTCTTGTAAGCCTTGTAATAAATCGCCCGCATTCCAAAAATACACCATCGATAATGAATACTCTTGGTTTTGACGATGTAATATCGCCATATAAATTTGCGCGTAAGCTAACTCTCTGTCATCGCCTAAGTCTTGGTATGCGTTTGCCGACAAGTTAGCGTAATGCAGTGCTTTATCTAATTTATTGCCTTGCAGTCGATAGATGTCGGCGATTTCATAAGTTGCTTTTGCAATCAGCAAAAAGTTCTCAGCATTCTCTGCCATGCTTTTTGCATCAACAAAATGGCTCAATGCCAATTGCGGCTGAGAAATGCGAATATAGTAGCGACCCCAATAGTAATTTAGCCAAGCTATGAGCTGAGGTTTATCGAGTTTGTTGGCAATGGTTTTCGCGTTCTCTAGCTCTTGATTTGCTTGTTGGAATTTATCTTTTTGGGTGTAAAAGTCAGCCAATGCGAGATGAATAGATAGTTGTAACTCATCTGTCAGGGGGTGGCTTGAACTATCGGCTTGTAATGATGCCTGTTGTACTTCAAGTAAGGCATCGACATGGCGTTGGGTATGATTAAACAGCAAGCTGCCGTAACTTAGCTTTGCTTGGGCCAGTTCAAAAGGCAGAGAGCTGGTTTGTGCCAGTTCAATCGCAATTTCAATATTGACCATGGCTTGGTCAATATTTTTAAGTTTTTTATAACATTTCGATTTTATTTGGAAGGCGTTTACGATGCTGCTGTTGTTGTTACTGGCCAGTGAAAAGCTATCGTTAAAAACAAATCCTTGTTTAGTTTGTTGTAGTTGAGATTTGTTTTTACCGAGATAAGCGTCGATCAGCTCAATACATTTTAATGGTGCTTTTATGCTTAAGTCATTGGCAGCCGAAAGCTCATCATTCAGCTCCATTGCTGTGATGTCTTCATAGCCGTAGGCTGGCGTGACCCAACTGACTAGAATCAATAAAAAACTAAAGGCAACGCGACTTAGTGTTCGAAATGATCGCAAGATTACGTGTGCTCTCCGGTAAAACCAATAATGGTAGCTGGCAAGCATCATACCGCCAGCCCCATGACAAAAAAACTACTATTGGCGCAAAAGTCTTGGGGTTGTTATCCCGCTCTCAAAGTTACTACGAAATGGGTTAATATCTAGACCACCTCTGCGTGTATATCGTGCAAAAACAGTAAGTTTTGTTGGTTTACAGTAATGATTGATGTCTTGAAAAATACGCTCAACACATTGCTCATGAAACTCATTATGCTGACGAAATGAGATTAAGTAGCGTAACAGCTGCTCTTGGTTTATTTTCGGTCCTTGATATTTAATCAGAACACTGCCCCAATCAGGCTGATTAGTGACCAAGCAATTAGACTTGAGCAAGTGGCTATATAGGGTTTCGTTCACTTCCATCTGGGAAGTACTGTTTTTTAAGTATTCAGGTTTAAACGCAAACTCAGTGACCTCTATGTCTAGCTCATCAATCAGAGTGCCAGCAAAACTGCCAAGCGATTCATAATTTTGGTCAAGATTAGTATGGAGCGTTACTTCAACTTTACCTTGAGCGCACGTTGATAAGTCGCGAGTAAGGGTTTCAAGTACCGCGTCATGAGAATCGAACTTGTGCTGGTTTAGGCTGTTGAGATAAAGCTTAAAGGATTTTGACTCAATTAAGTTTTCGCTGTTTGCATCGACTTTACAGTGCGCTGTGGCGACTACCGGCTTGCCTTTGCTATTAAGCCATGACAATTCATATAAACCCCAGAGGTCAAACCCTTGAAAGGGTAAATTTTGTGCCTGAAGTTGCAAGTCATCACGATTGAGTGAACGTGGTACAGCTTGCAGTAGAGCAGGGTTGTAGTCTGAGTCATATTGAGTATCTTGACCCAGCGATAAGGTATCGAGTATCGATGCGTTTTCGTAGCGAGATGATTTTTTCATTGTTTGACGATAATAGTTACAATGGCATTATTCTAACTGAAAATAGGCAATAAAGCAGTGGCACTATCTCCCTCTCTTGTAGAATTATCCGACTTTTTACAGCGTTGTCAGGCCTACTGGGCAGAGCAAAATCAGTGGCCAGAAGTTGAATTTGACGAACAGTGGCCTTCACCATGTCAGCGCAGTGGCGCGGTTAATGGCATCATCACTTGGCAACCAGAGCCAAATCCGAGTAATGTCAACTTTGACAATATCGCAGCGGCTTTGGAATGCCAGATCCACCCCGATATCAGCGCTTTTTATTGTCAGTGGTTTGCTGATAGCATTGCTTGTACTTTCTCATCTGCTGAGGTGAACCAATACCCACTTGAGTTGATTCAGGCATGGAACCAAGATGATTTTGAACGACTACAAGAAAATATTATTGCACATGTTTTAATGCAGCGGCGTATTAAACAGCCTGACACTATTTTTATTGCTAGTTGCGAAGATGAAATGCAAATCATTTCAGTGGTGAATGAAACCGGTGAAGTTATTTTGGAGCAGTTGGGGAAAGGTGAAATTCGCTCATTAGCAGCCAGTTTACCTGAATTTTTGTCGCGATTGTCGCCAGCATAAAGTTTAAACCAAGCAGCGGAAAAGCCGCTGCATAGGCATTACTTTTTAAAGTCCCAAGATAAGTTTGAGACCAACCGACACGGCTCACACCTAAAATCAAAGATATCAAGCGCAGGCTCAGGTAAACGCCAGTCTTGCTGACAGCGAGGACAGGTGCGCGCCTGCTCTTGAGCTAAACTGCTGCCACCGACACGATACAAATAATAATAAGTAGGCACTTTAGTTAAGTATTCAATTCGCTTAGCCAAGTCATAACCACGACGAAATAAGTGAGAATCTGTACTACTTATTTCATGTAGCGCGCCATGCTCCAAAATTGAGCCATTCATTTGTAATTGATCGCAAGCTTCCCAATCTTCTTGCCATTTTATGGCCTGTTTTTGGCTGCCATTAGCAATGGTTGGGATTTGATAGAGCGGAATGGGGGATAAATCTAAACCACTGCGTAAGGGTGAACAAGTATGCACATAGGTAGTATAAAGAATTTGCCAAGGTGGTTGAGTATCAGCACTGGCCTGTGAGTTAAGGTCTTCACCAACGAGCTTTATTTTGGGGCTTAATAAGCCTGCTTGTTTTAAGCCTTCAATGGCTTTTTTGCCTTGCGGGCTTAAAAAAGAGCCGTGTAAGCTATTTGGCTCTGGTGTTACCAAGCGCAGTTGAAAGTAGCCGTCTTTGATTGCAATCGGAAACTCACGACCAAGGATCTGACCTTGATAGCGTAATGCATCTAAATATTGGTTAATACTGCGCTCAACTTGATCAAAAGTCGTGTCTTGATAGCACTCGAAGATTACGTCATTGATATACATGATTATGAATTTTGTTTGAGTTTTTCTATTTCACTGCGCAGCTCAGCAATGTCTTGATTAAGTAAAGCAACTGC
Source organism: Motilimonas sp. E26 (assembly GCF_021278025.1). Classification (GTDB taxonomy): domain Bacteria; phylum Pseudomonadota; class Gammaproteobacteria; order Enterobacterales; family CBDFNC01; genus Motilimonas. The sequence continues at coordinate 195,661 of NZ_JAIBHJ010000003.1, forward strand.
AGCAGTAATCTGCTGTTGAATACGCTTATCTAAGTCATCTTCAACGGCTGCCTGCGTGACGGGTTTATTGGGCGATGAATCAGTGATTTCAGGATGGTCTTGCCAAACTTTTAAGGCGCCAATAATTTTAGGTAAAGGATAGCCTTTCGGCAGTTTGGCTTTTACTAATCCTACACTGGGCGTTTTACCCGTTTTAGCGATTTGCTGTGCGGCTCTTATTGCGTCTTCCATGATTTGTTCTGGGCTCGAGAGAAAGATCGTATAGTACGATATTTTTACCTTCTTAACATTAAATCTAACTGATCGATTACTTCTGCCCAATCTGAATCTTGCCAAATTTGTTCGCGCAAAAACTCTGCTTGGGTGCTATTCCAAAAGGGGGCATCTGCCAATAACGTCATATTGTCTAGCTTATGCTGGTGGGTAAAACGCTGAATGCTAACTTCGTCATTTTTTAAGCCTAGTTGGGCAAATAGGCTCGAAACGTTGTGCGCTGAGTAGTCCATTGGGACCTCCATACTGCGGCTCATTTGTTCAAGTATAGTCTGGCTGGAGGGCTTTGCACCTTCACTCCTTTAACTCGATAACAAAGGCGTTAGGTGCATAGTCTTGAAGGGATATAACGGTTTAAACTACCGACTAAATCATGCGGTATGGCGGGATATCAAAGTGATATTTATGTTGGCCACTTAACCGTAGGTAACCTTGATAGCAGTTTTCACTGTCACTGCTAAATTCAAACACAAAAGTTTGTTCCAAAAAGTGCTCACCCAGTTTAAAACAAATGTTATCACGGGCGACAGAGACCAATTGCAGTTCAAGCTGCTGGCAACGTTGCTCAATCAGCTCTTGAGCTCGCTCGTTTTGTTTACGTTGCTGCCAAAACCAGATACAGATGGCGAAAATAGCAAAAAGCCAAAATAAATCAGACATTCATTAGTTCCAAATTATTATTCAAAAGTTCTGGCATCAATTAGCCAAACAAAAGCCCAATGGCGTGATTGAGTGCAGGGCTTCGCTCTGGCTCACGAATTTTTCCTAACAGTAAATGACGTAATTCAGGTTGTGCCACAAGATCTGCAAATAACTGCACAAACAGTTGACCATGATCGATGACCGCCAACTGTTCAAGGTATTGTGCTAAAAAATCGGGTTCGACTAAGTCTTGCCAACAACGGGCGGCAACTGCGATAAACCATTGTGGGTCTTGCCCTAAACTAGAAGCTAGCTGCTGCTTGAGTAGCATTTGGCGCAAACCTTTGGCTTTACTTGATGATATGGCGCGCAGTGCCAAAGTGGCGACTTGCGGCTTGTCAGCTAGTTTGGCCTGAGCCAGCTCAACTAATTTTTCAGTAAGTTGAGTGCTCATATTTTGGTGCTCTAATGCCTCAAGTAAAATACACAAGGGGGTGTCTGGTAGCTGAGTTAATGCGTTGCCAATATGTGTTTCATTATCATCCTGCTTTAAGCGCACCGCAACGTCAGCGATCCCTTGCATACCTAGCTGTTGCCATTGTTGCCAATCGAGTTGGCCACTGAAATAAGCATGTGCCTGCTCATAGTAACGAGAAGCAGGGCGCACTAGATCAAGATTTAATTTGGCATGAAACACTGCCGTTTTATGCTCAGCAGGTTTAAAAGTGTAAGGGTTGTTAGCAAGGCGCTCTTGCTGTTTTTCATCGGGTTGCTTTTCTAAGCTGGCGCCAAGGGCTTCAACCACCAGTTGAATAAAGTGCGTTTGTGGGCCGGCTAACAGTAAGCCGCGCTCGTCCAAAGGCAGTTTCAAAAACCAAATATAATGCTGTGGGTTATTCACCTGCCAAAATACCACGGCAACCCACGCATGTTGTTGCAATGGGTAAGGGTAGGGAACTTGGTTCAACTCTACTTTTTTGAAATCACTGGCACTGATTTTTGTTACTTTTCTACCAAGATCATAAATTCTAAATTGGCATTGGGCTTTATCGAGAAAATCAGTAAGCGAGTGAATATTCATAATCAGTACAACCAAACATCAAGTGAGCAAATAAATTGGCTATGGATTATAGGGCCTAAGCGCTTCAGATGGTATATTCTCGGCAAATTTACCACAGATAATCCAAGGACATCATGAGTCAAGCCTTATCTTTGTTACCCTTATTGGCACAACTTAAACAATCGATGCAGCAAGCCCAGTTGTGGCAAGCAGACATACCAAGCGATGAGGCCCTTGCCAGTCAAGCGCCGTTTTGTGTTGATACGTTAACCTTTGCGCAATGGTTACAGTTTGTGTTTCACCCCAAATTGTCCTTGATGGCAGAGCAACAAATGCCGTTGCCAAGTAAGATTGCTGTGCTGCCAATGGCAGAAGAAGCATTTAAATTAGAAACTAAACCCACCGATGAGGTGATGCGGATCATTAGCCAAATAGATACACTCTTAACTCAAGATGAGCCCGTCTCATTACTGGACATTGTTTATCAAGATGAGTATTTAGTTGCCATAAATAAGCCATCAGGGTTATTGGTTCACCGCAGCTGGCTGGACAAAGGCGCCACCCAATTTGCCATGCAAATGCTACGCGACCAACTTGGCCAATATGTCTATCCCATTCACCGCCTTGATCGTCCTACTTCGGGCGTACTGTTGTTTGCACTAAGCTCTGACGTGGCTAGGCTGATGAGCGAACAGTTTGCTGAGCGCGCACCAACAAAAATGTATTATGCCCTAGTGCGTGGTTGGTGTGGCGATGGTGAACTTGATTACCCATTAAAAGAAGAATTAGACAAAATAGCAGATAAGCATGCTAGCCAAGCTGCAACGTTCAAAGAGGCGGTAACGCAATATCAATGTTTACAGCAAGTTGAATTGCCGTTTGCAGTCGGTCGCTACGCCACCGCACGTTTTAGTTTGATGCAACTTATGCCAAAAACAGGGCGTAAACACCAATTAAGGCGACACCTAGCCCATTTGCGCCACCCCATTATAGGTGACACCAGTCATGGTGATGGCAAACAGAATGCGTTCTCTAAGCAGCAGCTTAATAACCACCGCCTATTGCTACATGCTGCGCAGTTAGCATTTACTCACCCGATAACGCAGCACGCCACTGTTATTGATGCCCCCTTGCCTGCTGATTTTGAACGCGTGCTAAAAACATGTGGTATTGACCGCTTTTCCGTATGATATCTGCGCTTATTTAACTTGAATTCAGTATATTTGACTTAAATAAGCGTTACCGTTGGTGACCTGTGTTCCTACTTGGTAACTAAGTTCCTTGTTTTATCGACTCACTCAATTCAACTAATTGTTTTTAAAGGCTTTTAATTGTTACTCTTTGTTACATTGCAAGGGGTAAGTTTTTGAACTGTAACAAGTTTCCATTCCTCAATCCTGTGCTTTAATTAACTCATGCGCTGGGGCCATGTTATATGGCGGCAAAGTCCGGTGAAATTTTAAATCGAGGAGAGTTGATATGTTTAAAGCACTGTTTGCAAATCTGCAAAAAGTGGGTAAATCACTGATGCTACCAGTATCAGTGTTACCTGTTGCAGGTATCCTACTTGGGGTGGGTGCCGCCAAGTTTAGTTTCCTTCCAGATCTTGTTTCCCAGCTAATGATGAACGCGGGTGACTCAGTATTTGGTCAAATGGCCTTGTTATTTGCTGTGGGTGTGGCGTTAGGCTTCACTAAAAACGACGGTGTTGCTGCATTGGCTGCTATCGTTGGTTTCGGCATTATGAAGGCAACATTAAGTGTCATGGCGGGGTTAGACTTTAACTCAGCGGTAGAGGCAGCCAAGGCGGCGGGCCAAGTGTTATCGGAAGCCGATTTAGCCACGCTTAAGGCGGCGATTAGTAAAAACTATGAGACGGGTGTACTTGGCGGTATTTTAGCGGGGTCATTAGCGGCGTGGGCATTTAATCGTTACTACCGTATCCAGTTACCTGATTACCTTGGTTTCTTTGCTGGTAAGCGCGCTGTGCCCATTATCACAGGTTTCCTTGCCATCGTATTGGGTGTCGTACTTTCTGTTGTGTGGCCACCAATTGGTGGCGTGATTGCTACTTTCTCACACTGGGCAGCTAATCAAAACCCAACCGTTGCTTTTGGTATCTACGGTGTGGTTGAGCGTAGTTTGATTCCATTCGGCTTACACCACATCTGGAACGTGCCGTTCTTCTTCGAAGCGGGTCAATGTCTCGACTCTTCTGGCGCTGTGCGTAACGGTATCTTAACCTGTTATCAAGTAGCGGATGACGCATCTCGTGCTGCCGGCAATGGCTTTGGTCAATTAGCGGGTGGTTTCATGTTCAAAATGTATGGTCTGCCTGCAGCGGCGATTGCCATTTGGCACACAGCAAAACCTGAAAACCGAGCAAAAGTGGGTGGCATTATGGTCTCCGCTGCGCTTACCTCCTTTCTAACAGGTATTACTGAGCCTATCGAATTTGCTTTCTTATTCGTAGCGCCTGTGCTTTATGCAATCCACGCTGTATTGGCAGGCTCTGCATTTGTATTAACCAATATGTTAGGCATGGTACACGGTACCTCTTTTTCACACGGTCTAATCGACTTTGTGGTGCTATTCGCTAACTCAAATAAAGGCTGGATGTTCCCATTATTGGGTATGTGCTATGCCGCGCTTTATTACGTTATCTTCCGGGTCGCTATTGTTAAACTCGATCTAAAAACACCTGGTCGTGAAGATGATGTAGCAGACACAAGCGCCGCGGTAGAAAGTTCTGAAATGTCTAAAGAGCTAGTCGCTGCCTTTGGTGGTAAAGAGAACATCACCAACCTAGACGCATGCATTACGCGCTTAAGAATCAGCGTAAAAAGTGTTGATGCGGTTAACAAAGACCGCCTTAAAGAGCTAGGCGCAAAAGGTGTGGTTGTAGCAGGTGACGGTGTCCAAGCTATTTTTGGTACGCAATCAGATAATTTAAAAACCGATATGGAAGAGTACATTTCAGGTTTGTAAGTTAAACGTAACCTCAATATGAAAAAGGAGCCAAATGGCTCCTTTTTTATTTTTATTTGATTTATACTGCGACGCTAATTATTCATGACCGAATTTTCGTGATTACGCATTTTGCTTATCCGGTGTTCTTCGCGTTACAGAGCTATTATTTTGTTTAGATTCAACGCCCGTTATTTTGTCTGCAGTCTTATACTATTGCTGACCTTAATTGTTATCGCCCTATTTATTCGTGACTCATTTATTCGGCCATTCCTTGGCGATGTGTTAGTCGTTATTTGGCTGTATTTACTTTTGGTGGCTTGCTTATCTTACTCCAAAAAAAGCATCGCGATATTTGTTTTAGCATTTGCTTGCTCTCTTGAGGTTTTGCAGTACTTTCAATTAATCAATTTACTCGGGCTACAAGACCACCAAGCCGCGCGGATCATCATTGGCGCAACATTTGATTGGCTGGACTTGGTGGCTTATGCGTTAGGGATTGGCTTTATTGGTGTATTTGAACGCCTCTTAAATAAGGGATGAGTATGAGCAATCAGAGCGGTGTAAAAACCCTTTGGATTGGATTAATGATCATCGCAGGTGTGTTGTTACTACCTGAATTTTTCATTTTCTTGATATATGTTTCGCTTACGATCTGGATGTTGGCATACTTTACATTGCTGTTGCCAACTTGCTGGCGGGCTTCTATTTCAGACTCTGATGCATGGAAGTGCTGGTTTGCCTTTACCGTATCATTATATTTTTTATTGGGTTGTTGTTGGTTATTTGAGCTTAGTATTTTGGGATTTAGCGTGCATGGATGGTTTTATTATTTCATCATGTTAATGACTGTTCCTTGGCTCTCCTCGTACTTTCTGTTCCACACTGGCGCATATATTGATATTGCTTCTAGTGGCCGGTATTTGAGATGTCGAGATTGGATTTACTATGATGGTAGATCAATCCCCGCTATTGCTTATAACTTTAGATCGTTAGATGTGGAAGGTGAAAATAACCTATCTGGTTATGGGACTGATGGCGTTGATATTTTTTTCAAAGGTGAAACAGTATTAGGTGCTGAACCTCGTTCATTTAGGTGCTGAACCTCGTTCATTTAGGTGTTTATCCGAGTCAGGAAATGGTTATTGGTGTGATCGGCAACGAGTTTATTTTGAAGGTCAAGTCCTTGAAAATGCAAAACCAGATTTCTTTTCAGTCATGAATCTGCAGAATCAGAGTATATTTGGCCATTGTCAGGGGGTACTGTATGTAGGTGCCAACTGCATTCCAGAAGTCGATTTAGCAACCTTTCACTTTCTTGTTGATCATTGGTTGTTTGCTAAAGATAAATCCAATGTTTACGCTATTTATGACAACAAACTCAGAGTAATAGATGTCGATGTTTCCAGCTTTAAGATATTTGAAGGCGGAATAATAGTTAGAGATAATTTGCGTGCTTTTGTTGTTATCTCAGGCGCTGTACTTAAAATTATCCCTGATGCGGATTTACATACCTTAACGCTACTAGACTGCGGTTATGTTAAAGATAAGTACCGCGTTTACTATCATGATGTTGGTTTAGACGATCAAATATTAATTAGTAGTGCAGATCCTGCTTCATTCGTTGTTACAGACTATGAGTCAACGATTTCTGATAGCCTAAATGTCGATGCTAAAGATAAATTTGGACATTACTATCGAGGTATTTTGCTAAGAAATACGCTGATAGAAGATGAGTGAGGTACTCTGATTTGATGATCATCACGGAGCACATTGGGCTGGCTTGCTTTTACTGCAACCTTAATATCTAATAAGTCAAATTTTAATCACCTAGGGCGTAATGTTGAGTTATTACATGCTGGCAGGCTGTGTGTACTTTTCGCTGCTGTGCGCAATTGCTGCGCACAAAAAAAATCGTCATGTTTTATTGTGGGCGATGGGCGGTGCTTTGGGTGGGTTAATTACTTTTACTACATTAGTGCTTAGCGCTAACGTGTGCCGCCAATGTGGGCGCTCTACACGCGCTTCATATTGTGCTCATTGTGGATTTCATAACCCTTAGTAACTCTCTCTGTTTTTCTTATCGAGAATCTGAGCTAATTCCCACCTCGCTGCGTATCAAGTATTTTAGTCGTGATATAAGGCTCATTATGTTCGCTTGGTTATTTGGCCCCCCTGAAGCGCGTTTGCGCAAACAATACGATGCAAAACTTGAGCAAGCCATGCTGGCACAGCGCCGTGGTGATATGAAGTCCTTTGCTTTTCTTAGCCAAGAAGCAGAAGGGATTTGGAAAAAAATAGAAGCTTTTGAAAAATAGTCTTAAATGTAAAAAACCTCGCATCGGCGAGGTTTTTTGTTTCAGCAATATAACTTTGTGCGATTATTTTTGCGTGGCTGCTTTCATGCTGCGGATGAAGCTATCCATTTCAGCTAGTAGTGCGGCTTCATCATTTAAATTACGCTCAATGATTTTCACTACTGCTGAGCCGGAAATTGCGCCAGCAGCACCCGCTGCAATCGCCTCTTGTACTTGTGCTGGCTCTGAGATACCAAAGCCAAGTAGTGCGGGCGGTGCTTGGTATTTATTCAGGTTGGCCAATAAACTTTCTACTGGTTTACCCGCTTTGGTTTCCGCGCCTGTCACGCCCGCGCGGCTCAGTAGGTAAGTGTAACCACCGCCGTATTTACCCACTAGCTCCATGGTTTGCTCATCGCCATTTGGCGGTGCAATAAATATAGGGTGAATATTATATTTTGCCGCCGCTTCACGATAAGGCGCGCTTTCTTCCACTGGCACATCGGCAATTAACAGCGAATCAACACCGACTTCGGCGCAGCGCTGATAAAAGCGATCAATGCCGTTGCTGAATACCAAATTGGCATAAAGCAGTAAGCCAATCGGCAGCTCAGGGTACTTAGCGCGAATTTCCGCGAGCATTTCAAAACAGTTGTCTGGGTTGGTGCCGTTTTCCAATGCGCGGGTTGACGCATCTTGAATAGTTGGGCCATCGGCAACGGGGTCGGAAAAAGGAATACCCAGTTCAAGGGCGTCAGCGCCAGCAGCGACTAAGCAATCAACAATTTTTAATGATAGCTCGCGTGTTGGGTCGCCAAGGGCGATAAAGGGCACAAATGCACCTTGGTTTTTCTCTGCTAATGCTGCAAAGCAATTTTCATAACGTTGGCTCATTACATTAATCCTTTTTCTTCAAATAGCTCAGCCACTGTGAAGATGTCTTTATCTCCTCGGCCAGACAAGTTCACTATGATGCTTTGCTCTTTATCGTCTTGTTCAATGATTTTTAAGGCATAAGCAAGGGCATGCGCCGATTCAAGGGCGGGGATAATCCCCTCTTTTCGTGCTAGCTCGTGAAATGCGGCTAATGCTTCATCATCGGTGACTGACTCATATTGCGCGCGGCCAATGGCGTGTAGATGTGCGTGTTGCGGGCCAACGGATGGAAAGTCTAAACCGGCCGATACCGAGTAAGACTCTTCCACTTGACCAAACTGGTCTTGCATCATCATTGATGCCATACCGAAGAAAATACCTTTGCGACCGTGACGCAATGGCGCGCCGTGTTGCGGGGTATCAATGCCTTTACCTGCTGGCTCTACGCCAATTAATTGCACGTTTTCATCTTCGATAAAGTCAGCGAAGATACCAATAGCATTGGAGCCACCGCCCACACAGGCAATCACTTTATCAGGTAATACGCCTTCTTTTTTCAGATGCTGGGCTTTCGCTTCTTCGCCGATCACGCGTTGGAATTCACGAACGATGGTTGGGAAAGGGTGAGGACCCGCTGCGGTGCCCAGTAGATAATGGGCTCTGTCGTAACTAGCGGTCCAATCACGCAGTGCTTCGTTACAGGCATCTTTTAACGTTGATGAGCCAGACGTGACCGGGATCACTTCAGCGCCCATTAGTTTCATACGAAACACGTTTGGCTTCTGGCGCTCACAGTCTTTTGCGCCCATGTAAACTTTACATTTTAACCCCAATAGCGCACATGCTAATGCAGTGGCCACGCCGTGTTGACCAGCGCCGGTTTCGGCGATGATCTCAGATTTACCCATGCGTTTTGCTAACAACGCTTGGCCTAGCACTTGGTTCGTTTTATGAGCGCCGCCGTGTAATAAATCTTCACGTTTTAGGTAAAGCTTGGTTTTTTTACCTTTGGTTAGGTTTTGGCAAAGCGTTAGTGGAGTAGGGCGACCAGCATATTCGGTCAGTAACTCTCTAAACTCAGCAATAAACTCAGGATCGTTTTGTGCCTTAATAAACTCTTCTTCAAGTTGGTTCAAGGCTGGCATTAGAATTTGTGGCACAAACATGCCACCAAATTCACCAAAATACGGGTCTAATTTACTCATCTTTTCGCCTTAATTCGTTATTTTAATACTGTCTAATAGCGGCAAATGCGCTGTCTAATTTCTGTTTGTCTTTAATCCCTGGCGCTGACTCAACACCTGAATTCAGATCGAGCCCTAAGCAATCTTGATGGGCCGCGTGTTGCGCATTCTCTGGGGTAATCCCCCCTGCGAGCATCAGATTGCTTTTGTTTTGTTTGGCTAAAATTTGCCAGTCAAACGCTTGCCCAGTACCACCCGATTGCGCGGCGGTGCGCGTGTCGAACAATTGCATGTCAGCAGTTGGGCATAACTGTGGCTCGCTACCATCAATGCCAATGGCTTTCCAGATGGCGCAACCGGCAGGTAATAGCGGGCGCAAGGTGGCAATGTAAGTTTGGTCTTCGTCGCCGTGTAGCTGCACTGCGTTTAACCCTAAGGCCTTTGCGTGCTCTGCCACTGCGTTAACATCATGATTTTGAAACACGCCCACGTATTCAAGGGGGGCAGCCATCATGATAGTTTTGGCTTGCTCAAGGTTGACGCAGCGCGGCGATTTTTCAACAAAAATCAAGCCGCCTAATACCGCGCCAGCACTGTAAACATTGGCGGCATCGGTCGCTGAAGTTAAGCCACACACTTTGTTATTGCCTAAAATAAGCTTGCGACAAGCCAGCTCAACGTTGTCTTGCGACATAATCGAGCTGCCGACTAAAAAGCCTTTAGCAAAATGGCGCAGCTCTTTCACTTGGTCGTGATGGTAAATACCCGACTCACAGATCACCACTTTACCTTCAGGAACCAATGGAGAAAGCGCTTTGGTGCGGTTTAAATCGGTGCTGAGATCGCGCAGGTTACGGTTGTTGATGCCGTAAATGCGTACATCGAGAGCCAAAGCTCGCGCCATCTCTTGTTCGTTACTGACTTCCGTGAGTATGCCCATGTTGTAGCTATGAGCGACTTTAGCCAGGGCGATATATTCCTCATCAGATAACACCGATAGCATGAGTAACACGGCATCGGCTTGGTACAAGCGTGCCAGCTTGATTTGATAAGCGTCGATAACGAAATCTTTACAGATCACAGGTTGTGTCACTTGATTGCGCACTTGAGTGACATAATCAAATTGACCTTGGAAGTACTTCTCATCGGTTAATACCGAAATTGCGCTGGCGTGATTTTTATAGGCGCTAGCGATTAAATCCAAGTCGAAATCTTCACGGATCAAACCTTTAGAAGGCGAAGCTTTTTTACACTCTAAGATAAAGTGGGTGCCCGGCGCTTCAAGGGCGGCGTAAAAGTCGCGCTCTGTTGGCTTAAGCAGGTGTTCAAATTCAGCTAACGGCTGGCTTGCTTTGCGCGCTTCAACCCAAACTTTCTTATCATCAATAATTTTACCTAAAATGGTATTTTCAAGTTCTGATTGCATTAGCATTGGCTCATCTCCGCCAGTTTGTTTACTAAGGCCAGCGGCTCACCGCTATTCATGGCGGCGAGGGCAAGCTCTGCGCCGTGCTTAAAGTTATCGGCTTTACCATTGAGCACTAACAGCGCGGCAACGTTAATCGCTACTGCACTTTGTTGGCCCGGTGTGCCTTTGCCTTGGAGTATTTTTTCAATAATGGCTTTGTTTTCTGCTGGTGTGCCGCCAAAGATCGCCTCGATTGGGTACTCTTCAAGGCCAAAATCAGCCGGCGTGACTGTGTATTCTTTAATAATGCCATCTTGCAATTCAGCTACTTGCGTTGGGCCATGAAGGGCAAACTCATCCAGCCCTGAGCCATGAACCACCATCACGCGCTTCATGCCTAAGGTTTTATGCACCTGTGCAATGGGGCGCAGTAAGCTTGGGTCGTAAACGCCATTAAGCTCTGTTTGTGGCCGAGCAGGATTCACCAGTGGGCCTAGTACATTAAAAATGGTGCGGGTTTTTAGGGCGGCGCGAACCGGGCCGGCAAAGCGCATGCCGGCGTGATATTGCGGCGCAAAAATAAAGCAGACATTTAGCTCATCTAAACAAGCTCTGGCCACTTCGGGGCTCATATCAATGTTGATGCCAAAGGCGCTAAGTAAATCAGAAGCGCCTGATTTACTTGATACACTGCGACTGCCGTGTTTACACACCTTTAGACCACAGGCAGCGCCAACAAAGGCGCTGGCGGTTGAAATATTGATGGTGCCAAAGCCGTCACCGCCGGTACCGACTATATCGGTGAAGGCATAATCAGGGCGAGGGAAGTCTTTCGCGCTTTCCAGTAAGGCTGACGCTGCGCCGGTAATTTCCTCTGGCGTTTCGCCTTTGAGTTTTAATGCGGTTAATACCGACGATAAAACAATCGGGTCCACTTCGCCTTTGATGACTTCACGGAAAAACTCATGGCTTTGCTCAGCGCTGATGTTTTTTCCATCGAGTAGTGTTTCTAACATATTGCTCATTGTGCTGTCCTTAGCTCGCTGGCTGCGAAATGAGATCTAAACTGGCTTCAAGCAGCTTAGCGCCTTCGCTGGTCAAAATAGACTCGGGGTGGAATTGAAACCCGATCACCCGATCTTGCTCTTGATAAATAGCCATGGGCATGTCGTTAAAGCTGGCGACAATTTTAAGGCTATCGGGCACAAAAGTCCCGACTAAAGAATGGTAACGTGCTACCGGTAAGGGCTGAGTTAACCCGGCGAACATACGATTGCCGCAGTGATTAATGTCAGACGATTTACCGTGCATAATTTCTTCTGCTGGGCCAACAATGCCGCCATAGTGTTCAATTAAGGCTTGATGGCCTAAACATATGCCCAAAATAGGTACTTCACCACGACACAATTGGATCAACTCCGGCATGCAACCTGCTTCAGATGGACAGCCGGGGCCGGGTGATAATACCAGAACCGAGTCTGGGATAGCGTCTATCTCAGCTTTAATTTTGCTGGCATCCACGCTGTTGCGATAGATTTTGACTGGGTGGCCTAAGCTGCGAAATTGATCCACTAGGTTGTAAGTAAATGAATCAAAATTATCCAGTAACACAATGGTGTAAAGGCTTTGATTTGAATTAGACATTGCTAACCGCCTCCAATGTAGTGCCGTGCGCTTGGGCAATGGCGTTTAACACGGCCGCGGCTTTGCTGCGGGTTTCATCTGCTTCTGCTTGGGGTTTTGAGTCATAAACCACCCCCGCGCCTGCTTGCACATGGGCGACTTGGTTTTGTACAAAAGCGGAGCGGATCACGATACACGTGTCCATTTCGCCTTGACCGGTTAAGTAACCTACGGCGCCGCCATAGCTGCCGCGGCGCTGTTGTTCTGTTTGACGAATCAGCTCTGAAGCGCGAATTTTCGGCGCGCCGGTTAAGGTACCCATATTCATACAAGCCTGATAGGCGTGCAGCGCGTCTAAGTCACTGCGCAGTTTACCCACCACCCGTGACACTAAATGCATCACATGGCTGTAACGGTCAACTTTGAGTAAGTCGGCCACATGGCGAGTGCCGGGCTCGGAAATGCGCGCCACATCGTTACGTGCTAAATCCACTAACATTAAATGCTCAGACATTTCTTTTTTATCAAGGCGTAGCTCTAATTCAATGCGGCCATCAAGGTCTTTATTGATGCTGCCATCGGGATTAAAACCACGACGACGGGTGCCTGCAATCGGGTAGATTTCTACGTCATTAGACTGGTGGCAGTACTTAATCGCACTTTCTGGTGACGCGCCAAACAACACAAAATCACGGTCGTTTAAATAAAACATATAAGGGCTAGGGTTGGTTTCTTTTAACTTACCGTAAGCGCTTAATGAACATGGGCACTCCAGTGAGAAGCTACGTGAAGGTACCACTTGAAAGATATCACCCTTGCGGATATAGCTTTTCAGGGTTTCAACCTGACGGCAAAACTCAACATCAGAAACATCAACGCTGACCTTGCTGGTCACGATATCGGTGGTGGTAATGGGCTGAGAGGTAAAGTTTTCACAGAGAGTAGCGATGTCTTGCAGGCGTTGTTCGATGTTGGCTTGGTTGGCTTGACTATTTGGCCCGCTAAACACTGAACCTATCAACTCACATTGTTGTTGCTGGTGGTCTTGCAGCAGCAAGGTTTCAGCGACATAAAATAGGTAATCTGGGCATTGATTGGTGCCGTTTGGCACGTCTGGCAAACTTTCAAAGGTGCCGATAAAGTCATAAGAAAACGCGCCGCCGATAAACAAAGCCTCATTTAAGTCGGACTCGGTTTTCACTGTGTTGATGATGGTGCGTAGGCCGTCCACTGGGGAATGAGACTTTAATCGAGTGTCTTCGTCTGAATCTCTATCTGGCGCTGGGAAGGTTAATGTTAAACGGCGTTCATTGAGTTCAACTGCCACGTTTGATTCAAACTGCTCAGTTAAAAATACCAACAAGTTATAGCCATTATCCGTTAACGCTTCCATGGTCACGTTTAAGCCGTGGCAAGCAATGCGCACAGCGGCATCAAGTAGCATTAAACTTTTTAAGTCGGCTTTACTGTCTATTTCTGCGGAATCGAGTAGCAAGCTGTTATCACCGGGGCGGCTCAAGGCTTGGTATAATGGCAGCGATTCCGTGCTGTATTGGCTGTGCCTGCGTAAGGTGGCAAGTTCGCCTGTGTATCCTGATGTATTCATTTTAACTCCGATATAATTAACATTTTGTTTTTATAGGGTTTAGTTGTTAATTCACCATCGCCAATTGTGTTTTTTTACCTGTATTTGCATTTCAACCGTCCTGATACGAAAAAAGCCCGCTTAGTTGCGGGCTTTTTGTCGGTTTTCTTTAATATATTTTACATATAACAAACCACACAACCCGCTTATTCTGGATTGTGCCACCACCAAATTAGAGAAGAATGTGTTAAATTATGCATCTCGGCGATTTCGTTACATGAATGATGCCTAATTCTTCTTTTATTTGACCTATAAAGTCAAGTTATATTTATGGATAATTGATGTTAATCGACTTTCACTCACATACCACTTCCTCAGACGGGTTGTTATCACCTGCTGAACTCGTACAGCGAGCCGTTGAACGCCGAGTCGATGTATTAGCCATTACCGATCACGACACGACCGCGGGTATTGCACCCGCTCGCCAAGCGATTGCAGAGCTTGATTTGCCGTTAACGCTGATTAATGGCATTGAAATTTCATCGGGTTGGGAAAACCATGAAATTCACGTGGTGGGATTGCGTATGGACATCGACCATCCTGCTTTGCAGGCGTTTATTCAGGGCCAAAGTGAAAAACGTGAAGCCAGAGCCATTGAAATGGGGCTGCGCTTAGAAAAAAAACGCATTTTGGGTGCCTATGAGGGAGCAAAAGCGTTAGCGGGTGATGCAGCCATAACACGTGCCCATTTTGCCCGCTACATGGTTAATGCCGGTATTGTTGACTCATTCCCCAATGTGTTTAAAAAGTATTTAACCAAGGGAAATCCGGGTTATGTGCCATCGAATTGGCCTGAGTTAGCAGAGGCCATTGCGATCATCAAACAAAGTGGTGGGGTGGCGGTATTGGCGCATCCTACCCATTATAAGTTGTCAAATAAGTGGCTAAAGCGTTTACTTAACGACTTTAAAGCCGCGGGCGGAGATGCCTTAGAGGTAGCGATGTCACAACAATCGCCACAAGACAGAGTCAATCTAGCGCAATGGGGCAACGATGTTGGCCTTAAAGCCTCGCAAGGGTCTGACTTTCATTTAATCAGCAGCTGGTGCGATCTGGGCCGTAACCTATATTTACCTAAAGATGCTGAGCCAATTTGGCAAGATTGGCCTGAAATTTTAGCGTTGAGCGAAGCTTAGCGTAGGCAAGAACATTAATAATAAAAAAAGCACTCACCTTAGATTTGTTGGTGAGTGTAAAAGTAGAGGATTGAGATGAGTCAGTTTTTTTATGTACACCCAGATAACCCACAAGCACGCTTGATTAGCCAAGCGGTTGAAATTATTCATCAGGGTGGCGTAATTGTTTACCCTACCGATTCTGGCTATGCCCTAGGTTGTCAATTAGGCGATAAGGCAGCAATGGAGCGAATTTGTAAAATTCGTCATATCGATAAGGATCATAATTTTACTTTATTATGCAAAGACCAATCGGAATTAGCATCTTATGCCAGAGTCGATAATGCCGCGTTTCGTTATTTAAAAAATAACACCCCAGGTGCTTATACCTTTATTTTCAAAGCGACCAAAGAAGTGCCGAAGCGTTTAATGAACCCAAAGAAAAAAACCATCGGAATTCGTATTCCAGACAACAATATAGCCTTGGCATTACTTGAAAAACTGGGTGAGCCATTGATGTCTTCTAGCTTAATTTTACCTGGTAACGAGCACACTGAATTTGACCCTGAAGAAATCCGTGACAAATTAGAGCGCCATGTTGAGCTGATTATTCATGGTGGCTTCTTATCTGAAAAACCAACCACAGTGGTGGATTTTTCAGAAGGTGAGCCAGAAATTGTTCGCCGTGGATCGGGCGATCCATCGGCATTTGAGTGATTTAGCATTACGAAGAAATTAAAGTGGTGAAAAAATCAGCTTTGGTGGTGATTTTATTAAGTGATTTACGCCAAAGCTGGTACAATTTGCGCCCTTTGATTTGACTGCTGTGAAGTAGGCATACACATCTGCTAAGCGCATACCCTGTGTAGGTTTATATCCAAGCAACTTCAAAACCGATTTGTGTTGGCTATGTGTTTATTTCTAATCATAAATTTTAATAGCCAATAAAAAATGATGGGTTTGCAGTGTTTTCATTACACTGCGCCAATGAGTGTTAGGAATAACCATGAGTGAAAAGATTCAAAAAGTGCTTGCCCGTAGTGGCGTAGGCTCTCGTCGTAAAATGGAAGAGCTGATCCAAGCCGGTAAAGTAAGTGTTGACGGTAAAATTGCCACCTTGGGTGATCGCGCCGAAGCCGACCAAGTGATCCGAGTGGAAGGCCGCATTATTGCAACCAAAGCAGAAGAAGACGTGGTGTGTCGTGTGTTGATGTACCATAAGCCGGAAGGCGAGCTTTGTACGCGTTTTGATAGCGATGGCCGCGCCACGGTATTTGACCGCTTACCCCGTATTTTAGGCTCGCGCTGGATTGCGGTAGGGCGTTTAGATATTAACACCGCTGGTTTGTTATTGTTCACTACTGATGGTGAGCTAGCCAACCGCATGATGCACCCAAGTCATGAAATTGAGCGTGAATATGCGGTGCGTGTATTTGGCGAAATTGAAGATGAAATGTTGGCGCGCTTGAAAGAAGGCGTACAACTTGAAGATGGCATGGCTTCTTTTAGCAAGATCAAAAAGTCTGGCGGTGAAGGCATTAACGAATGGTTTAACGTTACCTTAAGTGAAGGGCGTAACCGTGAAGTAAGACGTTTGTGGGAAAGCCAAGGCATGCAAGTTAGTCGCTTGATCCGCGTGCGTTACGGCCAACTTAACTTACCAAAGTCGCTGCCAAAAGGTGGCTGGATGGAACTACCGCTAAAAGAAGTGAATGCTCTGCGTAGCTCAGTTAACCTTGCGCCTGAAACCGAAACCAAGGTAAAAGTAGATAAGCGCCCAGCGCGCACGCAAAATACCCGTATTCGCCGTTCGGTGAAAAAACACCAAATGAAGCAAAACAGTGAGCGCAAAAAAGCGCGCAATCGTTAATTTTCACCTACGACCGAAAACCTGCTGCGGCAGGTTTTTTGTTTTTTGGCTGTTTGTCATTTACCGAACCCAGTCACGTCACTGAGCACATTCAGCGTGAGTCACTTAGGTATATTCACCCGAAATTTGACCTGTAACTCGGTTTAACCAGTTTTGCTTGATGGTAAAGCTAGCGTTAGCAGGGGGGTTGCGGGTAAAATCTGCGGCATTATTTTTTCAAATACAGATCGAGAGAGAACGAGATGGGAAGAGCTTACCAGAACCGTAAAGATTCGATGGCTAAAACAGCCGGAATGAAAACCAAGGTTTATTCGAAATACGGTAAAGAAATATACGTAATAGCAAAAAATGGTGGCCCCGATCCCGACACCAACCTCTCCCTAAAACGTATTATTGAAAAGTCGAAAAAAGACCAAGTGCCTACTCACGTTATTGAACGTGCAATTGAAAAAGCGTCAGGTGCTGGCGGTGAAGATTACTCTCACGCTCGCTATGAAGGCTTTGGTCCTGGTGGCTGTATGGTGATTGTGGATTGTTTAACTGACAACACCAACCGCACCCATATGGAAGTGCGTCAAGCCTTTTTGAAAAACGGTGCTAAATTAGGTGCACCTGGCTCAGCGGCACATATGTTTGATCACTTAGCTATTTTGGCATTTAAGGGTGAAGATGACGAAGCGGTACTTGAAGCGTTAATGATGGCCGATGTTGATGTGACTGACATTGAAAACGAAGATGGCGTAATCACGGTATTTGCACCGCACACTGAGTTTTACAAAGCCAAAACAGCCCTAGCTGAAGCCATGCCTGATGTTGAGCTTGATGTAGAAGAGATTACCTTCGTACCACAAACCGAAGCGCCGATTACCGGTGAAGACGTTGCGGTGTTTGAAAAATTCTTAGACATGCTAAATGATTGTGATGACGTACAAGATGTTTATCACAATGGTCAGGTTGAAGAGGCATAAGCCTAAACAACACTGACAATTGAAAAAGCCGGCATTTGCCGGTTTTTTTTGTCGGAAAATAACAGCGAAGGCCCTACAAGGCCGATAATTGATTGTTTACTATAGATAAAGATGATGTAAATATTATGGGTATGTTTTCGACGCCGTTTTGGGGCGTTTTGTGACCCCATAATGGGAGCTAAAAAGCTGTTAGGTTAATGGAGCCTCAATCTATGAAGTTTGTATGCCCAAGCTGTGAAAGACCAATCTATAACCGCAGAATCGAGAAGTGTGAGTTTTGCGGGGATGCTTTACCAAACGAGTTATTGTACTCACAAAATGATGTCGATAACCTAGATAGGCAGCAAGCAGAATCCTTGAAAAGGCAAACTAATACATCAAGTAGTTTATCTGGTGGTGGAGCTGACTTTTTCTCAATTGATTTTGGTGATTCTGGTGGCTGTGATTGAGAATACGCAAAAGACAGGACACCCTCCTAAATTTGAAGCTTGTCACGTCTGCCAGCTTCAACCACCAAGTGCACCAGTTAAAACGACCAGTTAAACCTTTACCAGGATTGTTTCAAAACATATATGAACGAAATTGATTTCTCGAATATAAAATCGATTGAAGCGTATAAGCTTTTTAGATCGGCAAATGGATTAGATCTAATGAGGAAGAAGTTAGGTGATAAAATGCCAAGCTTCGAAAAGATTACATATGATGACTTTGGCGTAGAGAGCACACATGAAATTAATGGGTGGCTAAGGAAGCGGAAAATAGCAATGCTCATTAAATCTTTACCAAGCGGTACTGCTATTAGATGTCATACACCAGAGGTCGGTTTAAATATCCTATCAACGGATAACGTTAGAACTGAACTTACTATAAGCTGGGAGTGCAATTCGATTAATTATAGGATTGGTGCAAAACAAGGACATTATTCCTTTGATTCGGAGTCGTCGACTGCACTAAAATTGAAGGAATTTATTCAAAAAATAATGGGGACACCCAGTGGGCCGAGCTAAGTCGGTAGAAGATTTGAGGTAACAGTATCTGGATAACCATCTAAATTTGAAGCTTGCCAATTCCCATGGGTGACTTTAAAGAGCCGATAAAATGCATCTTTAAGATTGAAGTTGAGGCATAGAGGTAATGCCCAGCATATTTTGAGGAAAAAGCGTGTTTGACTACTCGGCAAACACGCTTGTAATGAGGCAAGCTGGATTGTGTTACCTAGATAGTTGGCGTTTGTGAAAAGTGTTTAATCGCAAACTCAACGCGCTGCTCTGGCGTCATCTTCTTATTCCCAAGGCTTTCAACTAACTGCAACCGCGGCAGTAATCCGGCACCATTGGCCACTTGAATGGCTAAGCCGGGGCGGGCGTTAAGCTCAAGTAGCATCGGACCTTTATCACGGTCTAACACCATATCAGTGCCAAGATAACCTAAGCCCGACATTTCGTAACAGCTGGCAGCAAGGCGGATCAATACATCCCATTGTGGCACTACTAGCTCGTTAAGGGCTCGATTGGTGTCTGGGTGATGAGTGACAGGGTCACCAAATTGCACCGCATGGAGCGCTTTTCCGCTACCTATGTCGATGCCAACCCCCACCGCACCTTGGTGTAAATTAGCTTTACCGTCAGAGTCTGTGGTAGACAAACGCATCATAGCCATCACCGGGAAGCCTTTAAATACGATAACACGTACATCGGGTACCCCTTCGTAGCTAAAGCCATCAAAGGCGGTATCAAACTCAATCAGCGCCTCTATCACTGCTACGTCTTGTGCGCCGCCAAGGCTGAATAAACCGGCCAAAATGTTAGACACATGACGCTCAAAGTCTTCATGGGTCTCTTCGGCGCCATTTGGCTTATAGTATCTATCGTGTTCAACCTTAGTGATAACCAAGATACCTTTACCGCCACTGCCTTTCGCAGGTTTGATGACAAAGCCGCTACGGCCTTTAATCAGCTCTGCCACTTTGCCTACTTCAGCTTGCGAGCTGATCACCCCAATGAGTGCGGGTACAGTGACTTTTGCATCTTCTGCGATAATTTTGGTTTTTAACTTATTATCTACCAAAGGGTAGAGCGAACGCTTGTTATAACGGCCAATATAATGACCGTTACGTTTGTTCATCCCCATTATGCCCTTGGCTTTAAGCTTAAAAGGACTTGCTAGTAAACCAAACATGATTACTTCTCCGCCATAGACTTAAAGCGGTACAGCTCCAATAAACGGTAACCCGTGTAGCTACCAAGAAGCAGTACAAGGGACATAATAATCAGCTGCACACCTAAGAAGTTAAAGGTAATGTGGCGAACATAGTCGTTGTTCATTGCTAAATAAGCCAGTATCGCAACCAGTAAGCTGCCGCCACCTTGGCGCACCACTTCTTTTGCTCCTTCTTCTTCCCATAGCACAGACATACGCTCTATGGTCCAAGACAAGATAATCATTGGGAAGAAGGTGATTTTAAGGCCTTCACTTAAGCCTACTTTATATGAGACGACCGAGAATAAACCGATCATTAAGATAACCATGATGATCACCGCGGATATTCGCGACACCAGCAGTAGGTTTAATCGTGATAGATATGAGCGGATCACTAAGCCGGTACCGACCACAATAATAAAGCCGACTAAACCTGTGACTAGGCTGGTTTGAATAAAGGCCATGGCGATTAATACGGGCATAAAGGTGCCAGAGGTTTTCAGGCCGACTAAAACACGCATTAGAACCACAACCAACACCCCAAATGGAATTAACAAGATGCCTTTAAATAGCGCTTGCTCTTCAATGGGTAAACTTTGGATAGAGAAGTTAAGTAAATCTTGGCTGTTTAGTTTTTCTTTTACAGCCATTAGCGCTGGTTGCTCTTGTTTGATCATTGAGAAGGTGACCAGTGAATCGGATCCCCCTTGTAAATCTAATAACGATGAGTCTGATTGCTCCCATAACAGTAGGTTTTCACGATTGGCTTCTTTACCCGTTTTAACATCGAATAATAGCCATTTATCGCCTTCATATACTTGGACAAAGGCATTGAGAGGTTGGCGGCGGCGGCCATCTTCAAGGCGTAAGCCACCGACTACACGAGCACTAATATCTGCAGAATTAAGTAATTTAACGATTAATTGTGATGTATCAGGTTCGCTATTTACCAGCAATTCTGCATTTTGACTAAGCTCTTTTTTGTTGAACTCTTTTAGCAACTCGCGAGTGTAGCTAAAAGCATCGGCACTGCGTTTAGTCACATCGATTGTTAGCTGATGGGCGGCGGTGCCATATGGTTCTGTCCATTCCGGCACTTCAATTTCGGGAATACTGGCTAAGCCCGACAAGTCTGCATTATCATCTTCGAGCAATTGAACTTTATAGAATAACTCTTGGTTTCCGCTGGCTTCACGAATCGACCACTCGGCACGAGGCGTAGCGTCTTGCTGAATAAAGTTCAAGCCATAACCAGGCGATGCGGCATTTTGATGTAGTACGGTAAAGCCAGGTTGGCTCATTGGCGTGGCAAGGGAAGCTTTCACTTTATCGCCATTGGCAAAAAACTCTACTTTAGCATCCACTGACCAAACGGTGCGTTTAACACCTGGTGTAAGTGGTACTTCATAGGAAAGGTGGCGTTGAATGGTTAAGGCTAAACCTGTCACAAATAAAATGGCGACAAGGATATAAAAAGGCGCTCTGGAGGTCATAATAGCAATGATCCTACTAACTGATTAAAGGTTAAAATTAAGGCGAGCTTTGTCGGCTCGCCTAAATATTACTGAGGTTTAAATTCTGGGTGAATCTGTTGTTTCCCTGGGTCAACCAAGGTGATGTCTTTTAAAAATTCACGACCAAGTAATACGGGATAACTCATTTGTCCGCGATCGGCTAAGGTAAACTCGGCTGAATCTTTAATCGTGCCTAAACGAATGTTAAGTTTAATAACTGGGCGTTTCACCGTTTCTTCACTGGTTGATTGACGAATGTTGGAGTAACGTTCAATCTTTCGCTCTACTGTCATATTGGGCTGGCCAGGCTCATGGGCAATATCAAACTTGACCCACTTTTCACCATCTCGCTCAAATTCAATTACATTGGTAGCATGAATGGAAGATACGGTGGCGCCAGTATCAACACGGGCTAACAGGTTTGCTTTTGGGGGCGAAATGTGTACCCACTCTTCTTCACCAACAATGATTTTTCCTGCTTTGGTGCCATCAACGACTGCTGTTTTAGAGGGAATAATCACTTCTTGGCACTTAGGCTCAGGCATTGGCGCGGGTGCAACAACAATGGTTTTCTCTTTACTAGTAGTTATAAAGGTTTGCTTGAGATCTTGTAATTGAATAGCTTGCTGTTCTCGTAAATGGGCAAGTTCAGCAGTAAGATTGCTATTCATTTGTGTACATTGTTCGACCATAAATTGCTGAGTTTTAGCCAGCTCACTGGATAATAAGTCGGGAGAAACAGTGGGGGCTGGTTTTTCATTGGTAGCACATGCGGATAGCAGCAAAACAGAAGCGGCTAACACGGTTTTTTGAAACATATTTTTTATCCTAGCTATGACAAAAATTGTTGAGTACACATTCACAATGGCAAACTAAGTGATTTATTAACAGACTACAAGAGGTAGTAAAACATTTAGTTCTAGCTTAATCGTTTTTCCGGATTTCGCGCGATGATCACGGCTCTTTTGGGGGCCGGATAACCTTCAATGGTTAAGCTGGGATCGTTGGGATCTAAAAAGTCGCTTAGTGAATCATTTTTCATCCATTGCGTACTGCGCTGCTCGGCTACCGTGGTTTCACTGATATCCACAATGCGTACATCTTCAAAGTCGCATTTTTCAACCCACACTTTTAACGCTGCCGCGCTTGGGATAAACCAAATGTTGCGCATTTGCGCATAACGATCACGTGGTACTAATACATCATTTTCACCGCCATCAATCACTATGGTTTCAAGCACTAATTCACCGCCGGGCACCAGTTGTGATTTTAATTGCATAATATGGTCGATAGGAGATTTACGATGATAAAGCACACCCATTGAAAACACGGTATCGAAGGCTTTTAGTTCGGGCAGTTCTTGAATGCCCAGCGGCAGTAAATGCACGTTTTGATTGTTATTGGCAAAATGACGGATGGTTTCAAATTGGCATAAAAATAGCTGCGATGGATCAACGCCCACTACAAACTCAGCGCCTTCGCCCAGCATGCGCCACATGTGGTAGCCATTGCCACAGCCCACATCTAACACATAGCGGTATTTTAGCGGGCTAATGTGCGGTAGCAGTCGGTCCCATTTAAAATCAGAGCGCCATTCGGTATCAATATGAATGCCGTGCACTGTGTAAGGGCCTTTGCGCCAAGGGTGAAACTTTTCTAACAGGTTGCCAAGCTTAGCTTGCTCACCAGCAGGTAGTTCGCCTTGTTGCCCTACGGAAACCTGACTCTCTAGATCAATGTGCTGGGTTTCAATTTCAGGGAATTTTTTCAGTACTTTTTGCCAGCTTGGAAACTCACCGCGCAAATTGTCTTGTTGCCACAGCGCTAATTGCGCCGGTAAGGTGGTTAGCCAATGACTAAGGCGGTTTTTCGCAATTTGCTGATAAAAGTTATTAAAATCGATGATCACTTAGGGTTACCTTGGTAATGAATTCTGTTTGCTTTATTTAATGGCCACCATGGAGCCAAAATTGAAACACTGAAACCACATATCAACATTGGCAAAGCCTGCGTGATATAAGCGTTGCTTATTTTGCTCGATGGTGTCTGGCACCATCACATCTTCTAATGCATTGCGTTTTTGGCTGATTTCTAATTCGCTGTAGCCGTTGGCGCGTTTAAAGTCGTGGTGCAGCTCGAATAAAAAATCGTGGGTGGTGTCATTGTCAAAGTGGAATTTTTCCGACAGTACTAATACTCCGCCAGGAACGAGGCCTTGATAGATTTTTTCAATTAGGGCATGACGCTTATCTTTGTCAATAAACTGCAAAGTGAAATTTAACACCACGATGCTGGCATTTTTAATCTCAATATCGCAAATATCTTGGCAACTAATGGTCACGGGAACGTCACCACGAAAGGCATCCACATGTAATTGGCAGCGCTCAACCATTGCTGGGGAGTTATCTACCCCAATAATAGCGCAGTCGTTGTGTTTTAAATTGCGGCGCATTTCGAGTGTGGCCGCGCCAAGTGAACAGCCTAAATCATAAAGCTGGGTATTGGGCTGGGCAAAGCGTGCGGTGATCATGCCTATGGCCGAAATAATATTGGAATAGCCCGGCACAGAGCGCTTGATCATATCAGGAAAAACTTCGGCCACTTTTTCATCAAAAGTGAAGTTGCCCATTTGTTCGACAGGGGCTGCAAAAATGGTATCTTTGTGTTTCATTGAGCTCTTCCTTTTGATAGGAGGCGTATTTTAATCAAACCCAGCTCCTTTGTGAAATATCTTCCGCATTTATTTCAGTTGTGAGCCAGAGACTGGATCTTTGACCTAAGATTCGTCATATTTTTAGCGCCTTATATCATGCAGCTAAATAATGGTCCTATTTTGATATGGATTGATTACGGTGAACAAAAAATGGTGCCTTACTTTTACGCTCCAGAGTGAGGAAAACGTTGGCGTGCTATGTTCACAGCGAACTGAGCGCCTAAATTAATGAGATTGAACTATTTGCCTTAGCAATTTAACTTAAGGATGACAGATGAAATTGGAATCATTGGCTTTGCACCACGGCTACACCTCAGAAGCGACCACTAAAGCAGCGGCGGTGCCGATTTATCAAACCACTTCTTATACTTTTGATGACACCCAACACGGCGCAGATTTATTTGACCTTAAAGTGCCGGGCAATATTTATACCCGCATCATGAACCCCACCACAGACGTGTTAGAGCAGCGCATTGCGGCAATGGAGGGCGGTATTGCTGCATTAGCAGTGGCGTCTGGCATGTCGGCTATCACTTATGCTATTCAATGTATTTGTGAAGTGGGCACCAATATAGTGAGTACTAGTCAGCTTTATGGTGGCACTTATAATTTATTTGCTCATTCATTGCCAAAACAAGGCATTGAAACGCGAATGGTCAACTTCAATGATTATGAAGGTTTTGAAAACGCCATTGATGAAAACACCCGTGCGGTTTTTTGTGAGTCGATAGGCAACCCCGCCGGTAACGTGGTTGATTTAGCTAAGTTGGCCGAAATAGCCCATCGCCATGGCGTGCCTTTAATTGTGGATAATACCGTAGCGACACCTTTTTTATGTCGCCCGTTTGAACATGGCGCTGACATTGTGGTGCATTCATTAACCAAATACATTGGCGGTCACGGCACTTCAATTGGCGGTGTGATTGTTGATTCGGGTAAATTTGATTGGGTGGCCAATAAAGAGCGTTTTGCTATTTTAAATGAGCCAGATCCTTCTTACCACGGTGTGGTTTATACCGAAGCTTTAGGCGCTGCCGCTTATATTGGTCGTTGTCGCGTGGTGCCACTACGTAACACCGGTGCGGCAATTTCACCGATGAACTCATTCCAAATTTTACAAGGCTTAGAAACCTTAGGTTTACGCATGGAGCGCCATTGTGAGAATGCGGAAAAATTAGCCGCCTATTTATCGGCGCACGACAAAGTTGAGTGGGTGAATTACGCCGCGCTACCCGACAGCCAATACCGTGAGGTGTGTGAAAAAATCTGTGGTGGTAAAGCCTCAGGGATTTTAAGTTTTGGCATTAAAGGCGGCGCTGCGGCGGGCGGCAAGTTTATTGACGCGCTGCAAATGATTTTACGCTTAGTAAACATTGGCGATGCAAAATCGTTAGCCTGTCATCCTGCTTCTACTACCCATCGCCAGCTTAATCCAGAAGAGTTAGCCAAAGCGGGCGTGAGTGAAGATTTGGTAAGGATCTCAGTTGGAATTGAAAACATCGACGACATCATTGCTGATGTAGAACAAGCCTTAGCGAAGGCTTAAATGTAGACCCAATCAATCTGGAACGTTAAATCTCATCAAGCGTTTACACGTGTTTTGGTAAGGCCTTGATTGGGTATACTTTAACCATTTAGCAAGCAAGTAACTAGGGCGGCGCTTGCCGCTTTAGTTATGCCTTAGCACCGCAACGGCTTGGTTTTTATTCGAGCCTTGAAATAATGACCATTCGTTACAAGTAGTTACTCTACCCAAAAATGCAATACATGTTTACTGTTAACCAGATCGTGCTAGTTTGAGCTTGGCTTTTGGACATGTAAGTAAAGCTTAAGGAAATTCATGGCATTTGATATTGTCGGCAGTGATATTTACCTGCCAGAAACTAAGTGGTCAGATAAGGATTTTGACCTGTATTTAGGATTAAAAAAAGGCACCAGTAAACGCCAATTCGGTGTCGAAACACGCCACGTTGCCGCCAATCATGAAACGGCTATTTACATGGCCGCAAAAGCGGCGTTAGGTGCACTAAAAAATGCTTCATTAACCATTAATGACATAGATTTACTCGTTTATGCTAGCGCTTCTCATCACCAAGCATTGCCCTATGATGCCGCTGCTGTATTGGCCAGCTTAAATGCACCCGTTAACCTTGCTAGTTTAGACATAAATAGCTCGTGCTTATCATTTTTAACGGCTTTAGATTACGCCCAATGTATTTTTCTGGCTAAACGACACCAGCGTATTTTAATCGTGAGTAGTGAGCTCGTCACTGGGATAACGTTGAATAAAACCACGCCCGCAAAAACTGAGGTGGCAACCTTGTTTTCCGATGGCGCAGCCGCTTATGTGTTACAAGCCGCGCCAAATGTCTCTGGGTTTACCGGTGCTCTGTTTGAAACTCATCACCAAGGCTACAATTTTTGCCAAGTTAAAGCTGGTGGCAGTCATGTTAACCCTCATCACACGGCGCCAGAGCAACTATTGGCCGCCAGTCAATTTGAAATGGATGGCAAAGCCTTGTTTCGTCACATGACAACAACGTTGCCGGCTTTTTTAGTGCGAGGTTTACAGCAAAGCAATATTCAACGCGACCAAATTGACTATTTACTGCCGCATCAAGCGAGCCACCTTGCATTGAAAAGATTGCCTAAAATGAGCGGGTTTTGTTCACAAAAAATAGTTAATAATGTGGCACAGTGTGGCAATCAAATCGCGGCATCACTACCCATTAACCTGCACCTACTCAGGCAACAACAAGCCAATAGCGGCAAAAAAGTATTACTGATTGGCTCGGCAGCGGGGTTATCACTGGGAATGGGATTTCTGACACTATGAAGATATTGGTTACCGGTGGTACTGGTATGCTCGGCAGTGCCATTATTCGCTTATATCATCAAGAACATGAACTGCATTTTATTGGCCGTAATGCCGCCATTGTGCAGCAGTTAAGTGCTAAATATCCAGTGACGGGCCATGTGGCGGATTTGTGCGATCTGGATGCCATTAGTAAAATTTTTGCAGACATTGAACAGGATAAAAGTAACGATGAACAAATCGATGCAATTATTCATTGTGCTGCGCTTTCTAGTCCTTGGGGAGCCTACCAAGCATTCGAGCAAGGGAATGTGCAAGCTACTCGTAATTTATTAGCCGTTGCTGAACAATATAATATCCAGACGTTTGTGCATGTATCCACTACCAGCGTTTATTTTGACTTTACTGACCGTTGGAACATAACCGAGCAAGACCCCGTAGCCAGTCCGTTTTGTAATGATTATGCTGAAACGAAATACCTAGCAGAACAGGCAGTGCTTGCCAGCTCGAACCATAGTGTTATTTTACGTCCTCGTGGCATATTTGGACCTAATGACCAAGCCATCGTGCCGCGTTTATTGGCCGCAATCAAAGGGCGTTATTTGCTGCTCCCTTCGGCTAAAAACCCAGTGCTGGATTTGACCTATGTAGACAATGTGGCAACAGCGGCATTGCTTGCTTGCGCCAAAGGCCCCAGTTTACCAAAGGGCGAAATATTTAATATCACCAATGGTGAACCCATGCCCATTAATAGTGTGTTAGTCGCTTTGCTGGCTGCGTTAGGATATAACGCGCGTTTAGTAACATTACCCTATGCCTTAATTGCCCCTATTATTGCCCTTAACGAATTCATTCGACGTCGATTAGCCCACCGCCCAGAGCCGAAAATTACGGTTTATGGTGCGGGTTTATTGCATTTTCATCAAACGTTAAATATTGAAAAAGCCAATCAATTACTGGGTTATCAAGCAAGTGTTAGCATCACAGAAGGGATCAGACGTTATGTCGATTGGACTAAAAATAAAACTGTTTGAAGGAGGGCACTGTGTGCATCCTGGGTTTGTTGTTAAACCGGGCAGTGGGCTAAAGCCGCGCGCGTTTCCTGCCGCCGTGGCTTTGATTGAGCATCCATCACAAGGCTATTTATTATTTGATACGGGTTATCACGAAAATTTTTTCACTGTTACTCGCACGTTCCCTGAGCGTTTCTATGCATGGACTACACCTTGTAAGTTAAAGCATGGTGATGGAATCATTGAGCAACTACAGCTTGCTGGAATAGCGCCATTGCAAATAAACCATTTAGTGCTGTCCCATTTTCATGCTGATCATATTGCCGCGGTGAGCGAGTTTAATAGCGCGCAAATTCACTGTACGCAGCAGGGGCTTAACTCAATACAGCAGTCAGGGCGAATTAATGGGGTGCGTAAAGGGTACCTGAAAAAATTATTGCCCGCTGAGATAACCAAGCAACTGTGTATTCACACGCAATTTCCTTTGGCCTTTGATCAGGTTATAAACGGGAGAGGTGCCTCTGAAGGCCCTGCTATTGAGTTAGCATGCGCCGATTTGTTTAATGACCAAAGCTTGTACTTGGTCGCACTGCCTGGACATGCGGCAGGTCAAATTGGCCTGTTATGTCAATTAACCAATCGATGGGTCTTTTTATTGGCTGACGCCTGTTGGCTGATTGATAGCTTGGCAGATGAGATTGATCAACATTGGTTAGCTAATTTTTTATGTGACGATGTAGCGCAGTATCAGGCTACCTTGGCGCAGTTAAGGCATTGCTATCGGCGGTATCAGCATCTAATAGATTTTGTGCCATCCCACTGTTCAACAACTATTAATGCGCTAAAAGCCAAAGGCTGGATGCAGTGATTTTGTTATTAAATACTTTTATTAAAGCTCGCTATAAAAGGTTTCATCAGCGCCAACAACTGCAAGATTGGCAAGCGCAACAAGTAGACAAGCACCTTGCTTGGGTTTGCCGACACTCGCCTTATTATCGCGCGTTACAAGGGGCTAAGCTGGATCAATTCCCAATCATGAATAAACAGCAAATGATGGCAAATTTTGACCAGTTGAACACCTGTGGATTAGAGCAAGCACAATTGTTTGAATGCGCGATTAATGCGGAGAAAAAGCGCCATTTTAGTGACTCTGCAATTGGTGACATTACTGTGGGGTTATCATCAGGCACATCTGGCCAGCGCGGTTTGTTTTTGGCCAGCCCACAAGAACGACAGATTTGGGCCGGCAATATTCTCGGTAAATTATTACCCAGCCTGATAACCAAGCACCGTATTGCCTTAGTGTTAAGAGCAAATAGCCCACTTTATGGCACCGTTAACAAAGGGCCGATTCAGTTTTGCTATATAGATATCACGCTGCCGATTGAAGTGTGGATGAAGCAGTTAGATGTGTTTCAACCCAGCTTGTTGATTGGCAGTGCCCAAGCATTACAATTGTGCGCCTTGTATACGGGGAAATACAGCCAGAAAGCCATTCAACCTCAGCGCATCATTTCTGGGGCTGAAGTGCTAACACCAGCAGATAAACACTGGCTACAGCAAAAATTTAACTGCCCGATTCATGAAATTTATCAATGCACAGAAGGCTTTTTAGGATGCACGGATCAGCAAGGGCAAATGCGTTGGAACGAAGATATAGTGCTAATTGAAAAGCATTGGCTAAATGCAGAAAAAACTCATTATAGCCCAATAATTACCGACTTCCGCCGCCGTACACAACCAGTGATCCGTTATCAACTGGACGATATTATCGTGGCGAAACAAGACTCGGGTATATTCGAAGCGATTGGGGCGATAGCCGGTCGTTGTGGCGACTGTTTAAGCTTGCTTGGACAGGGACGACAAAAAGGCTGCAAAGTGCCTGTATTACCAGATCTTATCTATCGGGCCATTACTCTAAAAATTGATGAGCATTGTGATTATAAAATTTCACAGCTAGCGGATGATTGTATTGAAATAGCTGCAGAGCCAACCTATCACCAGAGAATACAACAAGCGTTAAGTGAGCTTTTTGCGCAGCAAAATGTACTACCTGTGACATTTATGTTTGCGCCTAAACCAGTATGGCAGGCCGCAAACAAGCAGCGTAGAGTGATCAACTTATGCGGATCTTAATTACAGGAGCCAGAGCGCCTGTTGCCCTTGAATGGGCGCGAATTTTATTGGCGCAAGGGCATCAGGTATTTCTAAGTGATTGCTGTCGTTTTCCTGTTGGCAAATTTGTGTCTGGGATCAGCGGTTACATACAAACGAGTTCGCCGCGATCAGAGCCTAAGCAATACCAGTGCCAAATAACCGCATTGGTTAAACAACATCAAATTACATTACTTATTCCCACCTGTGAGGAAGTTTTTTACTTAGCCCAGTTTAGCCACCGTCTAAACGGGGTTAATACTTTAATTTGTGATGCTCCGTTACTATTTGGCTTACATGATAAATTTCAATTGTTTACCTTGTTAGCGGGGCTGCCGGGAGTACGCCTACCCAGGACTAAAAAAATCACCCGCGTACAGCAAATTGATCTTAAATGGGACAGCATATTAAAGCCCACTTTTTGCCGGTTTGGCGAGCAAGTGATCCGTAATATTAATCAGGCCAGCCTGCAAGAAATAACAGTAAGTCCGCAACAGTCTTGGGTGCAGCAACAGAAACTCACTGGACAAGCATTTTGTAATTACGCCTTATGTGATCGTGGCGTTATCATCGCTCACCAAGTTTATCTTCCTGAATATCGTGTTAATCAGTCTGCGGCGACCTATTTTAGGCCAACAGTTAATCGGGCTATCAATGAATTCATGTCTGCTTTTGTCAGTACTTATCACTTTCATGGACAAGTATCCTTTGATTTTATCGAGCACCTAGGCAGCATATACGTTATAGAGTGTAACCCAAGGACAACCAGTGGCTTGCACCTAATTGCGGATAACTTACATTGGCCCAGTATGAACACGCCAATGGAGAACTCACAGAATATAGCCAAGTATGTTGGCCTTGCCATGTTGTTAGCTGGTGGGGGTAAGGCATTATTGAACGCTAAGATATGGCGTGATTTTCATCAAGGTGACAACGTTTTGGCTAGTAAACGCTACCCGCTGCGGCCGTGGGCACTGCTATTAAGCACGGGAGAATTATTATTGAAATCATTACGACAGCGAAAAAGCGTAACGGCAGCCAGCACTGACGACATTGAATGGAATGGGGAGTGAGCATGTTAAACGCGCAGCAGTGGCATCAAGGCTATTTTGAGATGATGTTAGAGGGCAGTAAAATTGCGCAACTGGATGCTGATTTTGTGTGTTATCAGCAGCAAGGGTTAACTATTCCCGCTACGATCAGCCACACCAAGGTGAACAACAGTTATGTGGTTTCGCCGTTAACGCTAATCACCGGTTATGCACAAGATGAAATCCCCAAAGTACGTTTTGCTGCCTTACGTTGGTTTAGTTATCAGCTAGTTAAGATCGTTGAGAAGCCCTTGCAGTTAGCGGGGGTGGGCACTGTGCAAACCTTAAACAATCAATGTTTATCTACTAATATGTATTGCCAAGGGTGGCAGACCATTAATTTATCGAAACTGCGCACGCAAGCATTGGAAACCCGCAGTGGGCACGCTCTGTTGCTGCGCTCTTTAAATGCAGCCCAACATTCCCCTATTATTGAGCGATGTGAGCAAGACGGTTGGTTAGCCATTGTTACTCGTCAAGTTTACCTGCATACAGACTGGTCAGCAGTGGTTGCAGGCAAAGATTTAAAAACAGATTTACGACTACTAAAACAACCACAATGGACTTTTAAAAAGTTAGTTACTGAGCAAGAAATAGAGCGGGCTAAAGTGCTTTATGACGCACTATATTTAGGTAAATACAGTGAGCATAACATTCAATTTACGTTGTCTTTCTTTCGTCATGGAGTGCAGTCGGGGCTGTTGTCGCTATATGGTTTGTTTTATCAAGAAGAGATGCTCGCCTGTGTTGGTATGGTGATTATTGACGGCGACATGACATGCCCAATACTGGGCTATGACCTTCAGCAACCGCAAAAACTAGGGCTTTATCGGCGCGCTTCTGCCTTTACTATCAATTATGCCCAGCAGCATAATTTACGATTTAACATGAGTTCAGGTGCGCCTTGGTTTAAACGCAATCGTAAAGCCAAAGCAGAAATTGAATATAGCTATGTTTACTGCCAGCATTTAAGCAAACCAAAGCAATGGGTATGGAAAACCTTTGCTTGGTTAACCAAACATTTTTATCGCCCAATTTTAGAAAAACAAGGCTTATAAAATAGAGTGGTTATCTCGTAAACCTCACTGAAGACACGTGGATAATTCTATCGGCATTGAAAATATCGACGAGATGATTGGTGCTATAAAACAGACGCTGCCTAAGGTTTAACATTGTAAGTTTCTCTGATTAGATAAGGTGGTATATGCCGCCTTTTATTCAGCGGTTATATTTTCAAGTAATTGTTTTGCCGTTTCTTTGGCTGGTTTCACAATCGGCTACTGAGCCTAAAATTGTCCCCAGCGAGAATACAGTAATGAGTTCTGCGCTGAGAAATCCGCTAGTACAACTATTAACAATATGCTTGCTCGCTTTGGGGGTCATTGTGGGAGCGGTTGATGTGCTAAGTGTTGCTTTTGCAAATCAACACGGCTCACCGTTAGCGGCCAGTATTGTGCTATCCATGTATGCTCTGGGAGCGTGTATTTCAGGGTTTAGTTTTGGCGCATTGAAATGGAAGGTGCCGATGGTTGACCTGTTGGTTCGCTTTGCATTATTCACATTACTTGCTAGTTTCGCGTTATTAGGTGTTAGCCAAGTATTTGGCTTAGCTTTGGTTATGTTTGTTGCTGGGTTTGCCTTTGCACCAACCATGATTATTGCTATGGGATTAGTGGAAAAAAATGTTGTTAAACAGCAATTAACTGAAGGGTTAACTTGGCTGATTACAGGCTTAGGCATGGGAATTGCCATCGGCGCGGCCGTGACTGGTTGGGTGGTTGAGAATTTCACTGTAAGTCATGGTTTTTGGATTGCAATCGCAGCTGCTGGATGTGTTGTTCTTATTTCAGTGGTTTTATACAAGGGATTTAAGAAAAATATAAAAAGTGAACGAACCTCTTTCGTTATGTAAACGATGACTTTGGCACGTTTGAGGAAATGTGGTGAGGCCCGTTTATTTAGGTCTATTCAAATAGAGATCAAATAAGATTAAGCATCTTAGAGTTTTTAAATTGTTGAAGGAATAAGCGAGCATAGCTCATAGATAATATCAGTTTTGTTTAAGCTAGCTGAGGCGAGGCGGTAATCAGGTATTATCAAAATCAATAAATAATCAAAAAAAAGGCAGTTATATGTTCATTTTTAGTCTGCTTGCTTTTATAATGGCGCTTTTAATCTTTTTCCAATTATTAAGGTTCATTATAATGAAGTGTAAGTTGTTAAAATTTGCTCCTGTGTTAGCCCTATCAACGATTCTTTTAGGATGTTCTGCAGCACAAACTGCGATGAAAAAAAGCGAGCTATCTATTGATTCTCAGACTTCCTTTTCTGTGGTTTTGGAGCCTGTTGCACCTTCTAAGCGTATAGTTTATGCAAAAGTACGCGATTTAAGTGGGAATTCTATGCGTAAAGATATGCAACGCAAATTAGAAAGCTTATTTATAAGTGAAGGTTTTGTTGTTACGGATGATCCTGACAAAGCAAATATGATGATTACCGCTTCGATTATTGCGGCCGAAAAAACGACGGCAGCTGATGCTAATCGTTATTTGAACTCAGGTTACAAAGGGGGAGCAGAAGGAGCTGTTGCCGGTGCAGGTATATCCGCGATCGCTGGTGGTAGTGGTTCGAGTGTTGCAACCGCCGCGGCGGCTGGCGCTGCTGTTGGGTTCATTGCCGACACTTTAGTTGAAGATGTATATTATACCTTTGTTATGGATGTACAGCTCCGCGAACGCCCATTAGATGGAGATGTTATTTCGAATTCAACCAAGAACAATAGCTCAAAGAGAGTCTCGAGTAAAAATACTTCAACTTCCTCGAACAGCAATAGTTCTGTAACTAGAGGTGACAATTTCAAGTGGATTGTATATGAAACAAGAATTGTAACCACTGCAAACAAAATGAACTTGGAAATAACAGAAGCTATACCTGTAGTACAAGGTCGAACTGCTGAAACACTGACGGAAATGATGATGTAGTCACTGAGAAGTGAGGGGCAACGATCCCTCACTTTCTCACAAATAGTCCCTCATGCATGAGAAGTAGTATTTCACTTAACCCCAGCTCTGTTCTATTGTCTGATAGAGTATGTTTTACGGCAATATTTCGTTTTCATGGATATATACCCAAACTAATATCAAGCGACAAAGTTCAACGTAATTCACTCGCTCTTGTTTGGGTCTATTCACTACGTTTTTGCAGGAAAACAAACTATGTTCGTATATCCAAAATTTGGTTTAATGGCTTAACCCAAAAATACCTTTCAGCTAAATCATTCTTTATAGTTGGATTTTAATAAATACAATTACTTATAAGTTTTCATGCTTGTTTTTTAGCCAGCCTGTATTGTTTGTTGACGCGAAAGGCAGCTTTGATATTCAACAGTACATTCTCGGCGATCATAATTGGTGAATTTAGATTGGCAATGTCTATCCTTAGCGAAATGGGCCTAAACAGTTAGTGGCGTTGAGCCCATTTAGTTATTTGTTTAGAAGCGTTAAATGACTTTTTTCTGCGCTTGCTCACTTTGTGTACTCTGCTGAGCAATCAAGTCGGTTTCTTTGGGTTGCTCTTCGGCCATTGCCTGCTTAAAGCCTTTAATGGTTGCACCAAGATCACCGCCAATACCGCGAAGGCGCTTGGTGCCAAACAGCAACACAACAATAGCGGCAATAATTACAAGTTGCCAAATACTGATTCCTGCCATGATGTTCCTTAAATATTTTAGTTGTCTAATGCTAGAAAAGCAGGCCGTCAGGCCTGCTGTTAGTCAAGGTTAATGAAGCTTAAACGCCAAGTGCTCCGCCATCCGCTTTACGAATTGCAACCAGTGATGCACGTGGACGAAGTGTCATGCCGCGCGGTGTTTCTTGTGCGGCATTGTCGCTATATGGCCAGTTACCTGGGTGCTGAATGGATACGAACATGGTGGTGTAATCTGGCGTGATAGTAAAACCTGTTACTTCACAACCATTAGGGCCAACAAAGAAACGACGCAGTTCACCTTGGTTCGCGTCATTGATGGTTTGTTGTTTACCATCAGTGTCGGTCAGCATGGAAGGTACTACGGCTAACATCTGGTCATTAGTATAGTTTTGCACTTCGTCGGCGCCGTTATCTGTTTGGATCCACATAATGCCGCGTTTATCAAAAGCGAGGCCATCTGGGCTAGCAAACTGGTTAAACTCGCTCAAGCCAGATAGGTTGGTGGCTGCATCACCAGCTGCATCTGAGCCAAATACGAAGATATCCCAACTAAATGCTGTATGAGTTTCGCCTTCATCCCAGCGGATAATATGACCGAATTTGTTATTTAGGCGTGGATTAGCTGGGTTAGTGCCAGTTGTAGCATTACGTCTGGTGTTGTTGGTCAACGTTAGGTAGACAGAGCCCGTGAATGGGTCAACAGCACACCATTCAGGACGATCCATTGGCGTTGCACCCACTAGGTCGGCGGCCCCCGCTGTGTTGAGAATGATTTCTGCTAGGCTAGTGAAATGATCGGCTAGTGTGCCACCATTTTTGGTTGCGCCTGTCATGGTGAGTGGTAGCCAAGTACCAACACCATCGGCATCGAATTTAGCCACATACAAGGTGCCCGCATCCATATATTTGTCACCCATCGCTATACGGTTTTTGGCGTCGGCATCCGCTGGATCCCAAAGTGCATCAGAGACAAATTTGTACATGTACTCAAAGCGTGAATCGTGACCCGAATAGAATGTGATGGGTTTACCTTCGGTCAGCTTACCAAAAGTACAGCCTTCATGACGGAAGCGGCCAAGAGCAGTACGTTTAACCGCGCGCGAGTTTGCTGTGTATGGGTCGATTTCAACAATATAGCCATGACCATTGGCTTCATTACGGTAATCGTCCATGGCGCTGTTGCCAGTTGGTGTTACGTCAAAACGTGTAAATTCGTCAACTCGCTCTTCTGGGCTACCAGCAACGGTTTCCCAGCCGTAACGAGTGGTGCCAGAGGTATCAATGCCGATACGCTCTTGCTCAGCAGTGGTGGTGCCTTTATTAATGAAATACCCTGGCCAGTTCTCTTCACAGGTAAGGTAGGTGCCCCATGGGGTATAGCCGTTACCACAGTTATTGAGTGTGCCGCGCGCTTGAGTGCCGTCTGGAGAGAAAGGTGTTTTCAGCTTGTCTGAATTGGCGAGTGGGCCAGAAATATTCATGGTGGTTGCACCGGTGTAGCGACGGTTTAGTGGGTCATTGTCCACCACCTTCCACTCGTTGGCGACTAACTGAATGCGCACCACGGCCACACCGTGAGCATTAATTTCTTTACGCACTTGGTCTACGCTGCTGCGGATGCCGTTAGCGTCTTTATCACTGCCGTTAGGATGTAGAGCATTTTGGTCGATGTATTCGTGGTTTACACATAAAAGCCCGTCGCTGCCATCATCATTGAGCGGGAAAAAGTGCAAACCATCGTGATGCATGCCCATGGCATTAGCTTGATCTGTTGCATTGTTAGATCCATCACGCTTCCATTCTGAGCCGCCTGACATGATTGGCTGTCCCCAAGGCGCGAGAACCTGTGCAGTGTAGCCTTCAGGCACACTTACTGCGTCAATTTTAGAACCTGGGATCGAGTTGAAACCCAATCTAGCGCTTGATGCAGTGGGAACGCTCGGCGTGGTTGGTGTGGGTGTGGGGGTTGGTGTTATTGGTGTTGGTGTACCAGAATCTACTATTGGTGTTGAGCTATTACTAGAATTACATCCAGCCAAGCCAAATGCGCCTAACATGGTCATGGCACCTAGGCCTAAGCCGCTTTTAATCATTTTGCGGCGTGAAAGATGCGCTTCCAATACTTGATCAAAATCTGGGTTGTCGCTTTTGTTAAATCGCTTAGGGTTAAAAATTTCCTTGCTCATCATGCTCTCCTACTACTTTGAATATGCTGCTTAAAACTGACTAGTGGCGAACAAACTAAAGGGGGAAAGTGACAGGTGTGTTACAGCAATGTAACGTTAAAATGGCGGTCAGCTTTATTTCGTGAAAATCGGGATGTTTATTAGGTCTCTATCAAGGCTTTAATGCTATTCAGGATAGGGATGGAATAGGACGCTAGCTGGGGAATGAATGGGATTGTTTATCTAAAAACTGGCTGGCTCAAAGTATTTAACTTGAACATATAAGTTATTAATTTGGCATGTTTTTTGCTCTGGTTTTACCGTTTAGAGAATTGAGTATTTGTAGGAGTGTCGCGATGAACGTCAATCAAACTAACAGGTTAGGTGCCATTTACACTCAACTCGCAAGTCAGCAGTCAGCCCCTCAGCCAAAAACTTATCATGGGGCAAAACTTGAGGATACGGTGACCATTAGTGAAACCGGCAAACGGGCACAGCAAAACTGGCAAGATATTGCCTCTAAATACGATGTACATAACATATCGGCTCAAGAAGTTAGCGCTATGTCAAGAGAGCTATTTGAGGGGGGATTCATTAATTCAGGACAAATGATGGCGATAGGAGCGCCAACATCAATGGTAGAGAGCCCATTTAAAAAATATGATTTACTCAATGATATGAAGCAAACGTTTAGCCTATCGGCATCACTTGGAAGCCAGACTAATGCAGCGAAAACAGATTACTTAAACGCTATCTCGACGTTAGAAAGGTTAAATGAATATCGTTAGGAATTTGGCATGGATTGCCTAATTGTTTGAACAAGGTTAAATCTGACTGCTTACAATAAGGGTTTAAAAAGTATAAATAACGGCCTTAGTTATTTATCGATGTTTACTTTTATTTGATATAAAGTAATGGCTTTCGGCATGGCGTCTAAGGAGCCATTAATGCGTTGCTATGTACTATTGTTGCTCTTGCTAGCTTCACCCGCTTGGTCGATTGATGCGATGTCTCTGCTTCATGATAAGCAATATCAAGCGCTCAGTCGTTATCTTGATGGAGTGTTTTTACAACATACCAATGGCGCGTTATCAGAGCAAAAATTGGGGCAAGCGTTAGCTCCATTTGCCGACAGTGATCTTGAGCTGAATGCTGTGTTTGAAGAGTGGCGGGCAGCAATGCCAAATACATGGCAACCGCACCTCGCTGCAGGTATTTATTATCATCATTTAGCGTGGCTTAGTAGAGGAACTAAATACGCTAGCAATACCAGTAAACAAAGAATGAAAGCAATGAAATCTTACCGTGCTAAAGCGATAGCCCATCTTACTCGAGTCACGGTGATTGAACCCAAGCTTGCGCACGCATGGGCTTACTTGATCAATTTAACTAAGTTAGTTAGAGGCGCTGAAGATATCGAGCGTCTTTATCAACAAGCTAACTTGTATGTTCCCAGTTCATTTATATTACATTGGAATTATGCTAACGCCATAACGCCAAAATGGGGCGGTACGATACAGGAAGTATTGCTATTTTCTCAACAAATGGAGCAGGCAAGTAAGCAATGGCCTCATTTGCGTGTGTTCATTGGCTATCCAGATTATGTATTGGCAGACATTGCTAGGCGTAAAAACAACGATGAAAAAAGAGCTCTTGAGCATATAGAAAAGGCGCTTAACTATGGAGAGACCATGGGCTATCTGAATTTAAAAGGGCGTATTTTAACGAGGCTAGAAGCTTATTCAGAAGCAGAAGTAGCATATCAACGCACCCTACAGCTTGACCCTCACTACTCGCCTGCTCTGGTCGGATTGGCTTGGATGTTTTTCAATACTGAGCAATATGAGCGTGGGCTAGAATATGCCAATCAAGCGTTAGCATTAGAGCCTTTATCGCCTGATGCGTTAGAGATACGGGCACGAATTTTTTCTCGAATGAAAATGCCAGATAGGGCATTGGTCGATTTGACTCAGTTCGCACAATACGGCGTGATGTCCCACTCGTTATATCGCTTGCAAGGCTATCTGCTTTTTTATAACAAGAAAGACTACCAGAGTGCTGCAGTGGTGTATGACTATGCCGCTCAGTTAAAGCCCAAGGATGATCGTGCTTGGTATTACCTAATGGCATCGCGTTATATGCTAAAAGATTGCCGTTATGTGGATGCCGCAAAGCAGTTCCTAGCTTTGTGCGAGAAGAGCGCAGAGTGTAAGCCGCGTGACTTAAGTTGGAGCAAACAAAACCTAACATGTACGTTTTAGGTTTGGGCTAAAAATAGCCTTGCTGAAATAGGATTAACCAAATGCGCTCTCATCTCAATATTTGTTTGGCAATCAGATCAGACTCTTGTGTCATTTGATTTTATTATCGTTAATTAACACCACGGTTATGTTGTTAAGTTATTGATCACAATATTGAAGATTGCTATTAACATGTTTCTCGTTTAACCATTTAGTGTAGTGACCATCACCCTAAATAGTGTTGGTAAACCCTAATGAAAATGGAGCAATAGCATGTGTACCCGCATTTTAAATAATATTAATAAAAATCATGTAACAGTCGGTCGCAATATGGACTGGGAGTTTCCCCTACAAGCGACCCTATTTATGCATCCGGCCCATGGTAAGCGTGTCGGAATGAGTGCTACAGAAGCTGCGAAAGAAGGGCTAGATTCCTCCCAAGTACGTCGCTGGAAGATCAAGCATGCGACGATTGCTACTATGGTCGGCGATGATATTAATGGCTATGGTTTTTGCGATGGCATGAACGATCAGGGTTTAGTGGCAAATGCGTTGTATGATACAACCTGTACTTTCGGTGACGGTGCGTTGGCTGAAAATCAAAAAGGACTAAGTGTTTTATGCTGGGGGCAATTTATTCTTGATCGCTTTGCCACTGTTTCTGAAGCGGTAACTTTTTTTGCGAAAGATAAAATTCGTTTATTCGGTGGCAAAGTGCCGGGTGACGACAATTCTGCTGCTGTTCTGCATATTTCGATTTCAGATAAAACGGGCAATTCCGCTATTTTAGAAATTGAGCAAGGGTTGGTAAAAAGCTATCAGAGCGAAAATTATACCGTGATGACCAATCAGCCTAATTACGCGACTCAGCTTAAATTAATGGATTATTGGATGTACCAGTGGAATAAATCTGAGGTGCGTAACCTACATCCTGTTTTTACTGTTCCAGGCGGTTACACTGCTGTGCAACGATTTGAGCGTGGTTGTTTTTATCGCTACTTGTCTAATGAAACGGCAAAAGGCGCTAACCCTGTGGCTCAAGTTCGTT
This sequence comes from Motilimonas sp. E26, assembly GCF_021278025.1. Lineage (GTDB taxonomy): Bacteria > Pseudomonadota > Gammaproteobacteria > Enterobacterales > CBDFNC01 > Motilimonas. The sequence continues at coordinate 236,249 of NZ_JAIBHJ010000003.1, forward strand.
CGATGGTGGCAACCTGTATTGTTCCCACCGCTTTTGAAGAGCTACACCCGTTAAGTGTGCTTGAAAAAGTAGAAAAAGGGCTAGGCTATTCCGTAAATTCGCAAACCCTGTGGACCAATGTGAGTGATAGCAGAGATCGACGTTACTACTTTATTAGCAATGAAAATATGCAAATGATTTGGCTTAATATGGATAATGATCTCCGACAAAGTAAAAAGCTGGTGATCAGTGATAGTTTTGTGAAAACTGAGTTCATGGGGCAAGCGAATCACTTAATGGAAGAATGTGACTCTGCACCTTTTAGTTATTCCTGTTAACGATAAGCTGGTTGAGCTAGTCGTGCATTCTAAGTCGATAATAGCGGCGTCTGCCATGTTGGCGTGGTTAACTTAGTTTATTGTAAGGCTTCCATCCCTATTGCAGTAATATCAAGTTTGTAGCAGTTTTTACCGGATGCTTTGGCGCGATAGAGCGCTTCATCCGCTCTACGAAAAGCGGTTCGATGCATATGACGTTGATGGGGCGTAGCCCCGCAGCTGACGGTAACATTACGTTCAAAGTTGAATTTTTTCGCGGCAATTTTATCTTGCAATTCCATTAGTTTGTTTTCGATTGCATTGATATCGGAGAGATAAAAGGCAATCAAAAACTCTTCTCCGCCCCAGCGTGCCACAACGCCATCATCGCCAATTGTGTTAGCTAACTGCTTGGCAATGACTTTGAGCACATGATCGCCGATGTCGTGTCCATAAGTATCATTGACGCTTTTAAAGTCATCAACATCCAACATCGCAATCCATTTCACTTCATCTGAATTAAGCAGTAACTCTTCCATTTTTAAGCGATTGGGTAAGCGGGTTAATACGTCGGTGGTAGATAATGTTTTTAGTTGTAAATTCGACTCTTTCAATAAACGCATGGTACGTCTACGGCCAGAATCGTAGAAATATGCAATAGAAAAAAGGAAAAAATAAATAATAGCCAAATGGATGAAACTGATGGAATCAAAGGGAACGGGTTGCCAATTTTGCATCTCAGTGAGGCAAAAATAGGCCACCACGGCGAAATTGATCAGGCTAAAAAAAGATCCAAGCTTGTAACCAAGTATAAATATCGCGACGACAGGAGTTATAAAGCAAAAGGCGAGGGCTAATTCGCGGTTTTGAGAACCGATGATAAATAGCAGGCTTATTGTCGTTATGATAGTGACAGTAAGAATGCCGGCGGTACGTGTACTTCTGCGATTTTTTAGGAAATAGTAACCCGCAAGGCACAAGGCTACCCCTGTCCCCTGAATGGTGGCAAGAACAGGATAAGAGTCAATGAAGACGTTATAGTAAATAAAGAAGGATAATATCAACATCAAGATCGTAAGCGCTACGAAGACGAATGAATTCTCTCTAAACTCTTCATCTGAGTGGCTCTGGTTAAGCCATGTTTCGATGCCACGATTAAGCAATTTTTTTATCATATTAGGTCGTTTATCAATGAGATATAGCCTTTTGGCCATAGGGTAACTTATAACCTAGCAAAAGATTAATAAGGTGTTTACTTATCAATGGGGCTTGTTTGAGTTTTTTGTTCGAATTGTGGCAAGACGACACTTTTTGCGGATGATGGCCTTTCGTTATTCATCGTTCGGCACCATTGAATAAAACGAAAGGTTATACCCAATCAACTTGAAGATGCATGTTTCAGAGCACCACCGTGTTTTCAATACTAGGCACGCTAATGCAGGAATGTAGGTACCTTTCAAATTAGCGTAACAACGTAGTGGAAACACGGCGGCGCTCCCAAAGGGCAAGTTTTACACGCGTTTATGCTGTGTTATTGATTTTGATAAGGAGAAGCCATTACCTGCAATCAATGCCTTGCCTAAACGCGTGTAAAATCTTGCTGAAATCAAGCCTCTCCAGGTTGATTGGGTATATACTTCAAAACATCGCCAGCTGATCAAATTCAGGCTCAGGCAGGTTAAACCAAGCGGCGGGTTCACCCAGCATCTCGGCAAACATCGCAGCTAGCTCGGGCGCTTGTAAATTATCGGCGGTGTGCACGTATAAGTAGGGCGATTTGCCTTGTTTTAGCCATTGCTGAATTTTACTGACCCAAGGTAAAAACAAAGCGCGATTGTTTTCTAGCGCTATATCACCAATAAAGCGCACCACGGGTTGATTGCTGGTGGCAATGGCATGCACTGGCACTTTTGGCTTTTGCGTTTGGCCATGCTGAATAACGGGGTTACTGGCATCGGCTAAAAACACCGGCCGCGAGTCCATAATGATGCGATTCATTTGTTGCTCGATTAAAAAGCCATTGAAACGCTTTTCAATCTCGCCTTTGGCAAAATACGCTAAATGGCGCACTTCCACGCCATATTGCCAGTCACGGGGTAATTGCTTGAGAAAGGTCATTAGCAGCGGCAGATCATCGGGACCGAAGCTGGCCGGTAGTTGCAATTTAACCAGACCGATTTTGTGTTGTAGCGGTGCAAATAAGTTAAAAAATTCACTTAACTCATGGCTAACGGCGCATAAGCGCTTTTGATGAGAGATGGTTTGCGGCAGCTTTAAGCTAAACTTGAAATCTTCGGGCGTGTCTTGGCGCCATTTTGCCACTGCAGCAGGAGTGGGCAGGGCATAAAAAGTGGTATTTCCTTCTACCGAGTTAAATACACGACTGTAATGATAAAGCGCACTACAAGGCGTCTCGGTTTGACGGGTTAAACGTGGTTGCCACGCCTTTTCTGACCACATCGCCATGCCAATGCGTAATTTTGTCTCTGCTGATGTGTTTTGCACGATTTACCCTTGCCTAGCTTTTCCTCTATAATAGCGCGTTTGCACTTGATGGAATCAAGTGTGTTAAAGATAAAATAGTAACTAGCAGAGATAGACAATGCCGATTTATGAATATCGCTGTCAGGCCTGTGGCCATGAATTAGAGAAAATGCAACGCATGAGTGATGATCCGCTAAAGGATTGTCCCCAATGCGCCGAGCCAAAACTAACTAAGCTTATTTCTGCGCCGGGTTTTCGTCTCGGCGGCAGTGGTTGGTATGAAACCGACTTTAAAACCGGCTCGAAAAAGAATTTAGCAGCGAAAGAATCTTAAATTTACCCTGTGTGATGGTACAGTTAGCCATCTTCAGTATCGAATAGTAAAACCAGAACAGGAACGAACCAGCATGCGCACCTTATATTGCGGCGAAGTAAACGAACAACACATTGACCAACAAGTAGAATTAGTCGGTTGGGTAAATAAACGTCGCGATTTGGGCGGCGTGATTTTCCTTGATTTACGTGACCGTGAAGGCCTAGTGCAAGTGGTTTACGATCCAGACTTAGCTGATGTGTTTGAGCTTGCTAGCAGCTTGCGCAATGAGTTTTGTGTAAAAGTTACCGGTAAAGTGCGTGCACGCCCTGAAAGCCAAGTGAATAAAGATATGCGCACGGGCGGCATTGAAATTCTAGGTCAAAACTTAGAGATTTTAAGCAAATCAGCGCCGCTGCCATTAACGCTGGACGATCATCAAAAAAACAGCGAAGAGCAACGTCTTAAGTACCGTTACTTAGATTTACGTCGCCCTGATATGGCGGAAAAAATTAAATTCCGTGCGCGCGTAACCAGCTCAGTGCGCCGCTTTCTTGATGACAATGGCTTTTTAGATATTGAAACGCCAATGCTAACTAAAGCGACGCCAGAAGGTGCACGTGATTATTTAGTGCCAAGCCGTACCCACCACGGTCGTTTCTTTGCATTGCCACAATCGCCACAGTTATTTAAGCAGTTGCTGATGATGGCGGGCATGGATCGTTACTACCAAATCGTTAAGTGCTTCCGTGATGAAGACTTACGTGCGGATCGCCAGCCTGAATTTACCCAAATCGATATTGAAACCTCGTTTATGAGCGCTGACCAAGTGATGTCGGTAACGGAATCAATGATCCGTCAGTTGTTCCAAGACTTACTAAACGTTGATTTAGGCGAGTTCCCGCGCATGACTTACGCTGAAGCGATGCGTCGTTTTGGCTCTGATAAGCCAGATTTACGTAACCCAATGGAGCTGGTGGACGTTGCTGATTTATTAAAAGAGGTTGAGTTCCAAGTATTCTCTGGCCCAGCCAATGATGAAAAAGGCCGCGTGGCAGTATTATGTGTACCGGGCGGCGCGTCATTGTCGCGTAAGAACATTGATGATTACGGCAAGTACGTAAACATTTACGGCGCCAAAGGGCTAGCATGGTTGAAAGTGAATGAAGTGGCAAAAGGTGTGGATGGTATTCAATCGCCAATCGCGAAGTTCCTTACGCCTGAAATTATTGCCGCTTTACTTGAACGTACCGGCGCGAAAGATGGCGACATCATTTTATTTGGTGCCGATAAAGCTAACGTGGTGGCTGAAGCCATGGGCGCACTGCGCTTGAAAGTGGGTGAAGATTTAGGCTTAACGTCTGACGAGTGGAAGCCGCTATGGGTGGTTGACTTCCCAATGTTTGAAGAGCTACCAAATGGTGGTTTAACACCGCTGCATCACCCGTTCACGGCGCCAACAGGTTTAACGCCAGCACAGTTAGAGCAAGATCCTGCTAACGCATTATCTGATGCTTACGACATGGTATTAAACGGCTGTGAGTTAGGCGGTGGTTCGGTACGTATCTATGACCAAGAAATGCAAGCAACTATCTTCCGTATTCTTGGTATTACCGATGAAGAAGCAGAAGAGAAATTTGGCTTCTTACTGGAAGCGCTTAAATTTGGTGCGCCGCCGCACGCAGGTCTTGCGTTTGGTTTAGACCGCTTAGTGATGCTAATGACAGGCGCGAGCTCTATTCGTGACGTTATGGCATTCCCGAAAACGTTAACGGCAGCGTGTCCGTTAACCAACGCGCCGGGTCAAGCTAATCCTGCGGCGCTGGCTGATTTGAACATTGAAGTTATAAAAGCGCCTGAAAAGGCAAATGAGGAACAGGCCTAATGGCTAAGCGCCCTGAATCTGTGCTGGTAGTGATTTACACCGTACAGGGCAGGGCGCTGATGTTACGTCGCTTAGATGATGCTAACTTCTGGCAATCGGTGACCGGCAGTTTGGAAGCAGGTGAAACGCCCTATCAAACAGCGGCTCGTGAAGTATTGGAAGAAACGGGCATTGATATCGACGGACAAGGTTTAACTCTGAATGATTTAAATCAACAAGTAAGCTACGAAATTCGACCCTTATGGCGTCAACGCTATGCTGAAGGGGTCACAACGAACATTGAACATCAATTTACTTTAGCGCTTCCCGCTCAATGTGAGATCTCTCTTACCGAGCACAGTGAGCACTGTTGGTTGCCCCTCAAAGAGGCGGCAGCATTAGCAAGCTCAGCAACTAATCGCCAGGTTATTTTAGCGTTAACAAAATAAATCCGGAGGCTGTCATGGCAGGTCATAGTAAATGGGCCAACATCAAACATCGCAAAGCGGCGCAAGACGCTAAACGCGGTAAAATTTTCACCAAACTTATTCGCGAATTAACCGTTGCCTCACGCGAGGGAGGCTCGGATGCAGACGCTAACCCACGACTGCGTGCAGCGATTGATAAAGCATTATCTAATAATATGACCCGTGACACGGTTGAGCGAGCGGTAAAACGTGGTGCTGGTGAGCTAGATGGTCAAGAGTTAGAAACCATTATCTATGAAGGTTATGGCCCAGGTGGCACGGCGGTGATGGTGGAAACTATGACCGATAACCGTAACCGTACTGTTGCCAGTGTGCGCCATGCTTTTAGCAAAGCGGGCGGTAATTTAGGCACAGATGGCTCGGTTGCGTACTTGTTTGAGAAAAAAGGCGTGATTGCCTATGACGCAGAAGTAGATGAAGACACCTTGATGGAAGCGGCCCTTGAAGGCGGCGCAGAAGATGTGCTTGCCCATGATGATGGTAGCTTAGAGGTGTTTACTACGCCGGAAGAATTCGGGGTTGTAAAGGACGCTCTTGATCAAGCGGGTTTTACCGCTGAAAATGCTGAAGTGACCATGGTGCCTTCGACCAAAGCGGAATTAGACGCCGATACGGCGGCTAAGTTTTTGCGCTTGATTGATATCTTAGAAGACGATGATGATGTACAAGAGGTATATCACAACGGTGATATTTCTGATGAAGTGGCGGCGACCTTGTAGTCCGCATTTTATCAATATAAATGATAAAGCTAAGACTGTTGAGCTGGTTTTTATTGAGTCATAACAAGCTGAATATCTCGAAGACGCCCTAGATACATCCTTGATGAAGCTTCGAACTATTCAGCTTACTATTGCCAATTAAATCGTTTAATTATTGGTTAATCGTTGGTAAGGAGCTAAGGCTCCTTTTTTGTTGGTATAGCACAACATGATACAGGCACATAAATGGCAATAATTCTGGGCATTGATCCCGGCTCGCGCACCACAGGTTTTGGCTTGGTAAAGTTTATTCGTGGCAAGTTTGAATACGTTGCCAGTGGCTGTATTCGCACCCAAGGCGATGAGTTAGCATCGCGTTTACACACGATTTACAACGGTATTAGTGAAATAATCTTGCAATATCAACCCGATGAGTTTGCCATTGAGCAAGTGTTTATGGCGAAAAATGCTGACTCGGCGTTAAAGCTCGGCCAAGCGCGTGGCGTGGCAATTGTGGCGGCAACCAATCAACAGCTAACAGTGGCAGAATATTCGGCGCGGCAAATTAAGCAAGCTGTGGTGGGCACGGGCGGCGCGAAAAAAGAGCAAGTGCAGCATATGGTCCAACACATATTAAAATTAGACGGCGTACCACAAGCGGATGCGGCCGATGCGCTGGCGGTGGCTATGTGCCATGGGGCGACGCAATCTAGCCTTATTGCAATGGCGGGGCAAGTGCGAAAAACCGTACGTGGGCGGATGCGTTAAAACAAACTTTACATGATGGCGATAGGTTTAAATCAAACTGAGAATAAATATAACTGGATATTCATCCAGTTGTTTTCTATCCTAGCTTATTTTATTCAACCCAACAGGACTGAGCGCAGTGATCGGAAGACTTAGAGGCATTTTACTTGAGAAACAAGCCCCAGAAATTTTAATTGAGGTGTCAGGTGTCGGTTATGAAGTGCAGCTGCCGATGAGTTCGTTTTATCATTTACCAGAGCCGGGCCATGAAGCGGTGGTTTATACCCATTTTGTGGTGCGTGAAGATGCACAGTTATTGTACGGTTTTACCGATAAACTTGAACGCGCCATGTTTCGTGAATTAATTAAAGTTAATGGTGTCGGGCCAAAATTGGCACTGGCGATTTTATCAGGGATGACGGCGAATCAGTTTGTGCAGTGCATTGAAGATAATAATGTCACCGGACTCGTTAAGCTACCGGGTGTAGGTAAGAAAACCGCCGAACGTTTATTAGTTGAAATGAAAGACAGGCTTAAAGGGTGGGTTGGTGCGGATCTGTTTAACCCTGCGCTGCCAAGAGATGAAGAAAGCGTTGCCGTGACCGCGGCCACTGATGAAAAAGGTGAAGCCATCGGCGCATTAATCTCACTCGGTTATAAACCTGCCGTAGCAGAAAAAATGGTTAAGCAAGTTTATAGCGAAGGGGCGAGCTGTGAGAGCTTGATCCGCGACGCTCTGCGGACAATGGCGTAACATAACAAGCGTCCAGTTTGTTAACTCAAGTCGTCATGACAAAAGGTAATGGCAAAATAAATGATAGAAGCGGATAGACTGATCAGCAGTAGTGCGAGTTTACAAGAAGAGGTGGTTGACCGTGCCATCCGACCTAAGTTACTGCAAGATTATACCGGTCAAGAGCAAGTTAAAAGCCAAATGGAAATCTTCATTGAGGCGGCGCGTCGTCGTAGTGAAGCCCTTGATCACCTGCTGATTTTTGGTCCGCCGGGGTTAGGTAAAACCACCTTAGCGAATATTGTTGCCAATGAGCTTGAGGTAAACATTAAAACCACCTCAGGCCCGGTGCTGGAAAAAGCCGGGGATTTAGCGGCACTGCTAACTAACCTTGAACCCAATGATGTGCTGTTTATTGATGAAATCCACCGTTTGAGTCCGGTGGTGGAAGAGATCCTCTATCCCGCGATGGAAGATTATCAGCTTGATATTATGATAGGTGAGGGTCCTGCGGCGCGCTCAATTAAGCTCGACTTACCACCTTTTACTCTTATTGGCGCAACGACAAGAGCGGGTTCGTTAACCTCTCCTCTACGGGACCGTTTTGGCATAGTGCAGCGCCTAGAATTTTATGATGTGCCATCCTTAACACAGATTGTTAAACGCAGCGCCCATTATTTAGCGTTGGATATGGATGGTGATGCCTGTATTGAAGTGGCAAGGCGCTCACGTGGTACGCCACGAATTGCTAACCGATTGCTGCGTCGCGTACGCGATTACGCAGAGGTAAAACACGAAGGGAAAGTAAATCAATTTGCGGCTAAGGCTGCGTTAGATATGCTGGAAGTGGATAACCAAGGTTTTGATTTAATGGATCGCAAATTATTGGATGCCATTATCGATAAGTTTATGGGTGGGCCTGTTGGTTTAGACAACCTTGCAGCTGCCATTGGTGAAGAGCGTGAGACCATTGAAGATGTGCTGGAGCCTTATTTGATTCAGCAAGGTTTTTTACAACGCACTCCACGTGGACGAATTGCCACAGACCGTGCCTATTTGCATTTAGGTTACCAGAAAGATTAAACTTTTTACTTAGCTGTAATCTAAAGAGGCTAATCTTAAAATTCATTTGTTGCAGAAAAGACGAATGTTTTATTTTTTTCGATTTTAAAGGGTATTCACTTAAGATACTGATTGTAGTTGGAAGATGAATCTTTTTTTATTTGCGGTCAGGTGAAATTAATTTTAGGCTGTATCACGTATCCTAGTGAGAAAAGCTCAGCTATAGTAGCGCCGAAATTAGCCAAGCCGAGGTGTGGTTTGGCAAGATAGAACTAATCATAAATTAATTTGAATTTAATCGCTGGTTGATGGCGATTTTTCAGCAGGAGTAATAGTCAGTGCACGCAGATATGTCGTTTATCGGGTTGATTTCTCAAGCCAGCTTTTTAGTTAAAGCGGTCATGCTTATTTTACTTGGTATGTCACTGGCGTCTTGGACGATCATTTTTCAGCGTAATAAAGCACTTAAGCTAGCGAATAAAAGTGTTGACCGGTTTGAAGACAGATTTTGGTCAGGTATCGATCTCTCTAAACTTTATCAAGAAAGTTCAGCACGACGTGAAAGTTTGCAAGGCAGCGAAAAATTGTTTCACGCTGGTTTTAAAGAATACATTCGTTTGCATAAATCGGTAGGTCGCACACCAGAAACCTTAATGGAAGGCACCTATCGCACGATGCGCGTGACCTTATCACGTGAAATTGATGATCTAGAATCATCATTACCTACGTTAGCAACCATAGGTTCAATCAGTCCATATATTGGTTTATTTGGTACGGTTTGGGGGATTATGACTGCCTTCATCGCCTTAGGCGAAGTGCAACAGGCTACGCTAAGCATGGTTGCTCCCGGTATTGCTGAAGCTTTGATTGCAACCGCAATGGGGTTGTTTGCTGCTATTCCTGCAGTTATTGCTTACAACCGCTTTTCTCACCAAGTAGGTCGCCTTGAAAACAGCTATGCTAACTTTATGGAAGAGTTTACGTCGATATTGCAACGTCAATCCATGAGTGAACAAGGAAGCCAAGCATGATGTACGGGGGGTATCAACGCAAACGCCGTAGACCGGTTGCTGAGATCAACGTGGTGCCATACATTGACGTTATGCTAGTGCTGTTGATCATCTTTATGGCGACAGTGCCGATTATTACTCAAGGGGTAAAAGTTGACCTGCCGCAAACAGCTGAAGCAGAGTCAATGTCACAAGATGCGAAGCCACCGTTAGTGGCTTCGGTTGATATTGATGGTAATTACTTCTTAGATGTTGGTGACAGTAGTGATGAGCCATTAGCGGATAGTGAGCTTATTTCTTTAGTGCAGGCTCACATGCAGCTTGACCCAACTGTTCCTGTTGTGGTGAAAGGTGATGGCGCAGTGGCGTATGAACAAGTTGTTCGTTTAATGGTGTTATTACAACAAGCTGGGGTGCCATCGGTTGGCTTAATGACTCAGCCACAAGAACAATAGCAGGGAATGCCGTGAAGTCTCGATTTGGTTTACCTTTTATCATTGCTTGTGTGTTGCATGTGGTATTGGCCATTGTTTTTATCGTAGGGATTGATTTTAAGAAGGAGCCGACACCGCCTCCGTCAGGCTCTGCTATTAATGCTGTGGTGATCGATCAAGCGACAGTTGACGCACAAGTTAGCAAAATTAAACAAAAAGAAGCGCAAAAGCGACGCGATGAAGCGGAGCGTATTGCCGCTGCTAATGAAGAATTAGAGCGTGTAAAAGAATTAGCCGAGCAAGAGCGTGAACGACAACTTGCCGAACAAAAAAAAGTAGAGCAACTTGAAGTTGAGCGTAAGAACAAAGAAGCAGAGCGTACTGCAGCAGAAGAGGCTGCAAAAGTCGCTGCAGCGGCATTAGCAGCGAAAGAAGCCGAACGCAAACTGGCAGAAGAAGCGGCGCAACAGGCAGATAGAGTGAGGCAACAAAAAGAAGCTGAACGTAAGGAAGCTGAGCAAAAGGCACTGCAAGCAGAGCAAGCTCGCAAAGAAAAAGAAGCGCAGCGCGTGGCAGCAGAGCAAGCAGCAGCTAAGGCAGCGGCAGAACAAAAAGCAGCAGAAGAAGCGGCGAAGAAGGCTGAAGCCGAGAAACAAAAGAAATTAGAAGAAACCAAGAAAGCAGAAGCAGAGAAGAAAGCCGCAGAAGAAGCCGCTAAAAAGGCTGAGGCAGAGAAAAAGCGCCAGCAAGAAGAAGCGAAAAAAGCCAAAGAACAAGCTGAGCGAGAAGCGGCAGAGCGCAAGCGTAAAGCAGCAGAAGCAAAGCGACAAAGTGAGTTGGAGGCCTTAATGGCTGCCGAGTTTGCGGCTGAGCAAAGCAATGCTTTAACTTCACGTCAGATCTCTGAGAAAGGTAAATATATGGCCTTGATCAAAGACAAGGTTGAGCGCAATTGGCGGGTTGAGTCGGGTTGGAAAGGTAAATATTGCTTACTTAATATTCGCTTAGCGAATAACGGTTTGGTGCTTGAAACAAAACGGGTAGAAGGTGATGGTCAGGTTTGTCGCTCTGCTATTGCCGCTGTGCGCCAGGCGAATAGTTTGCCTGTACCTAAAGATCCGGCTGTGTTAGCTGAATTTAAAGATTTTAATTTACGTTTAGAGCCATAAACTTAGGGTCATAAAAGGAACGTTTCGAATTATGAAAAATAAATTACTGATGTTAATTGGTTTGTGGTTCGCAGTGATTGCGAACGCTCACGCCAAGCTAGAGATAGTCGTCACGGAGGGTGTCGACACCGCTCGCGTAGTTGCAGTGCTGCCTTTTAAATTTGAAGGTGAGGGCGTTGCGCCACAAGATTTAGCTGAAATAGTCAGTACCGACTTAATGCGCAGTGGTAAATTTAATCCATTGGCTCGTTCTAAAATGCCACAAACGCCATCATTGAGTTCAGACATTGATTTTAATGCTTGGGCCAGTTTAGGCGCGGAAGCCTTGGTGACTGGCGTGGTGACGATGCCTGAGCCCGGTAAGTATCAAGTGACCTTTGAATTAGTGGACGTGATTAGTGGTCAGCAAGGTAATAGTGCAACTTATGTATTAGATAAACGCCGCAGCGTGGTGAAAGAAAGTCAAATGCGTCAGTACGCTCATCGTATTAGCGACATCGTTTACGAAAAACTCACGGGTGAGAAAGGGGCTTTTTTAACACGTATTGCTTATATTGCTGTTGATCAAACAGACAAATACCCTTACCAGTTGCGTATTTCAGATTATGATGGTTTTGGTGAAAAATTAGTTGTTCGCTCGCAAGAGCCTCTCATGTCTCCATCTTGGTCACCTGATGGCCGTAAATTGGCTTATGTTAGTTTTGAAAACAATCGTTCGCAGATTTATATTCAGGATATTTATACCCAAGAGCGCACTCAGTTAACCTCATTCCCATCGATTAATGGTGCGCCTAAATGGTCACCTGATGGCCAACAAATGGCAATGGTACTTTCAAAAGACGGCCAGCCAGATATCTATGTTATGAATATCCGCACTCGTGATTTGCGACGTGTGACTTCGCACCGCTCAATAGACACCGAACCAAGTTGGGATCCTAGCGGTAAATCGTTGATATTTTCGTCTGAGCGCGGTGGTAAACCACAAATTTATAGAGTAGATTTAGCCACCAATGAGACCAAGCGTTTGACTTGGGAAGGTGAGATGAACTTAGGTGGTTCATTGACTTTTGACGGTAAAAATTTAGTGATGGTAAGCCGTAATAAAGGGCAGTACCAAATAGCTCGCCAAGATTTAGAAACGGGTGATTTATTTGTACTTACTGCATCTAGCCTTGACGAATCACCCAGTGTTGCCCCCAATGGCAGTATGATTATTTACAGCACAATTTATGGCGGTAAAAAGAATTTAGCTTTGGTCTCAATGGATGGTCGTTTTAAAGCGAAACTGCCTGCTCGTAGCGGTGAAGTAAGGGCGCCAGCTTGGTCGCCTTATTTAAATTAATCTAGCAATTAACAGTAACAGGAATAATTTATGCAATTGAACAAAATATTAAAGGGCTTAGCAATCACTCTTCCTTTAATGACGCTAGCAGCATGTAGCTCGAATGATAAAAAATTTGAAGACCAAAGTTCAGAAATGAATAATGGTGCTGAAGTGACAGATGGAAGCGATAGCGGCGTTGATACGGATGCTATTTCACCAATGGATATGTCGTTTGAGGAAAAGCTTGCTGCTAAATACGGCCAAGCAATTTTAGAGAACACTATTTCATTTGCTTACGATCAGTCTGAAATTGCACCTGAATATCGTGTGGTACTAAACGCCCATGCACAATATTTAGTTGAGTCACAAAAATCAGTAACGATTGAAGGGCACACCGATGAGCGTGGTACGCCAGAGTATAACATCGCACTGGGCGAGCGTCGTGCATTGTCGGTTGTACGTTACTTGCAAAGCATGGGGGTTCCTGCAACTCAGCTGAGCACAGTGAGTTACGGTGAAGAGAAACCTGCTAATTTTTCTCATTCTGACGCGGCCTATGCAGAAAACCGTCGCGCAGTATTAATTTACTAAGGGTAAGCTACAGCTTATGCAAACTATAATGAAAACGGCCATCTCTGTGGCCGTTCTTTTTACGGCTGTGACTGCTTATGCGGCCGCACCGGTAACAGATGCTCGTAACAGTGGTAATAAGGGTGATCTTGAGACTCGTCTGAGCACTCTTGAGCGTATGATAGATGCACGAAACCAAATGCAATTTGATATCCAGCAACAGCTGAATCAATTGCAAAGTGAGATGAATAGTCTAACGGGATCAATGGAACGGCAAAATCATAAGATTGAGCAGATCCAGACTCGTCAACGTGAACTGTATCAGGAAATAGATAACAAACTCTCGCAACCCGCTGTGGTGGAGCCTGCTGTTGACGCGACAGAAAATGCAGCTCCTGTTAATGAAAAGTCAGCTTATGAAGATGCAGTGAAGCTCGTTCTTCAAGACAAGCAATATGATCAAGCGATAGTGGCCTTCCAAGGTTTTATCTCAACTTATCCCGATTCAAGTTATGGCGCCAATGCGCATTATTGGCTTGGACAGCTACTATTTAATGCTGAACAGCGTGAAGCTGCGAAAAAAGAATTTGATATTGTGGCGAATAAATATCCTGATTCGAACAAACGGGGTGAGGCGTTGTTAAAAAGTGGCATCATTGCTGAGTACTTAGGAAATAAAGCAGAAGCGATTAGTTTATACGAGCAAGTCCTTACTGATTATCCTGGTTCATCTTCTGCAAAGTTAGCAGAGCCGCGAGTTTCAGCCTTAAAGTAAAAAAAATGTATCGCAATTGCTACTAATTTAGCTTGTTTGCCTGATAAGTAAGCAGTCGGGAAAAAAAATACATTTTTAAGTTGCACTGGATTTAGAAATCCGTAATATTAGCCGCCGTTGCCTAGGCGGCTTTGCTTAGCGGATTTAGGTGACAGTTTAAAGAATCTAAATCAGATTAGGTCGTTATAAATAACTAACGTTCCATCTCTTAAGAGAAAAAATTTGGTTGCTTGTGTTGCAGTTGAGAGCGTACAGCAGAACTGCGAAATTCAGTACTAGCATTCCAGAGAAAAAAATTCAAACACAGATTCGGGTTGTTAGTGTTGCAGTTGAAAGCGTAGAGCAGAACTGCGAAATTCAGCACTAGCATTCCAGCGAAAGAAAATGTTAAACACAAATTCGGGTTGTTAGTGCTGCAGTTGAAGGCGTAGAGCAGAACTGCGAAAGTCAGCGTTATCATTCCAGCGAAAGAAAAATTTAAACGAAAATTCGGGTTGTTAGCTCAGTTGGTAGAGCAGTTGACTTTTAATCAATTGGTCGAAGGTTCAAATCCTTCACAACCCACCAAATTTAAAACATCGGTTTGATGTTGAAGTAAGTAAGACAAAATTTAGAACAAATTCGGGTTGTTAGTGTTGCAGTTGAAAGTGTAGAGCATAACTGCGAAAGTCAGCACAGGCACTCTAGAATTAAGATAAAAATTTAAAGATAAATACGGGTTGTTAGCTCAGTTGGTAGAGCAGTTGACTTTTAATCAAT
>NZ_JAIBHJ010000003.1:251074-303327 GCF_021278025.1 Motilimonas sp. E26
CGGGTTGTTAGCTCAGTTGGTAGAGCAGTTGACTTTTAATCAATTGGTCGAAGGTTCAAATCCTTCACAACCCACCAAATCAAAAACCTCGCTATGGCGAGGTTTTTTCGTTTCTGCCTTCGTGGTTTTTCCCCTTGCTGCGTGTATAATGCTGTCCATTAGATCTCGTTAAAACGTGGACAGCAAATGAGCCAAATCGAACAAGCCATTATTGAATCAGATTATCCTTTTCCGCCTAAGCCGGCTGTATTATCAGAAGCAGAGCGCCAGGCTTACAAAGCGCGCATTAAGGCATTACTCATTGAAAAAAATGCAGTGCTGATTGCTCACTATTATACCGATCCTGAAATTCAAGCTTTAGCAGAAGAGACGGGTGGCTATGTTGCAGACTCGTTAGAAATGGCACGCTTTGGTCGAGATCATCAAGCAGAGACCCTGATTATTGCTGGTGTTAAGTTTATGGGTGAGACAGCTAAGATTTTAACGCCGAATAAAAAAGTGTTGATGCCAACTTTAGAAGCAACCTGCTCTTTAGATTTAGGTTGCCCGGTTGATAAGTTTTCTGAGTTTTGCGATCAGCACCCAGATCATACGGTTGTTGTTTACGCGAATACCTCCGCAGCGGTTAAAGCTCGTGCTGATTGGGTGGTTACTTCTGCTATTGCCTTGGATATTGTTGAGCACTTAGACAGTGAAGGTAAGAAGATTATTTGGGGCCCAGATCGTCATCTAGGTGCTTACATAGAAAAGCAAACCGGCGCTGAAATGTTAATGTGGCAAGGTGCGTGTATTGTTCACGATGAATTTAAAGCGAAAGCCCTAAAAGACATGAAAGCAGTATATCCAGATGCTGCTGTGTTGGTTCACCCTGAGTCACCAGCCAATATTGTTGAATTAGCCGATGCTGTCGGTTCAACGAGTCAGTTGATCAAAGCTGCGAATACGCTGCCTAACAAAAAACTAATAGTGGCAACAGACCGAGGCATTTTTTATAAAATGCAGCAAGCTTGCCCAGATAAAGAATTAATAGAAGCGCCTACTGCAGGCAGTGGCGCAACTTGTCGCACGTGTGCCCATTGTCCTTGGATGGCGATGAATGGCTTACAAGCCATTGAGAAGTCATTAATTGATGCTACTGGGCATGAAGTATTTGTTGACCCAGAGCTTGCTAAGCAGGCAATGATCCCACTTGATCGGATGTTGTCATTTGCTGCGAGTAATAAGTAGCAATGATTTAAAGAAAAAGGGGCCAAATTAAATTTGGCCCCTTTTTCTTTGTGCTTTACTTCATCTATGTTGTTGTAACCAAACACGTTTTTTATGTTGTTTGGTTAGCATAATTAATCGATGAGTTTAACTAATAGATGTGCTTAGTATATGGTTTTGCCCTGGAGCAACTTCTATGGCTGTTCCAGTGATCGCTGCTTCCAAGCACAGCATTGTTTGGTAGCCGTCATCAGGCATATCAGCCATACCTTTTGCGCCTTCAATCCAAGGCGTCCAAGCAACGATGGTATCGTGTCCACTGCTTTGTATTGCAAGCTCGCGATCATAACCGCTATCCGTTAATGTCACTTTATCTGTTGGCTCAATATAAAGAGAGTCAATTGGTCCCGCGATGGATAATTTTTCTGCGCCATTTTTCATGCATTTATTGTCCAAGCTATCGACATAGGTAGGACCTAAACCTGCCACACTGGTTTTTTCAGGCGCTGATATATTCAGGTAGCTGTGAAGGGCGGCAAGGTAGCTTAATGATTCATTACCGGTATTTTTCGTGGTGAGACTAAGTTGCACAGAGTCTCCGATAGTGGCCGTTAAAGTTAATTCAAACGAGTGTGGCCAAAGAGCTTGTGTCGCAGGCGTATCGACCAGCTTAAAATTAATCGTAACAGCAGAATCGTCTTCCGATATATCTCCTAGTTGCCATTGGCTATTACGGGCAAAGCCATGAGACGGTAAGCCACTTCCTAGCTCAGCCGCAGGCGCGCCAAACCAAGGCCAACAGATGGGAACGCCGCCGCGAATGGCCTTGTTATTATCAAAAATGGCGGTTTTACTTAACCAAATAACTGGGGCTTTACCGGTTGGCTGAAAATGGATCAAATGAGCGCCGTGTAATGTAAAGCAGGCTTGCGCTTTAGGGTGAGCGATACTGACAAATTCTATTTGGTTTTCGTCTGTCATTAGTTGGACAGATGGCGATAAAGGTTGTTTTGTCGTTAATTTTAAATGGTCTATCATAAAACCTCATATAGCATTGAAAATTATGCTTTAATTGTTAGTTGATAAAAAAGACAATGATGGATTAAGCTAATTGGGATCTATTCTACCAGCGAGAGTCGTTATGAACAGCAGCTGCGCAATGGCTTTGTTTGTTTTAAATCAAACTCTAACTCGGTTATGTGACAAGGATAGCGGCGAGAAATAAGATAATTTTGAAACTGCGCCATAATACTCAATGTTTTTTCTTTAGGTACGTAATATAAGCTCCATCTTTTAAGTTTATTATTAATTTTATTAATGGCTCAGCGTCAAAATGGGAGTGGTATGTCTGAAAGTCTACTTGAAAATCTTGCCAGTATTAAAGGAATTGACCCTCATTATACGGACGCGTGGGGTTGTGAAACACAAGCTAGCCCTGAAATAGTTGCTCGTATTTTAGCTGCGATGGGCTGTGATGTAGCCCCAGAACGGTTAGAGTCCGAGGTGAATGATGCGATAAAAGAGCATTGGCTATCGAGCCTTGACCCTGTCATTTTGGCCTATGTTGATGAGTCTCTGCAGTTTGAGCTCAAACTTCCAATGGAGTTTGTTGCTGAAACCCTCAACTATGAGATTGAAACGGAATCAGGTGCAATATTAAAGGGAGAGTTTTGCCCTGTTGATGGGCAGTTACTGGCCATTGAGCATTTTGATGATGTTGAGTTTCAAGCCTATTCTATTGCATTGCCAGTGAAGCTAGAAATGGGCTATCACGATTTACGCATTTTTGATTCTCAAGTAGAAGATGCCCTTGGTATTAGCCGAGTGATTATTGCGCCGCGAGCCTGTTTTACACCTGAAGCAATGGCTGCTGGAAAACGAATTTGGGGTGTAAGTGTTCAGCTATACGGGGTTCGCAGTAAAGCTAACTGGGGCGTTGGTGACTTTAGTGATTTAAAGCATCTACTAAAACAGATTAAACAACAGGGTGGTGATTTTGTCGGGTTAAATCCTATTCATGCCTTGTATCCCATGATGCCAAATAATGCCAGCCCGTATAGCCCATCTTCACGGCAATGGCTGAATATCATATATATTGATGTGGCAGCTGTGCCTGAGTTTATGGCCAGTGAAGCGGCACAAACGTTGTTTAACAGTCGCCTATTTCAAGACAAGCTGGCTTATGCGCGTTGTGTTGATGATGTCGATTATGCCTTGGTGCATGAATTAAAGTTGAGCACGCTTAAGCTAGCTTATCAAACCTTCAAGCACGATATCGAAAATAACAGTCAGCGAGGCCAAGCTTTTCAGCGGTTTGTTGCTGATAAAGGCGACGCGTTGATGCAGCAAGCAGTATTTGATGCACTGCATGAATCACTATTGAAACAGGATGCTAACGCTTGGGGGTGGCCTGCCTGGCCAGAAGCGTTACAGGATTATCATAGTCGCGAAGTGTTCGAGTGGCATGAGCAGCATCCAGATGAGGTTCAGTTCTGGGCTTATTTACAATGGCTAGCCGATGAGCAATTAACTCAAGCAGATGAGCTTGCTCAATCTCTAGCAATGGAGATAGGTATATACCGTGATTTAGCGGTGGGCGTTGCCTCGGGTGGCAGTGAAATATGGGCCAACAAACAAGATTATTGCACTCAAGCAACTGTGGGGGCTCCGCCTGATGTGCTAGGGCCCCGTGGGCAAAATTGGGGGCTGCCGCCACTTGATCCTGCGCGTTTAGTTGAGAATGGCTTTCATGCCTTTATCAAGTTATTACAATCTAATATGAAAGCCTGCGGTGCTTTGCGTATTGATCACGTCATGGCTTTGTTGAGGCTGTGGTGGGTACCAGCAGGCGAAGACGCTGCTAATGGGGTGTATGTATATTATCCTGTTGAGTTAATGCTGGCTATCCTAGCTCTCGAAAGTCAACGTAATCAATGTCTTGTTATAGGTGAAGATCTAGGTACTGTGCCAGATGGTATGGATGAATTGTTGAAAAATTCAGGCGTTTACTCATATCGGGTATTTTGCTTTGAAACAGCGGCTGATGGCGGTTATATCTCACCTTCTCACTACCCCGAACAAGCAATGGCTACGGTGGTGACGCATGACATGCCAACGTTAAAGGGATATTGGCACTGCGACGATTTAACCTTAGGTAAAACCTTAGGTTTATATCCATCTCAGGAGCTTGTAGATCAGCTAATATCTGATCGCCATCAGTCTAAACAAATGATGTTAAATAGCTTATTTGGCCATCAAGCTTTACCTTCACACATTTCTGAATGTGTTGACTTTGTTGGTATGGATCGTGATTTAAGCTTTGGTATCCAGCAACATTTGGCGCACGCTAAATCTTTACTGCTTAGTTTACAGTTAGAAGATTTTCTGGAAATGGATAAGCCTGTCAATGTGCCAGGAACCAGTGATGAGTATCCGAATTGGCGCCGCAAATTAAGTTGCGATCTGGATGATATTTTTAGTCAGCCGCAGATCCAACAACTCAGTAAAAATATCAGTGATGCACGCAGTAACGCAGCTGAATAACCTCTCATGGTAATGTTAATTAACATTACCAATTGATTTTTAACGATTAGAGTACGATATGACGACAACCTCGAGAACCGCTAAAAAAACAACGCGTGCAACCCGTAAAGCAAAAAATACTGAAACGACAACCCCAGCTAACGCTAAGCAGTCTGATATAGCTGAGCGCCCAGTGAAGAAAAAAGAAAGTGCCCACCCATTACTGACAACATTAGAAAGTGCATGCTTGAGCCATCCATTTGAACATTTAGGCCTATTGCCCCAGAAACAGGGGTTTTTATTACGTACTTGGTTACCCGATGCCACCTCTGTTGAGGTTTATGGTTTAGAAGATGACGCTAAGCCTATTGCGACTTTAAACAAGATTGGTAACGAAGGTATATTTGAATACGCATTTCCTAAAGCGCAAGAAAAATTTAATTATCGGTTAGTGGCTAGCTATGCCAAGGGTGATAGCCATCGCTTTATTGACCCGTACCAATTTCATGAACAAGCGTATGCTGGGTTGAGCACCATGACCCATCGACCACAAAACTTGTACCAAGTGCTCGGCGCGCAAATCATGTCGTTAGAGCTTAATGGCGAAGCAATTATTGGTACTCGTTTTGCGGTATTTGCACCAAGTGCTAGTAGTGTCAGTTTAATTGGTGATTTCAACCATTGGGATGGTCGCAAGCACCCTATGCAACGTAGCTTATGTGGTCACTGGGTGTTATTTGTGCCCGGTTTAGGCGCGGGAGAAAAGTACAAATACGAATTGAAAGACCCAATGGGGAATCGTTTGCCGCACAAAGCCGATCCTGTCGGCTTTTTTGCTGACCAATACCCTTCGCATGCTTCGGTTGTCTATGACCATTCGCAATACCAATGGCAAGACCAAGCATGGATAGCGTCGCAAAAAAATGACAAACGCTACAGTGCGATGAATATTTATGAAGTGCACTTAGGCTCTTGGCGTCGTAAGCCGGATGACAAGAAAGGTTCTCGCTTTTTAACTTACGATGAACTTTCGGTTGAACTAATTCAATACATTAAAGAAATGGGTTATACCCATATTGAAGTGATGCCGGTCTCTGAGTTTCCATTTGATGGTTCTTGGGGTTATCAGCCTGTTGGTATGTTTGCTCCAACTAGCCGCTTTGGTGATCCTGATGCATTTAAACGCTTTGTTGATTTATGTCACCAGAACGATATAGGTGTGATCATTGACTGGGTTCCTGCACATTTCCCATCTGATCCACATGGCTTAGCACGTTTTGATGGGACGCCATTGTACGAATATGAAGACCCACGCCGTGGCTGGCATCCAGATTGGAACTCCTACATCTACGATTTTGGTAATGACAATGTTCGCCAATTTTTGGTTGCTAGTGCATTATTTTGGATCGATAAGTTTCATGTTGATGGCCTACGTGTTGATGCGGTTGCCTCAATGTTATATTGGGATTATTCACGCAATGAAGGTGAATGGGTGCCCAACGTTGATGGTGGTAATCATAATTACGAGGCGATCAGCTTGTTACGCTGGACTAATGAGGAAGTATATTCACAGTTCCCTCATGCTATGACCATTGCTGAAGAGTCAACGGCTTTTGCTGGCGTATCTAAACCGACATTTGAAGGAGGCCTAGGCTTTGGCTTTAAATGGAATATGGGCTGGATGCATGACTCATTAGAATACATGTCAACGGATCCTATGTATCGTAAATATCATCATAATGAAATGACCTTCTCAATGGTCTACCACTACAATGAACACTTTATTTTGCCATTATCCCATGACGAAGTGGTTCATGGTAAGCAGTCGTTACTAGGCAAAATGCCTGGAGATGAATGGCAGGCTGCAGCTAATTTACGTGCATATGCTGGTTTTATGTTTGCGCACCCAGGTAAAAAATTAAACTTTATGGGTAATGAGTTGGCGCAATCATTTGAGTGGAACCATAACGAGCAACTTGGTTGGTGGTTACTTGAGTTTGACAAACATCAAGGTCATCAATTGCTTTGTAAAGATCTCAACCACTTTTATAAAAATGAAAGTGCAATGTATGAGGCCGATTACCAGCCGCAAGGTTTTGTCTGGCTTGACCACCAAGATGGCGACCATTCAATGTACGCCTTTATGCGTCAAAATTTAGATAAAACTCACCAAGTGATTGTTGTATCTAACTTTACTCCTATACCGCGAGAGCAATATCGAGTTGGTGTGCCCACTGCTGGCGAATACGAGTTAGTAATTAATACCGACAGTAAATATTACTGGGGCAGTAACTACGATGCTGGAATGATCTTTAATAGCAGCGAATTAGCTCACCAAGGTCAGCCTCACTCTTTGTTAATTGATGTGCCGCCACTGGCAACCATTTACTTGCGTAAAAAGGCATAATTATGAATCTAGTATCAAGTCAGTACGCGCCTCAGGCATGCAAGCCTAGAGCGCATCACTTTCTGCAATCAGAAGGGCGGATCCTGCCTTTAGGGGCTGAGCTGACAGATACGGGTTGTAATTTTTCTATCTACAGTAACAGTAGTCGCATTTGGCTGCTGTTATTTGATCAAAATAATCAAGAGATAACACGATTCAAGTTGATAGAAAAGCGCGGAAAGTTCTGGTCTACTTTTATTGAAGGAGTCAAAGCTGGGCAAAACTATGGCTACGTGGTTGAATCTGATGATCCCAATGTTCATAACAAATTATTAATTGACCCTTATGCTAAAGCTTTAAATCAAGCACTGGAATGGCGCCCAGAGATAGAGCAGCCTAACAATCATTGTTGGGTTGCTAAGTCTGTGGTAGTGGACGATAGCTTTGATTGGCAAGGTGTGAAAAAGCCAAGGCTTAAAGACAGTGATGTGATCCTTTATGAGCTTCATGTTAAAGGCTTCACTTGGCTTAACCCTAAGGTTCCTGCTGAGTTACGTGGTACTTATCTTGGATTAAGTCATCCCTGTGTGATTGCACACTTGACGTCGCTGGGAATTAAATCGGTCCAGATCATGCCGGTGGCAAGTTTTATGGCTGAGCCGCGACTGATGGAGTTAAATTTAACTAATTATTGGGGTTATAACCCCATCAATTTTTTTGCTCCGGATCCGCGTTATGCCATAAATGATGCTGTTGTCGAATTTAAAACCATGGTGCGCCAGTTTCACGCCGCTGGCATCGAGGTTATTCTTGATGTGGTGTTTAACCATACGGCGGAGGGAGGCGATGGAGGTCCAGTATTAAGTTATAAGGGGCTAGCTGAAAATAGTTATTACTATTTTGATAACATGGATAACCCTGATTTACCGAAGCGGCATGCTAATTTTACCGGTTGTGGTAATACTGTTAACCTTGATTTACCTTGGGCTCTGAAGCTGACCCTAGATGCTCTGCGTTACTGGAGCACCGAGATGCAAGTAGACGGTTTTCGCTTTGACTTAGCGGTTACATTAGCACGTGAAAGAGGCTGTTTTGAACCTTATAGCGCATTCTTTAAAGCGTTATTCCAAGATCCTATTTTGAGCCAGGTGCGGTTAATTGCTGAGCCATGGGATATTGGCCATGGTGGTTACCGATTGGGGCAGTTCCCAAGTAATTGGTATGAGTGTAACGATCGTTATCGAGACAATATTCGTGCTTTTTGGCGCGGAGATTCAGGTCAAATTGCTGAATTTGCCACTCGGATCTTGGGCTCTCGTGATATCTTCCCAAAAAACAAACGCAGTATTCATAGTAGTGTTAACTACTTATGTTATCACGACGGTTTTACCCTTGAAGATTTAGTCAGCTATGAGAATCGTCACAATCAAGCAAACGGCGAAAACAGTCGTGACGGCCATGGTCATAATCTATCAAGTAATGGCGGGGTGGAAGGACCTAGTTTTGACTCGCGGGTTAAGCAGTCCCGAGCGCAATTAAAGCGTAATTTAATTGCTACTTTGTTTTTGTCTCAAGGAACCCCCCATTTTTTAGCTGGTGATGAAATGGGACGTACTCAGCAAGGTAATAACAATGCCTATTGTCAAGATAATGAAATAAGTTGGGTTGATTGGAGTTTAGACAGTACCAAACAAGCCGAGCTTGCATTTACTCAGCAAATGATTCAATTTCGCTTACAGTCGAGTGTATTCTCGCAGCTTAGTTTAGTTGACGATGGCTTTGAGCTGCATCGAGATGCAGTTGAGGCGCGCTGGTATCATCCTGATGGCCATTTTATGCAAAAAAGCCAATGGCATAGTGCCACTGCGCAAGTGTTACAGCTTGAACTTGAATCATCAGAAGAGCATTGGCTATTAGTTTTTAATGCTTCTGAGTATGATGTGTCTGTTGAATTTCCAGCCATTAAAGAGAGCTTAGTTAATTGGCAATTGGTTATGGACACCTCAGTTAACGATGGCATGTTGATGCAATCTAACCAAGTTATGCCAAAGAACGGCACTAGCTTTGCCAATTCAATCATGCTGTTAACCGCCAAAGAGTTTATTCCAGAATAGTATGAAGTGTCATTTTACATGTCCAAGTTGCCAAATTAATATGAGACTAGGCTTTGCTGCACAAACTAGAATGTATTTCACTGGACAAATATTACGCTGCTCTTGTGGGCTTGCCTATAAAATGAATCCTACTAAAGAAGCCTTGTCTTTAATTAGTTATTTGTTAATTTGCGGTGCTTTTTACAGTATGACCTTGCTTGACTCTGACCACCAATATCAGATATCCCTTATTTTTGTATTGCTTATTTTATTTAGTGGCTTATTTTTGTTTTATTCCAGTAAGCTGCAATCTTTTCTTGAAGTCCATAATTAGGGTTTATCCAAATATTCAAAAACTGTCGCTTATTGTTTTGGTGCATCACAGAGAGTTGACTGATTAGGTCTAGCACTTTGTTTGCCGTGTTACATGAGTCCGATTTCGATGTGCAACGAACGGTAGGTACAAAAAAGCCCGCTATAAAGCGGGCTTATTCAATTCTTAAGAACTAATGCTTACTTAGAGATGTGAGCGATTAGGTCTAGCACTTTGTTTGCAGTGTTACATGAGTCCGATTTCGTTAGTCTAAATTGAGGTACAAAAAAACCCGCACTTGGCGGGTTTTATCTATTCTTAAGAACTAATGCTTACTTAGAGATGTGAGCGATTAGGTCTAGAACTTTATTTGAGTAACCGATTTCGTTATCGTACCAAGATACAACTTTAACGAATTTGTCAGTTAGCGCAACACCCGCTTTAGCATCGAATACTGAAGTTTGAACTTCACCGATGAAGTCTTGAGAAACAACTTGGTCTTCAGTGTAACCTAGAACACCTTTAAGCTCGCCTTCAGAAGCTTCTTTCATCGCTGCACAGATTTGCTCGTATGTAGCAGACTCTTTAAGGTTAACAGTTAGGTCAACTACAGAAACGTTAGCAGTTGGTACACGGAAAGCCATACCAGTTAGTTTGCCGTTTAGCTCTGGAAGAACAACGCCTACCGCTTTAGCTGCACCAGTTGAAGATGGAATGATGTTTTGAGAAGCACCACGACCACCGCGCCAGTCTTTAGCAGAAGGACCATCAACAGTTTTTTGAGTTGCTGTTGTAGCGTGAACTGTAGTCATTAGACCAGATTCGATACCGAACTTGTCGTTTAGTACTTTAGCAATAGGTGCTAGACAGTTAGTAGTACAAGAAGCGTTAGAAACGATGTCTTGACCAGCGTAAGTTGAATCGTTTACGCCCATAACGAACATTGGAGTTGCGTCTTTAGAAGGACCAGTTAGAACAACTTTCTTAGCACCAGCAGTGATGTGCTTACGTGCAGTCTCGTCTGTTAGGAAAAGACCCGTTGCTTCAGCAACTACGTCAACATTGATTGCATCCCATTTTAGGTCTTCAGGGTTACGCTCAGCTGTTACACGTACAGTTTTACCGTTAACGATTAGGTTACCGCCTTCAACTTCAACAGTACCGTTGAAACGGCCGTGAGTTGAGTCGTACTTAAGCATGTATGCCATGTAATCAACGTCGATTAGATCGTTAATACCTACAACTTCGATGTCGTTACGCTCTTGTGCAGCGCGGAATACAAAACGTCCGATACGACCGAAGCCGTTGATACCTACTTTAATAGTCATCTTTTAAGATCCTTACAGGTTTGTTTTAACTGGAAACTGTGGTGATACTACCTAAATCAAAGGCTGTTAAACTTGATTCGTATCAAACTTACGCCTTTGATGTTAAATCCTTTCATTTGCAATGCTTAAAATGGAAAAAAACCGTGTTTTTGTCGTTTTTAAGCATTGCCTTTCGTTATTTTCCTACATTAATTCATCTCAGAATGAACAACAAGTGTTAATTTTTGCTCGTAAGCTACTTGTTGATTCACGACAAGCAGGTGACAATATGTGAAATGTAGGAAAATGAAAGTAACTAACAATAAGTTAGTAATGTTACAGAATTTAGATAAAATTTAAGCCAAATGAGGCTGTTTTGCAAGTTTTTTTACTACATGAATTAAGTTTTCAGTGGAACCAAGGTGCATATTGGTAACGTATTACCTTATGAAAAATAATATGATTAGCTTAGTTGTACTATTTTTTCTTGAAGGTTGTCATAGTCGAATATACTTTCAAAGATGAACAAAAACCTACTTTACTTTTATTATTAACAGCGAGGCGTTTTTTATGTCTAAACCTGCGGCGTTCTGGCGTGATAAACTCACCCCCGAGCAATATAAAATCTGCTTCGAAAAAGGCACAGAGGCCCCTTTTAGTGGGCAGTTGTTACACAATAGAGATACCGGAACTTACCACTGCGTATGTTGTGGACAAGCATTGTTTGCGTCGGAAAATAAGTTTGACTCTGGCTGTGGTTGGCCTTCATTTGATTTAGCGTTAGATAATGCAATTCATTATCTAGAAGATCATAGTCATGGCATGACTCGTGTAGAAGTGCAATGCAGTGAATGCCACGCCCACTTAGGCCATGTGTTTGATGATGGCCCGACACTGACGCACAAGCGCTATTGTATTAATTCAGTAAGCATGAATTTTAGTTCGGCTACCGCTAAGGACAAAGCCTGAAGATACAGGCTTTGGTGATTAACCTCGGATGCTAAAATTTGAATTTAGCATCCGCCGGCATAAATTTACCTTCCGCTATTTTTTCAGCCAATAGCAGTGCATGTTGATCTAGTTTGGCTTTTTCTTGGTCATTAAAGGTGCGGTAGCGTTCAAGGGTTCGCAGGTTAACTTCTTTATTACCTAGCTCTTTCGCAACATGCATCCATATATAAGTTTCTTCATAATGCTTTTCTTTTAGGTGCAATGTGGTCAGCGAATTGAAAATGCTCCCCGGCGGCAGTTCATTCTTATAATTGCTGATAGCACGGTATAGCAATTTAAAGGTCTTATCCGAATCGCGTTCAAAATAGTAACTGGCCATAGCCAACGCGATTTCAGGCTCATCGAGAGCGGGCGAGTCTTCCACCGCCATAAAGCGTGCTTTTGCCGCTTGATCGCCACGGACGCGCCAGTGGTAATAAGCAAGGTGTGGCTCACTGGAATTAGCTGTTGCTTGTTCAAGACGCTCAATTTCCGTTTCAGCGGTGACTAAGGCATTGACTCTGCCCACTTTCTTTTCTTTGTAAACAATGGGCTCAACTAGCGCTGCTTTTTCAATGCATTTTTTATAGGTTTGAAAGTCTCTTAAAAGATGATATTGCGCTAAATCCGTTGCAATATTAGGGTCCTTAACTTCATTACGACTGCGTATCACATCGGCGCGCTCATTGCGACACCAGCCATCATCGGTGTTTAAATCGTTACACAGCTCTGGGGTGTCACTGCAAATGCTCTTTATGCTTTGTTGTTTTTCACAACCAGCTAACAGCATTAGGCATGGTAATAGGATAAATCCAATGTGTTTGATCATGTATAAAGCCAATTCACTATTTATCAATAGATGGGGATGAGTCTAGTTCAAGCTGGAGGCCTAATATAGAGACATTTAACCTTTAAATCATACCTCATAATCAATAAATATAGTTTGTTTCAATTGAAAATTGCTGAACACTTAGCATAACTAAATACAAGGGTGACTGGTTCCCTTGTTTGGTGCATCATAGCGTGGTAATCGCAATAGAATGGAAACTTACTTATGTCATTTGACAACCTGATAAAAAATATGAGCCCTGAAGTGTATGAGCGCCTTAAAACTGCAGTGGAAACAGGTAAATGGTTTGATGGTAACCCATTGACTAAAGAACAAAAAGAATACGCTCTGCAAGGCGTTTTTGCTTGGCAAGCACAGTTTAATGAGGCGCCAGAACATTTTACTGTTGCTAAAGGCGGCGAAATGCACATGAAGAGCAAGTCTGAACTTAAACAACAGTACAAAGAAAAAATCAGTATCAAACAGCAGGACTAGCCTGCTGTTAACTCACCTTTTAAGCTTAACTGCATTTGCTGACGCACTTGATCAAAGCTTAATTCTTGACTTAATAGGGCGTGAAGTTTGGCGAGCGCTGCTTCTTTGGTCATGTCAGAGCCACTGATTACGCCAGCTTGAGCCAATGCGTTCCCCGTTGCATATCCCCCCATATTCACTTTGCCCTTTAAACATTGGGTTAAGTTTATCACGATGATTTCTCGCGCTTGGGCTTGCTTAAGTTGATTAAGTAAGGCTTCATCTTGCGGTGCATTTCCAACGCCATAACTCAATAAAATCAATGCTTTTACAGGTTGTTGCAGCATGTTTCCGATCACCTCAGATGCGATCCCTGGGTACAAGGTAACGATCCCGATCGGTTGAGGTGTAATGGTGCGCACGGTTAATGGCGAATTTTGTGGCGCTAACAACGAACCAGCGACCACACGAATATTGATACCGACATCAAGTAAAGGATCAAAGTTGGGCGAGCCAAAGGCTTCAAAGCCGTCTGCATGAACTTTGGTGGTACGATTACCACGAAATAGTTTGTTGTTAAAAAACAAACTGACTTCTGGGATCGGATAATTAGCAGCAATGTAAAGTGAATTCAATAAGTTACTTTGGCCGTCAGAGCGAAGCTCTGTAAGTGGAATTTGTGATCCGGTTACTATGACTGGCTTGCTCAAATTTTCAAACATGAATGAAAGTGCAGAAGCGGTAAAAGCCATGGTGTCTGTACCATGTAAAATGACAAAGCCATCGTATTGTTGATAGTTTGCAGCGATATCATCAGCGATGCGCTGCCAGTCTGCGGGGCACATGTTGGATGAATCAATCAGTGGACTGTATTCATGGATGGTAAAATCTGGCATTTCTGCGCGAAAAAACTCCGGCATGGCGGCAATATTTTGAGCCAGCGCACCCGCAATAGGAATGTAACCCTGACTAGAGCGCTGCATGCCGATGGTTCCACCAGTGTATGCGATGTATATAGACTTTTTATCCAAAAAATACCCCTTGAGTTAATTATTAAACTAATTAGGTTGAAGTATAGAGCTTGGTATAAAAACTAAAAAGCCCAGCAGGGCTGGGCTTTATAAAATAGATGAATTGTTGATTATTTCTCTATTACAGCTTGATCTGCTCACAAGCAGGGCACAAGGCATAAATCCCTTTTGGATCATTAAAGTTTGCAAGCGGCGCGGCTTGCTCATCAACGGCGTTAAGAATTTGTCTTAGCATTGGCGAGCTCACTAAGCTCTGCTGGGCAAGTTGCGCGCTTTTGGCCATTAAATCCGCCATGAACTGCTCCCTTACACTGAGCTCTGGGCGAATCACTTTTACTTCAAATGCATCCAGCTCTGCTAAGTTTGCCGCGCGGCTCATCGCGACATCAAAGCCACCTAAGTGATCAACTAAGCCTTTCTCTAGTGCATCTTTTCCGGTCCAAACGCGGCCTTGGGCTAAGCTATCAACTTGTGCTGGTGTCATCTTACGCCCTTGGGCCACTACATTGATAAACTGCTGGTAACCATTTTCAATGCTCAGCTGAACAATTTGTTTCATGTATGATGGCAATGGCCTCGTGATATCAACGCTGCTTAGCGCATGGGTGCCAACGCCATCATTGGTGATGCCCATTTTTGCGAGTGCATTCTCTACGGTGGCAAACATGCCAAAAATGCCGATAGAGCCAGTTAAGGTAACGGGCGAAGCGACAATTTCATTGGCTGCAGATGCTATCCAATAGCCACCTGAAGCACTGGTACTACTCATCGAAACCACCACGGGCTTATTGGCCGCTTTAAGTGCAAGAACTTGTTGCCTTACTTGCTCAGAAGCAAATGCGCTGCCGCCCGGTGAATCTAAACGCAGTACCACCGCTTTAACTTGTGAGTCCATCAGTGCTTCGTTGAGTAAGTGGGATAAAGTATCGCCACCAATCACACCAACAGGTTGTTCGCCATTCATAATTTGGCCGCTGGCAAATATCGCCGCAATTTTATCTTGGCCTTGTTCCTGATAATTAAATAAAGGAGGGATCGCGCCAAGGTAACTATCTAAACTAATTTGTAAGTAATCACTTCCCGCGGCATTCTCTCCAACATTAGCCATTAAGAATTGACGAGCTTCTTGGCTGCTTTTTAGCTCATCCACTAAGCCTGATGCTTTAGCATAAGCCGCTTGATCGCCTTGCACCGCTTTTAAACGCTCTAAGTAGCTGTCTATATTGGGTGAAATGGCATCATGTGACACTTTTCTGCGCTCAGCAACTTGGCTGACATAGGCATTCCACAATTGGTTAAGCCAGTGTAAGTTAGCCTCTTTGCTTAGCGCCGACATGCTATCGCGCGTATAAGGTTCAACATACGATTTGTAAGTGCCTACTTTGAATACATGAGGCGTAATATCAAGCTTCTCAATTGCTGATTTGAAGTACAGGCGATACACGCCTAAGCCCTGCAGCGCAATCGCGCCTTGCGGGTTAAGCATTAAATTATCGGCATAGCTGGCTAAGTAATATTGGCTTTGGCTATAAAAATCACCGTAGGCATAGATTTTCTTACCACTGGTTTTAAACTTCTCGAGTGCGTCACCAATTTCAAACAACTTATTCATGCCGGTGCCTTGTAGGTTTTCAAGGCTAAGCACTAGTGCGGTAATGCGATTATCAGATTGTGCAAAGCGAATAGCGTGGATCACATCACTGAGTGCAATCTCACGAAATTCGTTGGGATCTTTACCAAATACTTCATTAGATATCTCTTGAAAAGGATCAGCAGGCCGACGCTCTTCGACTATTTGGCCACTGAGATCTAAATTAAGCGCAGCACCTTGCGGCACATTAATCGTCTCCTCGCTGTTAAATGACAACACCACAACGGCGATAACTCCGAGGAAAATTAAATTTAATACCAATAATCGCGTAAAATTAATTGTTTTGGCAATTGCCCTAAATATCCATTTGATAACACGCACAATAAGTTTTCCATTAGTGGTTTGAAGGGGTCACTTTACTAAATAACGGGTTGAGAAAAAACTCTTTGTGGTAAAGGTTTCATCTTAACCTGCCAGCTATTATGATATTGATTCCTATTTAGTAAAGAAGAGTCGCAATATGTTAGCCATGGATTTGTTACTAAAACGTCGTTCTTGTCCGCGTTTAGCCGCCCCTGCACCCGATAGCTGTGAACTTGAAACTATTTTGCAAGCGGGATTACGTGCCCCTGATCATGGTAGCCTGCAGCCGTGGCGTTTTATTGTGGCCCAAGGTGATGGCCTATTACGTTTAGGGGATATTTACTACCAAGCCATGCAAGCGCAAGGGGCAGATGAGGCGGCGCTACAAAAAGCGCAAAACATGCCACAGCGGGCGCCCGTTGTGATTAGTATTATTGCCAAGGTGACCAAAGAGCATAAAGTGCCAGAGATAGAGCAAATTATTTCCGCTGGGTGTTGCGTGCATGCTATGCAAATGGCGGCGCAAGCCATGGGCTATGGCGGCGTTTGGCGCACCGGCGATTTATGCTATAACGCAATGGTAGAGCAGGGCTTAGGCTTGGCCGAAAATGAAAGTTTAGTGGGTTTTTTATATATTGGCACGCCAGTGACCGAGCCTTCAGCGCCGAAAACGCTACTTGTCGATGATTTTGTCTCTCACTTATAGAGGGGGGAATATAGTGACATACAAAAAAGCCGGCTAAGCCGGCTTTAGTCAGTTAAATAACTTGTTTAGTTTTAGAATTCCGCTGTTTTAGGATCTTTAGGTGCGCGCGGGAAGGGACACTTGGGTTTCAGATATCAAAAGGTTCAAAGGGTATTAAAATAAGGTTTTCATTATGATAAAAGATTTCACTTCCGAGCAAGCTAGGACGTTGGCCTCCCACATCACAACAAATGTTTTTAATGTAAATGAAAACCCAAGGCGCTGACGGATCCCCTCATAATTTAAGCATCGCAGTTTGATGGATCACCCGTATGTATTCGCAGATTGCCCACTCTATATCTGCGCTACTTCTTCGGTGGTCCCGCCGCCTTAGCACCTCTTTTGCGAGCCGTGTTATTGATAAAACATGGCGGGTTTTGATGGTGTTAGCTTGAAACTGATATTGCCACTTTTGCTGCCTAGCAATCAGTCCAATACACCAAAGCACAACCTCAGCCAACAGGCTGATGAGTAGCAAAATATCCAATCGTTTCGTGCTGCGACTCCGGCAATGGCGTAAGCCAAAGCCATAAGCAGGGCTTTTTAAGTCCCGAAATGATTCTTCGATTTGCATCCGTTTGGCGTAGAGTTTAACGAGTTGTTTTGCAGTAAACATGGCATGGGGCAAGTTGGTGGCAAGCAAGAGGACTCTTCTTTGCGATGACAGCAGGTCCGAGGTGCTGAGGCTGTGTATTCGCTTTGGTGAAAAAGCTTTTATTCGATAGCCAGCCTTGCTTCACACCTACCTCACCGCGTAAACGGCCAAGCCAATACCAACCAAGAGCTTCAACTTGGCGAAACCAGGTGTTTCGGTAACCGGCATCGGTGATCAGAATGGGCGTGCAGCTGGGTGGCATCACTTGTTTTAATTCATCCAAGAAACGTTGATGGCTGCGAGGAGAGTTGTAATGCTTGAATTCAAAGGTGCGTTCATACAAAACAACACTGCGACCATTGACGGTAATGGATGCGCGTAATGTCATTATTCGCAGCTGTTCACGCACGTCAGCCCAGTCGATAAGGACAAATGGAAAGGGGTTGAGGCTGTAAGTTAGCTGCGCATGCCAACGATAAATATCGATGCGCTCGCGATGCAACTGCGCATTGCCAAGCAACCTATCAACACGCTTAATGGCATGCTTAGCGGGTGTCTTACCCGTCATGGAGCGGCCAAGTTGAGTAAGGGTGAGGCGGTCAGGACTTTGTCAGTTCCAAATGGTGTATATAATTATGGACATCAAGTCGCACGACACATTGATAATCCCAATGGTGAAGCGGAGCAAGAGAGACAAGCCGTGGATAAAGCTTTGGGTATGCTTCTTGATGATGAGGAAGTACAAGAGCAAGTTTTAACAGAGCTAACAAAGCAAGCTAAAGATTTAGATAATTACTCAGGAGATAATTGTACTAGCTCAGACTTGATCTGACAGTTACCCATTTTTAATGGTGCCGTTGTCAGCTTAGATTTGAGCTAAATTCTTTTCTGCCCAAACCTTTTTACCATCAAGTAATGTTTCTAGTGGCGTTCTGCCACAGCATATTTTGCCCTGATGTGTGCGTTCATTATTGTAATAATTCATCCACTCGTCCAGATCCTTTTGCAGTTCTTGTCTGAACTAATACACTTTAGTGTTTCATATGTGGTCACTAGCGAATTTCATCGGAAATTCGCTAGTGACGGCATTCTTTTGTTCAGATATCTAATGTATGTTTTCTGAGTATTAATATTTAAAAAACTATCGTGTTCATCAAGTATTTTGTGCTGGATAAGTTGTTATCAATTTGCTCTCTTGTCACTCATCTTCATTAACAGTAATGTCTACCAATGACATTAACAGGGTTCAGGTTACTCGTTGAAAATTATTCTAAAAGTTTTTGGTTTGGTTTCTTTGGTGTTGCTGATTATGACTATTTTTGTCGGCATTGCAGCCTATTACATCGGTGACAAAGGTGCTGTTTACAAGCGTATTGATTTTAAGAATTACGATGGCACCTACTCAACGACATTAATGGAGGGGAAATGTCGTCGTCTAGGTAATGAATTTAAGCTACTACATCAGAGGACTAGCGGCATCGATACCAATGACTTCAATACGAGTTATTGCAAGTGGGGCTTTGACAACAATTTGTCTGGTTACATATACCCCAAAAACAACCCAAGATTACGGTTATTCTGGTTAGAGCAAAACGGTCTGGCGGCTTACGATTAGCAATTTCGCTAAAAATACAGTAGAAAAATACAGGACAGGCACTTTTTTATTACCAATAAATAGAGTGCCTTAGCACCAGCTTCCTGCACCAGATGGCGAAAGTATGTACTACGCCCGGCCACTTTAGCCTTTTGTTCAAGAAGGTGAAAGACAAGTAGGAGCAGCAGTCATGCTGTGATAACCCAGTTCCAGAGGTATGTATTTAGGAAAAAATAAGACAGGAAAGGCTCTTTTTATTGAAAGGACGGCAGGCGAAGCTAGGCAGCTCAAAGGGGAAGGTGCAGAGGATGCTTACAATGGCTTAGACGGGAAGCAGCTTTACGATAAGGGAGAAAGAAAAGCTAAACAATTGCCAGATGGTACTAAAGTTGAGCTTCATCCATCAGCAGGTGAAATAGGAAACTACCTGCCTGGCACGCCAAGATTGGGTTTTCAAAGACCAAAATCTTCAAAAGATATATAAAGTAAGGTTTCCATTATGATAAAAGACTTAACTACGGAGAAAGCTAGTGCTTTGGCAGCTCACATAACAAAAAATATATTTAATGTAAATGGTAAGGTAAGAGGGGGATTGAAAGAAAACTGGATAGGCGGTGTTGCTAATTGCCATTTCAATGAGTACGACATTTTTTATTGGCTAAATGAAGCAGAGTTTTCTGCTGTTATATTGCCTCTGGCGGAATTAGTTGGAGATAAAAAGCTGATAATAGTGGAGGATTTTGAGCGTGGCTTAAATGGTAAATTTTGGTGGCTGGGATGTGAAATTGAAAATAGCTGGGAGGCTTTTAATTTCTTTACAGAAGAAACTGACATTATGTCCTTTTATATGATTGGGGAAAGCGAGCAGTGGTGTTTATGGGCGGATGATGACTCATGGATATTTTGTGCAGAGAAAGATCTATTTAAAACACTAAATATTAAAATGCTTACTTTAGAAAGTATGACGAAAAGGTACTCAAACAAGATTGAAAGTTTTTGGCACTTTTTTCATGATATTGCCACACTGCCTAGCACAATAAAGTGATAAATTTAGAGAGGAATATAAGGGGGGCTTTTTCCCTTAAAAAGATAAAAAGATAAAAAGATGGTACTGGCTGTTTTTATTGAAAGGACGGCAGACGAAGCTAGGCAGCTCAAAGGGGAAGGTGCAGAGGATGCTTACAATGGCTTAGACGGGAAGCAGCTTTACGATAAGGGAGAAAGAAAAGCTAAACAATTGCCAGATGGTACTAAAGTTGAGCTTCATCCATCAGCAGGTGAAATAGGAGACTACCTGCCTGGCACGCCGAGATTGGGTTTTCAAAGACCAAAATTTTCAAAAGATATAAAAGTAAGGTTTCCATTATGATAAAAGAGTTAACTACGGAGAAAGCTAGTGCTTTGGCTGCTCACATAACAAAAAATATATATAATATTAATGGAAAGGTAAGAGGGGGGGTAAAAGAAAATTGGTTAGGCGGTGTAGCTAATTGCCATTTCAATGAGTACGACATTTTTTATTGGCTTAATGAAGCGGAGTTTTCTGCTGTTATATTGCCTCTGACGGAATTAGTTGGAGATAAAAAGCTGATAATAGTGGAGGATTTTGAGCGTGGCTTAAATGGTAAAGTTTGGTGGCTGGGTTGTGAAATTGAAAACAGCTGGGAGGCGTTTAATTTTTTTACAGAAGAAACAGACATTATATCGTTTTATATGATCGGAGAAAGCGAACAGTGGTGTTTATGGGCTGGTGATGACTCATGGATATTTTGTGCAGAGAGTTACTTATTCAAACAGTTAAATGCTGAAATTCTTAGTCTGAAAGCAATGCTAGATAAATGTACAGAAAAAACAAGGAAAGAATATGTCGACCTTATTCATGCCATATCTAGATTACCTAAATCTGATTACTACGATTAAAATAAAAAAATACAGGATGGCCACTTATTAGTGCAGGTTTAGAAGCGGGGTTTAATTAGCTGGATTTTTATAGTGTGCTCACAAATATCATTGCTGGTGAAAGGCAGTTAATGCGAACTGGCGAGCGGGCTTTAAATAAAAATAAACGTAGCTGGGGTAAATAGAGATGGTATATATTTGGAGAAACCCGAATGTGCCGGAGGTTATGGTTGGTGAACTAACTAACAATTTTTATTTTGGGATCTTCCAAAATACGAAAGAAGTAGATGATGATGTAATGCCAATTTTCAGGTTTAATTGTAAGTTGAAAAAATTAAGAAAATTTTGTGAGTTGGCAAATAACAAGCGAGTACCTCTAGTTAATGAAAAAATATGTAATCTACTAGCAGAGTGTAGCAATAATATACAGTTTGTTAAAGCAAAGGTTCAATGCGAAGATGACAGTACTGAAGATTACTTTGTTGTAAATGTATTAAGCTTTGTTGATGCTCTAGATAAAAGTAAGTCAATCTTTGATTTTGTTCCTGGTACAAAAAAAATAATGAGATTTAAAAAAATAAAATATAATGAAGGTGATTATATAATAGCTAGAGAAATAAATTATGGCGTCCATTTGTTAGTTAATGATTCTTTAACTGAGATACTAAAGATGCATGGTTGTGAAGGTTTGTGTTTGCCAGAAGAGTGTATATAAAAATAAAGGGGTAGAAAAGCCTAGGTATGCACTGTTAATTATCAATAAATAGAGAGTCTAGCGCCTACGGTAATATAAAACCACACTATTTAATACACAAAAAGATAATTAAAACCAAAGATGGGACAGGCGCTTTTTATTGCTTATAAATAGAGTGCCTTAGCACCAGCTCCTCGCACTACATGGCGAAATCATGTGCTATGCCTAGCTACTTTAGCCTGTTATTCAAGAAGGTGAAAGACAAGTAGTTTCAGTTTGAGTCCGGCACAGGCTCTGGGAGCGGCGACCTTGGCACGCCGATTGATCATGGCATCACAACCTTTCATCGTTACAGCTACGATAACCTCGGCAATATTACCCCTACCACGGTGGATCAAGATAATTCAAGCTATGACTACGACCCGAATGATCCCTACAAATTACGCAGTCATAACGGTGAAACCTTAAATTACGACGCCAGTGGTAACATTAAAAACTACAACGGCTACCAGTTTAGTTACACCAGTTTTGACAAAGTTAAGCGCATTAGCAGCTCGAGTAACAGTAATGACTGGACCGAATACAGCTATGGCACCGACGGCGAGCGCTTTAAAAAGGTTGAAAATCGTATTTAACAAGGCAAGGTAGAGCGCTTAACCACGGAATTTATTCATGCCTTTTACGAGCGCCATAGTCGCCATGGCGGAGCAGGTGATCTGGTAGAAGAGAAGTACTTTATCGGTGATATGGTGCTCACCCAGCGCTCGAACAACACCAAAGACAGCTTCTACACCATTAAAGACCATCAAGGCTCGGTATTAATGACCTTAAATGGCAGTGGCCAAGAAGTGAATCGCTACTACTACCGCCCCTTTGGTGAGCAGCTAGACGTCAGCCTAAACCCCTTAGGCTTACAAACCCTGCGCCCAACCCAATACGGTTATACCGGCCACGAGCATGTGAAAGATCTCGACATCATCAACATGGGCGGGCGCATCTACGCCGCCGGATTAAGGCGCTTCTTGCAAGCCGATCCCGTGGTTGGCCACCCCATGTACAGCCAAAGCTATAACCCGTATCAATATGTGTATGGTAATCCAATGGTGAACGTGGATCCGAGTGGGTATAACACGCAGATTGGTGGACGCCCTGGTAGTATTACAAATATAAATGGTGATGCGGGCCAAGGAATGGATAGTGACCATACTCAGAGTGTGTCAGGCTATAGAGGCGTTGATAATACATTGGGGGTTAACCTTGAAGAGCAATGTCAGGAGCAGTGGAGAGAGCAAATACATATTGAGGAGGGCTCACCAAAGTTCAGAAAAGATTTTACAACAGCTGTAGATGACCTTTGTCAGTATACAGAGTTTCAGAAAATTATTAATGAAATGTATAATAAGCAACTAAAAGTACAGATTATTGAAGCTGATATGGGGGCAACTTATGAGGGTGTAGATAATAAAGTTTCTCGAATTTATTTATCAATGAATTATTTTTCTGAGACATTTAAGGCAGATATGGAAAAACAATTTGAAAATTTTTATGAAAACTCTGAAACCTATACAGACGAACAGTACTTTAAGAAAGAAGGGGAACTTATTACTTTATCAGAAAAATCTAAATTTAGTGTTCAGAGAGTTATCGTGCATGAGTTTTCGCATGTTGTTGATGAAGGCTCACCATTAGATAGTCGACCGAACTTTGAACAAAGGGCTGTGGATTTCACAAATGCGTTTATGTCAAAATACTACGGCGAACCCCATCGGCGGGGGTATCAAGCAAGAGCGTCTACTCCTTATGGAATGAGAAACTATGCTAATGACTAAAATTATTTTGCTATTGTACTTTATACCTTTTTTTGTACTGGCAAGCTCTTGCCCTGATGAAGTAGAGACGAAGGCAAAATATATATTGAATGCTGATGTTGTTTCTTTAGTTAAAGTTGTTGGTCGAAAGAAAGGAAATGACATAATTGAATACAAATTTAGAACACTTGAAAAAATAAGAGGCGGCGATTGGCATGGTTCTTTTGAGTTCCCTCTAAATTCCCGCGACATAACCTTTTATAAAGGAAAAGATAATACATATAGTAATCATAAAAATCCGGTGTTCTGGGATTCAAGTGTAGGCGTTATTCGTTACAGTAGCGGCTTTGGTATAGTTAAAGAATTTGAATTAGAAAAAGATTACTTGATTGTTTTCAATTCTAAGAAAGTAGAGAGTTATGCATTTGAAGAAATTGGCAATAAGAATGATGACTTATGGTATCAATTTGTAGTGGATGTTGTTAAGGGGGAACCTACATATTGTAATGTTTCAATATCAGTTGATGACTTTAATTCTTTGTATATCGATGAGGAAAGATATGTTTTTTCACCTCCTAAACCACCAGAAAAAGTGATCCTACCTGGCGATAATGGAAAGCGAGGTCCTGGTATGCTTGATATTTATGATGATGGCTATAGTGATTATCGTAAATATGCTGGTTTCTCTGTGTATAACCTGTCAGGCCATACTTCCTTTAAAGTGCGAGTACCCTATGATCATGAAGGTATTCATGATTTTTCAGAGTTAAATATTTTCCCCAAAGTTAATTAAATAAAAATACAGGATATATGGGAAAAAGACTTGATAGGAAAAAAACAGAAATACAGGACAGGCACTTTTTATTGCTAATAAATAGAGTGCCTTAGCGTCAGCTGCCTGCCCTATATGGCGAAAATAGATGCTGCAAGCTAAGTGTTAGCCTGTGGTGAGGGGGCCAGTAGGAGCAGCAGTGATGCTGCGATAATCCCATAGAAAAATGGGACAGGCACTTGGCGGAGCAGGTGATCTGGTAGAAGAGAAGTACTTTATCGGTGATATGGTGCTCACCCAGCGCTCGAACAACACCAAAGACAGCTTCTACACCATTAAAGACCATCAAGGCTCGGTATTAATGACCTTAAATGGCAGTGGCCAAGAAGTGAATCGCTACTACTACCGCCCCTTTGGTGAGCAGCTAGACGTCAGCCTAAACCCCTTAGGCTTACAAACCCTGCGCCCAACCCAATACGGTTATACCGGCCACGAGCATGTGAAAGATCTCGACATCATCAACATGGGCGGGCGCATCTACGCCGCCGGATTAAGGCGCTTCTTGCAAGCCGATCCCGTGGTTGACCACCCCATGTACAGCCAAAGCTATAACCCGTATCAATATGTGTATGGCAACCCGCTGGTGAATGTGGATCCGAGTGGGTATTCGGTGGTAGTAGGTCAATCGCTATTTCAGGGCATGTTTGCGTACCAGAACGGCGACCCTTCAGGGCAGGCAAAACGCAATGCTCATATGACGGGAGAGCTTCAAGCAGCTATTAATGCTTATCAGAAAAGTGACACGCATTTGGCGGTGATGCTTTCGGGAGCAAATCCTCTGACTGCTGCATTTATAGCTATCGCTGATAGCCTTGGCATTATTAGTTTGCCCGGTGCGCCCCTTGATGGTGAACAGCAGGAATCTAAGTTCACAACACCCATCTCAGATGCACTGGGTATTACTGCCACAGAAACACCGATAGCAGATCAACAAGGCCCGAACGATACAGCACACGATGCTGAAGTCGTGGAAATGCCAAGCGCTCTTGTCAATGATGGTGGTGGCGTTGAAGTGGGGCTGAATGTTGTATTGAGTACCTCTGAGAGGAGTAAAGGTGAAAAAGTCCGCGACTTTATTAATCATCCAGAGAACTGGGAAATGGTACGCTCAAAGAGTTGGACTTCAGTAAATGGAAGAACAGGCAAGAAAAAATATAATACTGAATCTGAGTTTTATAATAAAGAAACACGAGAGACGATGTGGAACCATACTGCATACGACGATGATGGTAATGAAGTCCATAATAATCCAGGTAGCGCAAATGAACACCAGCCTGATGGTGGAAGTGTACGTGATCATACAAAAGTCTCAGAATGGAAAAATGGAGAGAATAATGAATAAAATAATGCTCACAACAGCCGCATTTCACATATTGGAATACACAGATAATGGCCCAAATAGTATACAGTGCACAATTCAAGGGTTTAATAATTTGTTTAAGTCAGAAAGTGACTGTTGTAAAAGATTATTAGATGTAATTATTGAACTAAAAACTAGGGGGTTTATAAGGATAAAAACGTCTTCAGTTGATGAAGTGAGCCTGAGTGAGTTTGTCACTAAATGGCAAATGATATTTGATGTTTCATCACCCGTATATGTTGCGGATTCACAGTATGATTATTATTTAGAAATAACTGAAGATGGTTGGGAAGAGCTCCGTTGTGAAGAATATTCACTATATGATCCAATACTAGCTAATTGGTACAACTGGAAATTCTAAAAACACCGAATAAAAATACAGAAAAATACAGGACAGGCACTTTTTATTACTAATAAATAGAGTGCCTTAGCCTCAGCTGTCTGCCCTATATGACGAAAAAAGATGCTTCAAGCTAAGCGTTAGCCAGTGGTGAGGGGGCCAGTAGGAGCAGCAGTGATGCTGCGATAACCCCATCGCCCAAGCCTGTGGCACCCACAGCTATTGGCACTGGTGCTCAATAACAAAAAAGTAAGGTTAAAGGAATAACACTCATGCCCCCTAAAAGAATAACAGCCCTAGCGCCTTGGCTTATCGGCCTAATGGCTGGGCTGGTGCGCGCCAATGCACATGCGGAAAAGACAGGACGAAAAGACAGGACAGGCACTTTTGATTACCAATAAATAGAGTGCCTTAGCACCAGCTCCTTGCACTAGATGGCGAATGTATGTACTAGGTCCGGCCACTTTAGCCTGTTAAAAAAAACAGGACAGGCACTTTTTATTACCAATAAATAGAGTGTCTTAGCACCTGCTCCTTGCACTACATGGCAAAAGTATGCGTTACGCCCGGCCACCTTAGCCTGTTATTCAAGAAGGTGAAAGGCAAGTAGGAGCAGCAGTCATGCTGCGATAAAACCTATC
Source organism: Motilimonas sp. E26 (assembly GCF_021278025.1). Lineage (GTDB taxonomy): Bacteria > Pseudomonadota > Gammaproteobacteria > Enterobacterales > CBDFNC01 > Motilimonas. Next base: position 277,688 of record NZ_JAIBHJ010000003.1, read on the forward strand.
GCCCCATGACAGGGGGCCTACGGGCGTGAAGCAGTCTGAAAATAGCAAGTAAGTAGAGAGTTTACAGGAGTAAAACCATTGAAAACCAAAGAAATGAAAGGCCTTGGGCCTTGGCTTGTGGGCCTTATGGCTTGGTTGCTGTGCGCCAGCGCCCATGCCGCATGGATAGATACAAAAGGAACGGTGAAGCATATTATCACCTATGCCCACACCAATACCGTATTGGTCGAGCTGTCCCATGCTGGCGCGGATGTGACAGCTTGTAGCAATAAATTCACCTTTGCCATCAGCAACGCCATACAAGCCGAAGCGCGCAGCAGAATGTATGCCTTGTTATTAGCAGCGCAAGCTTCAGGGCGCGAAGTGGTGGTGTCGTACAACAACACCGGTGGCTGTGAGCAATAAGGGGGAAAAATACAGGACAGGTACTTTTTATTGCTAATAAATAGAGTGCCTTAGCGTCAGCTGCCTGCCCTATATGGCGAAAATAGATGCTGCAAGCTAAGTGTTAGCCTGTGGTGAGGGGGCCAGTAGGAGCAGCAGGCAAGGCCTGACCCCTTTGTTTCTGGCTTAAAAGGTCTTGCTACTTCATCCGTGTATACCAAATCTGGAACTGGTAGCTTAAAATCACTTTAATTTTTATGATAAATAATTAATTTAGAAGGATTGTTAAATTGTCAGAAAAAGTAAAGTTTAACATTGCGTTGGTAGTGATTATTTTTATATTTTTTAAGGTTTTTTATTCATTCTGGACTGCTGCTGACTTCTTGGTTGAACTCGAACGGTTTAACGTAGAAACGCCATATAAATTAAGTTTAAGTGAGGACTGGAAGGGCGAGTTAGAGGATGGAAAGCTTGGTGATTTTTACGCGTGTCTATTGAACTATAGAGGGCCTAGCGCTAAAAGGAGGAACTCTGGGGAGAGTAGAATTTATTATATGTATTTACCGTCAGGCTTTCGTTTGACTCTGTATACGTATGGGGGAGAGGTTAACCTATTTTTCTTGTACAAATTTAACTCTGATGGGAGTAAAGAAGAACAATCGGGAGGTGTTACTGTTAATTGCCCTCTGTCATTGCTCACTAAGGATGTAAATTAAAATGTTGTATTTTGTTTTGATGGTTTCTTTTTTATCTGGAGTGTTTTCCTTTGTAAATTACTTTGCTGGGGATCTTTCATACAGCACTCCTGAATTCTTGTCGCTATTTTCATCTTTCTTAGGTGTATTTGGCGCGGTCGCGGTTTTATTTAATAAAAAAATTGGTCGTTGGGGGATGGCCGTTTTTTGGCTAGTGCAAATGGTCTATATTTTGGGTTTTGATTACAGTTACATATTTTTTTCAAGCCACCCATTCTTCTTTAGCATCTCCCCTAACTTAACATCAGGTGAAACAAGTACGACAGTTGTTGTTAACCTTTTAGCTGTCGTATTTTTTTATTTGAGTTTGAAGTTAAAAATTAGTGAAAAATAAAAGAAATACAGGACCGGCACTTTTATTGCTAATAAATAGAGTGCGTTAGCGTCAGCTAGCTTGTGCCAAGAAAAAAACAGGACAGGCACTTTTTTATTACCAATAAATAGAGTGTGTTAGGGAAATACAGGACAGGCACTTTATTGCTTTATTTCTGGCTTAAAAGGTCTTGCTACTTCATCCGTGTATACCAAATCTGGAACTGGTAGCTTAAAATCACTTTAATTTTTATGATAAACAATTGTTTTATAAGGGGGGGGAGTGTCAGAAAAAGTAAAGTTTAATATTGCATTGGTGGTGATTATATTTATATTTGTTAAGGTTTTTTATTCATTCTGGACTGCTGATGACTTCTTGGTTGAACTCGAACGGTTTAACGTAGAAACGCCATATAAATTAAGTCTAAGTGAGGACTGGAAGGGCGAGTTAGAGGATGGAAAGCTTGGTGATTTTTACGCCTGTCTATTGAACTATAGGGGAGTTAGTTCGATAAGGAGGAAGCCTGGAGACAGTAGATTTTTTTATGTGTATTTACCATCAGGTTTCCGTTTAAATTTGAATACATCAGGGGGTGAGGTTAATTCATTTAAAATGCTTAAACTGAACCCTGATGGCAGTAAAGAAGAGCAATCAGGGCATGTTGCTGTTAATTGCCCGCTGTCATTGCTTACTAAGGACGTAAATTAAAATGTTGTATTTTTTTTGATTGTTTCTTTTTTATCTGGAGCATTTTCCTTTATTAACTACTTTTCTGGTGGTGCCTTATCCAGCTACAACTGGAGTACAATTAAATTTTGAACAACGTGAGAAGACTAAGCTTGGGAAAGTAACGCTCACCTGTATATAGTGGATTAATGTAATGAAAGCTATTTTGAAAAGTATACATTCACCGGATGTTGATTTTGATAAGTTTTGGCCTGATGAAGCTGATGATTTTGGCTTTCTATTGCAGGCAATGATAGGGCCTGAAGAGGACGATAGTTTTCAATCCTTCGATATGCAAATTTGTACCCCTAAATGGCTCATATCCAACTATAGCAGTGAGGGGCTAGTCTTTGGGCGTCATATGATTATTGTCTTTGATTATGATGTTGATTTAATTATTTCAAAGATTGAGGAATATTGTGGTAAGTGTGTGGGTAGAGAGTGGGCCGAGTTAGAGGAAAAAATTGGGCGAATAGGAAAATCTGAGTTTGAAGACTACATCAGCTACCAAGGACAGGGTAGTTAAATAGAGAAACGAGGAGAAAGACGGGACATGCACTTTATTATCGCTAATTAATAGAGTGCTTTAGCGTCTGCTAACTTGTGCGATGAGGCTAAACTATGTGCTTTAGCTCTTTTTCGCACAGAGCCTGCTTGTCCTGAATAGGTTTTAAAAACAATCGATAGGGTTAACAGATTGAATACATGAGAAAAACTGATGGCTTGGTATGCATCTAATTGCGATGAAGATTGGGAACACAGCTTTGGTGTTAAAATATATACCCTTGATAATCCAGGATGGTCCATTGAAGTAGATATTGCTGAAACAAAACTATCGAGTAAGCGTTTTGATGAAACTGCAATTGATAGGAGTGAGTCTGATTGGATTTACTGCATTGTTCCCGATGGCGTTTTCAAAGGGGCTGGTGGAGTGAGTAATTTGGAGGAGTTAATTCAGGTTTTTTTAAATTGGGCCGAAATTTCTTAGATAAGGTTCTATTTATAATAAAGTCAATATGTTAAACCCTGTTGTGCCAAGCGACCCAAGTTGGCATCGTTATCAGCTGTTTCTACCCCAACAAAAAAAGCCGGCTAAGCCGGCTTTAGTCAGTTAAATAACTTGTTTAGTTTTAGAATTCAGCTGTTTTAGGTGCGCGCGGGAAGGGGATCACGTCACGTACGTTACCCATACCAGTTACGTAAGCCACTAAACGCTCAAAGCCTAAACCAAAGCCTGCGTGAGGCACAGTGCCGTAACGACGTAGGTCACGGTAGAAACCGTAATCTTCTTTGTCTAAGCCCATTTCTTCCATACGCGCATCCAATACAGCAAGGTTTTCTTCACGTTGACTACCGCCAATGATTTCACCTATGCCTGGCGCTAGGACGTCCATGGCGGCAACGGTTTTACCGTCTGCATTTAGCTTCATGTAGAAGGCTTTAATGTCTTTCGGGTAGTTTTGCATGATCACTGGGCCGCCAACATGCTCTTCGGCTAAGTAGCGTTCGTGTTCAGATTGTAAGTCCACGCCCCATTCCACTGGGTAATCAAATTTCTTACCGCAGTTTTTCAAAATTTCGATGGCATCGGTGTAGTCCATGCGTACAAATTCAGAGTTAACCATTTGCTCTAAACGATTAACCGCATCTTTATCAACGCGCTCAGCAAAGAACTTCATGTCGTCAGCGCGCTCTGTTAGCACCGCTTTAAACACGTATTTTAGTAAGTCTTCAGATAGTTGCGCGGCATCAGCCAGATCGGCAAATGCAATTTCCGGCTCGATCATCCAAAACTCAGCTAGGTGACGGCTAGTGTTTGAGTTTTCAGCGCGGAACGTTGGGCCAAAGGTGTAAATTTTGCTTAAGGCACACGCATAAGTTTCGCCGTTTAGCTGACCAGAAACAGTTAAAAAGGTTTCTTTACCAAAGAAGTCTTCTTTGTAGTCAATGTTACCTTCGTCGTCTTTAGGCAGGTTCATCATGTCGAGTGTTGACACGCGAAACATTTCGCCAGCGCCTTCGGTATCGCTGCCGGTGATGATAGGCGTGCTTACCCAGTAGTAACCTTGCTCGTGGAAAAAGCGATGAATTGCTTGTGATAAGCAGTTACGGACACGGGCAACGGCGCCAATCATGTTGGTACGTGGGCGCAGGTGTGCGTGCTCGCGTAAAAATTCAATGCTATGGCGTTTTGCTGCCATTGGGTAAGTGTCCGGATCTTCAACCCAGCCAACCACCACTACTTTGGTCGCTTGAATTTCAAACTGTTGGCCTTTACCTTGGCTTTCAACCACTTCACCTGTTACCTCAACCGAACAGCCGGTGGTTAGGCGTTGCACTTCTTCTTCGTAATTGGCTAAATTGGCAGGAACAACGGCTTGGATGGGATCAAAACAAGAACCATCGTAAACGGCTAAAAATGAAATTCCGGCTTTTGAATCACGACGTGTGCGGATCCAACCTTTAACAGTTACCTGACTTCCAATCGGAAACTGACCTTTAAATACTTCAACTACGGACGCTTGCGTCATTTTAATTAGCACTCCAGCTTAACCTGATAGTGAGCCCTTAGCGCAGCCAAGGTGTCGTCACTATTAATCACAAAATAAGAAAAAGGTTAATCTTACCTTTGCTTAAGCAGGAAACAAGTAAAAATTCGTTTTTGTGCCTTGTGATGAGGACTGTGTGGGAGGGATAACGATAAATCGTGCTAATTTGAGTTACATTTGGATTTATTGGTTGGGCTATTGTTAGCTTTAGTTAAGGAGAAGCGATGCCGGATAAGTTACCTGAGCGGCGCAGTAAAGGGCTGCAATTAACGACGCTGCTGGGATGGAGCGCATTATTAGCTTGGGTGCTGTTTTTAATTGCCTTGGTGCTATTTCATTACGCTAGGCCCGAATTAGAAACCGGGTTAATCCGGTATTTTCAGCTGCCTTTTCGCAGCGATTGGGTGATTGAGCTAAAAACCCTTTTTCTCTATTTTCTGTGGGCGTGTTGTGGGCTGACTGTGCTGAATGTCATCGTTAACCTATTACTGAAGCGCCGTCGCACCGATTATGTTTGGTTTAATAGTTTGCTGTTACTGGTTATTTGTGTCGTCAGCTTACTGTTTCTTTATTTGTAAACTGACGACGGTAGACCAAGTTAACCGCTAACTTGATCTATGGCGCTGGCAATGGCGTTCGTGAGTTGGCTAAGCTGCGCGGGCGAAATCACAAATGGTGGCATGATGTAAATTAGTTTGCCAAATGGACGGATCCATACGTCTAATTCGACAAAAATCGCCTGTAATGTTGCCACATCATAAGCTTGATGGGTTTCAACCACACCAATCGCGCCCAGTACTCTGACATCCTTAACCGCGTGAGTGTTGAGCAAAGGCATTAGCTCGCGTTGCAATTGTTGCTCAATCCGTTCAACGTTTCCTTGCCAATCATTTTCAACTAATAATTGTAAGCTGGCGTGTGCGACGGCGCAGGCCAATGGATTAGCCATAAAAGTGGGGCCATGCATAAACACGCCAGCTTTGCCGCTGCACACGGTATCTGCCACTTTATTGGTTGTTAGCGTGGCGGCTAAACTCATGTAGCCGCCCGTTAAGGCCTTGCCGACACATAAAATATCTGGCTCGATGTTGGCATGCTCACAAGCAAATAATTTTCCGGTGCGGCCAAAGCCAGTGGCAATTTCATCGGCAATTAATAACAAACCGTATTGATCGGCTAATTGGCGTAGCGTGGTTAAATAGTGAGGATGATAGATACGCATGCCGCCCGCGCCTTGCACTATCGGCTCAATAATAATTGCGGCCATTTCTTGGTGATGCTTTGCTAATAGGGCCTTGATCTCGTCCATTTCAGCTTCGTCCCAGGGCTCGCCAAATCGGGTCTGAGGCGCGGGGGCAAAATAATGCTCTGGCAGAAAATCTTGATACAGCTCGTGCATTGAATTTTTGGGGTCGGTAACGCCCATCGCGCCAAAGGTGTCACCATGGTAACCATTGCGCACGGTTAAAAACTTTGCGCGCGGTTGATCTAGGCTGTGCCAATACTGCAATGCCATTTTTAACGCCACTTCAACGGCAACACTGCCTGAGTCACTGATAAATACTTTTTGCAGTGATGGTGGGGTGAGCTCGACTAAGGCTTGGCATAGATCAACGGCGGGCTGGTGGGTAATGCCACCAAACATCACGTGCGCCATTTTGTTGAGTTGATTTTGCGCCGCTTGATTAAGCTCGGGCACATTGTAGCCATGAATGCAGGCCCACCAAGATGACATGCCATCGATTAATTGCTGGCCTGATTCCAACTCTAAACGTACGCCATGGGCGCGGACCACGGGGTAACAAGGCAGTGGGTTGATACTTGATGTATAAGGGTGCCAAATATGTTGTAAATCAAACTCGGTATTAATGCTCATAAAGTAACCATTAGTTAACTTGGTGGTGCTGAAAAAGTTGACAGTCTAGCGTTCATCCATACACTAGCCAAATTATTTTAAAGAAACATAACATTGATAGCGGGGCATGAGCATGTCAGTAGAAGTAAGACACAATTGGACAATACAGGAAGTAAACGCACTTTTTGCATTGCCATTTATGGATCTCGTATTTAAAGCGCAAACGGTTCACCGTGCTCACTTTGATCCCAACCAAGTACAAGTTAGTACCTTATTATCAATTAAAACCGGCGCTTGCCCAGAAGATTGTAAATATTGTCCACAAAGTGCCCGCTATGATACCGGCCTAGAAAAAGAGCGCTTACTTGAAGTTGAGAAAGTAATAGAAGAAGCAAAAAAAGCCAAAGCGGCAGGCTCTACTCGTTTTTGTATGGGCGCGGCATGGAAAAACCCGAAAGAGCGCGATTTACCATACATTGAAGAAATGGTGAAAGGTGTTAAAGCATTAGGACTTGAATCATGTATGACGCTGGGTATGTTAGATCAAAGCCAAGCTAAGCGCTTAGCGGATGCGGGCCTAGATTATTACAATCATAACTTAGACACTTCACCTGAGTATTACGACAAAATTATCACCACGCGCACCTATCAAGACCGCCTTGATACCCTAGATCATGTGCGTAATTCTGGCATGAAAGTGTGTAGTGGCGGTATTGTTGGCCTAGGCGAGTCGGCGAATGACAGATCGGGATTATTAGCGCAACTGGCTAACATGCCGAAACACCCAGAAAGTGTGCCTATTAACAAGTTGGTTAAAGTAAAAGGTACGCCACTAGAAAATGTCGACGATTTGGATGAGTTTGAATTTATCCGCACTATCGCAGTGGCGCGTATTATGATGCCGCAATCCCATGTCCGGTTATCGGCGGGACGTGAAAAAATGAACGAGCAAACCCAAGCCTTGTGTTTTATGGCGGGCGCGAACTCTATTTTCTATGGCTGTAAGCTATTAACCACGCCTAACCCTGAAGAAAACAGTGATATGCAGCTGTTTAAAAAATTAGGTATTAACCGCGAAGAATATCACGTGGATCCAACCGTGTCGGAAGCGGAACTACCCCTAGGGCCGATCACCGAAGACACGGATTTATTCTACGACGCGACCGCCCGAGTACGTTAATGGCGTTTGATTTTATCAAGCCCGCCTTGGCTCAGCGTCAAGCTGAGCATTTATATCGTCAATTAACGCCCGTTGCTGGCGCGCAAGGGCGCTATCTTGAGGTTGGCGGGCAACGCTATCTTAATTTTTCCAGTAACGATTATTTATCATTGGCAGCCGAGCCTACGCTCATCAATGCGTGGCAAAGCGGCTTAGCGCAATACGGCTGCGGCAGTGGCGCGAGCGCCTTGGTAACGGGTTATAGCCAAGCCCATGCTGATTTAGAAGCCAAGCTTAAAAGCTGGCTTGGGGTTGAGGCGGTGGCCTTGTTTAACTCAGGTTATAGCGCTAACCAAGCTATTTTAAAGCTACTGCTAAGCAAAGATGATTTATTACTGCAAGACAAGCTAAACCATGCCTCGTTAATGGAAGCGGGTAGCTTTTTGCCTTGCCCTATGATGCGGTTTCGCCACAATGATATGGCACATTTAACCTCGCTGTTGACTAAGTCGGGGCAAAACAAACTCATTGTGTCGGAAGGCGTATTCAGTATGGATGGCGATAGTGCGCCTATTACTGAATTGCTGCAATTACGCAATCAGAGTCAAGCTTGGTTAATGTTGGATGATGCCCACGGCATTGGCGTTTGTGGCCCAGATGGCACGGGCTCTGCGGCGGCGGCAGGGTTAAAAAACAGCGAGCTTGATATTTATATGGCCACCTTTGGCAAAGCGCTAGGGGTTGGCGGCGCGATGATCGCTGGCTCACAGTCTTTGATCGATTACATAGTCAATTTTTCTAAGGCCTATATTTACACCACAGCCATGCCGCCAGCGCAGGCGGTGGCAATTAGTAAAGCCGTTGATTTAGTACAAACTCAGTCTTGGCGTCAACAACAGCTGCAAGACAATATTCAATACTTTAAGCAGTTGGCTGGGCAATATCAGTTGCCATTAATGGCGTCGAATAGCGCGATTCAACCCGTTGTTATTGGCGACAGTCAACGGGCGCTTGAAGTAGCCAATGCGCTACGCCAACAAGGCTTTTATTGCAGTGCGATGCGTCCGCCCACGGTTGCTAAAGGCACCGCGAGGTTGCGCATAACCTTAACTACGGGCCATCAACAGCAAGATATTGCAGACTTATTAGCGAGCTTAAATTCGATTTTGGTGGTGCAGTATGGCTAAACACCATAAGCAGTTATTGGCGAACGCATTTTCAAAAGCGGCGCATTCTTATGATGATGTCGCCGAGTTACAGCGCAATACAGGGCATCAATTATTGGCGCAACTTGCGCCTGTTGTAACACCAAAAAGCTCGCAGTGCGGCGCTGCACCAATCTGGCTCGATCTCGGCTCAGGCACGGGTTATTTTACTCAGTTGCTCAGCGAATCGAGTGCGCAAGTTTATGGGGTGGATATTGCTTTTGGCATGCTCAAGCATGCCAAAGCGCATCGCAACCCAAATATCCATTGGCTCAATGGTGATGCCGAAGCCCTGCCAATAGCTAGTAACTCGGTTGATTTAGTATTTTCGACCCTTGCTTTGCAGTGGTGCGATGACTTAAGCCGCGCGATGAAAGAAATACACCGAGTATTAAAGCCCGGCGGCCGCCTAGGGTTTACTACTTTAGTGTCTGGCTCGTTAAATGAGTTAAAACAAGCTTGGCGAGCAGTGGATGAGCAGCAACATGTTAATGGTTTTTTGCCTCTTAATGCGATTGAAGCAAGCACCCAAGCTGCGCCGTTTTCGCAAGTCGACTTACAAGTGCGTCCTGAAGTGTTGCTCTATGACACGCCGCTAAGGTTACTTAAAGATCTTAAAGGCATCGGTGCTAATTATGTGCAAGCTCAGCGGGCAAGCTCGGGTTTAGGCGGCAAACAAAAATTATTAAAAATGAGCCAAGGCTACGAGGTATTTCGTACTCAAGATGGGTTATATCCTGCCACCTATTATGTTTGCTATGCTGAACTAATTAAGTAAGCAAATTTTTAACCCGTTTCTTACACTTAGCATGATCTTTGTTACGGAGAATTAGTTAGATGAGCCAAGCATTTTTTGTTACCGGTACTGACACTGAAGTTGGAAAAACCTTTATCACGTGCGCCTTGATGCAAAGCTTGCGAGACATGAAGAAAACGGTTATTGGTTACAAACCCATTGCAGCAGGGGCAGAGCTTAGCCATCACGGCTTACTTAACGAAGACGCGTTATTACTGCAACAACACGGGTCATTTGATTTGCCCTATGAAGCTATTAATCCGATTGTATTTGCGCCGCCGATTGCCCCGCATATTGCCGCGCAACAAGCAGGGCAAGTCATCAGCATGGCAAGGGTTGATGCTGGCTTTCAACAGTTAAAAACTCAAGGAGCAGATATTGTGCTGGTGGAAGGTGCGGGCGGTTGGCGTTTACCCCTTGGTGATGGTCAATATTTATCCGACTGGGTCGCGGATAAGCAATTGCCTGTTATCTTAGTGGTTGGGATGAAGTTAGGTTGCCTTAATCACGCCATATTAACGGCAGAAAGCATCATCGCTTGCGGGCTAAAAATTGCCGGTTGGGTCGCCAACAGTCCGTCGTCAGAGCAGGCTTACTTAACTGCAAATATTGATTATTTGCGCCAGCATATTGATGCACCCTATTTTGGGCATATGCCCTTTATGCCGCAAGCGGATGCCTTAGAAGCTGCGCAATGCCTCGATGTGGCGGCAATGTTGTAGGGGGATGATAGAGGCCATATTTGTTTTGTTGGTTTTTTGTTAATTGAGTATTTGCTTTGTAAAATAAATAGCGTAAAAAAACGTAAAGAGTACTTGATATTTTAACTATTAGACATATTATGTCGTTGTTTTCATCCCATCAATGATAGAGCCATTAGGCAGAGGACAGACATGAAACGAATTGCGCTTTTAATACTCACCAACTTAGCGGTCATGCTAGTACTGGGTATTGTGTTACAAATTATTTTTGCTGTGACAGGTATTAACAGTCGCGGTATTGGCGGAATACTCACGTTTGCTTTGGTATTTGGTTTTGGCGGCGCGTTTATTTCTTTAGCGATGTCAAAGATGATTGCCAAGCGCTCTGTCGGCGCAGAAGTGATCACTGAGCCGCGTAATGCTGATGAGCATTGGCTGATGGAACGCGTGGCAGAGCAAGCTAAAAAAGTCGGTATCACCATGCCTGAAGTTGCGGTTTACCAAAGCCCTGACATGAACGCATTTGCTACTGGTATGACGAAGAACTCATCGCTGGTTGCTGTTAGTACTGGTTTAATGCAAAACATGACTCGCGACGAAGTTGAAGCGGTGCTAGCACACGAAATTAGCCACATTGCTAATGGTGACATGGTGACCTTAACCTTAGTGCAAGGTGTGATGAATACCTTTGTTCACTTCTTTGTGTCTATCGTCTCTAACATTATTCAAAATGTGTTGGGTGGCGACGAAGAAGGTGAAGGTGGTTTAGGTTTTATTGCTTCTTTTGCCATCAGCATGGTGCTTTATGCGGTATTTGGCGCAGCGGCCTCTGTTGTTGTTGCTTGGTTTAGCCGTAAACGTGAATTTGCTGCCGATGCTGGCGCAGCAACTCTTGTTGATAAGCAAAAAATGATCAACGCGCTAGAGCGTCTACGCGGTGGCAATCAGCACGAGATGCAAGGCCAATTCGCTGCTTTTGGTATCAATGGTGGCTTTAGCTCACTATTTTCTACTCATCCACCATTAGAAGATCGTATTCAGGCCCTAAAAAACCAGTAATACTCACTCCTTTATTAGGGCTGCCTCGGCAGCCCTTTTTTGTTGCAAATGAGCAAAAAGGAGTCGCTAAAGTATGACTTATCTGTTCATTGTCTAGACAGTCTGGCAAAATATATAAAAAAAAAATAATCCAGCAAGGGATCGCTGTTTACATGACCAAAGCCATGATTTTTTCCACTCGCTTATTGTCGCTCACTTTCTTGATTGGGCTCATCAGTGCGTGTGCACCTCAAAACGAATTACTGCGAGTGGGGGCTGCCCCTTGGCCTGGTTTTGAGCCCATCTTCTTAGCTCGTGAAATGGAATATTTAGACACGAGTCTGGTTTCTTTATATGAATTAACCAGTGCCAGTCACGTCGCCCATAGCTTTGAAGCCGGAAAATTAGATGTTGCCTTTTTATCATTAGATGAAGTGCTCACTTTGATCACCCGTGGCAGCAAACTTAAGGTGATAGCTATTGTTGATGAGTCTGTCGGCGGGGATGCGATTATTGGCTTGCCCGGTGTGACGCAAATTAAGCACCTTAAAGGCAAACGCATTGGCTATGAAAATAACGCTGCTGGCTCATTATTACTCGCGGAAGCGTTAAGTCACGCTAATCTAGTTGCTCATGATGTTGAACTGATAGAAGTAAAGCTTGATGAACAGCGTCAAGTTTTTCACCGTAATCAAGTTGATGCGCTAATTACCAGCGAGCCAATTAAGCAAAAGCTACTGGCATTGGGCGGTGTCTCTATTTTTGATAGCGCGCGATTACCGGGACGCATTGTTAACTTAGTGGTGGCTTCAGATAAGGCGATTGAACAACAACAGCCAGCCTTAATTGAACTGTTAAAAAGTTACTATAAGGCAAGAAAGTTTCAAAAAGGTCGACCTCAGAAAGCAATACAGTTAATGGCCATGCGGTTGCAGTTATACACCAGTGAAATGCAAAGTAGCTTACAAGGCGTAAAATTTATCGAGCCTGTTGAGTCTATTTTGCGCTTATCGGGTCAAGCTAAATCTGCGCTAAATACCCAAGCGCAAGATCTTGGTGAGTTAATGGTTTACCGCGGTATGTTAGAGCAAGTACCTGACTTGAGTCAGTTAGTTAATAGTCAGGTATTAGAGCAGGTGATTTATGAATAGTCCGCGTTTATGGTCATTGGCGTCGGTTATTCCCACGCTACTGTTACTGGTTTTTTTAGTGTTGCAAACGGCCTTTATCTTTTTGGACTATCAAACGAAAAGTGAGCGTTTATTATTACAAAGTCGTGAGGAAGTATTAGGTAAGGTAAACAAGTTACAGCAAAGTCTATCAGATGCCTTGATGCGTCATGACAATGCGGTGGCGGAGCGAGAGCTTACCTTGGCGGCGCTAAACGACAATGTATCGCAACTACTTGTGTTAGATGAAAATGCAGAAGTGCTGTTGTCTAACCAAATGAGCTTAAAGTTCATGTTCGCCAGTGCGGTGTTACCTGAGTTTGAGTGGGCCGATTTTTATCAAGCTCGTGATAAAAATCGCTTGCTTTATCAATATGTTGAAGCCGAAAAAAACATATATGTTTATGCCCCTCTGCAATTAGCACGTAAAGATCATAGCTTAAAGCGCAACAATACTGGCGCCATCTTTGTTTCTTATTCCCTCGTAAAGCCTTATCAAACGCTATTGGCGAATACAATACAAGACTCGATGAAGAATACTTTGGTTGTGGCAATTGCGCTACTAACCTTAACCATACTGCTGGTTAAAATGATCATTGCACCATTGAACCGCTTGGTTCAAGCCGCACAGCAGCTTAACAATGATAATGATGATGCCTTTCCGCAACTAAAAGAAGGGCAAGGTGAAATTGGTTTGTTACAGCGTGCGTTTATGGCGATGGCTGACAAAATGAAATTAAACTTTGAGCAATTAAGCGCGAGTGAACAGCGTTGGCATTATGCGTTAAGTGGTGCTCGAGATGGTGTGTGGGATTGGAGTATTGAGTCTAATCAAGTGTTTTTTTCGGCTCGTTGGAAGGAAATGCTTGGCTATATTGAAGATGAAATTGGTGATGATATTGAAGAGCTGGAGCAGCGGATCCACCCTGATGACTTAATGGATATGTTTGCTTGTTTGAGGTTACATTTAGCAGGTAAAACCCCATTTTATGAGCATATTCACCGAGTTCAATGTAAAGATGGCGATTTCTGTTGGGTGCTCGACCGAGGCAAGGTAATTGAATGGGCCGAAGACGGTAAACCATCTCGCTTGATTTGTACTCATACGGATATAACTGAATACCGCAAAGCGCAAGATTTAGTGGCGTTTCAAGCCTACCATGATGAGGTTACGCAACTCCCCAATCGACGTAAATTACTTGAACATCTAGCGATTGAAATTAGCCGAACGAAGCAAAGTCAACAATGGGGCTGTTTGCTCTTTATTGATCTTGATAAGTTTAAACAGGTAAATGATGTTCACGGTCATGTTGCAGCAGATACCTTGTTAAGAATGGTGGCCAAGCGTTTATTGCAGATGATGGAAGGTGGCAACATTGTTGCTCGGCTTCTGGGGGATGAGTTTGCTATTGTTTTGCCACAACTGGGTGATGAGCCTGATCGCGTGGCTGAACAAGCCTTAGGTTTCGCTCAGGCGGTACGCAAACGCATTGCTTCTCCTTTCGTGTTGCAAGGGCAGCGTATTAATTTATCTTGCACGATTGGCATCACCTTGTTTCCTGATGGTGAGCAATCGGCAACCGATATTTTGCGCCAAGCGGATATAGCCATGTTTCATGGCAAGGAAGATGGCCGAGATATGATCCACTTCTTCTCTGAAGAAATGGAAAATAGAGTACAGCGTAATCACAATTTGCAGCAAATGTTGCGTTTGGCGCTCGAACAAGATGAGATCAAATTGTTCCTACAGCCTAAAGTCGATCGCAAAGGTAATGTGGTGGGGTGTGAAGCGTTATTGCGTTGGTATCAACCACAGCGCGGTTGGATCACTCCGAGTGAGTTTGTGCCTGCTGCTGAAGATTCAGGGCTCATTATTGAATTAGGTAATTGGGTGCTAACACAATCATGCTTAATGTTAAAACATTGGCAACAATCAGGGCTGCCAGAGCAGTTCAAAACCTTGTCAGTCAATGTTAGCCCTAAACAATTCTTACAAGTCGATTTTATTGAGCAGATTAGCCGGATTGTCAAAGAGAGTGAAATTAATCCTAATTTATTGGAACTGGAGATTACTGAAACGATTTTGGTTTCACAGCTGGATGATGCGGTAGAAAAAATTAAAGCGCTACGTGCTCTTGGCATTCGCTTTGCGATTGATGACTTTGGCACTGGCTATTCTTCAATGTCTTATTTAAGTACGTTACCCATTACTGCATTGAAAATAGACCGTTCGTTTGTTGAGCATTTAGAAACTCAGGTGAGCCAGCAAGCCATTGTTGCCGCTATTATTGCGATGGCTGAAAATTTAGGTTTAGAGGTGATAGCAGAAGGTGTTGAAAATGTAGCACAGCTTAACTTTTTGAAAGCTAAGGGGTGTGCATTATTTCAAGGCTACTTGTTTGGCAGGGCGCTATCAGCTGAAGAGTTTAGTCAAAACTTATTGCCCAAAGCTGCGCCTCAGTTTTCCACCGTTGACGCATGAACGAAGAGGGATTGCCAATAGCATAAGTTAATTGGTGGTAAACAGAATTAACTTAGCGTGCCTAGTATTGAAAACACGGTGGTGCTCTGAAACATGCATCTTCAAGTTGATTGGGTATATGCTCTAGTTGACTGGATAAAAGCTAACCTCGCCGTGACCTAAAGTATCGCCCTAACAGGGCTAAAATCCGTGTTGGTTTATGTTTTTGTTTCCAAACACCTGCCGCGTATTTGTTAGCTTCAAGCATGGTTGGGTAGGCATGTACAGTACCAAGGATTTTATTCAGGCCTAGGCCATGTTTCATCGCCAGCACAAACTCGCCAATGGTCTCTCCTGCATGCTGACCGACAATCGTTACGCCTAAAATAGTGTCTTTATTCGGGATGGTTAACACTCTTACTACCCCTGTTTTTGCACTGTCAGCGATAGCTCGGTCTAGCTCATCTACGGCAAACTCTGTTAGTTCATAAGGAATATTTTCTGCTTTAGCACGTGTTTCATTAATGCCCACTTGGGCGATGGGTGGATCACAGTAGGTAACACTTGGTATCACACGATAATCCGCTTTGAATTTCTTAAAGTGGCCAAATAAAGCATTGACACTGGCATACCAAGCTTGATGGGCGGCAAAATGCGTAAACTGCATGGGACCGGCGACATCACCAACAGCAAAAATGTTGGGGTACTGCGTGCGTAGATAGGGATCAAGTGTAATGGTGCCGTTTGTTTCAAGGTTGATACCTAAGGGCTCTAATCCTAATCCTTCGGTATTGGCTTTACGTCCCACTGCAATTAATACCTTATCAAAGCTAAAGCGTTGCTCCTCTTGTGATGTTTGATAGTGCGCCCATTGGCCGTCAGTATCGCGACTGAAATGATTGAGACTGGTATTTAATAAACATTGGATCCCTTCTAGCTGAAATTGCTCGAGCAGTATGCTGGATACGCTAGGATCTTCTCTGGGCAGCAATTGTTTTGCGATATCTATCAGGGTTACTCTTGAGCCGAGGCGGGCGAACGCTTGAGCTAATTCACAGCCAATAGGTCCGGCGCCGACCACCAAGAGACGCGGCGGTAATTGCTCAAGTTGCCAAAGACTATCAGAGGTTAAGTACTCAATCTGATCAAGCCCCTTAATCGGAGGCACAAAAGGTTTAGCGCCAGTGGCGATAATAATATTTTCCGTTAGCAGTGTTTGCCCATTTAGCTCGACAGCATAAGGCGTTTTGATGGTTGCTTTGCCTTGCAGACAATTTACGCCTAGCTTGCTATAACGCTCAATGGAGTCGTGTGGCTCGACTTGTTTGATCACATCATGAACTCGGTCCATCACGGCTTTAAAATCGACCTTACTTGTAATAGGTTCAAAACCAAGGCTTGCTGCTTTATTTAACTCGGCGGCAAAGTGTGCGCTGCGCAGCAAAGCCTTAGATGGCACACAGCCGGTATTTAAACAATCGCCACCCATTTTATGTTTCTCAATAATCGCAACTTTCGCGTTTACGGTGGCTGCAATATAACTACTGACTAAGCCGCCAGCACCAGCACCTATCACCACTAAGTTGTAGTCAAATTTCTTCGGTTTCGGGTAGGGCTTATAACGATTATATTGCTGATATCGATTGATGCTCCACCTGATTAAATGGGGCAGTATGGCTAATAACGCAAAAGCAAACCAAAGTGAGGGAGAGGCAATATCTTGGAGCGAGCTAATCTTGCTGAGCTCGGTGCCGGCATTCACATAAACCAAGGTACCAGGGATCATCCCCAATTGGCTAACCCAGTAAAAAGTACGGGTTTTAATTGAGGTTAGCCCCATTAATAGGTTAATTAAAAAAAACGGTACCACAGGCAACAGTCGCAAGCTCAATAGGTACTGAGCTCCTTGCTTTTCTACCCCTTGATTAAATTGAGTTAACTTATGCCCCCACTTTGCTTGCAGCCGCTCCCTAAGCAAGTAACGCGCGACTAAAAAGGCCAAGGTTGCACCTATTGAGCTGGCAAATGAAACAATAATAAAACCTTCAACTAAGCCAAATAGTGCCCCTGCGAGTAAGGTGAGTACTGCTGCGCCTGGTAATGAGCCTGCGGTAATCAGCACATAAGCGGCAAAAAATCCCAAGGCGTAGAGTAGGTGTTGCTGCTCTACCGCTTGTTGTAGTGCAAGGTGTTGCTGCTGGATATAATCTAACGTGAGGTATTGATTAAGCCCTAAAGCAAAAAATAGTGCAGCTAAAACTAATATTGCGACAAGCAGTAACCACTTATTTATCTTCATCATTTTGCTCCGGAGGGCGAATGTGGCAAAAACCTTGTGCAGGAACATCAAGCGCAGCATTAAACTTGGCAGACATATTTTGAAACGCAATAAGGCCTGTCAGATCGACGATGGCTTTTTCATCAAACCATGTTTTCAATAGTTCTACTTGTTGATTCGTCACGCTTTTACTGTTGTCTGACATGGATTCTGTATAATCGAGTACCGCACGCTCTTGATTGTTGAATATAGCGTGGTTTCGCCAATCCTTGAGCGCCATCACTTTGTCCTCTGAGCCTGCGCGTTTGGCTAAGGTCATACTATTGATATCAATACAAAACTGACAGTGATTAATTTGCGATACTCGCACAGTTATCAGTGAGCGTAACACCGCATCGATAGGTGAGCGTTTACGGTTAATCACACCATATAATGAGGCGACAGTGGCAAATAGCAGGGGGACTTTGCCCCATAATAGGCCTGGAGTGAGGACTTGACCGTAATTCTTTTTTTGTAACCAAAAAAAGGGTTTGATCCAAAAGGGGTAACTTTTTATTGGATCCGGTGACACGCGCATGGCTAACCTCCATTAATAAACGTAGCTTAATCGCTGCCAACCTTTTCGGCAGGTTTAAGAGTGAGTATAAGTTGAGACCGTCATTTCTTGGGAATAATTTCACTAACATTCAGTATTGCTTAAAGTTTCACCACTTATAAGATAGAAGTAGTCAAGAATATTGAAATGAGAAGGTTAATATTAGAATTGGGTGTTAAGTTAATTAAGCTTTTTCAGTGTTTGTAATACACTCTTATTTCATCTGATTGGTTTTCTAAAAATGTTTAGATAGGGTAAATATGGTTTTGATATTGCGCTTTGCTATTTTCATGATGGCACTGTTAATTAGTGCTACTGTTTCGGCTAAAGTTGATCTGACAATAGAAGGCGTAGAAGGAGAGTTGGCAGCCAATGTTGAAGCCTATTTGTTATCAGTAGCAGAGCCAAAAGGGAAAAATTTAGGGGCCTATCGAAGCAGTTTAGAAACAGAAGCGAGCAATGCACTAAGGGCGTTAGGTTATTATCACTCAGATATAAAGTTAGATGTGAGCTTAAAAGATGGGCAGGTGGGTAAGCTGAAAGTGACAGCATCTATTACTGCAGGTGAGCCTGTGATAGTCAAAGCCCTTGATCTCAAGCTAATGGGCGAAGCCCGCCATGATGAAGAATTTTTAACTTTTGCAAAAAAACTCCCGTTGCAGGTTGATAAGCCACTTAATCATGGCGTTTATGCGTCGGCCAAGTCCAGTATCACAAGTATGGCACTGCAACGGGGCTATTTTAATGGCAAGTTTGTTAAGTCTAGCGTTGAAGTTGAAGCCAAGGAAAATAGAGCAACGATTGTGCTTTGGTTCGATTCTGGGGTGCGTTATCGCTATGGCCCGCTGGTGTTGACTCAACCATCGCCTGCTGAGGAGTTGGTGCGTAGTATGGCGAGTTTTACTCAGGGGGATTACTACCTAACTACCCAAGTTGCTCAATATAGCCTACAAATCAGCGATAGTGGTTATTTTAAAAATGTGTTAGTGCGCCCAAATATTGAGAAAGCCATTGGCAATCAAGTGCCTATCGAAGTAACTGTGGGCTTAAAACCGACTAATAGTTTTGAAGTTGGTGCGGGTGTAACAACAGACAATGGACCAAGAGTTAAATTCGGCTGGTCGCGCCCTTGGGTGAATGATTGGGGGCATAGTTTGGGTGCCGATTTAGAGTTGAGTAAGCAATCGCAAATCGTCTCAACCTATTACAAAATTCCTATAGATGACCCCAATTGGAGTTATTTAAATATACAAACGGGCTACCAGCGTCTTGACGAGAATGATACTGAAAGTACTAAGTTCACCCTTGGCGTACAACGATTTTGGAAAACGCCAAGTAAATGGGATCGTACCGCATTTATTAAGTACGATATCGAAGACAGTACTCAAGGTAATCAAACACTAAAAACCAAGCTAATTATTCCAGGACTCTCTTATAGTCGTACTCGAGTTCGTGGTGGGCTCAATGCTGTATGGGGAGATAAACAGCTTATTTCAACGGAAGTTTCTAGTAAGTATTGGGCCTCCGATGCAGATATTTTTAAGGTGTACGGACAAACAAAATGGCTACGCACCCTTACTGAAAAACACCGTGTGCTAGCGCGTTTAGAGCTAGGTGCTATCGCTGTTGATTCCATTAAAAGCGTGCCTTCATCAATGCGATTTTTCGCTGGTGGGGACCAATCCATCCGTGGTTATGACTATAAGTCGATCGCGCCAAGAGACGATGATAATAAGCTTATCGGAGGCAAGTACTTGACGGTGGCGAGCTTAGAATATAGTTATCCGGTAAAGCCCAATTGGCGCATTGCCACCTTTATTGATGGCGGCACTTCTACTAATGACTTTTCAGAAGACCTGCAATATGGCACCGGGGCAGGTGTCGCTTGGGCATCGCCGATTGGACCAATTAAACTGTTTCTCGGTGTACCACTAAATAGTGAGGAAACCGCGGTGAGATTACATTTCTTGATGGGGCCAGAACTATGAGGATTTGGTTACGTCGAGGCTTACTTTGTATTTTATTACTGTTTAGTTTATTGATTGCCTTACTTTTATCCCATCACGGTAATGTGTTATTGATTAATCTAGCTAAACACTTTGTACCGCAGTTAGAGCTTGAATTAGATGAGGGAGCATTATTATTTTCCCCAAAATTATCTGGTATTGCCTGGCAAGATGAACAAGTCGATTTAATGATAGACCAATTGAGCTATCGATTTGATTGGGGCTGTTTAGCCAAAGCGATTTGTGTTGATGGGCTGACAGTAAAGGGTGTTGATGCGAACTTTCACCCACTGCAAACGGCAGAGCCTGCGCCAACTAGCAGCGGAGGGCTACCCGATTCAGTTGCTATTCCGATAGGATTGCGTATTGAAGGCGTTGATATCTCGGATGTTTCCTATCAACAACCTGGGTTAGCGGTGAATTTAAGCCAGCTTTTATTTTCTGCTCAGGTCAACCAACGCGGTGCGACGCTATCGCCAATAGTCAATGGCTTAACGGTTAGGCTAACGCCAACTGAGAATGCTGCTCAGGCCGAGCCTACCGTCTCTAGCACACCTACTAATAAAGAGGCGTTGGTGCTACCGACCTTGAAAGCGCCACTACCTATTCACATTCCGCAATTGAGTTTATCGCAATTCACTTTGGAACAAGGCGAAACACCATTCCATTTGACGCGTTTTTATACCTCAGTTAGCTGGGTAGAGCATGAGCTCACTGTTGAAGATCTTGAGTTAGTGTTACCTGAGCTAAGTGCAAAATTACAGGCACAAGTTAGCTTGCGTAATGATTGGCCATTAACAGCGGATCTCTCCGCCAAATTATTAGCCGACCCCGTTTTAGATGGGCAGTTAGTGGGGCAGAAACTTCGTCTTAGCGCTGCAGGAGACACCAAGAAGCTGAGCACAGATCTTACTTTAACTGGGCCCGTTAAGTTGAACCTTAAAGGATGGTCAGCCCCCTTAAGTGCGCGTATTGATCATCAACAAGCGCTAACTTGGCAGAAGTTGCAATGGCCATTAACGGGAGCGCCGCAGTTTACCCTTAAGCAAGGCGAAGTTAATTCGAAAGGGAACCTAGATAATTTTAACGTTAATCTTGCCACGTTAGTTTTCGGTGAAGGCTTGCCGGATGTTGATCTTAGCGGTCAAGTTCAAGGTAATTTAGAAAAAATAAATGTTAAACAGCTGCTGGCAAAAACCTTATCTGGAGAGGTGAGCTTAGTGGGTAAGCTTGATCTGGCTGATCAGTTAGCTTGGCAAGGAGACCTAGATTTAAGCAATATAGATAGTACCAGCTATTTTCCTGACTACCCTGCACAATTAAATGGTCAGCTAAGCCACAGTTTTGTCCTGCAAGGTTCACATTGGCAGTTAGGAGTGGAGAAGTTAGACCTGCACGGTAAGTTTATGGAGCAGCCGCTAAAAGTCGCAGGTAAAGTGTCGGGCAATGATCGCCTAGAATGGAAAATAGATAACCTCGTGGTTATCAATGGTAAAAATCAGGTCACTGCAACGGGTCATATTAAAGATAAAGTCGACTTACTATTAAATATAAATGTACCGGATATTTCTAGCTCCCTGCCGGACATTGCTGGTAATTTACAGGGGGATGTTAAGGTCGCGGGAGAATTAACTGCGCCTAAGGTTAATATTGATCTCACCGGCAACAAGATTGTACTGGGCGAACTTTCCTTGGCTAGCTTAAGCCTAAAAGCCGATGTGTTGGCCAGTAAGCAGCCTTCTGGTCACGCAGATCTTGAAATCAAGCAATTAAAGCAGCCTGGTATCGACGTTGATATGCTGCGATTAACTGCGTCAGGGTCTGATCTATCGCATCAGGTTACCCTTAAGGTCGATGGCCAGCCTGTAGCGACGGAATTAGCGCTGTCTGGCCGCTGGCAAAATCAAGGCTGGCAGGGGCAATTACAGCAAGCGTGGTTTAGTACCATTGAAGGGCGCTGGCAGCTAGATCAACCCAGCCAAATCAGTTACCGCAATAAACAAGTGGTGTTAGCTAAGCAATGTTGGTCATCTGCGCCCAGTTTATTTTGTCTTCAGCCAACGAAAGCGGGCGAAAGTGGTGAAACAGGGCTGGTGGTTGAGCATTATGATCTCGGCCGCTTACAGCAGTTTTTACCTGAGTTAATGAAGTTGCAAGGCGTGATACAAACGAACGTGACAGCCAAGTGGACCAAGGGCGCTAAGCCAACCGCACGTTTCGATGTTAATAGTCGCGATATCAATGTGACTTTTCTTGATGATAATAGTCAGGAGCATGCCATTCCCGTAACGACCTTAACGTTGACAGGTGAGCTAGATAAAACACTAGCTAAGTTCGTGCTTAATCTAGATACCGATAAGCTAGGTAATGCAGATATTGACTTAACCTTACAGCCATATACGGCAGAAAAGTTGTTACAAGGTAAGTTCTTTTATCAGGGCTTAAATTTAAAAGCGCTACATTACCTCGCACCTAATTTAGATGAGTTAGCGGGGGATGTCTCCCTTGATATAAATGTGAATGGTCCGCTCAAAGCGCCGATTGTAAAAGGGAGCGCTCAGTTAAAAGATGCGGCACTAGGTGGTGGCAGTGTTCCTATGTACCTTTCTGACCTGAATACAGAAATCAAGCTAAATGGTACTAAAGGTACGGTTGCAGGTGGTTTTAACACCGGCGATGGATCTGGACAGATCGATGGCGCATTTGATTGGCAGAAAGGACTGAACGCTTGGATTACACTTAAGGGGGATAGGATTGAAGTAGACTACCAATCACAAGTTCAGTTATTTATTTCACCGGATTTGAAATTTATTTTAGATGATAAAAAAATGGATTTAACCGGCAATATATTGGTCCCAAAAGGGATGATTGCGGTGAAAACCTTGCCTCCTAGCGCAGTATCGATTTCGGATGATGTAGTGGTGGTGGATTCCGGTACAGCAATTGATGAAGCCGCTAATCTACCACTAAAGATGAAATTAGGAGTGCAGTTAGGTGATGATGTGAAAATTGACGCATTTGGCCTAAAGTCGAATCTAAAGGGACAGCTCGCTGTAACAAAAAAAGTTGATGGGCCTATTCTGACTAACGGTAATATTCGTTTGGTGAATGGCTCATATCGTGCTTTTGGTCAAAATTTGCTTATTAGGAAAGGAGTACTCTTGTTCTCTGGACCTCCGGACCAACCTTACCTATCAGTGAATGCGATTCGTGATCCAGCCCTCATTACCGATAACGTAACCGCTGGGATCAAGCTAGAAGGGCCTGTATCGGCGCCTGAGATCACTATTTATTCTACCCCTGCGATGGACCAACAAAATGCATTATCCTATTTGTTACGCGGCAAGGGAATCGACTCTCGAGCAGGTGATGACTCGATGATGACGTCTATGTTGATAAATTTAGGCGTGGGCCAAAGTGCTGACACTGTCAGTCAAATTGGCGAAGCCCTAGGGGTCAAAGATTTAGCGCTCGACTCCAGTGGTAGTGGTGATAATTCACAATTGAATATTACCGGTTATATCTTACCGGGTGTACAAATTCGTTACGGTATTGGTCTATTTTCATCGATGACCGAAATCGCCTTACGTTATGAAGTCATGCCTAGACTCTATTTAGAAGCGGTGAGTGGTTTATACAGTGCATTTGACGTGTATTACCAGTTTGATTGGGATTGATTAGATATACCAGAATAATGCTCACCCCCCTTTGAGGGGGGGGAGATCTTGATGGTTAGCACTACTCTCCTAGGGCTAAGCCTTCGCGGCGTGGGTCTACCCCGGATTCAATGCCTTGGTCGGTAATGACAAAGCCATGTAAGCCACTATTAAGGTCTTTCTCTGTGGTGTTATAGCCAAGTTTGATGAGTTCAGTTTTGAGCTGCTTGCTTGATGTTCCTTGCTCTAATTCAAAGGTACCTGATTGGTTGACTAAGTGGGGTAGCTCGATAGCTTGTTGCAATGGCATGCCCCAAGTAAGGTGGGCGATCAAGGCTTGACTGACATAATTGATGATGCGGCTGCCGCCCGGCGAGCCAAGTGCTAGATAGGGTTTATTATGCTTGAACACTAAGGTGGGCGACATAGACGAACGCGGCCGTTTATTGGCTTGCACTCGATTGGCGATTGGCTTGCCATTCGCCTCGGCTTGGAAAGAAAAATCGGTTAGTTGATTGTTTAGTAAAAAACCGCCTACCATTATTCTCGCGCCGAAGGCATTCTCGATGCTGGATGTCATGGAAACAATATTACCAGCTTGGTCATGGATCACTAAGTGGGTTGTTGAAGGTAAAGATTGACTGGTTTGTATTCCCCAATTTTGTGCTTGTTTGGCTAATAATTCTGGTTGACCAGCGTTTACCTGAGGTAATGCGACTTTTGACTGTTTAATTAGCTGCGCGCGCTTTTCTAAATAGTCGGGGCTAAGTAATGCTTCACTGTTATTTTCTACAAAGTCTGGGTCGGCCATGTATTTGGCGCGATCAGCAAAGGCAAGGCGGCTGGCATCTCCAATAATACGCCATGCCGATGCGCTATTGGCAGTATATTGCGCAATGTTAGCACGCTCACTAAGGGCTAAAATTTGACCAACGGTTAGGCCACCTGATGACGGTAATCCCATGCCGCATACTTGGTAATCCTGTTGGTATTGCACGCACGTATTTGGCCGCGTTTTTATTTGGTATTGAGTTAAATCCGTTAAACTGAGTAACCCTGGGTTAGTGGGGTGGTTTTGCACTGCTTTGACGATTTGGTTGGCTAATATCCCTTGATAAAAGCCATTGCGGCCTTGCTCTGCGATGATTTTTAAGCTCTTCGCGTAGCTGGGGTTTTTGAGGATGTATCCCGCAGTAATGGGTTGGTCAGCGGCATCAAAAAAGTAAGAGCGGGTACTTGGATGTTGTTTTAGACGCGCTTGATCCATTGCGACTAATTGAGCCAATCTAGGCGATACTTGGAATCCTTGTTGGGCGAGTTGGATGGCTGGTGCAAATAACTTAGGCCAGGGTAATTTACCGTATTGCTGATGGGTTTGCCACATCAGGTCAATGACTCCCGGCACCCCAACAGATCGACCTCCAACCACTGCATCGAAAAAGCCCATCGGCTTTTGGTTGGCGTCAATAAAAAGCTCACTTGTAGCTTTGCTTGGCGCTGTTTCTCTGCCATCAAAGCTAAGTAACTGCTTACTTTTTTGATCGTAATACAATAAAAAAGCGCCGCCACCAATACCTGATGATTGTGGCTCAACTAAGCCGAGAACCAGCTGTGCGGCGATCATCGCATCAATGGCGCTGCCACCTTGTTTAAGTATGGCAAAAGCTGCTTCACTGGCATGAGGGTTTGCAGTGACTACCATGTGCTTTTTAGCTATTACCAAAGATTGAAATTGATTACCGGTGGCCGCTTCAGGTGCGATTTGATCGCTGACTTGTGAAGTCGCAAAAGCCGACATGGGCAATAGCAGGGAAAGCAGGAGGATAAAGCTTGCTGGTTTCATCTTCGTTTTTCCTAAACGTAAATTGGGTACAGCTAGCTGAATTTATACAGGTAATTCAGCATTGGCGAGTGTTGCTAGGGTCTGTTGATCTTTCGTGATTGTTTTTGCAGCGAATTGTTGGGTATTTATACAAGGCAGCGCTTTTGTGGTG
>NZ_JAIBHJ010000030.1 GCF_021278025.1 Motilimonas sp. E26
CACTGGCGTTTGCTATAATGTGGCTGCCTATGTACTGCTGAACAAAATCTATACAGCAAAGATCAACAGACCCTAGAGCTTTTGGATCCGTAGTTAATAATAAGTATCGAAAATGCTCACGCTCTCGAGAATTGACATTGATAACCGCTCGGTATCGGCGATTCGAGTAGCCAAATTGCTCTGTTCCCACCTGCGCCACAGGCTGATGCTGCTCGTTAAGGAAAAGGGCCATAGGGCTTAAGATACTGTCTATCCCAACAAAAGAATCAATCACTAATTGATAGTCTTGCCCTGACGCCGGTAGCACGATAGGTAAAACAAACGTAGCTCCCCAACTAAATACGCCACACTGACTTTCTTGACTGCCTAGCATAGCCTTCACCTGACCATCTTCATCAAAGTTGATGTAAGAATATTGATCAAATTCATCGACACAGTTAGTCCGCGCAGCTAGCAGCTGACTAAAATTAGGCTGGGTGTTGGCACAACCCGATAAAAGCAGCGTAGCCAATAACAAGCAGCAGGCTAAATTTGTCTTAGTCATATTACTCAACTATCTGCTCGACTTGTGCGTTAGGTTGCTTAGCCAGTTTTTGCGCCACTTTTTCAGCAAACTTTTGAACGCCTTCCTCTAATCCATCAATCGCTTGTTCAGGGCTAGCGGCTAATAGCTCTATGGTGTTATAGGCATATTGCTTGTCGCTTAAGATATGGTCTGCTTCGATATCATATTCTGAAGGCGGGAAACCAAAAAAGAAGCGATTTTGGAATACAACCGCCTTGTTTTGGGTATCAATTAAGCGCACCTGACCGATAAGGTTAGGGATAAAGTCGCTCTCCATCCCAGCGGCCAAGTAAGCTAGGTAGTAATTTAAATCAAGTATTGCGTCGGTATTCTGATCGACTAAATCCTTATAAGAAACTAAATAGCCATTTTCACGCTTTCTATCAGTGATGATCGAACTTACCTGATAGCCTTCTTTCTCTAGGCTAGCCTTAAGAGCGGTTACAATAGCTTGTTGCCAATCCGGCATTGTTTCACCAACTGCTTCATTAAAAGTGCTGGTATCAGATGCCATATCCGCTTCCGCAATTAACGCCCCTAAAAGACCAAAACTTTGACCAGCATGGGTTTGAATTCGCACAGGCACCTCTTCCTGTTGCGCTGGCTCGATAATGGTAATGTGCTTCAAGTGCTGGTTTTTTTCCGGATTAAAATGTTGCGGTTTAGGCATGCCTGCACAACCACCTAGAAACACCACTGCCAATAATACAAATAACTTGCCCACAACAAACACTCCAGCTCAAAAGATATAATTGCGCGGATTTTAGTGAGAACCCAGCTCGGCGCAATCGATAGGTTTCGACCAAACCAGTCGAGCTCACTAATCAGCACCACAAAGACCAAGTAGTGAGCCTTTACATCAATACCACTATCAAAAATCGACCGACAATAAAGATAAAAACATCAATAACTTCAACAACTAATACAAGACTTTTCGCGCATAGCACTCGCTATATTTGATCGTAAAGTTAAGTACGACTAATTGGCGAGCGAGCTGATGAAAAAATGGTTGTAACCAACAGAGACTAGATAGCGGAGTAGTAACATAATTTACCGTAACAGCGGTGCAAAGCCAGCCATGTCAAAACAAAGAAATAATTAGAAGGGTCATCGCTGCATTGATTGGAATGTGTCATATTGACCGATGTTGGGTCGAGAAGCGCGTTTTTGAAACCAAGAAACAGCGTAATAAATCAACAAAAGCATAATACTCCCGACAGCAAGGGCCAAGATGTCGATGAATCAGCGCAACGCTTGGGTGAGTTCTTAGCGGTTCCAATCTGGAAGGCACAATTTTAACATGATGAAAAATACAATTTCAGTTACCTATTTCAAACATCCCTACGCCGAGTTTGTCATCGGCACCTATCAAAACCAGCTGTGTTTATGCGATTTTCGCTACCGTAAAATGCGTACAACGGTCGACAATCGACTGAAAAAGCAGTTAAAGGCTGAATTTATTGAGCAGAGTAATCCACTTATTGAAACAACCATAGTGCAATTAGAAGAATACTTCCTCGGTCAACGCAGTGAGTTTGATTTGCCTTTATTACTGGTCGGCACTGAGTTTCAGCAAGCGGTTTGGCAAGCTCTCACTCAAGTTAATTACGGTGAAACCGCCAGCTATTTAGACTTAGCACAAGCGATTAATAATGAAGGCGCGGTCAGGGCCGTAGGCACAGCCAATGGTGCTAACGCCTTAGCGATCATTATTCCTTGCCATCGCATTATTGGCCGCAATGGTGAATTAGTCGGCTACGGCGGCGGCCTGCCCTTGAAAAAACGTTTGTTAGAGTTAGAGCAAAATCTATTTTTATAATGAGTACAACTTAACAAACCATGTTACACGCCACTTAGGTACGCAAAACCTAGGTGGCTGAAAGCACGGCGATCACATGTCATATCTATACAAATAGCTATAACCTACTGAACAAAAAGACATTTAGTGTCACCAAAAAATAATAATTCGTCACCTTGCTGTCATCCTCCAAATCTAGTCTAGGCAATGTATTAAGTTACATTCCCTATGAATCTAACTATTTCAGTTAAGTTCTTGTCGGTATTCCCTTTTTAACAATGAGCAACGATCACTATGATGACGAGTAAACACTTGTTTATGTGTCTTATACCGAGCTTAGCCCTTACGGCCTGTGGCTCTGACTCTAAGACAGATGAAAAAACCGCACAACCGCCTGTAACAGTGGCGCTAAGAGTGCTTGAAACCACTGATCTTCATACCAACATTATGGATTTCAATTACTACGCTGGTGCCACTGACCCCAAAATCGGTCTGGCGCGTACCGCAAGCCTGATTAAACAAGCCCGCGCGGAAGCAACTAACTCGGTGCTGGTTGATAATGGTGACTTGCTACAAGGTAGCCCGATGGGCGACTACGTGGCAAAAATTGGCTTAAATGAAGGGGATGTTCATCCTGCTTTTAAAGCAATGAATCTGCTCGATTACGATGTTGCCAACATAGGTAACCATGAATTTAACTATGGTTTAGATTTCTTACACACCGCTATCGCTGGCGCTGATTTCCCTTACATTAATGCCAATGTTTATTGTGCCGAAGAAACCTGCTGGAACGGTATTAAAAAAGGTGAGAACTTATTTACCCCCTACTTAATCAAAACCACCCCGGTAATAGACAATAAAGGCAATAAGCATGATCTAAAAATTGGCTATATCGGTTTTGTCCCACCGCAAATAATGCAATGGGACAAACAAAACCTAACGGGCAAAGTTGAAGCCAGAGATATTGTTGCCTCAGCCAAAAAATTTGTACCTGAAATGAAGCAAAAAGGTGCCGATATTATTATTGCTATTCCCCATTCGGGCATTGGTTCTAGTGAAAATCCGGGTAATATGATGGCAGAAAATGCCACTTACGCGCTCACTCGAGTCGATGGCATTAATGCGATTATGTTTGGCCATAGTCACTCTGTATTCCCTCACGAAAATTACGCCGATGTTGCCGAAGTAGATGTTGAAAAAGGGCTGATTAATGGCATCCCTGCCGTCATGCCGGGTCGCTGGGGCGATAACCTTGGCATGGTAGACCTAACCCTTGAATGGAAAAATGATACTTGGCAAGTCGCCAACGGCCAATCAAGTGTGAAGCCTATTTATGATGGCGCTAATAAAACACCAATGGTTGACGCCGACAAAGATATTCAAGATGCAGTTGAAAATGAACATTTAGCGACGATCTCATTTGTCGACCAACCTATTGGGGTTGCGTCTGAGAATATGTATAGCTTTCTTACCTTGGTACAAGATGATCCTACGGTGCAGATCGTGTCAGATGCACAAATTGCTCATGTTAAAGCAAGTTTGACTGATGACCTCAAAGGCCTGCCTGTATTGTCAGCATCCGCTCCTTTTAAAGCCGGTGGTCGCCACAGTACCGAAAGCGATGCGGACCAATACGTACAAGTGGATGCAGGCGAGCTTACCTATAAAAATGCAGCAGATTTATATCTTTACCCTAATACTATGGTGGCGTTAAAAGTGTCAGGTAAGGAGCTTAAAGACTGGCTGGAATGCAGTGCCAACCAATTTAACCAGATCAAGCCGGATGTTACGACGCCACAGTACCTGATTAATTGGCAAGGCCACCCAACTTATAACTTCGACGTTATTGATGGCGTGACTTATCTGATTGATGTTACTCAACCGAGTAAGTTCGACCGCGACTGTAAGGTTATCAATGCAGGGGCCGAGCGTATTGTTGATTTGAAATACACCGACGACAAAGGCCAAGTTTACTCAGGTGAAGAGCTAAACAACATGACGTTTATTGTTGCTTCAAATAACTACCGTGCTTTTGGTGGCAAATTTGCGGGGACAGGTAGCGACTATGTTGCACTGGAGCTTCCTGACACCAATCGCGAAGCGCTGGCTAGCTATATTAAGGCTGAATCGGGTTATGAGGCTGCTACTAACCGTTTTAACTCACAAGTGAATCCATCGGCCGACTATAACTGGGACTTTAAAAGTATCCCTGCAACGGTTGCGCTAGACATCCGCTTTGAGACGCAAAATTCAGCGAAGGCAGATGCCTTTATTACTCAATATGCCCGTCGTAACATGACAAAACTAGCAGACACTGATGCGCTAGGCTTTGCGGTTTATCAGATAGATCTATCTGCCAACCCTTAGTGGTAAATCATTTCTGAGCAAAGTAATGGCTTAGACTGTAGCTCCAGGATGAAAAAAAGGATGCTGAAAAGCATCCTTTTTGTTGCTGTCTCTCATTCGCACCAACAGTATGTTTTCACCGCAAAATTTTGTCTTCAGAGATGAAAGCGCAAAGCTTATAGCGACACATTGACAACGTTGGTTCGGTGAAAAATATACTTTCTGCTTATTGCAGCGTGCGAATTACTATTCCTTTTCGCTTAACTGTGTATCACTTGAGTCAGCTAATTTTGCTTCAAGTGCAGCCAGTTTTTGCTCCATGTCCATTAATTTTTCACGAGTGCGCAGCAATACCTGGGTTTGCACTTCAAATTCTTCACGATTAACCAGATCAAGTTTGTTGAGTTGTGACTGCAATACCTGCTTCACTTTGCGCTCAACTTCTTCACCTATGGTTTTTACACCCGGTGGCAAAGCTTCGGACACTTGCTTGGCAATTTCTTCTAATTTCTTTGGGTTGATCATATTAACTCCTTAAATTCTGCCTTCATTCTAGCCCCTTTACCCGACAAAAACAGCCCCTAAACCTTGCGACTACGTTATGTAATTCAGCCAGCACTGGCGATGGCATCTTGGCAGCGAATACAATTTCGATCGGGGCAGTGAGTGATACTTTGCTGAGCGCTAATGGCGCGTTTACAACGTTTCACTAAAGGCTCAAGGGGATACAAGGTCCACAGGCTAGCGCCAACAGTGTATTCGCGTGCAATAGGTGCAAGTACAGGCGCTAAGTTGTTAAAGCCGTTAGAGCAACTGCCAATGGCAGCAAGTACGGTTTCGACTTGCCCCGTGTGCGGATTAATTTGCTGCGCCCAACGCTGAAAGAGCTCACGGCCACTGAGTTGCTCGCCATAATGGATCGGGGTTACGGATGTTAAATCAACGCCCAACGTTAATACCCAAGCCTGTGGCTGGTTTTCGTATAGGCCATAAACGTTTTGTAAGGTCTGGCGCTGTAATATTTCTGCGGCGTGAGGACCCACACCAACAAAAGAATTAATTGGATGCTGACTACGCTCACGATTGGGATAGTGTAACAACGCCTTCGGCAACGCGCCCATGCTCGGCTCAATATCATTACCTTGCACATCAAAAGGCTCTGGAGTAAAAAAATCCCATTCGCCTCGGTGTCCATTGCCTGCAAACTGCCAACTGGATGGCGGATTAGCCAAAGGTGAATAAGTAAAGCTAGGCATGATCAAGGTGCAGTCAGCGGCAATAAGAGGATCAAATAAACTTGCAGCGCCCCCTTCTAAATGACCAAATGACTTGATTGAACCGTGAATAAATAAGGTTTTTCCTGCGAGCGCCAGATCCGCTATCGCTTGTTGAATATCTTCTATTGTTGTCATTGGCAGGCTCCTATTAAGCATTTACACCATAAGGGTTTTCTGCCTGATACACCATGATTTAGGCCAACTAGAATGGCGATTCTGTGAACTAATTCAACGCCGTTAAAAAAGCACTAATCAGCGGATCGGGTGCGCGCTTTTTCAAACACACCACACCAAGATCAAAGGGCTCTAATAACTTATCGGTTTTGACCACTTGCACTCGGTCGCGCACAGGGCTGTTCTCAACAACCACTTCGGGCACTATACCCACCCCACACCCCAAGGCAACCATGCTGACCAAGGCTTCGTGGCCTGTCACGCTAGCGTAAATATGGGGTTTGCGAATGTGCATTTGCCGAAACCAAGAATTAATACGCCGGCGCGCGGGGCCATGTTCAGGCAAAATATAAGGCAGTTGCTGCCAAGGAATCGGCTTTTGACTCATTTGCTGCTGCACAGAGCAAGCGATCATTGGCGCGATAACCGACAAAGGAATTTCCGCCAAGCTGTAAAACTTTAGCTGGCTCGACAAATTATCTGGGCAAGCAGCGATGGCAACATCCGCTTGCTCATACTGCACTCTCTCTACTGCTTGTGCAGCATCCCCCGTTGCCAGCACGATTTCAACCTGTGGATGAGCAAAGCGAAAACAATCCAAAATAGCCGGTAGGTGACTGTAGGCTGCGGTAACCGAACAATAAATACTCAGCTTTCCTTCTAATTGCGTGTCATGCTCTTGTAAATCAAGCTTTAACATTTGCCAGCTATCTAATTGCTGCTGCGCAAAACCAAGAAATTTTTGCCCTGCGGGTGTCAATGCCACACTTCGGTTATCGCGCTGTAACAAACTGCTGCCAACCTCTTGCTCTAAGCGCTGAATAATACGGCTTAAAGTAGATGGGCTAAGATGCAACGCTTCAGCGGATTTGCCGAAATGATGGCTATTAGCAAGGTGGATAAATGCCTGTAGTGATTTTAAATCCATAAATACCTCCGCTGCGTTAAACTGACGTTGCAATATTTGCAATATAAGTTTGCAAATATATCATTTTAAGCAACGTAGTTCTTGTTATATAGTGCTCTACGTCGAGTGGCATACAGATTAATTATCTGCGCTACCAAAAATTCTAAAAATTTATGCAAAGGGAACATCTCATGGCTAATAACTACTTTAATACGCTTAACTTGCGTCAACAATTAGAGCAACTAGGCAAATGTCGCTTCATGGATCGTAGCGAGTTCGCGAACGGCTGTGAATTCATCAAAGGTTGGAAAATTGTAGTTATCGGTTGTGGTGCTCAAGGCCTAAACCAAGGTCTAAACATGCGTGATTCAGGCCTAGACATTTCTTATGCATTACGTGAAGCGGCGATCAAAGAGCAACGCCAGTCTTACAAAAACGCAAAAGAAAATGGCTTTAACGTAGACACTTACGAAAACCTAATCCCAACTGCAGATCTAGTATTAAACCTAACGCCAGACAAACAGCACACTAGCGTAGTAAACGCAGTAATGCCGTTAATGAAAGAAGGCGCAACACTGGCTTACTCACACGGTTTCAACATCGTAGAAGAAGGCATGCAAATCCGTAAAGACATCACGGTAATCATGGTTGCACCTAAGTGTCCTGGCTCTGAAGTACGTGAAGAATACAAGCGTGGCTTTGGTGTACCAACCCTAATGGCGGTTCACCCTGAGAACGACCCTAAAGGCCAAGGCTTTGAAATTGCTAAAGCATACGCTAGTGCAACGGGTGGCGATCGCGCCGGTGTACTTGAGTCTTCTTTTGTTGCTGAAGTTAAATCTGACCTAATGGGTGAGCAAACTATCCTATGTGGTATGTTGCAAACAGGCGCTATCTTGGCATACGACAAGATGGTTGCTGACGGTATCGATGCGGGCTACGCGGCGAAACTAATCCAATACGGTTGGGAAACAGTAACAGAAGGCCTAAAATACGGCGGCATCACTAACATGATGGATCGTCTATCTAACCCAGCTAAAATCAAAGCATTCGACATGGCTGAAGAATTGAAAGTGACCATGCGTCCACTATTCAACAAGCACATGGACGACATCATCACAGGTCATTTCTCTAAGACCATGATGGAAGACTGGGCTAACGATGACAAAAACCTACTAACATGGCGTGAAGAAACGGCTGAAACTGGCTTTGAAAAAGAAGGTCCTTCAGACGTAGTTATCGATGAGCAAGAGTTCTACGACAACGGCATCCTATTAGTGGCGATGGTTAAAGCCGGTGTTGAGCTAGCGTTTGAAGCAATGACTGCATCAGGTATCATCGAAGAGTCTGCTTACTACGAGTCATTACATGAAACTCCGCTAATCGCGAACACGATTGCACGTAAGAAACTTTACGAAATGAACGTGGTAATTTCTGATACTGCAGAATACGGCTGTTACTTGTTTGCTCACGCAGCTGTACCTATGCTGAAAGATTACGTTAACGGTCTAAGCACTGAAGTGATTGGTAAAGGTCTAAACCTGAAAACTAACTCAGTAGACAACGCTCGCCTAATCGAAGTAAACGAAGCAATTCGTACTCACCCTGTAGAAATCGTAGGTAAGAAGCTACGTGGCTACATGAGCGACATGAAAGCAATCGTTGAAGCGGCTAAATAAGCTAGCAAACAACTTGTTTTAAACAAAAAAACCAAGGCTAATGCCTTGGTTTTTTATTTAATCCGGACCAAGGATAAATAAAATAGTATCTTTTTCTGCAAAAACGCGGTGAATATGTCCCTATAGCTTTGCGTTTTCACCCCTGAAAACGAAGTTTTGCAGTAAACATAGTTTATCTTGCTGCACTAGGTTTAAACAGAGTTAAGGCTATTTAAACTCTTGAATTAAAAACTAATCTTCGTTCATTAAATCTTGCAAACTCGCGCCGTAATAATCCTTATATAGCGTATTAGTAAAGCCATCTTCTTCAAGCGCAAGTAACGCCATGTGAAATTTATAAGCAATACTTTCTTCGTCTAATTTAATCGGGTAGTTATCAACACCTAGGGGTAAAGCAGGATCATAACTAAGATTGCTCACCGCTTTAAAATGAGGTGAATTTTTAGAAAAACCAAGCTTCAACCTAGTGATACCGCCACAGCAATTCATATGTAACATTAAATCAGATTGCCGTGGATGCTGGATCAGGTAGTAATATAAGGTACCAAAGTCATCCATGTAGAAGTCGGCTTGTTTGGCTAAAATCAGATCAATAACACGATCGAATGTGAGTTCAGGTGGACGCTTGAACTGCAGCTTATACATAGTGCTTTGCGGACCTGGTGAACCCAATGCGGCCAAAATGATTTTTTCTTGCAAATCATCGTAGCTCTTTATTTTGGGCTCCCCTTTACGAGTTAGACCAACATCTGCGGCAGGAATGCCATTATCATAGAAAAAGATATCTTTTGAACGTTCTTTGGTAAAAGTAAGACCGGGATAAAAATCAATGCTGCCGTCAGCAATGCCACGTAAAATACGGTTTTTCGGGGAGCGAACCACCTTTAACTCACAACCGATTTTATTTGCCGCAGCAGTATACAAGTCGAAATACAGCCCAGCATTATTTGGCTTAGCATTAATATTTGGCATCCGCGCCGTCGTCCGGTAGCCCATGGTAATTTCACATGCTTGTGCTTGTGTCTGCACTTGCCATAGCAATAAGCTTACTAAAATCAAAAACCATTTCATGAATAAACCACCCTAGTTGAGTTTCTATCAGTATAGATGGTGTCGATTTATTACTCCTCAAATTTCTATCAACGAAAAACCACTATGCTAAGTAACGAGTTAATTTTTATAACAATAGGGGCCTAGCTCTTGTCTGCGTATCATCAGTTTTTCGCTTTATGTTCGACAAGAACTGAAAAGGTCAAGCTGAGCGTCATACACACGGGTTTGGACGTCCATGATGCCCAATAATGAATGGAAAATATAATCGTGTGAAAATAGATCCGTTTGTCGTGCGGATGCCTTTAAGCAATCTTGATTGATATTTTTAGCTTGCGCAAAGCTTGGTGACATCCAAAGCATCAAGGGTACTTTGGTTTGATATTCTGGCGCCAAGCGGTAAGGCATACCATGGAGAAATAAGCCGCCCTCGCCCAGCGATTCACCGTGATCTGAGACATAAATTAATGCCGTGTTATAGCGCGCCTCTAGCACTTTGAGTTTTTTTATTGTTTCGTTCAGTACATGATCTGTGTAGAGAATAGTGTTGTCATAAGTGTTGACAATTTGTGCAACGGAGCAGTTTTCGATATCAGCCCTCTGACAGTCTGGCTTAAATTCACGCTGTTCTTCAGGGTAACGCTGAAAGTAAGTAGGCCCGTGGCTGCCAATTAAATGCATATTAATTAGCATGTTCCCTTTTAATTTAGCGACGTTTTTCTCAAAGTCTTGCAATAGTGCCATGTCATAGCAGGTACTGCCGTTACAAAGGCGATTTTGACGAGCGCGATCAACGGTTAATAGTTCAATATTTTTAGCGACTCCTTTATCGCCCCCATTATTTTCTAGCCAAAGCTGAGATATTTCAGCTCTCTTAAGGATATCCAGTACATTATCTTGGTTATTAGCGACTTGGCGATCGAAGTTAGAGCGAGGCAGATAAGAAAACATACAAGGTAGGGATATGGCTGTCGATGTGCCACAAGCGCTGACATCTTGATATGAAATGACATTGAGGTTTCGGGTGTATTTATTGGTTGGGCGGTCGTACCCATTGAGTTCATAATTTTGCGAGCGCGCTGTTTCACCGACAACCAATACTAACAAGGTGGGTTTTTGTTTGGCCATTTGTAAGGCTTGCTCTGACTGCTTGGCATCTAGGCCAAGTTGGCGATAAGGCTGTGGCGTGGTTAAGTATCTTGTGTTGACTAATTTACTCGCACTGTGAACAAAATAAGTCGGGATCAGCATCTTTTTAAGGTAAGAATTATTACGACCTACAGAGCTATAATCCTGATAGTAGAGTGCGGCAATCAATACAATAACCACTATCGATAACGCCATGCTCAGTAACTTGTTCAACAACATCCGAGTCAGTGCACCCTCTGTTATCGGATTAAGAGCAAAGAGCAAAATAGCGGGAATAATCCCCATCATCAATGTCCAACTTACCGAGTATAAACTTAGATAAGAACTGGCTTCGCTAGGATCGGTTTCAACTATGTTGACCATCATGTCATAGTCAAATAGAGTGCCATAATGAAAGCTTGCATAACTCACCATCGATGACAGAACCAGCAGTAGCGCGAAGAAGGGTTTCCCTAACCAAGGCCAAGTAAACAGGTTAAATAGTAAATTTAACGCAGCGATAAAAAAAATCGGTAGCGAAATAACAAAACCAACTTTGAATTCGCCCTGTTGTATTAAGATACTGTGCAGCTCTTTATAAACAGGAACATTGACGATTAAAGCAAAGTAAAGCGCCAACAAAAAAGTGAAGTAGCTAAAGGAAAGCCTGAATGCAGGTAACTTTATTGGCATCATAGTAAGTCCAGCAAAACAGAAGCCCAAACAAATAGTGCGAGCACCAAAGCAATAAACACCGCAGCAGAAGCTATATCCTTCGCTCTGCCACTCAGTTCATGCCACTCATCACCTATTCGATCCACGACAGCTTCAACTGCGGAGTTCATTAGTTCAACAATAACAATAAGCAGCAGACTCGAAATAAGCAAAATGCGCGCTAAGCTAGACACCGGTAACAGGGTTGCTACCACAGAAAAAATCACCAAGAGGACCACTTCTTGACGGAATGCAGCTTCATTTAACCATGCCGCTTTTAGCCCTTTAATTGAATAGCCTGTCGCATCAATAATGCGCTCAATACCCACCTTCTTCGGTTTCAAGTTAAACTCCATTTTTTCTACAATTGCTCATGTTTTTAATAGGCTATGGATGATAGCCATGATGTGATGATGGCAAGGTACGCGATCCTATTACGTGGTTCTGTAGCAATTTTGTCATGGAGTGTGAGCTTGTGTGAGATTTGGTTTTTTGTGCCTAAAAAAGGGTCATTAACGCCAATAAAACTAAAAAATCGATGCCTAGCGTGTTTGCGCTAGGCCCAAGCAACCTCAAGATGCTTATTCAGCGGGAAGTTATTTGGGTATATAATGCGCCGCGAGTATATAAAGGGGGTTAGATGTCGTCATTTGAGAATCGGTTTGGTGGAATTGCGCGGCTTTATGGCGCGCCAGCTTTGCAAACATTTCAGCAAGCGCACGTGTGTGTAATTGGCATTGGCGGCGTGGGCAGCTGGGTAGCCGAGGCGCTAGCCCGCTCTGGCATCGGCCAGATTAGCTTGATTGATATGGACGATATTTGTACAACTAATACCAATCGTCAGATCCACGCCTTAACCAGCACCATCGGCCAGCAAAAAATTGCGGCGATGGCAGCACGTATTCTCGAAATAAACCCAGAGTGCCAAGTACACTGCATCGACGATTTTATTAGCAAAGAGAATTTGTTTGAGCATATCTCCACCGAGTTTGATTATGTGGTGGATGCCATTGATAGTGTGCGCGCCAAAGCGGCACTCATTGCCCACTGCAAACGTAACAAGGTGCCGATTATTACTATTGGCGGCGCCGGTGGTCAGATTGACCCAACACAAATTCAACTGGGTGATTTAGCCAAAACCATTCAAGACCCGCTAGCCGCTAAAGTGCGCTCGGATTTGCGTCGCTTTTATAACTTCACTAAAAACACCAAGCGCAAGTTTGGCGTCGATTGTGTTTACTCTACCGAGCAATTGATTTACCCCGATTTAGACGGCGGCGTGTGTCATGCTAAAGCGCAAAGTGATGGCAATATGAAGATGGATTGCAGCTCAGGATTTGGTGCCGCCACTCATGTCACCGCCAGCTTTGCTTTTGTTGCGGTGTCACGGGTGCTAAAAAAATTGGCGGATAAAACCTAAACGACCAATCCTTCGCTTGCCGAGACTAATTGGCCTGTATTTAATAAACAAAGCGATGAACTAGTGAGCCTTAAAGCCAGCCTTGATGCACTTAAGATGGCAAAAAAGAACAATAAAATAAAATATGCGGTGGTGCACCAAAGTATCAGTGGCAGCACTGGGCAGGTAAGCGGCGCACCCAAGGTCAACATTTATAGAGAGGCAAGTTAATGACGCTACAACTTCATCATTACATAACAGTACATAATCGGCTTGGTTATGTCATAGATAGCGAAACCAAGAAACGCAATTTCAACGAGAAGATTCAAGATTGGCAAGTAACTTATCAAAGCTATTCCGCCACCGGTAGCTGGTCGACTTACTTTGGAAGAGTGCAATACCTATTGGGCATCGGTCAGCTACTGGATGCGCCGCAGGCCATGCGCCAGCGCACGTTAATCAATCTAGAGCAAATGGCGTATAACCCCATTTACATGGTGGCCCATGTTGGCCAGCCCGTTACCGTGACCCTTGAGCACAGTCAGTTTACCGGCGTAGCGGAAACCGACGATACCTTAATGTTTAATAATTGGTTGAATGCATTTTCACTGGCGCTGATTTTACGTAACACCGAGCATATGCAAGTATTACATGGCCTAGACAAAGGCGTGTTTGCTAAAAATACCGCTGTATTAGGGCCTCTGGATTTTTATTGTGCGTTTATGCGGTTACTCAAAGGGTTGTTTACCCCGGGGGCTGATTTGGCCCGCCTGTTCGGCGATATGATCACCTATTCCGCGCCGAATTACTTTTATGATGAAGACTGTGCCAACGCGGCTTATCACCTTTATTTACCTGTGGTGGAGTTAGTTGGCGTGGTGCTAAGCAGTGAACGTGAAACACGGTATCAAGACGCTTATACCAAGGCGCTGGAAACCCACAGGGCGTGGTTCACGCGCACTGATATGGATCACTTTCGTCCCGAGAGCTTGATCTCACTACCCATTACCGCCATTGCTTCTTATTGTTACCACCAATATGGCCTCTTGCCGGAATTTGAAACTGACTACACCCCACTGTGGATGATCAAAGGGGAATTTATACCCGAGTCGGAGTTACCGCCACTGACGAGTTATCAGTTTTAATCAGGCATAAGACCTGTAGTAGGCGAGCTCGGCGAATACCTCACCGATTCCCTGAGCAAGCTCAGGTCCTACCAAAGCCTAAACCGCGACCCCTTTAATAGCCTGTACCACGGCGTGTAATCCGTTCGCGCGTGACGGGCTAAGTTGCTTGGATAAACCCAGTTGGTCGAAGTAACTTTCAATATCAAAGTCATCAATTTGCTCGGTGGTTTTACCATTATAAGCCGCCAATACTATCGCTAATAAACCATTAACGATGCGGGTGTCACTGGCAACATAAAACTGCCAAACGCCCCCTTGTTCACGACTGACCAGCCAAGCCGCACTTTCACAGCCATCCACTTGATGTTCTTCATTTTTAAAGACTTGTGGTAACTCACTGAGCTGCTTACCGAGTAGGATGATTTGCCGATAGCGCGCTTCCCAACCCGATTGCTGCGCGAATAAATCCAGCACGTCATCACTGCTGATTTCATTACCAAACAGATTAGGCACTAATTGATTGGGCATTATAAAAACTCCAAGGTTTTGTTCAGGGCGATAATGAAACTATCTATATCTTGTTGCTCATTATAACAAGCAATAGACAAGCGCAAAGTGCCGCCCAGCCCTAACGACTCCATTAATGGCATGGCACAGTGATGGCCAGCGCGAATAGCGATGCCTTGTTGATCGAGTAAGGTGGCAATATCACTATGGTGCTCTCCTTTCACCACAAAGCTAATCACCCCTGCTTGTTGTACGGCATTACCGACAAGGGTGATGTCGGGTAATGATAAGAGCTGCGTTTTGGCATACTCAAACAGCTGTTGTTCATATTGTAATAATGCCGCGCGATCTTGCTGTTGCAAAAATTCTACCGCCGCGCCAAGGCCTATCACACCTGAAATATTAGGGGTGCCGGGCTCAAATTTAAACGGCAAGGCATTAAAGGTAGTGCCTGAGAAGCTCACTTTTTTGATCATCTCACCACCGGTTTGCCACACCGGCATGGCATTGAGTAAGTCAGCCTTACCATAAAGTACACCGATCCCTGTAGGGCCATACATTTTATGACCCGAGAACACATAAAAGTCACAATCTAAGGCTTGCACATCAATCGGTAAATGCGCCACCGCTTGTGAGCCGTCCACCAGCACTTTCGCGCCTACTTGATGGCTTAGCGCAACAATCTCAGCGATGGGATTTACCGTGCCCAACACATTAGAGATATGCGTCACCGCTACTAAACGGGTTTTCTCTGTCAGTAATTGCGCAAACGCGGCTAAATCTAATTCACCGATGTCGGTCAGCGGGATCACTTTTAACACTAACTTCAACTGCTGTGCTAATAACTGCCAAGGCACAATGTTAGCGTGATGCTCCATGGTGGAAATGATGATTTCATCTCCCGCCTGTAACAAGGCACCATAACTTTGCGCCACGAGGTTAATGGCCTCGGTTGCCCCCTTAGTCCAAATTACCTCTTCACGCTTAGGGGCATTAATAAAGCTGCGCACTTCATCTCTTACCTGCTCAAAAGCTTGAGTTGCCTTAGCACTTAGACAATGTGCCGCACGATGCACGTTGGCATTGTTGTATTGGTAGTAATTACTCATTGCGTCAATCACTGACTGCGGCTTTTGTGTCGTGGCAGCACTATCGAGATAGACCAGCGCATGACCATTACAGCTTTGTTGCAACACAGGAAACTGCGCCCGTAGCGCGGATACAGAAAATGACTGACTCAAACTAACCACCTTATTAACCAAGAGCCTCTATGATCCACTTTTACAAGGAAGCTGACAAGGTAGGGGTTTATATTGATTGCAGGCTTTGCTATCGGGGCTTATGCTTAAAACCGTTTTTATAATAAAATTTCGATTCACCTTAAGGAGTTACAATATGTTTAATGCGTTAGTGTTACGACAAGAACAAGATAAAACCTTAGCCAAAGTAGAACAAATAGCAGAAACTGAGCTACCAGACGGTGAAGTATTAGTACAAGTTGCGTATTCGACCCTTAATTATAAAGACGGCCTCGCCATCACAGGTAAAGGTAAAATCATCCGCCACTTCCCTATGGTACCGGGTATCGATTTTACCGGTAAGGTGATTTCATCTAATGATTTACGCTACCAAGAAGGCCAGCAAGTGGTATTAACAGGCTGGGGCGTAGGCGAAACCCATTGGGGTGGCTTAGCTGAAAAAGCCCAAGTGAAAGCAGATTGGTTGGTCCCTTTAACTGAAGATTTGACGCCCGAACAATCAATGCAGCTAGGCACTGCAGGACTTACTGCCAGCTTATGTGTACAAGCATTGCAACAGACGAGTATTACACCCGAGCAAGGGGAAATTCTGGTAACGGGTGCCAGCGGCGGGGTTGGCAGCGTTGCGGTAAAACTATTAAGCACCTTAGGCTATCAAGTGGTTGCCGTGACAGGCCGAGCTGAAAACACTCAGTGGTTAACCGAACTCGGTGCCACTCGCGTGATTTCTCGTGAAGAAATGCTAACGCCAAACCGACCATTGGATAAACAACTTTGGGCCGGTGCCATCGATACTGTCGGTAGCCATGTGTTAGCGAAAGTATTAAGCCAAGTAAACTACAATGGCGCAGTCGCCGCTTGTGGCCTCGCCGGTGGCTTTGATTTACCGACCACTGTAATGCCGTTTATTCTACGCGGTGTAAAACTACTTGGGGTCGATTCAGTAAGTTGTCCATTTGAGAAGCGCCAGCAAGCATGGCATTTATTGGCAACCACGCTACCTAAATCTTATTTTTCTGCTGCTTGTAATACTATTTCATTGGCACAAGTGCCAGAATATGCCGAGCAACTTATTGCAGGGCAAGTGACCGGTCGCTTATTGGTTGACCTAACGCGCAAAAATTAATATCGCAGAGTCGCTGGCAGTATAATGATGACTGCCAGCGACTGCCTAACCACAAAAACCAAGTGAGATGGATTTGACTCGACTCCTCCCCTTATTCCTCATGATATTTAGCTTTAGCGCAGTCAGCCTGGCAAAAACCGAGCTATCGACTTACCAACGAACCGACATTAAATTTAACCAAGCAAACATTACTTCTGAATTTGAGTTTGACAATGGCTTACCCATAGTAAACCTTAGCATTCAAGGTAAGCCCTATCGTTTTCTGTTTGATACGGGAGCGGTTTCCACTATTGATTTAAAGCTAGCTCAGCAGCTTAACTTACCCGTTCAAGCCTTACCTCATCTTAAAGCGATGGACGCCAACGGAGCAACAAGCAACATACAAGGTGCTGTGATCCCGTCATTAGATTGGCACGGTTTAACCATAAACAACCTTGGTGTAGCGGTATTTGACCTCAATCCGGCCAATGGCTTATTTTCTTGTATTAAGCTAGATGGCATTCTAGGTTACAACCTGATCTCATTGCTTCCTGGAATAAAGATAGATTATCAACAGCGCCAACTGACACTCAGCTCTCGTCCCCAAACCTTTGCCAAAGATGCAGCTGTAATACCCATAGAGTTAAAAGCGGGTAGTGGCCCCATCTTACGTTTGCATTTTAATCAAGCCGTAAAGAATGTTCCGGTTATTTTAGACACAGGTAAAAATGCAGGCTTAAGCTTACCAATAAGAGTAGGCCAAGAACTTCAGAAGGCGGAACAACTGGTCTACCCCGTTTACCCGGTTTTTAGCCAAGAAAACTCTGCCCTATTTACGCAACAGGCTAATCAAAGCTTTTTGACCCGAATTGACAATGTTTATCTTAGCCACTTCAAAATCGACAATATGGTGGTCGACTTTAACCAAGGTATGCCTTTACTCGGTAATGACTTCTTTCGCCAATATACCGTTTCTATAAATTGGCAGCAGCGCCGCATTGGTTTAATACCGAATGGCGAAGTTCGCCATGCTGAGGATTGGTCTACGTTTGGCCTTTACCCTACTTTTGACGCGGCGCAAGGCGTTGTGGTAGGCCGACTGCTACCCACAGTGAGCAAAGCGATGAAGCAAATTAGGGTGGGCGACAAAATAGTGCAGGTAGAAAATAATGATACCAGCACCAACCCACTGGAAAGCGTGTGTTTTATGTCGCAAAACAAATACAAGGCCAAACAAAATCCAACGATAAATTTAACTTTAGAGAGAAACCATCAACAATATCAGCTAACGTTAGAAAGAAAGTACTTATTCCGTCATCAGGACTAAATTATCTTTACAGTATTTTGCAAAAGCATTTAGTTTGACTTTAGGCACAGGCAGCAATGAGCAAAAAATTATTTCAAAAATCGACCGAGAATTTACGTAAAGCTGTGCCCTTGATGATCAAAAACCAAGTGCCCACCACGCCGACTAACTATGCCTTGTGGTACACCTATGTCGATAATAGCCTGCCACAAATGAACAAAGAGTTAGATCAAGCGATTACCGATTATGGTATGTGTCCACCAGCCACCGGCGAAACCCTCTATCGCACCTATGTCGCCAGTAAAACCGAAACCGACATTCGCCAACTGAGATCAAGCCTTGAACTACTATTAAACGAAGTGTCTCATTCAATGACCGACACTTTATCGGACACACAAGATTTTCAGCAAATGATAGATAAAAACTTTGATTGCCTATCACGGGTTGAAGACGAGGGGCTGTCATTTGAAGAAGTGATGGAGTTGGTTCGAGGGCTCATTTCTGAATCAAAAGAAATCCGCCATTCTACACGTTTTTTGAACAATCAACTCAATACCGCTAGCGCTGAGGTTGCCCGTCTCAAACTACAGCTAGAGCAGGTGCAAAAAGACGCTCTGTATGACGGTTTATCCGGCCTGCTCAATCGCCGCGCATTAGATAATGACTTAGTTAGCCTTTGTGCTCACGAGCAACCATTTAGCTTTATTTTGGTTGATATAGACCATTTCAAAAAATTCAATGATGAATAT
This sequence comes from Motilimonas sp. E26, assembly GCF_021278025.1. Lineage (GTDB taxonomy): Bacteria > Pseudomonadota > Gammaproteobacteria > Enterobacterales > CBDFNC01 > Motilimonas. The sequence continues at coordinate 19,091 of NZ_JAIBHJ010000030.1, forward strand.
GGTCATTTGTTTGGTGATTCGGTGATTAAAGCCATTGCCCGCCGTTTACAACTAAGCTGTAGAGATGGCATTACCGCCTATCGCTTTGGCGGTGAAGAGTTTGCCTTAGTCGTCCCCGGAAAAAACCTCAGGGTTGCGCGCCAACTCGCAGAATCAATACGCCGTGCGATTGAAAAAGTATCGGTAAAAGACAAGCGCAGTAGTCGCCAAGTTGACCACATTACTGCCTCTTTTGGTGTAGCCGAATACACCCCTAAAGAAAGTGCCAGTAGCTTGATCGATAAAGCAGACAAACAGCTTTATGAAGCAAAACGCTTAGGTCGTAATCGCGTTTTACCTATGTCGGTTTAGCCAGCGGCTATTCACAAGTCACCCAAATCTTGGATAAATGAAATAGTTTGCTTTCCTGCAAAAACGCGGTGAATACCTCCTCATGCGCTTCGCATTTTCATTCCCGAAAATGAAATTTTGCCGTTAAAGTATTCATTTTCTGGCTGCGATAGGCTTAAACAGCGCAGAGGTTACATGGTAAAAGATTAAGCGATCACTTGACTAAAAACAGGTTGCAACGCTTGCATTAGCCGCATTCTAGCAGGGCGCTTATCTTGCGCTAAATCATGCTGCAACCGCAATAAGTCAGACGCCTTGCTAATGGCATAGGCAGCTTGGGTATCACTAACTTGAAAGCTTGATTGGATGCACCTTAGCTGTAGCTGCTCAGCCACCGCAGCACTGCGCCAATCAATACCGGAAAAACTGGGCCAAGGACGAGTATTTGCTAACAGGCTCAGTCCAGATATCGCGTCATGATTCAATACCACATCGTAGTTTTGTAAAATAAGAATGGCTTTACGGTAGTGATCACCAGACAGGGCTGGTGCATCAGAAAAAATATATATAAATTGCTGCAAGCCCTGTTCGCGTAAGCTCAGATCAAGGTAAGTAAGCGTTTCACTCATAAGGCCTTGCGAATCATGACACTCCACCAGCCAAGGTTGCTTTTGTTGGTGTGTATCAGCGAGATATTCGGCCCATGCCCGATCTTGCTCCGGCACCGCCAATGCAACTCTACCGGGCCAAATACGGGCATCTTCAAGGGCACATTCAATAAACAGCTGGCTCAGTTGCATCGCCCGCTTAGCGCCGAGTGTTTCCGCTAGCCCTAAGTGACATACACCCAAGCGAGGACGAGCCAGCAGTACTACTAATGTAGGAATAAATCGCTTCATCTAATCCTCGCTTCAGCCATCTTTTTGATAACATCAATATATCAAAACAACAGCGCCAATCTAGGACATCATTCGCGATCTGAAACTAGGGTCACTTATTTTTAGATGTTTTCCCTAAAGTAAGTAGCTCAGTAAAAAAATCGCGCTCAAATTGACGAATGGGGTTCAGTCTATTTTTGTATAACCGTGCTTGCTTCGGCGGTAAGTTATATCCCGATACCATATAGGCGAATAACCTTGGCCCTTGCTGCGTGTCAACCACGCCAACCATGTTAACAACACTTTTTAACGAGCCCGTTTTACCTCGAACCTTGCCTTTAAGCTCATCCACTCGCAGCGATGTGCGCCATTTTAGTGTGCCATCGACCCCTGAGACAGCAAGAGAATCTAATAACTTAAGCTTATTATCATTGTTATAAACAAATTGCATCACTTGCAACAGCTGATCAACCGTCACTAAATTATGCCGCGACAAGCCCGAACCATCGGCCATGATGGCATCAGATAAATCTAACTTGGCCTGACTTTTCAATATCGCTTTTACAGCCGCCTCACCACTGCGGAAACTGCCTGCTTGGTTATAGTATTCTGCGCCCAATGTTTTAAACACCACATCAGCAATGAGGTTGTCGGATTTTTTCAGCATTTTTTTCAATAAACTATCTAACGTTGCTGAACGCTGGCGAACCAACACCACACCTTCGGGCTCAAGTGTCGATTCACGGCGAATGACTCCCGTATGAGTAATACCAGCTCCGTTTAAATCAGCCGCTAAAATACTGGCAAAATATGTAACGGGATCATTAACCGAAAATTTCATTGGAATAGGATCTTTGGTCGCGACAAAACAGCCCATTAATTCATAATGATTAGTATCACCTCGATTTAGCTCTAAAGCGCAGTGCGACTGTCGCATTTCCTTCCATGCTTTTAACGCATAAGTGCTGTTATCAACCCGTATCGGTTCATGGGCAGGAATAAACACACGCGTAGCCCCTTCTTTTGTGACCGACAAATTACCTTGCACGCAATTACGGTTGATAATCACCGCACTAGCTGGCGAGGTATAACAAACCCCTAAATCATTCCAAGATTGGCCATTACTCCAGTGATAACCATTAAAACGGCCATCATTAATTAAAATGTCACCGGTTATTTTCTTAACGCCACTTTGCTTTAAGGTTTTCAGCATCTCGCGCAACTGCTTGCGGGTAAAGTCAGGCGCTCCCGATAACCTAAAACGTAAATCTTGGGCTATCGTTCCTTGCTTTAAACTCGCCTCAGTTAAGGTTTCAATTTGAGTATTGAAACGGTAGCTACCACCAAGGTGCAAACGCGCAGCAGTAGCCGTAATCAGCTTTTGAGTACTCGCGGGAGCCAAGTTTAGATGGCGATTTTGCTGATTAATAATCGTGCCATCAGGCTTAGCAACCACATAAGCCAATACCGGCTTAGATGGCATGTCATCAAACTGCGCCCCTGCGAAAGCCATGCTAGAAAAACAGATAAAAGAAAGAAAAAAAACACCGCGTAACATATGTCAAACCCCGAACCAATAAGAACTAATAGCTTAGGACTTCTACCTAAAAAAAGCATCAAATAATCACAATGTTAACCCAATTAACATTAAACGTGGTTTATACCCCTGAATGCTCAATTTATATGCAGAAATATGTCGCAAAACTTGAGCGCAATGCAGGCCTAAGGTATGTTGACCGCATCTAGATTTTGTTGCGCGGAGCACGCTTGACTAAGACCGAATTATTAACCGATGAACAGCTAATGCTGAACTACGGTAAAGGAGATGCTGCGGCATTTGAGCAGCTATATCAAAAACATAAAGGCGGCGTTTATCGTTATTTTTTACGCCATTGTAGCCGCGCGGATGTGGCGGAAGAATTACATCATGATATTTGGATGAAATTAATCAATGCACGAGAAAGCTATCAACCTACAGCGAAGTTTACAACATGGTTATATACCTTAGCGCACAACCACTTAGTCAATTATTACCGTAAAAACAGCAAAGCTCAGACTCTTGATTTTGATGATATTGTGGAACCAGAAGACGAGCTACCGGATCTGTCTGAACAGCTAACCCATAGTCGTCAAGCAGATGAGTTGATCAGTCAGGTAGAGCTGTTACCTGCACAACAAAAAGAAGTGTTTTTATTGCGCCACGAAGCTGGGTTTAGTTTAGAAGAAATAGCAAACCTAACAAAATCAAGTTTTGAAGCAACAAAAAGTCGCTTGCGCTATGCCATGGCCAAGCTTAAACAGGGGGTTTCATATGAGCCATAAATCACCGCTTAATGATGATGCGATTAGCAAAGCGTATCAACAACAAAGCAACGACATGCCTAGCAGTGCGCTCGATGATAAAATTCTAGCCGCCTCACGACGTGCTGTTGCAGCCAAACCTACATCGATTGCGCCGAAACGCTCATGGCGGAATATGCCGTTTTTGCCGGCGATTGCAGCTTCCTTCTTTGTTGCTGCAGTGTTCGTGGCGCAACAAGAAGAGCCTGAGCACATTATACCGCAGGCTGAAGTTGCTCCTATGTCAATCTCAGCCCCTGCGCTAATGAAGAGCGCAGCGCCAGAAATGATGGCAGAAGCGGATGTCACTGAGCCATTACAGTTCCAAGGCAAAATAGAACAACGTGATCAGCAATGGTGGTTAATTACCTCTGAACAAGATGTGTTAATTGAAAGCCCACCTCGCAATATTGCCGATTTTGAGCATCAGCAAGCCTTGGTTCAAGGCCATGCTGGCACCTCAGAGGGTGAGGTTATCAGCATTGTTATTCAAGAAATTAAATTAAACTAGGAGATAATATGGCTTCTCAAGGTTCTACCGGCAATGTGATTGCCGCGGTATGTAGTTTTTTCATTTGCGGTTTAGGCCAATTGGTACAAGGGCGCATTTTGGCTGCCTTGATGTTTTGTCTATTCACCTATGCAGCATACGGCATTGCGGGGTTTACCTTTGGCATCTTTCTAATTATTGCCGTGCCGCTACATATTTGGTGCATTGTTGACGCGGCGCTGTATCGCGGGGACTAATACCGAGCATCAACAATAAAGGCGCTACTCATGCCTTTACCAATTCTAAATAAATGCTGCTGGTATGCTCAATATTAAGCAGCATCACCTGACAAGGGGTGCTATAATCTTGCTCCGGTTGTTCCACGCGCCCGGCAGGATTAAAAATGACGAACCCCTTATTTAAGAAAGACATAGTCTCAATCGCTGATCTCTCTCGTAGCGAACTTGAGCTCATCGTAGCAACAGCAAAGAAACTCAAGCACCAACCCCAACCCGAATTGCTGAAAAACAAAATAGTCGCTAGTTGCTTTTTTGAAGCATCCACTCGTACTCGCCTTTCATTTGAAACAGCGGTACAACGTTTAGGCGGCTCGGTCATCGGCTTTGACAGTGGCGGCAATACCTCGCTAGCCCAAAAAGGGGAAACCCTTACCGACTCAGTGAAAGTGATATCTTCTTATGCCGACGCTTTCTTTATGCGTCATCCACAAGAAGGCGCAGCACGCTTAGCGGCTGAATCTGCTTCTATTCCAGTCATTAATGGTGGCGATGGTTCAAACCAACACCCGACACAAACCTTACTGGATCTGTTCACTATTTATGAAACACAAAGCAGCTTAGAGAACCTCAATATTGCCTTTGTTGGTGATTTGAAATATGGCCGCACCGTGCACTCATTAGCGCAAGCCTTATCATTGTTTAACTGTAACTTTTTCTTTATTGCTCCCCCAGCTTTAGCGATGCCAGACTACATTTTGGAAGAGTTAGACGACGCTGGCATTAACTACTCGATCCATGGCAGCATTGAAGAGGTAATAGGCTCTCTCGATATCTTGTATATGACACGAGTTCAAAAAGAGCGCTTTGACGAAACCGAATACCAACACCTGAAATCAGCCTTTGTACTGACAGGTAGCATGCTAGAAAACGTACGAGAAAACCTAAAAATCCTACATCCGTTACCTCGCATTGACGAAATTACTATCGATGTCGATAACACACCGTACGCTTACTACTTTGAACAAGCCGAAAATGGCGTGTATGCCAGACAAGCCCTGCTAGCCTTGGTGCTGTCCAACTTTTTTCAGGAGCAAGCATGAAGAAGAAGTTAGAAGTTCAAGCCATTGAAAATGGCTCGGTGATTGATCATATTGCGGCTGGTAAAGGGGTTAAAATCCTTAAGTTTTTTCAGCTGACCGATACCAACCAAAAAATCACTATTGGCTTAAACTTACCCACGGGTGGCAACACAACCAAAGACTTAATCAAGATTGAGAACACCCAAATTACCGGTGTGCAAGCCAATCAACTCGCTTTGTTTGCACCAGATGCCACCATCAACTTGATTGACGATTACGATGTAGTAAAGAAGTTTAAGGTTGCCTTGCCGGAAGCCATTAGTGGCGTGTTGGCCTGCCCGAACTCAAACTGCATTAGCCACAATGAGCCGGTTGATAGCTTGTTTTACATTAAACAAAAACAACAAATTAAGCTTAAGTGCCATTATTGTGAAAAAAGTTTTGCGACCTCTTTCTTTAAAGAACTAGACTAACGTCCAAGCAAGCAAACATAAAAAAAGCGATTCATCTGAATCGCTTTTTTTAATCTCTTCATTTTGAACTTGGGTCTCATTCAACTTTGCCGGTAGGCTTGGGTGCGTGGTGATATTACGCCTAAGCGGCTACTCACTTGCGGTAACAAGGTTTTTGCCAGAATACAGGGTAAATATTCTATCTGCTTAGCTGTGCCCTTCACTAAGAAAAATAATAGCTAACAAACCACGCAATAACTTACCTTTTTTATCTACATTTATGATTAGTTGCGCAATACTATTCCAATATATTTAATTTATGCGCAATCAACATGGAAGCCGAATAATGACTAAGCTAGATCGCACCGACAGACACATTTTAACCTTGATGCAAGAGAATGGCCGAATCAGTAATCTGGAACTGGCAGAACAAATTGGCTTGTCTGCATCACCTTGCTCTCGTCGTGTTAAAAGCCTAGAAGAAGCAGGTTATGTCGATAAACACGTTACCTTACTTAACCCACAAAAGCTGGGTTTAAAACTAACCGCGTATATCCACATTAGCATGGATCGACACACACCTGATCGCTTTGAAAACTTTGAAAAAGAAGTAGCGCAATATCCAGAAATTGTTGAATGCTGTTTAATTACAGGAATGGATGCCGATTACCAACTGAAGGTAATGGTGCCAGACATGGAAGCTTACCAAGAATTTTTACTGGGTAAATTAACGCGTATTTCAGGCGTCACCGGCGTACGCTCTAGCTTTATGCTACGCAGTATTTTCCAAAATACTGCGCTGCCGTTAAACCATATTAAGTAACCTGAGTTCTGCCTAAGGCGAACTCAGCTAGATAAAGTATGTTTGACGGCAACATTTCGCTTTCAGGGATAGAAGCGCAATGCGTATGAACTCAAGCCAGCACCAGCTGCAATGCGTCAATCAAGCGTTGGTTATCTTGCTGGCTTTTTACCGCTAAGCGAATGTAGCGCTGATCCAAACCATAAAAATTGCTGGCATCACGAATCACAATACCTTGCTTTAGTAAGCGCTGACGCAAATTAGAGGCGGTTAAACCAGTTGGCAGACGACACAAGACAAAGTTAACTCGGGATGGATAAACATGCCATCCCGCTAACTGATGTAGTTCTGTTAATAAGTATTCGCGCTGTTGTTGTAACCAACGAAGTGAGCCCTGTATATAGGCCTGATCTTGCAACGCACTGATAGCGGCCACTTCGGCAAGGGCATTAACACTCCAAGGCTCACGTTCATGATTGACCTGCTGGGTTAATTCTTGATCGGCATTGATAGCGAAACCCAAACGAATGCCCGGCAACGCAAAAAACTTAGTTAAGGCGCGCACCACAAACACATGAGACAAGCCTAGATCTGCAATACTTGGCGCATGACCATCATCAACAAACTCAATAAACGCTTCATCCACCAGCATGCGGCATTGATGCGCCAAAGCCAACTCAGCTAACCGCTTCATCTGTTCTTGCGCAATAAAGCCACCCGTTGGGTTATTAGGGTTACAAACAACCAATACATCATAATTGTGCTGCGCCAGCGCTAAAGCAATTTGCTCAGTGGATAGTTGAAAATTCAATTCACTGTCTAACACACAATAATCAACTTGCGCACCTGCGCTAGTCGCCGCTCGTTCATATTCAGCAAAAGTTGGCGCAACAATAAGAATTCGGCGAGGCTTAATAGCCCTAAAATACAAATAAATCAGTTCGGTCGCACCATTACCATGAAGAATATGCGAAATGGGCTGATCGCAATAATTCGCCAAAGCTTGCCGTAATTTCACATATTCAGGATCAGGGTAAACCGTTAAACAACTCAGTTGTTCAACCAAGGCCGTCTTTACACTTTCAGGCAAACCAAGCGGATTAATATTAGCGCTAAAATCCCACCACTCTTCAGTGTCAGTATCACGCGCTAGCTTATGTATATTTCCACCATGTAATTCCATTTACATCCCACCTGCTATCATTAACACCAACATTACGCCCCCAAGGCAAAGTAAAGAACAAACGAACATTAAGTTCAGGTTCTTATTGATTAACTCTGTGGTGAACGGTTTATTATTATCTCCGATGGTCGGCTTGTTATAGCGTTGGCCAAAATACGACGTTACACCACCAAACTGCACCCCCAAGGCACCCGCAACGGCGGCTTCAGGATGAGCAGAATTAGGGCTGGCATGGTTTAAACGATCACGCCAAAATATGCGCCAAGCACTGCGCCAATCATAACGAAGCAAACATGCAGATAAGGGTAACAACACCGCCCCCGTTAGACGAGCAGGCAACCAGTTAGCCCAATCATCCAAACGTGCCGAGAACCAACCCAGTTCAAGGTAACGCTCATTTTTATAACCCCACATCGAATCAAAGGTATTAATCGCTTTATAAGTCATGGCAAAAGCCAAACTAGCGCCGGGTAACCAAGGTGACACTAACGCACCTAGACACATGTAGAACAGCGGCGCAGTGATACCATCAACGGTATTTTCTGAGATAGTCTCCATCGCACTGCGGGTAATTTGGGCTTGTTCCATATCTGCCGTGTCTCGACTGACTAAGTAACTAAGTTCTTTGCGTGCCAGCGCCATGTCTCCTTGATCTAAGATACGACAGACCTTTGCCCCTTCGTTATAAAGACTTCTTGTCGCTAGGCAAGTGTATAAAAAATAAAGCTCCACCAACCAATGAAGGTTGGCTAGCAGTAAACTCAGGCAAAAAACAAACACTAAAACAGTCAGATTAGCGCAAACCCCAAACACTTTCTTAGTCAGTGTTACTTTAGCCTGTAAACGTTCAGCGGCATTGATCAGTGCACCAATACCTTGCACAGGATGAGGAATGCGATACGGATCGCCAATAATAAGATCACAAAGATAAGCTAAAGCTATAACAATAGAAGGAAGCATTAAAGGGTCGCTAGTAACAGAAAGCGCTTAAGCTAACAAAACTTAAGCGCAATAGGAAACTCCTATATATCAGAAACTAAGATAACGACATGAGTAAAGCCTTACTCTCGGTTAAGGCTGGGTAATCTTGATGATTACTAATGAGCTTTTCTAACACCACTTTCGCCGCTTCTTTTTTGCCGTTTTTAATCATCGCTTGCGCTAAATGGTATTGGATATCAGGATCGTCAGGCGCAAATTGCGCCGCGCGAGTAAGTAGCCGCTCTGCGGTGATGCCATCTCCTTTTTGCAATAAAATCACCGCTAAGGTGTCCATTACCCCTGCATTATCGGGCGCTAAATCATGGGCCGTTTCGGCATGACCAAGGGCTAAATCTGTTTTCCCTTGCTTTTGATAAAGCCAAGCTAGGTTGTTTTCAACATGCACATCAGGCTTAACTTGGGCACCTAACTTAACTAAATTCTCAATGGCCTCTTGGTCACGACCCGCAACCATCAAATAATCAGCCAATACCCTGCGAGACAAAATATCGCTTTCATATTTATTAAGCCAATCCGTTAATACTTTAATCGCTTGATCCACTTGCCCAGCCGACCAGTGAACATTTGCCAATTGCAGGACCAGATAATTAGTCTCTGATACAGCTAACGCTTGTTGGTATAAATTTATCGACTCTGTGAAATTACCTTGAGCCAATTCAAGGCGAGCCTGCATTTCATCAACCACCACAGTGTTTGGGAATTTCTCACGATAGCCTTGTATGGCACGCCGCGCTGCCACGAACTCTCGCTGGCTTAACAATAAACGAATATCAAGCATAGCAATCGGCGGGTAAAAAGCATTAGCCTGAATCGCCTTATCTAACTCACTTCGTGCGGCAGGTAGCTCATTGCTCATGGCATATACAGTGGCTAAATGGAAATGCCCTAAATAACTGGCTGGATAGCGATCTACAAATGATTCTAAACGAGATTTAGCCTCTTCCCACTGCTTATAGTATTGCAGCACCACACCACTATAGAACAAGATTTTGGCTTGCTCAGGTGTTGGTTGCGGGTGTTTTTCTAACATATTATTGGCCAACACTAAGGCTTGTTGTGGTTGGTTGTTAAAGTAAAAATACTCGATCATGGGAAGATTAGCAGCCATGCTATCGGGGTGATATTGCAGCGCTTGCCTTAAGTAAGCCAGACCTTGCTCTATCTCATTTTTACGCCGTGCGAGTAAATACAGCTGCAATAAACTACTCAAGTCTGTTTTATCTATCGTGAGTGCATCTAAATAATATTGCTTCGCCTGATCATAGTCTTTTTGCTGTAATGCTATTGCCGCTAGGTTCTGTAATGTTCCCAAGTTGGTGGGCTCTATTTCTCGGGCCGCTAAAAATGCCTGTTCAGCCAAATCAAGCTGTTGATTAAGGGCATAGGCTATCCCTTGTAATACCAGCCCCACTCCTTGTTCAGGCAAACGCGTTTGTAGCGCCTTAGCTCGTTGTAATACTTCGTTAAAGTCACCTTTTTTCAAATGACTAACAATCAGCGCAACTTCAATTTCTTCTTGATCTGGGAGCTTTTTCTTTATCTCTTCTAGCAGCTCAATCCCTTTATCAACATTAGGCTGTAAAAAGGCAGTCTGCGCCATCAGTAAATCAATCGACTTATCATCTTGCGCAAGCTGTGCAGCTTGTTCAAATAACTGCTGCGACATTAAGAAATCATCATTTTGTAGTCGTGTTTGTCCTGCCGCTTTCAGTAAGCCGATGTCTTGCTGATTAAAATCAGAGGCGTTTAAAGCACTTAAGGTTTCGGTCGCCGCTAACTCATCGCCTAATTTGAACTGAATCGCCGCCTTTAATTTTAGCCCTTCGGCATAACTAGGATAAGCGTAAGTCACCTTCGAAACATGGGAAAACGCTTTCTCATATTGTTTAAGCGAGTAAGCACTTGCAGCTGAAATAAAATGAGCTGCAATATGGTCATTGTCGATTTTAAGCACTTTATCAGCTGAAGCGAGTGCTTGCTCATAGTCCTTAGCTTGTAATTGTAGGTATGCTCTAAAGTAATTAGCTTCTATATGGTTAGGGATAATTTTAATTAACTTATCTAACTGCTGGTGTGCCAATTCGACTTGATTGGTCTGCACATAGAGACGCACAGGGTAGATTAATAATTCAGGGTTAGCATATTGCAGGGTTGCAGCATGATTAAACAAGGCTAGAGCAGCTTCAAACTCTTGTTTATCCATTAATAACTGCCCTTTCAATATTTGGGCTTTAACTAATTCGGGCTCTTTTCCCAAAGCCAAGTTGACGTTTGCTAGCGCTTCTTCTTGATCATCGAATGAGAGTGCTTGTAGCGCACTCGCAAATAATAACTCAGCCGTTACCACATCAAGGTCTTTAGCTTGTTTCAGTGTTGCTAAAGCAAGCTCAGGCCGATTAGCAAGTAGGTCTGCCTGAGCGGTCACTGCCAAAGCGTCAACCTCAAGTTCAACGGGCCAATCTTCTCGTTCGGCCAATACCTTCTTTAAGCGCGGCTCATTATTAAGCATTAATAAAACCTTGGCCAATTTGAGTTTAACTTCAGGCGAATCTTGTTGCGCAAGCGCTTTAGTTAGCTCTTTTTCGGCAAAAGGGTACATACCGATATAGATGTAGGAATCAGCCAGTTGTCTTTTGGCGTCGTTTCGCTCTGGGTTCACTTTAATGACATTTTTAAATTCGATAATCGCACTGCTATGCTCATTAGCTTGCTGAAACGCTATCGCCTTTTCATAAGCCTCTTGTTCATTGATGCTGCTTTCTCCACAACCGACTAACAGTGTCAAACTAAGATATAAAATACTGACAATATAAGGTTTTACTCTCAAGCTAATCATATTAGTGTCCTTTAAAATTTAGTCCTTTTCTTGATAGCGGCCAGGTGACAGTATCAAGTTAGGGTCTAAGACGCGTTTAATATCATTAACAACCTTGATATACGCAGGCGCTGCAGCAGGTAGCATTTCCATTGCGCGCGTTGATAAGCGGTAAGGGAAGTAGCCTTCGCTGGTTAATGCGCTAAACAAAGCATCGTGACAAGCCAAAGCTTGTTGCTCTTCCTCTGGATTGTCTCTGTCATAAGTAATGCAAATAACGCAATCAATGCATCGTTCGGTTAATAAGGTCATTGAAATGGCAGGTTCAAAACCATATTCCAAAAGATATTTATAAACGAGATGCTCCAAGCGCGTTGCATGCTTTCCTGTCATCGGGGCAACAGGGGCCAGCCAGAGTAAGCCACATTTATCTCGATCGGGATGTGCTTGATCCATCTCTGGCGGCGGCGTTTTTTTCCGCCAATAGGTACTTGGGATAAAGGCGTTAGTCGGAACGCCCTGTTTTAGTAAATAAACAGGTATGCTTTTATCAAGGGCGCCTTTTAAGTCAAAGCCTGTGATCATCTGATAAGGTTTTTGCACAAAACGCGCTAGCTTTAACAGATTGTCATCAAGAAACTTGATCTTGCGAGAAGGAATATTGGCCAACGCTTTTTTTATCTTGCGACGAGCAATAGCGACTTCAAGCCAAGTGCCATATAACGCCCCCGAAGCATTCCACTCCTTCGCATCAAGTTGCTTTAAACGTTGCGCCAGCCACTCTCTGGAAAGAGGCGACTCTCCTTTCATTTCTTGCCAAGGGTATTGATCAAAAGCAGAAACAACCTTGTCGCCATTCACTAAATGCATGGCACTTTTTAGCGTGCCATCAAGTCGTAATGGTCGCAAAGCATCGACCATAGGGCCAAAGTCTTCTTTATCCACACTACAAAAAAAAGCCTGAAAATAAGCTGGTTTAGGCATTAACCACACCGTCATTTGCGTTACAACTGCAAATGACGATTGGCTAAACAAACCATCTAAGTATGGGCCGACGCCCCAGTGATAGACCTCCGCCGCTTGCGCTTGTGGAAACCGACCAAAGCCGGTTTTAAAACGCTCACCACTGGCTAACACTACCTCAAGACCACTAACGCTACCAAAATGATCACCATACGGGGTATGACCAAAACCGCGCTCCATGGTGTTGCCAATAATGCTGCAATCTTGTGAGGAACCGGTGGCATCCATCCACAAATGACCACCTTGCTGTTGTAGAAAATCGTATAGCTGTTTTTGCGTCACACCAGGCTCTAAGGTGACATAAGCCAAATCAGGGTCAAATTTAACTATTTTTGTCATCCGGCTTAAATCGAGAATAGTGCAACCATCGGCGGTAGGGACCGCAGAGCCATAACCCCAGTTTTTACCCGAGCTGATCGGATATAGTGGCTCTAGATGCTCGTTAGCCAACTTAACTAATGCTTGTACTTGTTCGGTTGAATTGGGTAGCAACACCGCCTTCACCTTGTTCGATGTTTCGTAAGTTGCGGTCTCGTAAGGGAGTAGCTGCTCGGGCGAGGCTAACACATGAGTTTCTCCGACAATCGCGGCATACTTATCTAGCAGTGTGTCTTCCATATTACTCCCCCAATCCAGAATCGGTATTGTTGAGTGTAGTTAAGTTCTCCAATTAACGCCCCGTTAAAGACATGAAAAGCCATGGGCTGAATTACTCTAAATGGCGAACATCTTTCGCCAACCCTTTTTCCAAGTTCAGATGCAACACTTTGAAGCCAGGTGACAAATTACGCAAAAATAAAATAGGGTTAATGTAATAAGGCGCTCGCTTACCATGGTACTCAACGGTAGGGCCAATTTGTTTAAATTTAATCCCAACAAAGCGCATACTCCGTGCCAATCTAGGCTCCATCATCACAAAGCAATGCTCGATATCGCGATTAATCACAATTGAAGCCGCGCTTAAATAAAGGCCAATGGCAATAAAAGGAAAGCAACGAAGTTCTTTTTCTGAATAGGTTTCTTCATTCACCGCGCCAGTTTCAGCCCCAGCAAATTTATCAGCATTACGCCGACGAAACTCAGCAGGCACAGCCAGACGAGATATTTCACAAATTTTGTTGCGATCAAAGTTAGCAGGGTTTAAGTGAGGATCAGTGATGGCACCTTGACAATATTTTTCTAAAGGTAGCTGCTGATCCGGCGTTTGTGGCGTTACGACACGGACACACCCGGCATAGTGATGGCTTGCCTTGTGCTCTATCACACAGAAGATAGAAAAAGGATCAAAATCATCCTGCTCCATACCATCTGGTCGAGATGGTTCAAAAGCAAGCTCTTCACAATAGACATGATGGCGGATTTTGTGTACTTCATCGCGAAGATGCTGTTCATGGGCAATAAGTGGTTTTAAGTATTCGTCAAAGTGATGAGCGATTTCGTTAGCTTCACGGCTTGCTTTGTATGATACAACCTTACGTATCAAATAATTGATACCGGGTAAGTGAATAATTTTTCGCTTAAGTTTGCCCATATACCACTTCCATGACTGCATAATACGGAACCACTCAACCAGCCTAAAAGCTAACACAAATAAATAATCCACTATTTAATATGATACGACTGTCAGTATTTTTTACACTAGGCTAATTAATTGAATAGAAATAAGAAAGCACCTAGACAACTAGGTGCTTGTGATTTTCTTAAGCTTGTTTCTTACGACGAATTTGCGAAAGTCCCAAAAGACCTAACCCAAACAATGCAATGGATGCTGGCTCAGGAACTTTAAGGGAGGCAGTTACCGTAGTCCCTGTTGTTGCTTGAAAGCTATACTCTCTACCATTAACAAGCAAGTCAGTTGAAGTTAATGTTAATGGGCCCGCGAAGCTGGCTGTACGCGAACCTGGAGCACCGTCCGTTCTAGAGCGAGAACGATTCAAATCTAAGCTAGCCCACTCTAGAATAATATCCCCCGTTAATTCATCAACTAACTCAAATGTTTGACTGTATTCTGCTACTGCATTCGCACTTTCTGGGGCTGAAGGAAGCTCATCAACAAACGCTTCGGCAAATGCAGAAGCGTCGAATGAGATATTGAAGTGTGTGTCACCGCCAGTCCAAACAAAGGACACTGAAGAAGTTAACTGAGTATCCACGTCAGCAAACCCTAAGCCATCCGCCATCAATTCCACAGTGCTCTCAGCACCGACATGCGTACCTGTAGAAAGGTAGTCAAACACTTCTACATCAGGTGTAAGAGGATCTAAGTCATGATCAATAAATACCCCTGCACCATTAATAACACCATCCTGATTTAGGTCATAATCAATAGCGGTGCCACGTAGTAAGGAATCGGAGTACGAACGGTTGACCAAGTCCAGTGAACTGCTACTCATGATATTAGTGTTAAAGTCATTATTAATTAAGGTACAACCTGCACCAACACAATAGTCATTTGAATCAAGATCAATTTCCAATGATGCTATAGACCCCCCAGAAGCAATGACATCAAATGGCAATACGGCGATGCCACCCTCTTCTTTAGTGACGCCATCTAAGGTCGCAGATAGACCCGTGCTGTTAGTACCAGAGGGCAAAGCACCTGAGGTTGAAGTTGGTCCAAAATTAAGATTCGAAAAATTCGTTCCACCATCATCATGAAAGCGGAGATTTTTCAATTCAATCGTGGCTGTAGCCAACACCCCAGTCGCCTGTGCGGGAAGTGCAAAACCTGCTAATACTGCTCCCGCTAGGGCAATATTAAGTGCTGTTTTCTTAAACTTATCCATGGTGTACACCTCGTATGTTAGATGATTCTAAGGCGGTACAGCTGCCTCTGAAATCAGTATTTGCATACTTGGTGCCAGTTATTTTTAGGCTTATATTTTCAATGTGTTGGAGCTATTTCTATTACTAAGCAAGGGTCGATCTATAACACAGTGTAAAAGATCCTGACAGCGTGATGTTTATGAAGTGGTTCGCAGATTAGCATCTATCATTGCTCGTAAAGCTTGAACTTCTATCCGCATAGAAGCTTCCATTTCGGTTAACGACAATTCATCTAGCACTCGCTTAGCCTTACCATAATCATTGTTACCATAATATGCTTGGGCCAAATGTAATAACATGCTTTTCTCCCTTGATGCCTCAGGAATACTTTCTAATAACACAATCGCTTCAGGGTAACGGGATTGCGCGACCAGCAGTGCGCTATAAGTATCCAGCACTTTGTGATGATTTGGGTGATGCTGATAAGCAGTTTCAATCAAGCTTAAGCCTTCAGCTATCTTGCCATTTTGATAGCTCAGCCAAGCAAGATTATTCAACGCGATGACATCGTTTGGTTGTAAAGTAATAATATAACGCCAAGTTGACTGTGCTTGTTTAATCTTGCCTAAATGCCACAGTAACTGGGCCTGTGTTTGTAGTAACACCAAGTCTTTCGGAAATTGCTTTAAACCCAACTCTAGTGTTAACAAGGCTTTGTCCGGTTGGCGATTGCGATAAATATGCACTAAGTCGAGCACTTCTTGCCGCTCAAACTGTTGCTGCATTCGCTGCTCTAGTAGCTGCTCCGCTGTTTGACTTTCTCCCCTCGCTAATGTGAGCTGTAGCAGTAAATGATTAAACGTGGCGGCTTGATTTGGAAAGTTCATTTTAGCGTGTCTTAACGCAATCTTAGCCTGAGACCAACGCTGTTGCTGAATCAACAATCGAACATATAGAGCCTGATAGGCGGAGCTGTCCAGCAAAGGGTATTGCTCTAAAACAGCTAATAGCTCGGCATATTGATTTTGCATTAACATGACTTGTGCCAAAGGAAGTAATGTTGCCTCTGTTAGCCCTTGCGCGCTTAGCAAATTCATTAAGCTTTGCTCGGCCTGCGACCAATGCTGCAAATGCTGATGGCTCATGGCGACCAAAAATTGCCATGTTTGACTTAGTTTCTCTTGGTTTGGCATCTCCATTAATAAAGTTAATGCAGCATCAGGTTGCTGATGGAGAAGATATAAACGCGCTAACAATAACCGATTAGCAACTGACAGCGACACTGGTGATTGTTGTGACAGCCGCTCTATCGCAAGGTCGATTTGATGATTTTTTAGATCGATTAACGTCGCCAACTTTAGCCCTTGCTGAGAATCAGGCTGCAGCTGGAGTAATTGCTCGATGGTGGCTCGAGCGGCCATGATATTGCCTTGAAAAAACTGCGTGCGAGCCGAAAGGTATAATAAGCCTGTGGCGTTAGGCCGCTCTGATAAGGCACGCTGTAGCAATTGTAATGCGGAATCCCATTGCTGCTGCTTAAGTAATAGGACAGTTTGCATTTGATAGCTTAACTCTCTAGTTTCTGGGGTATTAAATAGGCTCAAAGCAAGCCGTTCTGCTTGAAGCCATTTTTCCGCTGTGAGGTAAGCATTAAATAGCAACACTTGGCCGCTGCTAGCCTCGCTGTCATTAGCATCATTTAGCGCCACTTCAAGAGAAGCAATACCAGCCTCAAGATCACCGGACAATAACTGAATAATACCGGTATTTAATTCACCTGAGCCACCAGCCTCAACCATACGTTGCGCTTTGTGTAATAGACGCTGACTCATTTCAACTTGCCCATGCTGCTGTAGGCCAGAAGAGAGCGAAAGGAGTAAAGGCAATTGATTAACATCATGCCAGTTAGCAGCATTAGCAACCTCAGCGGATTGCTCAACTTGCCCTAATTTTAATAAAACATCAGCCATCAATTGTTGCACTATATGCTCGCTCGGTAGCTGCGCCGCCGTGCGAGCAAACTGGCTGTACGCTTGCTCCCAATTAGACAAATAATAATGACTAATGCCACTAATCAATCTTGCACCATAATGTTCCTGAATTAGAAGCAGCTTATCTGTTAGCGCAATCGCTTGAGTAAAGTTTTTATGCTGCAAGGCTAAATATGCCTGATTAAAGATATGCTGTGGTTGCTTGTTATCTAAGTCTTCAACTTGATTAATATAGTGCTCAGCTAACTCGAGATCCCCCATAGCAAAGGCAACATCAACGGCTAGCAGATAGTAACTAACACGAGTTGGAGAAAGAGCTAGCAAGCTCACTAGAGTCTTAGCGCTGTCATCATATTGCTTTAATGAATAGAGGGTTTTAGCCTGCAACCATAAACTTCGTTGATCGATTGGGTTTAACGCTAACGCTTTTTCTAGCCAGGGTTGTGCCTGCTCTAATTTGCGCTGGGCCAACCAATAATAAGCTTGCGCTAAGCAAAATTCACGCGAGCTAGGCGCGATCTGAGATAAGGTTTCAAGATACCTTTCAACATCAGCTAGTGGGTCTAACACCAAAGCCGCTTCTATTTTTAACATAAGCAGCTCTGCTTGCTCCTTATAAGGCGCTTGGGCGTTAACTGGAAGATGTAAAATATCGGCGTACTTTCCTTGCCAGCTATATGCTTGTGCGAGCGGGGGGAGTGCTGCAGTGAGGCCCAGGGCTTTCGCCATACGCAGCTCTTTTATTGCATTATCAAGTTGAAATTGCCGTAAGTATAATTTTCCCAATTGCAGCCGAACAGATCCTTGCTTACCATCTTGCTGAATACTTTGCTTTAAATGATAAGCCGCAGCAGTCCAATCTTGTTGTTGCAAATACTGTTCAGCGAGAGCCTTATGTTCCGCTGTGGATGGCCCGCCGCAAGCACTAAGCAATAGCGCGCCGAGGCACAGGGAACAATGAAAAAAGACAATGCTTGCTACTTTTAATAAATAGCGCACGCTCTTTACCTTATCGGCTGCATATCAAAGCTGGCCTTATCTGCACCACAATCAGGGCAGGTCCAGTCTTCAGGAACGTCAGACCACAAAGTTTCTGCAGGGATCCCTTCTTCTGGTAATCCCTTTAGTTCGTCATAAATAAATCCACAAATCTGACAACGCCATCGCCGCATTCTTTTCTCCATAATGACTGGTATCGTCTCTACCGTTTTAGAAAGGATACGCTAAGCATAGCTGGCAAATTTACAGATATAAAAAAAGCCGCATAATGCGGCTTAAAAAATGATATCAACTTGATTTAGTCATACTTATGCATCAGGGTTATAGCCCAAATTAGGCCCTAACCAGCGCTCAGCTTCAACCAGTGTCATGCCTTTGCGCTTGGCATAGTCTTCAACTTGATCTTGCTGAATTTGCGCCACCGCAAAATACTTACTCTCTGGGTGCGAGAAATACCAACCCGACACGGCAGCCCCCGGCCACATAGCATAGCTTTCTGTCAGCTTCATACCGATCTCTGCTTCAACATTAAGCAGCTTCCAAATCTCGCCCTTTTCGGTATGCTCAGGGCAAGCAGGATAGCCCGGCGCAGGACGGATACCTTGATATTTTTCACGAATTAAATCGTCGTTATCTAAGTTTTCATCCGGAGCATAAGCCCAAATTTCTTTACGCACCTTTTTATGCAGTAGCTCAGCAAAGCCTTCAGCTAAACGATCGCATACCGCCGACATCATAATGGCGTTGTAGTCGTCGTGATTGGCTTTATATGCCTCGATTAAGTCAGATTCACCAATACCACCGGTTACTGCAAAGGCGCCAATGTAATCGGCTTTACCTGAAGTTTTCGGCGCAACAAAATCGGACAAACAGTTGTTGGCGTAACCTTTGCCTTTCTGTGTTTGCTGACGTAAGCCGCGTAAATGCGTTAGCACTTCTGAACGCGATTCATCGGTGTACACTTCTAAATCATCGCCAACGCGGTTAGCTGGGAAGATGCCAATAATCCCCGCAGCTTGCACTTTGCCTGAGGCTTCAAGCTCATCAAGCATGTCATTAGCGTCTTTGAACAGACGTTTAGCCTCTTCACCAACAATTTCGTCGTTGAGAATACGTGGATATTTCCCCGCAAGAGACCAAGTCAGGAAGAACGGCGTCCAGTCGATATATTCGCGAATCTCTTTAATTGAGTAATTCTCAAACTTATGTACGCCCGGCTTTAATGGCGCTGGGGGTGTGTAATTTTCCCAATCGAGTTGTAAGCCATTGGCGCGTGCAGCTTCTAACGTCACTGGTGGTGTACGCGGCTTTTTACGGGCGTGTTGTTCACGCACTGTTTCATAGTCTTTATTCAAACGCTCAATAAAGGCAGGTTTGCCATCTTCACTAAGTAAGGTTTGACACACACCGACAGCACGTGAAGCGTTTGACACATAAACTACTGGCTGGTCGTAATTTTGTTCAATTTTTACTGCAGTATGCGCCTTTGATGTAGTGGCACCGCCGATCAACAATGGAATAGTAAAGCCTTGACGTTGCATTTCTTTAGCCACGTAGACCATTTCATCAAGCGATGGCGTGATCAGGCCAGATAGGCCTATTAAGTCGGCGTTTTCTTCTTTGGCCACCTTTAAGATTTTATCGCACGACACCATCACACCCAGATCGATAATTTCGTAGTTGTTACATTGCAGTACCACACCAACGATATTTTTACCTATGTCGTGAACGTCACCTTTTACCGTCGCCATGACCACTTTACCAGCGGTTTGCGTCCCTTCGCCTTTTTCGGCTTCAATGTAAGGCTGTAAATAAGCTACAGCGCGTTTCATTACCCGCGCCGATTTAACCACTTGTGGTAAGAACATTTTACCGGCGCCAAACAAGTCACCCACCACGTTCATGCCATCCATTAATGGCCCTTCAATCACGTGAAGTGGACGTGCTGCTGCCGCACGCGCCTCTTCGGTGTCGTCTTCAATAAATTCCGTGATACCTTTGACTAACGCATGTTCTAAACGTTTATTTACCGGCCAGCTGCGCCACTCGGCAACTTTTGGGTCTTCTGCTTCGGCATCGGTACCGGCATATTTTGCCGCAATATCCAATAGCTCTTCCGTAGCACCTGGGTGAGTGTTCAGTACTACGGCTTCTACTTTCTCTTTTAGCTCTGCAGGGATGTCATCGTAAATAGCCAGTTGGCCCGCATTAACGATCCCCATGTCCATGCCATTTTTAATACAGTAGTATAAAAACACGGCATGAATAGCTTCACGCACCGGGTTGTTGCCACGGAACGAGAAAGATACGTTAGACACGCCACCCGAAATCATCGCATGGGGTAGGTTTTCTTTAATGTCTTTAACCGCGTTAATAAAATCAACGGCGTAGTTATTATGTTCTTCAATACCGGTGGCAACAGCAAAAATGTTGGGGTCGAAAATAATGTCTTCAGGTGGAAAGCCGACTTCATCAACCAAAATTCGATATGATTTTTCACAAATTTCAAATTTACGCTCACGAGTATCAGCTTGGCCTAATTCATCAAATGCCATTACGATCACGGCGGCACCATAACGGCGGATCAACTTAGCTTGGTTGATAAAGTTTTCTTTACCTTCCTTCATGCTGATGGAGTTAACGATACCTTTACCTTGCACACATTTCAGGCCTGCTTCTAAGATCTCCCATTTCGATGAGTCAATCATGATTGGTACTTTAGAAATGTCTGGCTCGGTAGCACAAAGGTGGAGGAATTTTTCCATGCAGTGCAGCGAATCCAACATGCCTTCATCCATGTTGATATCGATGATCTGTGCGCCAGCCTCTACCTGTTGCTGTGCAACCTCTAATGCAACGTCGTATTGTTCTTCTTTAATTAGACGCTTAAAACGGGCGGAGCCGGTCACGTTGGTACGCTCACCAACGTTCTGAAATAAAGTATCTGCGTTGATGTTAAGTGGCTCAAGACCACTTAAGCGACATGCCACTTCAATAGTAGGCAGTACGCGCGGCTTGACACCTTCCACAGCATCAGCCATGGCTTTAATATGCGCCGGAGTAGTACCACAACAGCCACCTACTAAGTTTAAGAAACCTTGTTCCGCCCATTCTTTAATGTGCTCTGCCATTTCCTGAGCATCTAGGTCATATTCACCAAAGGCATTGGGCAAGCCTGCATTCGGATGAGCAGAAACATAGGTTTCACAAATGCGTGATAGCTCTTGTACATAGGTGCGCAGTTCATCTGGGCCCAGTGCACAGTTCAAGCCAAAGGAAAGTGGTTTTACATGACGCATGGAGTTGTAGAACGCTTCGGTGGTTTGACCCGATAAGGTACGGCCAGAGGCGTCGGTGATAGTGCCCGAAATCATCACGGGTAAAATGATGCCCATTTCTTCAAATACTGTTTCTACAGCAAAAGAAGCGGCTTTAGCATTCAAGGTATCGAAGATGGTTTCAATCAAGATGA
The DNA here is from genome assembly GCF_021278025.1 of Motilimonas sp. E26. Lineage (GTDB taxonomy): Bacteria > Pseudomonadota > Gammaproteobacteria > Enterobacterales > CBDFNC01 > Motilimonas. The sequence continues at coordinate 40,952 of NZ_JAIBHJ010000030.1, forward strand.
TGTCAGCACCACCCTCAATTAACGCCTTGGTTGATTCTCTATAGGCTTCAACTAGCTGGTCAAATGTGACGTTGCGGAAACTGGGATCATTTACATCGGGTGAAATAGAAGCGGTACGGTTAGTTGGACCTAATACACCAGCAACAAAGCGTGGGTTAGTCGGATCTTCTGCCGTTTTTTCATCTGCGACACGACGCGCAATTTTCGCTGCTTCGAAGTTGATTTCAGCAGACAAAGATTCCATTTCGTAATCCGCCATCGCAATCGTAGTGGCGTTGAATGTATTCGTTTCAAGAATGTGCGCACCGGCATCCAAATAAGCCTTGTGAATATCAGCAATCATTTGTGGCTGGCTTAGTACAAGTAAATCATTGTTACCTTTGACATCACAATGCCAATCGGCAAAGCGCTCACCACGATAATCGGCTTCTTCCAGCTTATATGACTGGATTTCCGTGCCCATACCGCCATCAATTAACAAGATGCGTTTTGCTAATTGAGCTTCCAATAACTGCTTTTTGTTTTCCATTGCTTCTACTGCCTGTAACGCGCACAAAATTTACGCGAGTTTATCATATTTTGGACTGAGATAGACGTTACGATAACCTTAGTTATAACGATTAAATCAGTAGCTTTATTCTATTTGCTACGCTGGCAACTATTATTCTGTACGGCCAAGCTGATCTAAATCATACGGCGTTTGTTGATAGACGCAGTAATTTAACCAGTTGCTGTACAAAAGGTTGCCGTGGCTACGCCAACTGGCTCTGGGCACTTGGGTTTGATCATTATTCGGGTAATAGTTAATCGGGATTTGCGGCGCTAATCCTTCATTCTGATCACGAATGTATTCTTGGTGCAAAGTGTCATAGTCATACTCGGGATGGCCGGTAATATAGACTTGTCGACAATCAGTGGTGGCGGCCAGATAAACGCCCGCTTCTGCGGAGTTGGCAAAAACATTCAAATCAGTTTGCGCCATTATTTCTTCTGGACAGAACTTGGCATAGCGCGATAAAGGCGCCTGAAAGAAGTCATCAAAACCTCGCACCAGTGGATGCTGCTGATTAAAAGTTTGGTGCTCAAAAACACCGGAATGCTTTTGCTCATGACTTTGTTTTTTCAGCCCATATATCACATTTAGCGCAGCTTGTGCTGCCCAACATAGGAATAGTGTAGAAGTGACGTTATGCTTAGACCACTCCACTATTTCTACAAATTTATCCCAGTAATAGACATCTTCAAACGGTACCGTACCTAACGGCGCCCCCGTAATGATAAAGCCATCCCATTTTTGCGATTTAACTCGATCAAAGTCTTGGTAGAACTCATCTAAATGCTCTTTAGGGGTATTTTTTGAAGCTCGCGCATCGACTCGGACTAATTCGATATCTACCTGCAATGGTGTATTTGACAGCAACCGCATTAGTTGTGTTTCGGTCTCAATCTTTTTCGGCATCAAGTTTAAGATCAATACCTTAAGGGGCCTTATATCTTGATGCATCGCTTTTGATTCAGGCATCACAAAGATATTTTCAGATCTTAACACGTCAACAGCTGGCAAGGCGTCAGGAATACGGATGGGCATGATTATCTCCAAAAATGTCTAGACTTCCAGAAGTCTACATAAAAGAAGTTAGCTTGTCAGCTAGGACTTGCGATATGCTAAAGTTATAAGACTCTCTTTAATGCCAAGGATGATATGGCCGAACTAAAAATATCGGTGAATCGATTACAACTCGGTAATTATGTGAAGTTACCTGTTAACTGGGGTAATCACCCATTTTTATTCAGTAGTTTTAAGATTAAGTCGCAAGATCAAATTGATGTGATCCGCAACTTAGGGCTTAAGCATGTCACTATCGTGCCCGAAAAATCAGATAACCTACCCTTAGCAGCCAACACACCTATTGTGACCCTGTCTCATGAAGAAGAAGATGCGGTACTCGCGTTGCAAAAGCAACTGTGGCAAGACAAGCAAGAACGCATTGAAGAACTGAAAAACTATCGTCGGCAATTACAAAAATGCGAAAAAGAGTTTACTCAGAGTATGTCTCAAGTCAGATCTGTGATGGGGAAGATACTTAGCCGACCACTCAATGCAATTAGTGATGCGGTAGAATTAATTGATACAATGGCAGAATCCTTGATGAAAGCGGAAAATACCGTATTACATTTAATGGGAGAATCCAAAGAAACAGAGGCGCTCTATTACCATTCTTTAAATGTGAGTGTGCTTAGCATGATGCTCGGCAAAGCCTCAGGTTGCACCTTAGAAGAAATAAAAATGCTTGGCTTAGGCTCTTTGTTTCATGATATCGGCACCATTAAACTACCATCGAAAATCGTTCGCAGAGCGTCGCCACTAAGTAACGCGGAAGAAAACCTTTATAAAATGCATTGTAAATACGCAATTGATTTACTGCAGCTCATTGAGGAGTTTCCCGAACAGGCTAAAACTATCATATTACAGCATCATGAATGTGCCGACGGCAGTGGCTATCCTGCAGGACTAAAGCTTAATGAAATTGATCAGTTGGCTCAAATTGTAGCAGTAGTAAATCGCTATGATAATATCTGCCACCCTACCAATATTAAACATGCCAAAATCCCCTACCAAGCGCTCTCTATTCTCTTTAAGCAACAAGCAAAACAGTTTAACAAAGACTATTTGGGTCGATTAATTAAACTATTAGGTATTTATCCGCCAGGCAGTGTAGTACAACTATCTAGCGAGCAAATAGGCATGGTGATGTCAGTTGCATCTGACCGTTTATTATTTCCTAAAGTGTTGGTATTTGATCCCGCAGTGCCAAGAACAGAAGCACCAATTATCGACCTCGAAGAAGCAGGGCTGACCATCGA
>NZ_JAIBHJ010000031.1 GCF_021278025.1 Motilimonas sp. E26
GTTATTATAAAAGTTCATTGAGCTTTCTCCTGTTCGGTTTAGACACCTTAAGCATCCCTCGGTTAGAGATGTGCGGGCGGGGGCTCAATGACTATCAAACGGCTGTAACGGACAAATTTCCGCTGTCACCTTTTGTGCAAAACACGCACAAAAGCCGCCACCAAAAATTTGCTTGGTGAGCCGGGCGTTATATTGCTAATGGAGTGAGCATCTCTTGATATACTTTTCGTTTGTAGCATCTGATTCAATCAAACCAGAATTCCTTAATGATCTTGAAGCAAGAATTGGGCTTCAAGAAACAGTAGCTCTAGAATCGTTTGATGAACTGGTAATATTACTAAAGCTATTTGGAACTTGTATAAAATCAGTGGATTTACCTGACATTGATGATGTAGAAAATTCTTGGGTGTTATCGCAGGGAATTAGGCACTTCGAAGATTCTGAGTTCGACGTTTTCTATCAAGAGTGGTTACAACAAACTGGTCGCGACAATAATATGGATGAGTATGGTCAATTACTTTATCTTAACAGCTTTGGTGTTACACTAAATCAAGCTAATCATAAGGTTGTGTTGCAAGAAGCAATATAATCGGGTAGCCGGAGGTTTCTAACCTCCAGCCCCCACACCACCCATCATGCGGGTCCGCAATGGGCGGTTCATCTTCCGTAATGAATAGTAATCCAAATGTCCTTCAGTGATACCAGACCTTGAGCAGCAAAGAACTCATTGCTTATTATACCTATGTTTATTCCTTTGGTTTTCGAGCTTCTGCAGGGCCCTTTGCCGGTGATACTGAGGCTGTGTATTCGCTTTGGTAAAAAAGCTTTTATTCGATAGCCAGCCTTGCTTGGCTAGTTTCACACCCACCTCACCGCGTAAACGGCCAAGCCAATACTAACCAAGTGCTTCAACTTGACGAAACCAGGTATTTCGGTAACCGGCATCGGTGATCAGAATGGGCGTGCAGCTGGCCCCTTCCCCCCTCTGGCAGGATAGTTGTCACTTGTTTTAATTCATCCGAGAAACGTTGATGGCTGCGAGGAGAGTTGTAATGCTTGAATTCAAAGGTACGTTCATACAAAACAACACTGCGACCATTGACGGCAATGGATGCACGTAATGTCATCATTCGCAGCTGTTCACGCACGTCAGCCCAGTCGATAAGGACAAATGGAAAGGGGTTGAGGCTGCAAGTTAGCTGCGCATGCCAACGATAAATATCGATGCGCTCGCGATGCAACTGCGCATTGCCAAGCAACCTATCAACACGCTTAATGGCATGTTTAGCGGATGTCTTACCGTCATGGAGCGGCCAAGTTGAGTAAGGGTGAGGCGGTCACCTTGGAGCAATGCTTGGGTAGAATCGATGAGGGATTGAAGTCGTTTTTTGTGAATGAAAGGGCATTGATTTTGTAGCTGTTGGTGTATGATATTAAGTTCACGCATCTCGTTGTAATCTGGTTTGTTTTTGGCGAAATTAATTAGATCACACAACGAGATGCGTTTCTATATATTTGATAGCGGAAGATATTTTGTGGGGATTCGCTAGTGCGAGGCGTTAGGAGTTTAATCTGTATGCGAGTCATATTCATATTTTTAACATTATTAATGTATGGATGTGCTTCACAACCAGAAATTAATAATGCTAATGAAGCTGTAAAACTAACAAAGAAAGAATCATTGAATTCTGCTTATAGAATGATATTAAAAGGTAATTATACAGGAGCGCTTGATAAACATTTAAAAGCATTAGCTACTGAGTGTGAAGCTGAGTTTAGTGATTCTGATGAAACTGTATATGTTTCAAGAAGTAATACTGGAACTACATATTTGTTATTAACTGCCGGATTTAAAGGGGTAAATGCTAAAGTAATAAACACTCCTTGTGCTAAAGCGTTTTACTATACGGGGTATGCAAATTTAGAGATTGGGGAAATTAACGATGGAGAAAAGTATATAAAAAAAGCGGTAGAAATGTCTCCACTTAATTCTTACTATCTATCAGAATTAGCGTATATCTACCAGTTAAACAAAAAATTTGAACTCGCTCTCGCTACTTTTATAAAGTCAGAAAAATTGGCACAAAATTTTTCTCCAGATAAAGTGAAACTTGATGAATTATCAAGAGCAAAGCGTGGAACTGGATCTGTTCTAATTGATCTTGGGAGATTAAGTGAGGCGAAAGTGAAGTTCCAGGAGTGTTTAAAGTTAAACCCTGAGGATAAATCCGCTTTAGGTGAACTTAAATATATACAAAGCATTGAGTAAAAAATCCTTACAAGTCAATTAACTACGCACCTTCAGCCTGGACGCAGCAAAGCTTCTCCGGTTATTGAGGCGTTATATTTTTGGGAGATTTTGTGGAAAATCACATAAAGCATTTTGAACGCTTAGTCGTATCTTTAGTGGCGCTTATTGTGCTAGGGACTATCGTTAGTATTTTAGCTTATAGAAGTGTATTTGATGGCGCTCTATCTGAGTGACCATCAGATTAGGGGGATGCTGGAGGCTTCTTTGGTGGTATTTTCACCCCAATTATTGCATTTGCTACATTGATAGCGATTGTAATTACAATTCAGCTACAGAAACAGTTGCTAGAAACGCAAAATCGCGAGTTCACCAAATTGTATAACCTTCAACAAGAGACTTTAGATACGCAAAAGCGTGAGCTGAGTGTGGTTAGTGAACAAGCTTTAGAGCAATCTCTCAATGAACAAAAGAAAATATACTTAAATTTACTTGAACAGCAAATTTGCTACTTATATTGTAAATTTGGCACTTCATTAATAAAGTCATTATTTTTATACGGCACTTGAGCCACATTCAACACATTCTTAACGAAACCAGCGAATGCTTTCGTCGCCATTAAATACACCACATATTCTGTTTCGTAGTCATATGTAAAAACATCACCTTTGTATTGATTGATCAAGAAAAATTGCTCATTACCAAATTGACATTTTGACACAATCACTTGTGCATTTAGCACTTCTAAGCTTAATGCCGCCTCACAGTTATCGCTTCTCTTAAATACATCAAAAACGGTCGCGGCACTTAGTAAACCACTGAACTGATGCTCGTCGTTATCAAATTTATGAACAGCATAAAGGTGGGTAGCATAGTCTTGACCCAATAATCTGGGTATCTGCTCAGCTTCATTACAAGCACCGTCTTTTAAACAAGCAGTGGTTGTCTTAAAAATATCTTGATAATGTAAGGCAACTGGTAGCTCAGACTGTAGCTTTTCAATATCCATATGCACTGAGATATCATTATGCTCAGACAACACACAAAAAGAGCTCAACTTCTTAGACGCATTAACGTCGACTATCTCAGTGCCATCATCATAAATAGAAGTAATCGTAGCAAGGACAGTCCAATTCGATGTTGAACAGCCGGTGTAGGAACAGTGACTCAATGCGTTCAACGGATAACATTTATCGTCACTACAGTTGAAACTCACTAAGCCTTTTTTGGTTCGGTCGCTCCTTCCTGAGCGGTAACGAACGGTATAGGTAATCTTGTTTCCCCATTTGATATAGCCATCAACGCTGAGGCTTTTTAACCCCAATAGGAAGCTATCATCGCCTCGGTATCCTTTAATCACGCCATCAGATTTTTCTGGGTAACATTCATCCAACGCCTTATTCGTTGCACATAATATCAATTCATTAAGGTGCTGATATTGAGATTTACTTGCATCGGGATAGACCTCAATTTCATCAAACTTAACCATATCAGCACTGATGGCGAAACTGGGCTCCTTATCCTCAGATTGATAACCAAATGTGCCGGCAAAGCAGTTTGCCGAAGCAAGCAGTAAAAGCGTTATTATTTTTATCACTACCTACCAATCCTTTGAAGGGGTTAACTTTATCATTATTACTCTCCCACTTTACTTCAACTTCTCTGCTTTAATAGCCCGCACAATATCGCCGAATAAATTCGGCCCCTACTCCTAGCTAAGACCACCCCTAGCGCGACAAAAACAGCTTATATGCTGGGTTGTGGGTTTCTTCTTTTACTTCATAACCTAGCTTGTCGAGATGCTGAGTAAACTCGTCGTTGTCATTATCCGGCAAGCTAAAGCCAGCTAATACGCGGCCATAAGCAGCGCCGTGATTGCGATAGTGGAATAAAGTAATATTCCAGCGCGTGCCTAAGGTTTGCAAAAACTTAATTAACGCGCCCGGCTGCTCAGGAAACTCAAAGCTAAACAAGCGTTCTTCAATGGCACGATTAGGCCTGCCGCCAACCATATAACGCACGTGTAGCTTGGCCATTTCATCATTCGACAGGTCCACCACTGGGTAATTGGCTTGTTGAAGATTATCGGTCAACTGGTGCAGCTCATCAAAGCCGCCGGGAATGCGCACGCCGACAAAAATGTTAGCTTCTTGATCACTGGCATAACGGTAGTTAAATTCGGTGATGGCACGACCGCCGAGCATGTTGATGAAGTCTAAGAAAGCCCCTTTATGCTCAGGGATAGTAACCGCTAGCACCCCTTCTTTTTGCTCACCCAACTCACAGCGCTCAGACACATAACGCAAGCTGTGAAAGTTCATGTTAGCGCCACTTAAAATCGCCGCCATGCGCTGCCCAGATAACTGATGATCATGCACATAACGCTTTAAGCCCGCTAATGAAAGGGCGCCAGATGGCTCAGAAATAGCACGGGTATCTTCATAAACGTCTTTCACTGCAGCGCAGATTTCGTCGGTGCTGACGGTGATCACTTCATCTAAATAGTGCTGGCATAAACGAAAAGTTTCGGTGCCAATGGTTTTTACCGCCACGCCATCGGCAAATAAGCCGACTTTTTCCAATGCCGTGGGCTCGCCGGTTTCTAAAGCAATTTTTAAACAGGCGGAGTCTTGTGATTCAACACCGATCACTTTAACGTGCGGCATTAACTGCTTAACATACACGGCAACGCCTGCTGCTAAACCGCCGCCGCCAACGGGGACAAAAATATGGGTTAAGTGGGTATCTTGCTGTAGCAACTCTTTACCAACCGTGCCTTGGCCAGCAATGATATCGGCATCATCAAACGGGGGGATCAAGGTGTAGCCTTGATTAGCCGAAAGCTGTTTGGCGTGTTGGCTGGCTTCATCAAAACTGTTGCCCACCAGCTCGACTTGCGCGCCGAGTTCACGCACCGAGGAAACTTTAATATCAGGGGTGGTTTGTGGCATCACAATAATGGCTTTGATGCCCATTTTCGATGCTGACATCGCCACGCCTTGAGCATGATTACCCGCTGAAGCCGCAACCACGCCTTGCGCTTTTTGCGCATCGGATAACGAGGCTAATTTGTTATAAGCGCCGCGCAGTTTAAACGAATGCACTGGCTGTTGATCTTCACGCTTTAACAATACTTGATTGCTAATACGTGCGCTCAGTTTTTTAAGTGGCTGCAGTGACGTTTCAACGGCCGCCTCATAAACAGGCGCCAATAGGATTTTTTTCAAATAATCCGCCGCGGTAAATTCTTGCTCTGTCATTTCAACCTCTTAATTCAAACCATCTAAAACAGAAAAAGGCCGCAAGCGACCTTTATTCGAGCATAACATTGATATTATTACGCTGTTTCAGCCATGCAAAGCCCTTTCAGCTCAACATGGCGTCAAACTAGCGATATTCTACGTTGACGTTACTCAAACTTAGATTTATCGCGCACGGCACCCTTGTCAGCAGACAGAGCGTTAGCACCGTAAATTTTTAGCGATAATGACACCTTACGTGGACGCTCACCCGGCTTCCATGCATCTTTACCTTTGGCTTCCATTGCAACGCGGCGCGCCGCTAGCTCATCAGCAGGGACATCAAGGATGATCGAGCGAGTTGGAATATTGATATCAATGATATCGCCATCTTGCACTAGCGCAATCTCACCGCCCGATGCCGCTTCTGGCGACACGTGACCGATAGATAAACCTGAAGTACCACCAGAGAAACGACCATCGGTGATCAAGGCACATTTTGCGCCTAAGCCCATGGATTTAAGGTAAGTGGTGGGGTACAGCATTTCTTGCATGCCCGGTCCGCCTTTCGGGCCTTCATAGCGAATAACAACCACTTCGCCCGCCACGACTTCACCACCTAGAATACCTTTTACAGCCGTGTCTTGGCTTTCGAACACTTTAGCTGGGCCACGGAAAGTAAAGTTGTCATCGGTCACACCAGCTGTTTTCACCACACAACCATCAACGGCTAGGTTACCGGTTAATACCGCTAGGCCGCCTTCTAGGCTAAATGCATTTTCGATTGAGCGAATACAACCGCTTACGCGATCAGTATCTAACGTATCCCAGCGACAGTCTTGACTGAATGCTTTAGTGGTGCGAATACCAGCAGGGCCAGCACGGTAGAACTTTTTCACGTCCTCATCTTGGGTTTGCATGATGTCGTACTGAGCAAGCTGCTCCGCCATGGTGGTGCCCAATACAGTAGTCACTTGGTTGTTAAGTAAACCTGCGCGATCAAGCTCACCTAAAATAGCCATTACACCACCAGCGCGATGCACGTCTTCCATGTGATAAAGCGGGGTTGATGGCGCCACTTTACACAACTGAGGAATACGGCGTGACATTTCGTCCATGTCGGCCATATCAAAATCAATGTCGCCTTCTTGCACAGCTGCTAGCAAGTGCAAGATAGTGTTGGTTGAACCACCCATGGCAATGTCGAGTGCCATGGCATTTTCAAATGCCGCGCGACAAGCAATGTTACGTGGCAATACTGAGTCATCATCTTGCTCGTAGTGGCGACGAGTGATTTCAACAATACGTTTACCGGCATTAATAAACAAGGCTTCACGATCAGCATGCGTTGCCAGCATCGAACCATTACCCGGCTGCGCTAAACCTAACGCTTCGGTTAAACAGTTCATTGAGTTGGCGGTGAACATACCAGAGCATGAGCCACAAGTTGGACACGCGCTGCGCTCTACTTGCTCACTTTCTGAGTCAGACACAGTAGGATCGGCGCCTTTGATCATGGCGTCCACTAAATCGAGCTTGATGATTTGATCGGAAAGCTTGGTTTTACCCGCTTCCATTGGCCCACCTGAAACAAAAATCACTGGCACGTTTAGGCGCATTGACGCCATTAGCATGCCCGGGGTGATCTTGTCACAGTTTGAAATACATACGATAGCATCAGCACAATGGGCGTTAACCATGTATTCCACCGAGTCAGCAATTAGCTCACGTGATGGCAAGCTGTATAGCATACCGTCGTGACCCATGGCGATACCATCATCGACGGCGATGGTATTAAATTCTTTGGCGATACCGCCCGCTTCTTCAACGGCTCTGGCAACTAACTGACCCATGTCTTTTAAGTGCACATGGCCCGGTACAAACTGTGTGAAAGAGTTGGCAATAGCGATAATTGGTTTACCAAAATCATCATCTTTTACCCCGGTGGCACGCCAAAGGGCTCTTGCGCCGGCCATATTACGTCCATGAGTTGACGTTGCACTACGATACTTAGGCATAACAATTCTCTCTCACATTCAGTTTTAAATAAGTTTACCAAGCGCTGATGTTAATCAATCGCTTGGGTTATGCGCCCTAACATAATCTAACTGGGCTATTTTGTCTTGTTTTTCAAAACCTGCGGTTTTGAAAGGTTTAAGGGATAACGCTGAGTTAAACCACGGCTAATTTTGGCTCCACCGCCCGTTCACTAACCGCGACTGAAGTCACGCCAATCAATTTGCTCAGTTGCGCGGTCAGCAAGGCAATGGCACGTTCACTCTCTAGTGCAACCTGAAGTTCAACTTGTTGTAATTCGCTGTCTAAATTCATTTGCATGGTTTGCACGCTAAAACCGCGGTGGCGCATCACGCGTAATACACGCTCTAATAATTCAGGGCTATGCTGAGCCGTAACCGTTAGGTGATGTAACATAATTAGCATTCCTCCATCATTTTATCGTTGGCTGCACCCGGTGGCACTAATGGCCAAACGTTCTCTTCTTCACTGATGGCGACATGTAAGATGTACGCCCCTTTACTGTTTAGCATGCGCTCAAGTGCTGGCTGCACTTGCTCTTTAACGACGATAGTTTCACCCGGAATATCAAACGCGGCCGCTAAAGCAACAAAATCTGGGTTATCGGTCAAAATAGTTTCGCTGTAGCGACCTTCAAAGAACAACTGCTGCCATTGGCGTACCATGCCTAAACGCTGGTTATCTATCAGTAGAATTTTCACTGGCAGTTTGCGGCGCTTGATGGTGCCAAGCTCTTGTACATTCATCATAAATGAGCCATCACCCGACACTGCAATAACGGTATCGTGTGGACGTGCTACTTGCGCGCCAACGGCGGCTGGCACACCAAAGCCCATAGTGCCTAACCCTGAGCTTGAAAGGTGATCTCGCGGACTATCAAATTCGATGTGCTGCGCCACCCACATTTGATGTTGGCCCACATCACAAGCGACTACGGTATTTTTTGGCGCCATATCTGACAGCTGTTTTAATAGCAGCGGTGCATAAATAGCTTCACCGGGATGATCGTAACGCCAGTGATATTCTTGCCTCATGGCAATAGTGTGTTGTTGCCAGTCGTCAATATCCAACGGCATCGCTAGCTGCGGTAATACTTGTTTTAAATCTGCTGCAATTGCAACGTCAGCTTTGCGCAATTTACCCAGTTCAGCAGCATCAATATCAAGGTGAATAACTTTGGCATTCACCGCAAACTCATCCAGTTTACCTGTCACGCGGTCATCAAAGCGCGCGCCTGCCACCACTAATAAGTCTGCTTCTTGTACCGCAAAGTTAGCAGCTTTAGTGCCATGCATCCCCACCATGCCTAAGAAAGCGTACTGATCGGGTGCGATGGTGCCAATGCCTTTTAACGTGGTCATACTCGGCATTTTGGTTTTCGCTAAAAAGTCGCGCAGTTCGGCTTCGGCGTGAGCTAATGTGACGCCACCACCTACATATAACAGCGGTTTTTTTGCTTGACTAAGCAATTCACGCGCAGCGGTAATATCTGTTAGTTCAGGTGAATTTGGCTCAGACACTTCGTGAGTAATACAGGCATGCTCAATGGCGGCTAATTGAATATCTTTAGGAATATCGACCAACACCGGACCGGGACGACCAGAGCGTGCCACTTCAAACGCTTGCGCTATCACTGAACCTAAATCTTCCGCGCGCTGCACCATAAAGCTGTGTTTAGTACAAGAAAGGGACATGCCTAACACATCAACTTCTTGGAACGCATCGGTGCCAATTAATGGTGAGGCCACCTGACCGGTAATCGCCACAATAGGCACTGAATCTAACAACGCATCAGCAAGACCGGTGATCAAGTTAGTGGCACCAGGGCCAGAAGTAGCAATGCAGACCCCCACGCCACCCGTTGAGCGTGCATAACCAATCGCAGCCATTGCCGCACCTTGCTCATGGCGACATAACAAGTGGTCTACACCACAATCATACAATGCATCATACACCGGCATGATGGCCCCGCCAGGGTAACCAAACACTTGCTTCACGCCTTGCTGTTGTAATGCCTTAACCACAAAATGGGCACCGTTCATAACCACACATCCTAAGTCAAAAAAAAACCCCCGAACCAGTTAAGGTGCGGGGGTTTAAAATGTTTGTCTGAGTTATTTTATCTTAGCCAACATTCCCCCGAGCGATGGTTGAATGACCACCACTAGGACCAGAATAATCAGGCTAACTATTTTAAACATTGAGCACTCAGTCACGAATTAATACAAAAACTGCCTACATAACTACCATAAATGCCCTAGAGCATCAACACAGTACAAAGGTGGTTTTTACCTGTAAATTGTTTTTTTGGTTCAGCAAACCTATACAAGATCCAGACATAATTAAAATACACAGAACAATAGACCAGTATTGATTAAATATGCAATATATAGACAAGGCAAATTTCCAATCTACCCGATCTGACTCAAAGCTAAAATAACTAAAAAAATTTCCATTAATTTTGCGATGCCAGATATCTGGCTAATACTTATACCCAGTCAACGAGGAACAGCTTTATTTCAACAAGAGTTTACATGCGTTTAGGCAAGGCATTGATTGCAGCTAATGACCTTCCCTTATTCAAAGTCAATCACACAGCATAAATGCCAGTAAAGCTTGCCCTTTGCCAGCGCACCAACTATTGAAAACACGGTGGCGCTCTGAAACATGTACCTTCTAGTTGATTGGGTATCGCACTGAACAAGGAGCCGTCATGTCACTTGCTATTGTATATTGTCGCAGCTTACTCGGGATTGATGCGCCAGAAGTGATGGTAGAAGTGCATTTAGGCCGAGGTTTACCCGCCTTTAATTTGGTCGGCCTGCCCGAAGCCAGCGTTAAAGAAGCCAAGGAGCGGGTTCGAAGCGCCATTCAGAATTCACAATTTGAATTTCCCAGTTCGCGATTAACGGTAAACCTTGCACCCGCTGACTTACCCAAAAATGGCGGTCAATTTGATTTGGCGATTGCATTAGGCATTTTAGCAGCTTCAGGGCAGATCCCTGCGCAGCAGCTAAGCAAGTATGAGTTTTTTGGCGAATTGGCATTATCAGGCGAGCTTCGCTCTTGCCGAGGTATGATCCCCGTGGCCATGGCGGCGCGGGACGCGAAACGAACCTTAGTGTTACCAACAGCCAATGCGCCCCAAGTCAGTTGTGTCAGTGGCGAACATAAAATTGCTAATAATTTATTACAAGTGTGCCGCTTTCTCGCGGGACAAGAGCAACTCGACCATGCGCCACCACATCAACCATCACAAGAGAGCACCAAGTGTGCCGATTTGATTGATATTATTGGGCAATATCAAGGCAAGCGCGCCCTTGAAATTGCTGCGAGTGCGGGTCATCACCTGCTTTTGATCGGTCCACCAGGCACGGGGAAAACCATGCTAGCCAGTCGTATTCTAGGCATCATGCCAACACTAAGCGAAGCTGAGGCCCTTGAAACAGCAGCGATTTATTCAATTAGTGATTTACCTGATTTGCCTTGGCAAACTCGGCCTTTTCGCCAGCCTCATCACAGTGCGTCAGCGGCGGCTTTAGTTGGCGGCGGCGGTAAGCCAAAACCGGGCGAGATAAGCTTAAGTCATAATGGGGTACTTTTTTTAGACGAGCTGCCAGAATTTTCCCGTGTTATTTTAGACAATTTGCGCGAACCGATGGAAAGTCAGCAAATCACTATTTCACGCGCCACCGCTAGGTTAAATTTTCCAGCTAAATTCCAACTTATTGCAGCGATGAACCCGAGTCCATGTGGCTTTCATCAAGGTGAGCTGAGTCGAAGCACTCCCGATCAAGTTCAGCGATATTTACAACGCTTATCAGGCCCTTTTCTCGACCGCTTCGATATTTCGGTGATGATCCCTGCTTTACCTAAAGGGAGTTTAAGTAAGCCAAGCCAAGAAGGAGAAAACAGTGCCGTCATTAAAGCACGGGTGATAGCCAGTCGCGATAGACAACTCGCTCGACAAGATAAGCTTAATGCGCATTTAACCGCGGCCGAAATCAAACAGTTTTGTCCGTTAACTGCTGGTGACAGTGAGTTTTTAGAAAATGCCATCGAAAGGCTTGGCCTGTCGGTTCGTGCTTGGCACAGTATTATCAAGGTTGCACGTAGTATTGCGGATTTGGCAGATGATCCGAAGATTAGCCGATCTCATCTCACTGAAGCATTAAATTATCGTGCGATGGAACGCCTATTAGCCAGCTTAGGTAAAATGTGACCCTTTATGTGAGAGTAAGGCTTGAATATCTTTAAATGAAATCAGGTGAATGCCTTGCCGCTTAATAAATGCCTGTAATTCTTTGCTGAGCATTGCATGATAATCTGCCACCCGTATTTGCCAATCAGCGCCAGGGCAAATAGCACGCAACTCAGGGGTATCAAGAGAAGGATGTAACATAAAGAAACTGACGCCTGCAGGTAACTCTGTTAACAAGTGTTTAATGTGCCCCACGCGATCATCCGCATGTTTGTAAGGCAGGCTACACCAGTTATCAAACAAGGGAGTATCTGCTTGCTCCATCTCCCACGTCGTTGCTAGGACATCAGGCCATTCTGGAACCAGAGGGGTTTCGCTACGTTGCATTTGTGTATGTTTGATAAAGGGCTCAACCCTATTAAGATAATCCGAATGTAAGGCCATCATAGGTAAGTTATAACGCTGAGCCACACGATAAAATATCGGCAAGGTTTTCGCTGATAACATCGCAAACATATGCGAGTCTAAATGAGAAATAGGCATGCCTACTCGCAGTGCGGCTTCTACTTGTGCCACCACTTCCTGCTCAACAGCTTCAGCCTGCGCCAGCGACCAGCAAGTATACTCACTACGATGAAAAAAGCCTTCAGCATCGACTAGGCCCGATTCTGGCGTAGGATTAGTCAATGGACGCCAGCGGTATTCTTGCCATTCTGACGTTAGCATCAGGTGAACACCTAAGTCTGCATCAGATTGCGATTTGGCTAAGTTTGCTGCCGATAAAAACCACGGGCAATTCACCATCACAGAGCCCGATCGGGCCAAGCCAAAATCTTTTAAATCTTGATAAGCCTGCACGCTTCCTAGATTCATGCCGATATCGTCACAATGAAACAACACCACACGATCTTCTAGCCCAAAGCCTAGCTTTTGTAACAAAGTATTTTTCATTGCCCGCCCTTACATTCAATAATTAAAATTTAAGTGATCATCGCAAGCAAGCATGACAAATAAATAATAGAGCAATGATTCATAGTACAAAATAACCAATACCGCAGACAGTGTCGATGATGTAAGGCAATTATACCCAATCAATCTGGAGATGCTTGATTTCAGCAAGATTTTACACGCGTTTAGACAAGGCATTGATTGCAAGTAATGGCTTTCCCCTTATCAAAATCAA
Organism: Motilimonas sp. E26; assembly: GCF_021278025.1. GTDB lineage: Bacteria > Pseudomonadota > Gammaproteobacteria > Enterobacterales > CBDFNC01 > Motilimonas. The sequence goes on from NZ_JAIBHJ010000031.1 coordinate 12,909, forward strand.
TAACGCAGCATAAACGCCTGTAAAACTTGCCCTTTGGGAGCGGCGCTCTGAAACATGCATCTTCAAGTTAATTGGGTATAACTGACTCGAAAAACACACAACCAACGTTGGCGCATCCATGGGGCAAACATTCACTACTTCAGTCCCAATTTTTTTGCTAATCGATGTAAGTTACCATTATCTAATTCGAGAGATTGTTATTAGAAAGGATAATTAGGGCCTCATTATTGGTAGCGAGATCAAAGATCCATTATGCTGCCTTTCTTGTTGCCATGATTGATACTAAATATATGCCATCACAACTCCCCCATGGTCAAAAATGGTTTTTCCGTTTACTAGCACAGTTGGGTATCCAGCCTAAAGACAGCCAAAGCACAATAGGTATTCCACTGCTAGAGCGTGTAAAAGTGGCTATTGCTGCATTTATTACCTTGTTTTTGGTCACTTGGGTTAGCTTATCGCTTCAAAATCCCCAAGCTACCACAGTACTATTAGCTTCAATGGGGGCATCGGCGGTCATTATTTTTGCTTTGCCCAGCAGTCCGTTGGCCAAAACCTGGAATTTTATGGCAAGCCATAGCCTTGCCTGTTTGGTCGGGCTTGGGATGACGTATGTTGTGCATGATTTTGCTCTGATGGCAGGATTCACGGTAGCGGCAATATTGATGCTGATGTACATTTTTCAGTGCATCCATCCGCCTGCGGCCGCCACCGCGCTAGTGCCGGTGATCGCCAGTCAAAGTGGTGGAGTTAATTACACCATTATTACATCAGTGGCAATTAACTTAGTAGTATTTTCTGCGGTGAGCATATTGCTTAATCGCTTCGTTTTACAGCGCGCCTCCGCTAAGTTAGTGAAGCAATATGACCCCATACACTTACATCAAGATCATACTCCACTTAAACGATTAGGCCTGCAAACTGACGACTTATTGCATGCCATTAACAGCTTTAATTCTGTTGTCGATATTAGTGAGCAGGATTTAGAACAGATTTATCAACAAGCTCAACTGCATGCATACCAAAAGCGCTGCGGGGAAATACTAAGTCGCGATATCATGTCGCAAGATTTAATCACCATAAACCAAGACGCTTCTTTAGGCACTGCATGGAAATTACTACAAAAACATAAAATTAGTATGTTGCCAGTAATAAATTCAGAACAAGAATTGCTAGGAGTCATTTCCAGTACCGATTTTTTAAAGCAGCTAACTGTACCCAGCTACGCGGGCCTGTTGCGTCATTTAAATGCGCTATTAATTAAGCGTAAACATAACGATGAAATTCAAAATCGGGTGCAAGACTTAATGGTGACGAACGTAACTGTGGTCAAAGATAGTGATCATATTGTGGCTCTGGTTCCTCTGCTATCAGACATAGGCTTGCACCATATTCCGGTACTTGATGCGCAGCAAAAGTTATGTGGCATCATCACTCAATCTGACTTAATTGGTGCACTGTATGCGGTGCATAACCGCCAGTACTAATGACCATTAGTGAAGCCATGAGGTAAAAAAAGGCGAGCCGAGGCTCGCCAAACAAACACTGAGTAGACAGTGATTCAAGGGTATGGAACTAATCGTCGAGTAAAATCTTGTCTATTTGCTGATCGCCATTAGTATCAATAAGTACCACCTCATCAAGCTGTGCTGCCTTGGTGAAAAAATCAGCCACAGACATACCACCTTCAATATCGGTTTCAGCGGTCAAACTAAGAGTGAAACCAGCGACATTGACTTGTTGATTAGCAGCATCTAAATGAGCTGATGCTAACTCAACTTCAAGCATCACATCGGCTTCACTTTCTTCCCGCTCCACCTCTTCGGCAACCCATTGCGAGTCAGATTCAAATAAATCGAGTTCAAGATAATCACCTACCGCAATATCTTCTAGGTTAAAGCGACGTACATCGTCACGATCATCGTCCCATTTGGTACGCTTATTAACAACGACACTAATCGGCTGACCAAAGGCAGATAAGCTGAGCGTTTGAGCGTCAAGATCTACACTTTCAACCCGTGTTGACAGACTCACCTCTTGCTCATCTTTGCGACGTAACACCTCAATGGATTCAGCCACTAGCACTTTGTTTACCATCACACCTTCAACTTCAACTAACAAATCCACACTTAACTCAGATTCAAGCTGAACGGCACTGGCATCAACCGTTATACCATTTAAAGTAAAACTAGTTTGACTGTCTAACGCTGAAATTAAGCCTTGTAGCTCAACTTCCTGTTGCTCTGAAGGTGTTAAAGAATCAATTTCTAAAGCTAAAATATCTTGGCTATCAATCGTATTTAGCGTCCCTTCCACTTTCACTCGCTCACCTTCAGCAAGCTCCCCATCAAAGTTGGCGGTCGCTAGACTGATTGTGAATGGAGCCACGCCATCACTGACAACTAAGGAGAACTGAGTATCGCTTAGGTTTGTCACATTACCGATCATTTGAACTTCAGACACATTGGCAACAAAAGGGGCAGTTTCAAGCTCAAAATAACTCACTTGGAATTGGCCTTGTGCATTATAGAAACCACTTAGCTCAAGCATGCTGCCGGGTTTAAGTAAATCGGCGTTTTGTTGCAACTGTTCAAATGTCACCTCTGCAAATTCCGTTGCCTGGCTGTCAACAACAGCGGTCACTCCCATCACTGGGATCATGATTTGATTACGTCCTACTATCTGGATGTTGCCACTAACAGGGCCTTTAATACCCGCATCAAAATAGACTTTATTGGCCGTGCCCGATTCGCCTTCGGCATCGCCTTCAACACGAACTAGCATACCCATGGCAAGCGCTGATTCATTCACTAATTTGCCATTGACAAAGAACTGGCTGTTATCGGTGTTAAATCTGACACCATTTACGTAGATACTACCAAAGCCGCTGATAACGCCTGAATAGTTATTACTTAACGCAACCCCCGTACCGCCAATGCCACCGCCACGATTCGCTGTCGAACCACCACCACAAGCCACGAGTGTTGACCCTATCACTAGGGCACCTAAACCAACCGCCAGGTTACTTAACTTCATCATCCTGATTTCCTAATTTATTCTGGTAATAATAAATTCCCAGACTGACATAATGACAATCTGATTCATCTTCACCTTCTGGGATTTCCTGTTCGCCGAGCCACAGGTTAAATTGTTCTAACAATGCTTGAGAATGCTCAGCGGCATACGCTTGGAACAGAGGCAGATCTTTAGCCTGAATTAATGAATTCGATACTTTTCTTTGGAACCAGAGCTGATCAGCATCACAAACAAGGTTGTGATTTAAGGTGCTGATCAGCTCAGCGGTATCCGCGCCAAGAATTGACAATTTTGCTATTTCATCTGCTTGCGGGACAAAGGCGTGCTGTACCAACATAACACCGCGTTCTGAAATAACAACGTTGCCCGCCGCGTTAAGCACATCCAACATAGCTTTGGTGGGGATATCACCACTATATCGCTTAACGAGTGCGGCAAATGAACCTCTGTCACCTTCAACTGACAGGATAGAAGGGTGTAAAGGTGCATCTGAAAACTCAGCGTCATTCAACCAACCACTAATAACCCGGGAGGCCCGATTATACTTATTCCCAGTAACATTATTTAATGGTTGCTTGAGATCATGCAGACGTTTAGTTTCTTTACGCGTTAAACCAGTGAGAGCAGCGACACGAGAGATCGTTTGCTTTTTACCACTTTCACCATGCTCATCAAACGCAACGTCTACATAAACCTTTTTTACTAACTCACTGAAAACACTAAACACGACACCGTTACGCAGTAGAATGCGCACCAGTGGTCTCAGGATCATTAGTAGTGCCTTTTTAAGGGCTATTTCACGTATTTCATTCATATTTGGGATTATATTCCCAAATTTATTTTTTTCAAGTTATATGACAATTTTATTACTAAGATGGCCAAAATCAGTCTAAAAGCTTAATGAGCCAGAGATCCGTTTCCGTCTATCGTAGCCAAATAAAGTATGCTGTACGGCAAAAGGTCATTTTCAGGAGGGTAAACAGGAAACGTATAGAAACATTTATGCAGCAAGCATAAATTCATTTAGCTAACTAAGGTTCGAGTTAATTAGCGCCCTAAATTACGTTGTAGCCAAGGCAACGCCACTTGCTCCATCTGTGTTTGCCAACTAGCCGTCGCATTCTCAAAATCATGTGCTAAATAATGCTCATTAAATAGTTGATGTAGCCCTTCACAGCCCTGACTAAAGTCAGCCGCGACACTGCCCCCACAAGCCAAAAATATGTCGGACTGCGGATACTCTCGAAAATAGATGGCAAGTTTGTTGTTCCAATCCCCCATGCCTGTATACCAAGCCTGCTGCATTGACACATCTTCTTCCGTATCGGTGAATTGTGGTATTTGTCCGTATAGCTCACCCTCTACTGGGCTAACTGCAGCGGAATAAGCATTGAGGATAGGCCTAGGAATACGCGAAATCGATTGCTTTAGCTGCTTATTTTGCAACACCATAGGGCTAAATGCAGCGAAGTGCTGAACATTAGAGGGAAACTGTAGCCCCAAATTCAGTACCGCCAACCCACCCATTCCGAAGCCAAGCCATGCCGCTTCATTCGGTGAGTGACTTACCCTGATTTGTCTTTGCACCTGAGCTTGTAAGTCGAACAGAAGGTAGTCTTGCCAGTCCCCCGTTAAACTTGAATTAAGATAAAAGCTCCCTCCGAAATCATTCGTCCCCGACACCGCGACTAATACAAACTCACTGTGGTTACTTTGGCTGAACCACTTATCCAGTACGGGTTGAATTTTTCTCAACTCATAAATACTCTGATTAAAATCGAGTAGCCAGTACATCACAGGGTATATTTTAGTGTGTTTAGCTCGGTAAGACGGAGGTAAATAAACCATCACCTCTTGCTTCACATCGGTGCCAAGTCGATTACCCGAAAGCATTTGAGCTTGGATCGGAATGGTTTTTAGCTGCCCATTTTCAGCTAGCGTAAAAATTGGCAGGTAGCAACAAACTGCGACGAGCCAATAGGTTATTTTCGTTGATGTCATCTTGCCCATAATTAAGTCCTCGCTGTAACCCCTTATTCAGATCTAGCATCGAAAATCCTCTCAACCAAAGCTAGTTAACGAAATTGACACAAATAAACACCAAATTAACAAATTCAACATGTTGAAATATAAAAATAAAATTTATCTATTCGATAGAAAGCGAGCAAAAGGATTAATCGTAAAGATATCGACTATAATTAAATCAGCCTCAGTTAATTCTTTTTCATCAATGGGTTAAGTGAAGAAGATCACGAACTGCCGATGAAATAATTGCTACTGTTGATACATCAACTAACCAAAAAGTAGTAGTTGTTTTTATACTTCTAGCCCGAAGGGGGAAATGATGAATACACAATTTATGGCCACAATTGCCGGCGAAGATCGTCCCGATTTACTCAAGTTGCTAGCAGGAAAAACTCACGCACTCGAAGGTCGCTGGCTAGATAGCAAGATAAGCCGCCTTGAAGGCCAGATAGCAGGCATCATAAAAATTGATATACCCAATGAAAATTTATCCGCGTTAAAGGCAGATTTTAACAGTATTCCTAATTTTCACGTCAGCACTTCTGATGTGAAACTAGTGACTATCACTGAATGCGCGCAGCTTAATCTAAAAATTGAAGCTAATGATAGACCTGGGATTATTAGCGATATAGCGCATTTTTTAGACAGTAAAGGGGTCGCCATTGAACACATGGAAAACCATCGCTTCGGCGTTATAGGCTTAGGTACAACAGTATTCATTGCTGAGCTTAGCTTGATGGTGCCAGTGGATATGGGCACTGAATTTCTGGTGGAAGAGCTTGAAAGGCTATCCAGTGATTTAAGAGTCGAAGTTGAAGAAATAGCTTAGCTACTTCACCAGAGAGAGCAGGACTTAACAAAGTAAGTTAAGTCCCATTAGCTTTAATACCAAGCTATTTGTTCATCAGCCTGTGTAAAGAGCGCTTTATACTTTGCTTCTAGTTTATGGCGACGGATCTTGAGCGTTGGTGTTAACAAGCCATTCTCAGGTGTCCACGCATCACTTAAAATAAGTAAATGAGCTAACCGCTCGTGAGACTCTAAACGCTCATTAATATGCTCCAGCAGCTCAGCTAATTTTTTCCCCAATGTAACTTTATCCATTTCTTTAGCTAATTCTGACAAAATCAATAAAGCCACTGGCTGTGCTAAACCATCACCAGCCACACAAACTTGTTCTACTAAGGAAGAATCTTCAAACTTGGCTTCAATAGGTACTGGCATGACATATTTACCCTTGGCTGTTTTAAACATGTCTTTTAGGCGACCAGTGATACGCACGAAGCCCTCATCATCAACTTCGGCCTTATCCCCTGTGTGAATAAAGCCATCCTTAGTATATAGCTGCCTTGTCAATTCAGGTTGTAAATAATATTTCGTGAGCATAGCATCACTTTTAAACAGTAATTCACCTTGCTCGGAGACTTTAATTTCTGCAGCGCTACCGGTACGTCCAACTGAATCAATGTGTTTTGAGTTAAAGGGGACATTTAGGGTGCCATAAGCTAATGTTTCCGACATCCCCCACGCTTGGCAAATGTTAATGTCTAACCGAGCATACCAACGCAGCAATTCCGTAGAAACTGCAGCAGAGCCACAACCCAATAAGCGAGCTTCTTCTAGGCCTAGAGCCACCTTAATTTTGTTTTTCACGATGCGATTAAGAAAAGGCACTTTAAGTAAAAAATCGAGTTTTTTCGGTGGCATTTTCTGCCAAATTCCTTGCTGAAACTTCAACCACAAGCGCGGAACAGATAAAAACAAGGTAGGCTTAATAGCTTGCAGGTTAGCATTAAATCGCGCTAACGATTCGACAAATGAGACACTAATTGAACCCGAAAATAACGCCGTACCTTGAATGTATACACGCTCGGTAATATGCGCCAAAGGCAAGTAAGACACAGTTCGTTCACAGCCTTGTATATCTAGCTGCTCGATTAAATGGTACGACGCTTTAGCATAACCAGCAAAACTCATCACTACCCCTTTTGGCTCTCCTGTACTGCCTGAGGTATAAACAATGCTCATCTTAGCATTGGGATCGAGTGCATCGGGGTACGGAATAGGTTGGTTGTTTTTTACTAACTGCGACCATTGCAATGCAGCTGGCATCGTTTCTGTGACCATGGCAATACGCACCACATCACTCTCAATCCCCTTTTCTTGGTCTGCCCAGTGATCTAACGCACCGACAAAAATCGCCCTCGTTTCACTGTGCTTTAACACATAGTGAATGGTTTCACTGCTGGCGCTGGCATAAATGGGCACACTAACATAGCCAGCTAACATAATCGCAAAATCAGCAATAAACCAATGAGCGCTATTTTTCGCCAGTATCGCAATTCGCTCACCCGGCTCAAAGCCCATTGCCTTTAATGCACTGGCAATGCGACGTGCTTCATCGGCCACTTCAGCCCAAGTGTGTTCTATAAAAATATCGCCTTGAGGCTGGCGAAGAAAAACCTGCTCGGAAGCATGCTCTTGCCAGTATCGCAAAGCAGAAACTGGATGCGCAAATACCATAACTAAACCCTAAGATAGTAATTAATACCCATTTTAGGTGAACAAGCGACTAAATAACATAAACCAATACTTTCAACTCGCAATAATAGTTGATGTGTAAATGCCATAAGTGCTACCTAACAGCGACTATAAATACTAGGGACGCTTGAGCTTAGGTAATAATAGGGATAGCATCGCCACCAACTTTCATACTCCTGCCAGAAATGCCCACAATCCACTTACTTTTCGATATGAAGATCACAGCAGACTGAATAGGTAATTGCTTATGACTGACTGCTAGTCTTTAATGCGCATATAAAAATAAAAACGGTTACTCTACAAGCTATTAATTTAAGGAAGCAGCAAGTCATCATGCGTTCTTTGTGGGTCATGTTCATTGTTCTTGGCAATTTGTTGTTCAGCTGTGTTCAAGCAGCTGAACCTAAAGCGATTATTGCTTATTACAAGCAGTGGGGGATCTATAGCCCTAATTATCACATCAAGGATGTTCCAGTAGGCCAAGTTACGCACTTGGTTTACCAAAGTGCAAAATTTGATTCCGAAGGAACTGTAGAAGTTGGTGATGAATATGCAGATTTAAATTTACAATATCCTGACGCTGACGAAAGCATACCTTTTAGTGGCAACTTTGGTCAGATGGTGAGCCTTAAAAAGCGTCATCCCCATATTAAGACCATTATCTCTATTGGTGGCTGGGGCCGATCTGAACATTATTCAAACATAGCAGCAGACCCTGAATTACGACATGACTTTGCTAAGTCAGCAACCGAGTTTATGAAACGCTATCAATTTGATGGCATTGAAATTGATTGGAACTTTCCAGTTAAGACCCAACGCGCTAAACAGCACGGTTTAGCGGCAGATAAGAAAAATTTTACTCTCTTACTTGAGGAGCTAGACGAACAGCTTTACTTAGAAGGTCAGAAAGATCGTCGAAAATACTTATTAATTAGCACTATCTCAGCTGCAATTGGTTACGAACAGAACTGGGAGGTAAAGGAAGCCAGTCGCTACTTAGATTTAATCAGTTTATCAACTGCTTACATGCATGGTTACTGGGAAGAGGCGAAGATAGCCAACCACATCACCCCACTCTATTTATCTGAAAGTACTCAGCAGAGACTTACTTCGCTTAAAACAGAAGCCAATTCAGTTAACTTAGCGGTGCGCGCTATTTTAAATGAGGGCGCACCAGCGGAAAAAGTAGTCGTGAATATCGCCAGTTTTGCCACTGCGTGGGACCAAGTGCCAAGTGACGACAAAGGGCTTTATACCCATGCTGGAGAAATAAGTTGGGGAAGTTGGGATACCACCAGCTCAGGTCGTACAGGTTTATACAATCGCGGCCACTTGATTGGCTTTCTTGATAATCCTCAGTATCAAAAAGGTTGGGATAACAGCGCTAAATCGGCTTGGATTTACAACCCAGAAAAAAATGGAGGTCACTTTGTTAGCTATGAAAGTCAAGACTCCCTTGCTGAAAAAGTTACTTACATAGAGCAACTTAACTTAGCTGGTATCGCCATTAGGCAAATTCACAATGATCTTAAAGGCAAAGATTCTTTAATTAGACAAACTTACGCAGCTTTCTACCCTTGGCAAGCCATTTTATTTCAAGCCAAGCTATTCTATGCCAATTATAAAAATCGGATTTTATTGACCACAGGCTTCTCATTACTAATGATCTTATTGCTCATTAGAATCAAGTATAGACATTACAAAGAGGAAGAAGCAGACGTAAAAGATCGTGAACAATACCTGCAGTTAAAATCACAGCTACAACAACTTAATACCCCTCTTCAAGGCATTGCGGCATTATCGCAACGCATTAAACAACACCAAGGGTTACTCGCAGATGAGAGTCAGGCTAAGTTACAACAAATTGGCCAAACAGGACTTGAGATAAACCATTTAATCCACAGCTTATTACATGACACCACATTGTCTCACAACCCCCGAACCGCTGAGTTAGAGCCAGTAAGTTTTAGGGAGATATTAAATGTTAGCCTTAATATATTAACGCCCTATATTAAGAATAAAGATGTTTCAGTGACAGCCAAAGCAATCACAGATGACCTTACTGTGATTGCGGATCCTGTATATCTACAAAAATTACTTATTACCTTAGTATCTTGGGCTGTTGATAACTGTGACAAAGGTAAATCTGTCATATTTGATGCCAAAGCCAGCCAAGGCTACTACCAGATCAGTATGTTGACAGAAGGCCGACCACCTCTAGTTAGCCCTGCACAAATACCAAACATATCTCTAATTAAACAATGTGTAAGTGCGATTTGTGCCGAGATTACTTTCGACGCTAGCGCCACACAACACAGTTGCTACTTATCATTACAAAGTGCCAACACACCTCCGATAGAGTCGCTACCGAAAGTAAAAATATTGCCTGCGGATCCTCATCAACCAGAAGTTCAGAAAAGAACTCAACTGGAAGCAGCGAATGAACGATTACAAACCTTACAGGCTTTTTCTTCTCAGGCTTGTAAGTTAAGGGACATTAATGAGCTCATCAAAGAAGCATTTGAGGTGTTCATTCATGATCCGAAGCAACCTATCGTTAAAGTGTATCAAGGCGATAGCGTGATACACAGTAACGAGGGTCAAGAAACAGAGCAACAAGATAGCGTGACTATCGCTCATCCCGATTTAGGCGAGTTTTGTTTCGAGCTATACAGCAAGGAACCACTAACAGAGGAAGATGTTTACTACTTCCATAGTTTGGTCACGCAGATCCAAATGGTTCGACGCCAGCTACACGAAATAACCAAAGAGCCACAACTGCTGTCAGAGCTGTATGAGATAGCTTCTCGTAAAGATAAAATCCTTTATATTAAAGCGGAGAAAGGCTACAGCGGTATTTACTTACCCAACACAAAAGACGCGATCTACCTGACTTTACGCTTGAAAACCATCAAGTTATATTTTGACGATGATGTGTTACTGCAAATCCATCGGTCTTGGCTAATCAATCCGAAAAAGGTCACTAAGGTGCATCAGTTAACTAAACTGAAGTACGAAGTTGAAATTGAGGGCCAGAGGCTGCCTATCGCACGCCCATATATTCCTGTGCTGAAACTACATTTTCCACATTGGTTTATTTAACTTAATCGACTTAAGTAGTGAGGAGGAAAAATCCGAGCTTACGCACAAAACCACTATCGATTAAGTATCAGGTGTTCACAAATTCCACAGTTTCTGTAATGATGGCGTTCTTGGCACGGATTGCTAAGAAACACAACATAACAAGGAACGTTATTATGAAATTAAAAAAGTTAGCGCAAGCGGTCGCGTTTGCCTCTATTTTTGGCGCATCAGCACAAGTTGCAGCCAGTGCAGCAGACTTCAAAGTAGTTGGCTATTTCCCTTCTTGGCAGGGATCAACTGCGGAAGTGCAGTACGAAAAACTAACCCACATTAACTACTCATTCCTTTTACCTAATGCTGACGGCTCTTTAAAGCCAATTGATGCACCACAAACATTAATCGATTTAGTCAGTCGCGCCCACGCTGAAAATGTAAAAGTAGGCATTGCAATCGGTGGCTGGAATGGCGGTAACGACTCAGCCTTTGAAACACTCTCAGCCGATCCTACAGCGCGTGCCAACTTTATCAGCAATGTAATGGCATTCATCAACCAATATGATTTAGACGGTGTTGATATGGACTGGGAATACCCCGATCCAGGTCAAAGTGCAAAACGCTACACGCTATTAATGGACGAGTTAAGTAAAGCCCTTAAACCACAAGGTAAATTTTTAACTGCTGCAGTCGTTGCCTATGGTAATACCGGTGCAGGCGTTGAAACAGAAGTATTTGAAGACATTGATTTTCTTAACTTAATGGCTTACGACGCAAACAATACTAACCACTCCACATACCAAGTTGCAGTCGAGTCAATCAATTACTGGGCTGGCCGTGGCTTAGCAAAAGAAAAAATAGTGCTTGGTGTACCTTTCTATGCACGCCCTACTTGGCAGAAATACCGTGATATCGTAGCTGCCGACCCAAATGCAGCTTGCCGCGATTTATCAGGTGGTGGTCATTACAACGGCATTCCATTAATTAAAGAGAAAACGAGACTGGCCCTTGCTCAAGCAGGCGGTATTATGAACTGGGAGCTCACTCAAGATGCCCCTAACCAATACTCCCTGTTAACTGCAATGGATGAGGTTATCAATAACCTAAGTACAGGTGAGTGCGGCACAGCTGTTGAACCAACAGTTGAGCCAAGTGTTACCCCTACGGTAACTCCCACTGTTACTCCATCGGTTACACCTACAGTAACGCCAAGTGTTGAGCCCAGCGATGCGTGGAGCGCATCATCGGTTTACTTATCAGGTGATATCGTTATCCACAATGGCAATACGTATGAAGCGAAGTGGTGGAACCAAGGAGCTGAGCCTGGCTCTACTCAATGGGGCCCATGGGAATTAATTTCAGGTGTTGAACCAACAATTGCTCCTACTATAACTCCTACAGCAGAGCCAACTGTAACTCCTACAGTAGAGCCAACAATCGCTCCGACTGTTGAACCAAGTTTAGAGCCAACAGTTGAGCCAAGTCTGCCACCGCAAGATTCTTGGCTAGCTACCCGCATTTATTTGTCTGGTGACAGAGTCAGCTATAAAGGCAACCAATATGAAGCGAAATGGTGGACCCAAGGAGAAGAACCAGGTGTCGCGCAGTGGGGACCTTGGAAAAAGCTATAATTACACTGATACACAAATCAAACGGAAGCATTAGCTTCCGTTTTTTATTACTGACAATTAAATCTTAATTCCGTGTGAGCGGATAAATCACACCACCTAAAAGCTCATTAGATATATCCCCCCCAAACAACCTCGAGATGCAGGGTTTAGAGCCTTGCCAGTCAAGCAACAAACTCTCGCTGAACAAGTATCTTGAAGTTACTGGGGTATAAACCAAACCTGAACTTACCAATAATCCACCTTATAAATCACTACAGATAAATATCTACACCCTCTCCTCCTCAAATCTACCTAAGATATGAGCCTCACGAGTAAAAGCAAAAAGAGTGAGGGTCCCTCATTAAAGTTGCATATTTCAACATTGTGAAATGATCAATACAACATTTCACCCACTCATCAATAACAGCCTAACGATCTGTTATTTAAGATAAAAACATTTCATTTCATAGATATTACAGGCTGTTTTCATGGGAAATTCCCGCCATAACAGAACCGATGAACAGTGCAATAAACGCTCAAAACAAAGATCAATTCCACGCACGAGTTGAAAGTAGTTATCGCGCTCACAAAAGCATCTGATTGGTGATCTATCGGTGAGAAACAGCTATCGACAAAACCACTGTAAGCCTATGTTTAAAAAGTAATTAAACTTCTGTTTGTGAAGTGGTTAAGGTTTGCAGCTATTATTCATCGTCGCTATCTGACAACATGGCTACATCATTATTTGGATGATGTTGATAAGGAAGGCGAAACGAATGAACACATTTAAACTATCGTTACTCAGCAGCTTGTTTCTAGCGGCAACCACAGCCAATGCAGCGGCTGATGCCAGTGAAAATCATCGTTATGTACAAGCACCAAAAGCCAAGCCTTACAAGGTTATGCCAAATACCTCTGGTAAAGTTGTTGCCAGTTATTTCCCAGACTGGAAACTGCAAGGTGATATATATACCGTACGCAATATGCCAGTAAAAAACCTTACCCATGTCATTTACGCTTTTTTATCTATGTGTGCTCCACACACTTATGTGAATGATGGCCTCAAGAAAATGATTGAAGAAAACTGTAAAGGGAAAGAACCTTTTACAGCCACTATCGTTGACAGTGAAGCCGCACTTGACGTTCGTTTTGATAAAAAACCCGAACCGCAAGAATACTATGGTCACTTTGGTGAACTTAAAAAAATCCACCAGCAAAACCCAGACCTAGTGATTCTGCCATCTTTTGGTGGTTGGACCATGTCAGAGCCATTCCGCGCTATGGCTAAGTCAGAGGAAGGTCGTAAAACCTTCGTTAAAACAGCAGTTGAGCTAATTGCTAAATATGATTTCTTTGGCGGCATTGATATCGACTGGGAATACCCTGGTGGCGAAGATAATTCACACGTAAGCTGGCGTGGCAACTCCCTTACCGAGGAAGAAAAAGCCCATGAACGTGAAGTTTTCACCCTGTTAATGAAAGAGCTTCGTGCCGAGTTAGATAAATTAAGCAAAAAAACCGGTCGTGAATATGAGCTGTCTGCGGCGGTAAACGGCTCGGTAAGTAAGGTGGCGGCTATCAACTTTGCTGAAGCGCAACAATACATGACACATGTATATGCCATGACTTACGATTTCTTTGGCGGTTGGGGCCCTCAGGTTGGCCATTTAACCAACCTACACGCGACGAAAGATACATTGTGGGGCATGGGCGTAGACAACATGCTTAAAACCCTAGAAAACGCGGGTGTCCCTAAAGAGAAGCTAGTGGTAGGCGCGGCCTTCTACGGTCGCGGCTGGGAAGGTGCAAAATGGGATAAGCCTGAACAATTCCCAGAAAGCGGAACAGAAGGCAAAGCCCATACCGATGGCTCAGGAGAGCCTGGTTACTTCTCTTATAAAGATATTATGAAAAAGTTTGTTGACCAAAATGGTTACCAATACGGCTATGACGAAGAAGCTGAAGCTCCTTACGTTTACAACAAGAACACTGGCGCATTTATCAGTTTTGATGACCCTCGCTCAATCGAAGCTAAAGGTAAATTCGTCCTTGACCAAGGCTACGGCGGTATCTTCTCTTGGGAAATAACCCAAGATGACGGTTCACTCCTTCGCGCCATGAACAAAGGCCTAGGTCATAAAACCAAATAGCTTTTGGTGAGGCTTCGGCCTTATCGCTATACTTTGCTCCCTATTTGATCCCAGGAGCCCTTTTCCGGTGTAGGCCCATTCACCGGAAAAGGATTTTTTTCTTCGTATACTCACCATTTGATCCCAGTCGCACCCATTTCCCCCGCTGTAGGCCCATTCACCGGAAAAGGATTTTTTATACCCGTTCTGACGCCCTTATCTTCAGCAACTCTCCCAGCAATAAACATCGCCTAAAGCTCTCATTGACCCAGCTATACTCACGCTAGCGATATAATTTTTATTTACGAGCTCTTGTTTGTGTCTATTGGCTGTTTTTGTGAAAAAATGCTGCTGGCTTATCCAGAATTCTGGTTAATTAAGCTCAGTTTTGCTTAAGCTTATTGCGAGAGGACACAGTATGTTTTTACTGCAAAATTTCGTTTTCAAGGATGAAAACGCAAAGCGTATAGGGATATATCCACCGCGTTTTTGTTGTAAAAATATACTATTCTGATTATCCAAACTAGGGCTAATTAGTTTTCATATAAAACTAATACCATGCTCACCCTCCATCGATGACTTTGAAACCGGATTCCCGATAGCCAAGCTCTTCATTAAATTGAATAATGTAATGCTTGGTTCTTGCTATGGGTCACGCTTAACAGTGTTGAAGGTACCTTGTTCTGAGCTTTCTAACATTCACCTTACTAGCCGGTCGCCCATATCGTAGTAACAGATATAAAAAAACCGCCCGAAGGCGGTTCGTTAGAAGGTGGTGGCGCTTACTTTTCAACTTGGGCAAGCAAGTAGTTCAATAACGCAGAATATTCTTCAATACTGCGCACCGAGCCAGACTTGATTAGATACTTACCATTAACCACAACGGCAGGTGTGCCACGAATTTTAAACGCTTCGGTGTTGCGTTGCATTTGCTTGAGCATACCGTTCACGGGGAAACTATTAGCTGCCGAATCAAATTTTGCCCCCTCCACGCCAATCTCTTCAAATACAGCTTTAATATCATCGCGATTAGTCATTGGGCGGCGTTGATCGTGAATAGCAGCAAACATCGCAGCTGAGAGCTCAGGCTCTACTTTAAGTAGCTCTGCTGCAGCAAATGCACGCGCCATTTCAGGGCCCATATCACTGCCTAAAAACTCTACGTGATTTTGCTTAAATTTCACGCCTTCAGGGGCGCGCTTTTTAATCTCGTCCATAAAGGGGACGAACTTGTAGCAATGCGGACAAAAGTACGAGAAAAATTCGAGCACTTCAGGCTGCTTAGTGCCCACTTCTTTGACAATTTCGTAATGAGTGCCTTCTTCGTATTTGGCGGCTTGGGCACTTAACGGCAACATCACTAATGCTGCCAAAATCAATAGGTATTTTTTCATTTTATTTCCTTTTGAATCATCCATGTTTCAGTTTAGTAATGAGGCAATAATGAGAGCACCGGCTCGTTCAATTGTGCCAATTGTTCTTTTAGAGCAAGCACCTGATCTTCCCAATAACGCGTGGTATTAAACCAAGGAAAATTATGTGGGAAAGCAGGGTCTTGCCAGCGTTTAGTCAACCATGCCATATAATGCACCATGCGCATAGCACGCAGCGGCTCTATTAACGATAATTCATCATTATCAAACTCACAGAACTCGCTATAGCCTTCGAGCAACACATCTAATTGCAATAACTGCTCTTGACGATCGCCAGACAGCATCATCCATAAGTCTTGCACAGCCGGCCCCATTCGGCTGTCGTCTAAATCAACAAATATCGGACCATCACGCCACAAAATGTTGCCGGGGTGGCAATCACCGTGTAAACGGATTAAAGATTTAGGCTGATACTGGCGAGTACACTCTGCAATCAGCTGGTCTAATACAGTGAAAAATGAAGTATGCAAATAGTCAGGAATAAAGCCAGAATCAAACAATACTTGACGAGGCTGATGTAGATAAGACAGAGCGGTAATAGTCGGCCGATACTGAAAATGCGTTGCCTTTGCCAGCTGATGCGCTCGTCCCATAAAACGCCCGACCCATTCTAGCTGCTCTAGATTATCCACCTCAAATTCGCGTCCTCCCGCACTAGGGAAAATACTAAAAAGAAAGCCCTGATACTCCAACAAGCTTTCGCCATTGAAACGCATTGGTGCCACAACAGGGATTTCGCTTTCGGCAAGCTCAAAGCTAAAGTCATGCTCTTCTTGTATTTGTTCACGACTCCAGCGCTGTGGGCGGTAAAATTTCACCACATAGCGCGTGAGCCCCTCACCACGAAACTGATAGACTCGATTCTCATAAGAGTTGAGCGCCAGTAAGCCAGATTCGGGATAGATGCCAACGGATTCAATGGCATCTAAGATCAAATCGGGCGTTAATGCTGAATAAGCAAAATCAACCATTAGCGTCATTAGCGGCCACCGCTAAAGAAACGACTTTCTTGCTGAATTTGTTCATCACTGTCGGTATCTTGCACCGTAAACTGAATAGGTAAGATAGACTTCTCCAACTCATACGGATCAACGGCAATACTTATAGGCTGCGTAAATACTTCCCCAGGCGCTACTCTGACCGCGGTAGGGCCAGACCAAACAGGCTCAGGCAAACCGGTAACAGACAGATTATATTCCTGCTCTTCCATGGTTTTATTAATTATTTTGAAGGTGTAAGCGTTTTCGACTAATCCTTCATTAGTTTCACGGTACAGCGCATTGCGATCCCGTAATACTTCAAAACCAATGGCTTTAATGGTCAATAAATTCCAAACGAACAAACCACACATTAAAGACAACACCACACCATAACCAATAATTTTCGGCCGCAGGATATCTGTTTTTGCTCCAGTCAGTTTATGCTCTGTGGTATAGGCTATTAAACCTTTTTCATACCCCATGCGCTCCATGGTTTGGTCACAGGCATCAATACATGCACCGCAGTTAATACACTCATACTGTAAACCGTCACGAATATCGATACCGGTTGGACACACCTGCACACACAAATCACAATCAATACAATCGCCTAAACCGAGTTCCTTGGGATCGGCCTTACGTGAACGCGGACCACGCGACTCACCTCGTTTCGCATCATAACCAACAATAAAGGTATCTTTATCAAACATTGCCGATTGGAAACGAGCATATGGGCACATGTGAGTACACACTATCGCGCGCATCCACCCTGCATTAATGTAGGTACAGGTAGAAAAAAACAACACCCAAAAGGTCAGAGCAAAACTCGCGTTTAAGGTAAAAAACGAAGTATAAAGCTCATAAACGGGTACAAAATAGCTGGCAAAGGCTAAGCCCGTCATCAGTGAGACTAACCACCAACAGATATGTTTGGCCGCTTTACGCCAAGTCTTATTTCCATCCCAAGGCGACTCATCGAGCTTCTTACGTTTATTCGCCTTGCCTTCAAATAACTCTTCAAACCAAATAAAAATAAAGGTCCATACCGTTTGTGGGCAAGTGTAGCCGCACCAAACTCGACCAAGATAAGTGGTAAAGAAAAACAAACCAAACGCAGCAATGATAAAAATCCAAGCCAACAAAGTGAGGTCTTGTGGAAAAATAGTCAGGTTAAAAATATGGTAGCGGTTATTCTCAATATCGAACAAAATCGCTTGATGATCACCCCAAGGAATTAAAGGCAATACAATGAATAACAGTAATAAAAACCAGCCCATAAATTTTCTTAAACGCTGATAAACCCCTTTTACACTGCGTACATAAATGGTACTACTTGGGTCAAACCTATCTACACTGGCTTTGTGGGTTTTACGTCCAGGTTTTGCTTTCTCTGAGATATCTTTGACATCTATTTTGCGGTCCATTACTCACACCTTATATAGCATCTATAAACACTGCTCATGTTTCAATAATGGC
This sequence comes from Motilimonas sp. E26, assembly GCF_021278025.1. Classification (GTDB taxonomy): domain Bacteria; phylum Pseudomonadota; class Gammaproteobacteria; order Enterobacterales; family CBDFNC01; genus Motilimonas. The sequence continues at coordinate 31,217 of NZ_JAIBHJ010000031.1, forward strand.
CTTATTGATTTTTTTAGCAGCCATTATTGGTGTTACAAAATCACATCATTTAACTAAACCACGCGCCTTTAACAACGCAGTCTTAAAATCATCTTCACAGTCTTTTTTAATTCCAGGGATCATTTCACCATCGGGACTGTTTAGCATTTTTAAGTGATAAATAATTAAATCATCGGGAATAGCTTCCAGCTCCCCTTCATACCCAGCCGCTTGCGCTAACTGAATCAATACTTCTACTAAACTTAGCTCGGCATTTTTTAACCAGTAAGGTTGTAGTAATTCAATCACTTCATTAACACGGTGGCACTGCATAATCACTCCAAAAAAATTGCTCTAACTGTGGATATTTTAAGCCTTCAAGCTAGCGAGAACTTTGACTTTGCCCGCTATCTTTAACTTGGCTGGACCAAATAATAAGGTAGACGGTAAGAAATGCTACATATACTAACAGAAACGCACCCAACTGCATTTTTTGCATCAACATGAAAATGGCGGCTTTGCTTAGATAAAGGAGAGAGACAAAGTAGGAGCGACAATATTAACAATAAAATTAATCGACAAGGGGGCCACCCTTGTCGATCCTCAATTTGACCAAAACTAACGTCCCTTACATGGTGGGGCACGAGTAAAAGGCCACATTGAAAATGTTGGAGCGACAGCAGGCAACGCAGCCAAACGTTGCCAAGCAAGGTAAGAAGCAGCCAACCTCTTACCAAAAGTAGGGTGTTGTAACGGCAGGAAAACAAAGGCGCCACTCACGCACAAAGGGCAATATGAGCCAGCTTGAGTCGTGCCATCATCAGCCAAGCTAACACTGTAAAATCCAGCCTGACTACAAACTAATAGACCATTAGCATTTATCTGAGCGGACGATGAGGCAGCAAGCGTCATCAATAACATGGTTACTGATAACAAATAAGCGGGTCTTTGAAGCCAAGCTGCCGACATGGTGTATTTAGTCCTTTAAACAATCGCTCTAATTTAGCGTAATCTGGCGCGATATACTAAAACAATTGTACCACTCTGCTACCTCTGTCAATACATCTCACTTTACTCACTCAAAGGCTAGCCAGCGTTTAGCACGACAGGTAAAATCCTGCGTCAAAGGGGTTGTTGGCATTGAAAAATGACGACCCAGCGATGTGATTCAATGCTGTGATTGAAAAAAGGTGAATATGAATAAAATAAACGTATTACTGCTATCTGGTGGTGAAAGCTCAGAGCACGAAGTCTCACTGCGTTCAGCTAGTTTTATTGCACAGCAGTTATCACAACGACCAGAAATTCAGTTACAACAAGTGGTCATTAGTAAAACCGGGCAATTTTTAGATAGCCAACAAGCCCCATGCCAGCTCAACATGGACAAGCAGCTACGACTAAGCTCAGGCGAAGCGATTGCTATTGATTTCGTTATTCCTTGTATTCACGGCTACCCTGGTGAAACAGGCACTATCCAATCGTACTTTGAGTTAATCAAACTGCCCTACTTAGGTTGTGGTCCCGAAGCAAACAACCTGTGTTTCAATAAAATCAGTTCAAAGATGTGGTTTGATGCACTAGGTGTAGCAAATACACCATCGTTATTTCTAACCGAGCTAAACGCTGACACCTTAAATCAAGTGGAGCAAGCATTTGATAATTGGGGCAGCGTATTTATTAAAGCCGCATCACAGGGCTCATCAGTAGGATGCTACGCGGTTAACGATAAATCAGAATTATCAGATAAGCTCAGTCAAGCTTTCACTTTTTCAGACTATGTACTGGTCGAAAAAACCATTAAGGCGCGCGAACTAGAAATTGCCGCTTACGAGTACCAAGGTGAAGTGATTGCTACCGTACCAAGCGAGATTATTTGCCCTGATAACACCTTCTATACCTATGAGGAAAAATACGCCGCTGACAGCCATTCGCTGACTCAAGTAGCCGCGCAAAATCTAACGGCTGAACAAATAGCGCAAATGCAGGCTTATGCGATCACTGTATTTAAAGGCATGAAGTTACGTCATTTATCACGAATTGACTTCTTCTTCACTACGGAAGGAGAGATCTTATTGAATGAGATCAACACTTTCCCAGGGATGACAAAAACGTCAATGTTCCCACAAATGTTGGCGAATCACGGCCATCAATTTAGCGACTACTTGTGGGATATTATAAAACGCGCGGTGCCATATTCTTAGGCATTCAATAAACACTAGCGCTCAAGTATCCCTTGAGCGCTAAAATTTCGTATTTCATGGCTGGCTATTGAGCGCCACTTTGTCCCTTCGCTTTTGCTTGCCAAGTCCGCAAATCCGGAATATCCATTGAACCTTTTAGCTCACCTAGTGGCGACTCTAAAAATTGGCTACCACGAACTTGGATCAAGTATTGCTCATTATTTGATCCCAGCACCATCTCTTTAAACAAGTCTTGAACCTGTTTCAAGGTGGTCTGCTCGATGAGTGCCAAACGCTTAGCCTTGCTATTTAGATCGGCTTTTTGCTCGCTCCATAACCCCTGGATATAACCAAACTCTTCGTCTAAATTACTTGGCTTTTTCTGAAAGTTGGCAATATAGGCTTGCTTGATCTTATCAAACTCAACTTGATCATAATCGGCAAGCTTTTTCGCAAATTGCTGAACAAAGTATTCATAGCGCTGTTGCAAATGCTTCGGCCCTTGTTCTGGACTTTGCGTAAACAAACCAAACGCGGCGTAGTCATCAATTGGAAAGCTGGCTGTAAAAGGCGAGTAAGACAGCTGTTCTTGCGTGCGGATCAAATCATAGAAGTCTGAATAAGCAATTTTATTAAGTAACTCGGCTTGAACTTGCCCCGCCTCGCCGGCTTTAGTCGAAACAAAAATGTGTGCTAATGCAGCATCGCCCATCTCACTGGCAGCCGACCAAGTAAGGCGGCGCTTAGTTTCCGGCTTCACTCGAGTGAGTTTATAAAACGGCTTAGCATTAACTGGCGCCCGTTTAACTACTTCTTTTTGCAGCGCAATGGCTTGCTTAGAGGTAAAGTTGCCCAATACCAGCATTCGCACGCCACTTTGGCTAAACATATCGTTACGCAGCTTGGTTAGCTCAGCCAGGGTAACCTTGTCTAAGGCCCCTAATAAGTCTTGATCAGACCAAGCTGGCAGACGGACTAAATTACGAAACTCAGCAAACGCCAATGACATGGTCGGGCCTTTGAGTTTATTCTCAATTTGACGACGAACTTCTGTTTTCGCTAAATCTAACTCTTGCTGGCTAAAACTGGCTTGCTTCACCGTATCCATCAAGGTCAGCATTAATTCGCTTTGCTTATCGGTGAAGCCGCCTGTAGTAAACATGAGACCATCGCTAGTACTGACACTGAGTGATAGGTTGGCTTCACCCGCTTCATAACTCAGCCCTACTAGTTGCTTGGCCAAAACCACATCTAGAATCGCGCCCGCCATGCGCTGCTTCGCAGATTGGTCAAGCAAATTGTTATTTAGCTCTAACGCAATACTGCCTTTAGGCTCTTGGTAAAATTGACTTTGTTTAAACCATAAAGACAGACCTGGTGACTTAACTAGCTCAACCGCTTGTTCTTGATGCTCTGCTTTAACAATGGTTTCATCTTCGGGTAACCAACGATTACCTTCCGGCAAATGCATTTTTTTCATCAGCTCTGGGGCTTGTTTGCGCCACTTATCCATGCGCGCCGATTGGATTTTTGCTACCTTGTAGCTATCACCATAAGATTCCATCACTTGGTCACCAACCACTCCCGAGTGAGCAACAAATAAACGCACCCGCTCAGGCGTTAAGTAACTTAATACTTGTCGTACCAATTCAGGATTGAAGCTATCTAAACGAAAGCCAGCATAGATAATCTCATCCGTTGGTAGCATAAGCATATTGGCCACCAGCGACATGCTGTAATTAAAGCCGCCACTTTTTGGTAGGTAAGCAAAGCTATTTTTTAAGCTTTGCTCTAAGGCATGATATTGCGCTTCATTCACGCCATGTTGCTTGATTAAATCAATATAGGCAAAGGTCGCTGCGATAATTTTATCTTGCTGTTCAAGGCCGGCATCCGTTAACTGAAATTGCACCGTTAAACCACTATCATTCGGGCCGTAATTATCATCAAAACCGGCCATTAACGCTTCTATTAAACCCGCCTTTTGCAAGTAATCCGATAAGCTACCCGCACGATCAGAGCCTAAAATACGCGAAACATAATAGCCCGGCTTATAAGGATAAAACTCGGCGACACTGGGCATCACAAAGCTCATTTTTAGTACTTTAATGTCTGAGCTAGGTTTTAAGCTCGCCTCGATGCCCAATTCATTAGCGGTAACCAAGGGAGGTAAAATTTTTGGTTGTTCAGCATTACGATTAGGAATTTGCGTTAAATACTGCTTGGCTAGCTTTTCTAAAGCGACTAGGTCGCGTGGCCCATACAGTACCGCCTTCATAAGGTTTGCACTGTAGTATGCGTTAAAAAAGCCTTCCAACTCGTCTTGTAACTTACTGTTTGGTTTGTCTTTTAAGGTGTTTAGATCACCTGTGCTAAAACGCGACATTGGGTGATTGGGATTTAACGTAAAGCGCTCTAAAGCATACAGTTTACGCGCATCTTGCCCTTTATAGGTTTGCTGCTCAGCGTTTACCGTACTGCGCTCTTTATCGGCATAATGCTCATCGAGTAGCGGTGCTCGCATTACGTCACCTAAGCGGTCGAGCGCTTGCGCAAACACTTTGTCATTAGCTTCAAAGCCATAAACCGTTTTGTCTTGCGCGGTATAAGCATTGGTATAACCGCCATTGAGGCGCATAAACTTACTATAGTCGTTTATTTCCGGGTAGCGCTCTGAGCCTAAAAACAGCATATGCTCTAGGTAATGGGCTAAGCCTAACTGAGTGTCTGGATTGTGCATGCTGCCCACCGGCACTGCGATAGTGGCGGCACTGTTTTTGGCTTCAGGATCGGACACAAGCAATACTTCAAGCTGATTATCTAATGTGATCACCTTATAAGCGCGATCGTCATTGGGGCTAGTGATCACTTGTGCATGAAGGGGCGCAGTAACCACAATGCATAAAATAATAAAACGGCGACAAAATGCCAGAGTAGATCTCATAGAGCAAACCTCATTATGAAGAACATCGATTCGATGGAGTTAGACTATGTTAGCGCAAAATGGTTGCAGCTCAAGCGGATATAAAATTAAACAAGTTTAATTCGTGAAAAGCTTACGCCTATGCCATGCTTTCTCACATTAAAGCTCTCATTATCCAGTTGGTTTCACGTTAGGAAAACAATGATGAACATATTGAACATACGGCTCATTACAATTGTTATTGCGGTATTACTTTCTAGTGTCGCTCAGGCCAAAAATGATAAACAAGACAAACCCTTACCTCCAGGGTTAGAAAAGAAAGTCGAGCGAGGTGGCGAGCTACCACCTGGCTGGCAAAAAAAGCTACATCGCGGTGAGATACTAGACCTCGACCTGTATCACTATGGCATTAAACGCCCTGGCAAAAAAGACGATATATATGAATGGGTAGAGATTGAAAGCGATACAGTCAAGATCATCAAAAATACGCGTGAAATTGTAGAAATATTAACGAGATAATTCTGTTATGGTTTACCATAAAGACACTTATTAGTTTCACTCAGCAAATAAATTGAGTTATGACTTTTACTAGTGTTCGTCCAAGCATTTTTTATCTCGACTTATTACGCTGTTGCGCTGCGTTCGCGGTGGTTGCGATCCATGTCTTAGGTCCGTGGCGGTACTTGTATGGTCAAATTCCAGATTTTGAGTGGTTAGCAGCAGCGGGGATTAACAGTTTAACGCGTTGGGCCGTGCCGGTATTTATGCTAATAAGTGGAGCCTTGCTACTGTCGGATAAGCGTGAATTTGATTGTAGTTACTATTTACATCGTCGCCTCGCTAAGGTGGCGATACCATTTGTAATTTGGAGCCTTATCTACGCCTTTGCCGGCGGCTTTAGCAATGGCGGCTGGCAACAAGATAAAACCATGGACCTAGTTGAAGCCGCCACCAATACTCCGGTTTGGTATCACCTGTGGTTTTTCTACGATTTCATTCCTTTGTACTTTGTCATTCCTTTATTAATTCCACTGCTACGGGTCATCAACCCGGAACGATTCAAATTATTACTGGCGGCGTGGTTACTACTAACACTGATACACTGGTTAAATGTTGAGAGCTTCTTACGAGAAAACTTACTTCTTTACAGTGGTTACCTATTACTGGGCTGGTACTTGTTCAATCGTGATAACAGCGCCGAGCTGCCCCTTTGGCTCGCTGCGGGCTTGGGGATGCTCACCTTTAACTTTTTCGGCACTTGGTATTTAAGCCATCAACATGGTGAATATCACATCTTTTTTATGGGTTATAAAAGCCTGAATACAGTCATTATTGCTGGCATGTTGTTTGTGCTAGCACAAACCTATGGGGAGCGTATTACTGGAAGGTGGCGTCAATGGGTAAGTTTAGTATCCAAGTACAGCTTAGGTATTTACTTAATTCACCCATTGTTTCTCATTCCGGTACGAGAAATAAGCAATGGCTACTATGATTTTTTTGCCAGCAACTGGTTGGCCATTCCTGCATTGACCATTTGCGTGCTTGCTATATCTCTGTTAGCGACCATGACTTTGGCCAAGCTACCCATTTTAAAAAGACTGGTGCCATAACGTGCTTCAATATTGTTGAGCCACTATAGCGCAGAACTCAGCACTCAAACTTGAAGCCAAAAAGTAACCGGCCCATCGTTGTTAAGCTGCACTTGCATATCTGCAGCAAACACGCCGTTTTGGGTGTTAATGCCTGTTTGGCGGCAATAGTCAGAGAATAAATCGTACAAATGTTCAGCTTCAGTGGGATCGGCGCCACGAGAAAAGCCAGGTCGAGTGCCTTTTTTAGTATCCGCAGCTAAAGTAAATTGTGATACCACTAAAACACTGCCACCCACTTGCTGCACATTCAAATTCATCTTGCCTTGCGCATCGCTAAACACGCGATAACTCAGCACCTTTTCACACAAGCGTTTAGCTTTAGCGGCATCATCGCCTTTTTCAACGCCAAGTAAAATTAATAAACCTTGCCCAATCTCTCCAGTGATGTTCTGTTCTACAGTAACGCTAGCGCTGCTAACTCGTTGAATGAGAGCGATCATATATAATTTTAGCCATAGCCGAAGTTGCTTTACACAAGGCGTCAATCATACCTGTTTCCATTGCACTATGACCAGCATTTGGCACAATTTGCAGCTGCGCACTAGGCCAATATTCAACTAAGCTAGTCGCATTTTCTAGCTTGCAGACCATATCGTATCGACCATGAATCACCATAGCCGGTAAATGCGCGATCTTTTCCATTTGCGATAATATGGGCTGCTTGATAAAGCTATTGTTAACAAAATAGTGAGCCGATATACGTGCCATTGAGAGCGCTAAATGAGGCTCGCCATAGATGTCAGAAACATCCTCTTTAGCATGCAAGGTGCTAATGCGTCCTTCCCATATACACCAAGCTTTTGCTGCTGCTAAACGTTCTAGCTCATTATTGGAAGTTAATAATGAGTAATATTGCCCCAGCCTATTTTCGATAGCCAATTCATGACCTAAGGGCGCGGCAAACTCTTGATAGTAATCAGGGAAAACTTGCGCAGCACCGCCATCGGGTTGGTATAACCAGTCAAAATCTTGCTGGCGAGATAAGAAAATGCCACGTAAAATCAGGCCAGTAACACGCTCAGGATAAGCCTGAGCATACAAAAGAGCCAACGTACTGCCCCAAGAGCCACCAAATAGCAGCCACGCATTAATTCCAAGATGCTGGCGAATTACTTCAATATCAGACGCTAAGGCTTGGCTATTATTCTCCTCCAAGCTGGCATGTGGCGTCGAGCGACCACAGCCACGCTGGTCAAACACCACAATTCGATAAAGCTCAGGGTCAAAAAATCGACGACTCTCAGCACTGCAACCTGAACCCGGACCACCATGAATAAACAACACCGGAATACCATTAGGATTGCCTGATTCTTCAACGTATAAAGAATGTATTGTACTCACAGGCACTTGATATTGGGCATAGCTCTGAATGTTAGGGTAGAGTGTTTTCATTAATTGTCCTTATATTCAATCGGCGGCAGCTCAGCAGCCTCATTGGGCGTCGTTGACTGCTTTTTATCTAGTACCATCAGGCCGGGATAATCCCCCAACGCAGCGGTAAGCTCAGCACCAAATAACACTATGGTCCAACTTAGGTAAATCCAAACAAATAAAATTGGAATGGCGGCTAGCGCACCATAAATCGCCTCGTAGGAAGGAAACTGAGTAATATAGAAAGCAAAACCCTTCTTTGATAGCTCGAACAGTATTGCTGCCACCAACGCGCCAACAATAGCATGGCGAACTTTCACTCTAATATTAGGCACTAAAGTATAAACGCCTAAAAACATGAGTGTGGAAATAAGCAGTGGCAATAACGCGAGCATTTTTTGCCCATGAGTAATTAAATCAGGATCCGTAATAAAGTTCATTGAAACCACATACGAGCTCATCGCAATACTCGAGCCCACAATCACCGGCCCCAAGGTTAACACCATCCAATACATCGCAAAGGCGCTGGCTATGTTGCGCTTTTTCTTCACCCGCCAAATGTGATTAAGGTTTTGATCAATAGCAGAAATCAATAGTAGTGCAACGACCATTAAAGCCGCGATCCCCATCGCCGTCATTTCGCTGGTATTGGCAATAAAACCATTCATGTTTTCCCTTACAGCATCACCTGCCGCAGGCACAAAATTACTGTACACAAAGTCTTCAATGAGCCCCTGCATTTCTTGAAATACGGGAAACGCCGACATGACCGAAAACACCACCGCCAACATCGGCACCAGAGATAATAGAGTGACATAAGCGAGGTAGCCTGCCGTCACCTTAACCCGATCTTCACGAGAGCGATAAAACAGGTAAATTGCGAACGCCATGCCGTGTCGGCCGCATAAAGCAAGCTGTTGCTGGTAACCTTTGCGTGTATTTAGCATTTGATGCTTCCCTGGAAAATAACGAACTGATATTTGATTGTTTGATCAAAGACAAAAAAGACAAAAAAGACAAAAAAAAGTCACAAACAACACTATCTCTTTACAGTATAATGGATTTTTTCTTCCACCTTGAGAATTTTATATTATGTTATCGGCTCGCAAATCGCTTATATGCATCGCCCTTTCTGTAGCAACATTAACCGCTTGTGGCGGTGGTGGCAGCGGTAGTGATGAAACGGCAACTACAACAACTGTGACAACCCCCTCGGCTCAGGCTGCCATCAATACCACCAACGCACAAGTATTAAGCCAAGCTACCATTGGTAGTGGCAGCTTGGGCACGAGTTCGTTAAATTTAGTTCGCCAATTTGAAAATCAATTAACGAGTAGTGCTCAGGGGCGCCAAAGTGATCTAGCAGGCAGTGACGCTTGTCCACTCAGCGGTGATTTAGTTTACGCGATGACCAATGAAGGAAAAAAAGCCTCATTTACTTTTAACAGCTGTAAAATGAATGCCGATATGGCATTAAATGGCAAGTTTAGCTTTGATCTTATGGAGGGTAGCAGCACAGCTATTGCTATCGCTTATGATGCGTTTAACCTAAAAATGGCACCTAGTTCACTCAACAACTATCAAGCCTTTGATGATACCCTTCAGGGTAAATTTTCCATCTTGATGGATGGACAAGGAGATAGCTTTTTCACCATCAAACAAGATTTGGTGCGTACTGAGAATCAAACCGGTATCAGCATCACCAGTAAAACTGTCAGCTTAACTTATAGCGGCAATAGCATGTTACCAACTGCAGCCAGTGGCACGGTTGTTCATAGTCTAGAAGGAGCTGTAAGTCTTTCCGTGGTTGAAGAAGCCTTGATACTATCAGGTGACAACAGCAAGCTTAAGATCGAACAGCAAGGGGGGAGTTACTTACTCTCTCTTGATGAAGATAATGACGGCATCTATGATCAGCAATCATCAGCGACGCAATTTGCCGGTGAAGAATTAGTTTGGACCGCAATTTAAGCACTCTCCTTCAGCCGTCACGTCAAAAAGGCGGCTGATTTTTCTTTCCTGCTTGCCATAATTCGTCATTTTTGCTCCCAAATATTGCCAGATTAACAGGTTAACTTATTAATACCGCTTAATTAATCAGAGCAAATGTGATGAAAGAAGTTTATCAAGTACCCGCTAGCCAATCACTGCAAGGTGATGTCATTATCTCCGGCGCAAAAAATGCCGTGCTTCCTCTAATGGCTGCCACTCTACTTTGTCGTGGCACTTCAATTATCAATAATGTGCCACAACTTGATGATGTGGATACCATGGCGGACGTGTTGCGCTATCTTGGTGCAAAGGTTGAGCTGCAAGGCTCACGCCTAACGATAGATACCCGAGAGTGCGATGGTTATCAGGCGCCGTATCATTTAGTAACTAAAATGCGCGCATCTATTTATGTTCTCGGCCCGTTATTGGCTCGCCTTGGTCAAGCCAGTGTGGCATTGCCTGGCGGTTGTGCCTGGGGGCCAAGGCCGGTTGATTTACACATTGCAGGTATGCAGGCCCTCTCAGCCAAGGTAGAACTTTCTCACGGTAATATTCACGCCCATGCAGGCAGGCTAAAAGGGGCTGATTTTACTTTTCCAATCTCATCTGTCGGCGCAACGGTTAACTTATTACTAGCAGCAGTATTAGCCGATGGCACAACGCGCTTGTTTAACGCCGCGATCGAACCAGAAATAGATAATTTAGTGGATCAGCTCAACGCCATGGGCGCGCAAATTTTTGGTAAAGGCAGCAATACCTTAGTGATAGAGGGCGTGGCTGAGTTACAGGCTGCAGAAATTGATGCTATTGCAGACCGCATTGAGGCTGGAACTTACTTAATAGCAGCGGCTATCACCAAAGGTAAATTGACCGTTAAACAAGTACAACCATCACACCTCACTGCCCTAATTGATAGTTTAACCGCAACAGGGGCCTTAGTTTACTGTGAAGATGACAGTATTACCTTAGACGCTCAACGACGAACTTTGAAACCCATTTCTATTAAAACTGGACCTTACCCATTATTCGCCACTGATTTACAACCTCAATGGATGACACTGTGTGTCAGCTTAGCTGGCGTATCTCAAGTGACGGATACTGTATATCCCGAGCGCTTTCAACATGTCGCAGAATTGTGCCGCCTTGGCGCCAATATCCGCGTGAAAGGAAATACAGCAAGTATTATTGGAACACCTAGTTTATCTGGCGCCCCTGTTAAAGCCAGTGACTTACGTGCAGGCGCCGCACTTATTCTGGCTGGACTGATTGCAACCGAGCATACAGATATTTCAGATATCCATCATTTAGACCGCGGTTATCAAAACCTGATCGGTAAATTCGCCAATTTAGGTGTAACAATTCACCGTCACGCTTCCCACACAACTGACTGTCAAACAAAAACAACGCCTTTGCTGTCCCTATGTGGCTAGGGTCTGTTGATCTTTGCTGTATAGATTTTGTTCAGCAGTACATAGGCAGCCACATTATAGCAAACGCCAGTG
>NZ_JAIBHJ010000032.1 GCF_021278025.1 Motilimonas sp. E26
ACTTTTACAATTTATTTACCGCGCCAAAACTTGGCAAAATCAGCCAAACTCCATTACACCTGCATAAATAAACAGCAGGTATAAAAGTGCAGGTCCTGCCTATCCATTATGCCGCTAGGCTTAAACATACAGCAATTTGGGACACTTTTTCTCGTTGCAATCCTGTCACCATGCTCTGAATTCGCTAATTATTAATAAGCAAACCTGATGCATGAAGTTAAACCTTTTACGATTACAGCATTACTTGGCGCTAATAAGCTTTTAATAGGCTTCACTTGGGCTTTGGTATTACTCGAAAATGCGTTGATCGTCTTGATCCCCTTGTTCATCGGCTACGCCATCGATGGCTTATTACAAGACGACTTTCATGACTTTTATGTTCTGAGCACCATCTTGGTACTGATTGTCGCGTTGGTGGTAGCAAGGCGTATTTACGATACCCGAGCCTTTGGCACGATCCGCGTTAATCTTGGTTTGTCCGTTGCCGAAAAATTAGCACACTTGCCCATTAGTACTCGCAATGCACGACTTGATATGTCACGAGAGTTAGTGGATTTTCTAGAAAACGATATTCCACCGTTGATGACCGCAATTATCCAACTGGTAGCTGCATTAGTTATTTTAACGAGTGCCCATCTTGGCTTAGGACTCTCTGCCATCGTTGCCGGCATACTAATCATTGCAGCTTACGGCGCCGCCCATAGCCAATTTGTTACCACAAATGCGGCGCTCAATAATTGCAAAGAGCAACAAGTTGATGTGCTAGAGCAAGGGGTCAGTCGCTCTATTCACGCTTATTTGCAAAAGATAAATCTGAAAGAAATCAAACTATCTGATACTGAAGCCATCGTATTTGGTTTGATTTTCTTACTGCTCTTTATCTTTGTCTTGTTCAACCTTTGGCTAGCTACTCACAGCCTAACGCTGACGCCGGGCAGTATTTTCACCATTGTGAGCTACTCGCTGGAGTTCCTAGACGCCGCGATTTTGCTGCCCATCACCTTACAAACTTGGTCGCGCTTAAGCGAAATAATACAACGTCTTAACACCCCAGCCCCAATCAAAGTAAACGGAGAGATACAATGAAAAATAGCAAGCTAATGCCCCTGATTGGATCTGTTTTGCTGCTGGGTATTGCTATCACGGTCGTGGTATTACTTGAGCCAGTTCCGGCTGAGCCCAGCGCCAGAGTTGAGCCACATTTGCCAGTGTCGGTGATCCAAGTGACGCCCGCGCCTTATCGGCCCAAACTTACGTTAACGGGCCATACCGTGGCGCGCTGGCAAACCCAATTGAAAGCGCAAACAAATGCCCAAGTGACGCGCTTAGATACCGCCCTTGAGCCGGGAACGTTAGTCAAAAAAGGGCAAATTCTGGCAGAACTTGACACCTTGCAGCTTGAGTCTGAGCGCGCCAATGCCTTAAGTGAAATCAAACAAGCTGAGTTACTGCTGCAACAACAGCAACATGAACAAACCGTTGCGCTGAAAATGCTAGCCGGTAAACGCAGCTCGGAGTTTGCCCGTAAAATCCCGCAAATCGCCGCGGCCAAAGCTCAGTTAGCGCAGGCGAAACAACTTCTTAATTCTATTGAACAAAAAATACGCGACAGCCAAATTCGCGCTCCTTTTGACGCTATCATCTTGCAACGCTTTATTAGTCCTCAACAATTTTTAGACGTTGGTGAGCCATTATTTGAGCTTGCCGCCAGCGATAGTCTAGATGTTGTGTTGCCCGTGGCCGAACAACATTGGCAACTGATCCATGCCAGTTTCGGCCAACCTGACATTAAGGTGATCGACCGTCAATACCAGCAGTGGCCCGCCAAAGTACGATTTGTCGCGCCGCAAGTTGACCAAACCACCAAGCAGCGGCAAGTGGTATTAGCGATAAATAAACCTTTTCAGCAATCATCGCGTTTACTGCCAAATCAACCTGTCACCATTGAAGTTACCTTACCTGCTTTCCCGCTAGCTACCAAGCTACCTATCAGTGCGCTGACGCCAGATGGATTGATCTGGCAGATTAATAAAAACAATACTTTACAACAAACTGACGTGCGAATTTTGGAAACAACCCCTGATCATGTTTGGGTAACTTTTCCGTCAAATGACCAACAGCAAAATGCGAAAACGATCGCCGTATACCCACTTACGTCAATGCTAGAGGGGGTAAAAGTAAAGCCTATTCCTTTTGCTGAGCCAACAACAACCGCCGCTAAAGTTCATTTTCTGACAACACTGGGAGCACAACGATGAAATGGTTAACCCATTGGTTTATTCACAACCCTGTTGCGGCAAATTTACTGATGCTAGCCATGATCGCCAGCGGATTGCTCAGCTTATCGCAACTGCGGGTGGAATCCTTTCCACAAATCGCGCCCTCAAGTTTAACCATTACCATTGCCTACCCCGGCGGCACCGCACAACAGATTGATGCCAGTGTAACCCAGCGAATTGAAGACGCCCTTGGCGATGTAGCAGGGATCAAACGATTAGTTAGCCAATCTTCAGCGGGTATGGCGCAAATTCGCGTGCAAAAAAAATCCAACGCTGACTTAGGGAAGTTACTTGAGGATGTACGTAACCGAGTTAATAGCATTGTCGGATTGCCCACTCAGGCCGAACGACCTCAGATAACACGTGAAGACTTCACCAATTTAGCCGCCTTTGTCATTATTTCATCCAAGCAAACCGCTCAAAATTTGCAACCCATTGCACGCCAAGTGGCTCTGGCATTGAAACAACATCCCGACATTACCAAGGTGACTAATTTAGGTGAGCGTGCTCCGCTAATCGTCATTGAGCCCAATATTACGCAGCTTCAAATGGTGGGCCTTAACATTGAATCTTTAGCCCAGCGCATTGAACAAATGTCTATAGAAACCCGCAGTGGTGAGTTAAAAAGTGCGCAAGGCCGGATCACCTTACGGGGCGATGGCTACGCCGATAATCTCACCCTATTAAAGCAACTTGATATTATCGCGGAGCCCTCAGGCATCATCAAACTAGGTGATATTGCCAGCATTTACCGCGACTATGAAGCGACCGGAGCCATCGTGCGCAATAATGGCGGAAGTGCCATTGCGCTGCAAATTAATACCAGTCAAAACGATAACTTACTTCACATTAGTCAAGCCATCAGTTCTGTGCTCAAAGAGCAACAAGCCTTGTTACCCGCTGATATTTCCCTAGCGGTAATGGCGGATATGGCACCTTATATTGAAGACCAACTCAACCGACTAACGAACAATGCTTGGCAGGGGCTATTAATAGTATTGGTGATTTTAGGCCTGTTTTTACGCCTTAGATTGGCCATGTGGGTAGCTTTAGGGATCCCAATTGCCCTTTGTGGCACCTTAGGAATGATGAACGTACTTAACTACAGCATTAACGACATCACTTTATTTGGCATTATTTTAGTGTTGGGTATTTTGGTCGACGATGCCGTGGTAGTTGGCGAAAGCATTCATGAAACCCGTTTAACCAACCCCGATCCAAAACAAGCAGCATTTAAGGGGGTGGAATCAGTAGCGGTCGCCACTGTGTTCGGAGTGCTCACCACCGTGGCCGCCTTTTCTCCAATGCTCTGGATCAATAACGAGTTAGCCAAATTATTGGCCCGCTTTTCAGCGGTGGTGATTATCGCACTGTTATTTTCACTCATTGAAAGTAAATTTATCCTGCCATCACATCTTGCCGCCATGCCCGCTCAAAGTAAGCCATGGCCCGCAGTGGCGAAATTACAATCATCGGCGCAATCAGCCTTGCACTACTTTAATCGCCAGTGTTACGCGCCCTTACTGTGCTATGCTATCCGCCATAAAGCCGCTTGTTTAATCAGCTTTTTTGCTTGCGTGCTGCTAGCGTATGGTCTGTGGTCGACCGGCTTTATTCGCAGCTCTGCGTTTCCCGAGATCCCCGGCCGCTATCTCAGCGCAACCATCACCTTAACGCCTGGCGCGCCATTGCCGCTGCAGCAACAAGCCCAAATGCAATTAGAGCAAGGGGCCAATAGACTCAATCAACAGCTGCAACATGACTACCCATTGAGTGCTCCACCCATCACTAACTTATTGGTATGGTCAACCGGTTATGGCGAAATAGAAGCCACGGTTGAACTCACTAACGAAGCCTTAACCGTGTTGCCCAACAACCTGGCACTGAATCAATGGCAACAATACAGCGGCCAATTTGAAGGTGCATATGCGGTCTCATTTTCGGCAGCGGACGCCCCTGCGGGCGGCACTTTTATCAGTATTTCTTCAGCAGATCATGCCCTTGCGATGCAAGCCAGCAACCAACTGGCCAAACATTTAAGCACTTTATCCGGTGTACATGATGTGTATGATGACGGCCAAGGCGGCCAACAACAAATACGCATTACCCTTAATGAATTTGGTCATCAACTGGGATTAACACAACAGCAAATTGCGCTGATGATTGGCGGCGCTTATGGTGAACGTGAAATTCATCGCTTATTGCAACAGGGCCAAGAAACCAAAGTGATATTACGCTATCAGGCCAAGCAGAAAGCCACTCAACAACAACTACTGCAAACCCCTATCTTCTTATCTAGCGGCAAGACGGTAATGCTAGGAGATGTGGCTAATTTAAGCTTCGAGCAAAAGCCAGAGGTGATCTATCGACGCGACCGCCAGCAAGTGGTGAACTTATACTGGCGACAAGATCGCACGGTGCAATCGCCAGAACAAACGCTGCAACAGCTCAAGCCGCTGATGGAAGATCTAGCCACGCGCTACCCCGGCGTTCAGATTCAATCAGGGGGTGAGTTTGAAGAATTAGGCGAAATTCAAGCAGGATTTAAAACAGCGATGCTCTTAACCTTATTGCTTATCTACGCCTTGCTTGCTGTGCCGCTCAAATCTTACTGGCAGCCGTTAATTATTATGGCGGTGATCCCTTTTGGTTTTGCTGGGGCTATTTTTGGTCATGGCATAATGGGCTTACCTGTCAGCATTTTATCTCTGTTCGGCATGATGGCAATGACAGGTATCGTCATCAACGACTCGCTGGTACTGATGACACGGTTTAACCAATATTATCGCGCCGGCATGCCATTGAATAAAGCCTTAATAAAAGCAGGGACGAGCCGTCTTAGGGCTATCTTTTTAACCACCATGACCACGGTATGTGGTTTATTGCCGCTGTTATTTGAAAGCGCGGAGCAAGCGCAATATTTAAAGCCTGCAGCCGTATCCTTGGTATTTGGCGAACTATTTGCCACCAGTATTACCTTGATTATTATTCCTGTGTTGCTCGGCCTTTTTACATCTTCAAAGCAGCCCGCAATAGCAACTGAATCGATGAATCTCTTACTTAAACAAGTAGATAGTTAAAATGCAAATAACATCAGCTATGATTGAACCATGGCAATCGACAAAATTAAACCTGATGACAACTGACTTGAATAATACCGCGCGCCCGGAATCTGTGGCTAGCAAGCCTTTCATTCTTGTGCCAGAAATGGCGCTATTGGAGCAGTTGCCGCCTCATTTACAGGCGCGGTTTGAAAAAGCTTTACAACTAATGCATCACGCCTTGAGTGAAGGGCTAACCTGGCAACAAGTGGCTGAGCGCTGCGCGATTTCCCCTTCACATTTTCATCGTCAATTCACCCAAATTTGGCATGAAACACCGGGGCAATACCTAAACCGCATTCGGCTGCAAATAGCCGTGTATGAGCTATTTGAATTGCACCAATACAACATCACTGACATCGCCCACCGCTGTGGTTTTTCCTCTTCGCAAGCACTGGCTAAAGCGCTAAAACGAGAACTTAATATGAGCGCGAAGGCGCTGCGAGAAATGGCGCGTAGCGCAACGCCTGAACAAACGGCTCAGATGTTGGAAAAAATTGCCCATCCCACTTGTCCCGAGACTAATACCAAGCATGCAGCGAGTATCCAACTCACTTCTCAAGCCAATCATGCGCAAAAAGGCAACAGTAAAAACCTAGAGCAGCAACTAGCGCAAGATTTACCTTGCCAGCTTATTTGGTATCCTGAACGAAGGCTTAGCGTAACTAAACAAGATAACTTCAGTTGGGATCGAGAGTTTGTTACTAAAGGAAAGCAAACCAAAGGCTTATTCGCGCTATCGCCAGTCAACCAACTAACACGGCCATGGCATGAAATAGATGTTTGGCTCGGCACTGAAAATACAAATAACGAAGCCAACCTATTTCTGCCTGCAGGTAATTATTTATGCACTGAGGTTTACCTCGTGTCGGATATTGGCTACATCGCCGCTTGGCAAGGATTGCTCGATTATGCAGAGCGCCATCAGCATCAAATCGACCAGACAGGCTACAGTGTCGAGCAAATACGTGATCTGGAGCTAACATTAACCGGCGGCGCAACGTTCGCGATGCAGGTTCCAATACTGTGACTGGCTCCCAAGCTTATCAAGTGGAGCAATATTCCCCCTACTGACTTCTTATGCTATTGCGCCGAGTGCGCTAAACGCAAAGCATTAATCATGATAAACAGCTCTGCCGTGGCGTTAGCATCATTTAATGCACGGTGATGGCCATTAAGGGTGATGCCTACATCTGCGCAAAGTTTACCTAATGAATAGGAGTCGTGACCAGGCAGCCACTTTCTGGCTAACACAACGGTACACAACTTAGCGCGGCGATAACTTAAGCCACAACGCGCAAATTCCGCCTTGATCATGCCCATATCAAAATTCACATTATGGGCGACAAAAATCGCGCCTTGGCTAAAAGCATCTATCTTTTCGGCTAGCTGCGCAAAAACAGGCGCATCGCGCACCATTTGATTATTAATGCCCGTTAGCGCGGTAATTTGCCTTGAAATATGTTTATTGGGGTTCACTAAACTCGACCACTGATCCACCACCTCTCCTGCCACGACTTTAACCAAGGCAATCTCGGTGATCCTGTCATATTCTTTTTGCCCGCCGGTGGTCTCTACATCAACAATTACATACGGCTGGGCGGGATCAAGCTGCCACGCCACTTGCTGAATAGACACATCAAATCCTGCGCTTAGCAACTGATTCATGGTCACCATTTGATTGCGGCGCAAGCTGTCACCGGGCGCTTTAACCTCAACGCAAAACAACTTGCCATCGCGCACGCCAATCAAGTCAGGATAACCATCTTTTAAGCCGCGATAATTTTTACTCATGGCGCGCAGATGCTTGCGCAGCGCATCCATTGGGCTATGGCGAACCAGTAAACAAAGCTGATCATAGAGATTGTCATACCACGCCATAAAGCAGTTTGGCTCGCCATAATGGGCGGTTATTTGCTGCAACAGCCACGCTAGCATCGCCTGCGCATCAGTAAAGTGTTGCAGCCGCGTTTCTACCTCAGCGGCAAAAGTGTCGTAGAAATTATTTTCTTTAATGGATTTCGGGCGCAGCGCAAATTCGTTACTGAGTTGGTTTTTGTCACTTTGATAAAGCTCAGGCCAAAAGCTAAGGCAAAACAGCGCGCGCCAAATGCCATTTTCACTGTGGATAGCCGTGATACCATGGCGCTGGTAATAATCAATCAAACCTTGCTCTGGCGCGCCAACAAACGCTTCGTCCAGTGGAATAGCAGTCCCTGAGTTACGTAGCATCTCGGTCAGTAATGACGTGCGCTGGGAGCCAAACTTTAAACGCGAAAAATCCTGCGCAAACAGCAATAAAGATTCATCTGCCGAAGCCTCAAGAATGGCGTTTAATTTGGCTTGGCAAAGGGTCAATTCGCCCTCGCCGTACAAGGCGCGAATATGCTTTTCCTGCGCTTTAGGATGATCGCTTTGTGCCAGCAACGTCATTGCTATATCGGGCGCATGGGTCAAGCAGTGATGCGCCAATTTGTAGCTTAATAAGTTATATTTTTCTTGGCCGTATCGCCCTATCGGCTCGACCTTTGCTGATGTTAATAGCGCTTGTGCGAGGGCGGTTTTTTCCTCATCACTCATCACCTTTAACTGGTGCAGCCACTGGCTGTAGTAAAACGCAGTTTGCGCTTCTTCTAATTCATCAAAGTGCGCATTTAATTGGCTCGCGGCTGCGCTACTACTGTTGCCATTGGTTTTTAATATGCCGAGATCGCGCATCGAAAATTGCGCTAAGGTGCCGCCAAGGTGGGCAAAGTACAAATATAAAAAATAGTCAAAGGTGTCTTTAAAAGCCGACTGCACATAGGCCTGATAAGTGGGATCGCTAGTAGGTTTAATGGCGCAACTTTGCTTAAGTGCACAGTCAACCCACGCCTTTTTTTTGGCTGAGTTCGCCGGCATATCTACCACGCCCGCTTGAGCGCATACCTCTTGCAACTGCGCTTTGGTCAGCTCAGGCAATAACTGCTTGGCGGGTAATTGCGCCGCCGACGTGATCAACTGATGTTGCTCAAGCTCCGCCAATGCGGCAGTGATATCCAAAATTTCAGCGTAGTTAAATCGCGCCGGCGCAACAAAGGTACTTTTTCGATTTACAATGCGGATCAACAAGCATAACGCAGCCTCACTCAAGCGCTGCACAAGCGCATACTGGCGCTGCTGCTCTGCGTTAAGTAAGTGCATACTAGTGGCATCAATAAACGCCACCAGCTCGTAAAAATGGGCTAAATAATACTTTTCAGGAAGTGTTTTCATTACGCTTAAGCACTGTATATAGATACAACCTATAGTATGGCAAGCGAACGTTAGTGTCTAGTGTCTGGAAAGTTCGGCACTTTTTCCTTTGTCACACAGCTAGCTTTATAGATTGTTTTATATTTACAAATCGACTATTTTCTACTTTGCCCCTTGATTAAGTGATTTGCAAAACATGACTTGGATTAATCTGCTCATTACTCAACTTAAAAAGCACGCTTTTCTGTTTATGCTAATGCTCTCCAGCGCGCTGGTTTATATCGAAGTGACAGCGTCTCAAGAACAAATACCAACTAAATTGAGCTACCTCGTTGGCATTAGCGCAGCTTGGATTATCGCGTCTTTACTTTCTACTTTTAGCTGCGACAAGCAAAACAATGATTAGGTATTAGACATACAACAACTTCCTCTATTCAAACCCAGCACCATCCCTCACTGAAGACAAGCAGCTATTCCACATAAACTGGCATAAAACCATCATATAACTGAAACAAAATTAACATCTTGCCGCTATACCCTTTGCCGCTCTCAGACTTCCATTTTGAATCAATTTATAACAAATAAAGGCAATAAAGATGATCGTAAAAAAAGGGCTCCCTACCTTAGCCATGGCGCTATTGTTTAATACTGGTTTAACCTGCGCCGAAGCGCTCAACGTCAGTCATGTTGATTCACAAAATGGCGCGCCGTTGCCCTATCAAGTATTAAGAAACGATATTACTGATCATGCTAAACCCGAACATATGCTGGAGATCCGCAACGGCGGTTTCGGTTCAGATATGACCGCCCATCCAACCAACAAAAATCAGTTCTACGCATTAACCGATCGCGGCCCCAATGCCACTTATAAACAAGGTGAACACGGCAAAGGGAAGATTTTTCCCACCCCAGACTACACCCCTCGTATTGGCTTATTTGAAGTTAATGCCACTGGCAAAGTGACACTGGTTCGCACCATTTTATTAAAGCAACCCGATGGCACACCTATCACGGGGCTACCAAATCGCTCTGGCTTGGGCGGCACCGGCGAAACGCCCTACGACACAAAGGGCCAGCCTATTACGGTAAATGCAGACAAACCTTTTGATGCGAAAACCAACCCACTCAAGTTGGATGACTTTGGTCTCGACGGCGAAGGACTCGTCGCCTTAAAAGACGGCACTTTTTGGGTTAGCGATGAATACGGCCCACATATAGTGCATTTTGACAGTGATGGCGTTGAACTTAGCCGTATCAACCCCTTCCCCAAAGACAAACGCACGACTCTCAACCTACCTGCCGAGTTTGCTAATCGCCGCCCTAACCGCGGTATGGAAGGCTTAGCCATTACGCCCGATGAGTCCACCTTGGTCGGTATTATGCAATCAACCATGCATAACCCAGACAAAAAAGTAAAAGACTTGAATTTAGTTCGGTTGGTCACGGTCAACTTGAAAACAGGCGAGATTGGCCAGTATCTTTACCAACAAGAGAAGGCGCAAAATGCCAACTCAGGTATTGTTGCGCTCTCGGCTAACGAATTTTTAGTGATTGAGCGAGACGGCGCTTTTTTACGTGACGACCCTAACGCCATGAAGCATATCTATCGCATCAACCTTGCTAAAGCCACTAACCTAGAAGCCATTAAAAGCGGCGATACATTAGTACAAGATGAAAAACTGGGGTTAACCATAGCAGGAAAAACCCTTGAGCAAGTGGTCATGGCACAAGGTTGGGACGCGCTAGCATCACACCAGATAACACCGGTCAGTAAGTCTCTAGTGGCAGATTTAGTAAAAGAAGTGAAATATCCTCACGATAAATTAGAGGGCATGTGGCTAATCAACCCCACCACCCTTGGCGTGCTCAACGACGATGATTTTGCGACTTGGTCAAGTGACGGCAAGCTAGCGCAAAAATACCTTGATAAAGATAACAAAGTGATTGATGCCAGCACCCTTTACATCATTGATTTAAAATAAATGATTTAATAACTTCGCTGACGAGGTGGAATTCTTTGTCAGCGGGTTTAATCTAACCTTCACCTACTATTTGAACGCACCTCTGAATGGCTACCAAAGCAACTGAACTAGCACGAGCGTAACGCAAGACTATCTATCCGATTTGCATAAACTGTGGCATGACTCACTTTTCTGATATACTGCCGCCCTGCTCTGTTGCACCCTGTTCATCAAAAATATCGGCTGCACAGTTTGCCCCTTTTTATTTATCTGAGACACCCCATGCCATTTTCAACACTTGGATTATGCGCTCCAATCTTAAAAGCCATTAGCGAGCTTGAATACAGCGCGCCTACGCCGATCCAAAAACAGGCTATTCCTGAAATATTGCGTGGCAATGATCTGCTTGCCGCCGCGCAAACTGGTACCGGTAAAACCGCCAGTTTTGTATTGCCATTACTGCAAATGTTTCAAGACTTACCAAAAATTCGCCCTAAGCGCATTCGCGCCCTGATCTTAACGCCCACCCGTGAGCTAGCCGTCCAAGTGGCAGATAACATTGCTAAATACAGCAAATATTTGCCGCTAACCTCCATGGCCATGTATGGCGGCGTTGATATTGCGCCGCAAAAGCAGCGTTTAATTGAAGGGATAGATATTCTGGTCGCCACGCCGGGGCGTTTATTGGATATGCACAGCCAGCGCGCGCTGCATTTTGATGAATTGTCGGTATTGGTGCTCGATGAAGCCGACCGCATGCTCGACATGGGCTTTATTGAAGACATTAATAAAATTATTGAACGCTTGCCTACCGAGCGTCAAAATTTATTGTTCTCGGCCACCTTGTCAAAACAAGTGCGCTTTTTGGCAAAAACGGCGATTGAAGATCCCGTTGAGATTGAAATTGTTAAAGACAATGCCAGTGCGCCGCAAATTGAGCAGTGGCTAACCACGGTTGATAAAGACAAAAAGTCGGCCTTGATTAGTCATTTGATCACCGAACAAAACTGGCAACAAGCGCTGATTTTTATTCAAACCAAAAAAGGCGCGGCTAAGTTAGTCAGCCAACTAGAAAAACGCGGCATTGCTGCTGAGGCCATTCACAGCGGCCGCAGCCAAGCGATACGTGAACAACTATTAGTTGACTTTAAATCAGGTAAAATTCGCTTTTTAGTCGCCACCGGCATTGCCTCGCGCGGTATCGACATTGACGATCTTGAGCGCGTAGTGAACTACGACTTGCCCGATGAAGCCGATGATTACATTCACCGCATTGGTCGTACTGGCCGTGCTGGCGCCTGTGGTGAGGCGATTTCGTTTGTTTCTAAGGATGACTTTAGAAACCTGTGCGCCATTGAAAGCCGTTTAGGCCAGTTAATTGTGCGCAAAGAAATTGAAGGCTTTGCGCCAATCAAAGAAGTGCCGATATCTATTTTGAACTTTAAGCCAAAATTTAATCCTGCTGCTAAACCTAAGCAGCGTAAAGAGAATACTGGCCAAGACAAAAAGCGCAGCGCATCCGCAGGCACAGTGAAACCACGTCACGACAAAAGTGGCAGACCAGGAAGTGACAAACCCGCGCAACCAGCGAAAAGCGGCGAGCGTGAAAACCCATGGACCAGCGGCAAGTACCGTTAATAAGGCGATATGATGATTACTTTTACCACCAACGTGGGCGACATTGAGATTGAACTGGATTTTGAAAATGCGCCGCTCAGTGCAAAAAACTTTTTACGTTACTGTGAAGAAGGTTTTTACGATTACACCATTTTTCATCGCACCATCAAGGGCTTTATGATCCAAGGCGGTGGCATGACGGCAAAAATGAAAGAAAAACCGGCCCATGCCCCTATTCGCAATGAAGCCGACAATGGATTAAAAAATACCTTAGGCACCCTGGCTATGGCGCGCACCGACGAGCCACATTCTGCCACCAGCGAATTTTTTATTAACGTGGCCGATAACGACTTTTTAGATCACACTGGCCGCACTGCTGATGGCTGGGGTTACGCCGTGTTTGGTAAGGTGACTGCAGGAATGGAAGTGGTGAAAAAAATCGCCCGCGCTAAAACCACCACCGTGGCGGGCTACGATGACGTGCCTGTTGCAACCATTACCATCGAAAAAGTGGTCATCAACCTCAGCTCTGTTTAAGCCTATCGCAGCAAGATAAAGTATGCTTTACGGCAAAATTTCGTTTTCAGGGATGAAAACGCCAAGCGTATAGGGAAATATTTACAGCGTTTTTGCAGTAAAGCATACTATTGTGCTTATCCAAGGTTCGGGTTAATCAATACCGCGCACTCAATACTATAAAGCAGGCGCAAAGATAAACCACCTGCGAACAAGCAACGTAAGGTAGAATACCCATTTCATTACCAACGTAGTTTGAGCAATAATAACTATGGCGCATATTAATTTAGATTTTACGCAAAAAGTGGTTATCGATACCGCGCAGCAGCCTTGGGTCGACAGCCCACTGGCCGGCGTTACCCGCAAAATATTATCCCGCGAAGGCGCTGAAAGTGGCCACGCCACCAGCATAGTACGATACGCCGCTAACTCCTATTTCAAGCCTCATCATCATCCCATGGGCGAAGAAATTTTTGTACTTGAAGGCGTATTCTCCGATGAAAACGGCGACTATCCCGCCGGCACCTATCTGCGTAACCCGCCCGGCAGCTCACATCAGCCTTTTAGTAAAGAGGGTTGCGTAATTTTTGTAAAACTAAACCAATTTTTAGCCGATGATTTAACCAGCGTGCGGGTGAATACTAATGAAACACCTTGGTTAGCTGGGCAAGGTGGCTTGCAAGTAATGCCATTACATCAACACGATGTTGAGCACACCGCGTTAGTAAAATGGCCAGCAGGTGAGCAATTTGTGCCCCATCGTCACTTTGGCGGCGAAGAGATATTGGTGCTTAGCGGCGAGTTTTGTGATGAATACGCGCGATACCCAAGCGGCACGTGGCTGCGTAGTCCACATATGAGTGAGCATCATCCCTATGTTGAGCAAGAAACCGTTATTTTGGTGAAGGTCGGGCATTTGGGCACTGCTACTCAATAACAAAGATTAAGCGCTGTAATATACCCATGCAACCTCCAGATGCTTATCCAGCAAGTATTGCTTTTTGGATAAACCCTATTAAGGCGATCACAATTTAAGTCCCTTTCGAGCTAAATCAGCCTAATCCTCTTTCTAAATGCCAGTAGCTTATTGTATTTAAAATCATTATGCATACACTGGCTAGCATCTTGTTTCATCAAAATAATCTCTTTGCATAAATCAGAGTAGGCTCTATCACGTGGAAGTATCTGAATCTCTCGTACAAGAATTGGCGCCGGATCAAGCCTCAATTAATGCCGCAAAAAAATTACTTAAGCCCGGTAAGTGGCCGGCTTTAGGTCAAGCCGCAGATGTGAATACTATTTGGGGTGAGTGCCAAGGCTCAGGCTCAACGCCTTATTACACCATGGCTGATGTGTCTGATCACGGCTACAAATGCACTTGCCCGTCTCGTAAGTTTCCTTGTAAGCATGTATTAGCTTTGTTTTGGCAGTTTTCTGATTTACCCGACAACTTTACTAAAACCACGCCACCAGAATGGGTGAATGATTGGTTAGGCCGCCGCCGACGCAGCAGCGCTAAAGTGAGTGAGAGTGACGCCGCTGCAAAAGGCAATCACTCAACTGCCGCGACGAACGAGAAAAAATCAACCGCTCAAGTATCACTTAACCAAACAGTAACCGAATCGCCATTAAGTGAAGCAGCACAGGCTAAGCGCGAAGCAGATAAAGTCATGCGCGCGATGAAAAATCGCGAAAAAACGCGTGCCAGCGTGCAACAAGGTTTGGCTGAACTGCAACAATGGATTAATGACCAGCTAAGTAACGGCATTATTCGATTTTTAAAAGACAGCCAGGGTAAATGTCGACAAATTGCCGCACGCTTAGTGGACGCAAAAGCCGCGAATTTGGCCGCGCGCGTTGACGAACTCCCCGCCAGAATACTGGCTCGCCCACTGCAACAACAACCTAATGCAGTATTACAAGAATTGGCTAAGTTGGCGTTGCTCACTGAAGCTTGGCTAACCAACCCTGATGATATTGACGTACATCGCGCGGTGATAGCCAGTGAAAGCCGCGAGCAGTTAATCAATGCATTGAGCAATGAAACAAGCGATGAACCTAGCCATGAAGTAAACAGCATTAGTGACGCTGTAACTGGCTTGTTGCCACAAAAAGTAACCGGCACTTGGCAAGTCATCGGCGAAAAGTCTGAAATGCGTCGCAATGGTTTGCTAGCATCCCTGCGTTGGATTGTACGTTTGCCTGAGGAGGCAGAGGGATATCATGTTTCTCAGCCTGAGAATCTTACTTTAGCGTTACTATTAGATTACTTACCCGTATCCAGTGGCAGCAGTCAAATCAAAACTGCCATGGGCAAGCAAATCAAGGGGGATGTAATTTTTTACCCCAGCCGAGTCCCCTATCGTGCCATTTTGGGTGAGCATCAATATCTAACGATCTGTGACACCCCTTTAACAACCGACAATGGCGAGTCTCATCAAAATAAACCAGCCCTTAGCTGGCGCGATCACTTTTTAAGCCAACATCAACAGCAGCCTTGGACGCATGAAGTGCCCTTTATGGCGGCTTCGGGCCGTGTTAGCCAAGACGACGCTGGCCAATACTGGTGGCATAGTGATGTCAGTAATGAATCTGTGCTATTGATAAACCCAGATCTTGAACCTTTGGTGTTAGGTAGCCAGCTACGCTCAGCTTTGATGTTACTTGATGGACAATTCGCTGAGCTGATAAGTGTGGACACTGAAAAATGGGGAATGATTGCATGTCTGTAGTAAACAGTAGCGCCTCGCACAACACGAACGAAATAGAGCAAGCACTCCACCAAGGCGAGCAATTAGCAAAAAAATGGTTAGTGGGTCATGGCCAAATTCAGTTAGACGATTTGCCAAACAGCTGGCATGGGCAATTAGCACAACTAGAGCCAGCACAACTCAATTTGCATGGCTTGATTTTAACCCAGCAGCAGCAATTGGTAATGCAATATCAACAACCGCCCAAGGGCCTAATCGCTGCGCCAGACTTACCCGAACTTGATTTCCCCTGTATTGCCCCTTCATTGCGGCCATTGTTTAAGCGAGTCTTAGCTCAATGTAAGCAGCAGTTAAATGCTGGTCATTTACCAGTATTAAACTTACTTTCTAGCCGGCAAGTGTGCGCGCATCCCAACGACTGGATGCCAACCAAACACTCTAACACCACACCAAGCCTTTATATGCCTTGGTTATATTGGTCGAATAAACAAATCAACAAATGGCAAGGGCAACCCACTAGTGAGCTAGACCCACAGGCTTGGGCCGAGCTATTCCCCGCAGAGAAGCGAGAGCGGCTAACGCAACTGCGCCATAGCGACCCCATGTTAGCAGGTCAATTAATTCAGCAAATAGCGCAAACTGAGTTAGCGGAAAAACGCCTGCAGCTCTATCAAATACTGAGCGTCAATCTCAGCGCTCATGACCAACCTATTTTGCAAGCTTGCTTGACGGATAAATCAAAAAAAGTAGTGACACTCGCTAAGCAATTACTGGCTCGATTAGGTTGCTACATTGAAGACGAACAAATGCAGCAACAGGCTCAAGAATTAGCGCAGTGGTACCAGATAAAATCCAAAGGCTTGCTAAAGCACACTACCCTAGTGGAGC
Source organism: Motilimonas sp. E26 (assembly GCF_021278025.1). GTDB lineage: Bacteria > Pseudomonadota > Gammaproteobacteria > Enterobacterales > CBDFNC01 > Motilimonas. The sequence continues at coordinate 16,308 of NZ_JAIBHJ010000032.1, forward strand.
CTGTGCCATTAAAGAACAAAAAGCAACAGGCCCTACGCACCGAGTTTATTGCTGAAGTATCCTTACCCGCTTTGGCCAGCGCGCTTAACATTTCGTTAGCACAATTGTGCCAGGGTTGGCAATTTGACCAACAACGCGAACAAGACAATCTTGGTTTTATCCGCAACGTATTTGATTCACTGCCCGAGCCCGAGCTGGACATATTTATCACCCGTTGCTGTGATGAGCTAAGTGCCGACGGTGTATTTTGGCATGTGTTAAACGCCATTCAATTACGGTCTTCAACGCACGCCGCTGCCGCCGTGTTATATCAGCTACTCGACAAACGCACCCTGCAGTTAAGCTTTGCCAGCTGGCTTTCGTTAATCGATGCCCCTTTAGCAAAGCTGAACTGGCTACAATTTAGCAGCTGCCATGCATGGGCTGAGCTGCAACAAGAAATCAAACAAGAGCTTAAGGAAAAACATTACCTTGAGCACTATCACAACGAGGCAGAGTTACGTGCTCTGGGATTAGTTTTACCGCCAGAGGTCGCGCAGCGTGTCTATGATGAGCTGATCGCGCTGGGCATGATGGCTGCCGATCCTATGTTAGACGCACTTAAACTCAATATTGGGCTTGGCTTAGCGCAAACCCAAAATTCAAGGAATTTATCATGAGTGACACCCTTCGCTTACCCGTTGAGCAAACCTACCAACACGAACTTGACGCTTTAAAAGCCGAAGATACAGGCAACAAGCCTTATAACTGGGCATTATCCCCACAAGCAGTGGTGACCTATTTAGTGGGCGGTGAAACGCCATCAGGTGTCGAAATTTCGGCAAAATATATTGGCCAACGCCGCATCATTGAAACTGCTGTTGCTACCTTAGCCACCGATCGCGCTTTGTTACTATTAGGGGTTCCGGGCACTGCAAAGTCGTGGGTGTCGGAGCATTTAAGCGCCGCGATCTGTGGTTGCAGCACACAAGTGATCCAATGTACTGCAGGCACCGATGAAAATCAGATCCGCTACGGCTGGAACTACGCGCAACTGTTAGCTCATGGTCCAAGTAAAGCAGCGCTAGTCGCCACACCACTGTTTCGCGCTATGCAAGCAGGTAACTTATGCCGTTTAGAAGAACTAACCCGAATGGGCTCGGATGTACAAGATACCTTGATCACCGTGTTGTCAGAAAAAATGCTGCCTATTCCTGAGCTTAATGATGCCATCTTCGCGCAACGGGGCTTTAATATTATCGCCACAGCCAACAACCGCGATAAGGGAGTCAATGAGCTTTCATCAGCATTAAAGCGTCGCTTTAACGTGGTTGTGCTGCCCTTACCTGACTCTGTAGAACAAGAAGTCGCCATTATTAACAAACGCGTTGCCGAAATGGGTAAATCCCTTGATTTACCTGTACCGAAAAACACCGCCGCCGAAATAGAAAAAGTCGTCGCTATTTTCCGCGAGCTAAGAGGGGGAGAAACCCTTGATGGTAAACTTACCTTAAAAACCACTTCCGGTAATTTATCGACCGCGGAAGCCATTGCCGTGATGGTCGGCGGGCTTAGTCAAGCAAACTGGTTTAACCAAGGCCAATTAAGTGCGGCAGAGATCAGCCAAAATTTACTCGGCGCGATTGTAAAAGATCCGGTACAAGATCGCGCCGTGTTAGAAGAATACCTTGAAACCGTGCTGAAAAAACGCAAAGGGTTTGAAGACTATTACCATCACTTAAATCAGGTGTTATAAGGTTAGCTGATGGCACTTTCTGATATTCACTATTTTGGTATTCGCCACCATGGCCCAGGCTCAAGTAAACGGTTGTTGGCCGCCTTAGATCAATTGCAACCCACGCGTTTGCTTATTGAAGGGCCAGCCGACTGTGGCCAACTACTTCCTTTGCTTGCCCACCAGCAAATGAAGCCACCGGTAGCATTACTTAGCTACGTGGTAGAGCAAGCCGAAAGCAGTATTTTTTACCCCTTCGCTGAGTATTCTCCTGAATATCAAGCTTGTTTATGGGCGCGGCAACATCAAGTGCCCGTTGAGTTTATTGACTTGCCCATTGCGGTGCGCCTAGCGCAGATGCAAGTTGAGTTAGCGCCACTTCAAGCAGATGAAGCCCTAGGCGAAGCAAACGACAGCACTGATCAACCTGAGCCAAATTCCGAACTCGATGAAGATTTATCGGCTTTGCTGCGCGATCCCATTGCCGCACTCGCCCACATAGGCGGATACCAAGATGCGGAGGCTTGGTGGAACGACTTAATTGAACAAAACCGTGATGACAACTTGGCTATTTTTGCACAAGTCGAACTCGCAATGACGGCACTCCGTGACCCCATTTCCCAAGACTCGCCCGCGCTTGTGCAAGACCATTTGCGTGAAGCATTTATGCGTTTAGAGATCGCCAAAGCAGCAAAAACAGAAGATGGCCAGATAGCAGTCATTTGTGGTGCTTGGCATGTACCCGCTCTAAAAGCCAAACACGCGGCAAAAGATGATCGCGCTTTGGTTAAAACCTTACCCAAAAAACTCGCCGCCAGTAAATATAAATCAACTTGGATCCCATGGACCTCATCTCGATTAGCCAGCCAAACAGGTTATGGTGCGGGCGTGAGTGCGCCGATGTGGTATCAACACCTTTGGCAACATCGCGACAATGAAGATCATATAGCACCTTGGCTGGTGGCCATTGCCGAGCAGTTACGTAAGCAAGGCGCCATCATTTCAACTGCGTCAGTGATTGAGGCGCAGCGACTATGTCAGAGCTTAGCCGCCGTGCGCGAACGACCTCAAGCCAGTTTTGAAGAAATTATCGATGCAGTGATCAGTTGCCTATGTTTCGGCGAGCAGGCTCAGTGGCAACAAGTCAGCGATAGCGTGTTACTGGGGCATCAAGTTGGCCAGATCCCTGATGATACTGAGCTGGCGCCGCTGCTGGAAGACTTACAAAGATTACAAAAAAAATACAAACTCAAGCCGGAAGCGCTTGGACGAGAGCATGCCTTAGATTTACGTAGCGAGATTGGCCAGAATAAATCGGTATTACTGCACCGGTTGCAACTGCTTGAAGTACCTTGGGGCAAATTGCTCAGCGCAGGGAGCAGTCGCGGCACCTTTAGGGAAAAGTGGTTATTAGTTTGGCAACCCGAATACGCCATCAAGCTAGTTGAAAATATTGTTCACGGCAGCACCATTGAACAAGCGGCGAATAATAAAGTGATGGCCACTCTCGCCCAAGAGTCTCACTTAGCCAAGCTGGCACAATTAGTACATGGTTGTTTAACGGCAGAGTTAACCACTGCTACAGCGTTTGGTTTAAATCAGTTAACCTTACGCGCAGGCCATGTCAGTGATTGTCACGATTTACTCACCAGTATTGCCCCACTTATAGACATCAGCCGCTACGGTACTGCTCGGACCATGTCACTGGCACAAATTGATGATCTAACAGAACGCTTAGCCGTTCAAGCGGCGCTGGCATTGCCTTATGCTTGTCGTAATTTAAACGATGAAGAAACTTTGCACTATCGCGATAACATCAGTCAGGCTCATCGCGCATTAGTGCTGCATTTAGAGGCTGGGGATACACTCGCACTATGGTGGAAAGCCATTGAAACTATTGTACATAGTGACCAATCAAGCTTGTTATTAGTGGGGTTGTGCGCACGCTTATTGTATCAAGCTGAAAAGTTAAATCGTGAACAACTCAGTTTAATGCTTAATAGAATGCTCTCGCCTGCTTTACCTCCTGCTCAAGCGGCGCGATTTTTCGATGGTTTTTTCAGCGATGCCGTCGATCAACTCTTATATGACTCTGTGTTACTCAACGCAATAAACACTTGGCTACTACAACTGGAGGAAACGAATTTTATTGAGTTTTTACCTTTGTTCCGCCGTGTTTTTTCAAGCCTAGATACGATGGAGCGAAAACGGCTATTCGACACGCTATTTAATTATCGATTGCAAGGTGAAACCCTGCAAACGTTAGACATGACTCAACTCGATCGTTGGCAACATCAGCTACTGCAATTGACGAAACTCGCCCGCCGCGATAAGGATTGGCTTGCATGAACGATAATACAAATACGCCCCATCCAGACGAGTCTGGTAAGCAGCAAATAATTGAGCAGCCTGATGAAAAATCGCGCCGTTGGCGCTTAGCTTTAGGCGTCGATGATGAGCAACAACAGGCGCTGAGTGAACGCGACCAACGCCTGTCTGGCGCATTGTCTGCCTTGTACGGCGAAGACCCGCAAAAAAGTAGTGGCCGAGGTAGCTTAGGACGTTCAGCGCCGAAAGTATCAAAATGGTTAGGCGATATTCGCGAATTCTTCCCAGCACCAGTGGTTCAGGTAGTACAACGGGATGCCTTTGAGCGCTTAGGCCTAAAAGAAATGTTGATGGAGCCTGAGTTTCTTGCCGCCATTGAAGCAGATGTTCACTTGATTGCGGACTTAATCAGCTTGCGCTCGGTGATGCCTGAAAAAACCATCGACACTGCGCGCCAAGTGATTGAAAAAGTGGTCAATGAATTGCTGGCTAAATTAGAGCAAAAGACCAGCGAAGCGATTCGAGGCGCGGTCAATAAGTCGAAACGCAGCTTTCGACCTCGCTTTAATGATATCGACTGGCACCGCACCATTCATGCTAATCTGCGCCATTATCAGCGTGAATATAACACTGTAGTACCAGAAAAATTGATTGGATTTATGCGCCAACAGCGTCGTCTCGCCGATTTAGATGAGGTTATTTTGTGCGTTGACCAATCAGGCTCGATGGCAACGTCTGTGGTTTATAGCTCAATTTTTGCCGCAGTAATGGCATCAATACCGGCGGTCAAAACCAAATTGATTTGTTTTGACACCAGCATTGTTGATTTAACCGAAGAGTTAGCCGATCCGGTGAGTGTATTATTTGGCGTACAATTAGGTGGTGGCACCGACATTAACCAAGCCATTGCCTATTGTGAAAATCAGATTGAACAGCCAAGTAAAACCCATTTGCTACTGATCTCCGATTTATATGAAGGCGGCAATGAAACAGAGTTAAAGCAACGTATTGCACAGTTAATAAAGCAAGATGTTAACGTGATAACCCTGCTAGCACTGAGTGACGACGGTCGCCCTGCATACGATGCTGAAATGGCCAGCGAGTTTGCAACATTAGGCAGTCCGGTGTTTGCCTGCACTCCTGATCAGTTTCCTGATTTAATGGCCACAGCCTTAAAGCGTGAAGATGTGCTGGCTTGGGCTGCTGATCAAGATATTAAAGCCATTAGACCGACTGAATAAAAGTGATGATGGATAGCGGTGCGACAGCCAACGTGCCGCTATTGTTAACCAGTTAAGCTTAAGTATTAATCATTGATCTTTTTAACTCGCCCAACATCACCACTTTCTAATCGTACCTTTATGCCATGAGGGTGATTCGCTGAGTTAGTCAAAATATCTTTAACCACTCCATCGGTCAGCTTGCCGCTGCGTTGATCTTGTTTTAGCACTATCGACACGGACAAACCTTTTTTAATATCAGACCGATTAGTTCCATTCATTTCTTTTTATTCCCATTGTGTATTTTGAAGCGGCAGTGTGCCTGAAGCCCACTACCTGGGTCAACAATGCTGCAAGTCAGTGACAATGCCCCCTTGAGACTATTTGGCGTTTTTAAAAGATAGGAGAATTTCCCTTTCGGCTTAAGAAATCGTTAAGAAAACAGGGGAATACTCATCTGGCTCAAACCGCTAATGTTTATTTATTAGTTACTTTTATTAGGAGTTACCCATGTTAACGAGATTTAAAAACATCCCCTTTATTGCCCTTGCGTTCGTCGCCAGCGCCAGTTATGCCGATCCACAATGTAGTCAAGCACCAGAATCTGATTGGATCCCATTTGATACCGCCAAACAACAGTTAGTTGACGAAGGTTATACGATCAAAAAATTCAAAAAAACCGATACTGGCTGTTATGAACTTTACGGTAAAGACAGCCAAGGTGAGCGCGTTGAAATTTATTTCGATCCAACCAACATGCAAGTGATTAAAGAGGAGCGTGGCTAATGGAAAATAGTCCTTCACAACCTATTTGGGATATGGTCGTCAGACTCACTCACTGGGGGGTAGCAGGGTTATTTTTTGCTAACTTTTTCTTCACCGAAGAAGGCAGCGACATCCATGAATGGGTTGGTTATAGTTTAGTCGCCTTGGTTGTGGTGCGGTTGTGCTGGGGACTCATTACCGACTCTCCGGCTCGTTTATCACGCTTTTTTCCCTCTGTCACAGCAGCCATTGAGCACTTAAAAGAGGTTAAACAAACCAAGCAGGATACCCATCAAGGACATAATCCAGCTGGCGCGCTAATGGTTTGGTTTATTTGGCTCAATCTATTGCTGATAAGCTTATCTGGTTGGGCCATGGGAACAGATGCGTTTTGGGGTGAAGACTGGGTGAAAGAAGTTCATGAGTTTTTCGTCAACCTGACTATGCTAGCTGTTTGTGGCCACGTTTTTGCCGTGTTTGCCATGACCAAAATAACCAAAAATAATTACCTTAAAGGGATAATTAAAGGTCATCGCTAACTCATTATCCGCCGCCTGCAGGTAGCAATCTGCTCAGGCGGTGCATCATATTCTCCTATCATCACGCAACTAACTTAGGTCGCCTCATTTATCACTTATTGGTCAATGAAATTATTTTTTCCTGCTATGCTCTTTATTATCTTTATAGTATTACGTTTTGTGCATTTAGCTGTCGCGCAACAATTGCAATCCATTAACATAGTTAGGAATTAATTATGAATTTGTATCGTATCGTGTACGCCAGCACCCTCTCTGAATCGTTTAGCAGTCAAGATATTGAACATATTCTAGCGTCTTCTCGGCGCAACAATAAAAAGCAGGATGTGTCGGGTATGCTTTTATTTAGCCATCGTTATTTTCTGCAATGTTTAGAAGGATCGAGAGATAACATTAATCAAACATATCAGCGTATTTTAAGTGACGAACGCCATTGTCGAGTAACTATTGTCAGCTATGAAAATGTTACACAGCGTGAGTTTTGCGCTTGGTCAATGGGCTATGTGCCTGAATCTCATTTAACAAGAGAGCTGCTGTTTAAGTTCTCGGCTTCAGCAACCTTTGACCCTTATACTCTATCTAACGTCAGCGCATTGGCGTTATTAAAAAGTTTACATGGAACCGTTATTTAGAATAAAGCTTGGCAGTATCGATTAAGTAACCTGCCAAGAATGTTCAACAAGCAAGGTTTTTTGCTGAAAAATTTTACCCACAAACTGGTCGCCTACATTAAGTTTACCTACCCCTTGTGGTGTGCCTGTCATCAATAAATCGCTATCATTAAGGGTCATAAAACTGCTTACTTCTGCGACTATGTCTGCAGGCTTGTAGATCATTAAATCATAAGTGGCTAACTGAATCAGTTGCTCGTTAATATATAGCTCCATACGTAGCTCACTCACATCACCTTTAAACGGGACAAACTGGCTGAATACCGCTGATTTATCAAACGCTTTGGCTCGCTCCCAAGGAAGCCCTTTAGCCTTTAAAGAGGATTGTAGCGCCCTTTTCGTCAGGTCTAAACCAACACCCACTGCAAGTAATTGTCCAGACTGTAAAGCAAACGTTATTTCTGCTTCATAATGCACCTCATCATCGGCACTGGTACATAACTCCCTAGCAATAGCGGAGTTAGGTTTAACAAAGATCACGGGGTGATCTGGCGTTTCATTGCCCAACTCTTGGATATGTGCGACATAATTACGGCCAATACAAACGACTTTCGACGGATAAACTGTTTCGCCATCTACTAATACTCCATTCATGAACAACTCCTATGCTGATGTAACTTATACCCAATCAACCTAGAGATGCTTGGGTATAATCGATAAGCTCGCAAGATATCACCTTAAATCGATAGCAACAATGTCAAGCGTTAAGAGAATTGAGCACTAAAAACTCAACCTGTCTCAAGCAGTCTGTAGGAAAAAGCCCTGCAATCAGTAATGAAAGCAGGGCTATTGAATACTAACATTTAAAACGATTAGGCTAAGTCAAACCGATCGAGATCCATTACTTTAGTCCAGGCTGCGACAAAGTCTTCAACAAAGCGAAGATGTGAATCACTGCAGGCATAGACTTCGGCAATCGCGCGTAGTTGAGAGTTTGAGCCAAACACCAGATCAACTCGGCTACCTTGCCACACTACTTGACCACTATTACGATCATATCCCGTAAAGGTGTTTTCAGCCGCATCCACAGGTTTCCACTCAATGTTCATATCCAGTAAGTTGAGGAAAAAGTCATTACTTAACATGTCTTGCTGATGAGTAAAAACGCCAAGGGGCGATTGCTCGGTATTAATATTTAGTACGCGTAAGCCCCCCACTAACACTGTCATTTCTGGTGCCGTTAAGGTAAGGAGCTGGGCCTTGTCAAGTAACAGCTTTTCAGCAGGTACCGAATAGGCTTGTTTTAAATAATTTCTAAAACCATCTGCAATCGGCTCAAGCACAGCAAATGATTCAACATCGGTTTGCTGCTGTGACGCATCGGTACGTCCAGGTGTAAAAGGAACCGTGATGTCAACACCCGCGTTTTTAGCTGCTTGCTCAATGGCAACCGCGCCGCCAAGTACAATTAAATCCGCTAGGGAAACTTGTTTAGCGCTGGTTTGCTTTTGATTAAAGTCAGTTTGTATTGCTGTGAGCGCGGTGAGCACTTTAGTTAATTGCTGAGGTTGATTAACAGGCCAATCTTTTTGTGGCGCAAGACGAATGCGCGCACCGTTGGCACCACCACGCATATCTGAGCCGCGAAAGGTTGATGCCGAGGCCCACGCAGTGGTAACAAGCTCAGAAATTGATAATCCAGACGCCAGTATTTTTTTACTCAGTTGCGCAATGTCTTGATCATTAACCAGCGCATAAGTTTGCTCAGGGATCGGGTCTTGCCAGAGCATGGTTTCATCTGGTACTAAAGGCCCTAAAGCGCGAGATTTTGGCCCCATATCACGATGGGTCAGCTTATACCATGCGCGCGCAAATGCATCGGCAAGTTGCTCTGGGTGCTGGTGAAAACGTTTTGATATTTCTCTATAAATCGGGTCTTCGCGCAACGCAATGTCAGACGTTGCCATCATTGGGGCATGACGACGAGTAGGATCGTGAGCATCAGGTACACTACCCGCGCCCGCGCCATCTTTCGGGGCCCATTGCACCGCACCCGCTGGGCTTTTTACTTTTTCCCACTCATAACCGAATAACGTATCAAAATAACCATTATCCCAGACTATTGGATTGGGCGTCCAAGCGCCTTCAAGACCACTGGTTATAGTGTCAACCCCCTTACCCGTGCCTTGACTATTTTTCCATCCAAAGCCTTGTTCGGCTAATCCTGCAGCTTCAGGCTCTGGACCTACTTGTGCAGGATCACCCGCGCCATGGGTTTTACCAAAAGTATGGCCACCAGCGATTAAGGCAACGGTCTCTTCATCATTCATTGCCATGCGAGCAAATGTGTCGCGAATATCACGCGCTGAGCCAAGGGGATCAGGCTCACCATTTGGACCTTCTGGATTAACGTAGATAAGTCCCATTTGTACCGCTGCTAATGGATTTTCTAGCTCACGATCACCGTGATAACGTTTGTCATCTAACCAAGTGCCTTCGGTGCCCCAATAGATATCTTGCTCTGGCTCCCAAACATCTACTCGGCCACCAGCAAAACCAAATGTTTTAAAACCCATGGACTCTAAAGCGCAGTTACCAGCAAAAATCATTAGGTCGGCCCACGAAATTTTATTGCCATATTTTTGCTTAATGGGCCATAGCAAGCGTCGCGCTTTATCTAAATTACCATTATCTGGCCAGCTGTTTAACGGCGCAAAACGTTGTGAGCCAGAGCCCGCACCGCCACGACCATCTGCCGTGCGATAAGTGCCCGCACTGTGCCAAGCCATACGAATAAAGAATGGGCCATAATGGCCATAATCAGCAGGCCACCATGCTTGGGAATCGGTCATTAATGCATAAAGATCGGCTCGAAGTGCTTCGATATCTAAACTGTTAAATGCTTTGGCATAGTCAAATTCAGGATCCATCGGATTGGATAAAGAAGAATGCTGATGAAGAATGTTGAGATTAAGCTGGTTTGGCCACCAATCTTTATTTTGCGTACCGCCACCCGCGGCATGATTAAATGGACATTTACCTGATTCTGTCATTTACTGTCTCCCTCTCATAATATTGATTGTTCAGTCAGTTGCTTCGGTCTTCGTCGCATTTTACGTTGCGATAACAGCACCACATGCTAACGATGCAGTCTTCAACCTATTTCAAGTTAAGTACATGCTACGCTTACAAGTTTAGAATAGATCATTAATTATCTTTTAGTATTAAGCTGGCCGTCTCTGCTACCTCGGGATCAGCACATCAGCTCCTGCCAGCTTATTTATCATGGCCTCACCCGCAAGCCATTCTCCAAAACCTGCTTCAGTATGAAAATGACTGGCGCCTTTAAATAACACGCCCTGACTACCCCACTGGTCAACCATCCATAAGCTGCGCTCAAGTGCCGTATGATCGTCATTGTCGCTGTAGGCTAAAATAGTCGAAAATGGTAGCTGTTCTTTCGGTAACGGACGCTGTACTTGAATAGGCTTAATGGCAGAGTCTGCGTCAATATCCGCTGGCGCAACCAGTAAAGCGCCAATCACCTTACTGCCGTTTACATTGCTACCTTCATAAACGTTCGTTTTCGCATATTGTAAAGCCCATTGAGCGATGGCAACCGCACCGCAACTGTGCCCTACCAGAATGACATTACCTTCTATCTGGCTGACGGTGTTATTGACTCCCATGATCCATTGCTCTCGGACGGGGTTTTCCCAATTGTCTTGCTGCACCCGCACCACATTGCGGTATTTGTTTTCGATGATGGTTTGCCAATGTTGCGGCCCAGCATTGGTGTAACCAGGTACATTTACAATAGTGGTTGTTGTCATTTTTTATTCAACTCAAGTGGTTTCCTTAATAATCTATTGCACCATGCCACGGCTTACTAAGTAAACAAGCCAGCCAAAAAAGACTGGCTGCAAGTAACACAAGACTAAATGCCTTAAATAAATTAGGTTACTTTTTTGTTTAAGGTCAGTGAATACAAATCATGACGGCGATCTTTCATGGTGGTTACGCTGCCATGACTGTGTAAGGCTTTAAGCAAATCGAGATTGACATCCACAATGACGCTCATTTCTGAATTGGGTGTCGCTTCGGCTTTGATCCCGGTATTTGGGAACGCAAAGTCCGATGGTGTAAACAAAGCAGATTGTGCATATTGAATATCCATGTTGTTAACCTTAGCCAAGTTACCCACCGCACCAGCAATAGCCACGTAACACTCATTTTCAATCGCCCTAGCCATCGCGCAATGTCGCACACGGGTATAGCCATTTTGCGTGTCAGTCAAAAAGGGCACGAATAATATATTCATACCCTGATCTGCCAGTAGCCTTGCGTACTCTGGAAATTCAACATCGTAACAAATCATGATGCCAATTTTGCCGCAGTCGGTATCAAACACTCGGATATTTTGTCCACCCGTCATGATCCAGTTTCGGTCTTCTGACGGTGTGATATGTATTTTATCGTAGCGCTCCCATGTACCATCTCGGCGACATAAAAAGCCCGAGTTATAGAGCTCAGTGCCATTTAGAAATGGCATACTGCCAGTAATAATATTGATGTTGTACTTAATCGCAAATTCAACAAACTTGTCACGAATGGCTTCAGTAAACTCAGCCAATTTACGAATGGTTTCAGGAATACTTAAGTGATGAAACTGCGCCATTAATGGTGCATTAAACAACTCGGGGAATAGGATAAAATCACTTTCATAATCGGATACAGCGTCGACAAAGAATTCGGCTTGTTCAAATAAGTCTTCCAAGCCAGACATTTGTCGCATTTGCCATTGCACCAAGCCTAAACGCACCTCCGACTTTGGCGCATTAATCAGTTTAACCGAGCGGGTGTAGTAAATATTTGGCCACTCGATAAGCGTGGCGTATTCATGGGATTCAACGTCGCCGGCAAGGTAGTTTTGTAATAATTTCCGAACATGAAAATCATTTGCCAACTGAAAGCTTAAAACCGGATCGTGTATTTCTTTTACCTTAACTTTTTCAATGTATTCCTTAGCCGTCATTTTATCTGCAACTTTACTGTAACCTGGCATCCGACCGCCAGCCACAATCGCTCGTAAATTGAGGTTTTCGCATAATTCTTTACGGGCGCCATACAACCGCCGAGCTAAACGCATGCCTCGGTATTCTGGGTGAATAAAAACTTCAATGCCATATAACACATCGCCATCGGGGTCGTGGTGGGTAAACGTCATCTTTGAGGTAATTTCATCATAAGTATGATCATCACCAAATTTGCTGTAATTAATGATCAGTGAAAATGCGCACCCAACCACTTTACCGTCCACGCAAATACATATTTGACCTTTAGGGAAACGGGTGAGTAATGCATCTAAGGCTTTTTCATCCCATGCATTTAGCTCTTCTACAGGGTAAACGTCCGCGCATGCATTTCTTAGTTCTTCCATGTCAGCTTTGCTTAGATGACGCACTTCTATATGATTCGAACCCATGTTATTCCTTGACTTAAATAAAATAAATTGTCAGCTATAACCATATACTATTAAATTGAACAATAAAGTGAGTGATTGGTGATTATTTGCCCTTTCATGGATCTGACAATAAAAGCAGCTAAAGCTGAATAGGCATCTTCAAGTTGATTGGGTATAAACAACTTAGTCGATTATGTCATCGAGAGAGAATCAATATGGACTTAGAACTGGTCAAAAACGCACTGTCTTTTGTGCTATTTAACTATAGCGGTAGCCCTATCACAGTGGCTCAGTTAATGCTTGTACCTTGTTTACTCGTGTTGACTTGGTACTTAGTTAGCCGCTTAGGCAGACTGATCCGAAAAGCACTTCAAGCACGTAATGTTAGCCCTGATGCAGTGCATTTGTTTTCTCGAATTTATCTCGTGCTCACCATTACTATTTTAGTGATCACCAGTTTAGAGGTGCTTAATATTCCCCTCACAGCCTTTGCTTTCGTTTCGGGTGCGATTGCCATTGGCGTTGGCTTTGGCGCACAAAACATCATTAATAATTTCATCAGTGGCTGGATTTTAATGTGGGAGCGCCCCATTCGCATTGGTGATTTTCTCGAAGTGGGTGAAGCGCGCGGTGTGGTTGAGAGTATTAATACTCGCTCTACCCTGATCCGCCGTAATGATGGTGTGCATATGTTAGTGCCTAACAGCCAATTGCTTGAAAATACAGTGACAAACTGGACCTTGATTGATAATAACGCGCGCTCAACCGTTCGTGTCGGCGTCGCCTATGGCGAAGATGTGGTGTTAGTCGCCAAGCTGATACAACAAGTTTTGAATGAAAGAAAAGAAATTCTCAAGCAACCAGTCGCTTCGGTTATTTTTGAGGACTTTGGTGATAATGCTTTAATTTTTGACGCCGTGTTTTGGATTTGTGCCCATTCAGAAACCGATTTAAGGATGATTCGCAGTAATATCCGCTTTCGAATTTATGAGCTATTTAATGAACATAATATTGTCATTGCCTTCCCGCAACGTGATGTGCATTTAGATGGTCAATTAACCCTAAAGCAAGAAAAAGATTAGTTTTCGCTTTTTCGCCCACACAAAAAAACCGGCCGTATTTGGCCGGTTTGCATTGATAACTCATTAGTTAGGATTGCTTTTGTTTCAGCATTTGCCAGTATTTCTCATAAATCGCGTTAGCATCGCCAAGGTCGTTATGGAAGCTGCCTTTTTCAAGTACTTCAGCCGGTGGCACCACCATCGGATTATTACGTAGCTCTTCACTTAACAGCGGCACCGTTGCTTTGTTTGGTGTTGAGTAACCAATTTCCTCAATGATGATTTTGCCAATTTCTGGGCGCAATACAAAGTCGATAAACTTATGGGCACCTTCTACGTTGGCTGCGCCTTTTGGAATAACAAAGCTATCAACCCACAGCGTTGCGCCTTCTTCTGGGTAGATATATGCAACGGTATCCATTTCAACTTGTGCCATATAAGCTTCACCGTTCCACATCACGCCCATGGGCACATTGCCTTGGATCAGTGGACCTTTTGGTGAATCAGACAAGAATAGTTTTACATTTGGCAGTAAATCAACCAACAGCTCGTATGCTTGACGAATTTCATCTTCGTTACGGGTATTGTTTTCAAAACCTTTCACTTTTAATGCCATTAAAAAGATGTCACGGACATCGTCTAGCAATAAAATTTGACCTTTGTACTCAGGCTTCCATAAATCGGCCCACTTAGTAATAGTTTTGGGGTCAATTTCGTCAGTGTTAACGGTGATCGCCGTGCTGCCCCAAAGGTATGGCACACTGTATTGGTTATTAGGGTCATATGATTGATTAAGTAAGTTTGGCTCTAAGTTACCAAAATTTGTTAATTTAGATTTATCAATGGGCTGGATCAGATCGGCACGTTTCATACGCTCGATAAAAAACGTGGTCGGAATTGTAAGATCGTAACCTTTCCCTTTTAATAACTGTAACTTAGCAAACATTGACTCATTACTGTCAAACGTCGCCACTTCCACTTCAATGCCCGTTTCTTTAGTAAATTGCTTTAAAACGGTATCGGGAATGTAATCAGCCCAGTTGTATAACACTACTTTTTCAGCTGCTACTGCAGAAAAACTCATCAGCGTTGCCGCTGCAAGTGTTAACCATTTATTCATTTGTTTGTTCCTTTATACGCAAATGATTGCAAAAGTATATTTAAGCATCACTATTTACGCTTGTAGCGCAGTAATAGCTGTGAAATAACGATTAAGACTACCGAGCCAACAAACAGCAAGGTAGAAATGGCATTGACCTCTGGCGACACACCGACCCGCACCATGGAATACACTTTTAACGGTAATATTTCATAGCCCGGCCCGGTGACAAAGGCGCTAACAATCACATCATCAATTGATAAGGTGAAACTGAGTAACCAACCCGATGCCACTGCTGGCAAAATCATAGGCAGGATAATTTTGCTAAACACTTGCCACTCATTAGCGCCCAAATCGCGCGCGGCTTCGGTGACCGACATGTCTAAACCCTTAAGCCTTGAGAACACATTAATGATCACAAACGGTAAGCAAAAAGTAATGTGCGCTATCAATAAGGAAATATAGCCAAGCTCTATCCCTAAGGTGACAAATAAGATCAGCAGCGCAATGGCCATCACGATATCAGGCGTTAACATACTGACAAACACTAAAGACGATACTGCGCCTTTGCCGTAAAAACGATACCGCTGCAATGCCACCGCTGCTAACGTACCAATTACGGTGGCCGCAGTGGCACTGGTGATACCAACAACCAATGAGTGCCAAGCGGCTTGCATCAAGGCATCGTTTTCAAATAACTTTTCGTACCATTTAAAGGTAAACCCTTGCCATTTATTGCCATATCGTGAGCCATTTACCGAGTTCACCATTAAGACAAAAATCGGGCTGTAAACATAAAACAGCACTAAGCCAATAAAGCTTAATTTAAAAATCCGAGTCATTTATGCCCCCTTGACGGTTAGACAACTTAGTGGCTCGGTAATAAAGCCAGAGCATAAATGACAGCAGTAATATCATTAGTACACTTAGGGCTGCGCCAAACGGCCAGTCTCGGGTTTGAATAAATTGATTTTTTATCACGTTACCCAGTAATGCGTGTTTCGAGCCACCCAATAAATCGGCGACAAAAAACATGCCCATAGCTGGTAAAATCACCATCAAACTGCCCGCAACAATGCCCGGCAAGGTTAACGGCAAGGTGATGCGCCATAGCCGTTGCGCGGCGTTGGCACCTAAATCTTTGGCCGCATCCAATAAACGTAAGTCTAGTTTTTCCATCGCCGAATAAATCGGTAAGATCATAAACGGCAATAAGATGTAACTCAGACCAAAGATCACCGCAAACGGGGTGTACAATAAGTCTAACGGTTTATCAATCAGCCCTATCCCTAACATGGCATCGTTAATCAAACCTTTCTTACCCAGCAGGTATTGAATGGCATAGATACGCACTAACGAGTTAGTCCAAAAGGGTACGATTAATAAGAATAAGATGATCGGACGCCATTTACTTGGCAAGCTCATCAGACACATCACAAAAGGATAAGCAATTGCCAAACAAATACTTGCCGTGATCAGCGCCATCGACAATGAGTCCCACAGCAAACTTATAAAGCTTGGGTCAAACACGCTGCGCCAGCCATCAAGACTGAATTCAAAACGAATTAAAAAGTCTGGGTCGCGGGTTAAAAAGCTGGTGACTAATACCATTAAACTCGGCACTAATACGAACAGAGCCAACCAGCTAGTGGCAAGGCCTATCGCCCAGAACCGAAATTGATTAATTTGCATCTTCATACGGCAACACCACTTCCCAGCCTGTCGTCCATTGCAACGCTACTTTTTGTTCTAAGCGATAGTCAAAATCCGGATCATCTTCATCAAAAAATTCACTGGCGATCACTTTCGTCCCCGACGCTAAACGAATGTAAGAATCCAAGGTTTTACCTTTGTAATTACATTCATAAATTTGCCCTTCAACGTGCACCGTATTCAGGGCTAAATCAGGCTTAGTTAAACGCACATCTTCGGGGCGAAGTAGCACATGAACTTTGTCATTCGCGGCAAACGGATAATCGGTTTTCACTACCCAATCAGCGCCTTCGGCGATCACTTCTACGTGATCGTTATCAATGCGGCGCACCACATGGCCATCAAATTGATTAATTTCACCAATAAAACGGGCGACAAACAAATTGGCGGGATTCTCGTAGATTTCACGCGGTGTTCCTATTTGTTGCACTTTGCCTTTGTTAAGCACCACAATGCGATCTGACATAGACAAGGCTTCTTCTTGATCGTGCGTGACATAAACAAAAGTGATGTTCAATTGGCGTTGTAAGCGTTTTAGCTCAATTTGCATTTCTTGACGAAGTTTGTAGTCAAGGGCACTAAGGGACTCATCCAATAACAATAAACGTGGACGGTTAACCACCGCGCGAGCAATGGCAACACGCTGCTGTTGGCCGCCAGATAATTGATGCGGTTTACGCTGGGCAAAACTGTCAAGGCGCACCATGCGTAGGGCTTCATCGACACGAGTGTTGATTTCAGCTTTCGCTACCTTGTGCATTTTTAAGCCAAACGCAACATTTTCATATACCGTCATATGAGGAAATAAAGCATAGCTTTGAAACACAGTATTAACCGGACGCTGCTCAGCTTTAAGTACTGAAAGGTTTTGCTGATCGAGCATGACCGAGCCACAATCTTCTTGTTCAAAACCTGCAATAATGCGCAGTACCGTGGTTTTACCACAGCCTGAGGGGCCTAATAAGGTGAGGAACTCACCATCATAAATAGTGAGATCTAACGCGTCGAGCACCGTGTTGTCGGCAAACGTTTTACTGATCCCAGAGAGTTGCAAAAGAGGTTGATACTCAGTCACAGTCTATATTCCAAATGGGTAGCCATGTCGGTTATTCATTTCAAGATGAATAATGCCAATGGGCTGTCAAAATAACCTTGGCATGCACCCACACCAAGAATGATAAATCGTGTCATTTTTATTTACACTTCAAACGGGATAGCGTTGAAGTGTTAGCCTAGCTTGCGCTATTGCTGGCTATTTTATTACGTTATTTTGCCCTGAGATTTGGCCTCAGTGTGGCATCAAGCAAGACGTAGGCACGCTGCTGATTTTTCGGCATTTTAACTTGAAAAGCGCTAAACACAACAATTATATACCGCTTCAGAAAAAATAATTTAAACCAATTAAATTCAACAACTTAAACACAGTAATTTTTCCTCTTTACAGCAACTGTAGGGTACAAAGGGCAATCAACAGCTAATGGTAATCATAAATTACCTGCTTACTCATCACCTAAAGAATCGTCATTCATGCAACAAATATCTGGCCAATAAGGCACGCAGATGAATGCAGTTCCGATGATGACGAGCAATAAAACATAGCTATTTACCCTCTCACAAAAGTGCAAAGATCCGAACCATTCAATTAGATCACATTTTTTGTGTTTTTTTTGCACAGCTGACTTGACCAACAATTTATCTCGATATACTGTATACATATACAGCATGTATATTTAAACAAGAGGCGAACTATGCAGCTCATATCTCATTCATTATCTCAGCCAAATCTTAAGTCAATGACAATCGATTTTTCCAGTATGATCAATAAATTGGATGAGAAAAGAGCCTTTTCCGAGCAGCCTATCTATCAGCGTGCACGCCATGACTCTCTGCTCAATAAATTAATACACTATGGTCAGCAGCCGGGTTGGCTTGTCTTTATTGATCCCCCAGCTAAATTAAATTTACCGCTGTTGGCTAGCTTAGGTTTGGACTGCCAAAAAATATTATGCATCAAATCACATCAGCAACTTAGTAAGGTACGGTGCTTAGAGTTAGCATTGCAATCTACACACACGCGTTTAGTAGTTTGCAGTATTGACGGTTTAGAAAGTGCAAGCTTGTCAAAGTTAAAAGCGGCTGCTCGCATAGGCATGGGCTCGGCTATTTTTCTGGATGGAAACGATATTGCTCAAGCGCAGCAAACAACTAGATTACATTAGAGGCCTAAGTAGTCTAATTCCCCCATACATTTCTATAGGCATAAAAAAACCTCCACTAGGGAGGTTTTTTATTAGGTATTATAAATAATTAACCAAGGATATTTGCCAGCTCTTGGCTAACGGCATCAACACTTTGTGTACCGTCTAATTTGTAATACTTGCTTAAACCCGCTGCTGCATCTTTAGTGTAAAAGTCTACCAGTGGCTTAGTTTGTTCGTGGTAAATAGCTAAGCGCTTACGTACTGTTTCTTCCACATCATCAGGACGGATCGCAAGGTCTTCACCTGTTACGTCATCTTTACCTTCCACTTTTGGTGGGTTATAAACAAGATGGTAAACACGACCTGAGCCAGGGTGAACACGACGGCCACTCATGCGTTTAACAATCTCTTCATCAGGCACGTCAAATTCAAGAGTGTAATCAACGTCAATGCCATTTTCTTTCATTGCATTGGCTTGTGGGATCGTACGTGGGAAACCATCAAGTAAGAAACCCGCTTTGCAATCTTCTTGTGCAACACGCTCTTTAACCAGGCCGATGATTAAGTCATCTGATACGAGTTGGCCAGCATCCATTACTTCTTTTGCTTTTAAGCCTAATTCGGTACCGGCCTTAATGGCTGCGCGTAACATGTCACCAGTAGAGATTTGTGGCACATTGTACTTTTCCATTATGAATTGAGCTTGTGTACCCTTGCCTGCCCCTGGCGCGCCTAAAAGAATAATGCGCATAAAAACTCCCCTAATATTATTTTGTGCTTATAGTTTAAAAATTTAGAAGCAGCAATTTACACTGCTGCTTAGAATTACTCAAGTCTATGGCCAAGTTAAGCCTGTTAAACCTTAGTCTAACGTTGTCGTACATGGCGGTAATGATCTTGCTTAACACTATACATATTTTGATCCGCTACATTGTATAGCATTGAAAATGCGGTATTTTCTGTCGATGCGTAACCGATACTGCAACTAAACTGATCAAAACCACCAAGCACATCAAAAGCAAAATCAACACGAGGTTGCTCTTCTAACAACCGTTTATACAGTAACTGGTTTTTCTCTAATTGTTCATTCGTCAGAATAATCGCGTATTCGTCTCCGCCCAAACGGTAGCACTTGTCTGTGATCCCAGCTGCACAATATCGCAGTAATTCGGCCACTTTAATCAGTAACTGATCTCCGACTTGGTGACCTTTATTATCATTTACCTGTTTTAAGCCATTCACATCGATAATAAATAAGCCAACTTCAGCATCTAACTGGGTCGCATAAGCTTCTAAATCATCATCAAAAGCTTTGCGGTTGGAGAGACCCGTTAGGCTATCGGTATTCGCTAAATAATCGAGTTCTTGGGTTAATGCGCGGATCTCTAGAAAGCTACTAAGCTCTTTGCCAAACAGCAATAACCATTGTGAATACTCTATTGCAGGCATTTTATTAACAGCTAACCAGCCAACTGGCTGTTGACTACTGCCAAGTCGTAATACTGGCACCCCACTGTCTAGTGAACAAATTCCTTGTTGCCAAGCTTCATCGCCCAACTGGTTAACTTCGTCTTGCATTGCGACGAGATCAAAATGGGCAGAAGTTGATTGCAACATAACTTCCCCATTGCCTCTACCATCTGCAAGATACAAAGCAAATTCCATTTTATCAATCGTCAACTGCAAGTTATCTAATGTCAGGATCGCAACATTCTCATTGCTCATGGCATTTTGTAATGCACGGCGATATAAAATCACCCGTTCGAGTACGGTATTACCTTCTTCCACTAATCGTAACGTGTGTTCTAGCTCTGCTGTGCGCTGCGAAACCTTATGCTCGAGCTCTTTATTTAACTCTTCGACCCGGTTTAAGTATTTTTCTCTTAGCCCATCGGCATTAATCAACTCTTTATTCTTTTGCTTTAAATGAATAACTTGATGCCCTATCGTACGCTTCATTTCCATGATCAACTGATAAACTTGGTTGAACTCAAGAATAAAAAATCGATGCCGTTGTGGCGCATTAGAATCGGACTGGAAATCACGGATTAGCGTGTAAAGTCGGCCAAGGGTTTTTGAAATCAATCGAGAAAAAAGGATGGTAATGAAAAGTGCGATGCTAAGAGCAGCTATTTGTACACTGAGTAACGGCGCTAATACTGCTTCGACCTCTTGAACAAGGCGCGCTGAAGGCTCAGCTAACACTACTTTAAGTTCAAAAGGGTTAAAGTAACCTTCTGGTTGTTCCGATACCACAAAGTCATAAAAGTTTTGCTCATCGGGGCTATTCCAATAGTCGCCACCTATCCACTTTTCACCCAAGTAAAATGCAACACTAAATTCAGGGACGACAAGTCGTAGCACTTGGCTAAAACTGTCAATTGAAACTAAAGCCAACAAATAACCTGTATGCCGTTCATTAACATCATTTAATGGCGTGATAAGGGCTACACCGTATGGATTAGCCGCGTTTGGAACTAGTTTTGGATTGCTGTAATGAATAAATCCACTGTGCTCCAATAAACCGCCCAATCCTTTAAACTGCTTCAAAAAATTAGCTTCTTGTACATCATCGACACTAGCACCAATACCGGTTATAACTTGGCCTTGCGCATCCATAAAATAAAGTGAATGAACCCCGCGGTAGGTATTCGTAAACTGCCTAAACGCATTATTTATGATCCTTGGTTGAGTATGCTGTATATCACTTTGTCCTTTCTCTTTTGCGAGATAACTCAGACTTGTCCCTAACATCGATATGTGATTAATCAACTTTTCACCAGCTAAACGCGCATGTAAAGCTAAGTTGTTTTGCGCGGCCTTTTCAACTGCGGCATAGGTTTGTTTGTATTGCATAACGGCAACGAAGCTAGCAGGTGCAATCGCGACAGCAAAAATCATTAATACGGCAAATACAGGTAGCCTTATTTGCATAAGCAATAGTTCCACAGCTGATTTTGAATAACATACATCAAAGCGCATCCTTGCGTTATGTTGCGTGATTTGAATTTAACACCGCTCACTAAGTTACTAGGCTTAGTTCATTGCACACTTAAATGAGAGCGATTCTTGAGTAATTTAATCACTTCTAAGTATAAGAGATTCGGTAAAAATTGGCGTGACCCACTGCACTTATCTTTGTTTCGCAATAAAAAAGGGAGCATTTAGCTCCCTTGGGTAAGTATAGAAATGAATTTACTTCATCAGTAGTGTATTTATGCGGCTTACAAACTCTGATGGATCATCTAAACTGCCTTTTTCTGACAATACCGCTTGCTCAAGTAATAGATTTAACCATTGCGCAAATGATTCTTCATCTTGAAGATCAGCTACATGCTTGACCATCGCATGATCTGGATTTAACTCAAACACCGGCTTTTGCTCAGGTACTGTTTGACCAACAGATTGCATTAACTTAATCATCTGAGTACTCATGTCTTGAGCGCCAGCAACAATACAAGATGGCGTATCCGTTAAACGGTGAGTCAGACGAACTTCGGCTACTTTATCGCCTAACGCCGTTTTAGCTCGCTCTAAAAAGCTTGCAAACTCAGTTTCTTGCTTCTCTTTTTGCTCTTTCGCTTCAGCATCTTCTAAATCGCCAAGATCTAAATCCCCTTTGGTCACAGATACTAGCTGCTTACCTGCAAACTCATTTAGGTGGCTCAGTAACCATTCATCAATGCGATCGTACATCAAGAAGACTTCAATGCCCTTCTTGCGGAAGATTTCTAAATGCGCAGAGTTTTTCGCGGCATTAAAACTATCAGCAGTAATGTAATAGATCTTTTCTTGGCCTTCTTTCATACGCTCAATATACGCATCAAAAGAAACATTTTGCACTGCCTCATCAGTATGAGTTGAAGCAAAACGCAATAATTTTGCAACTTTCTCTTTATTGGCGAAATCTTCAGCAGGCCCTTCTTTTAACACTTGACCAAATTCTTTCCAGAACGGCTGGTATTTTTCTTCATCTTTAGCAAGTTTGTCCAACATCGACAACACTCGTTTACTGCAAGCATTACGCAACTTAGTTGTCACTTTAGTATCTTGCAGAATTTCACGTGACACGTTTAGCGGCAGATCGTTCGAGTCCAGCACACCTTTAACAAAACGCAGGTATGTTGGCATAAACTGATCAGCGTCATCCATGATGAATACGCGCTGTACATAAAGTTTCAAGCCGTGTTGTTTCTCGCGATTCCACATGTCAAATGGCGCACGTGCAGGAATATACAATAAGCTTGTGTACTCTTGTTCACCTTCAACTCGGTTATGAGACCACTTCAGTGGATCCTCAAAATCATGGGAGATGTGCTTATAAAATTCTTTGTATTCTTCGTCAGATATTTCGCCTTTACTGCGAGTCCACAGTGCGGTTGCTTTGTTTACCGACTCCCAATAACCTGGCTTAGCTGGAATTTTCTCACCATCAGGGCCCTCTGTTTCAGGCTCTTCTGCTTTCCACATCTCTACAGGAATACTAATATGATCAGAATATTTACTCACTATTTGACGTAATTGCCATTCGTTAAGTAAGTCTTCCTCGCCTTCACGTAAGTGTAGGATGATTTCAGTACCACGATCTGCCTTAGTAATATCGGCAACTGTGTAGTCGCCTTCACCAGCAGACTGCCATTGCACGCCCTGATCGTGGCTGACACCAGCAGCACGCGTATTTACGGTTACTTTATCTGCTACGATAAAAGCAGAGTAAAAACCAACACCAAATTGACCAATCAGCTGTGAGTCACGCGCTTGGTCACCAGATAGCTGGTTAAAAAATTCTTTTGTACCTGATTTTGCAATCGTTCCTAAGTGCTCAATCACTTGATCACGAGTCATACCAATACCATTATCGGCAATGGTGATGGTCTTAGCGTCTTTGTCGAAACTTAAACGAACTTTAAGGTCACCATCATTTTCGTACAAGGTGTCATCTGATAATGCTTTGAAACGCAGTTTGTCTGAAGCATCTGCGGCATTAGACACTAACTCACGAAGGAAGATCTCTTTGTTACTGTACAAAGAATGGATCATTAGCTGTAATAATTGTTTTACTTCGGCTTGAAAGCCATGAGTTTCTGTATGTACGGCGTCTGTCATCTTACGTCTCTTATTTTACAGGGTTTAACACTAGGACTAAGGTGGGGTTACAGTGCAGAGGTTTCAAGGGAAAATTGATAAATTTTCCCTTTTTTATTGGTTTGCTATCTCACATATCCGAGATTTAGTTTATTTAATAGAAATACGACCAGCAAAAGAATGAGACAACGTTGTACCATCAACAAGCTCCAATTCACCACCAACGGGCACACCATGAGCTATTCGGCTAACATTGATTTGCTGCTCTCGTGCTAACTCCGCAATATAGTAAGCCGTAGCCTCTCCTTCAACAGTAGGATTAGTAGCCAAAATCAACTCACTTATATTGCCTTTTGCTAATCGAGCCGCCAAGGTATCAAGACCAATATCGTTAGGACCAATGCCATCTAACGGAGAAAGATGCCCCATTAAGACAAAATAGGTACCTGAAAACTGCGCGGTTTGTTCAATGGCGAGCAAGTCTGCAGGGCTTTCAACCACACAAAGTTGGCCATTTTGCTGCCTTTTTGGATTCTGGCATAAACGACAAATGTCATCTTCGGTAAAAGTTCGGCAGCTCTGACAGTGCCCGATATTATCGATAGCAGAAGCAAGCACATGGCTTAATTTACTCGCACCGCTGCGATTTTTATCCAGTAAGTAAAAAGCCATCCGCTGGGCTGATTTAGGGCCAACACCCGGTAAACACTGTAAGCTTTTTATTAATTCATCTAATAACGGGCTAAAACTCATAAAAGTACTGCTCCAATTTAAAAGCTCATGGCCAAGCCCAAGGCATAACCATCACTATTTTGACCGAACATATAGCGTAAAACCAATCTGGTACGGGTGATAAAAATATCGTAATCACTCGAATCTAGCTCTAGCCCCACCCCGGCAGAGCTCATATAATCAAAGCCTAATGCACCGCGTTGCTCACCTAAGAACTGTGTATGTGCTCCTTCAAGTACATAACGCAAGGGCTTATTAAGTAATTCATAACCTGTTGGCGCTCGGCGACGAAGATATAACGAGAGATTTTCAGCATTAGCTTGGCCCCTAGCGCCAGAAGCCGTAGATCCAAAGCTATTAAGCCTGATATAGCTATAACGCAACTCCGCATCAATATCTTGCCGCTCTGAAAATAATTCGTAATCCAACATTATCGACCCACCATAGCCATATGCATTAAGTGAGCCTCCATCAATAAATGAAAGATCCAAGTCAGACTGATTATTGACATACCACCGAGCAATTTTAATATCGCTGACCACTCTTCCCAGAGATACATTAACTATCGGCCGCAATACCAAATTCTCATCAAGTTTGAAATCCCAGCCAACCCCGCCGCTAGCAGAAAGGCTATTCCACTTCAAAGGCAGTGTGCCGGTAACATTACCACTAGTTATCACAAACGTAGGATCGAAGCGGCTAAATGCCAAAGTCCCCTCTAAGTAAATCGGCACATCTTCACTTATGGTTGCACCACCACCTAATTGCGTCATCATAAGATCCGACGATTCAGGATTGTTTTGATCAATACTTAAGGTACTGGTAGTAACGTCAGGAACGACACTAAAGGACATCAAAGACAGCGCAGCATTAGCACGTGCGATGATTTTATCATTCGAAATCTGGCTAACGGCATGGTCTGAAAAGATACATAGGTACAATAGCAGGTAAACTCTATTTGCTTTTTTTATCATGCCAACCATGGTTAACTCATCTGTACAGTTTGTTCGTACTGTATCGTTTCTCAAGACAAAAAAAAACCTGACTCAAGGTCAGGCTTTATCGATTTGGAGCGGTACACGAGGCTCGAACTCGTGACCTCAACCTTGGCAAGGTTGCGCTCTACCAGCTGAGCTAGTACCG
>NZ_JAIBHJ010000033.1 GCF_021278025.1 Motilimonas sp. E26
GGACGGT
The DNA here is from genome assembly GCF_021278025.1 of Motilimonas sp. E26. Classification (GTDB taxonomy): domain Bacteria; phylum Pseudomonadota; class Gammaproteobacteria; order Enterobacterales; family CBDFNC01; genus Motilimonas. Next base: position 8 of record NZ_JAIBHJ010000033.1, read on the forward strand.
TTAAAAGCCAAGCCTTGCTGGATGAGAAAGCGCTGCTAACGTGCATGACTTATGTCGATTTAAATCCAATACGTGCCGATATGTGCCAGCGCATCGAAGACCAGGAATTCACCTCAATTTATGAGCGCATACAGCAATATAAAGCAAAGCAGGATGCCAATAAGATTACGAAATCCGAACTGTTACCCTTCGAACATCAATTTGATTCACGTCAACCCCATGAAATTCCGTTCTATTTTGATGAGTACCTGCAATTAGTCGACTGGACAGGGCGCGCCATTCGTGATGATAAGCGTGGCTACATTCCCGCCAATCAACCAAAGCTTTTGCACGAGCTGGGCATTGAGCAAGATAGCTGGCTGCAACTTGTCAGCCACTTTAGCCGTAGCTTTGGCATCGCTGCAGGCAGCTGGGAACACCTCACCGCACATAGCATCCGAGCAGGCCACTGCTGGACCCGTGGCCAAGCAGCATGTAACCAACTGAGTGGGTTTGGCTAATTTTTTCCAGCTACACCAACTAACTGCGTCACTTGCTTAACTTACTTAACTTGCTTAACTTGCTTAACTTACTTAACTTGCTTAACTTGCTTAACTTACTTAACTTGCTTAACTTGCTTAACTTGCTTAACTTGCTTAACTTGCTTAACTTGCTTAACTTGCTTAACAGGCAGGATTGATAACACCTAAAAATTACACATCCAGTCAGTGCTACGGATTTCTAATAGCATTTAGCAAAAATTCCATCTATTAATGAACCAGCGGCAAATCTTTACAGCAGATCTAGCTTTTTTCGCTGGCTTTTTGCGCCATCAAATAGCTTGGTTATTTAGATGGCTGTCCGGTATTTTCCGCCCCGCAGTTTTCAGTGCGAGGCCCTTATTCCGAAAAAGTTATGAATGTCCCATTAGTATTCCGTATCTGGCTCATATGATGGGATAGTTAAGGGGGGGGGCCGCTAATTTCTGCTCCTGCTTTTTAGCATCTGATAAAAATAATAGGCATCAGCGACTCGCTTGCCTCCTTCAAATTTTGTTTCCCCCCCTGACTCTAAATACAGTTTTTCAAAGCTTGAAGTGGACTGAACTAAAGACCAATCGTTAAGGTTGTCAATAACTCTCCTCTCCACCTCACTTCCCTTTTTAGCGTGATGAACCAATGGTCGAAATCCAGGGAAATGGGCGTAATGAAGCTCTAGCTTAGAATCAACCTTACGCAAAATTAAGTATAACCTTTTCCCATTTTTGTCCAAAAAAGTAATGGTCATCGAACCGTCAAGTCTATAAATGCTATCTTCTAGTACCATTGACGTATTCAGGGAAGGGACCCTACGAGAATACTCATACCCGCTTAAACCCACAGACACCAGAATAAAGCCTAAGATTAAAGTCCACTTCATTGTTTTATCCATCTATTGTGAGCAGGTATCACACGGATCCCTTAGCACTGTTTGCCCTGGCTCACTAGGCTCAAGCCTCTCCAAAAAGTCCATTCCATAAATACCTCTTGGTTTATAGTCTCCCAGCATCCCCCAGAAGAAGTAGTAGTTCGTTGCCCCAGCCGTAGGCAATCCGGATATATTGGCAAACTCTTGAGCAAAATCTCCCTTAAAATTAGGGTTCGTTGATGTATTGCAACCAACAAGAACTACTCTGTCATAATTGTTCGACTTTAAGGCTGGGGACAATTCATCATATAGTTCCTGAGGGGATAGAAACAACTCATTTGATCCTCTTGAGTCTGCAAACCCTTTCTCTTCGTTATGGCCCCAAACGTAAAGTGTACTTTTATCTCTTCTCATATAGCCAAAATTATCAATAATAGGCCTCTCTGGCTCCCCCAAGAAATCAACTATATCAAGCCCCAGTGGGTCGACATTGCGAATCGGATTCCCTCCCACATAAGCAAACGTATTAATCCCGCCCGCTAGCCCAATCGGATCACTGGTAATGTAGCGCCCCGTCTTCGGGTCGTAATAACGATAGTAGTTATAATACAGCCCTGATTCCGCATCAAATATTTGCCCCGGAAAACGCAGGTCAATTTGCGTAAGCTGCTGGTCGCCATCCACATCTTCATTGGCGGCGCCATTGCCGTAAGCATCCGATGACCATTGCCAAACTACTTGCTGATTTGTTAGCTATTGGCTAGTACAATTTAGTTCAACGAGGATGACTAAATCTGTTGATAATTCATCACCACCGATTTTATGATCTTCACCCAACGTATATATAAACCCCAAACCATCACTAACAGAATATGAGTACAGATAACAATTGCCCTGGCAGCAATTGTTTGCTATGCCCATGTTGATGGATGATTGGCGAGTGGGTAAACAACAAAGCAATGCTCAACAAGAGGTGGTTGCTGAGTTGATTGCAAAGTGGCACAAACGCCTTAAGGACATCAGCTGGTTTATGCGTTGTTTAAATGAAGATATTACCCGCAGAGCCAATCAAGAAGATAAATGCATGGGCCATTTTTGGGAAGGACGGTTTAAAAGCCAAGCAGCGTGTAACCGACTGAGTGGATTAGGATAACATTTTTAAGCTGCACAAACTAACTGCGTAACTTGCTTAACAGGCAGGATTGATCGCACCTAAATATCACACATCCAGTCAGAGCTACGGATTTCTAATAGCATTTTAGCCCACCCTTGCATCCATTAATGAATCAGCAGCGAATCTTTACAGCAGATCTAGCCTTTTTCGCTGGCTTTTTAGGCCATCAAATAGCTTGGTTATTTAGATGGCTGTCCGGTATTTTGTACCAATGCTTAGCTTATTCGCCTCTGCTTTCACTCAAAGCTGATGGCATACAAAGCGAAAATGAACAAAAAAAGATTTTCTATTCACTCTTTAAGGGAGTGTGTCCTGAACAGAGGTGTTACTTATATAACCATTGCTAAGGGCTCTCGGTGATTAGCGCACCTTAGCAACAATAAAAGCAGCAGAGCTTAGATGCTGAACTAAAACAGAAAATCTAAGAGTCTATTTCGATGTTTTATATGGGTGACTGAACATATAATATACGGCTGTACTCTGTAGAGCTCCCCCATATAGGAATGAGAAGCCCACCCAGGGTATTAGATTTTCGATAAAAGTGCCTGAGTCTAGCTGCTCCGCTAATGCAGAGACAAACTCAGGGGCATAGGCCCCCCAAAGAACAAAGCTAATCACGAAACTTAGAATCCAACCGCCGAAAAAGAAAGCCATAAACTTCCAGGCCGTTCGCTTTGAGTTTTTTGCTGTTACACAGGCTACTGTCGCCACACTAGCAGCTTGAATAACAACAAATAGTAGCGCTGGGTAGGGTTGGTGAAGAATACTGATCCAACCCCATATCAAAGCAGAGCTAACGAAGGTTGCCATAAGTCCATGTTTACTATTTTCAGTCATTTCTCAAACTCATTTATTTTTTTACACTTACATCGTTAAATGCATCTGAAAGTTTCCCTGGGAACCAAGTTGATTCAATTAACGAAGTAACAGGACACCCATCTCTTTTTGCACTAACTCATGTCCTGAGCCATAGTTTACAAACCACTTAGTGAGCAGGATGTGGCCATGACTTTATCTCGCAAGCAGTTGATTTGTCCTGAATCAACGACTTACTACCATGTCACCAGCCGCTGCGTGCGTCGCGCTTTTTTATGTGGCATCGACCACTACACCCAAAAAAGTTACGAACACCGCAAGCCTTGGCTGTTGGATAAAATCAAATAACTCACCAGTGTTTTTACCATAGATATCTGTGCTTACGCCATTATGAGTAATCATTACCATCTGATTTTGCACATTAATTTAGCCGATAACCGTGATTTATCAGATGTTGACGTCGTGGAGCGCTGGCAACAATTGTTTGCTACGCCCATGTTGGTGGGTGATTGGCGAGTGGGTAAACAACAAAGCAATGCTCAACAAGAAGTGGTTGCTGAGTTGATTGCAAAATGGCGTAAACGCCTTAAGGACATCAGCTGGTTTATGCGTTGTTTAAATGAAGATATTGCCCGCAGAGCCAACCAAGAAGATAAATGCAAGGGCCATTTTTGGAAAGGACGGTTTAAAAGCCAAGCAGCGTGTAACCGACTGAGTGGATTAGGATAACATTTTTAAGCTGCACAAACTAACTGCGTAACTTGCTTAACAGGCAGGATTGATCGCACCTAAATATCACACATCCAGTCAGAGCTACGGATTTCTAATAGCATTTTAGCCTACCCTTGCATCCATTAATGAATCAACAGCGAATATTTAAAGCAGATCTAGCCATCATCGCTGGCTTTTTGCGCCATCAAATAGCCTGGTTATTTAGATGGCTGTCCGGTATTTTATATTAAAATAGGTAACTGTCAGATCAAGTCTGAGCTAGTACAATTAAAAAGACCTCTCACTTTTCAGTTCAAGGCCTTGACATAAGGGAAAGTGATAGCTGTTCGCTAGTTCCGACAACAAGAGACTATCTAGCTGTCACTCGAATCGAAGTTCTCTTTAACAAACTCTTTGTGGGAAATTCTAGCTCGCTCAGATGGCTTCAATAGGTAAAAGAACAAATGATATTTAGCGAGATCACGATCTCCTGGTTCTTCATTGCCTAATCGGTAACAATAGACGCCTTCATCACCTACAAGTTGAATCACTTCACTCTCAGACAGACTTGCCAGCTTACCCTGTACTTCTAGAGTATGGCTGTGCTGTAAATCTGCGAGTTTGTTAACAGTTTCAAAAAACTTCGACTCATCATACCCAACACTCTGAAACCTATCTGAAGCTGCCAGCATCATGTCACGGCGCTCAATTTCATATGAAACCTGTCGATTGACAAGCAACCTGACCTCATCAGGCCGCTCCCAATCAGTCGGCTTAACTAATCGTTCTGCTTGCTCCGCAAAGAAATGCCCCAGTACTTGCTCTGCTTCCTCCACCGACGAGACCCGCCTTTGAAAGCAATGTGTGCATAACTCTTTAGTATCTTTCCTGATAAACTCACCGCAAGCTATCCAATAAGAATGTCGCTTTACTGCAAACGCATTGACGTAAAAATAGTCATTCGCTAACTCACCTAAAGCGCTATTTAAATCTAACCGCATCAGTTTACCTCAATTATTATGTGCAATTATCTGGAGGGCAGTCTTTTACAGCTTTTTCATACTCTTTGATTTTAGCTTTAATTCTTCTGACCCTTTCTTTATGCTTAAAGGCTTCTACCTGGTTACCTGTTCCAAACCGTTGATCAGCAGCGTCCTTGTTTCGAGTTTGCCGCTCCAGCCTTTTGCGCAGGTACTCTAAGTTTCTTCGATTCTCATCACAGTTATCGTTACCACCAAAAAAGCCATATGGAGCAGGAGGATTATCTAAAAGATCATTCTCATACCTATGCCCTTCATCCCCATACGCCATGTAAGAGTTTGGATCTTCGAACCCGTCGCCTTGCGGGGTAAACAAATCTCTACAACCAGGAGTAAATACACATCCTATAGTAACCAAACCAGCTTCACACCCGCCAGCTGCACATACCCCTGGAATAACAACCCATACCCATAGACCTTTAGGGTCGATACTGCTAACCGGATTTCCACCTACATAAGCAAAGGTATTAATCCCACCATTTAGCCCAATCGGGTCACTGGTGATGTAGCGCCCCGTCTTCGGGTCGTAATAACGATAGTAGTTATAATACAACCCCGATTCCGCATCAAATAGTTGCCCCGGAAAACGCAGGTCAATTTGCGTTAACTGCTGGTCGCCATCCACGTCTTCATTGGCGGCGCCATTGCCGTAAGCATCCGATGACCATTGCCAAACTACTTGTTGCTGGCTATTGGTGGCCTTGCGCGGTGTGTTTAAATGGTCTACATGCAGGTACACTATTTCATTGCCGGTGGCATTTTGTGTTACTTGTGCCAGTGGCAGGCTACCCAGCCAGATAATTTGTTTTGACCAAATCTGCGTAGCGCCTTGGTAGTATTGCGTCTCAAGTAGCTGGCCTGCGGTGTTGTAGTAATACAAGTAAGTATCTGAGCCAACATACTTAATGGTTCGCTCACCAATGCCATTATAGTGATATCTGGCTTGTTTCTCTGCGGTGGTGACCGTGGTTAGGCGCCCTTCGCCATTATAGCTATAGCTATGGCCATGAATATCCGATTACACACTTCATCGTGACTGACCACGCCGCCGTTAACCGCTATCAATAGGTTAGATTCAGGCTGGTAATCGTAGTTGTTGATGTGCTCCCAGCTGGCCATGCGCAGCTGGTAACCAGACATGTTTCTATCTTGGGTACGGTTACCCACACCATCATAAGCATAGGTTTGGTCCGCACGGTCGATACTTTCCGTATTTAAGCGGTTGTTAGGGTAATAACTGTATTCTGCCGACTCCGCTTGGTTATTGGTGTCGGTAATGGTTTCTAGGTTAAGCCGTTACCTTATGTAACAAAAGCAACGGAAGTGTTCCGATTTAACACAATCCTGATTACTTTTTTCTGCTTAGCGCAGTTCTTAGGAAGCTTGGAATCCACGGCTCACAATACTCATTACCGTTGAGAATCCCCTCCAACTCAGCAACGCTAATTTCTCTAGTTGGAAGCTCGTTCAAAATGATCATGGCTAAGTCATCACAATCAAAGTTAGTTGGTGACGCGTTATTCTTCACTTTTTTTTCCCGCTCAACCTCGCTGTTGATCATTAAGCACACTTCAGGATTACTCATGTTAAATCGTGTCCTCAAAGCTTTTAGTAAAAAAACACCTTCTGTGTGGTAGAAGTATCTCAACCCATCCAATGCTTTAGTTTTACTTGCATTTTCATACTTCCAGGTATGCTCATTTGAGCCATAGTCAAACTCTCTATAAACTCGGGCACCTGAAGTATCACGAATACACATTTTATCTGAGTCGACAACCCAGCTCTCTGTCAAACTTTTCATCACAAGTGCAACTCCCTATATTTACATATTGACTTGGTATGTGAATCGGAACGGAGCACTCATCGTCTGGGTACCTAATGTTGAATTTACTCGCAGGGTTGAGGGTTGGTGGCTTATTGTTTTAAGGACAACAAGCCACACCTTAATCTAATTGCTCCAAAGCTAACTACTTTAAAGGTTGCTTAAGCAGATCTCAGGTTAGTCTAGCTTTTTCCAAACGCCCCAAATATTAGAGGGGTCAGGCTGTACTCCCTTGGTCCACCATCTGGCTTGAAATTTAAGCCCTGAATAGGTGACCACATCCCCAGCGTTATAGGCTTGGTTAGTCTGCCAAGCTAGTAGATCTGGCTCCGTTGGATCAACACTGGTGTCGCAAGCAATTTGCTCCCAGAACCATGAGTTTGCTTTCGGGGCTTCCCACAAACCGGGATTATTTTTGGCTTGGTAACAACCGCCGTTATACGCCACGATATCACCATTTTTTACCACTGTTTTACCAAGCACAAACTCAGGCCAGTTAGGCTCTACAACCTTGGCTTTAATCACAACCTCAATGGTCGCTACATTTGACTCTGCGCCATCATTATCCAACACCACATAAGTTAAGCGATCGCTTTCTTGGGCTAAATCCGTTGCCGTATATGTTAGTACCCCCTGTGCATTAACAGCGACTGAGCCAAACTGAGGTTGCGCTTTAATGACGATGGAATCCTGTTGCAGGGTACCATCTGGGTCAACGTCATTATCGAGAGGAGTCAATTCTGTTGCCTCACCCGCGATTACCTCAACTTGATCATTGACAGCCAAAGGGGCTTGGTTATCAGCTAATACCGTTACTGTAACGATATCGTTAGCTTGATAGCCTTCGTTATCTTTCACTAGCAGTTGCACATCAAAGGTTTGACTCTGCTCCCTATCTGCTAATGCAGGAGCAATAAAGTGGGCTCTAGAGTCCTGAGCGTTTGTAATGGTTAAGCCACTTGCTGACCACTGATAACTAGCCAGCTCACCTAATCGATCAAAAGAGCCTGAGCCATTTAGATTAACGATCTTATGCTCTGTAACAGTAATGCTTTCACCAGCATTTGCACTTGGCACGCTTGGATGCAGTGCATTGATCGCGATTTCGCCCTTGAGTAGCGCTGCAGAATTCTCACAGCGCTGCTCAAAGGTGGCTGAAAACTGCTCGGGTTGGCCTTTGCTCCACGCTAGCTGTAGCACCTCAAAGTTACCGATGCTTTTATTACAACCACGGCCGTCACCCGAAACACTCAAGCCAGCCACGCCAGCAGCCTGAAATGGAAAACGAGTGGCGTCCAAATAACGACCTGAAGTTAACTGCGCTTCATCAGCAGCAGCAAAATTTGCTGTCCAACTTTCACTACCTTGAATCGAAACAGAAACCCCGTTGTCGTAATTGTTACGTGCAGTCATCAGGCTATTGGCAGAATCATAGTTCCATACTTTGCCTTGACCAATATAGTCACCATTGCTACTGCGCATAGTAAAAAATGAACGAGGATCACTTTTACTAGCAACATGAAAGGTTTCAATTGTTGTCGCCGGTAAGCCCTGACTATCTGTTACCGATAACTTCAACGTGAGATCTTCACCGCCCAACGCAATATCGTTGGCAAAGGCTATCTGAGTTTGTGCTGCCGTTGGATTTATAATACTAATAGTAGGACCACTCACGTATTCCCAGTAATAACTATCAATCGTGCTGGTGTTTGATTTAGAACGCGAGCCATCAAGTACTAAATCACCGCCTTCAACCACTTGACCTGCATTTTTTTGAATCACAGCTAACGGCAACTGGTAGGGTATAAGCGCATCATTATTGATACGAATACTTCCCTCAAGTTTGTTATCTGTTGAATCACAGTACTGCACAAAATCCAGCGCTAAGCTGGGGGCCGAAGTATTTAAGTCCATTTCGTAAATATAAAATTCACCACTTATTTTGTTACAACCACGACCCGTTGCCCCTACAGCCATACCTGCATTAAAAGGCCCCTTAAAGGCATCACGCTCAGCATTAAGGTAAGCGCCGGGAGCTAAATTACGATCATTAGGGGGTCTAAAAGTGAAGTTAAAACCACTCGGGTGAGAAATAGTAATTTTCCCAGCTTCAATCGAACTAGTAAATTCACCGTTTAACGTGTGTGATTGACCACCACCAATCCAATCACCCGGATCACTGTTTAGGGTTATCACTGAATTAGCGAATGTTAGGGGCGATAAAAACAACGTGGATAAAACGAGGACTTTTTTCAAACCAAAACCTTTTTATTAATAAAGAAATGGATGAGTATATGAAGCCAAACTCCAATCATCAACTAAATATAAAGAAAACGTGATGCAGCATTATCCCACTAGGCCGGCTCAACTATGAGCGTGATAACCCCCCCTAAAACTACATCAATTATCTTTCAACCGATTATCATCTAGCCAACGCATCATTTTTTCACTGGTTGCCAGCAGTTGATCTAACTCTTGGTCTTGCCAATCGGCAAAGCAAGCACTGATGTCAGGTTGTAGCTTTTGCATGATCTCACCGCACAAATTCAATCCTTGCTTAGTAATAGTTAAATGACGTTTACGCTTATCTTGCGCATCAACCTCGGCATGGAGAGCCGATTTATCAAGCAAACTGGCGACCAGCTTGGTAATGCCAGGCTGATTCATTTCCATCACATTCGCTAATTCAGAAATGGTCCAGCTGCGCGTTGGCTGATGGCTGAAATGACTCAATAGTGAAAATTCTGACGGATTAATGCTGAAATTCTTAAACAGCTGATGAGTACGCGTGGTCATTAACTGCTGAATAATCCCTAGCTGTATTATGATCCGCTGCTGCTTTTGCTCTGTTAAATTCATGCTTCCTCCCGCACAAGCATTGACAAACATTCCAAGGAATACTAATTTAAATTCCTAGGAATGTAAATATTCGAAAAGTTGCTTAGGAGTATTACTATGGATCGTCGAGGTTTTATCAAAATGATTGGAGTGGGCGCCGCTGCTACCACCTTTAGCAGCACGCTACTGGGTTGCTCTGACGGCAGCGCCGCAGTCGATTTTGGCTGGAATGGGCCAGCAGCCGATGAAAAAGATATTCGCTTAAAGGTATTGGCTTACGCCATTCTTTGCCCTAATCCACATAATAAACAGCCTTGGCTGATTAAATTACACAGCCCTAACAGCTTTGATTTGTTTGTTGATCAGGCGCGCTTATTACCAGAAACCGACCCTTATGCACGGCAAATTCACATTGGCCAAGGCACTTTTTTAGAAACCTTAAGTATCGCCGCTACCGCTTATGGTTATCAGGCCGATATCGACTACTTCCCAGATGGCGAGTACAGCAACCTGGTCATTGAAGATCTTCCAGTCGCTCGGATCACGTTGCTAGAGCAAAATGACATGGCAACTGATCCCCTGTTTTCTCACCTGCTTACTCGCCAGTCGAACAAGCGTGAGTACGACAATAGCTTGCTGACACCAAAACAAAAGGCGCAACTTACGCTGTGGGCAAATAGCAGCAGCGGTCAATTAACCCTAGTAGATGGCAAAGAGCAGCAAACTTATATGCAACAAATGCTGACCGAAGCGATGCAGATTGAAGTAGGCAATAAAGCAAGAGACATGGAAACCATTAAGATGTTTCGCTTTAACGATGCCGAAGTGACCAAATACCGCGATGGCTTTGGCCTCGCCCACTCTGGCGTCACTGGAATCAAAAAATTCGTCGCGGAAACCTTTATTCTTGATCGCGCGAGCACCGAAAAGGATCCGAGTGATTTTGGCAAACAAAGTGTCGAAGTAGCTCGCTCGGCCAGCCAATCCACCAGCACCTTTGCTTGGCTAACCACCAAAACCAACAGTCGCCTTGATCAAGTTAAAATTGGCCGCGATTACTGCCGCCTTAATTTAACCACCACCGCGATGGGGTTAGCGCAGCATCCTATGAGCCAAGTGCTGCAAGAATACCCCGACATGCTGCCGCTGCAACAAGCATTTAAGCAACACTTTAATATTGCCGAATCAGACACGGTGCAAATGCTGGTGCGTTTAGGTAAAGCCGCTGCCACGGCGCATACGCCAAGACGTTTAGTCAAAGACCTTATCTTAACGGCATAAACAACATTAACTAACCTCAGTTTTGCTTATACCCAAGACACCTCAAGATGCGGGATTCAGAGCCGCTCATTATGTTCAGTTTGAGGCAAAAAGCTGAAGGAATGGTCAGCCCTTTCAATGCTTTTTAACGAAAAAATGAACATAATGAGCGACTCCCAAAGGGCGAGTTTTGTAGGCTGTTATGCTTTGTTGCTGATTTTTAACGTAGAATAACTATGTCTCAAATCAGCGTCGCGCCTAACAGCCTACAAATTCTCGCTGAACAAGCATCTTGAGGTAACTTGGGTATAAGCCAATTACGGTCGGAGAGAGTATATTTACTGCAAAATTTCGTTTTCAGGGATGAAAACGCAAAAAGTATAGGGGTATATCTGCTCCTTCCCTTGACTCTCCCCTATAGGGGAGGCTTTATGATGGCATCTCTAGTCAATCATAGAGAACAATTAAAGCATGAAGACAGCATTTATTAGCGGCGCCACATCAGGGATCGGATTAGCCTTTGCTAAACAACTTTCGCAACAAGGTTACGCCTTAATTTTACATGGCCGAAACCAAGCGATGTTACAGCAACTGCAACAAGATTTACCTCATGTTAGGTTCACCATCACAGCTGACTTATCTAAGACTGAGCAGTTAAATGAAACCATTATGCGGCTGGAACAATTTAACGCGCCCATCGCCGTTGCCATCAACAATGCCGGTTTTGGCTTATTTGGTAAGCATCTTGAACAGAATGAAGCCGAGATCGATGCCATGCTAGCACTGAACATTGCCGCAACAACCAAATTGAGCAGCTACTTTGCGCAAAAAATGGCCTGCCAAGGTGGTGGGCATATGCTGAATGTTGCTTCTACAGCCGCCTATCAACCTCAGCCCTACTTTGCCGCTTACGCCGCTAGCAAGGCCTACTTAAGCAGCTTTACCGAAGCGCTGGCGATGGAAATGAAAGACAAGAATGTGACTATCAGCTGCCTTTCTCCTGGGCGCACTGCCACCCGATTTTTCACCTTTAATGGCCAAGATGATACCAAAAATGGTCAAGGCACCTTCGCCGAAAAACACCGAGCTACCCCCGAAAAAGTCGCTCAACTTGGTCTCAAGGCCTTATTTAAAGGGAAGATGCGTGAAATCCCATTTTGTGAGAATAAGTTTTACGTATTCCTTAACCGCTTGTTAGCAAGAAATACCATACTCAAGATCTATCAAAATGCGATGGAAAAAGCCTAAGACGTCGGTTTTGCCAATGAAGTTAGCAAGCAAGCGTTGTAACGCGCAACGCTTTGCTCGAGCTCAGACAAGCCGTCGAGCTTTTGCAATATTGCCGTTTGTTGCTGTTGCAATAGTACGCGCTTGCTGTCGATTGCTTGACGTAATAAGTCCATCGGCACCAAACCCTGCTGGGTTTTCGCTGAGGCAATCTGCTTTAATTCTTCAAGGGTGAAGCCTAAACTTTTCGCCAGTTTTATCATCGCCAACACATCGACAAAACTGGCATCATAAACTCGATATTTGCCTTGTCGCAGCGGCGATCTAATTAAGCCAATGACTTCATAATGTCGAATAGCTTTAATACTCACCCCTGATAACTTAGCTAGCTCACCAATATACATAACTGCATTGCTCTCCTTAATGGCCACGCTTTAATTGCCGCCGACCCAGTATTATTTAATTGATGGCGGTGACATGCCTAAATATCAACCTTTAATCGTGATCACTGGCTCGAATAAATGACATTGTTCAGGCCGCTTGCGATAGATCACATATCTGTAACAAAAGTGCTGATGCGATACCGTAACAAAACCCACATAAATGGCATAAAATCATGAATTTAAACAGTTTTAAATACTAGGCCTGAATAGGCTATATACCCTCCCAAGACGGTTACGGGTTTTCCCTTATATCGGTCGCAAGCGGCTTCTTATAGTTTCTATTACAGACGCACTCACCTTAAAAATAATAACTCGGGTGCGATTAGGAATAGATATAAAACTAACTATCGTCGCCCTCTATTTAGCAAGGTGGAAATATGAATCAGAAAACCATGGCAAGTGCGCACACAACCGCGCCGATTAACACGCCCACAAGCTCTGAGAGTAATGCATCTAATGCCACAACTAAACTTTCAGTAAACAGTTGGAACAAGGTTGATACCACTTGGGTACTCAGCTTATTTGGTACCGCCGTTGGTGCGGGGATTTTATTTTTACCCATTAACGCGGGCTTAGGTGGATTCTGGCCACTACTCGCAATGGCGGTGTTAGTTGGCCCAATGACTTACTTTGCACACCGCAACCTATCTCGATTTGTCCTTTCGTCAAGCAATCCTAAAGCCGATATCACTGACGTGGTAGAAGAGCATTTTGGCACTGGCGCCGGCAAACTTATCACCTTGCTGTATTTCTTTGCTATCTACCCCATCGTATTGATTTACGGCGTGGGGATCACCAACACCGTGGATAGCTTTATGGTTAACCAACTCGGTATCGAGTCATTACCACGCTGGTTACTCTCGATTACTCTGATTTTAGGCATGATGTCGGTGATGATGGCTGGCGAAAAGCTGATGTTAAAAATCACTCAGTTTTTGGTTTACCCACTGGTTGCGATCCTTGCTGGTATGTCACTCTTTCTTATCCCTGATTGGAACTTCGCAGCAATTAGCCAAGCGCCAAGCGTAATGGATTTCACCACAACCCTATGGTTAACCATTCCTGTATTAGTATTCGCATTTAACCATTCTCCAGCTGTTAGCAGCTTTGCGCGCAAACAACGTGAGCAATATGGCGATGCAGCTGTCGCTAAATCAGATGCCATTTTAAAACGTACTTCTGCCATGTTATTGGGCTTTGTTATGTTCTTCGTATTTTCAGTGGTACTAAGCCTTAGCCCTGAAATGTTAGTTGAAGCCAAAGCCGCAAACCTGCCAGTGCTATCTTATCTTGCTAACGTACACGGCAGTCCAATCATTGCTTACTTTGGTCCGGTTGTGGCGTTTGTTGCTATCGTTTCATCGTTCTTTGGCCACTACTTAGGTGCCCGTGAAGGCATGAATGGCATCATCATCAAACAAGCTAAAGCCATGGGTAAAACTGTGGACAAGAAAAAAGTAAACCTATTCACCATCGGCTTTATGATCATCACCCTGTGGATTGTGGCCGTCATTAACCCAAGTGTACTAGGCATGATAGAAGATTTAGGCGGCCCAATTATCGCCACTATCCTATTCTTAATGCCTATGTATGCAATTAAACGAGTACCTGCAATGGCGAAATACCAAGGCACAATCGCTAATGTATTTATCACCACTATGGGTCTAGTGGCTATTTCAGCAATTGTTTTTAAACTTCTTGCTTAATAAATAGTCCAATAGCATAAGGGTCGATAAATCGGCCCAAATTAGTAAAGGAACGCATTATGTATAGCGCATTCGATATCTTTAAAATTGGCATTGGCCCATCCAGTTCACACACAGTCGGCCCGATGAAAGCCGCCAAACAGTTTGTGGATGATTTAATCGCAAAAGAAATAATCAAAGATATCACCGCCATCACCGTTGACGTACACGGGTCGTTAGCCCTAACAGGTAAAGGCCATAATACCGATACAGCCATTATTTTAGGTCTTGGCGGATTTAGCCCAGATAATGTTGACTTAGATACCATTCCTGATTTTCTTGAGCGCGTCGCAACCACAGAACAGCTACCAATTGGCTTACACTGTCACACAGTGAGCTTTAAAAATGACGCACTAAGCTTTATTAGCCAAGCTTTACCTTTACATGAAAACGGCATGAAAATTCATGCTTTTAAAGGTGATGAGCTCGCTTATAGCAAAACCTATTACTCTGTTGGCGGTGGCTTTATTGTCGATGAAGAGAGTTTCGGTAAAGATTTAATCAGTGATGTGACTGTTCCTTATCCATTTGATTCTGCGGCACAACTGATCGATCAATGTGTGCAACATGGCTTAAGCATCAGTACTTTAATGATGCGTAACGAACAGCACTTACGTGATCGTGAAAGTATCGTAACGGCTTTTGGTAAAATCTGGCTAACGATGAAAGAAGGTATCGATCGCGGCTGTCGCACCGAAGGCGTCCTTGCAGGTCCATTGCGCGTGCCACGCCGTGCACCAGCTCTATTTCGTATGCTGTCAACCTCGGGCAATCACAATGTTGACCCGATGATTATTATCGATTGGGTAAATATGTTTGCCTTAGCTGTGAGCGAAGAAAACGCCGCAGGTGGACGTGTTGTAACCGCGCCAACTAATGGTGCAGCAGGCATTATTCCTGCAGTATTGTCTTACTACGACAAATTTATTGAACCCGTTGGCACCGAGCAATATACACGCTTTTTCTTAGCTTGCGCGGCAGTGGGTATTTTATATAAGCGTAACGCATCTATTTCAGGGGCAGAAGTAGGCTGCCAAGGCGAAGTGGGAGTGTCCTGCTCAATGGCTGCCGCGGGGCTAACAGAGCTCATGGGTGGCAGCCCCATGCAAGTGGCTGCTGCAGCTGAAATCGCTATGGAGCATCACTTGGGATTAACTTGCGATCCTGTTGCTGGCCAAGTACAAGTACCTTGTATTGAACGTAATGCCATTTCATCAATGAAAGCAGTTAACGCATCTCGGATGGCGCTACGCAGAAATTCAGAAGCTCGCGTATCGTTAGACAAAGTCATTGAGACTATGTACGAAACAGGTAAAGACATGAACGCAAAATATCGCGAAACATCCCAAGGCGGATTAGCAATAAAAATTGCGTTTACTTGCACTTAAATCATTCATGAGCATGTATTTGCGTTTTCAGTAATGAAAACGCAAATTCTATTACTGCCAAACTGAGCTGAATGGCCAACGTGCATCACTTAATCATGCCGATACTGGGGTAAATAAGTCAGCCAAGGTGCGCATAAACTTAGCCGATGAAAAGGGCTTTTCTACTGTGGCGATAAATACCTGATCATCGCCATCGTAGTGCGACATATCATCACCACTAATAGCCACAACGGGCACTAAGGTATTGTGTTGAGTGATGTGCTGCGCTAATTCCAATCCCGTCATTTTAGGCATCATCACATCGGTGATCACTAAATCAAATGAATGAGGCTCCGCCATAAAGGCATTTAATGCCGATTGACCGTCGCGATAGGAACTAACACTGACTTCTGCAGCGGTTAATAAATCTGTTAAAAATTCTACAATGCTCGATTCATCATCTACCAACAATACTCGCTTATTGCGCAAGCTTGGGTATTTCATCACACTGGATACTGGCGCTTCAATTGGCATGGCTAAACTTTTGCTCACAGGAAAGTAGACTTGAAATAAACTACCTTGCCCTGGGCTACTCTTCACTTGAATGTGACCACCCAAATTATGCACCAAACCGTGGATCACAGATAACCCCATACCCGTGCCTTTACCCACTTCCTTGGTGGTATAAAAAGGCGAGAAAATATTTCGCACCACCGCCTCTTCCATTCCTGAGCCATGATCCGTCACCGATAACACCAAGAATTCTCCTTGGAAAGCACTGCGACAAGAACGACACTCCAGCAAACCAGAGTCGGTTAAATGATCAAGATTAACTTTAATGACACCTTCACCATTCATCGCATCACGTGCATTAAGCACCAGATTCATTAGCACTTGATGGAACTCGGTTGGGGTGATTGCGACAGTCTGATTGGCGTTATTGCCAATTTCGAATTTTAGGTTTATTTCTTTGCTCAAGGTCGCATTAAGCATACGGCAACCTTCTTTAAGGGCCATAGCTAATGTTAACGGCACCGCCGCTTGATGGAACTGCTCATTGGGCCGACTAAACGCCAGCATCTGTGCCACTAAATCTTGCGCGCGTTTACCGGCAGTAATCACCTGTTTAAGGTAATCACCCACCTTTTCATTCTCTAAACTAACGCGCATCAATGAGAGCTCAGTGAAGCCTAAAATACTCGCCAGTATATTGTTAAAATCATGAGCGACACCGGCGGTTAACTGACCGATGGCTTCCATTTTTTGTGTTTGCATTAATTGCAGCTCAAGCTGTCGCTTGCTTGCCGCTGTCTGCTGATGCTCAATAGCCAGGGAAAGATCGAGCCCCAATTGATTAAATATAAGCTCGTCATCTTGGTCAAAATAGTAAGATTTAGAACCATAAATACAGATGACTTGGGTCACATGCTCATTACGTAAAATGGGCACAACCATTAGCGACTTCAGCCCCATTAAAGCAAGTTGATGATTGACTGGCGGATGAGTTTGTTCGGCTAAATTATCCAGCCGCTGTACATGCTGCGACTGTACCGCTGCACGATAAACGCCTAAATCATCGAGACAATTTTCTTTAATAAAAACATCTGCCTGCTCCATTTGGCTAAATGCCGCGATCAAGGTAAGCTCTGATACCTCCTCATCTTTTACCTGCCCAGCCCAAACTAATGGGAAGTCCAGCTTCTTGGCTAATATTTGGCAAATATCGAGTAATAACTGTGACTCATCTTCTTGCGCCACCAAAATTCGGTGAACTTCATTAAGGGCATCAAGAATATTCACTTTTTTCTGCAACGTGGTTTTAGCTTGCATCAGTTCGGTGACATCCGTTGCCACCTCTAAGGTCATTTCTTGGCTGCTATTGATCTGATGGTAAGGGGCGCAAACCACCTCATGAAACCGTAATAAGCCTTCTTTGTCGACACTCTTTCTGATCTCGCGTAAGGTTTCGCCTTGGCGAACTTTTTCTGCCAATATCACAGATTGTGCGGTTAACTGACTGTTTTGATCTTCTTTAAGTTGATGACGAAAATGACGCGCTGCAAGGTTTTCAATTTGGATTTGATGCTGCTGGTTACGAATACTGACCATGTGCGGCACATTATCGAGCAGCTGGCGCAATGATGTATCCGATGCACGTAATTGCTTATCTTGTGCTTTGTACTGCATTTCCAACTCAACCCTACGTGCGGCGATACGCAGCAGATCCAACGCAGTAGACGACTCATATTTTTTATAATGCATCGCACATAAAGCGGCCGATACCGCTCCTTTTTCATCATGTAACGGCATGGCAAAAAAGGTTTTAATATGGTGCCCTTTAATAAAGGGGTCACTGGCAAACGCTTGGTTAATTTTTTCCCCCATCACCAAGATATCACCGCGATGAAATAGCTCATACAGTGGGCTAAAAGCAAGCTCAGCTTGACCCGCGAACTGTTGGTTCTGACAACCTGATAATAGGTATAGTCGTTCACTACCCGCTTCTCGACGCATGATATAAACCCAAGGCATCTTGAGGGCATTAGCGACACTATTGCAGATATGCTGCAAGGGATCGGCTGTCGCGGCGACATCAGATAAGGTAGCGATAGCGGTTTCTAAATATTGTTTTGCTGAAGTATCTTGCAAGCAAACAAGGTACTGCGGAGGCTGAGCATCTAAGCGACTGATTTTGCCTGCAATATGTACAACAGATGAGTCAAACATGAAGTTAAGCTGATCGGCGAAATCTAATGCCAAGCCATCCTGCTGCACGCGTTTCAGCACCCCTGCCAATTCTCCGGCATTGCCAGGTAACTGAGATAAATGGCGCCCCATTAATGATGTCTCAGTACCTTGAAATAAACGACAAGCGGCAGGGTTCAGTGCCAATACATGGCCTTTTTCGTTAAGCAAAATCACCCCATCAGCAATAGCTGCGAAAATAGCTAAATGCTGCTGCAGCTGTTGCTGAGCTTGTTCTTGCGCTTTATTTTGTCGGTGATAAATATTATTAAACAACCGTGTAATACGCCTTATTTGCGCCACGCCTTGTTCATCGAGTAGCAATCGCTCTTTGCTTTTGCCATGGTTTTGTAAAGCATATGATAAGCGTTTTAATGGTATTAAGGTGGCACGGTAGAACCATGTAACAAATGCCAATGCTAATATCAATAATACAATAGAGGTGGTGTTAAGAGAGAACTTGGCATACTGCCAAAAAAGCGATTCTGGTTCGAGAAACTCATATTCAAAATATATACGAACTTCACTTAACGGGCCGCTAAACGGTAAGTCGTAAGTCTTAGTGTAAAAAAGCAGGCTTTCATCTTCACTGAGTAAAAACTGCTTTTTGAAGTATAAATTACTCGACAGGGCTAAGTTTGGAATATATTCAACCAGCTGAATAACATCATTATTCAACCAGATACTGTTATTGGCGAAAATAACTTTGTTTTTGGTATTTAAGACAATGATTTTCCTCAATCCCTTAAGGGACATAGCAGATACTATAGCTTGCTTTACTTGGCTGGGATCGTCGTGGGCATAAGTGGTTAAGGCGCGTTCAATATCGGCACTTTGCTCCTCCAGTAAACCTATGGTGTGAGAATATCCCGTTTGATAGTCACGCTTAACATTCGAGAGTAGCACCCCCTGAAAAATAAGCGCAATAGCCATGGTTAAAATAACCATGGCTACCCAATGTAGATTGTTTAATTTAGACATGATATTGCCTCAAACTCGGCGCAATTATTGTGCCGGCTTGTTTGGCCTATACAACATGATTAGGCAGTTTTTTTGCTGTTACACTCCGCGAGAATGTCGCGTAAAAGCGCAAAGTCGATCGGTTTTTTCAAACACGTTTCAGCACCAGCATTCAGGATCCGTGTCACGTTATGCTCAGAGCTAAAGCCAGTCATCGCGACAACCTTAATATTGCGCGTCGCTGAACTGCGTTTAATTCGCTCACAAACCTCAAAACCATTCATTCCCGGCATCATTAAATCCAGCAAGATCAAATCTGGCTTTAATGTATGTAATAATTCACCGGCACGAAAGCCGTCTGGAGCAAGATACACTTCAAATGTATCATCGTATGAACCAATAAATTCTTGTAATAAATGCGCTAATTGTGAATCGTCTTCCACAATCATAATGCGACACGGGCCAGAGCTTAACTCATCTAATGATATACCCGCGTTTTTTGCAAACTCGGCGACATCTTCAGGTAAATAACGCCGATGTCCACCGGGGGTGGTTTGACACTTAAGTTTGCCACTACTTGACCATTGGCGCACCGTGATCGGCGACACCTTAAATTTTTCCGCCACTTGAGTTGGCGTTAAATATGGTAATGATTCTGGTTTTTGCGAGTTTGCCATATCCGTCCCTGATTCAACCTCTTTACTGCGAGTGAGTATAATGAAAATGGTAATTAGCCGCGAATACTCTTTGGTATATTTTCCGACACAAACCACAGTCTTTTTTCTTTTATATAACATATTAGCTATTTATTAGCTTAACCTAGTTACTAATACCCGCTAAAATGAAAAAATTTTTAGCTTTTGAGCTGACGCTTGCCATTTAAGGACCCGCGCCATGTATATCCAAGTGCCTAATATCGTTCCTTTGGACAACATTTTACCCGACGAACCATTATTGATGATGGGGGCTGGGCCTGTTCCCATTCCGGCTAAAGTTGCCTCAGCGAACTCCATCGTGATTAACCACTTAGGCAACACCATGGCGCAAATCATAGAGCAAGTCAAAGCGATGGCGCGCTATGTGTTCCAAACTGAGTCACAACACATACTCGGTGTTGCGGGTCCTGGCTCTGCGGCGATGGAAATGGCGATAGTCAACCTGATCCAACCAGATGACAAAGTGTTAAGTATTTGTAACGGTTTCTTCAGTTCGCGTTTAGCTGAAATGGCCACTCGTTCACAAGCAAATGTACAACGTTATACTGTACCCAACGGTGAGTTTGCGAATGTTGAAGAAGTGGCCCGCCTACTTAGTGAGTTTCAACCTAAAGTACTTACCATCGTCCAAGGTGAAACCTCAAACACCGTTTTTAATCGCTCACTTCCTGAAATTTGTGCGCTGGCTAAAAAACATCATTGCTTAGTGATAGTTGATGCGGTCTGTACCCTAAGCACCATGCCATTGGAAATGGACAAATGGCATATTGATGCCGTGATCACTGGTGGCCAAAAAGGCTTATCCTCTATTCCCGGCGTGTCGTTAGTGGCATTTTCTGATCAGGCTTGGCAAGTAATCAATGAGCGGAAAGAGACACTAAGACACTGGTGTTTAGACGCCAAATTAGCCGACCAATTTTGGTATAAAAAATCATACCATTACACTGCGCCCGTATCCGGCATTTTAGCGCTACATGAAGCGCTGCGGTTAGTTTGTAACGAAACCTTACCTAAGCGCTTCGAACGCCATTTAATTTGTTCGGTGGCACTGCAGGCGAGCATTGAAGCCATGGGACTTTCGCTGTTTGTACCGCAGCCTGCGCGGCTTAATTCAGTGGTCGGCATCAATATGCCCGACAACATAAACTCAATGGAACTTCTGAATTTTATGTCGAGCCACTACAAAGTCGAAATCTCTGGTTCATTTGGCCCCAATATTGTACGTATTGGTCAAATGGGTGAACAAAGTCGTGCTCATAACTTGTTCCGAACTGTACATGCTTTTGGGTCGAGCATGAAAGCACTTGGCAAAGAAGTAGATTTACCTAATGGCGTGGCTGCACTTGAATCTAGCTTACAGCCACTTAGCCAATCCTTCAGCGTTAATATATAGCCCCCAAGCAAACTTAGGCGACTAGGCCTAAGTTTGTCCTTCGATTACCCCTACTTTGTTTCAGCCCAACGCTGCCAGATAAAGTATGTTTACGGCAAAATTTCGTTTTCAGGGATGCAAACGCAAAGCATGCTATTTCGCTTATCCAAGACTCGGCTAATTACAATACATACGCTCTTTATCGACCGCTTGTAAAGCCACTCGCGATTGACTGACACAACTATGTTCAGCTTCTCGCGTTTCAACATCAACATGCTCTACTTTAGGAAATGTGGCCGCTAACACCGCCAGCAAAGCGTTAGACAAACGCTTTTTTTCACCAAAATCATGGCGCGGCTCAACCACAACAGCCAAGTGAACAAAACTAGCCAAGCGCCCCCCTACCAAGTATTGGCTGTAATCTTGACTACGAATATGAATATCTTGACTAGCAAATAACTCACTGCTGACCACTTCTTGATGCAGTTCCATTAATAATTTAGCTGAATCAAAAGTGTGGGTTAAATTGTGTGAGTATTCGAGCACTAAATGAGGCACAGGGATCACTCCGGTTGGTTAAGCCAATTTTCAACCATCATATGCTGCATGATGATCACGACACTTTTATTGCACCATCCTTTGCTGCGGTCATTTACTTACACGTAAACAACATCAATAAGTTAGCCATTTACTCACCTTTACTGCGAATAACACCTAATCGCCACCGCCTAGAGCTAGCTTACTTGTCCAGTCTATTGAACTCATTCAAGCATAGATGGAAACACCCACCTTTTTAGGTTATTTTTTGTACAGCTAAACATTGTTGGGTATAAGCCCTACACGGCCAAATCAAGTGTGTGTTATGACACACTCATTCGATTACCAAGATTTCGGCTTGTTTATCAAAATTTTACAACATAGCGCGCGGCTAAGCATCAGTTCGAGAGAGGGTTCTTACAGGCTTGTTTAACCTAGGTAGCTTTTCCCACGCTGGACGATTTTCGCCATCTCTTGTTTTTGTATCGAGACATTCGCCACAAGCTTGTAAACACAGTTGCCAAATCGCTTGCTTAGAGCTGAGATTCAGGCAACTGATCTCGGCAGCGCATAAATGCCCGTGAGCAAATAGGCGCGCCAATATCATTTCATCAAGCTCAATTTGCACTTTGGTGTGTTTATTTGATTGATTTGAACGAGAGAAGGGTGGGATCTGGGCCATGAGCGAGTCCTTGTTGCAGCAAAACAGTGATTGATGCAACAAGGCTAATAGTAATGGTTATCATTTGCAATTATTTATATACTACGTTGCTGCCCCGCGATCGCAATCCAAACGTTAGCACCAGCAATAAGCATATTTAAACCAAATATAACGCCAATCAACCATGCAGCCCCATTGGCGCCAGACAAGATTAAAATCAAGCCTAACACTGCGGTAATACCATGGCGTAACTGCCACCAAAAAGATGGGTTTACAATTCGGCGCTCGGCGAACCAGCCCATCAACCCAGAAAATATCAAGCTAGCGCCAATAATAAAACCTGCGACCGAAAGAGTCAGTGCCGGCATAAAGAGCAATAACACCCCCAGCAACACAAAAAGAATAGGAACTAAATTGCTCGTATTCGTTACCCCTCTTTGGTTTAAGTAACGGTTATATGCGAAGCCCAGTACACCACAAGCCAATACCGCCCCACCTAAGATCAATACCGACAAGGTTGCAAAGTAAACCGGTAAAATCATAGATAAAGCGCCAATCACCATCATGATCATCGCCGCAGTTTTGGCCTGACCAGTTAATTCTTTAGGGATGTTCGTGTAGAGCTGCATACTATTTCCTTAGTCTAGTGACAATTCACATTCAGTATCGCTAACATCAATAACCAGTGACTTTTTACCTGCGTTAGCCGAAATTTCCAGCCACTTAAGAGGCACCACAAAAGCGTGGCCATCTTTACCAAACATACGCTGTTGTTGCTTTAGTTGTTGTGGATGCGTTTTCGGATTAAATCCTTTGGCAAAGCAAATCATACCGCGCTCAACTGGAGCAATATCACCGCCGACATTGTTAATGATATAGATACCATGAATACCTTCGGCCATTAGAATGAGTTGAGGCTTAATTTTGTCTTGTACAATGTGCTGCCAACCAGGCCAAAATTCATCGCCACTAAGCACAACCTCACCTTCTGTCTGCCCTGATTCATCGAGTAATTCGCCACCGGGGTAGCAATCTGGATTCCATAAATCATCATAAGTAGGCGTCAGCAAAGGTGCTTTTTGCGCTTCGGCTAACATGGTTTGCAATAGGCTTAAATCAAAAGAAATCTGGTTCATGTGGCGCTCATTTAAACGGATTGAATGTCGCCATTATTGCAGAAAAAATGGGCTCAAACAGCCCATTTTTATTCGCTCTATTTTATTTAACGAAACAAGTAATCGGTTTTCGCTGTTTTTTCTTCTTCAGGGGCACTAAAACCGCGAAACAAAGCGAAAAACAAGCAAAACAAAGCAAATAATATTACCAAAGTGGGTTGCCAATTATGGCCAATAGCCTCAATAGGCTTAATCAAAGGGTATCCATCAATCGACAACTTAAGTAAAGGCGGATAAAAGGCGGCGCAGAAAAAGGTAACTGGATACCAAAGGCTCACATAAAAAAACAATCGTCCAGCATGTAAAAAGCCAATCAGCAAACCCAAAATAGCGCCAAATAAAATGCCGTAAACACTCGCTGTCACTGTGACTACCAGCCAATACATGGCTTGTTCAGCTAGCACCCCTGAAAACCATTGCCCCAACAAATTAAGCAATGCTTTATTCGTAACTAACCATACTTGCACATCTTGTACATAACTAATATTCAAAAAAGCATAACAATACGGCAAGGCGAATCCTGTAACGGCCGCCATGAAAATCACCAATAAAGATCGAACAATAGCCATAACTACTCTCAGTGAGACGAATAACTCCATTGAAGCAGGTTTTGCAATTGAAAGCATGATTTGAAACCGTCAGGGTCTGAAAGTGTGAGGCAACACCCGAATTCAGCTGTCGCCACAATTTGTCCGGCCACTATGCTTACACACTAAAAGAAGTGAGGAAATCTAACGTTTCGCTGTATTCGTACTGTCATCAAATGCCCTCACTCTTTTGTAATTATTGACATACAATAAATAAACCGTGATTAAACAGTAAATAAACTTCAATTATTCATAATTTAATTATGGATCACATAGCAAATGGTTAAACTAATACCGCTGAACTCTACTTTGGTATCCCTTAGTAAAATCCAGCCATAAGTGATCATTTAGCTCAATCAAAATGGATAACCCTAATGATAAAATCGGCCAACATTCGCTCCTTGATTGTTTGCGCCAGCATGTTGTTTTTATTTGCATGTGGCCAAGCGCAACAAGAGCAAACAAGACCTGATATAAAACGCCCAGTAAAAGTAACCACCATCTCCCTAGCCGATAACGCACGAACGCGCACCTTGCCTGGTGAAGTGCAAGCTTCTAACCGCGCAGAAATGTCGTTTCAAGTAGCTGGCGCCATAGAAGAAATTCTTGTCCGCCCAGGACAAGTCGTTAAAGCTGGCGACCTATTAGCTAAATTAGATGCAAGCTTATATGAGCAACAAAATGAAGTAGCAAAGGCCCAATATAACCTCGCCAAGGTGTTATACAAGCGTTCGGAAGAGCTGGTTAAGCGCGGCGTCATCTCGCGTAATGATTTTGATAAAAATAAACGTGATTATAGCGTCGCCCAAGCCGCCTTTGACCAAACCCAGAACAACCTTAATTATACTCAGCTTACTGCACCTTATGACGGCATCGTCGCCGCTCGATACAAGGAAGCATTTGAGTTTGCCCAAGCCAAAGAAGCAGTCATGACCATTCAAACCGAGGCGATGGTAGATGTGAATTTTCAATTACCTGAGCAATACATTAGCATATATCAAAGTAGCCCGGTTAAAGGCGATGTAGAAGCCCCCAACTACAATCAAGTATCCGTCAAATTTTCTGGCAGGGATCAGTGGTACCCTGCCCATATTACCGAGCTTAACACTTTAGCTGACAACACCACTGGCAGTTACACCGTAGTACTACGCTTACCGGCGCCAGAGCAACTAAACGTTTTTGCCGGCATGACGGCCTTCGTCAAAATACAAGTGCCCGCCAAAAATGAAAACCAACAACCGAAAATTCCGGCAAGCGCCGTCATCACTGAAAATGGTCAAGCGCATGTGTTCCGCTTACTTGAACAGCAGCAAATAGTAGAAAAGGTCGCAGTAACGTTAGCAGAGGGGCGCTTAGTGTCTGGCTTGTCTGATGGCGATTTATTAGTCACTGTTGGCGCGAATGAATTAACTGACGGCCAAGCTGCCGTTCGTTGGGTAAAAGAGCGAGGTCTATAACCATGAACATCAATCATCTAACTGCATTGTTCCTGCTGACCTTATCTGTTTCAGGCTGCCAAGAAGTCACCTTTAAAGAAAAGCCATTACCTGTAGTAGCAGTGTATGAACTACCTAAGTCCAATAACCAAGTCGAGCGGGTGTTCAATGCTGTTGCCCGCGCGCAAGATTTAACTCATTTGTCTTTTCGCGTTGGCGGTAAAATATCCAATATTCTTGTTACGAATGGTCAACAAGTGCAAAAGGGAGATTTACTGGCCGTCATCGACAAGCAAGATTACCAAGTGGCGCTCAAGGATCGTAAAGCCCGCGTACAATCAACTTACAATCAATACCAACGCGCCCAAAAGATGCTCGACAAAAAGCTTATGGCACAGGCTGAATATGACCAAATGCGCGCACAATATTTGGTCGCTAAAGCGCAACACCGCAGCGCTGAGCTAGAGTTGGAATACACCGAACTAAGAGCCCCCTTTAGTGGTGTGATTGGTGAAGTGATTCAAGATTCCTTTGTCAACGTACAACCCGGCAGTGTGATTTTAAATATGCATAAAATCGAGTATGTCGAAGTTGACGTACAAGTACCCGATTCATTATTGGCGGTATCAAAGCGCAAGGAATATCGCACCGAAAAGCGCAAGTACGAGGTGGTATTTGATGCCTATCCAGAGCAAGTATTTACCGGTGAGACCTTAGAGGTTAACACCGAGAAAGATCCCTCAACACGCAGCTACATTGTCACCCTAGCGGTTCCTTTTAATAGCCAATACAAAGTATTAGAAGGCATGCCCGCGCGAGTGAAGGTTGACCTCAACGATGTTACCTACACCTACTCTCGTGAGCACACAGTCCCGCTCACCGCGGTAGCCATGTTAGATGGCGATAAACTCTCAGAGCAAATCGCCAGTGTTTGGGTTTACCAAGCTGAGAGTCAAACGGTCACCAAACGAGAGGTGACACTAGGCGTGATCACCGGCCATATGATCGAAATAAAAGCTGGGCTCAATGATGGTGAGATTATCATCGCCAATGGGGTCAACCGCCTCGTTGAAGGGCAAAAAGTTGAGCTGAAAAAGGGATAATCATAAACATGAATATTGCAGGTTACTTTATTAAAAACACCGTCATCAGCTGGATGTTTATCCTCGTTTTGCTGATTGGCGGCACTATCGCATTCACCGGTTTAGGTCAGCTAGAAGATCCACCATTTACCATTAAAGATGCGGTTGTCGTTACTATGTACCCGGGCGCCACCTCTACTGAAGTAGAAGAAGAGGTAACCTACCCGATTGAGAAAGCAATCTTAGCATTGCCCTACGTTGACGAAATTAAGTCCCTTAGCACTTCGGGTATGTCGCAAATTACCGTCACCATGAAAAATACCTTCGGTCCAGATGAACTTCCTCAAATTTGGGATGAGTTAAGGCGTAAAGTTAACGATATGTCTGGCAATCTCCCTCCAGGTGTTGGCAAGCCGATGGTGAATGATGATTTTGGTGATGTATTTGGCATCATGTTAATGATCAGTGGCGAGGACTACAGCTATAAAGATTTATCTGACTACGTGGATTATGTCAGTCGCGAACTTGAACTGGTTCCGGGTGTCAGTAAAGTCTCATCAGCGGGTAAACAAAATGAGCAAGTGTTTATTGAAATTTCTCTTAATAAGCTGGCCAGTTCAAATATTGATCCCAACCTCATCATGGGCTTATTAAACTCACAAAACATGGTCACCGACGCGGGCAACATCCGCATCAGCAGCGACAATATTCGTCTGCGCCCGAGCGGCGCATTTAAATCAGTCAAAGAGTTGGAAGAGCTTGTCATTCCAGGCACTTCGGGCAACAAACTGATTTACCTTAAAGATGTCGCCACCGTTAGCCGTGGCTATCAAGATATTCCAACTAACTTGATAAGCTTTAATCAACACCAAGCTATTAACCTTGGCATCTCCTTTGCCTCAGGGGTGAATGTTGTGGATGTCGGTAAAGCCGTTACCGCTAAAATAGAAGAAATTGATTATGCTCGCCCAGCTGGCATGATCATTGAAACCATGTATAGCCAGCCAGCAGAAGTTGATAAATCTGTGTCGAGTTTTGTCTGGAACTTGATCGCTGCCGTGGTCATCGTTGTTGGTGTATTGTTGTTCTTCATGGGCTTCAAGAGTGGGGTTTTAATCGGCATTATTTTATTCCTTACCTGTTTAGGTACTTTCATGCTGATGTTGCAGGCCGAGATAGAGCTGCAACGTATTTCCCTTGGTGCTCTGATCATTGCCCTTGGTATGCTAGTAGATAACGCTATTGTGGTTGTAGAAGGCATACTGATCGGCCGTCAACGCGGCCAGTCTACCCTCGAAGCAGCACAAGCAATTGTGAAACAAACCATTTGGCCGCTGCTCGCGGCAACAGTAATCGCCATTGCTGCTTTTGCACCTATCGGCTTATCACCTGACTCAACTGGGGAGTTTGCTGGTTCACTATTCTGGGTACTGCTGTTTTCATTGTTTTTATCTTGGATCACCGCCATTACTATTACACCTTTTTTGGCTGACCTATTTTTTAAAACTACCGAGGTGCAAGAGGCGGGAGCAGAGCAAAAAGACCCTTACGGGGGAGCTTTTTTCACCATTTACAAAAAGCTATTAGATGTTTGTCTGCGTTTTAAATGGACCAGCGTGCTGTTAGTAGTGATCGCCTTCGTTGGCTCTCTCGCGGGCTTTGGCTACGTTAAACAATCCTTTTTCCCACCTTCTACTACCCCTATCTTCTTGGTCGATGTGTGGTTACCAGAAGGCACGGATATTCGCCAAACTCAAACAACGGTGGCGAAAATGGAAGCAGACGCCATGAAACTTGATAATGTCGAGTTTGTAACCACAACGGTAGGTAAAGGCTTTCAACGTTTCTTGTTAACTTATTCGCCAGAGAAAAACTATGGCGCTTATGCTCAAATTGCCATTCGCACCAGCGCATTTGAAAACCTACAAGAAACCATGGTGGCGCTGCGCAGTCAGTTGGAAAGTCATTACCCACAAGCGCAATATAAATTTAAGCGCCTTGAGATAGGTCCTTCTACAGATGCGAAAATTGAAGCGCGGATCGTAGGTGCCGACCCTGATGTATTACGTGAAATAGGCACCGAAGTGATGGCCGTGTTTAACGCCACACCGGGTACTGTCAACGTACGCCACAATTGGCGCGAGCGGGTGAAATTTATTGAACCACAATTCAATGAAACTCAAGGTCGCCGCTTAGGCATTAGTAAGCAAGATGTCGATAAAACCTTAGCCTTTGCCTTCTCTGGCCTGCAAGCAGGACTTTACCGCGAAGGCACTTCATTGCTGCCAATCATCAATCGTTTGCCAGAAGAAGAGCGGATTGATATCGAATCACTCGAAAGCCTTCGCACTTGGAGCCCCGCTCTCAACGCCTACGTACCGCTACAACAAGTGGTGGATGGCTTTGAAGTTAAATTCGAAGACCCTATTATCCAACGCCAAGATCGTAAGCGAACACTGACTATCTTTGCGGATGCAGATTTTGAATACGACATTCTACCCGCAGCATTATTTGCAAAAATGAAACCCGAAGTAGAAGCCATTGAGCTCCCACCAGGCTATGAGCTGCAATGGGGGGGTGAATATGAATCTTCACAAGATGCCCAAGCTGCACTTTTTGCAACCTTGCCACTTGGCTTCTTGTTTATGTTTTTAATTACCGTGTTCCTATTTAACTCAGTGCGTAAGCCACTGGTTATTTGGGCCTGCGTGCCGTTGGCTTTAATCGGTATTACTTCGGGTCTGATTATTCTCGACAAACCCTTTAGTTTTATGGCACTACTAGGGATGTTAAGTCTGTCAGGCATGCTACTTAAAAACGGTATTGTTTTACTGGATCAAATCAACATTGAAATTGAGGAAGGTAAAGAAGCGTTTCAAGCAGTATTTGATTCAACGGTTAGCCGTGTACGACCTGTGTGTATGGCTGCGGTCACCACTATCTTAGGTATTCTTCCTTTGATCACCGACGCCTTCTTTGAGTCAATGGCTGCGGTGGTGATGTTCGGTTTAGGTGTTGCTACCATCTTAACCTTATTGATTGTTCCCGTGCTGTACGTGATTACATTTAAAATTAAATACAGAAGCTACTCTGAATTTGCTTAACCCATGCAATGCCTAGAAAATGCCAGTCACTTGACTGGCATTTTTTAACCCCTACCAATTACCGCGACAACCTTCACGATGTTCTAAAAACTCAGCTTCAGACATCATGCCATTGGCATCTTGGTCCAATACGTTAAACATATCTTGATCATCCATCATGCGCGCATTTCTACCTTTACCCGGACGATTAGCTTGACGCTCTTGCCTAAATGCGGTGAACTCTTCTAAAGTCACGTCGCCGCTGTTGTTAAGATCTAATTCAGCGAACTCCGGTTGATACTGTCCCCCGCCATTCCCCATTCCCATGCAACCACCTTGACCATAGCCCATTTGCGTCGCCGCAAAACTGCTACCTGCCAACAACAAGGCAGCTAAGCCTGTTGTATAAATCCATGAAGCTTTCATTATGTGTTCCCCCTTATAAGTGACACTTTAATTATACCTCTTAAGGGATATTCCGTATGGGATCAGCCAGTAAAGTTGTGTAAATTTTAATCAGCTTAATTTACATAGTAAAATGGATTAATTTGGACAGTGTATGTGCAGGCTTGCTTTGGCATAGGCTGATTAAACTACCTGCTACCATCGCAGACTCAAATCGATTCAAGCCTAATGATGTAAACTTGTAAGCTTTACCACCACAGCAGCATGATCACTGGCTTGGCTGTGCTCATCAAAGTTGGAATGGGTTAAATGACGATCGATACACTCATAACCCGTAACCAAACCAATTTGCTGACCATAGTTAGAAGCAAATTCACCCGAGAGGAGAATGTAATCCAAAATGCGGCCATGCACCCCGTAATAATGGGTAGGCCTGCGTTCATCGGTGGTGGCATAAAGTGAATAACTGTCGTGCATTGACCAATTTTTCTCGGTATCTAACGCCTTTGGGCTCGGCGTTGCAAAGGTAAGTGGCAATGATCCCTGTGACAAATCATCATTAAAATCACCAAATACAATCACACCTTGCTTGGCTTGTTGCCGCTGTAACAAGATATCTTGCATTAAAAGTGTCATTTCTTGGGTACGCAACTGGTCGCTGGCCCAACGCCCCATATAATGCTCTAACTCGGTGGCACTGGCTTCCTTGGCTTTATCAAGCAATGAACGCTTAGATTTTAAATGCACCACATACAAACGCAGCGCACCAAGGCCAGTTAAATTTAGCTCAGTTATTAACGGTGGACGGCTGAACACATCAGCAGGAATGTCTTTATGTGTCAGCTTTTTATCTATCGGATACTTACTTGCTAACGCTAAGCCGGGCTTGTAATAAACATGACTATCGTCAGCAATGGATGCTGGCGTAAATTCAAAATAAGCATAACCGAGATCAGCGCAAAGCTGGGCTAATTCCGCCGCAGAAAATACTTCTTGAAAGGCCACCACATCAGGATCGGCTTGCTCGATCGTTTGCGCGATCCAAGCCTGTTTTTTAAGCCACTGATCTGGCTCCAAAATATTGTCAATTTCGTAGGCGGCGGCAGGAGGCGCAACATAGTTATACAAATTTAACGTCATTAAAGTTAACTGCATCGCTGACTCCTTAGCTTAATTCTTAGCTCAACTCTTAACTCAAATAAGCTATTTCTTATTCCAGTTTGCCCACGCATTTTCCGTTGGGTCTAGTGCTGCTTGGGCTTTATTGCGTTTCTTTTTACCGCTACCCGCTGGCGGTATAACAGGCTTTTCTAATCGTGACGGGCAGTCTTCCGGCGCTTCAGCATCGGCTTCGAACCCTTGGTACTGCTCACGCGGCAAGCGCAATTTGTTTTTCTTTTCGATTAACTTAAAATGCTGATATTCATCATGAGCAATTAACGACAACGCTAAACCCGCCGCGCCAGCACGACCACTGCGGCCAATACGGTGCATATAATCCGCTGGGCTACGTGGCAGTTCGTAGTTAATTACCACCGGTAACTTATCAATATCAATACCGCGAGCGGCAATATCAGTCGCAATCAACACCTCTATTTCACCGATTTTAAAGCCGGTTAAAATACGGTTACGGGCGCCTTGGCCTTTATCACTATGAAACACCTGCGCCTTAATACCCGCATTTTCCAGCTTTTGCGCCAACCGATCACAGGTCTTTTTCGCACTGGCAAAAATCAGCACCTGCGACCAAGCATTCTCTTTAATAAGGGTAGCTAATAGCTGAGTTTTACGGTTTTTATTTACCGTGATCACGCGCTGAACTAAGGTGCTTTCTTGCTCGCTTTGTAGTTGCACTGACACCGGGTTAGTGAGTAACTTAGCCGTTAATTCGTTTAATTCTTCTGGAAAAGTGGCCGAGAACAACAAGGTTTGCTTTTGTTTTGGCAGCAAATCTAACAGCGCGATAAGTTCTTCAGCAAAACCTAGGCTTAATAAGCGGTCAGCTTCATCTAACACTAAAGATTTAACCTGATCTAATTTGATTGCATTGCTGGAAATTAAGTCTAATAACCGCCCCGGCGTCGCCACTACAATGTCACTGCCTCCGCGTAATGCCAGCATTTGTGTATTAGCCGACACCCCACCAAACACCGCGGTCACTTTAATACGTGGTTGTAAGGTTTGACCATAAGACTGACACGCATCAGCAACCTGCTGGGCTAGTTCACGAGTGGGCACCAAAATCAGACTATGAACGAGGTTTCCCTTGCCCTTCACGTCTGCTTGTTGCGCTTTATCTAACGCTAAGCGTTGCAACAGTGGCAAAGCGAATGCCGCCGTTTTACCCGACCCAGTATTCGCACCCGCCAACACATCCTTGCCCGCTAAAGCCGCAGGAATTATCTGCGTTTGCACCGGCGTAGGCTGCACATAGTTAAGGGCGGCAAGACGAGTTAACAAAGATGGCATTAAGCCCAATGGGGAAAAAAGGTCGCGAGATGGCTGCATGGTTAGGTGGTTACTTAATTCAAAAAATGTATCCCTATAGTGTACTTAAAAAGTCTGCTAAAGACTTATTAAAAATCCACCTCATAAAATCAGCACAGCGCGATACAGGTAACATTTTAATAACAATTGAAGAGCAATAAATACCCATTTAAAAACAAAGCAATAGATAACAAAAACCAACTTATGTAACAATAAAGTTACACAACAAGGCACTTTGTTACCAACTTGTTTCTAAACGCCTTCTACACTTTCTCCTGAGAACAGTCAGATCATTAAGCGCATCGTCGTTTCACGCAATCGCTTTAAAGCAAATAAATTGTTGCAACGGAGAAAGATCATGAAATTGAAAACCCTATTTTTAGCCATGACATTCGCAGCCGGCTCCGCCACCGCAGGAGAAGTGGAAGTGCTACATTGGTGGACGTCTGGTGGCGAAGCCAAATCTGTCGCCGTATTAAAACAAATGATGGAACAACAAGGTCATAGCTGGAAAGATTTTGCCGTGGCCGGTGGTGGTGGTGAAAGCGCCATGACGGTCCTTAAAACCCGCGTGGTATCGGGTAATGCGCCAACTGCAGCACAAATTAAAGGTCACGACATTCAAGAATGGGCCGAGTTAGATTATCTAGCCAATTTAGATACAGTTGCCAAAAAAGAAGGCTGGGAGCAATCTGTCCCCAGTGTTGTAACCGATATCATGAAGTACGACAGTCACTATGTAGCCGTGCCCGTTAATGTGCATCGAGTAAACTGGCTATGGGCAAATCCAGCGGCATTTAAGAAAGCAGGTGCAACAATACCAACCAATTTAGATGAGTTTTTTGTTGCCGCCGACAAACTCAAGGCGGCGGGCATCATTCCTCTCGCTCAAGGTGGCCAACCTTGGCAAGAAGCTACCTTATTTGAAGCGGTGGCATTAGAAATTCTCGGTTCAGCCGACTATCGTAAAGCCTTTGTCGATCATGATATGGCGGTGCTAAAAGGCAAAAAAATGGTCGAAGCGCTAACCATTTTCAAAAAAATGAAAGGTTACACCGATCAAGCTGCATCAGGGCGTGATTGGAACATCGCTACCAACATGGTGATCACTGGCCAAGCCGGTATGCAAATTATGGGTGACTGGGCCAAAGGCGAATTCATTGCCGCAGGTAAAAAACCAGGCGTTGACTTTGTTTGTGTACCGGCTCCCGGTACCCAAGGCCAATTTACCTTTAACGTTGACAGCTTTGCCATGTTCAAACAAAAAGACAAAGGCGCAATGGCGGCGCAAAACGACTTGGCCAAAACTATCTTAACCCCTGAGTTTCAAGAGGTATTTAACCTCAACAAAGGCTCCATTCCAGTTCGTACCGACATGGATTTAAGCAAGTTTGACCAGTGTGCGCTCGACTCGATGGACACCTTCAAAGCCAGCGCCACATCAGGTGACTTAGTGCCAAGCTTTGCTCACGGCATGGCCACCACCAGCGCCATTCAAGGTGCCATGTACGACGTGCTAACTAACTACTACAACAGCGACAACATTAGCGCACAAGACACCGCCAACTTACTCGCTGACGTTGTTGAAGACGCTATGTAATCGGAGCCAGCCCTTGCAAAAGGGCTGTTTTATTTATGCCTGTAACTCATACTAATACGCCAGCGCCGCTCGCCAGTACCACCCCTTGGCAAGATAAAATGCAGGTCTGGTTACCTAAGCTCATTTTGTCACCGACCATAGTCGTCACCTTAATTTGTGTGTATGGCTTTGTTATTTGGACCGGTTTACTGTCGTTTACAAAATCGCGCTTTTTACCTCAGTTCGATTTTGTTGGCTGGCGTCAGTATGAGCGCTTGTTAAATAACGATCGCTGGATCACCGCTTGTGAAAACCTATTGATCTTTGGCGGCTTGTTTATTGCGATCTGCCTGCTTATTGGCGTGTTACTGGCGATCTTCTTAGATCAAAAGATCCAACAAGAAGGCATGATCCGCACCATTTACCTCTATCCCATGGCGTTATCTTTTATCGTCACGGGTACCGCATGGAAGTGGATCCTCAACCCCGGTTTGGGCCTTGAAAATTTAGTGCATCAAATGGGCTTTACCGATTTTAAATTCGACTGGCTGGTTAATTCCGACATGGCCGTTTACACCTTAGTGATCGCCGCCGTGTGGCAAAGCTCAGGTTTTGTCATGGCATTATTTTTAGCCGGATTACGCGGCATCGACAGCAGTATTATTAACGCGGCGCAAATCGACGGTGCCAGTAAACCGCGTATTTACTGGAGCATTATCTTGCCTTGCCTGCGTCCGGTGTTTTTCAGCGCGATCATTATCTTGTCGCACCTTGCCATTAAAAGCTTCGACTTAGTCACCGCCCTCACCTCCGGCGGGCCGGGCTACTCGTCGGATCTACCGGCATTGTTTATGTATTCCCACAGTTTCACCCGTGGCCAAATGGGCTTGGGCGCAGCCAGTGCCATCATGATGTTGGCTGGGATCTTAGCCATCTTAGTTCCTTACCTTTATTCAGAGCTGCGAGGTAAACGCAATGCATAGTTCATCAACTTCACAAGGCGACAACGGCCTTGGCCGCTGGTTAATTTACGGCGTACTCGCACTGATGGCCTTAGTCTATTTATTGCCGCTGTTTGTCATGCTGGTCACCTCGTTTAAAACCGGCACCGACATTCGCACCGGTAGCTTAATCAGCTTGCCGCAAGAATGGGTAACCGACAGCTGGCAAGCCGCTTGGGGCACCGCTTGTACTGGCGTCACTTGCGATGGCATTAAAGGCTACTTTTGGAACAGCATTAAAATGGTGGTGCCAGCGGTGCTGATATCCACTTTTATTGGTGCGTTTAACGGCTATGTGATCAGCAAATGGCGCTTTAAAGGCTCAGATTTATTCTTTAGCCTGATGTTATTTGGCTGCTTTTTACCATTTCAACTCGTATTACTCCCCATGGCCGCCATGTTAGGAAAATTAGGCCTTGCCAATACAACGACAGGATTAGTACTGGTGCACGTTATTTATGGTGTGGCCTTTACCACGCTGTTTTTCCGTAACTACTACATCAACGTGCCCGATGAATTAGTCAAAGCTGCCAAACTCGACGGCGCGGGGTTTTTCACCATTTTTTGGGCGATTTTGCTGCCTATTTCCAAGCCGATCATCATGGTTACCATCATTTGGCAATTCACTTCCATTTGGAACGACTTCTTATTTGGTGTGGTGTATTCCGGCGCCGACAGTCAGCCGATCACGGTGGCACTGAATAACTTGGTAAATACCAGCACCGGCGTCAAAGCCTACAACGTCGATATGGCCGCCGCCATCATCGCCGCGCTACCTACCCTATTAGTGTATTTCGTCGCAGGTAAATATTTTGTAC
The DNA here is from genome assembly GCF_021278025.1 of Motilimonas sp. E26. Taxonomy (GTDB): domain Bacteria; phylum Pseudomonadota; class Gammaproteobacteria; order Enterobacterales; family CBDFNC01; genus Motilimonas. The sequence goes on from NZ_JAIBHJ010000033.1 coordinate 36,481, forward strand.
GTGGGCTAACCGCCGGCTCAGTTAAAGGATAATTTAAAATGGCCAAACTAGACCTTATTGATATTCGTAAAACCTATCCGAAATCGGATTTAGAAACCCTGAAAGGCATTAATATCAGCATTGAGCCGGGTGAATTTCTGATTTTGGTCGGCCCTTCCGGCTGCGGTAAATCTACCTTAATGAACACCATTGCGGGCTTGGAAGACATCAGCTCGGGCGAAATTCGTATTAACGACGTCGATGTATCTGGCCTTGCACCAAAAGATCGCGACATCGCCATGGTGTTTCAATCCTACGCCTTGTACCCCAACATGACGGTGCGGGAAAACATGGCCTTTGGCTTAAAAATTCGCAAAACCCCCACCACTGAAATTGATGCTGAAATCAAACGGGTATCAGAATTATTACAAATCGATCACCTGCTCGACCGCAAACCCAGCCAGCTTTCGGGTGGTCAGCAGCAACGTGTCGCCATGGGCCGCGCCCTCGCGCGGCGACCAAAACTGTATTTGTTTGACGAGCCGTTAAGTAATTTAGATGCCAAACTACGGGTAGAAATGCGCACCGAAGTGAAAAAACTCCACCAACGCCTTGGCACGACCATAGTGTATGTTACCCACGACCAAATTGAAGCCATGACCTTGGCCGATCGCATCGCGGTAATGAAAGCCGGGGAAGTGCAGCAACTCGGCAGCCCCTATGAAATTTATAACCACCCCACCAATATGTTTGTCGCCGGCTTTATGGGCTCACCATCAATGAACTTTGTGCCCATCACCGTACTAGAAAATAGCGACGGCCATGCCTGCACCGAGCTAACAGGCAGCGATGGCAAAGCGCAGCTGTTGGCCTTGCCTGATAAGCTAAAAACATACGTGGGTAAAAAACTGATGCTAGGCCTGCGCCCTGAACATATTAGTCAGCAGCTATCCCACCATAGCGAAACGGATTTGATCTCAGCGGCGCGCTTTAATATTGAAATTTTAGAGCCCACCGGCCCCGAGACCATTGCGCAAATCACCATTAACGATCATGCCGTGCATTGTCGCCTTGCCCCCGACCTCAGCATTACTGCAGGTCAAGATCTTGATTTAATGATAGATGTCAGTAAAGCCAGTTTTTTTGACCCCGACAGCGAAAGGAATATTTTGCTTTAGCTGAGTGTATGGGAGATGTATGGACTCCTCCCCACGCGGGAGATACGGTATAAATAAAGTGGCGAAAAATTACTTTACCAAGGGAGTCCATGCATGAATAAACTAACTTATTCGCCATCGACATTGCAAAGAATGTTTTTCAAGTTACACACCTAGCTGACAAAAAGTGAAAAGCAACAAGGCCATGAGCCGCAACAAATTAAAAGCGCTGTTGGCAGAATCTGGGCCTTCAAGTGTTGCAATGGAATCATGTGGTAGCGCCAGCTATTGGACGCTTGGCTCAGTCTTATGGTCACAACGTTACTTTACAGAGTCCTCGTTTTGTAAAAGCTTTTCGCGTTGGTCAAAAAACAAATGCTAATCATGCCTTAGCCATCGCCACTGCAATGGATGCGCCGAACGTGTGTCCCTGCACCCAACAGTTTTGAGCTCTAATAGCACTTAACAAGATAGAACTAAATAGGACTGTAAAACACAATTATTTTGCTAAAAAACACTATAACATTCGAATTTTTTCTATCACATCATCGGGAATCATTTTTGTTATAAAAAGGTCATCCAGCGCTATCTCATATGGATATTTTTTAACTTCTTCTTCTGTTGCCTCTGATGATTCTCCATAAAGCGAGGTTTTTTTCTCTAACCCCTTTGAACCCCATAAAAAATAAACATCTTCATCTCCCGAGTGAAGGTAGTCTTCTTGTCTACCAATTATACGCCAGTCTCCTATTATTTTTCTATCAAATAAAGAGTAGGAGTCTAAAATCAAGGGAGGCATTAACCTAGAACAATCTAACTCAAAATCATTTTTTAACTCAGGAGTTGTAGAAAAAAAATCAAATATTTCAGCAGAGTGCCCTAGGCTCATTTTCGTCATGATACGACCAAAACCATACACTTTTCTATTGAGATTTAACGCGAATGTTTCCTCTTTTAATTCAAAACAAAATATATCACCGGGCTTAATATATCTAAGCATTGTTCTCGGTTTTTTATCCCAGCCCCATATCTTTAATTTCATACCTTACATCCTCCCGAATTCAACTGCGAAGTGCGACATTCTCCAATATCAAGCAGCAAAGGCCATTGCTTCAAATACAACGGCTGGCTGCTTGAAGCCTAAACACTTTCTTGGTCGATAATTTATCCGCGATAAAGCGAACTCGATATCGATGTCCGTCACTGTTGTTAAGTCGGTTCCTTTCTTTACATACTGCCTTAAAAGCCCGTTCGCATTCTCGTTAGCGCCACGCTCCCAAGAACTATAAGGGTGAGCAAAGTACACATCAGCTTCTAACGCTTTTGCGATGGTTTCATGATCTGCAAACTCTCGCCCGTTACCTGCAGTGATAGTATGGACATGTTTTTTATGAGGCATGAGTAGCTCAATGGTTGCTTTGGTTACATCATCTGCTGACTTAGATGGCACTTTCTTTACCAAGTAAAACCGGGTTTTACGCTCTAAAATCGTCACCATAGCCCCGGTGCCATGCTTGCCTAACACCGTGTTGATTTCCCAGTCACCAAACCGCTCTTTACTGTCAACGATACTCGGCCTGTCATCAATCGAAACAGCATTCTTTATTGCTGGCGCTTTCTCTTTTTTACCACGACGATACCGCTTGTGGCCTTGCCTCAAATGACGATATAACTTACCGCCCAAGCGCTTGTCCTGAGCGACAAAACGGTAAATCCACTCATGACTAACGGCTGCACCTACATTCGTTAATACATTGGCAATCTGCTCTGGACTCCAATCTGCTTCTAAAAGAAGACGGATAAAATCAACGCGTTCTTGTGGTATACGGTATTTACGTGCGCAAGTACGCTTTTTGATAGATAACGCGTGAGCCTCACTTGGACAATAGCGATTATTGTTGCATCCTCGTTTATACTCTCGATACACCGTAGAGCGATGGCACTGAACAGCTTTAGCTATTTCAGAAACCGAAACACCCCGTTCCAAAAGAGTAGAAATCTGGTATCTTCTGCCTTCGGTCAACTGCTGATAATTCATGGTAGTACTGCTTGTTTCTTTGGCGAGAAGAGCGTACCACTTTCAGCAGTTGGCTTCCTCTTCTACGCCTTTCCATGAATGTCGCACTTATTATCTGAAATCGGGGGACTGTAAAACACAATTATTTTGCTGAAAAACATTATAACATTCGAATTTTTTCTATCGCATCATCGGGAATCATTTTTGTTATAAAGAGGTCATCCCACGCTATCTTATATGGATATTTTTTAACTTCTTCTTCTGTTGCCTCTGATGATTCTCCATAAAGCGAGGTTTTTTTCTCTAACCCCTTTGAACCCCATAGAAAATAAACATCTTCATCTCCCGAATGAAGGTAGTCTTCTTGTCTACCAATTATACGCCAGTCTCCTATTATTTTTCTGTCAAATAAAGAATAGGAGTCTAAAATCAAGGGAGGCATTAACCTAGAACAATCTAACTCAAAATCATTTTTTAACTCAGGAGTTGTAGAAAAAAAATCAAATATTTCAGCAGAGTGCCCTAGGCTCATTTTCGTCATGATACGACCAAAACCATACACTTTTCTATTGAGATTTAACGCGAATGTTTCTTCTTTTAATTCAAAACAAAATATATCACCGGGCTTAATATATCTAAGCATTGTTCTCGGCTTTTTATCCCAGCCCCATATCTTTAATTTCATACCTTACATCCTTTATTTACCGTAGATAGTGTTCTCATTTTTTTCATTATAAGCATTTTCAAAATATGCTTGTCGTTCTCTGTCTCGAGTTGTATTGCCATGGTCAAAAAAGTTCACTTTATTCCCTCTATTTATTTCCGACATTGGGTCCCCTTTAACTTCTATTTTTATCCCGAGCTCAGGTTAATTAAAATTACTTTTCCAACAATACAGTTCTATCTCGTATTCTAAACGGATTAAAGATAAAATCACATTATGATTTTCTTCAAAGATTATAGGGTATTCTCGTAAACCTTCTATTTCATCAAATTTTCTTATGAACTCATTTACACAGCACTTGACCCTAAAACTCTCCCCCCCATAAATCACTGTAAAAACAATATTTTTATAACCTTTAAACAAAATCAACTTCTCTTTCATCATTTTTCTTGCCTGAGAAAAAACAAAATTTTCATCAGCAACCTTTCCACCTCTTCCATCATAAAAATTAAAACGAGTAACTACCCCACCGTTTGAATTGTGAGCAGATTTACAAAACTCCAAATCAAAAGAGTCCTCATCCCCATAACTTATTTTAACAACATTTAAAAAAAAATATTTATCAAGCAATTTTTTCTTATAATTATTTATCTTTAATTCTTTTATTTTTCTCATTTTAATTTACATTCTTTTCCTTGAGTTTTAAAGCCTACAAAATCCTCTGGAATATGACCTGGATGCTGGTTTATTTACCTGGTTCTGTTGGGTCAACACGTCCATCCATAGAGGTTGCTGTATGGAGATGCTTTCCACGTCCAAACTTATCTTCATCATGCATCACTATAAACTTCCCTTTATGTTCGCCGTCAAATGCCCATACTGTACGATTCTCATACTGACTATCCCAGACTCTTATTGGTGTTGGAGTATTTACATTCTTAGGGATATTTAAGTTTCTCTTTGCTTGTCTAAAGGATTCTTTGAAAGTAATTTCATCTGTGTTCAACCCAAACGGATCAACCCAATCCATCGGGTTATGCACATAACCCTGCGGCCTTAATCCACCGGCAAGACCGATAGGATCGGGACTAATATATTGGCACAGCTCGGGGCAATAATAACGATAACGGTTGTAGTATAAGCCTGACTCGCTATCAAATATTTGCCCTTGATAACGTAAATCACAATTGATGCTGCCAGCTTTTGGGCTATCACTCCAGTAGTTGAT
>NZ_JAIBHJ010000034.1 GCF_021278025.1 Motilimonas sp. E26
AGCGCCGATGGTAGTGTGGGGTTTCCCCATGTGAGAGTAGGACACCGCCAAGCGCCAAATAAGCTCATAGTGAGCAGCAGAAAGCCCGATTCGAAAGAGTCGGGCTTTTTTACGTTTGAAGAAAAGTAAACGCCAATATTTATCTATTTATTCCTTTTAAATACTGCATAAATTTCACACTCACCTGCTAGGCTATTGTTATCAATAGAGACCTAAGGTGGTGAATATAATGACAGTATCAAGAATACAATTAGGCAGTAAGGGACCTGAATTTTCGCGATTTGTGGCAGGCTTTTGGCGGGCGCTGGACTGGAATAAGTCTGATCAAGACATGCTGACGTTTATCGAGCAGAATATAGAGCTGGGTATTACAACGATGGATCATGCTGATATCTACGGCCAATATCAGTGTGAAGTTGCGTTTGGAAGGGCATTGAAGTTAAATCCAGGACTTAGGAGTAAGATTGAATTAGTTTCCAAGTGTGGCATAAAGCCCGCTTTTGATTGTACTCCCGAGCGATATGTAAATCACTATGACACTACCCTGCAGCATATCTTATATTCAGTCGACCAGTCTTTACAGAACTTGGGGACGGAGCAGCTGGATTTATTACTGATCCATCGACCCGATCCTTTAATGAATGCTGACGAAGTTAGCAAAGCGTTCGAAAAACTAAAACAGAATGGGAAGGTAAAGCACTTTGGTGTTTCGAATTTTAGCGCAACGCAATTTAGCCTGCTGCAGTCGCGGCTAAATTTTGATTTAGTAACTAACCAAATCGAAATATCGCCTTTAAACATGCAATCGCTACATGATGGTGCATTAGACTATTGCCAACAACATAATATTACCCCGATGGCTTGGTCTTGTTTGGCAGGTGGGGATATTTTTACCGCTCAGACTGAACAAGCTATCAGATTGCGTGAGGTATTGGTAAATATATCGAAAGAGTTGGGGGCGGATAATATGGATCAAGTGATATATGCTTGGCTGTTAGCATTACCGGTTCCCGTTTTACCGATCATTGGCTCGGGCCGTATTGAACGTTCCCGCACTACCGTGTTGTCAGAACAACTTCAGTTAGACCGTCAGCAATGGTTTAGTATTTGGCAAGCTTCGATGGGGCATTCAGTCCCCTAAGGACACTTTTGATTGAAGCGTAGATATAACGCTTCAATCAAACTTAGTTAGCTCAGTGTCAAACAAGTTTTTGATCAAGCCAATGAATTCCGTTAAAAATTCTTTTTGTTCCGGGGTTGGTGCTTGGTGCCAAACGGTAGAAAGGACTTCTTCTAAATCATGTACGATAGCATCCGTTTCTCGAACGACTTCAAAACGGTGGGTGCTGTCGAGGTGCTCGTGTTGGATACACACCCTCATTACATTTTCAGCGATAAGGTCTGAGACATATTCAGCAACAGAATCTTCTTGAGTTGCGCAACCTTTGCTTTCAAACAAGGCAAGATTGTTAGTCAAAAAATGTATAAGTTGAATATAACCTTCGCTGTCTATAACCATAATTTGCTCTCAACATTGCCTATGATAAACATGTACTAGCATGATGCGCTTGATTCGAGTTACATCATGCTTGTACTGGTGATTTTATAGTTAAGTATAGATACATTCCATGTCTTAATCCGCGTTGATTGATATCAATTGGATGGAAAGCACACTTTGTATATCTGAGGCATAAAAAAACCGTCGCAAGGACGGTTATTGAATCAACGTAACAGCGACTAATTAGTCTTTACGAGTATCACGTTTTTTTGGTGCGCGACGACGAGGCTTGTTAAATGTACCTGCATCATCAACCTTATGCATTTTGATTTGCTGAGAGCAAATGTACACTTTTTGGAAGTGTTTCAGTAAGTCGGCCGGCATATCTTGTGGTAACTGTACCGTTGAGTGATCGTCATGTAAGACGATATCACCGATAAAGCGGCTGTTCATATTTCCTTCGTTAGCAATGGCACCAACGATGTTTTTAACTTGTACGCCATGTTCACGACCTACTTCAATACGGAAGGTGTCGAGTGGTACATCAGGGCGACGGCGTTCACCGCGCTCTGGACGTTCGCCACGAGGACTACGCTCACGACGAGGGCGATCTTCACGACCACTACTAAAACGTTCACGAGATGGCTCTTCAGGTGGTAGTTGGAATGGCTTATCTTTCTGTGCCATATAAAGTAACGCAGCGGCCATACTCTCTTTGCTAAGCTCTAGTTCAGCAGACATTTGTTCCACTAGCTGGTTATAGAACTCCATACTCTCAGCTTCGATAACTTTTTGGATATCAGTTTGGAATGATTCGATGCGTTTTTGTGTTACTTCATCACGGGTAGGTAATGACATCATAGTGATCGGCTGACGTGTTGCGCGCTCGATGGCACTAAGCAAACGACGCTCACGTGGGGCCACGAACAAAATGGCTTTACCTGTACGCCCTGCACGACCAGTACGACCAATACGGTGAACATATGACTCAGTATCGGTAGGAATATCGTAGTTAACAACTAAGCTGATTCGCTCAACATCAAGACCACGAGCGGCGACATCGGTCGCAACAAGAATATCCAATGTGCCTTCTTTCAAGCGCGAAACGGTACGCTCACGCAACACTTGGTTCATATCACCATTTAGTGCCGAGCTGCGGTAGCCGCGTGCTTCTAATTTTTCTGCTAGTTCCACTGTTGCCGTTTTGGTACGAGCAAAGATGATCACGCCATCAAACTCTTCTGTTTCCAACATTCGAGTAAGTGCGTCTAGCTTGTTTACACCACTTACCATCCAAGCTTTCTGCTCGATATTTTCTACGGTAGATGTTTTTGCCTTGATCTTGATCTCAGTTGGCGTACGCATGTAACGCTTGGTAATGCGACGAATTTGATCTGGCATCGTAGCAGAGAATAGCGCTGTTTGGCGCTCTGATGGTGTTTCAGCCATGATGGTTTCAACATCATCGATAAAGCCCATACGCAGCATCTCGTCTGCTTCATCTAATACCATGGCTTTTAGTTCAGACAAATCTAATGTGCCACGCTTAAGGTGATCCATGATACGACCTGGTGTACCAACAACAACCTGTGCACCGCGCTTAAGTGATTTGAACTGCAGGCTATAGTTTTGGCCACCATAAATTGGTAACACATGGAAATTTGGTAGGTAACGTGAATAAGCTTGGAAAGCTTCAGCTACTTGAATAGCTAGTTCGCGTGTGGGGGCAAGTACTAAAACTTGTGGTTTATTACTTTTAAGATCGATTCTCGCAAGTAATGGTAGTGCAAATGCGGCGGTTTTACCGGTGCCGGTTTGCGCCATACCTAACACGTCCGCTCCGTCCAGTAACAATGGAATACACTGAGCCTGAATAGGAGAAGGAGTTTCATAGCCGAGTTCTACCAAGGCTCTCAAGATAGGTTCAGGAAGGTGTAATTCATTAAATGAAGGAGTTTCTATGGACATGTAACCTCTGATGCGAGTGGGTAATTGAAAAAGCGCGGTATTATATGATAAATGGTCACGAAACGCTCGATATTTATGCTGTGGCTCACAAAAAAAATGAAAAAAGGTTGGTTTTTATGGCTGTTTTCCTCAAAAACAACGAAAACAGAGTGCCAAATTAGCCGTTTCATCTCTTTGTCACATACACCGTCCCGTATAAATGATAAAGCAGAGTGTAAACTATTTTTACGTTCTTGGCTGTTTTTTGAGCAATTATTCTTATCTATCTTTTGTCATTTCTCTTATTTAGTGTCGTTAGTTGGCCTTATTTGTAATGGGATGTATCAATACTAGCTTTAAGCGGTTTTTTGTTGCCAAGTTGTGATGATAATGTGATGTTTATTGAAAGCTTGGTAATGTGCTGTCGGCTTGGGTTTGTGGTTGATTAATATCTTGATAGAGTTGCCTCTGTAATACCTAGCAAGGATGCTTAGGTTTGTTATTACTGAAAAGGATTTCAGCATGAAAATTGTACTACTGTATGCTCATATACTGAGCTTAGCAGCGGCCATTGGCGCCATGATAATGACCGAACTGCTTATTTCACGTCGCTTTCGTAATTTTAGTTATGATTTATTTGAAGTTATTCAGTTAGCCCATCGCACCATAAATTGGTCTTTGGCTGTGCTTTGGCTATCGGGTATTGGTTTTTTGCTGCAGGGTTATAGTGAAGATCCTGCATATATCATGAACCAAAAAGTCTGGGTCAAGGTATTAGTGGTCGCATTAGTGACACTTAATGGCTATTTTATTTCTCGTCGCGTTTTGCCAAATATTAGAGGCTTGTGTGAAGGAAACCTTTTGGCTAACAGTGTTGAGCAAGCGCTATTATTCCGCGTGTCTATTTCTATCTCACTAGCCGGTTGGCTTATTGCTGTGTTTTTTGGTCTTGCTAAATTCCTTAGTTATCAAGCTAACTTTTTTGAGCTGTTAGGTGCGTACCTAGGATTAACGGTTATATTCTTTTGTGGTAGTTTTTGCTTGCCGAATAGTCCACTAACTCAAGTACCGACTAAATCAGATGAAGGTGATCTGCTCAAGAACTAAGCATGAGTGAATCGCATCGCGATCAGGCTCTCATATCTTATGGATAGTGTTGGGCCTTATCTCTGCTTGCTTTATTATCGAATCAGTTGAATGAATAAGGACTTCTCATGTCGTACAGCACATCTTCGTTAATTAAAGCCATTAATCATCCTGCTTTGGTTGATAAAGTAATGGGGCCGACACAAGCGCAGGGCTTTACCTTTGCCATTGTTAGTGCGCCAGCGTTAATTCCCACCAAAGACTGGTGGCCAATGTTATTTGTCGATCAAAAAATTAGTGCAGAGATTGCACCTGAAGTGCGAGATGCTTTTTTACAAGAGATCATGGTTTACTTTAAGCATGCCGTTGATGAGTTAAAGGCTCCTGAGGGCTTTACCTTCCCTGATGTGTGTGACTGTAAAGATAATAATGCGAATGTTGAGTTAATGGCATTTTGTGCTGGTTTCTTACAAGGCTATCACTGGCTTTCAGACCTATGGCAAGATCGTTTATCCAATTTGGATGATGAATCGAAGTCTTTAGTATCGCAAACTTTACTGGGCTCAATGGTTTTATCCGGCCACCCGCAGTTACCAGCCATGTTGAAAGATACACCTAAAGACCAGCTCCCTGTGGTTGATGATGTCTATGCCGACATGCCAAAAACCTTAACTATTTTTGCCACCTTTGGTCGTCGTATTGCTGCAGCAGAGACAATCGCAGAGCTAAAGAAGGCCGAAGCCCCTAAGGCTTAACTTTCTATTAACGCTTAAGTTTGATAAAGGCACGCAAGTGCCTTTTTTCATTTCAAGTTTTTTGACAAATATCGAGTATTGCTTGTTTAAGCCAGTTGATCGCTGCATCGTGGCTGGTTAGCGGGTGTTGAGCTATTTCATAGGAGACATTAATTTCGTCAGTGCCTAATGTCAGTTGCTTAATAGGGTAGAGTTGACATAACTGGTCGGCAACCATTTTCGGCACCATGACTAAGTAGTTTCCACCCATGAGTAAGCCCGGCACTGCTGCAAACGTGGGCACTTGTGCTGCAATCTTTCGCGTTAATTGGCGTTGTGCAAAATATTGATCTATCAATTGCTGTGAATGGCCCCAGCTTGACGTATAAATATGCGGTAAGCTGACTAATTCCTTCGCTGATATTTCACCTTGTTTTTTCGTTGTGAAATTACTCGATGACAAGCAAGATAAGGGGTTAGAAAGTAAGTGTGTCTTTACTAATTTCGGGCTTAAGTGGCCGCTGCCAGCAAAACCTATTACTAAATCAATGGCTTTTCGTTCAAGCTCTTTCTCGTAGTCACTATTAGTTAATTCAAATATATCTAATCTAAGATGCGAACCAAATTCGCCCAAATATTGAATAAGTGGTGCAATATAGGTGTGCTCGATGGCTCCTCCTACCGCCAGTCGAAAATGCTTGGCATTTTGTGTTGGATCGAAACTGGCTTGGCTATTGACGCCTTGCTGAATTAATAGCAATGCCTGTTGGATCGCAGGGGCCATCAACAAAGCCTTTTCGGTGGGTTGCATCTCTCTTCCTACCTGCACAAATAAAGGATCGTCCAGTTGGTTACGTAACCTTGCTAGGGCGTGACTAACGGTGGATTGGGATAAATGTAACTTTTGCGCAGCCTGAGTGACGTTTCGATGCTGAATCAACACATTGAATACCCGCAGTAGGTTGAGGTCGAGCTTGCTATACATATTAATATTCCACATGCCTTTATGTTGATAATTCATTTTATGAATACATCGGTGGTTATTACAATATGCAGAACTAAATGTTTATCAATCAATAAAGAGTAAGCAATGAGAAGTTACATGTATTTATTAGGCATTGGTCTGCTATGGGGGTCGCAATTTATTTTTATGCACCAAGCGCTGATTGCTTTCCCGCCGCTGGTCGTGGCTGCAAGTCGTGCGTTATGCGGCTTTGTCACCTTAGTGCTGGTGTGTCGAATTTTAGGGCTCAAAAGTGAAAAGTTTAATTGGCTTGTCTATATGTCGATAGCTTTGCTTGATGCAACTTTACCCTTTGTGCTGGTTGCTTGGGGTCAGCAGTATGTTGATAGTGCAGTGGCTGCGGTTACTATGGGTACCATACCGTTTATGACCTTATTGTTAGCACCCTTGGTGTTAAAATCTGAAAAAATTTCCCTATGGGGGATGATCAGCGTGGCACTGGGTTTTGCCGGTATCGTTGTTTTATTTGCTCCTCAGCTCGCGGAAGCGTCGAGTTTATTGTGGCCAATACTCGCTATTTTATTCGGTGCCGCTTGTTTTGCGTTGGGTATGTTAATGATCAAACGGTTTGCCAGTGAGGCGCCGTTGTTGGTGGCGCGCAATATATTGGCATGTGCGGCACTGCAGTTAAGTGTGTTGGCACTAGTAACACAAGATTTTGGTGCGATTGTGCCAGAAACCAACGCTATCTTGTCTTTGTTGACGCTAGGGATATTCTGTACTGGTTTAGTGTATTTTCTATTTATGGCACTGATTCAGTTGAGCGGGCCAACTTTTGCTTCCTTTAGTAACTATTTAGTGCCTTTGTTTGGGATGTTGCTGGGGGCGTTGTGGTTAAACGAACAGATTAGCCATACCACTCTTATTGCATTAGTGATTATTCTTGGTTCGGTGGCGCTAAATCAATGGGCGAGTCAACGCGATAAAAAGCGTATTGAATTAGAAAGTGCGTGCCAAGTGAGCTAACCGCTATTATGTAACGTGGTGCCTTTCGTACCTGATATTTTAATTGCACAAGCCAACACTCAGTGTTGGCTTTTTGTTGCTACTTAATTTGCTGAAGTCATGCATTTGTAAGGTGTTTAAGTATAATAGCTCACTGAATTCAACATTCGGTTACAACAAATGAAGTACCACCAACGCAAGTATAAAGTGAGTAAGCGAATTAAGCGGCGTTTGATGGTGCGTTATCTGCGATTTAATACCATCAAAGAGCAAGAAAAGAACGAGTCAGCCAGTAACTGTCATGATTAATTCCCGCTATTTCAGACAATAAGCTTGTTAATGTAGCGCGTTGTTACGGATGAATGATAAAGGAGTAAAGCAGTATGAGTCAGCCATTTCGCCTGCCGTTTAAAGTGCGTGATTACGAATGTGATATGCAAGGTATCGTTAACAATGGGGTGTACTTTAATTATCTCGAACATGCTCGCCATGAATTTTTGTTGCAGCAAGGCGTAAACTTTGCCGAACTGACTCAAGAAGGTATCCATCTTGTAGTGGTAAAGGCGGAGCTAGACTATAAAACTTCGTTAACCAGTGGCGATGAGTTCTACATTCAAGTTGAACCTGAGCGGCCAAGTAAAGTCCGCTTTGCTTTTCGCCAAACAGTGGTAAGACTAAGTGATAATAAAACGGTATTGACCGCATTGATCACAGGTACTTCACTCAATAAGTCCGGTCGTCCTTATATCCATCCAAAGGTTGATTGCATATTTCCTCGCTCATAAGGATATAAGGTGCAGCGCAGCTTGCGTGGCACCTGACTGCCATTGTCCTGTGTTTGTATTTTCTGCTTGCATCACTTGATCGACTAATAAACTAAAGCTTGGCGTGGCAAGTTGCTCTGGTGCTATCTCGGCACAACTTATATGCTGTGCTAAGAAGTGATTGAGGTAAGGTGTTTCCGGCCAGTCTGGACGGGTTAAGGTTATCGCTTTGGTTTGCGCTAATGCTAGTTCGGTATAGGTGCCGTAGCCCGGTTTGGTGATCACCACATCGACACTAAAGACTAAATCGAGAAAGGGTAAACGGGTATCGGTAAAGTGATGCATATCTGGTCGCCCTGCTGGTGGCGTTTGATCGACCAGCCATACCCAACCTGATTTTTGCGGCCATTGGCTTAAGTCTATCGGCACTCTTAACCCACCTAGAGCAATTAAGCCAATTTGCGTATCTGAGCTTAGTGCTAGCTTTTCATTTAAACGGGAACGCTGGTTTTGTCCTGATTGGCAAATCGGGCCGATTTCTATCTCTTTGGTTGATTTCGGATTTGGTACATGGGGCTCAGGCTTTAATGCAACACGAACACTTGCATAAGCATTATCCATTAATGGTATCAACTGACCAGATAACGTGGGCTCTTTGCTGTAATGGGACAAGATTTGCGACCAATTAAATGGGCAAATGCTCACACTGGGTATTGCTAAATTAGCCGCTGCTGCTAGGGTGATGGGTGAAATGTTACTCACCACTAAATCTGGCTTTAGTGAAGCGAGTAATGCTTGCTCAGCCGCTACTTTTTCTGGCCACCCTTGCAATAATTGTTGGTATTGCTCTTCGCTTCGTTTGAGATCGATAGAGATGGCAGAATGCATGACCATGCCAAAGTCGGAGCCAACTGCTATTAACTCAAATTGCGCAGCTAATCGCGGCTTAAAGTAGCTTATCGGAATAGTTGAAAGGATCGTAATCTTAGTTTCGGGGGCGATCTTCTGCAACTCAGAGATCACTGCGCAACTAATTGCTCCGTGGCCAAAGCCATGATGGGTAATAGAAAAACAGATATGCTTGGGTTTATTGTTGGCCATGGTTAACATCACCCTAGAAATAATATTATGGTGACTATACCCAACTTTGTCGTTACTAAGGAAGTGAAATGAACAAAGCGAAAATTGCGATTTTTGGTTGTGGCTGGCTGGGCGAGCCATTAGCGTTCGCACTACAGGCGCAAGGTTGGCCGGTCAGTGTATGTCGCCGCGATACTGAGCAAGTCGATCGCTTAGTGCTGTCAGGCTTAGATGCTCATGTTATTAAGGTCACTGCGAGCCAAGTAATAGGTGATGTGGGTGCTTGGTGCGCTCAGGCTGAAGTCGTCATTGTGATGTTACCGCCACGCAGTAAGTCGCAAACGCCAGACATCTATCAACAACAAATAAACCAGCTAGTGATAGCATTACAGTCTCAGCACGTTAAAAAAGTGATATTTATCAGCACTACAGGTGTTTATGCTCAAGGTGATCACTTACTAACTGAAACAAGTCCGTTAAAACAAGGCTCTGTGTTAGTCGATGCTGAGAAAAAAATGCAAGCCGCTTTTTCCAGCATTATTTTACGCTTTTCTGGATTGGTAGATAAGAATAGAACACCTGCACGCTTTTTAGCGGGTAAACAGCTAGAAGCTGGCCTAACGCCTACCAACCTGATCCATCAGGCAGATTGCATTGCCGTGATCAGTCAGTTATTAGCGCAAGACTGGCAGCCGGATATCTATAATGTTAGTACCGAAAATGGCCTTGCCCGTGCTGACTTTTACATTGCGGCAACTGCTCATGCTGGATTGATCCCGCCAGTGTTTACTAATGCAAACAGCCAGCCAAAGCGGAGCGTTTCGAGCCAAAAAATCTTACAATACCTGAATTATCAATTTCAGTACCCAAACATTCTTACGTGGTTAACCAATGAAACCTGAACAAATAGACTTTTTTATGCAGCAGGCTATCGAACAAGGCAAGCTAGCTTTACCAGCTTGTCGCCCTAATCCGCCAGTGGGCTGTATTGCAGTTAAAGATGGCGTGATCATTGCCAAAGGCCATACCCAACCGCCAGGCAACATGCATGCCGAGGCGATGGTGTTGGCGCAGTTGGATAACTTGCAGGGAGTGAGCTTGTTTGTCACCTTAGAGCCATGTTCATTTGTTGGGCGCACACCATCTTGCGCAAAAACCATGGTGGCTCGTGGCGTTGAACAGGTTTATGTGGGGTTGATTGATAGCCATATTAAAAACCAAGGGCGAGGCATTCAGATTTTACGTGATGCTGGTGTACGGGTTGAAGTTGGGGTGTTGAAAGCGCAGTTAGAGCAAGAATTAGGCCCCTACCTCTTAACTAATGAAGCCTAAGGGATTGCTTGTTCCGAATTCTAGATAAACGAAACAATCTGTTTTCCAGCAAAAATGCGGTCAATATATTCCTACACGTTTTACGTTTTCATTCCTTAAAATCACCACCCGCTCTATTGTTTGCAGCCTATTTCAGTAAAGCTGAAGTGAATAAACTCAGCTTTGCTTAAGCCTATCACTAGTAGACAAGGTGCATTTTCTATCCAGAATTTGGATGAATTAATGTGTTCTTACTTTGGCTGGCGTTAAAACATATTGCCTTTATTGGCTTTGGTCAGGCGATAACGTATTAGTTGCTCGTTAAACCAATCTTGGCTTGATTGGTGGCTTTGCTTGTTACAGGTGAGCAGGATTGGCTCACCCGTTAACATATCGCGTGCGGTGGCGAGACGAATAAAGTCTTCGGTGTTTTGAATGTCTTGCTGGTAAGTTTTGAATTGCTTTTTAAACAGCTTTTTACTGTCTAAGCTAGATAACTGCGTATCACCTTGCTGTATTTGGCATTTATTCTTATCAAAGATCAGTAATAGCTGGGTTACTTCTTGCTTTAATGGGCTGCTTTGGGCGGCAATTTGGAAGCTAGCAACTACAGAGAACACGGCCAGAACAGCGATTGAAGAGCTAAAATAATTCATAATAAGGGCTAAGCTGCATCAAGGTGATTAATGGGCGGCGATTATACTGAAAAGGTTACCAGATGCGAGGGGTGAGAGGAGAAAAACCCTAACGCTGTATAAAGAAGGCTTAGAAGAAAGTATTGAGTTAGATCAATATTGAAGCATAAAACCGAAACCAAGGCATTGGTGCACTTGGTTTCGGTCAGAATATTTAGAGCAGGGTAACGTTTTCTGCTTGTGGGCCTTTTTGGCCTTGAACAACTTCCATCATTACTTTTTGGCCTTCAACTAGGGTCTTACGACCGCCAGCGTTAATGGCACTGAAGTGAACAAACACATCTTTACCACCTTCACGCTCGATAAAACCAAAACCTTTCTCGTCATTGAACCACTTAACGGTACCTGCAACTTGATCTGACATATTTCTCTCTTACTTAACTTTTGTTACTTACATAACATTAAATTTTACCAGCGGGGGCTGGCGAACTATCAAAGCCATGTTTAAGCACTCAAGCGAGTTAAGGTATGGGTTACAGCTTATACCACAGCAAACGGCGCAGAGTTAACTTGTATAAGGTCATGTCGGCCTTAGTCAAACAAGGCAAGTTAAGCTTATACCATGGAATATGAAGGCACAATTTTTTAGCCGTGATATTTGGTGATCTAGGTCTGACCGTGATTGATTTTATATTTATTTTTTTGCTCTTGCCATTATGTTGGTTTTTTAGCAGGTAAGTCCCGATAGGATTTTACGTCGTTATAAAGGTGTAAGAGATCGGCCATGAGTTGCGTGGTAAAGCGCCCGAAGATACTTTGATTATTTCGCTTTTGTTGTGAACAAAACACTATAACTTAACTTTAAGTTACTGTTTTTAAATTACTATACTTTATTTTGAATAATTTGTGAGGACTTGATTAGTTCTAAAGTAGGTATTTTCCCCTATTGGATCACGTATATTTAATGACGTAGGGACGCAGCAGGAATCGAACAGGATGTTTGATTAGATGTTACCAAGGAGCTGTCACTATCAACTCAAGGACAGAGTCGGTGCTAAACAGGATGTTAGGCAACCAATGGAAGGTATAAGGAAGCACGCAGGGATAGCGTAATGGTTAGCTTAGGATGGTTGACCGTCAAGGATGAAAAAGGAGATCACAGCAGGATGCTGTAATGGACACCTCCAGGAAGGAGAGTAGGACAAATCAGGATGATTTGTTAGTTAGGATGACATAGGGACGACTCAAGGATTGAGGTAAGGAAGCCTTGGAAAGGCATAAGTCAGGGAGCGCAGGGAGCACTTGGTTCATCAAGGAATGGTGAAGTGACTACGGCCCGATACGAACGTAAGTTTGTATCGGGCCTTCTTTCTTCTGAGCACTAAGTCTTGTTTATAAGTTAGCTGCCAAATGAATTAGTTTGTTCCATAAGCGACATAGTGGTATTACTACAATGCCTTTCCTGGAGCTTGCAAAAAGTGCAGTGAATATGTCCTATATGCGCTTTGTGTTTTCATCGCTGAAAACGAAATTGGGCCGTTGCGCTCGGCCTAAACAAAGCCGAAGGTTAAGTGAGCACTAATAAGCCGTTAAATTCAACAGCCGAATCGGGCGTGAGCTCAAAGTGAGTTTGCCAGCCGCCGCAATGTACCGACAAGATACTCATGTTAGTTTGGTGCTGTAGTGCAATATGTTGCGCTTGTACCTGCAACACTATGCTATTGGTATGAGTTTTTAGTTGGATTTTATCTTGCTCAAGTAAATGAGCCGTAAAAAACTCGCCGCTGGTCAAACGTCCCTCTGCCAGTAATGCTAAATCAGCCACTGTTTATCCCCTTTATTAGTTGTTGGATTTAAGCTTAGTGCGGCTTGGCTTTTTTGCTGTATTGGTTTTACGTTTGTATTGTCGAAATGGTTTTTTCTTAGGCGCAACATCTTTTAACTGGCTTAATGCTGAGGCAGGCATGTGTTTAGCTTGCTCGATAAGCTGATTTAGCTGGTTCAGTAATTGATCCATAAAGTGCTGATAGCTGGCCTCTTTTTGGCATATTTTTTCGAGTTGATATTCCCAGTGTGCAGTCATGTCGGGACGAGTTGAGGTTTCAGGCAAGCTTAAAATTAACGCCTTACCCACCACTGTGGCCGCGATTTGTTTGCCGCTACGCTGTAAAAAGCCACGTTTAAATAACAGCTCGATAATGCTGGCTCGGGTTGCTTCTGTACCTAAGCCATCAGTGTCTTTTAAAATTTTCCTTAAATCTGCATCGATGACGTAGCGGCCAATTCCCGTCATTGCAGCCAGTAGAGTGGCATCGGTAAAATGCTCTGGTGGTTGAGTATTTTTTTCCACGAGCTCGCCGTGATCGCAAGTGAGTATTTTGCCTACTTTGACTATAGGTAAGCTGACTTCTGCTTGTTGTTTCGGTTTGCTTAATAATTGCTTCCAGCCCAAATTTAGCGTTGCTTTGGTTTTAGCGCAAAATTGGCCACCTTTAATATCTAACATAATGGTTTGATTTTGATATTCAAAATCAGGGAAAAACTGTGCTAAGTATTGCAGCGAAATTAACTCGTAAAGCTTACGCTCGCTGGCGCCGAGTTTATCTGCATTATAGGTTTTTAGGGTCGGGATAATGGCATGATGGGCGGTGACTTTTTTATCGTTCCAGCAGCGACTTTTTTGCAGCCAATTGGCTTGCTGGATAAGGGGTTGTAGTGGCGGTAAATTTTGCAGCAATACTTGACCAATGGCACTGGCTTGTTTGAATTGGTCGGCAGGCAAATGACGACAGTCAGAGCGCGGGTAGGTGATGAGTTTGTATTCTTCATACAGCTTTTGACAGCTTGAAAGTACTTGGCTGGCACTCATCCCAAAACGTTTGGCCGCTTCTATTTGCAAGCTGGATAAACTAAAGGGTAACGGCGCCGCTTGGCGTTTCTTCTCTTGCTTGTTGCTAAGTACTTTTGCTGGTTGCTGGTGGATCTTCTCCACCACTTTTTCCGCTAATCCTTTTACCAGTACGCGGCCTTGGTCGTCTTGGTAGGGTAAACAAGCCTCACTGGGCAGCCACTTGGCTGTAAAGGTTTCATTATTGTTGGTTTGCACGTGAGCCAGCACCTCATAAAAAGGCTTGCTGACAAAGTTTTCAATCTCTAAATCACGTCGCACCACTAGCCCAAGTAAAGGAGTTTGCACGCGGCCAACAGAAAGCACACCGTGGTAGCCAGCTTGTTGTCCTTGAATGGTGTAGGCTCGGGTCATATTCATGCCGTAGAGCCAGTCGGCGCGACTGCGTGCCAGTGCTGAGATAGAAAGTGAGATGAAATCTTGATTACTGCGTAAGTTGGCGAGGGCCTGTTTCACTGCGCTAGGATTTAAATCATTGATTAAACAACGCTGAACTTGTTGGCGTTTGGTTTGGCTAATGCCGGCATGATTGATCACCTCATCTACTAGCAGTTGTCCCTCGCGATCAGGATCGCCTGCGTGCACGATTTGACTGGCCTTTTTTATTAGTTTTTTTAGGATACTTAGTTGTTTAACAGTGCCTTTTTTTGCTTTTAGTTGCCAATCGTTCGGCGCGATAGGCAAGTGCTCTAAGCGCCACTTTTTATATTGCTCACCGTAGTGGTCAGGCTCAGCTTGCTCGAGTAAATGGCCAATACACCAAGAAATACAATCACCATTAGGCAGGGTGATCATGCCCTCGGCTTTTTGCTGTGGCTTGGGCATGACTTCGGCAATGGCACGGGCTAAGCTAGGTTTTTCGGCAATATAGAGTTTCACGGCGTTAATATAACTGTTCAAATATACAGTTATGTTAACTGCTTTATCTCAATTGTGCCACAGGCCTGCGTGATAACCTTAAAGCTGCTGTGTGAAGATTAAGCAAAACACAGTTTTGACCAACGGGTCAGGCCTGTAGTCACACTGCCAAAGTGATCGCCAGCAACCAGTTTAGTTGCAGGGTATTCTTGTTGTAAAAATTGGGTAATAGCAGGCGATTTCGCGCTACCACCGGTAATAAAGATCACGTCGGGTTGAGTCTGCGCCTGCTGCAAGGTTTCATCGATCAGCGCCTTGATACGAGTGAGTAATGGGCTACTGGCTTGCGCTAGGATGGTTTGTGACAATTCACGGCCTAAGCCGGATTCAATATAGCCAAGATCGGCAAAGTGCTGCGTTAACTCTGACAACTGCTTTTTCGATTGTTCAGCGGTATTCACTAATTGGTAGCTTTGCTTGTGTTGTTGCACATGGAGCAGACGAGCAATTTGTTCGGGTACGCAGCTGTCTTTACGTAACTCCTTCAGTGCTAATAAATTGTCGCGGCTATAAAAACGAGTTTGGCTACCTACATCATTGATAGCCACTGCATCAAATAGTGCTTTAGATGGCATTGGTTTGCCTGTGGTGAGCTCAGAATCCAGGCCAAACAAAGGCATTAACCCGCGCAGGGCAAAATTAATATCAAAATCGTTGCCACCAATCCGCTCACCAGAATGACCCAGAATCTGCGCTTGGCGATCAAGTAGCTGGTTGTAGCTAGGCCCCATTTCCATTAATGAAATGTCAGTGGTTCCTCCGCCAATATCGATCACAAGTACTTTTTGATCTTGGTTTAACTCTGCTTCAAAAGCAAAGCCGGCGGCAATAGGTTCAAATTGGAATTCAATGTCTTTAAACCCTGCTTTCAAGCCCGCTTGGGTCAGTATTTTCAATGCTTGTTGGTTGCTTTGTTCACCACGTAAACCTTGAAAGTTAACCGGACGGCCAATCACGGTTTGGGTAATGTCTTGCTGCAGTTGCTGCTCAGCTTGTTGCTTGATATGGCAGAACATAGCGGTGACAATATCTTCAAATAATGCGAGCTGAATACTGCTAACACCAGTGGCACCTAAAAAGGATTTAGGTGACTTTATGTAATATCCTTCTTCTGGCTCTTCTAAATAACGCTGTAGTGCCGCGTTGCCAAAATGTAGATCGGTGTCGATGCCATCAAGTTTAAGCTCTTGTTGAATGCGTTTCCCAGCCAAAATGGCGGGCCCTCGTTGTTTTAACCAGTCTGTTTTTAAACTGGAATCAGGCAGGGCTTGTGCTAACCAAGCGACGATTGTTTCGCGTTCAGGAGCATATAAAGTTGAAGGGAGTAAGGTATCTTGTTCACCTAAGGTAATGAGTTTAGGTTGCCCTTGTTCAAACGCACCAATGGCACAATTTGACGTACCGTAATCAAAGCCTACAAACATAACATCACCTCAGAACAAAATGGGGGGCGCATGCTACCTTATGGCTGTGAGGATGAAAAGAATTGCTGCGATTGGTTTTTAGTTTCAGTTTGGTTGTTTAGTTTCAATTTAGTTTGGCTTTATGCTGAATTTTCGATTTAAAAATAGTGGCTTATTCTGCACTTCACGGTAGCTCTAGCACAATTTTTTATACTGAAAAAAAACCTTACCTTATTGGGTCTAGCGCAATATTAAAGGTCTTGCTTTATGTTTACACTTACGGCTACTGGACGATAAATGAGCGAAAGTTGCCTAATGTAATGTTGGTGAGGAAGGGCGAGTTTATTAATTACGTCAATTTCGCCATTTTCGCCATTTTTATTGACTTGAAGTTGTAATTTCACAACAAAATTCGAGTACAATTCAGTTTCTAAAATTTATCGCCGCATCGTCTATTGGGATGTTCCCTTGGCATGCATGGAATGCAAGTTTTGTTTTTACAATGACGCAGAGCGTCTCTCGGAGAGAAAAAGTGAGAAAAACTAAGATTGTTTGTACTATCGGTCCTAAATCTGAATCTAAAGAAATGCTAACTAAGCTAGTTGCTAACGGCATGAACGTGATGAGACTTAATTTCTCACACGGTGATTTCGATGAGCATGGCGGTCGTATCAACACTATCCGTGAAGTATCTGAAATTACAGGTAAGAAAGTTGCAATCTTACTGGATACTAAAGGTCCTGAAATTCGCACAATTAAACTTGAAGGCGGTAACGATGTAGCACTAGTTGCAGGTCAAGAGTTTTCTCTAACGACTGACGCAAGCGTAGTGGGTAACAACAAAATTGTAGCTGTTACTTACCCTGGTCTAACTAAAGACCTAAGTGTTGGTAATACTGTATTACTTGATGACGGTCTGATCGCACTTAAAGTGACAGCGATTACTGATACTGAAGTTAAATGTGAAGTGCAAAACAACGGTGAGCTAGGCGAAAACAAAGGCGTTAACCTTCCTGGTGTAAGCGTGAAGCTTCCTGCACTATCTGAAAAAGATAAAGCGGACCTAGTATTTGGTTGTCAACAAGGTGTTGATTTCATCGCTGCTTCTTTCATCCGTAAAGTAGAAGATGTGCAAGAAATCCGTGAACTTTTAGCTGCTAACGGTGGCGAGAACATTCAAATTATCTCTAAAATCGAAAACCAAGAAGGTGTTGATAACTTCGACGCTATCTTAGAAGCATCTGACGGTATCATGGTTGCTCGTGGTGACCTAGGTGTTGAAATCGCAGTTGATGAAGTAATCTTCGCGCAAAAAATGATGATTGAGAAATGTAACCTAGCACGTAAGCCAGTTATTACAGCTACACAAATGCTTGACTCAATGATCAAAAACCCACGTCCAACGCGCGCAGAAGCGGGTGATGTTGCTAACGCAATCATCGATGGTACCGATGCGGTAATGCTTTCTGGTGAAAGTGCGAAGGGTAAATACCCTGCAGAATCAGTAGATATCATGGCAACTATCTGTAACAGCACAGATGAGCGCATGGAATCTCGCGTTGAAGCATATAAGCAAGATGCAGATGCGAAAAGCATCACTCAAGCGGTATGTCGCGGTGCAGTTAAAACAGCAGAGCAATTAGACTCACGTCTAATCGTTGTTGCTACTGAAGGCGGCAAGTCTGCTCGTTCAGTACGTAAATTCTTCCCTAAAGCGCCTATTCTTGCGATTACTACTAACGCAAAAACAGCTCAACAGTTATGTTTAAGCAAAGGTGTAACGCCAGTTGTGGTTGACAAAATGGATAACACTGACTGTTTCTACCAGCTAGGTATGAAACTAGCGAAAGAGTTAGACCTAGCGAAAGCGGGCGACAACATTGTAATGGTATCGGGTGCACTTGTTGATTCAGGTACAACCAATACTTCTTCTGTTCACGTGATTAAATAATCACCCACAGAAGCCTAAGAAACCCGGTTCGCCGGGTTTTTTTATATCTGTAATACCTGCCTTTAATTACTAGCTATGTTATCGTTTAGGTCCTTTAATACTTGGTGGACAAGGCTAGTAGCATGAGTACGTTTTTCAGCATTAACTTCAATAAAATTGCCTTATTGCGTAATTCCCGTGGACGAGATTATCCAAGCGTGGCCGAGTTTGCTCGCCAAGGCTTGGCATTAGGTATTAATGGCCTTACTTTACATCCTAGGCCCGATCAGCGTCATGCGCGTTACTCGGACGTTTATGAATTAAAGCAAGTGGCGGCAGAATTTAGTGGTGCCGAGTTAAACATTGAAGGTTACCCATGTGATGAATTTATGCAGGTGGTGTTGGACGCTAAACCACATCAGTGTACGTTAGTGCCCGATGATCCTAACCAAATCACCTCTGATCACGGTTGGAACTTACATCAAGATTTTGAATTAGTGAAAAGTGTGGTGGCTAAATTAACCGCGGCGGGGATCCGTAGCAGTATTTTTATGGATCCGGTCGCAGCAGATATGGAACTAGCCAAAGCGACGGGCGCCGATCGTATCGAACTTTATACCGAGTCTTACGCGCAAGCATTTGCTACCGAACAGCAAGATGCAGTGCTGGCTCAATTTGCTGAGGCGACCAAAGCGGCACAAGCGTTGGGGCTTGAAGTTAATGCTGGTCATGATCTTAGCTTAGAGAATTTGGATTTATTCTTAACTATTCCTGACATTAAAGAAGTGTCTATTGGTCATGCGCTGGTGGTTGAATCGTTGCAGCAAGGCTATGAGCGAACAGTAAAAGCTTACGTTGATATTTGTAAATCGAGTGCCTAGCTGACAACATTATAAATACTGCAGTTAAAGTGTTGATTATTAATAAAATAGGAGTTGATGTGAAAAAAATAGTGTTACTTATGTGCTTGTCCGGTTTGTTTGCCAGTTTTTATAGTGTGGCAGAAAAGCGTTCTGTTGGGCCTGTTGAATACATTAAAGTGACAGAACTCGAAAATTTTAAATTCCTCACGCGGGTTGATACCGGCGCTAATACTACTTCTATTCATGCCTTTGATATTAAAGTTAACAATGATGCAGGGAAAATGAAGGACAATGTAGGTAAAACGGTTACCTTCACCACCATGAATGAAAAAAAAGAGTTTCGTACCCATCAAGCTGAAATTGTTGATGTAGTGACGATACGTAATGCAATTGCCAAGGAGCAACGCTACCAAGTTGAGTTATCATTGAGCTGGCGTGGTGAATCGAAAAAGGTATTGGTTAACCTAAGCGATCGCAAAAAAATGTCCTATAAACTACTGATTGGTCGCAACTGGCTTAAGGGTGATTATGTAGTTGATGTTGAAGTGCAGCCCGAAGAGTAATGTAGCTACCCTATCCGTATGCGGTGTGTGAGCTCTGCGTTGGCACACCTTATTTTATTCATTTCAATTTTAATGGGATTGCACTTGAAACGCTATACCCCTCCCGTTTTACTATTACTGGGTTTGTTTATTTCCTTTTATTTCTTTTCTCCGAGTGAGGATGGCTCTGGAAGTTTACTTGCTGTTGCTATTTGTGTGGCCGCTGCAGTGATTGCCTTAGTGATGAGCCTTGTTAATAAACAGAGCTGGTGGTTAATAATCAGCGCATTAATGCTGGTTTTATTACCTGTTATCTCTGTTTATATCTCTACTAGTCTATTATGAGGGATTTGAAGTCAAATAATTATCAATAATGTGAAAATTCAGCTTTATCGTATTGCTCATTTTTTGTACTGGGTTAAAATAACGCCATAAATACAATAACGTAACCCCTACTTTGGGGATAAAATGGGCTACAAACATGGAACAGGACAAATCCTACGCTGTCCTGAACTCGGAAGAGATGGATTTTCTTTCCGAGCTAATGTTAGAAAAACCACTGGAGCAGGGCGATCAAAGTTTAAGCTTTGGAGTTGTTTCTGATCAGCAAGGTTTTTTAAAGCAATTAGGGACAGCAAATACATTGCAAGTGGTGGCTAGATATGGCCAGCACCATTTCGTTTTTCCTCTCGAAATTACTGAAAATGAGCTAGGGTTGCCGCATTTGAGCTTCGCTACGCCAGACATTTATGAAGCGGGTCAGCAACTTCGTTACTGGCGCGCTCCTGTACAAGGTATTTTTTTGGTTTCACCTTCAGGAGACAGGCTTCCTTTTGCCATAAAAGATTTATCCGTATCGGGTCTATCTCTGGGGTTAACGGAGGTAAATCAACATGTCCCATTGCAGCTAGAACAACACAGCTTACTGTTACCTGATGGCTCAAAAATTGATTTAGCCGGTCAAGTAAATCGTTTTGTTGATCAACAAACGGTGGCCTATGAGCTCAATCAAGATGAGATGGAGTCGGCGGTGTTACGTGACTATTTGTTCCAAATTCACCGTGATCAGCATCCTGAAATAAGCAAGGAAATTATTCGTTACCGTGCAGCTTAGCTAAGCTTAAGGTAAGCTGTTGGTTTTATGGCTAACGGTCAAAACAGCTTATGCAAAATTTCAAACTCGACTCACGATTAGCTCAAGATTGTGAATTCATCGCTGAGTCGCCACAAAGTGTGCTGTTGCTGTCAAAAAATGCAGCCTATCCATGGTTTATCTTAGTTCCTAAAACCATTTACATAGAGTTATACCAATTAGATTTGGCATTGCAACAGCAGCTGTTAAAGCAAATTAATCAGGTTAGTCAGTTTATGCAGGCAGAGTTTGCACCTGATAAGCTCAACGTTGCTGCTATTGGTAATGTGGTCAAACAGTTGCACATTCATTTGGTCGCTCGTTTTGAAGTTGATCCCAGCTGGCCTGGTGTGGTGTGGGGGGCGAGTGCAAACCAGGCCTATTCGGTGCAGCAATTAGCCTCTATAAAGCAAGCGGCTAAACAAGTATTGGGGGCTGTATTTACGTTTGAGTAATAGAAGATAAGCTATTTAGACTTGTGAGATTTCAGTTGTAATATGTAGTTGATTGCCTCGCCCAACTTGAGATAACGAGCAAGATCTTCTTTGCTGTAGCGGGTTGCCATGGACGCGAGGTTTTTACGCTGTTTTATAAAACGTGACACCTGTAATTTATTAAATCCCCCCACTTGATAAAGCAGTGCCAGTAAATGTTCTGCTTGCTCATCTTCCAGACATAATTTTTCACCGTACTGCTCTGGTTCAAATGCGACGATCTCTTGTCGATAATGGCTAATTGCATTCTGTTCTTTGAGGTAGTCCAACCATTGCTCTATGTATAGAGGTTTCGTTCCTGCGAGTAGATTAAAGAATCCTGCTGAGTCACTACGACATTGTGTGAGTAGTATAATGGCAAAGTTATCATCATTGGCTGAGAATTTTACACTGCCTAATTGTGTGGGATGTAATGATTGCACTGTGATGGTGGCGTGTTGGCCTGTATTACCATGGCATTCAAAGATATGCATATGACCTCCTAAGTCAGTGACTATAGTGGCTATTCCTGCAAGAGAAGTAAAGTGAATGCCTGGTATTGAGCGAGTATCTTTTAGGTGTTCATGGCGATTAACGAGTATTGATTGCACTTTAATCGAGTTGATTTTCCGCCGAAGTAATCAGTAGTGTTTTTATTTAGTGATAAGTTTTTATTTATTGTTATTTTTTAGTTAATTTTTCTGTTTTTTGATCTGCATTGGTGATTATGAACTTCAAAGTGTGTATTTTACGCTGGTAAATAGTATGGCAGGATGACTGCGCAGCTAAATAATAATTAAGCCCTAACGAATAGAGGTGCATAGTGCAAACACAAAAAAAAGGATTGCTATCTAATATAGGTATGCAGGTTGTTATAGCCATGATCATTGGTGCTGCGGTTGGCGCGATGATGGGTGAGAGTGCGGCAGTATTTGCACCCCTCGGCGCTGTATTTATTCACTTAATCAAAATGTTGGTTATCCCCTTAGTCGCTGTCGCCATTATTTCAGGCGCCGCCAGCTTAGGTAATAGTCCTGCAGCTGGAAAAATTGGCATCACTACCTTTGCCTTCTTTATGCTGACTTCTGCAGCTGCCGTTGGTTTGGCTATTCTAATGGGCGAGATGTTTCGTCCTGGGGTTGGCGTTGATTTAACGTCAATGCAGAGTATGTTTTCTAATGAATACGCAGATAAAGGCTCGGTTCCAGGTTTTGTTGAAACTATTTTAGGGATGATCCCAACCAATGTGTTTCAGTCTCTTGGTGAAGCTAATATTCTGCAAATCTTAGTGTTCTGTTTATTTCTTGGTATAGGTCTATCGAAAATTGATAAGGCGCGATTCGAACCAATTAAAAACATACTAGATGGGCTAGTTGACGCGTTTGTTTGGATGATCAACATTGTAATGTATTTAGCTCCGATTGGTGTATTTGGCTTGATGGCTGAAGCAGTAGGTACATTTGGCTTTGATGTCTTAGGCGTTGTAATGAAGCTATTTGTTGTTTATGTGGCGGCTATTCTCATTTTTGGTTTTGGTTTTTATCCTTTACTGATCAAGTCCTTGTCGAATGTGCCTGTTAAGCGTTTCCTTTCCGCAATGAAACGCCCTCAAGCAGTGGCGTTGTCGACAGCATCTTCAATGGCAACTTTGCCTGTGACCTTAGACACGGTAGAAAAGGAGCTAAACGTCTCTAACTCAACGGCGGCTTTTGTGTTGCCGCTAGGCGCGACGATTAACATGAGTGGTAACGCTATTTACTATGGCTTAGTAGCGGTATTTTTTGCTCAGGTGTTCAATGTTGATCTGAGTTTAGGTGCTTACATTGCCATTATTTTAACCGCAACAATTGGCGCTATTGGTCAAGCGGGTGTACCTGGGCCGTCTTTCTTGGTTGTTGCAGTGTTATTGGCGGCAGGTATTCCGATTGAAGGTTTACCGCTGTTATTCGCACTCGATCGTATTTTTGACATGATCCGTACCGCACTCAATATCACAGGTGATGCAGCATGTGCCGTTATCGTTGAAAAATACAACCCAAATAGTCAGCAAGAGCTTGATACTGAAAGCTCAGTGGCGACCAAGCAGCAGCTTAGCTAGATTACTTAAGTTAGCCTATTCTTAGGTTTAAATTTATTTTAAGGCCAGTCACACTGGCCTTTTTAGTTTCAAGGCCAGTCATACTGGCCTTTTTTAGTTTCAAGGCCAGTCATACTGGCCTTTTTTATACCTCATTTTATTCACTCTACTAATATTTAGGTTGTCAGGCTGCCGAAAAGGACGTTGAACATGAAAGCTATATTGAGCTTGTTGTTATGGGGTATTTTACTAAAGCCTAGCTTTGCTGGGATGATAGAAATTGAATATGATCCACAAGCTAGGTTGTTGGATGAGTATAAACAAGTGAACACTCATGATGTTGTTGCAGATTTAACGGCAGATCTGGAGCCGGACCCTTTTATTATTGGTAATGCCTCGCGAGGTGAAGAGGAGCTTTTATCATTTAATACTTCTGCTGAGAATGTTATTACAATGCCAGAAACTGTTGTTAGTTATCAAGACCTTGACTTAATCAAGCATCTTTTTGGTGCTAATAAACAACTGATAAAAGTAGAATATTTAAAATTTAAACAAGACATTACTGAATATATCGGCTTATCAGCACAAGCAAAAATCACTACTGCAGCGGTGTACGATGAAGTTCTTATTTCTGAGCCATTGAACGCGGTTAATTTTCAGCATGAAAGAATTGATAGCTCGATTCAATTTGAAGAACCTGTTTGGTATATCAAATGGTTTAAAGCAGCCTATAAATGGTTAACGTCTCCGGAAAATCTTATCATTTTACTCATTTCTCTCAGTGTGGCTGTGTTACTAAAAAGACGCTTTTGGGCACAGTGAAACACTATCAATAAATTTAAATGATTCAATGCATTACCTGCTAATTTTGGGGGAGATTTTGCACTTTAACTAATACTGGCTTTTTGCTCATTGTAAGTAGCTACTAATTAAGTGTTTTTAAATCATCACGGAATTGGATTTATATGTTTATCGAATGTAGATACAAGCAAAAATTATATTAAGTAAATAATAAAATAAACAAGAAGTTGTCAAATAGAGCTTAATTATGATTAATAATTAACCGTGCGAATTAACAAATTTGTATCAAAGTGCACTATTTTATTACTGTTAGGTAATCGTTATGACTGTTATTTGTTGGATGAGCATATTTGACGAATAGTAGCATTTTATTTTAAAGCTTTTGACTGCATTACTTGTTCGCTTGTAGCTTGTAATCGGTTAAGAGGGAGCTTGTTATGACTATTGTGGATAAATATGTTCGTGAAATTCAAGGTGGAAATTTACACAAAGCCACAGAATTAATGTTAGATATTATCGCATCTGATCCGTCTGGGAAGACAAAACGGAGTTTAGATCAGAAGTTTGCTGTTGCAATCAACCATCGTCGTGAAAGGTTACAAGACTACCAGCTGAAGTAATTGGTTTTTGACGGTAATAAAAAGGGCCGGTAATCGGCCCTTGGTTATTTATGGTTATGCCAACTAGGCAGCTAACAAGATACGTAGCATACGGCGTAATGGCTCTGCCGCACCCCATAGTAGCTGGTCGCCTACCGTAAATGCGCTGATGTATTCAGGCCCCATGGTAAGTTTACGAATACGACCAACAGGAACGCTTAAAGTGCCTGTTACTTTCGCAGGGGTTAGTTCTTGTGCGCTGATAGCACGATCGTTAGGGATCACTTTTACCCAATCATTGTGGCTCGCTAAGATGTTTTCGATTTCTTCAACCGAAATATCTTTGGTTAGTTTCAATGTGATAGCTTGAGAGTGACAACGCATTGCACCAATACGAACACAAATACCATCAACTGGAATTTGGTTATCGCTGCGGCCTAGAATTTTGTTAGCTTCAACTTGAGCTTTCCATTCTTCTTTACTTTGGCCCGAAGGTAGCGGTACATCAATCCATGGGATCAAGCTACCTGCTAGTGGGGCGCCAAACTGTTCCGTTGGGAAGTCGTCGCTACGGATAGTCTCAGCAACTTTACGGTCAATGTCTAAAATAGCAGAAGCGGGATCGGCTAGCTCGGCAGCAACACTGTCTTTGATCGCGCCCATTTGGCTGATTAGTTCACGCATATTACGCGCACCGGCGCCTGAAGCTGCTTGATAAGTATGTGGCGTCGCCCATTCAACTAGGCCTTTTTCAAATAAGCCGCCGAGTGCCATTAACATTAGCGAAACGGTGCAGTTCCCGCCAACATAGGTTTTTACACCATCTTTTAGGCCTTGCTGAATCACGTCACTATTAACCGGATCAAGTACGATAATACTGTCTTCTGCCATGCGTAATGAAGACGCGGCATCGATCCAGTAACCATCCCAACCACTTTCACGCAGTTTAGGGTAAACTTCTTTGGTGTAGTCGCCGCCTTGACAAGTTAAGATCACGTCCATTTCTGCTAGTGCTTCAATTGAGAAAGCATCTTGCAGAGTCGTGCTGGTCTTGCCAATATCTGGAGAAGGTAAACCAACCTGAGAGGTGGTGAAGAAAGTCGATTCAATTAAATCAAAATCTTTCTCTTCAGACATACGTTGCATGAGGACAGAGCCCACCATACCGCGCCAACCAACTAGACCTACTTTTTTCATGGCGTTTCTACTTCCTTAATTTAACGAAACGGAATTAATGAACCGAAACCAATGTATTTTTGGATAGGTTATTAATAGATAGAAACTCAATTTATCATTTTAGACGTCTGTAAGGCTAGATTTTTTTCAGAAAAGGGAAAAAGTACAGATAAATATATGGGGTATGAATTTAATGCAGGATAATATTTTAGATAAGAAAAGGAATATGGCGGTGAAGGAGGGATTTGAACCCTCGATGGGGCTACAAACCCCATACTCCCTTAGCAGGGGAGCGCCTTCGGCCACTCGGCCACCTCACCGGTATTCGGGAATATGGTGGGGGGGGACGGATTCGAACCATCGAAGCTTTCGCGGCAGATTTACAATCTGCTCCCTTTGGCCACTCGGGAACCCCCCCAAGAACTTTTAACTTATTAGCGATGCTAATTAGTTGAATGTGGCAGGGATATGAGGATTTGAACCTCAGAATGCCGAGATCAAAACCCGGTGCCTTACCGCTTGGCGATATCCCTGTTGTAGTGTTTTATCGAGTTGACTCTCGCGGTTGAGGATAACATGTTAAAGGAGCCGAACCCTATAACGGTTATCTAACCTAACTATTTAAAGAGTGCTAACTCTGAATATGGCGGAGGAGGAGAGATTTGAACTCTCGGTGAGCTATTAACCCACGCCGGTTTTCAAGACCGGTGCATTCGGCCACTCTGCCACCCCTCCGTAATTCTCTAAATTGTAATGGTGCGGAAGGAGAGACTTGAACTCTCACACCTTACGGCACTAGAACCTAAATCTAGCGTGTCTACCAATTTCACCACTTCCGCATCATATTAGATTGCTGATCTCAATATCAACATTCTAAATTTGGCTCCTCCTGCTGGGATTGAACCAGCGACCTGCGGATTAACAGTCCGTCGCTCTACCAGCTGAGCTAAGGAGGAATAGTGGTCGGTGATGAGAGATTCGAACTCCCGACCCTCTGGTCCCAAACCAGATGCGCTACCAGGCTGCGCTAATCACCGACTGTTGCTTACGTATTTTATCTCTTCAGATTTCTCTGTTCGGAAGTTTTAACTAGAAGGCGTTGTAAGCTCCGCCGTGTCTCCGATGGCGCACATTATTAGGATTTCGCTGGTCTTTGTCAACACTCTGCAATAATTTATTTCTATATTAAAAACATGGGCTTAGCTTAATTGGTTGAAAAACAAGCTAACTTTTTTGTTTTTTTTAGTTCGTTTGCTGAAAAAAAGACCAGTTTGGGTATGGAAATTGTCCACTCAGGCTGATTTTTTTTGCCTTAAGGTGAGGTTTTTCTTCGAGAGCCGCAATATTTCACACCGAAACCGGAAAAATTAGCGAATACAGGCTAGTCAAATGAGGCACTCAACTAGAAATTTGTCATAGATCGACAACTTGGCGTGATTAACTTTAGTTAATATACTAGGGGCGAATTGACCCTGTGTGATGTTTTGCAACGCGGTCACGAACCTTTATCTTTTTTATTCTATTCTTATTTTATCTACCTTAGGGACCCAACTCGACATTATGAGCTCAGTAAAAATGGCAGACACCCAGAGTATCGCTAATCGGATTAGCGCCAAATTTGAGCATTTTCTCGTTGGGAAAAATTATATTCTAGGTGATGATGACTTTAATGATGGTCTTGAATTGGAGTTATTAGAAAAACAAGAAGAGAAAGAATCCACTGAATCAGGTTGGAGTAAGCGCATCCTGCTTGATGTTGAAAAGGCAAGAGTGGAAAAAGAAGCGGCAGCAAAGCGCCAACGTGAAAAAGCGCTGCAGGTCGCTTCCAATTATTTTAATAAACGCCTCATTAATGACATGCTACAACAACTATCGGAGCCTGACCGGGTAATGACTCACCTATTGCGCGTGCATGCTTCGACCACTGATTTGTTATTAGCACTTACTTTACCTTTTCCGCGTTTATCGTTGATCGCGAGCATGTTAGAGCAAAACCCAGAACTAAAGCGTCGTCTTTTATACCTCGTTGGTAGCCATAGTTTTATGGAACTATTAAACCGTAAGCCACGAGTGGTTAAAGATGCGCAGGCTGCTGTCGGTTTGTTAGGAATTGAAATTTTAAAGCAAATTGTTCCAGCTATGGTATTTAAGTACCGAGTAAAGATGAATAATACGGTGATCCCAGGGTTAGGGAAAAAGCTTTGGCGGCACATGCTAACAACTAGCTTAGCCACGACTTATGTACTTGAGCAGCAAGGATATAAACGGCCTGCTGAAGGTATGATGTTAGGCGGTTTGTTGCATTTAGGTCATATGGCCTGTTTACATCAGTTTTTGCGCTCGTTTGATGAAACCATGGTCGAGTGCCTAAATGAGGCGCGACAAAAAGGAGACAAAAAATTCCATGACCTGCTATTTGACGTGGAGGCTGATCCACGAATTTTAGAAAAATTTCTCGCTGAGAAAGCCCTTGAAATCAGCTTATCTTTAGCAAAACATAGTTTTCAGGAAGGTGCTCCACAATTAATAAGTGCCTTGCAGGAGGAAGTTGATGATCATAATTACAATGTACGTGGCACGTTAGGTAAAGCGTTATTTAGTGGCTTACGTTTTTCAGTGTTTGAGCAGCTTCGCGCGGCGAAAAACTTTTCTCAAGACGAATTAGTACCTTGGCGAGAATATGCGCAAATTTCCGCGTCACAGTTTAAAGAGATGCATCAAAAATCCCTTTACCGGATTGATTATTCCTCATTTAGTAGTTAAATCGGCCGACGTTGGATTGAATAAAAATTGTGCTGATTGCGCTATCAGATAGCCCCCTCCTAGGTTAATATTCATTTAGTCGTCTAGGAGGGACTATGTCTCAAGGAAAAAAACGGAAAAATAGTGGTCGCGTCACATTGGCTGATGTAGCTAAGCTAGCCGGTGTAGGTTCAATGACTGTGTCGCGGGCTTTGCGTACCCCTGACCTCGTTTCAACAGGCTTGCGTGAAAAAATAGATGCCGCTGTTGCACAACTCGGTTACTTGCCCAATAAAGCTGCTGGCGCTTTGGCTTCATCTCAGTCAGATATTATTGCGGTGATCCTGCCGTCTTTAACCGAATTTGCCACCAATGAAATCGTTTTAGCCTTAAAAGGGGTACTGGAGCCAGCGGGGTACCAACTTATTTTTACCGCGTCAAACTACGATTCGCAAGAAGAGGAAAAGCAAGTGCGAGCGTTATTGCAGCATTCGCCTGCAGCCTTGATTCTACCTGGTACTGCACACACCTCTCAAACCCTTAAATACATTGAAAACATGAGCTTGCCAGTTGTTGAGCTGTCGGCTTTAACTCTTACCCCGGTGCATATCAATGTGGGCATTGATCATCATGCCTCGGCTTATCAGCTGACAAAATTTTTGTATATGAAAGGCTATCGGCAGATTGGTTTCATTGGCGCGCACACTAATTTTGGACGCTTTGCAATGCGACTAGCGGGTTGGCAAAAGGCCATGATAGATCATGATATGGCGAGTCATCGTTTGGTGTTAGGGTTATCTGAGGTGAGCTTTTCGGTGGGGGCTGAGTTGCTTATGGACACCTTGGCACGCTGGCCTGATTTAGATGCTGTGATATGTGGTCATAGTGAAATAGCGGCGGGCTTGATATTAGAGGCTAACAAACAAGGGGTTAAAATCCCTGAGCAACTTGCCATTGCAACATTTGAAGATCCTAATTTGTGCAATACCTTGCAGCCCAGTTTAACCACTGTTGATATTCCTTATGCTGAAGTTGGTCGAGAAGCTGCGGAAGCGTTATTGCAGGCTCTTATTACTGGTAACCGCGATAAAGTGGTGAAAAGTTTAGGTTTTAGAGTTAAAACTCGAGCAAGCACTTAGTTTTCTAGCTGCGTAAAAAAAGCAGGCCAGCAGGCCTGCTTAACCAACTGGGATGTGTTGGAAAGAATCATACTTTTTAAATAATCACTAAAGGTTATTAGGCTTATGTGATTGTAAAAAGAAAACATAAATAGAATATCACTTGGTTCATACAATCAACAGGTTGTATCGTTTTTTTAGGTATTAACTTATAGTTGATTTCACTGAATTAACACTAGCTCCCTATTTTAAAAAGGTATCTTCATTCGCCTTGGCCGACTGGAGGGGGAAATATATAACAGTTTGGTAGTTTTTTATTACGGCAAAGGTGTAACTTGCTAAGCTGATATTAAAGAAAATTATCGCTTTAACCAGTGAAGTGATAAGAATGAGGAAGTTATATGAGTCAGTCATCTACATTATCTTTTCTTGCTTGGCCTATCGCTGCAGTTAGTACGATTTTAGCGGGTGTGGGGTTTTACCTCTACTCAGATGCGATCACTGTTGCAGAAAAAGCGACCCGTCAGGCTCAAGCTTCACGACAAATAGAAAAAGCCAGCTTAACCAAACAAAGTGATTTACAGCGTCAATTGAACACGGCTATTTATGATTTTGAACAGCGCCAACAAACGTTTAGTGAACTACAACAGCAATTGACCCAGCTGCAGTTGAAAACCGACCAGCAGCAAAAAGAATGGCAAGCCAAGCAAGAACAATGGCTGGCTAAACTGGCGGAAGCAGAAATGAAAGATGCGGCTTTGTTACAAGGGCAATTGCAGATAGAAGCCTTAACCAATGAGATTAATGCACTCAATGAACAGCTTGTTTCTGCACAAACCAGCCTAGAGCAAGCTGGGCCGAATGTTGATGTCATGCAATTGCAGCAACAGTTTGAACAATTAATGACAGAGAACCAAGAGCTTAAGGCAAATTTAGATTCGCAAGTTGCGGATAAAGCACAGCTTAGTATGACCTTAGCTGATGCTCGTAATGAAATCCTGCGTCTGGATCAGCAAATCCAACTGGCCGATGCCAGGATTAATGAGTTGAGTATGACGTTGGAGCTTGAACCAAGTGCCAACGCGCCAGCAAAAATGGAAGTAAAAGTCGATTCGCCAGCGGTTGTGATACCGAGTAATGAAGATACTGTTTCTGCAACGGAGGCGCCGCCAGCAAAAACTGAACCTGTTGCCGTGAGCGTTGAACCCTCAGCTGAGGTGACTGATGCTGCCAGCGAACTTGACACTCCTGCTTTAGATGACGTTGTTGCTGCACCTGAAGTCGCACAGCCCGAGCCTGAAGCGACCAAGGTTGAGGCAAACTAAATAACCTCCGTTATGCTTCAGTCTGACACCGCCAGATAAAGTATGTGTTACGACAAAATTTCGTTTTCAGGGATGAAGATGTAAAGTGTTCAGAGGCATATTTACAGCGTTTGCGCAGGAAAATATACTATTTTGGCTCGTAATAAGCTCAAGTAAAACCTAGGCAAGTCTTCAATACCCATGGTTTAGCTATTGATGTCTAATTCTTTGAGCTTGCGTGTTAGGGTGTTTCTGCCCCAGCCTAGCAAACGAGCTGCTTCTTGTTTGTGACCGTGAGTATGGGTCAGCGCAGCAGTGAGCATGATGCGTTCAACTTCTGGCACTGTGTTGGCTAATATGTCTACTTGGCCTGCTAATAGCTGCTGCTCAGTCCATTGCTGTAGTTGTTGTTGCCAACTTTGTGCTATCGCCTCGCTTTGTTCTACTCCTTTTTTTGCTTGTACCAACTCTGGTGGCAAGTCACTTAGTAGCACCTCTTGACCACTGGCCATCACAGTCAACCAACGGCATACGTTCTCTAATTGACGCACATTACCTGGCCAGTTTAAGCTTGCTAAATAGTCTTTGACCTTGGGATGCAATGACTTTACTTCGACCGCGAGTTCTTTTGCCGCTAAGTGCAAAAAATGGTTGGCTAATTTAACGATGTCTTCACGACGCTCGTTTAATGACGGAATGTGAATACGGATCACATTGAGGCGATGGAATAAATCTTCACGAAAATCGCCTGCTGCCACTTTTTTTTCTAAGTCTTGGTGGGTTGCTGCAATGATCCGGACATCCACTTTGACCGATGCATGGCCGCCAACACGATAAAACTGCCCGTCTGCAAGCACACGTAATAATCGGGTTTGAATGTCTAATGGCATATCACCAATTTCATCCAAAAATAAGGTTCCGCCATTGGCTTGTTCGAAACGTCCTTGACGCACCGCATTTGCCCCTGTAAATGCGCCTTTCTCATGACCGAACAGCTCTGATTCAATCAAGTCTTTAGGAATTGCTGCCATGTTTAACGCAATAAACGGATTTTCTTTGCGCGGGCTATGTTTATGTAGCGCGTGAGCAACAAGTTCTTTACCCGTACCTGATTGACCATTAATAAGCACACTAATGCTTGAGCGTGATAATCGGCCAATGGCGCGAAACACTTCCTGCATGGCGGGCGCTTCGCCGATGATTTCGGGGGCGGGTGACATGGGGGCTTGCGGCGCCTTTTTCGCACTATTTTCTTTCGCGTGGGTTAAGGCTCGCTCTACCAAAGCAACGGATTCATCAATATCAAAGGGTTTTGGTAAATATTCAAATGCCCCTGATTGATAGGCATTGACTGCACTGTCGAGATCAGAGTGGGCTGTCATGATCACTACGGGAATATCAGGAAATTCTTGCTGTACTTTCTGCAGCAAGGTAATGCCGTCTATACCCGGCATGCGAATGTCAGAGATGATCACATCGGGTTGTGTCAGCGAAAGTTGTTGCCACATCAGCTCACCATCGGCAAAGCTCTGGGTTTTGATACCTGAAGGCGCGAGGGCTTTTTCTAATACCCAACGAATAGAGCTGTCGTCATCGACGATCCAGACTTTATTGGTCATCTTATTATTTCCTTAAAGGCAATTGAATGATGAACTCGGTGTGCGTTGGCCAGCTATTACACTCAATGCGTCCTTTGTGCTGATTAATCAAGTTTTGCGCAATCGACAAGCCTAAGCCAGTGCCGCCTTCGCGACCTGTGACCATAGGGTAAAATAAGGTGTCTTTCAGTTCGTTAGGAATACCGGGTCCGTTATCAATAATGCGAATCTCCGCGGCTAAACGAAAGCGTTGACCATGAATCGTGACTTGAAATACGGTGCGGGTAATGATCTTTATTTCGCCATTTTCGGTTTCAGCAAGGGCTTGCACCGCATTTTGTAATATGTTCAAAAACGCTTGCTGCATTTGCTCTTGCTGCATTTCAAAGTCAGGGATACTGGGATCGTAATCCACCTTGATCTTAACGTTGTCGCCTTTGGTTAACTCGACTAAACGGCGGACTTTTTCTAACACGCTGTGAATATTATGAATTTCTTGCTGACCGGGACACTGTGGTCCGAGTAAGCGATCAACTAAATTACGTAATCGGTCGGCTTGTTCAATGATGATTTCGGTAAATTCTTTTAACTCTGCTGAAGGCAGCTGTTTCTCTAATAGTTGTGCCGCACCACGAAGGCCGCCCAACGGATTTTTTATTTCATGAGCTAAGCCGCGAACCAGCTCTTTTGCGGCTTGTTGTTGCGCATGTTGATAAATTTCTTGGCTTATTTTTTTTTGCTGGTCGATTTGGCGCATTTCGACCAAGGCATACACAAAGCCTGACTGATAAAAGGGGGTTGCCGTTAGTTCGACTAACACAGCCTGCCCGTCAATCACTAAAGTCACCTCATTGTCGGTAAAGCCATGACCTGAATGCAGGGTCTTTTGGATCAGCTCAAAATTTAATGAGGTATGTTCAAGCAGCTGATCAAAGCGTAAACCTGTTAAGCGTTTAATGCTTTGCGCCAGCAATTGTTCTGCCGCTGGGTTGGCATAGGTGATTTGCAGCGTTTCATCGAGTAAAAAAACGGCAGAAACTAAGTGCTCTAAAAGCGCTTCGGCTTGTTGACTGGATTGCAATGGCTCACCTTTTTTGTCTTTGCATCATTTTGGTGCGTTAGCTTAGGGCAAGCTCAGCTACACACCAGAATACAAAGACGAAAAGGTGATGTAGATCGAGCTAGCGTGATGCGCGGCGTAAATGTACGGTTATGATTTCAGATGATGCAATTATCTTGCCGTTTTTATCAATAAGTTGAACTTGTAAGCTGTGACTACCGCGATCGATATTCGTCGCTAGTAATGTGGTGGATTGATGCTTTTCACCAACTGGGGTACCGTCGATCAGTAACTGTAAGGTTTGGCCATCTTCAAAAGCTGGGGTGACATTGGTCACTACGCTAATATTACCCGTGTTATCAATAATCGTACTGTCGTGTTCAGGTGAGGTAATGCTAGCTTGATACTTGGTGTTAGACTTTGCAGCGACAGGTAAAGGTTTGGCACTGGTGATACTAGTGGGAGGAGCTGGAATTTTATGACTAGGTGAGATATTGATACGCACTTTTTCCGCACCATTTACTTTTTTGTCGGAATAGTGGGTGACACCATCTTTGTCAACCCAACGATACACAGTGTCGGTTTCGTTCGCTTGCAACGTTAAAGTATAAAAACTGAGTATTAGAAGTAAGTATTTCATTATTGCATCCTTTCTGCTTAACGCTGAGTTTGTCCTATGCGCAAAAATAAGGCAAGTAAGCAGCTGATACAAATGTGACTAATACAAAAAAACCCGCTAAAAAGCGGGTTTTTATTCAACTTAATACTGTCTCTTATACAGAGTAGTAAAGTTGGTATTCTAGTGGGTGTACTTCCATGTTAACACGCTCGTGCTCAGCGCCTTTAAGGCCGATGTAAGCATCGATGAAGTCATCAGAGAATACGCCGCCAGCAGTTAAGAACTCACGATCTTTATCAAGTGCAGCTAGTGCCTCTTTTAGTGAGTAAGCAACTTGTGGAATGGCTAGTGCTTCTTCAGCTGGTAGATCGTAAAGATCTTTATCCATTGCATCGCCAGGGTGGATTTTGTTTTTGATACCGTCAAGGCCAGCCATTAGTAGCGCAGAGAACGCTAAGTATGGGTTAGCTGTTGGATCAGGGAAACGTACTTCAATACGACGTGCGCGTGGTGAAGGTACTACTGGGATACGGATTGATGCTGAGCGGTTACGTGCAGAGTATGCAAGCATTACAGGTGCTTCAAAGCCTGGGACTAGACGCTTGTACGAGTTAGTAGAAGCGTTAGTGAAAGCGTTGATAGCGCGTGCGTGCTTGATAATACCACCGATGTAGTAAAGAGCCATTTCAGACAGGCCGCCATATAGGTCACCTGCGAAAAGGTTTTTACCGTCTTTTTGTAGAGACTGGTGCACGTGCATGCCGCTACCGTTGTCACCAACAAGTGGCTTAGGCATAAAAGTAGCTGTTTTTCCGTAAGCGTGCGCTACGTTATGAACAACATACTTGTAGATTTGGATTTCGTCAGCTTTAGATACTAAAGTGTTGAAACGACAAGCAATTTCGTTTTGGCCAGCAGTTGCAACTTCATGGTGATGCGCTTCAACAACTAGGCCCATTTCTTCCATGATTAAACACATAGCGCTGCGGATGTCGTGTGAAGAGTCAACAGGTGCTACTGGGAAGTAACCGCCTTTAACGCCTGGACGGTGACCTGTGTTGCCGTCTTCGTATTCTTTACCCGTGTTCCATGCTGCTTCTTTGTCGTCTACTTTGTAGAAAACATTACCCATTTCTGTACCGAAACGTACGTCATCAAATAGGAAGAATTCTGGCTCTGGACCCACTAATACTTCTTCAGCAATGCCTTCGCTACGCATGAAGTCTTCAGCACGACGAGCGATAGAGCGAGGGTCACGGTCGTAACCTTGCATTGTGTCTGGTTCTAGGATGTCACAACGAATGTTAAGCGTAGTTTCGTCAGTGAATGGGTCGATAACAGCAGTAGATGCGTCAGGCATCATTACCATGTCAGACTTCTCGATGCCTTTCCAACCAGCGATTGAAGAGCCGTCGAACATTTTACCTTCAGTAAAGAAGTCTTCGTTTACTTGATGGTGAGGGATAGAGATATGTTGCTCTTTTCCTCGTGTATCAGTGAAACGTAAATCTACGAATTTAACATCATGCTCTTTGATTAGAGCTAATACGCTTTCTGCGGACATGCTTTATAACCTCCGGTGTCATCAATAATGATGGCTTGTAGTAAATAGACAAACTAACTGGTTTTGCTTAATGCTAAAAGCGTGCCAAATTTGTCATCCCTTGCAAATCAGGCTTTAAGGTGACCTTTAAAGCCCATCTTAAATGATTTTTGCTCCAAAATGGTGCGTTGCTGGATCTTTGTGGTGCAAC
The DNA here is from genome assembly GCF_021278025.1 of Motilimonas sp. E26. Classification (GTDB taxonomy): domain Bacteria; phylum Pseudomonadota; class Gammaproteobacteria; order Enterobacterales; family CBDFNC01; genus Motilimonas. The sequence goes on from NZ_JAIBHJ010000034.1 coordinate 36,042, forward strand.
ATGACCTCACCGCGCATTTGGGCTTGTTATTAATAACAGATGGTGCTCGGTTGAGCAATTCAGACCCCTTTAGTTAAGCAGTAAATGGTTAAATAAATATGTAATGACGATTTATCTTAGAAATTTGGCATAAATCGCTGGCTGCCATACCTAGGGTGGTAATAGTGGTGGAAATGGTTATTGGCCCAGTAAATAAGGGCTACTTTTACTGCACTTGGCTAAACTGTGCTGATAAAAGGGATTTAAAAAGTGGCTTTCTTCTGCAGTGACGGCTAATTTATTCGCTGAAATGTCCGTTAATCCCTCTATTTTTTGCTTTGTTATGAAATGTGATCGCATTAAAACTATTTTATTTGACAATTGATCTATACAATAACGCCGAAATTTTATCCAAACCAATTTTGAGGCACTAAGCTGTGTTAGAAAAATTAAGAAATATCGCAATCATTGCGCACGTTGACCATGGTAAGACTACTCTGGTTGATAAATTGCTTCAACAATCTGGCACTGTAGTGAGCCGTGGCGACGCTGAAGAGCGTGTAATGGACTCTAACGATCTTGAAAAAGAGCGTGGTATTACCATCCTAGCTAAAAACACTGCTATCGAATGGCATGATTACCACATCAACATCGTAGATACTCCTGGACACGCCGACTTCGGTGGTGAAGTAGAGCGTATCTTGTCTATGGTTGACTCAGTTTTACTACTGGTTGATGCAGCTGATGGCCCAATGCCTCAAACTCGTTTTGTAACGCAAAAAGCATTTGCTCAAGGTCTTAAGCCTATTGTTGTTATCAACAAAGTAGATAAGCCAAGTGCTCGTCCTGACTGGGTTGTTGATCAAGTGTTCGATCTATTCGATAACTTAGGCGCGACAGACGATCAGTTAGATTTTAAAATTGTATACGCATCAGCACTGAACGGTTTCGCCACTCTAGATATTGATGAGCCTTCAGATAACATGGAACCTTTGTTCCAAGCTATCGTTGATAATGTATCTGCACCGGATGCTGACCCTGAAGGTCCATTCCAAATGCAAATTTCTCAACTTGATTACAACTCATACGTGGGTGTTATTGGTGTTGGTCGTGTTGCTCGCGGTAAAGTGAAAGTAAATCAGCAAGTAACGGTTATTGGTGCCGACGGTAAGACTCGTAACGGTAAAGTAGGTCAAGTTTTAGGTTATCTTGGCCTTGAGCGCCATGATGTTGAAGAAGCGAAAGCTGGCGACATTATTGCGGTATCTGGTTTAGGTGAGCTGAAAATTTCTGACACTATTTGTGACCAGAACAACGTTGAAGCCCTACCAGCCCTGTCTGTGGATGAGCCAACAGTTACGGTAACCTTCCAAGTAAACAACTCGCCGTTTGCTGGTAAAGAAGGTAAATACGTAACTTCACGTAACATCCTTGAGCGTTTAAACAAAGAGTTAGTCCATAACGTTGCGCTTCGCGTTGAAGAAACCGATGATCCGGATAAATTCCGCGTATCAGGCCGTGGTGAACTTCACCTAGGCATTCTAATCGAAAACATGCGTCGTGAAGGCTACGAGTTAGCAGTTTCACGTCCAGAAGTTATTACGCGTACTGTTGATGGTGAGCTACAAGAACCATACGAGACTGTAACGATCGATGTTGAAGAAGAGCATCAAGGCTCTATTATGGAGCAAATTGGCTTACGTAAAGGTGAGTTAACCAATATGTCTCCAGATGGTAAAGGTCGTATCCGTATGGACTTCCTGATCCCGAGTCGTGGCTTAATTGGTTTCCAAACTGAATTTATGACATTAACGTCAGGCTCAGGTTTGATTTACCATACTTTTGATCACTATGGCCCGCACAAAGGTGGCATGATTGGTCAACGTAAGAATGGTGTACTCATTGCTAATGCAACGGGTAAAGCATTGACCAACGCCTTGTTTAACTTACAAGAGCGTGGTCGCATGATGGTTGAGCACGGCACTGAAGTTTACGAAGGCATGGTTATCGGTATTCATAGTCGCGACAACGACTTAACTGTTAACGCTCTAAAAGGTAAGCAGCTAACTAACGTTCGTGCATCTGGTACTGATGAAGCGCAAGTGTTAACGCCAGCAATCAAGATGACGTTAGAGCAAGCGATGGAGTTCATTGATAACGATGAGCTAGTAGAAGTGACGCCTGAGTCAATTCGTATTCGTAAGCGTTACCTGACTGAAAACGAGCGTAAGCGTATGTCTCGTGCTCCGAAAGATGCATAACTAACACTCAGCGTTAGTGTTAACTGAAAACCGACTTTGTTAAGTCGGTTTTTTTATGCCTGCAATTTGGTTTGTTTAAAGAGATATTCCGTTGAAGTTGCAATTATATCGGCCTCAAAGAGGCCGTTTTAGGATTAGACTAAAGCGAAATTAGCCTGCTGTTAATTGCGCTAATTGTAGGCGTTGATATTGTTTTGCTGAATCGCTAATCTTGCCGCTATCACCCGTCTCTAGCCATTTTTTAATGCGACCTGCATCGCCAACGGGGGTGCGTTTACCGTAAGAATTTAGCATCACCATTACCATTTGCTTGCCTTTCAGCTTAGTGACCATGACTAAACAGCGACCTGCTTCATTAAGATAGCCTGTTTTGCTTAGGCCTACCTGCCACTTATTACCGCGTACAAGCACGTTCGTATTGGTATAACCAAGTACATATTTGGGTTTGCTAAAGTTTGCTGTGTGGGTGGCTGTGGTACTGTATTGTCGGATGAGAGGGTAGCTATAAGCTGCCGTTACTAGTCGACTTAAATCCCGCGCAGTGGATTGATTAAGAGGTGACAAGCCGGTTGCCTCAACAAACTGTGAGTGCTCCATACCTAGAAGTTTTGCTTTGGTATTCATGGCCTTAACAAAGGCGGTATAACCGCCTGGATAGGTGGCACCGAGTGCCGCAGCGGCTAAGTTTTCTGACGACATTAATGCAAGGTGAATCGCTTCACCGCGGCTGATTTGCGAGCCGGTTCGGATCCTAGAGTGGCCATATTCAATGAGTGCACGATGCGCTTTGGTGAAGGTTATTTTTTCCTTTAACGATTGGCCAGAATCTAAAATTACCATGACGGTCATTAATTTGGTTATTGAAGCAATGGGCATTAAGGTGTCAGCATTTTTGGCGGCGATAGTTTTGCCCGTTTTGTAATCGGATACATAGGCACTTACCGAGGCTAATTGCAATTTGCTTGGATTCGGTGCAGCGTGAGCCGAGAATGAGAACAACGAGAATAAGCTTAAGCCGACAAACAGATATCGAAACACGGTGTGCGCCCCTAGATTAGTAAAAAGCTGAGCTTTTCATACTTCCTAGGGGCTGACAAGCGCTAGCCTGCCTTTACTTATATTATTTCGTTACTAGAAGGATCTACATTTCTAGGGCGTGTTGATCTTTCGCGATGGATTTTTGAGCAGCATGGTAAAGGGTTATAATTTGCTTCGCCAAAAGT
>NZ_JAIBHJ010000035.1 GCF_021278025.1 Motilimonas sp. E26
TTCTTAACCACCTGATGTTGCGTTGCGCCTTGCGCTGTGCCGTCTCAGTGGTTGCGCATTATAGGGAGATTCGATTTTGGTGCAAGGGGTTTTACGCAGATTTATAAAAGTTAGACATTAACGAACAAAAAAAAACCAAATAGAACAAATTTACAGCAAAACCACCTTCAGATGACATCTGAAGGTGGTTACTGTAAGCAGAATTAAGCCGCCTAGCAGCTTAATTCTGGGTAAAACTGAAACGCTCTCCTTCCATATCTACATTGATTGATGCCCCAGGTATCAATTTACCCGACAAAATGGCCTGCGCTAATGGGTTTTCCAATTCTTGTTGGATAGCTCGCTTCAAAGGACGAGCACCGTATACCGAATCAAACCCAGCTTCCGCAATATGTGACAATGCCGCATCAGTAACATTGAGCTGGTAATCTTTTTCCGTTAATCGTGCCTGCAAACGCTGCAACTGGATCTTGGCGATAGACTTAATGTGTTCACCAAATAATGGATGGAACACAACCGTTTCATCGACGCGATTTAAAAACTCAGGTCTAAAGCTTTGCATGAGCACACCTAACACTCGCTCTTTCATTTCAGCATAACTGGCATGTTGAAAATGCTCTTGGATCACATCTGAGCCCAAGTTCGAGGTCATAATGATTACCGTATTTCTGAAATCAACCGTGCGACCTTGGCCATCCGTTAAACGGCCATCATCTAGCACCTGAAGCAAAATGTTAAACACATCTGGATGTGCCTTCTCGACCTCATCTAACAAGATCACCGAATAAGGTTTACGCCGGACTGCTTCAGTAAGATAGCCGCCCTCTTCGTAACCCACGTAGCCCGGAGGCGCACCTACTAACCGAGCAACAGAATGTTTTTCCATAAACTCGGACATATCAATACGAACCATATTGTCTTCGGTATCGAATAAGAAATTTGCCAGTGCTTTACACAACTCTGTTTTACCCACACCTGTAGGCCCTAAAAATAAAAAAGAGCCAATGGGTTTATTCGGATCAGCTAGTCCGGCTCGACTACGGCGAATGGCATTGGATACAGCGTCAACGGCTTCATTTTGTCCAATTACCCGAGTATGTAATTGCTGCTCCATTTTTAGCAGCTTTTCTCTTTCTCCCTCGAGCATCTTACTGACGGGGATCCCAGTCCAACGTGACAACACATCAGCAATTTCATTTTCACTCACGCGATGACGTAATAATGTCATGTCTTGCATTTCAGCTTGTGAGGCTAAATCTAGCTGTTTCTCTAATTCGGGGATTCGCCCATATTGCAATTCAGACATCCGACTTAAATCACTTGCACGACGCGCAAATTCTAAGTCAAGACGCGCTTGCTCTAATTCAGACTTGATATGCTGAGTACCTGACAAAGCAGCTTTCTCGGCCTTCCAAACCTCATCGAGCTCTTTAAAAGCAAACTCTTTCTCGACCAACTCTTCAGACAATAATTGCAAACGCTTTTTACTTGCATCGTCTTCTTCTTTAGTCAGCGCTTGCTGCTCTAATTTAAGCTGAATTATTTTGCGCTCAAGGCGCTCAAGAGGCTCAGGTTTCGAATCGATTTGCAGGCGAATACTTGATGCCGCCTCGTCAATCAAGTCAATTGCTTTATCAGGCAGCTGTCGATCAGAAATATAGCGATAAGATAATTGGGCTGCTGCAACAATCGCAGGATCGGTAATTTCTACTTTATGGTGTAGCTCGTAGCGTTCTTTCAAGCCGCGTAAAATAGCAATAGTATCTTCTACCGAAGGCTCTTCAACCAACACTTTCTGGAAGCGACGCTCTAACGCAGCATCTTTTTCGATGTACTTGCGATATTCATCCAACGTGGTGGCTCCAACACAGTGAAGCTCACCGCGTGCCAATGCAGGTTTAAGCATATTGCCCGCATCCATCGCACCATCGCTTTTACCCGCGCCAACCATAGTATGAAGTTCGTCGATAAAGAGGATCACTTGGCCTTCTTCTTTAGCCAATTCGTTTAATACTGCTTTTAAACGCTCTTCAAATTCACCGCGATATTTAGCGCCCGCGACCAATGAGCCCATGTCCAAAGAAAGCACGCGTTTATGCTTCAATCCTTCTGGCACTTCACCATCAATGATACGCTGAGCTAAGCCTTCCGCAATTGCTGTTTTACCGACACCGGGGGCACCAATTAACACCGGGTTATTTTTGGTACGGCGTTGCAACACTTGAATAGTGCGACGGATCTCGTCATCGCGACCAATCACAGGATCTAATTTACCTTGCTCTGCGCGCTCAGTCAGATCGATTGTGTACTTTTCTAAGGCTTGTCGTTGGTCTTCGGCGTTTTGATCATCTACCTTTTGCCCACCACGTACTTTTTCAATCGCCGATTCAATATTTTTCTGGTTTGCCCCAGCTTTACGCAAAATATCACCTAAAGCGCTTTTATCTTCACAAGCGGCCAGAATAAATAGCTCCGATGATATGTATTTATCTTTACGCTTTTGCGCCAACTTATCACAATAGTTAAGGAGTACACCCAAGTTATTAGCAAGTTGCACATCGCCGCCAATGCCTTCTACCTTAGGGAGTTTGTCAAGCGCTTGCGAAAGTTGCGAGCGTAATGCGCTAACATCAACACCAGCTTCGGTTAACAATGGACGAATAGAGCCCGCGTCTTGGTTTAGCAACGCTGTCATTAAATGCACGGGTTCAATAAATTGGTGGTCTCGCCCTAACGCAAGGGATTGGGCATCAGAGATAGCAAGTTGAAATTTACTGGTAAGTCTATCGAGTCGCATACAACAATCCTAAAATTAATCATCTTCTGATTATATAGATAGGTGCACTGGCACGAGTTTCAAGTTTTTATTTTGTTAAATAAATCAAACTGGCCATGCGCCCGGTAACTCCTTCTTTTCGATATGAAAAAAAGGTATCTGTTTCTGAAAAGGTACAATGATCACCGCCATAGACATGGCTGACTCCCAGCTCAGCTAACGCTAATCGCGCGAGCTGGTACAGGTCAGCCTTCCATTTACCTTCTTCGTCTGTGGTAAATGCTGACGCAAAATCGTCACTTTGTTGAATAAAAGCATCTCGCACTTCACTGCCAACTTGAAATGCCATTGGCCCGATAGCAGGGCCTAGCCACACTAATATATCTTGATTATTAGCGGGGGCCTGCCTAATAGCTTGCTTTAAAATACCATTACAAAGGCCGCGCCATCCGGCGTGAACCGCCGCCACAAAAGAGCCCTGCTGGTCTGTTATCAGTACCGGTAAACAATCAGCCGTCATGACAACACATGCAAACTCAGGAATATCGGTCCAACTGCCATCAGCAACGGGCACCACGGCGGTAGACAAAGAGGCCTTAATCACATCGGTACTGTGTACTTGCTCTAACCATAGTGGCTCATTAGCAAGCCCCACTTCAGTTTTCAGTAACGCCCGATTAGTTAATACATGCTCAGCATTATCATTAACGTGCAATCCCAAATTCAGACTTGAATACTGCGCCTGACTCACACCGCCTTCTCGTGTCGTTGAGTAAGCCACTACATTTGCAGGAGCAGGCCAATTCGGTTTGAGTAAGCGCATAGGGTTAATACTCTTCTTGTGGATTATCTTTAGTGTCTTGACGCAAAATTTCCGCCAGTTCAACCATGTCATCAGGTATCGGTGCATGCCATTGCATCAACTCGCCTGTAATTGGATGCTCTAATTCCAACATCGCGGCATGTAGTGCTTGACGTTTAAAGCCGCGCAACACAGTAACCAACTCAGGACCAGCATTTTTTGGCAAGCGAGCACGCCCACCATAAAGTTGGTCACCCACCAATGGATGGCCTAAGTGAGACATATGCACACGAATTTGATGGGTACGCCCAGTTTCTAGGCGCAACCTTAAGCGCGTATGTGAACGGTACTTTTCAGCAACACGGTAGTGTGTAACCGCGGGTTTACCTGTTTCTTTAACCGCCATTTGAGTGCGATGGGTACTGTGACGACCAATCGCCGCATCCACCAATCCGCCGGCAGTCAGTTTACCTATCGCAATGGCTTCATATTCACGAGTAATATTACGTGCTTGCAGCGCGGTAACTAGGTGAGTTTGTGCCGGAACGGTTTTCGCTACGACCATCAAGCCTGTTGTGTCTTTGTCCAAGCGGTGTACGATACCTGCGCGTGGCACTTCAACAATACTCGGGCAATGGTGTAATAAGGCGTTTAGAACCGTGCCATCTGGATTACCAGCACCAGGGTGGACCACTAGATCAGCGGGTTTGTTGATCACTAAAATGTCGTCATCTTCATAAACAATATTGAGTGGGATCGGCTGCGCTTCAAAACGCACTTCGTCCTCCAATACGGCATTCAACACAATTTCTTGTCCTGGTAATACCTTCTCCCTTGGCTTGTTCGCTATCCGCCCATCTAAAAGCACGCGATCGGCCAAAATCCACTCTTTAATACGCGATCTTGAGTAATCAGGGAAAAGTTCCGCTAACGCTTGATCTAATCGCTGTCCAATTTGATGAGGAGCAACCTCACCCTGTAATTCTAATTCCTGACTCATATACTTCTTATCATTAGTGGGTGTAAAAGCTGAATAGCTTCACTATATCATTTATTTTAACTTTTCTTTTGTCTCAGCATAACGGATACTTTCACCTTTTACGAAAAGACGAAACAAATAGGTATTATGAAGAAGAGCGTACGGCTAATTTCAGCGGTGGCATTTACCGCTATATTTACCTTAGGCTGCTCATCAAAAGATGACGCAGAAAAAGTGCCTGATAAAGCACCTGTTGTTTTATACGAAGACGCACAGCTGGCATTACAAGCAGGTAATTTTACTCAAGCTGCAGAAGTTCTCGAAGCACTCGATGCTCGCTACCCTTTTGGTCCTCATTCAGAACAAGTGCAACTTGACCTGATTTACGCTTATTACAAAAGCGATGAATTTGCTCAGGCTATGGCTAATATCGAGCGATTTCTACGTTTAAGCCCGACCCATAAAAACATTGATTATGTTTACTATATGCGCGGCTTAACCCATATGGCGATGAGCTCAACTTTCTTCCATGGTTTATTCGGCATCGATCGCTTTGATCGAAACACCGCTCACTATCAAAATGCATTTATGGATTTTAAACGGTTATTACAACGTTACCCTGATAGTGTTTATGCCGCTGACGCCCAAGCTCGTATGATAGGTATTAAAAACAGCCTAGCGCGCTATGAAATCGAAGTAGCTAAATGGTATATCAAACGCGATGCTTATGTTGCGGCCATCAATCGGGGCAAGTACGTGTTAGAACACTTCCCAGACACCGCAGCTACCGAGCAAGCCCTAGAAGTGATGCTAACGGGTTATACAGAGCTGAAAGTTGAAGAGCCAAAGACCCGTACGCTGGCAGTCATGAAAGCAAACTTCCCAAATAACAAGTGGGTTCGCTAAGGTATATTCTTTTCTAACCCAAATAAAAAAGGCTCATTAATATGAGCCTTTTTAGTATCTGCTAATTATCTTAAGCCTAAGCAGCAAAATAAGAACAATTAAATGGCTTCTTCGTTTTCTTCGCCAGTACGAATACGGATAACACGTACCACATCAGTGACGAAAATCTTACCGTCACCAATTTTACCCGTTTGCGCAGTTTGAATAATAGCCTCGATACAGCGGTCAACATCTTCACTTTGCACCACGATTTCAATTTTCACCTTAGGTAAAAAGTCCACCATGTACTCGGCACCGCGATAAAGTTCAGTATGGCCTTTTTGGCGGCCGAAGCCTTTTACTTCCGATACTGTCATCCCTGTGATGCCAATATCAGCTAACGCTTCACGTACATCATCCATTTTAAACGGCTTAATAATCGCTTCGATTTTTTTCATTACTCAACCTTTACCTATGTATCGGGACCCTAAGGCCATGCTTTACCTTCATTGTGATAAAATATTACTGAATATTCAAGGCGCTAACCTAAGCTAAATTGATTACCTCAATTCAGCAGGCACCTCAAAAATAACATTTTCTTCTACACCTGGGTTTTCGATCACCACTTTGCCACCCAAAGCTTCAACTCGGCTCACCACGGCACGCACCAACACTTCAGGTGCTGATGCTCCAGCAGTAACGCCAACCTGACTCACACCTTCTAGCCATTCTGAACGAATATCATCAGCCGTATCAATTAAGTAAGCAGCGGTTCCTGCTTTTTCAGATTTTTCACGCAAGCGATTTGAATTAGAAGAGTTCTTAGAGCCTACAACCAATACCACTTGGGTTTTATCAGATAAGTCTTTTACCGCATCTTGACGATTTTGAGTGGCGTAACATATATCTTTCTTACGTGGCCCTTCAATTTGCGGAAACTTTTCGCGTAGCGCATCAATCACTTCTGAAGTGTCATCAACAGACAAAGTAGTTTGAGTACAAAATAACAAATGTTCAGGATCTTTTACCGTTAACGCGGCCACATCAGCAACCGATTCAACTAAGTAAATCCCCCCCTGTTCGTTATTATACTGACCCATGGTGCCTTCCACCTCAGGATGCCCCTGATGGCCAATCAAAATACACTCATGGCCACGACGGCTGGCACGGGTAACTTCCATATGAACTTTCGTGACTAATGGGCAAGTTGCATCAAATACTTTTAGCGCGCGGCGCTGCGCTTCTTTGCGTACCACTTGAGACACGCCGTGAGCACTGAAAATGACAATCGAGTTATCAGGTACTTCATCAAGCTCTTCCACAAATACCGCACCACGGGCCTTTAAGCCATCGACTACATACTTGTTATGCACCACTTCATGACGCACATAAATAGGCGGTTCAAATAGCTCTAATGCACGCTCAACAATACTGATAGCACGATGAACCCCAGCGCAAAAACCGCGCGGGTTAGCTAATAAGATTTCCATAATTAGCTCCTAATCTATGCTGATCACGTCAACATCAAAGGTTAACGATTGACCCGCTAGCGGATGATTGAAGTCTACAGTGACCGATTCACCCGTGACTTCACGTACAATGCCCGGCAATTCATTACCATCAGGTTGAGTAAACGCAATGATAGCACCTACCTCAGCAGGAGCATCGGCGCCAAATTTACTGCGTTCAACGTAATAAATGTTATCTGGATTAGGTTGGCCAAAGGCATCTTCTGGCTCAAGTTCAAACGACTTACTTTCGCCTTCGGTTAAACCTAATAAACATTTTTCAAAGTTCACTGTTAGGCTGCCATCGCCCATACGAAACTTGGCAGGCTTATTATTGACTTTAGTGCTATCAGCCGCTGAGCCATCAGATAACTTAATAGTGAAGTGCATCACCACTTCACTGTTAGCCGTAATTGCCTTAGTCATTTTTTACTTCCTTTTGCTCTGGCCGCTTAACAAGTAACGCATCAAGAATAATGATCACCGCACCAATACAAATCGCGCTGTCGGCAATATTAAATGCAGGCCAGCGATAAAAGCCAAAATCGAAATCTAAAAAGTCCACTACAAAGCCATGGTATAAACGATCAACTAAGTTGCCAATCGCGCCACCAAGGATCAAGGTATAAGCAGCGTTTAACCATTTCTCTTGATACGGTGACTTTTTCAGCCAGTAAAGCAATACCCCACTCACAAAGACTGCAATACTGGTAAAAAACCAACGTTGCCAACCACCAGCATCATGCAAGAAGCTAAAGGCGGCACCATAGTTTCTTGCATAGGTGAAGTTAAAAAACGGCAACACCTGAATCGATTCATACAAATCAAAGTTCAGATGAACATAAGCCTTAGTGATCATATCGACAGCAAACACCAGAATCGCTAGCCAAAGCCAGCGCAGTCCGGTTTTTTGCATCGCTTCTTGCGGCGACGAATTAGGCATAATGGCGAACTTCTCCTTCACCTGATACGTTGGTCACACAGCGACCACATAGCTCTGGGTGCTCTGCAACTGAGCCCACATCTTCAATATGGTGCCAACAGCGGCCACATTTCGTGGCTTCAGAGGCCTCTACCAACACGGATAAGCCCTCAACTTCGGTCTTCATTGCTGTCGTAGGAGCCGCTTCTAAGCTCACTTCTGCTTTTGATGTTAACAGAACAAAACGCAATTCATTTTCAATCAAGGCTAATTTCTCAGCTTGCTCCGTTGTCACAAACAAAGTGACATTAGCCGCTAAGCCGCCCCCGATCTTGCCATCACGGCGCGCTTGCTCGAGCGATTTATTCACTTCACCACGGATGCGAATGACTTCATCCCAGTATTCGTTATTTAGTTTTTCGCTTTCATCTAATGCAAATAAGCCCTCAAACCAAACGCCCGTGAAAACGAATTCATCACGCTCGCCCGGCATACGCTGCCAAATTTCATCCGCAGTGAAACTCATGATCGGCGCCATTAAACGCACCAAAGACTCACAAATCAAGTACATGGCAGTTTGACAACTGCGACGAGCTAAACCATCAGACTTAGCGGTGTACTGGCGGTCCTTAATGATATCTAAGTAGAAACTACCTAAATCAATCGAGCAGAAGTGCATCATTTTTTGCGTGACGGTTAGCAATTGATAGTTATCGTAGGCATCCACTAACGCATCTTGCAGTTCTTTAGCTTTACCTACCGCCCAACGGTCAAGTGCAACCATCTCATTTGGTGCTACCATGTCCGTTTTCGGATCAAAACCATTTAAGTTAGCTAATAAGAAACGCATGGTATTACGAATACGACGGTAGCTATCAGCACTGCGTTTTAAGATTTCATCCGATACCGTCATCTCGCCGGTGTAATCCGTTGATGCCACCCATAAGCGTAAAATATCCGCGCCTAGCTCATTCATGACCACTTGAGGTGATACCACGTTACCGATAGATTTTGACATCTTGCGGCCGTTAGCATCAACGGTGAAACCGTGAGTTAACACTTCTTTATAAGGCGCTTCGCCATTCATCGCGGTGCCCGTCATTAGAGACGACTGGAACCAACCACGATGCTGATCGGAACCTTCAAGGTACATATCTGCTTTATGGCCATTGTATTCAGCGCGAGCAGCCACAACCGCCGCATGAGTTGAACCAGAATCAAACCACACATCTAACGTATCAGGTACCTTACGATACTGGTCGGCTTCATCACCTAATAGCTCGGCATCGTCAAGATCCCACCAAGCTTGAATCCCTTCTTTTTCAACTTTCTGCGCTACTTTTTCGATTAATTCAGATGAATTCGGGTGTAGCTCTTGGGTTTCTTTGTGGACAAATAATGCAATTGGCACACCCCAAGTACGTTGGCGCGAAATACACCAGTCAGGACGACCTTCAACCATTTTCTCGATACGATTTTGGCCCCACTCAGGGATCCAACGCACCGACTTAATTTCGCCCATGGCGGTATCACGTAGACCATTTTGATCCATCGAGATAAACCATTGTGGCGTGGCACGAAAGATAATCGGCGTTTTATGGCGCCAACAATGTGGATAGCTGTGACGAAAAGCAACAAAGTGCATTAACGCACCTTTTTCTTTCAACACTTCCACTACGCTGTCGTTCGCTTTAAACACGTGCTGACCAGCAAATAGTTCAGTATCGGCTTTATATACGCCGTTGTCACCGACCGGGTTAGCCACTTCTAGGCCGTATTTATTACCAACGATAAAGTCGTCTTGGCCATGGCCCGGCGCGGTATGCACTACACCAGTACCAGATTCGGTAGTGACGTGTTCGCCTAAAATAGCCGGCACGCTAAAGTCATAGAATGGATGGTTAAATTGCGCTAGCTCTAGTGCTTCACCTTTGGCAAAGCCGAGTTTACGAAATTCAGTGATTTCGTAACGCGCTAAACACGCATCCATTAGCTCTTCAGCTAAAATCAAACGCTCTTTGCCTGCCGCAGAAACCACTTCGACTAGCACATAATCAAGATTCGCCGCTAGGGCTACCGCACGGTTAGCCGGTAGGGTCCAAGGCGTGGTGGTCCAGATTAATACCGATACTTGACCTTCACCTGCATCCCCTTCAAGGGCGAAACGAGATACCAAATCCGCTTCATCTTTAGCAGCAAAACGAACATCAATCGCAGGCGAGGTTTTATCTTCGTACTCTACTTCTGCTTCAGCTAACGCGGAACCACAGTCGGTACACCAATGCACCGGCTTAGAGCCCTTATGCAAATGGCCATTATCAATAATTTTACCTAGGGCTCGAATAATGTTGGCTTCTGTTGAAAAGTCCATGGTTAAGTAGGGATTTTGCCAATCACCTAACACACCTAAACGGATAAAATCTTTGCGTTGACCATCAACTTGCTTAGCTGCATATTCGCGACATTTTTTACGAAAGTCTGCCGCACTAATTTTTTGACCTGGCTTGCCTACTTTTTGCTCAACTTTAAGTTCAATCGGCAAACCGTGACAATCCCAACCTGGAATATAAGGCGAGTCAAAATCCGCTAGGGTTTTCGACTTAATAATAATGTCTTTTAGGATCTTGTTAACTGAGTGACCAATATGAATATCGCCGTTCGCATAAGGAGGGCCATCATGTAGGATAAAGGATTTTTTACCCTTTTTTGCCTCACGGATCTTGCCGTAAAGATCCTTTGCATACCATTCTTTCAACATGTTTGGCTCACGATTAGCTAAGTTAGCTTTCATCGGGAACCCTGTTTTAGGAAGATTCAGGGTGTCTTTATAGTCGCTCATTTAATCCAAGTTCCATTATCGGGAAGGTCAATTTTCAAACAGCCAAGCCGTGATAATCACGCGCCTGACCGACATCTAGTTCGATTTGTTGTTTTAGTGCCGCAAAATTTTCAAATTTGCGTTCATCTCGTATTTTTTGTTTTAACACGACTTCAAGCTGGCGGCCATAAAGATCACCGCTATAGTCGAAAATATGTACTTCTAGCTGCTGGCGCTCACCATTCAGTGTCGGGCGAGTACCGATATTCGCAATGCCCCTATAAGTAGCTTGCTCCATGCCCCTAATCTCAACGGCATAGACCCCTTTCACCGGCGTCACTAAACGCTTTAACCAAATATTGGCAGTCGGTACACCTATGGTGCGGCCTAATTTTTGGCCGTGGGCTACGCGTCCACTAATACTATATGGCCGGCCCAATAATCGTTCAGCGTGTTGTAACTGACCTGCAGCAAGGGCATCTCGGATCTGTGTGCTGCTTACCCGAGTGCTACCGTGAAGCAGGCTTTGCGTGGCGATCACATCAAAACCATATTTTTTGCCCGCTTGTTGCAACAGTTCAAAATTACCTTGGCGACGATAGCCAAAATGAAAATCGTCGCCAACCACCAAGAATTTGACGCCTAGCTTATTCACCAGCACCTGTTCAATAAACTGATTGGCATCCATGGCGGCGAAGTGACGGCTAAATCTAACACATAGCAACCGGTCTAAACCAAATTGCTCAAGACGCCTAAATTTGTCGCGTAAGCGACTCAATCGAGCGGGAGAGTTTTCACCCAGGAATAATTCCAAGGGTTGAGGCTCAAAGGTCATCACTGTTGCAGGCACAGCAAACTCAGCCGCTTTAAGCAATAGCTGCTGCAATACCGCTTGGTGTCCTCTATGAACACCATCAAAATTACCTATGCTAAGAACACAGCCCTGATGCTCAGGTTTAATATTCTTGATGCCTCGGATTAGATCCATTATCTCTACCAATAGCCACAAAACTGACGGATTATATAACAGCCAGTTTGAGTAATCAGCCCCCCGCGGTACGAAGATCGCGTGGACGCAAACCGAATACTAGGTTTATGGCTAAATAAATCACGGCCCCCGCACTAATTAAAGCCGCTAACAACCAAACCTGACTTAACTTAGGTTGTTCAGCCCAAGTTGATAAATCGGGAGTGAAATAGACTAAAAACGCCCCCATCGCGAATGCCGCAAGCAGTAAACGAATCAAAAACCAAACCGTGCCCGGTTGTAATATAAACACACCTTGATTTTTTAAACCTCGCCATAACATGAACGCGTTTAATGAGGCCGATAAAGAAGTAGCAATGGCTAAACCAACATAACCATAAGGAATAGCAAAAATAATATTAAAGGCCATATTACTCACCATGGCGATAATGCCGTATTTAACCGGCGTCTTGGTGTCTTGGCGCGCGTAATAACCTGGCGCAAGTACCTTAACTAGCATAAAGCTAAGCAGGCCAAAACCATAAGCGATTAAACTCATTGACGCCATTTGTACGTCTACCTGACTAAACTTACCGCTCATAAACAGCACCGCTAGCATAGGTTGCGCCAGTAAAATTAAACCAAACATCGCCGGCACGCCTAACAAGCACACCAGTCGAAAACCCCAGTCTAAGGTTTGGGCAAAATCTTGCTTCGAATCACTCGCATGTAAACGCGATAAACTAGGTAAAATCACCGTAGCAATCGCAATACCAAATAAACCAAGTGGGAATTCGAGTAAACGGTCTGAAAAGTAAAGCCAGCTCAGCGCTCCATCTTGCAAGAAACTGGCAATGACGGTATCTAGCAACAAATTGATCTGGCTAACGGATACCCCAAACATCGCTGGGATCATTAAGGTTCGGATTTTCACCACGCCAGGATGATGCCATTGCCATTTCGGCTTGACTAACACACCCGCTTGTTTCAAAAACGGAATTTGAAACAAAAACTGGATCAAGCCGCCCAAAAACACCCCTGAAGCCATAATATACTCAGGCTGTGCGACATGAGGCGCTAGAATCAAAGCACAAGAGATAATCGCAATATTAAGAAATACCGGGGTAAATGCAGCAATGGCAAATTTACCCAAGGAATTTAAAATCGCCCCGCTCATGGCGACAAAAGTAATAAACCATAAGTACGGGAAAGTAATTTTGAGCAAGGTTGATGCTAAGGTATATTTTTCAGCATCTGGGCCACCTTGCCACCAATCCACAAACCAACCAAAGCCAAATAAGGCAATGATCACAGGCGAGCCTAACACACCAATTAGCGTGATCACCGTAACGATAGTACCCAGCGTCCCCGATACCGCGGCAATTAATTTACGTAATTCTGTTTCATCCTCTTTTTGCTGATATTCGGAGAAAACAGGCACAAATGCTTGCGCAAATGCTCCTTCTGCAAATAAACGCCGTAAAAAGTTGGGGATCTTATTGGCCATTAAAAATACGTCAGCAGCTGCACCTGCCCCTAAGATATTTGCGACCACCATATCTCTGATTAAACCCAAGATCCGTGAGATCAAGGTCATGGCACTGACGATTGCGCCCGATTTAAGTAGCTTTTTACTCAAGTATTGCCTCATTAGAACTGTTAGTGCAGCGCGAATGCTGCTAAAATCCGCCGTCTAGTTTAACCGTGCTGCGGGTGAGATACCATGCAGTGGTGTTTAATTACACAAAAGGTTTGACAAAACACGTACAATAAGGCATATTCCACGGCCTTTAAATACACCCTGTTTAGACAGATTTTAGGAGTTAGAACTTGGCTAATATCAAGTCTGCTAAGAAACGCGCAATCCAAGCTGAGAAGAACCGCCAGCATAACGCTAGCCGTCGCTCCATGATGCGCACTTACATGAAAAAAGTTGTTGCCGCTATTGCAGAAGGCAATAAAGAAGCTGCACAAGAAGCATTCAAGAAGGTTCAACCTATCCTTGACCGCTACGCAACTAAAGGCCTAATCAGCAAAAACAAAGCTGCTCGTCATAAGAGCAACTTTAACGCGCAAATTAAAGCGCTTTAATTTTTGTTATTAAGCTAAGTATTTAAAAAAACCGACCTAGGTCGGTTTTTTTTTGCCTGCTAATCCTTGCCCTCACAAACCTACTTCTTAGCAGGACTCTCTAAACCTGAAAACAACGCTGAAAAGTTACTTTCGCACAAGCGCTTCACCGCCGGATGCTGGATCATCCGCTCGGCAAAAATCACGTAATATTCTTCTGTAATTTCATGAGTTTCTCCAATCAACTCAACATTACCTGAAGCCGTGATTTCATCACTATAAATGCTCGGCGCAACAAAAATCCCTTTATTATACTCACCAAATGCTTTCATTAAGGCGGCATCATCAAACTCACCAAGGATCTGTGGCGACACTCCTAACTCATCTAAATAGGTGATGAGCTTGCGACCGAGAGACGTTCTGCGACCTGGCATCAACAACTTACGCTCTTCTAAACAAGCGGGGAAAGGGGATGTGGGTACTGGCTTGTGGCAAAAGAAGCTGACACCACAGTATCCAATTTGCTTACTAAATAAGCCTGGGTTTTGGCTAGAGTCAACGGGACAATCGGATAAGATCATATCCAACTTATGCTGGCTTAACTTCTCCAGTAGCATTTCGTGGGTCGACTCATAGCAACACAAATGGATCGAACCATCATCGGGCACCACCGTCATTAGCACTCGGCTAGCAAGACGTTTATATAATGCATCCGCTATCCCAACTTCAAATAATATATTTTTATCTTTGGTGTAGTTAACGATATCGATCATTTCATAGCTTAAAGTAAACATACGATCTGCATACTTAAATATCAGCTGCCCTAGATCAGTGGCCTCCAAATTACGGCCTTTACGGACAAATAATCGGCCGCCTAAACGCTGTTCAAGCTGACGAATTTGCCCGGTAACTGTTTGTGGTGTTAAAAAAAGCGCTTCAGCGGCTTTTGTCACCGAGCCTTTCTTTTGGGTCATCCAAAAATAATAAAGATGGTTATAGTTAAGATGGGACATGGTTGTTCTCAGTAAAGAAACAATATTGTTCAGAGGTTAATATAAGTTGTAATAAAAAACACCTGCCACGCAAAGGAAGCAGGTGTTTTACGTTATAAAAAGCTAAATAGTGCTAATTCAGACTCAATTTAGATCTCTCAACTTGGCTATTTGACTCCTTAGCGAGAGAAAAATGCAATGTCAGATAACCTAATAAAGCCGCAATAGCAGAGCCAATTAAGATGGCTAAACGTGAAATATCCCCCAGCGCCGCAGCATCGGCGGAAAACGCTAATGAGGTAATAAAAATAGACATGGTAAAGCCAATACCGCACAAAATAGACACCGCGAATATTTGCATGAAATTAATCCCTTTTGGCAAACTCGCCCAACCCATTTTCACGGCAAGGTAACTCATGGTGAACACGCCTAATGGCTTACCTATTAACAGCCCCAAAATAATGCCCATTGGTAATGGCTGCAATACCGCACTAAATGGAATGCCAGCAAGGGAAACACCCGCATTAGCAAAAGCAAATAACGGTAAAATCATAAAGCTACACCAAGGGTGAAGATTATGTTCAAGCTTAGACGCCATTGCCACACCATCACGATTGCGCAGCGGAATGGCGAAACCTAGCACCACACCGGCTAAGGTAGCATGAACACCGGACTTTAATACCGCCACCCATAACACTAAGCCCACCAGCATGTACAAACTCATGCGACGCTCACCACGCACACTCATCGCGAATAACAAAGCACAGCTTAGTGCTGCCACCAGTAGTGAGGTCAGGGATAAATCGGCGCTATAAAATAACGCGATAATCACGATAACACCAAGGTCATCGATAATGGCCAGCGCAAGTAAAAAAACCTTTAAACTTACCGGCACACGCTTACCAAACAACGCCAGCACACCCAAAGCGAAAGCAATATCGGTTGCAGCAGGTATCGCCCAACCAGAACTCGCTACCGGATCGGAAAAGTTAAACAATAAAAACACTGCCGCAGGAACAAGCATGCCGCCAATCGCCGCAATAGCCGGTAACATGGCTTTTTCACGGGTCGATAAGTCCCCTTCAACTAACTCTCTCTTTACTTCTAAGCCGATGAGTAAGAAAAATATCGCCATCAGACCATCATTGATCCAAAGTAATAATGGCTTATCTATATCTAATGCCGCAATGCGCAGCTGCACCGGCATATCGAGAAAATCCTGATAAACAACGGTGAGAGGCGAATTTGCGATCAGTAAGGCGGTAAGGGCTGCAAAAATCAATATAATACCGGGTGCAGACTCTTGTTTGAAAAACTGCTTAAGTGCCATATGAAACAAATCCTATATAAGTGGATATAACGAGTTCCAGTCTACAAGGAAGTGAATAGCATAAAAAAATCACTTTTAATAACACAAACTATCGGATATACCGATAATTAAAAGCACTTAGGCGCTTAGTGTTCGAAATGTTAACTAGCTATTAGCCAATTGAAAAACACCGAACGTATTATTTTAAAAAACCAATTTTTACAGGGAAGTTAATAACAAGTGAACATTCTACTCGTTGATGATGAGCCCGATATTATTAATTGCTTAACGGATTGCTTGGAGCTACTCGGCCACCAAGTTGACGCAGCAGAAAGCGGCCAACAAGCATTAGCGACTATGTTACACCGAGTACCCGACCTGATTATTTCAGATATTCGCATGCCCGAAATGGACGGAATAAAATTAAAGCAAAGTATTCCAGATCATATCCCGTTTATTTTTATGAGTGGGCATTTAGATGATGAACGCGCACTGCAGAGCACAGGGATAAATTATCGGCACTTTTTAGTTAAACCTTTTAAATTGGCGCAACTAAAGGCGAGTTTAAAAGATGTGAGTGACGACTGAGCTTACAGGCTCAGTCGTCCCAAGGGATAAAGTTACATCCCTGGCAAAGGAAAAGTATTATCATTTACCACTAGTTGGCCGTCTTTTAACGACCCCTTCAGCACTAACTCTTCACCGTTTTGCGCCAACACCCCAACCATCATGGCAACATTCAGTTGATCACCTATGCCTGGTATTTCAAGAAATTTATTAGACATACGTGCATTGGCTGAAGCAGAAATATAACCTAATGCAGCCTGTGGACCGCGCATTAGGATAGTCTTATCAATGGCTCCTGCCGGTAAATTAATGTTGATATCAGCATTAACGTCGCCCCAAGGGGTTTGCGATGTTAACTTGGATACAGAGACATTCGCTCCTTTTCCAACTAGATCAAATACCAACTGCTGTGCCAACGCCTCATCAATTTGTTCAGGGTTAGTCTGCAAGCGAGATAACTCAAGCAAAGCGGTTTCATCTAACCCTGTCACATTGAGCTCAAACGCAGTATTAGAAAATGCCAATAGCTCATCTCCCATCAACACATAGTTACCGACTGTGAGGCCCAGTAGTGTATCTAAGGTATTAGCTTGAGAGCCTTGTTTAAAAGCTGTCTGCATTGTAACTTGGGTAAAATCGGCATTAGCTTCATCGGTGCGTACTTCTGCTTCGGCTATCTTAAATAAGTAGTCATAAGTCATCAGGCTGGAACCGGCTATCTGAGCAAAATCACCATCAACCTTAAAGTCTTTAAACACAAAGCGCTCACCGTCTTGGCTACTAATATTCAATGACGCCAATTCAATTAATGACTGACCTGACATTTCGTTTAAATTCATGGAATAAGTCATGGTCACAGGCGTCATGGACACTGTGTTTCCGCCTTCAGCGAGATCAATTGGTGCTAGCTGAGCATGCCCTTGTAGCTGCCCCAGCAAATTGATCTCATCCTGCGCTGTAAAGGGAGCCGTTGTACCAAACAACTTTTGCACGACCTCTTTGCTGGTCTCGTCCGTTACTGATACTTTAGAATTGATAACCGCTTTATAAGGCCAGTGCTGGACATCGCCATCTACTAACAACACCCATTTCTGTTCGGCAATGTCGGGGTTCTCAAAGGTTAATTCGATCTGTGACTGCGCAGCTAAAAAGCCCTTATCGTAGTTCACTAGTTTTGCATTAACGCCATTATCTTGTTGATTCGTTTGTTCGATTAATGCAGTTACTTGCTGCTGGGTGTACTCGCCAACATAGTAAACGCTACCAGCGCCAGCGGCTGCTAAAACAGCAACTGCGATCAGGGTCTTTTTCATGTTTAACCTTATTTAAGAAAATTAACGTCGCAGAGGCTAGCAAAACAACTCAATGAATCCTAGTCTCAAAACATCAGAATGCATTAAGCATCAAAATTTTATAATGAATACATCTCAATTGAAGCGTACTCCAACAAAATTTAAGCCCTGAATACCAACAAAAGAGCAACTAACATGGGTTAACATAAATAGAAAATAGTGAAAAACTTAGCGACAAAAACCAAGCGCCCATCTAAAACACAATTTTTTTTATCAATTTCAAATTTTTACTGTAACCTTATATTTTATTTAGATTCTATATTAAAGGAGCATTCTATGGCCGGAAAGAAAATGGCCTGGCTACACAGCCCTATAACAGGGGGAGCACTATTAGTTGCCGCCACTTTAGCCGCCTTGCTTTGGGCAAACTTAGCCCCTGAGCATTATCATCACTTTTGGCATGCAACAATTTGGCAAGTAGGCGCAGGCACTAAAGATGTACACAGCATTAACCTACATGCCATTGCCAACGAATTCTTAATGGCAATATTTTTCTTTTTTATCGGCTTAGAGATCAAGCGTGAGTTATTGGATGGTGAGCTGTCTTCGGTGAAAAAAGCCGCGTTACCCGTTGTTGCTGCGCTAGGCGGTGTTATTCTTCCTGTGGTTATTTATTTAGCCTTTAATGGCGGCACTGATACTGCACGCGGCTGGGGTGTGCCTATGGCAACCGATATCGCCTTCGCCTTAGGCGTGCTCGCTTTAGTTGGCAGCAGGGCTCCGTTGGCATTAAAAGTCTTCTTATCAGCACTGGCAATTGGTGATGATTTAATGGCTGTACTGGTTATTGCCATTTTTTATACTTCCGAGATTAACTTCAGTGAATTGCTTTACGGCATTATAGGCTTAGCCATTCTTGGTGCGGCCAACCGTTTCGGTGTACGCAAACTTTGGATTTACTATGTTGCGGGCTTAGGTATTGTTTGGATGGGCTTTTTAGCTTCTGGTGTGCACGCTACCATTGCTGGAGTCGCGGTTGCATTCACCGTACCATCACGCCGTGGTATGGCGATGAATGACTACTTAGAAAAATTAAAGCATCTCATGCATAGCTTAGAGGCCGACCGTCACGATAAGGCTGACGTACTTAGCAAGCACGCTATAAAAACATTAAGAAAAATTAAACACTTAAGTTACGAAGCATCCAATCCGTTACAATTGAAAGAGAAAGCATTACACCCTATTGCGACCCTCTTCATTGTCCCAGTGTTTGCACTAGGCAATGCGGGTATTCCAATTAACCAAGAAATCATGTCGCAGTTATTAAGCCCTATTGCTTTAGGGGTCGGGCTCGGCTTGTTAGTCGGTAAACCTTTAGGTATTTACTTATTCACTCGAGCACTGGTTGCCTTAGGAATCGGTGCTCTACCGGAAGGGATCACTTGGCGCCATATTATCGGTGCAGGCTTTCTCGCTGGTATGGGCTTTACCATGTCGATATTCATTACCGACCTTGCATTCATTGCTGAAGTTAATCAGTTAACGTCAAAAATGGCGGTACTTATTGCCTCCGTTATTTCAGGTGTGATTGGCTATATTTTACTGACACAAACTCCAAAAGTGACAGAAAAGTAAATGAAATAAGAAGCACAACCCGATAAAAAGCGCGGAAGGCCGCGCTTTTTTGTTTGTTAATATCGTTTTCTAAGTCCTAATCCAGCTAAAACAAGCAAGCTCAACCAAGACAGACTGCCACCACTCGAAGAAGAGGTTGGAGTGACAGTTGGAGTAGGGAGTGGCGGGGCAACAGTCGGAACAGGAGTCGGTTCAGGTGACACAGGGGCGACAGTAAGTACGATCTTTGACGAAATAAAGTCATTAGAGCCATCATTGTCTAAATCTTCATTCAACCGAGCAATCACTTGATAAGTAAAGCGATTCGACGTTGAGTCAGGGGCAAGATAAGGATGATAAAGTAAAGGGATAGACAAATGAGTATGAGGTAAAATCTGTGTATCAAACTCACCATATTGCACCATTAAGCCCTCATTTGATGTAATGATATCTGCCAGACTAATCACTTGCGATGAATCATTATGTAGCGTAATGCTAAAGGGATACTCCTCAAGCGAAGGCACTTCATCCACTACTTTATCCGCCAACCAAACCTGACTTAAGTTAGCTTGCCGCCAAGTACTAAAGTAACTGATATCGCTATAACCACCAGGGATATTTTCTTCACCACACGCTTGCCCATAACCAGCACTCACAAGTCCCACTTGCTGCCATTGTCCTTGATTAAATGCAACGAGCGGCCCACCACTATCACCAAAACAAGCATCTCGGTTAAACCTACCACCCGCACAAATAACCCCATCAGGTAAATTTAGTCCACTGCAATCAGCATAAGGCACGTCAACTTGATTGAGCTGTGGACCATATTCATCGCCCGCTGAATTGATTGCCCCCCAGCCAATGACACGGAACAGGCTTTGATAAGGAATATTTGCGAAATCAAGAGGTTTGATTAGTTGAACCGGCGTCGCTGTACTTGCTCGTTCAAGATGAATTAAGGCAATATCGTTGGATAGATCTACGGGACTAAAACTAGGGTGGATAAATATTTTATCGGCGCGTAGCAACTCACCTTGCTGACTTAAATTTGTGATCCCCAAGCGCGCATGCAACTGGCCGCTGTAACTGGCATCAGCCACACAATGGGCTGCCGTTAACACCCATTGCGGCGCAATTAACGAGCCTCCACAAACATGAAAAAATTCCTGATTATATTCAACCTGCAGGCTCACCATCCAAGGTACAACTTGATTCACAGCAGTACCGCCGACAATCCGTGGGGCAATTTCAATAGGACTCGTTTGAGCGAAAACAGGGGGCGATAAAACTAACACAGAACCAATCAGAAACCATTTCATATTGAGCACTCCATCAATGAATTCAGTGACTTTAACAAAGAGTCAACTAAAACGATACGAGAGAAACAGGAGAAGAGCTTACTGAGGAGAAAAAATCTGCCGGCAAACGTTAGGGCTATCAAAACATCGATATTGCCGGCAGTAAAAAACGCTATATCTATATATCAAGATTAAAGTCCGTCCTAGCCAGTAATTACCTGATGCATAGAAGATACACTCGCTAAGCTTAACCGGAGCTTAACCAGTTCGTCCTACAGCAATATAAAAGCTTAAATTTCCAGTACGCAAACCTCATTCAAGTCAGGCAGCTTACCCGGTGACTTTTTTCCAATAAGAATGTACAGGATTTTCGCATGGGCCATAAAATGAATGGACTGCCTCGCCCCTCTTTTAGTCGAAACAGCCATTAACTCCGTAATTTTTTGAGCGTCTAACGATGTTTTCTTAGACGAATACCTGCCGCAAGGATGCAGCGGTTAAGCCATCAACAGCTTTTGAGGGATGATTTCACAGCGTTTCGTATAGGAAATTCCACTGTGTTCGCTTGGTTGATTGTATTTTGTACATTCATGCGCTCGCCCTTCATCAGTTATAATGCTCAAGCTCTCCTGCAACATTAATCACAATCGCAATAGATAAAACACAGCCATGAACGAGTTAGCCTATACTTCAGAGTGTTAAAAAGAAGGAACCTTGCAGACGAGGCCATATGGGATCTATCAGCGATGCGGAATTGCTCATCTTAGAGCAGAAATTACATAGTTTTCAGGATGTCCGCCAACTGCGCGAGTGTTTATTTGAATTTATTTTCAAACGTACCGAAGCCATTAACGCCTACCTGTTAGCACAGGAGCAAAATTTTGAAATAATTAGCCAGCAAAAAAAATCGCACCCTGCTCGACATGAAAGTATAACTCTTGAACAAGCTGAACTTGAGGTGCCAGAAGAGGTGTTATGGTTGTTTTTTCAACGAGGAAGCCAGCTTACTCCTTTTTATAATTACGAACAAATACCAGAACTCATTTTAGAAAAGCATAAGTACGCCGACTTTGCGCGATTCTACGGGGTGAACCTACTGCAAATTCATCAAGAGCAGCTATTGCTGCTAGTTGAACTTCCACAATCAGCCAACGCACCAGCCAGCTGCAAAGGCGATTCCAACCTTCTCAATATATTGCATCAAACTGCATTGGCTATGCAGGGGTTTGAACTAAAGCAAAAAATTTTTCAGCAAACATTTGAGCGAGATAAGAAAGAGGGCTTTTTAAAAGATGAAATAAGTCGACAAAAAGTTTTTATCGAGCATATGAATAAATTACAGCAAGTAAATTTAAAGCTAAGTAGCTGTTTAGATTTAGATAGCTTGTACCTTAACGCTGTCACCAGTATACGAGAAGAGCTTGGCTTTGACCGAGCGAGTTTGTTTTTAATTGATCATTCAACACAGTCAATGTCCGGCACTTATGGCACAGATACGAGAGGAGTTACCACTGATGAATATCAAGCAAATTTTAAACTCTCAACCTTAGCTCCGATATTTTTCGAGGCCTTGAGTAACCCTAAACAAAACCTAGTCATACTAGAAAACGCCCCCCTTTATACCCTTAAGGATATTGTCGGACAAGGTTGGAATGCAATGTTGATTTTGCGCGATGGAGAGCAGGCGATTGGCTGGCTTGCCATCGATAATTTAATTAACAAAGCACCTTTACATGAATATCAAAAAAAGCTGCTGCAGCACTATGGCGCAGCCTTATCTCAACAGCTCATTCGTCGGCGCAGTGAAAGTGATTTGATTTTTCTCAACAATGCTATTTCTGAAATGTCTGATGCCAGTAGTGTACTAGACGTATGCCACATCGCTGTTAAATTAGCCCGCACTAAAATGAATTTAGACCGAGTGGCGATTATGCTCAGCAACAGTGACAACACTAAGCTAACCGGAACATATGGTACTGACATGACTGGAAAAGTTGTGGATGAGTCTTACTATGAGTCGGCCAAGCCTGATACTGAAATAATGCGTTTGGCAACCACCTCTGGAAAAAATTACTGCTTTATGGACCCAGCGCCGCTTTATCAAGATGCAAAAATAATTGGCTATGGCTGGAATATGGTGGTGTGTCTACGCAGTAAAGACGCCATCATGGGATACCTGTTCGCCGATAACTTTACCCACCGTCGCGTATTAAATTCAGGACAAAAAGAATTGATCCGTTTATTCGGTCTTAACGTGGCACAAATGATCTCAAAACGCCGCGCTGAGGAACAAGTGATTGCGTTTAATATTGAACTTGAAGCAAAGGTCGCGCAACGCACCTATGAGCTAGAAACCCTCAATAAAAAGCTAGAAACCCTATCCACAGAAGATCCCCTCACCGGATTGCATAACCGACGTAGCTTTGAACAAACGTTAGAAAATGAATGGAGCCGCATGACAAGGCTTAAAAAGCCTCTATGCGCTATCATGCTAGACGTTGATTTTTTCAAAAATTATAACGATTTATACGGCCATCTAAGTGGTGATGCATGTTTGAAAGACGTTGCCGATTCACTAAAGAAAGTGTGCCACCGGGCAACAGACTGCTGCGCTCGTTTTGGCGGCGAAGAGTTTATTGTCTTATCGCCCGACACCAACGCAGAGCAAGGCCAAGTGATGGCAAAGAAAATTCAGCAGACGATCCGCGATTTAAAACTGCCTCACAAGGAATCAAAGGTTAAGCCCTATTTAACTGTATCGATTGGCGTTGCCGCATTAACGCCAACGCCTGAAATCAGTACGAAACAACTTATCGAACAAGCAGATAAAGCCATGTATAAAGCTAAAAGCGCAGGGCGAAATCAAATAGTACTGGCCCCATCAAGTTAACTTTACTAACGGCTTCAGGGGGCGGTTTTCGCCAATCATGAAACAATCAGAACAATGATGATTGCTAATAGCACCTTACTCAAGTCGCTATTATGATTATTAATACTTAAAGCTCTTCTAATTGCTGTTCAGCCAGAGATAGCTCCAAAGTAGCTTTAAGGAGTTTGAACAACAAAATAGCGGCATCTATCTCTTCTTTTCGATTGGTTAAGCTTTCTATATTTAAACCCAATGGAATCCCCAATGGTAAGCAAGCAGATAGAATTTGCTGTAGGTTATTGTGACAAATTTTGATCGACTCAGCCAATGGATTATCTGCAGCTAAAATACGTAAACTTGTCGCTTCAGGCACTGAAATGCCAAGCCATTCGATAAATTCTAACGTTTTAGCACTACCGCAAGGGGAAAAAGTTAAAATAATACGCGCGGGCTGTTTCCCTTGCTGCTGGCATTCATGGGCGTATCGCGTCAACAAATCGATGGTAGCCTGGGCATCATAAACCGCTTGGGAAATGAAAAACTCACAGCCTTGTTCACCTTTGGTTAACAAACGTAAATGCTCATCGCCTTTTTTAGCGTGGCGCTCTGCAATCGTCACGCCACCCAATTGGAAGTCTAAAGAGTTATTGGCCAGCACTTGATAAGCACCTGCCAAAGGCAGTTTAATATCTCCCTCAGAAGAAGGACTTCCCACCAGCACTAAATCCCGAATAGAAAAATCTTGCCAAGCCTGCTCTAACCACGCAGAAAAATCAGCCTCATCACGTTGCGATACGCTTTTATAGGTAATCACTTCACGACCAGATTGCTCTCGTAATAATTGGCTATACATACGGGGATCATGAGTTGATTTAAACGGAAATGGCCGTGGCTTATCAATCCGCGAGGTTTCATCTTGTATGTCGTAGACGATCAAACCGTCGAACTCAATCTCATCGAGTCTCGCCAACAACTTTGCGGCAATAGTGCTGACTTGATCAAGCTCAGTATTTTCTTTCGGTGGCGTCGTGCCAATAAAGTAAACACCGCGGCTAAGCTCGGTAAATTTCTGTTTTAACGTTGATTCCATAACAAGGCTCCTGAAAATACTGACAGAATTGTCGCACACTCACAGGATAAATCTCAAACTTGTGCAAATATATTTCTAATTTGTATTTGCTCAATAAGAGTTTTGGTTCCACAATTAACTTGAGATATGCAAAAGCTTCCCATCGCATATCGGATCTGGCAGAGCCACAAGGTCAGCCAGTTGTTAGTAAAGTGCTAATAATGAAACAAACGTAATATCGAAAGTGTTATAGCGAAACATAAAAGTGAAAAAGCAATAGAAAGCAACACCAGTGTTAGTAACTGAGTAACAAGTAAAACTTAATACCTAGTTAACAACAGAGGAGCCAGTGTAAACGTATCTATTATGAACACAGCTGATGCCACCAGTTAAGCGTTTGACAAAAGTAAAAAGTGATAAAAAAGCATCAGCATCGGGTGTTTTGCCCCAAGATAGAGAACAACCCTTGCGGCATTGAGAATAATAGAGCCGAATAGTAACTTTTATTAAATAGTAGCTTTATGAACATTGCGTTAAAAAATGCCTTCTTCCGGCAGATTAAAGTGATTGACTCAGTGCAGACCATCGCCAAGTAGTCCACTTACACTAGGCCATGTAGCGCCCCCATCAAAGGAAGAAGGCTTTCTAACCCTTCCAGAGTAGATCACCATTTACAGCGTTTGTTAATACCTTTTGATCCTGTTAACAAATAATGTAACAAAGCAGTCAAAAACAAGATCCATGATCACACCTCTCCTCATTGTGATTTGCGCTTTCTTCCCTACAAGGTAACTATTAACTCATGGATTAGTAGTTTTATTGTCTAACTTATTAGGCTATTGCAGGTCATTATGCGAAGCATCACCGGAACCTTACTTGGCTTGTTTGCTTTGTCCAGCGGAAAAGCAACTGCCACACAAATGCTCGGGCAAGACGTTGCGCAAGCGCAACTCGAGCTCAGAGCATTTCATCACGAGCAGGCGTTGTTTTTCGCTAACCGTGCAATCCAAGCAGGTGAATACATGGCGCAGTTGGCGGGATTAAACATCAAAGCGATGGCCTATATGGATTTAAATGATGTAAATAGTGCAGATCTAGCCATTACTGAATTAGCTGTGGCCAACCAGTTGAGTTATCTAGAGCAAAAAGCGCAGCTACAAGAATTGTATGCTGAATTTAATGAAATTCGACTAGGCCATTTGGCTGCCTAGTCGTAGTGAGTGACGGTTAATCTAACAAATCTGATATTTTTTGCTGCAGCTCAGCAACGGTTTGTTTCAATACCGCCACTTCTGATTCCAACTGCTCCAATCGGCTATTATCATTGCCCAGATTTTCACTTGCTACACTCGCCACCGTCAATTCAGCCTCATTAACTTCACTAAACAAATGCACATAGCGACTCTCACGCTTACCGGCTTGTCTTGCTAGCTTTTTCACTAACGGTGTTGCGCGCTGTGACATTGCATCTAAACAAGTTTCAACCTCAGTAACATCCGCAAACTCATGTAGTCGCTGGGTGCGCGTTCTTAGCTCACCCGGTGTTTGCGGACCGCGCAAGAACAACACGCCTATGATCGCCAATTCGGCATCCGATAGCTTTAATTCACCAAATTCAGTGTTACAAAAACGATGAGCATACTTATTAACTCGACTACCAAAACCTGACTCTACCGTCACCAAGCGCTTTTTATTAAGCTCATCTAAGGTATTTTGCAGGTCGTTATCGCTCATTGCTAACACCGGATCGCGATTGCTTTTTTGATTACAGGCACTTAACAAACCATTGGACGTTAACGGATAATAATCCGGTGTGGTAACCGCCTTTTCAAATAAACATCCCAGCACTCGGGTTTCAAATAAACTCAGATTTTGTTCCATCGAAGATTCCTTCTAACTAGCAATAATACGAATGCGACTGTTCACACCTTCGTCAGCAAAGCGTTGATTTACCAATGCCACCCCTTCCATAAAGCCCATCAACACTTCAGGACAATTGTTGATGACCATTTCAACGCCTGACAACATGATGGTGAGATGCTCATCACCACTTAGGTAAATACCCGTTAGTTCGTCGTCATCCTCAATCATATTGATCATCGCATTAGTCCATGACTCCATGTCATGGTCATAAAAGCCTGTGAATTTAAACACATGGAAGCTTTCGCCATGAAAGTCTTGCCAACCATACACAGTGGATAAATCTAAATATACTTTCATTATTACTCCGATTATTTAGCGGCTAATCGCTCGATTAACCCGCTCGCTCGCTGCGTTTTTTGTCGCACCGCTTGATTTAATATATGCACTGGGGCAAACAAACTTAATTTCTTTTTCGCTCGAGTAATGCCAGTGTAAACCAGTTCTCGGGTTAATACTGGATTCATCGCTTCAGGCAGCATCATCACTGTATGATCAAACTCTGACCCCTGGCTTTTATGCACTGTCATCGCAAACACGGTTTGATGAGTAGGTAAACGACTCGGTAAAAAGTGATGCACTTTACCATCGGCCAGTTCAAAGTAAATCCGCTTATCTCCCGACTCATTGGCTAAACACACACCAATATCGCCATTAAATAAACCCGCTTGGTGATCGTTTTGACTGATCATCACCGGCCGCCCGATATACCAAGGCCCATTATCTTGATTAAGGCTGATTAGATTTTTCTCACTCAGCCAGTTCTCAACCTGTTCGTTTAATCCTGCTACACCATAAGCTCCTTCACGTAGCGCCACCAGCAGTTTAAATCGGTTAAATGATTCAAGAATTTGCCGTACATGTTCATCAAAGCGGGCTCCTGTTGCTGATGTTTGTTTTAACAGCTCTAGATAACAGCCGTAACCTGCTAGTACCATGGCTTTGAGCTGTTCTTGTTGGTCGAGGGCGAATAACTCAATATCAGCAAACTTATCCCACAATGGCGGAATCTGCTCCGCTCGGCCCTCGTTGACCGCTCTGGCTAAAAAGCCAATGCCCGAGTTTTCATTAAATCGGTAACTTTTTTGCAGTTGACAAATATTATCCGCCATTACACAAGGCGCCGCGCTCACCTTATGGTGATGAACTAAATCAAAACCAGTGAGCTGCGCCAATTGCTTAGCGCGCCCTTGGCTGTAACCTTGTTCTACGAAGCTACAAATATCGCCTAATACCGAGCCAGCCTCAACGGAGGCCAATTGATCCTTATCGCCCAGGAGAATGAGCTTGGCGGATTTCGGCAACGCCGCCAATAGCCTTGCCATTAAGGAAAGATCCACCATTGATGCTTCGTCGACCACTAACACATCTAAATGCAGCAGGTTTTCTTGATGATGCCTGAATTCATTGCGCCCTGGGATCACGCCAAGCAATCTATGTATGGTCGAGGCTTGTACTGGAATTCCTTGTTTAACTTGTTCAGATAATTTTAACGACGCCAGCGCGCCGCCAATGGAAGCGGTTAAACGTGCCGCCGCCTTTCCGGTTGGCGCTACTAAGCGAATATCTAAGCTTTGCTCTTGCTGTTGGGCCTGCATAATAAGCAAGGCTAATAATTTGGTGACTGTGGTGGTTTTACCCGTGCCGGGGCCACCGGATATCACTGAAATGGGCGATGTTGCCGCCACCGCCGCCGCGACTTTTTGCCAGTTTATCTCATTGCTATTGCCACGTTCAGCAAATAACTCAGCTAAAGCCGATGCTAATGTTGCACTATTGCTAATGTTTGCAGGTACCGCTAAACGTTGGCTGACTTGCTGTTCAAACTGCTGGTAACGAGATAGATAAACCCGGCCTAATTCAAACTGCATCGGCCGCCCATCACCGACAACCTGACTGGCCGCTAAATGCTGTGGCCAACTGGCGCGTGGTGGCAGTGCTAATTTATCGAGTTCATAGCCTTGCAGCGGTCCGCCCGAGGCAAAGAGTTTATCGATGTGCGCTAAGTCGAAACAAACGTGACCTTGCCCTAATTCATAGCTAGCAAATGCAGCGCAGAATGTTGCTAAAGCTTGGGTATCGTCATCATCTTGCTGACTCAGTTCATTAATCAACTGCGCAAAGTAGTAATCTAACGGGCGAATTTTATTGACGCGATGCAGTTCGTTAAGTAGGGCTAGCATAGCACTTCCTCCCCGGCGAACAGCTGATCAAGGGCATTAATAAAGTTAACATCCGGTTTGGTAAAAAACACACCATCACCACCAGGCTGCATACCGCGTAAAAATAAGTAATAAACGCCGCCAAAGTGCTGATCATAATCATAATTAGGTATACGCTGCCTTAAGAACCGATGCAAAGCCAAGCTGTACAGCTGATACTGAAAATCATAGCGGTGCGCTATCATGCCCTGCGCCATCGCCTGCTGATGATAATCACTGAGCTGATTACCCAAATGATTCGACTTGTAATCTAAGACGTAATACTTGCCTTGGTGCTCAAAGGTTAAATCGATAAAACCCTTTAACATGCCCTGTACTTGGTTAAACTTCAAAGCCCCAGCCTGCTGTGATAGCGGATCAAAGCGCAGCAGTAATTGATTTAGGGGCGACGCGGAAATAGCGGCTATGGGTAAATAAAACTCCATCTCAACCAGCTTTTTATCTTGCGTAAGATCGGCCAAAGCAAAACCTTGGCCTAAGTCTTTCGCCAATACTTGCTCTACCCACTCAACTAATACATCCAGCCATTCTACTTCATAACCTTCTTGCTCTAACTGCTGCAAAATTAACTCAGTTAAGCTTTGGCGATCTGCGTTAGCAAAATCAATATTTTCAAACAAGGTATGTAGAAAAGTACCGGCACGTGCGCCTTTGTAAAAGCTAAACACATTCTTCCCTTCTTCGGCTTCCACTTCTACCGCGACGGGTAACTCTTCCTTACGAGGTAACGGCGCATGCTCATGCAATCGGGATAACGCAGAATAGCTAGTGACCCACCAGTTGGTTTCGATGGTGCCATTAAAAATAGCTGGCGCAATGCGCGCTTGTGAGTCTTTAACCTCTTCATATAAGGGCTCAGGGATATCATCTGGCGCACTAATGGCAATATCGGGACAACGCTGAGCTAATTCTGTTAACTGTTGCTTTAAGCCAGCTAAGTCCATTTCTTGCCCTTGCTGAATCAAGTAGCCAATAGCAGATTGATGTAAGTCGGAAATAGGGCTTTTACCAATGCGCGACTTCAGCGGCGCTAAGCCAAGGTAGCAAGCATGCACACTGCGAGTGAGAGCAACGTAGAGCAAGCGTAAATCTTCCGCTAAGCGCTCTTTATCGGCCGCTACAATATGCTCAGGTGCGCGACTTAAGTCGATATACTGTTGCCCAGTTGCCTCGTCGTGATATAAAGCGGTGGTTTCGGCGCGAAAATTACAGACAAAGGGCAGGAAAACAAAATCGTATTCCAAGCCTTTTGATTTATGGATGGTGACTATCTGCACTAGATTTTGATCGCTTTCCAAGCGTAATTGTTGTTCATCAGCGTTGCCATTGGCGTTGTTAATTTGCTCCATATACCAACGCACTAAGGCAAATTGTCCTTCTAACTCAAAGCTGGCTTGTTGCAGTAACTCGGCTAAGTGCAGTAAATCAGTCAGCTCACGCTCGCCATTTAATTCACCCAGTAAACGCGCGCTGATCCCTTGCTGTGATAACAACTCGCGGATCATCACCAACACGCCCTGCTTTTGCCAGCGAGTATGATAATCGACAAATTCGGCTATCTTTTGCTCCCACGCGTTTTCGTCTTCGAACAGCTTATTTAAAGCAATCGCACTGTAGTTAAACAAAGAAGTGCTCAACGCTGCCCGTAATAAGCGATCATCGGTTGGTGTTAAACACGCAGCCAGCACGCGATACAGATCAACGCCTTGGGGAGTGGCAAAAACACTGTCTCGATTCGATAAATAGACGCTTTTAATGCCCTGCTCTGACAGCGCCTGTTTTACCCGAGCCGCTTCTCGCCCAGTGCGAACCAGAACCGCAATAGAGCCGGCATTAATTGCCTTGATCATGCCTTTAGCATCTTTAATGTAGTTACGTCCCTGCTGCGACGCACGCAATAAGCGGTTAATTTGATTGGCGCAGGTCAGCGCCATTTGGTTTTGGTAATCGTGCTTATTAAGCAAACCCGCTTCAGGCTCGCTAAGCCAAATATTTAAGGCGGGCGGTGTTTGTTCATCAAATAGCCATTGCTTAGCAGGCTTACCTTCGGGGTAACTCACCCCTTGAAAGCTAATATCTTGAGCGTAGATAAACGGCTTATTGGCATGGAGAAACACCTGGTTCACGCCATTGATCATACTGGCCGATGAACGATAATTGTGGCCTAAGGTGTAATGATCGCTAATCTCACGGCGCGCTTGAATATAAGTAAAAATATCCGCGCCACGAAAGCCATAAATAGCCTGTTTCGGATCGCCAATCATAAACCAGCCAGCATCAGTGCTCGCGCCATAAATATGATGAAATATTTGGTATTGGATTGGATCCGTATCTTGAAATTCATCGATCATTGCCACCGGATAAGCTTGACCAATACTCGTAGCCAGTAATTGACCACTAGGGCTAGCCAGTGCGGCGCCAAGGTTTAACAGTAAGTCGTCAAAGCTCAGTTCATTGGTTTGCTGCTTAGCTTGTGATAGACGCGCTTTAACCCATTTTAGCCCCTGCTGCAGAGCATGCTCTTTAATGGATAAAGGCGCACTTAACAGCTCTTCTATGAATGTAAATACCGGATGCTCTGGCGCTGCGCCTTTGTCGGTTTTATTAAACAATTCGGCTTGGCTAAATTTACTAAGCTTATCGCTAACCTGATAATCGATAGTGTCTTGCTGCGCCCAATCCGTAACAGCCACAAACCAGTTCGGCAGGTTCTTTTTACTGTAACTGCGTTTACTGACACCTGAGTCACTAATGATATCTAAAATGTCACTGCCAGCCTCAAGCCACGCGGCCTTTACTTGCTTAATTTGGCTAATAATTTGTTGGTGCTTTTCTGCCAAACTGGCATCGGTTAGCGGCGGCAAGACCGTCAGGTTTGGCTTACTCAGCAAGTTTTGTAAATCACCTTGCAGCGCACTGGGATCTGGCCAAATACTATAAATAACTTGGCTAAGCTCAACATCAAGGGGATAAAAATGAATGCGCCAATAGTCTACGACCGCCAAATACAGTAGATGACTTTGGTCTTGAATTAATTCCGCTTCAAACAGTGCGCCTGATTCAAACGCATGTTGTTTCAGCATCCGCTGACAAAAACCATGAATGGTATACACCGCCGCTTCATCCATCTGCCGCTCGGCATCTTGCAATGCTTGGGCGGCGCGCTGATAGTCAGGAATATCCCTTAATAACGCTTGTCCGACCGGATCATGATCAGGTGCGATGCCATCGATAAAAAACTGCCGCTGCTGGCGAATACGTTGGCGAATACGATCTCTTAATTCAGCGGTTGCGGCTTCGGTAAAGGTCACCACCAATATTTGATCTATGGTCAAAGGTGCATTGCGACGAGCAGCCTCATCACCATGACCTAATAACAAGCGTAATACCAAGCTGGCGATAGTGTAAGTTTTACCCGTGCCAGCTGAGGCTTCAATTAACCGCGGACCATGTAAAGGAAAAGTAATTGCATCAAGCTGTTGCGCCATAAAAGAGGATCACCGAACTAAGAGCATTAAGATGGCTTAAGTATACCGAATCAAGCTAAAAAAGCTTGCTTACAGCCAACCGAAAGCGTGATTTTACCTTGTGTGCTTTTGGCTCCACGAGTAGAGTATTTATATCTTTATTCATATAGTTAACGAAAATGAAAGCGTTCAATTTTGAGAAACACCCCGGTCGTGTAATCCTTTTACTGGCACTTTGCCTATCGACTTATACCAGCTACTCGTTAATTTCCCCCTACATTGAACCAGTGATCATCGCTTTGATTTTTACCATGCTATGCCACCCACTGCATAACTGGATTAATAACAAGCTCAAACATCGAGAAAATGTCGCGGCTGCCCTGACCTGCACATTAATCACTTGCGTGATCTTATTGCCGATGTTTTTCATCTTTTTAGCCATTTTAAATCAAGCTGCCAGCTACTCTAAAAGCGTGTTAGCTTGGATACAGGCGGGCGGCATCGAGCAACTGATTGCTCATCCGTGGGTGAGCCAAGTACTGCTGCTCGCAAGAGAATGGTTGCCTGTTGATGTATTCGACAGCGCAAAGATTAATCAAGACTTAATGGCGTTAGCTTCAAGCTCAGGTAAACAAGCGTTATCGCTGAGTGCGCAATTTGCTGGCAGTATTTCTAGCTTTATTTTTAGCTTTGTACTGATGCTATTTGTACTGTTTTTTACCTTGCGTGATTATCACAAACTAACCGAGTTTTTACGCCATGCGATTCCATTGTCTCGTAGCCAAGAGGATAGCTTGATCCAGGAAATTCAAATGGTGTCTAAATCGGCCTTACTCGGTTCATTTCTTACCGCATTATGCCAAGGCATTGTTGGTGGCATTGGCTTTTGGATTGTTGGGATCCCAGGTCTATTCTGGGGGACTATTATGGCCTTTGCTTCACTGATTCCGGTGGTCGGCACCGCGCTAATTTGGATGCCTGCTGCACTATTTTTACTATTGACTGGTGAATGGCAATGGGCCGCCTTTTTAGCGGTGTGGGGCGTGCTTGTGGTAGGCTCTATCGATAACTTTTTACGGCCAGTATTGATGAATAACATTTCATCAATGAACACTTTAGTTATCTTTCTATCCCTAATGGGCGGGATCCACGCCTTTGGCTTAATGGGGCTAATTTACGGACCTATCATTATTGCCACTACCTTTGTCTTATTCCACTTGTATGAAACGGAATTTAAAGAATTCTTAAATTACCAAGATAAGCATTAATGGTAGGAAAAGTTAGCTAAACCAAAGTGCTAACTTTAACTTCAGCTGAAACATGCCAGCTTGAGATTTCGAAATCGCCATAAACACATCCATGTGGGCTCTGCACCAGTATCCATGCTGATGAAGTTTCGATCTCTCAATCTGTACCCAAACTACTTGGAGTTGCAGGTAGGCGGCAAGTGAGTGAACCCCATGAGCATAGATAAACTATGTGATTGGGGTGAACGAGCTTAGCCAACACCGCTGCAGCTTCAAGTAGAAAGGGGATAGCAATTTCCATTCACCTAAGACATGATAACTAAGTGAACTCAAGAGGAGCAATGTTGGCCATTAACGGGCCAAACAATACGGCACTGTTGGCGGCAAAGTCAGCCCATACTAAGTTAAGATCTTGGTAACAACGCGCAATATAAGGGTCTTGCCCCTCACCTTGTGCAACAAAGTTACCCTCAAAACGCTTTAAAGCTTGCTCCTTCGCTTTCATTGCCAACGCATCATCAAAACTGTTTTGCACGATATGCGTCGGCTCTTTCTCACAAATTTTAGCCGCCCACTCATAAGCACTGTTAGGAAACAAAGGCAGCGGTTGAGTTTGGCCCTTAAGATATAAACCAACTAACTCGGTGAGTTTTTGCTTGGCATATTCCTGCTCTAACGAATTAAACTTCACACCTTGCACTTTGCCTAATAAGTAACTGGCGCGCGCGGGATAACCCATGGCGCAATATGCTAAGTGTAAAATCCAATGTTGTAGCAAATCTTTACCGTTTAAGCCGCCAGCCTTAAAACTCACTAGGCCTGCGCCATAATGGTTTTTTAACCAGCCGACTAAATTTACCGCTATATCAACGCCGTCTTCCTCATAACAAGAAACGCAACGTAATTCGCAGGCTAAATCCTCATGCTTATGCTCAAGTAAAGGTTGTAGCTGCTGCGCTAAGGTCTTCACTTCATCCACTTGGCGCTGAAACGCCATTAGGCCAAACTGGCCTTGAGGCAGAACACCTTGAGCTTGGACTTCTTCAAATAAAGCGTGAGTGTCTTGAGATGCTAGCTGCTTAATTAAGATCTGGTTACCCAGTAAGTAATTATCTAAACCATTAAGACTAAAGGGCTCATGATCAAACTGTCCGCCCTCTTCTAATGGCAACCACACCTTCAAGGTTTGGTTCATAAAGCTCTGACATGGATGACGGAAAAAGCGGATTAATTGCTGTAAATCCAGCTCTATAGGCTGACTCAACTCCGCGTCAGCAGTCGGCAAGATTTGGCTTAACACCTTACCGTTTTCAACTTCAACAAAACTAAGCTTTTGCTGCCGCTCGCCATCAAACCACCACTGCTGAGCAAAGGTAGTGTAATCACCATTAAAGTAACGCGGGCTAAAAGGTTGTAACGGATATTCTGTCATTAACTGCTTACGCCAATCATCGCTTTCATACTGGAAGCCTTGCTCACAGTAATCCAATAACTCACTGACCAGCACCGAAGGCGTACGCTCGGTATTGTCTTTGATGCTACGACTAATGTAACTGATGTATAAGTGTTGCTGCGCCGAACAAAGGGCTTCAAGGAATAGATAACGGTCGTCATCACGACGAGAGCGGTCACCTTTTTCCATTTTTTCCGCCATTAAATCAAAGCCCAGAGGGGGAATACTGCGCGGGTAAGCGCCATCGTTCATGCCTAATAAGCAAACCACTTTAAAGGGAATAGAGCGCATCGGCATTAAGGTACAAAAGTTCACCTGCCCAGCGAGAAAACGTTGCCCACCACTACTCTGGTTAAGCTTTTGCTGTAAGTAATCGCTAATAATCGCAAGACTCAAGGTTTCATCAAAGCCGCTGGCATCCACCTGTTGATGTAGTTGATTTAGCTGCTCTTTAATTAGCATGAGCGCTTCAAAGTCAGCATCATCAACTTGATAGAAATCGTCAAGTAAGGCGAATAAAATATGTTTCCATTGCTCCACCTTGTTCTGCTGTTGTAGCTCACGGCT
Organism: Motilimonas sp. E26; assembly: GCF_021278025.1. Taxonomy (GTDB): domain Bacteria; phylum Pseudomonadota; class Gammaproteobacteria; order Enterobacterales; family CBDFNC01; genus Motilimonas. The sequence goes on from NZ_JAIBHJ010000035.1 coordinate 35,614, forward strand.
TAGTTCTATTAATTGATTTACAAACTGGCATAACTTACCAAGTGGTGCGGCAGCCAAACCTTGGCATTCAGTGTAAGGCAAGATCCCTTGGAACATTTGTTGATCCATGGCGTAGCCTAACAACATACGCTGCAAGCCAAACAGCCAAGTGTTTTGCGGCAATTCAGGTAACGAGAACTTCTCGCCATCGCGATGATCCAGCCCCCAGCGTACCCCGCTTTCAATTACCCATTGGCGAATTTGCTCAAACTCGCCTTGGCTAATTTCAAACTTAGCTAACACAGCGGGCACCGCCAGTAACTCGAGTAATTCACTGCTGGTACAGCGCGATAAAGGTAAACGCAATAGCTGAATAAAACTGGTCAGAATAGGGTTTTCTTGGTAAGCACTGCGGTCGGAAATGGAAAATGGAATATGGGTAGCATGAGCCGCGCTGCCAAATACCGCCTGAATGTAAGGGCTATAAGCATTAACATCTGGCATCATCACTATGATGTCTTTTGGTGTGAGATCGGGATCTTGCTGCAGTAATGACAGTAAATGATCGTGCAACACTTCGACTTCACGCATAGCACTGTGACAACCTACTAGCGCCAGTGAGTTGTCGTCTGGCGCGACAGTACGATGAGGTTGCGCAGTGGCATTGTGTAAAGACAGAATATCCGATTGAACCCAAGCTAATAGGTTGTCAGCTGCGGGCTCAATAAAGTGTCCATAATCATCAACTTGCAGAGAATGCAGTTGATAGAGAAAGTCTCTGCCTAATTTACCCATAGAAGCCAGCAGTGGATTGCCTAATTGGTACCCCATCTCTGGGTCTAGCTCAAAGCCAGCAGGAACTAAGGCGTTAGAGCCTTGAATAACTAATTGATTATCCTGTAGTGACAACTCGGTACGCTGTCTTTGTCTTAAGCGGGCGAGGTATTTAGCGTCAACAATATCATCCCAAAACTCTTGGCATGGATTGGTTAAAAACAAATGCACTTCAACATGTTGCCCTAATGCTAGCAGGGCTTTTAGATACTCGGGCGCCATAGCTGATATACCAAACACAAACAGTCGCTTAGGCAACCCTGCGACCTCATTGTGTTGTTGCAACTGGCTAATCAAATTGGCATACAAACCGGCGCGGTGATAAGGCTTTACACCGTTATCAGTATTGAATTCTTGATTGATCTTTTGATGTAGCGCTTGCCATAAAATCGGCTGCCAAGCTTGCTGCTCTTCCCATTCAGGTCCAGCTAAACCCGCCTCCCAAGCATTAATCCACTCAGGCCGATAGACTAAGTATTGATCATAAATATCTGCAATTTTATGACATAACTGGTAGCGTTTCAGACTTGATTCATCATTATCTAAATAGATTTTTAATGGCGCGAATGCGGGGTGTTCAAGATAGCTAGGCAGCAAGGTCATTAATGCCCATGCCATCGATTCTTTGTTGTATGGACTTTTTTCTGGCACTCCAGGTAGTACCAATTTAAACATCTGCCAAATAAAACTGGCCGGTAATGGAAAATCTATATTAGCCGCAATCCCCGTTTTCTTTGCCAACTCTAATTTAAGCCACTGCGCCATGCCAGGGCTTTGTACTAGTATCTGCTCAGCAGTAAAGGGATGCTCTAGCGGCTCACTTTGGATCAAGTGGGCGAGGATTTCTTTTAAAAAATCGAGACGATTGGAATGGTATAACTTAAACAAGTGAAAAACTCAGGTTAAGAGCAGATGAAGCTGAGTGTGAAAGATCTTAACCTGAGATGCAAATGTTAGGAGATAACTCTATAAACTATTAAGAAAACTTGCTGGCGGAGCGAAGAAAATCCCACCAGTAACTGCTCGGGTGTAATCCAATAAATGATCATAATGGCCGTCACTATCAGCATAAATCATCTTGCGTAGCGCGATATTCACTACTTCTGGCGTGTTGGCAAAACCAATAAACATACTACCGTGCTCAATGGCATTTCCATAAGGCATATTTTGCCGATACATAGGAATTTCTTTGCCATCGGCATCTGTAGCTTTACCTTTATTAACATGTGCATAGGCAGGCTTCTCTGCGCCAGTTAATTCAATATTTTCTACTTTAGTTCGCCCAATCACCTGCTCTTGTTGTGAGATTTTAAGGTCATTCCACTTGTTTAAGTCATGAATATAGCGCTGTAAGGTTATATAGCTGCCACCTTGATAAGCAGGATCTTCTGCGCCAACAAGGACAGCTTTAGCACGAGCTTGATCCGTTGGATTTTCTGTACCATCAACAAAATCAATCATGTCACGATCTTTAAGGTATTCATAACATTGAATATCTTCACTTACAGTGGCACAACTGGCGAACAGGTCTACAAGGCCTTTAGCAATGCGAAAGTTTAAATCCATACGACTTGATTTAATGAAGATAAACACGTCACCCACTGTAGCAGGAAAGTGGCGATTCCCTTCTTTCATCTCAGTAAACGGGACTAAAGCCGCTGGTTTCTCAGTGTTAAATAACTTATCCCAAGCTGAATCAGAGAATGCGATTAGCCATTCAATATTACATGAACTATCAGCTTGATTGACTGTTTTAATTAAAGCAGGAACGTGCTTCAGTAAAGGTAGGAATTGCTCTGAAATAGCTTCATTATCATTGAGTGTAATAGTAATAAAGTCAGCAAAAGGGCTGCCATCAGTTAGCATCGCACTTTGTGTAAACATTGAAACCTCACTTCTCTATAACCCAGCAATAGTTGCCAGATCAGTACATAAAAATATGTTTATTGAAGCTTAATATAGCGAGTAAAAGAAAGCATTTCTCTATCTATATCAAAATAACAGGAGGTATTAGGACTTGTATAACGAAGAAGAAGAAGATGGTGCTGATACCCGGAGTTGAACCGGGGACCTCACCCTTACCAAGGGTGCGCTCTACCAACTGAGCCATATCAGCATTTAGAAAAAAACCCTCGTCTTAGACGAGGGTTCTTATTTGGCGCTTGGCGGTGTCCTACTCTCACATGGGGAAACCCCACACTACCATCGGCGCTGCTGCGTTTCACTT
>NZ_JAIBHJ010000036.1 GCF_021278025.1 Motilimonas sp. E26
CACTGCTACCGTGGAATATCCGCAAGAACAAGTGATCGCCTAACAATCAAGCCTGCGGAGTATTGAGCGCTTACGCTCAGTTGGTAGAGCCCCGGATTGTGATTCCGGTTGTCGCGGGTTCAATCCCCGTCATTCGCCCCATCTTCTTCCTTACTTCTCTTTTTTGACTCCTATCTCTATTTCCAAGTAAAGAATTGTAAAACCCTGAACCAATTTTGCGCAAAGCCAGTATCATTAAGTATGCGCTTATTGTTGTGATGTCAGGATGACCCGAAACACTGCCTATATATATACGTTCATGCTTTCTATTGGTCTGTTTGGTTGTAGCCTACCTGAGCCGCAGCAAGCTGAGTTGCCGCCACCTATTGCGGCTAACTGGTCTGCTGAGCATCAAAGCGCACCTGTGGCTGCTAAGTTTATGCCGCAGTTAACGGCGTTGCCGGATCTTCATAAGCTAGTACTGCAAGGATTAACAAAAAATCCCGCGCTGTTACAAAGCCAAGCTAAAGTCGATGCCAGCATGGCGCTGTTAAAACAGCAACAAGCGCAGCGTTGGCCGCAAATAAGCGCCTATTTGTCAGGTCGTCGCCAAGATAATGGCCAATCTATTACTGATAATACGCAATTGGGGATAGACCTAAGTTGGGAGTTGGATATATGGGGCAAGCTTGACGATGCTAGCCGCGCAGCTTTACTTGATGCCAGTGCCAATCTGAACTTACTTAAGCAGCAACAGCTTGAGCTAACGGCGACGATTGCGCAGCAGTGGTTTAATTTACTCGCTGCTCAGCATCAGTATGAACTTATTCATCAGCGCCGTCTTAATCTTGTAAATAATTTACTGATTATCGAAGAGGGTTATCAAGCGGGGCTTAATGGCTCGTTAGATGTGTTTTTAGCGCGTGCAGATGTTGCTGGAGCGCAAAGTTCTGAGGCGGCAAAGGCGGACGAAATTAAACAAGCCAGTCGCGCTTTGCAGCTAAGCCTAGGCGAATACCCAACGGGCAATTTAAGGGCTAATGGTACATTTAGTTTGAATTTAGATAAGCTGCCGGCAGGATTGCCATCACAGCTGTTACAGCGCCGACCTGACATTCAAGGGGCGCAAGATGCACTAAGTGCCGCTAACGCCCGCATTTCCGTGGCTTACAAAGAGAAGTTTCCCAGCATAAAGCTGACATCTGGGTTGGGCAGTAGTTCACCTGAACTAAATGAGTTGCTCAGCGCCGACAGTATGTTGTGGAATTTATTTGCTAATTTGAGTACGCCTTTATTTAACGCGGGTTTACTCGAGGCGAGGCAACAGCAGCAAGAGGCGCTGGCTTTAGCGGCCGCAGCTAATTTACAAGCCAGCGTGCTGAACGCTTTCCAGCAGGTTGAAGCGGCTTTATCTAAAGAAATGACCTTGGTTGAACAACTCGATAAAGTGAGTGTGGCGGCGCAAAATTCACTGCTCGCCGAAGAGCTGGCCTTTGAGCAATACCAAGGCGGTCTTGTTGACTATGTTACGGTATTGGAAGCGCAGCGACGTTCCTTTGATAGCCAAAGTGCGCGGATCAATATTCGCAATCAAAGGCTACAAAATCGCATTGAACTATTACTTGCCCTTGGCGGCGATCCTCATACCCTTCCTCGTCCTACTGTAGCCACCAACCAAGAGAGCGCCAACTGATGCCTAACGCCTTTTCATCTTCGCGTCCAATGTGGGCAAAAGTATTAAGATTTATTTTACCTGTATTCGTGCTATTGGTTGCGGGCTATGGGGCTTGGTATCTTGCGACTCATCGGCCACAGGCGAAAACCCGTCCGCCTGCCAAACCTCCGATCGTGAATGTGCAAGTGTTACCCCTTACGTGGCAAGGCTATCAAGTGAGTATTAATAGTTTTGGTACCATCCAACCACGCAGCCAAGGTGCTTTAGTTAGTCAAGTGGCAGGGAGTATCACTAAGGTGAGCCCTAATTTTGTTGTGGGTGGTTTTTTTGAGCAAGGTGAAGTGCTGGTTGAGGTAGATAATCGAGATTACTTGGCTGCGTTACAAATAGCCGAAGCTGCATTAATTCAAGCTAGGTTAGCCCTTACTCAAGAGCAAGCCAAAGCTGAACAAGCAAAACGTGATTGGCAACGTTTAGGTAAAGGCAAACCGACTGAGCTGGTGTTGCGTAAGCCTCAGTTGGCTGCGGCGCAGGCTAATGTGGCGTCTGCCAAAGCAAAGCTATCCCAAACTAAGCTTGATTTAGAGCGAACTCAAATTAAAGCGCCTTATGCCGGACGTTTGTTAACCAAGCAGGTGGATCTTGGTCAGTTTGTTGGCGCAGGTGCTAGCTTGGCCGACATTTACGCCGTGGATTATGTTGAAGTTCGCCTGCCCTTGAGCGAGCAACAGCAAGCACTGGTGAGTTTACCTGAGTTGTTTCGTCAGCAAAAAAGCTCACCTGAGCGGCCTCAGGTTACGATCAGTGCACAGTTTGGCCGTCATAGTTATAACTGGCAAGGTGAGATAGAGCGTACTGAAGGGGCATTGGATGCCAACAGTCGGCAGCTTTATGCCATCGCGCGTATTGACGATCCTTATGGCCGACAAAACCAAGACAAGCCACCCTTGAAGATTGGTCAATTTGTTGATGCCCAAATCCAAGGTAAATCGTTAGAGCGGGTTATGGTGTTACCGCGCAATGCGGTGTATCAGGGTAACCAAGTGATTATGTTCCAAGATGGGGTGTTACTGCGTAAAACCGTTGCGGTGATTTGGGCTGATAATGACTCGTTTATTGTTGACGGCGGGCTCAGTGAAGGTGATTTGTTAGTGACAACACCGCTGGGCAATATCGTGTCGGGCACCCGCGCTAAATTGGCCAAGGAGCAGCCATAATGCACGGATTAATCCGTTGGTTTACCCACAACCACGTTGCCGCCAATTTATTAATGGCGCTTATTTTACTGCTGGGGTTACATGCTTTAACCCAGCGGATCCCACTGGAAGTTTTCCCTGAGTTTGAACTGGACTTGGTCAGTGTAAATGTTGCGCTACCCGGTGCAACGCCTGCTGAAGCGGAAGAGAGCTTAGCGATTCCAATAGAAGAAGCTATTTTAGACATTGAAGGCATCAAGCAAATTACTTCCATGTCTGCGGAAGGGGCATCGCGCGTGTCGATTGAAGTGGCCTCCGGTTATGATACCTATCGCATTAAAGATGAAATAAAAAACCGCATTGATGCGTTGAACACCCTACCAGATAGCGCCGAGCGGCCGGTTATTAGCCAAACCTTACACCAACGTGAAGTGATCAGTGTCACCCTGTCAGCTCAGCTTAGTGAGCGTGAACTAAAGATTTTAGGTGAGCGAGTAAGGGATGATATTCAAAGTATCGAAGGGATTTCCCATGTCACTTTAGAGTCGGTGCGCCCTTATGAAATATCCATTGAGGTGTCTGAGCAAACCCTACGCCAATATAATTTAACCATGGCACAAGTTAGCAGTGCGGTGCAGCAAAGCTCGCTAGATCTGTCTGGTGGCAGTATTAAAACCTTGGGCGGTGAGATCTTACTACGCACTAAGGGTCAAGCTTATCAAGGCCGTGAGTTTGGCAATATTGTGGTGCGCACTGGCGCAGACGGTAGTCGGCTGTTGCTGTCAGATATTGCGGTAATTAAAGATGGTTTTGATGAAACGCCAATCCAGGCAAGGTTTAACGGTGAGCCGGCCGTGATAGTTGAGGTTTATCGTGTTGGTCAGCAAAGTGCTATTGAGGTGGCTAACAAGGTTAAAGATTATATCGAGCAAGTAAGGCCTACCTTACCTGTTGGCGTAAGTATTGATTACTGGCGTGACAGTTCAAAGGTGGTGAAAGCGCGCCTGAAAACCCTAACCGACAGCGCGTTACAAGGCTGTATCTTAGTGATTATTTTACTCGCCTTGTTCTTGCGCCCCTCTATTGCCTTTTGGGTCACTATGGGTATACCGGTTAGTTTTATGGGCGGTTTGTTAGTGATGCCGATGCTAGGCATTACCTTAAACGTTATTTCATTGTTTGCCTTTATTATGGTGCTAGGGATCTTGGTGGATGACGCCATCGTGACCGGTGAAAACGTATATGCTCATCAACAACGCGGTGCTACGCCGTTACAAGCAGCGATCGTAGGGACTCAAGAGGTGTCGGTGCCGGTGACTTTTGGCATTTTAACCACCATCGCCGCGTTTGCGCCGCTAGCGATGATTGAAGGCGTTCGCGGGCAAATATTTGCGCAAATTCCTTTGGTGGTGGTGCCAGTGTTATTGTTTTCTCTGGTTGAATCTAAGCTGATATTACCGGCTCATTTAAAGCATGTCCGTCTATATCAGACCAAGCCTAATCGCTTTAGTGTCTGGCAGAGTAACTTTGCCAATGGTTTTGAGCGCTTCATTTTACGCTTTTATCGCCCTGTCTTAGCGGCTGTGGTGCATCGCCGTTATCTATCTATTGCAACGGCTTTAGGCATTGCCTTGGTGGTTTTTACTATGGTGGCCAGTGGTTGGACCCGCTTTGTGTTCTTTCCTCGCGTGCCTTCTGAAACAGTGCGAGCCACGTTAGTGATGCCGGCTGGAACGGCGTTTGCGACCACTGACTTTTATATCCAAAAAATGCTCGATGGCGTGGCGCAATTACAAGACAAATATCGCGATCCAGTAACAGGCGAGAGTGTGATATTAGATGTTTTTGCAACTACGGGTTCCGATGGCGGCGGAAGCAGCGGCGATACCGCGAAAGGGCGAGTGATGTTTGAATTAGAGCCGCCAGAAACGCGCACCATGGACATTTCTACAAATGAGTTAGTAAAAGAGTGGCGCGCATTAATTGGCCCAGTTCCTGGTGTTGAAAGTTTATCATTTCGGGCGGAAATTGGTCGCGGCGGCGCGCCATTAGATGTGCAATTGAGCGCCCGAGATTTTAGTACCTTAAAGCCTGCCAGTGACGATCTTAAGCGCAAGTTAGCTGAGTATCCTGGGGTGTTTGATATTGAGGACAGCTTAGCCAAAGGTAAAACCGAGCTGCAGTTAAGCATTAAACCACAGGCGCAGGCACTGGGTTTAACGCTGAGGGATTTAGCCACGCAAGTTAGGCAGGGATTTTTTGGCGATCAAGTGCAGCGAATTCAGCGTGGTCGTGATGATGTAAAAGTGTATGTGCGTTATCCCAAAGCTGAACGAGAGTCGTTATTTCACCTGCAGAATATGTTGATCCGGACTCAATCGGGCACGGCGGTGCCCTTTACTGAGGTGGCGACAGTGACGGTGCTGCAAAGCCCTGCCAGTATTACCCGCAAAGATCGTAAGCGGGTGATTAATATTACTGCCGACGTGAATAAAGAAACCGCTGATATTGAAGCGATCAAGCGAGATATATCGGCATTTTTAGTGCTCTTAAAGCAACAATACCCTGACTTAAGCTACAGCTTAGAAGGGGAGGCGAAGGAACAGAGCGAATCCTTTACGAGTTTAGCCATAGGTTTAGTGTTTGTACTATTTGCGATTTATGCGCTGCTGGCGATCCCGTTTAAATCTTACACTCAACCTTTTGTGGTTATGTCGGTGATCCCATTCGGTGCCATTGGTGCCATTATGGGGCATTGGATCATGGGGATGCCCCTCACTATTATGTCAATGATGGGCATGCTTGCCTTAACCGGAGTGGTGGTCAATGATTCCTTAGTGCTGGTGGATTATATTAACCGTCAACGCAGTAAAGGTATGGCGGTTAAAACCGCGGTGCGCCGCGCGGGTGTGGCACGGTTTAGGGCTGTAATATTAACCTCTATTACCACTTTTGCTGGCTTAATGCCGCTGATATTTGATCAATCCACTCAGGCGCAGTTTTTAATTCCAATGGCTGTTTCATTGGGTTTTGGTATTATTTTTGCCACCGTCATAACCTTGTTGTTAGTGCCGGTTAATTATTTACTACTGGAAGACCTTAAAATAGCTGTGCATCGCTTACAACGAAATGTATTCGCTGGTTCAACTGAGCTTAGTTAACTTCAGTGGCAAGGAATGACTATGCGAAAGCCACAACCGCCTGCTGTTGGCCGATAGTGGCTTATTTCACCTTTCATCCCTTGTGTAATCAAGTTATATACCAGATTAAGGCCTAGGCCTTTACTCCCTTCTCCTCTTGCGCAAGTAAAGAAGGGATCGTAAATACTGCTAACTATAGCGGGGTCAATGCCACGGCCGTTATCCTCAAACTCAATTTCACAGTTGTTACCGACTAACACCGCCGATACTTCAATTTTGTCCTGCTCTTGGCTATCAAAGCCGTGCTCGAGAGAGTTTAATACTAAATCCTCAAGTATTTGTGCCAGCATCCAAGAGTCTGCTTTTATCACTGCTTTATCGGGGGTAACATGAATAACTAAGTTAACGCGCTGCGGCTTGTTGTAATGAGAAATTGCAAGTTTGAGCGCTTGTTTTAACCAATTTTTTAGCGCTATTGATTCAATATTACTGGCACTGTTACTGACCACGGAAAGCCGTTTAAATTGCGTAACGAGATCCGCCATTTTAGAAATATTTGTATTAATGATGTCGTAGCCTTCTAAGCCATTTTCAATCACTTGGCTGAGGCGGGATTTAGACACTTTACCTGCAGCGAGATCATCACCTAATTCATTGAGTAACTCAGGTTGCAAACTGGCCGCTGTTTTTATAATACCTAGTGGTGTATTGAGTTCGTGCGCCATACCTATTACTAAGTGATTAAGGGCGCGGTGCTTTTCCGCTTCCATCAGATCTTGCTGTGTTTCGGTTAGATCTTGCAATGCTTTTTCTAGGCGCAAGGTTTTTTCGTTGAGGGATGCGGTGCGGTTGAGAACTTGTTGTTCCAACTCGCTGTTTATTTTTTCTAAATCAAGCTGTGCTTGAGTTAACTCAGCGGTACGGGCAAGAATACGGTTTTCGAGTTCTTCATTAAGCTGATATAGCGACTGTTCGGCGTGTTTGAGTTTGATAAACTCACCCAGTAGCGAACCAAACAACCGTAATATATGGCTTTGGTAGGTTTGAAATGGTTTATGGTTTAGTAAGTTATCACAGGCTATCCAACCAATAACGTCGTCCTTATCCCAAATTGCGATGGCAGCATTCCAGCCTTTGCCTACTGTGGCCACTTCTCCGGGCGTGTCGGTAAATTCATATAAATCTTGGTCATGCCAAACGCAGACTTTGCCGCGCGTTGACATTTCTCGGATGACTTTCTTTACATCATCTCGCATGGGAGAGGCGTAATCGGCTTCGCTGCGAATGTTACCTAAGTCGTCGGTCCCCCATGTTCCATACATCCAATCGCGTTCTTTATCGATCATTAGGATGCCCATCCGGTCTATTTCTAGCTGTTCGATGCACGCGGTAACAGAGAGACGATAGAGGTCATCGAGATTTTTTGCTTGAGAAAGGCTAATGGATATTTCATGTAATAAAAACAACTGATGGTAAAACGCCTTAGACTGCCCAGTATTGTCTAATAGCTCGCTAGAGGCATCATCTGAGTAGGTGATCAGTCTTGCCATTTTGTTTCCCATATATGTAGCTATGGAATAAGTTTAGGTTAAAAAGAATAGCTTGGCTGAGCACTAGCCGTTGGTTGACTTATTTTTTTATCAACATACGTTCTGTATATACTAAAGCTTGATCTAATGGGACTGGTTTACTGAAATAATAGCCCTGCCCAAAATTACATTGATTAGCCAATAAGAAGTCGCGCTGTTCGGCGGTTTCTACCCCTTCCGCTACCACCTTTAATTGAAGCTTTTGCGCCATCACCAGAATGGCTTCGGTGAGCTCTTTATCTTCTTTGTTATCGGGCAAATCCATAATAAAAGCGCGGTCGACTTTGATAGTACTAATTGGCATCAGCTTAAGTTTGCTAAGTGAAGAGTGGCCAGTGCCAAAGTCATCAACAGAGATACCCAAGCCAAAATCACGTAGGTTTTTCAATGAGCTAACAACCTGCTCAATATTTTCAATGAGTAGGGTTTCAGTTATCTCAAGGGTAATGCGGTTAGGGGTGGCATGGTATTGATAAATGATTTGCTTCATTCTTGTGGCCAGTTGCGGATCCATAAATTGACGAGCTGACACATTAATTGATATTTGGATATGCGGCGGAAAGTTAGGCAGTGCTTTACAGGCAGCTTCTAATACCCAGTAGCCGATTTCGGTAATCAGATTGCTTTGCTCCGCGACAGGAATAAAAGCATCGGGGAAGATAAGGCCTTTTTCAGGATGTTGCCAACGGATCAAGGCTTCAAACCCGATCGGTTTGCTGGTGGTTAAATCCACGATAGGCTGATAAAAAAGCACTAGCTCATCATGCTTGAGCGCCTTATTCAGTTCCAGCTCCACTGATAAGTTTGATTTTACTCGCGCCTCCATACTGTTGTTGTAAAACATAAAGCGGCGCTTACCCTTTTGTTTTGCATGGGTCATGGCTAAATTAGCATGTTGAATTAATACTTCAGCGCTGTCTCCGTCTTGTGGCAGTAGGGCAATGCCTGCAGAAATACTAAATTGCATTTGATGGCCATCAATTGAGATAGGTTGGCCTAGTGTCTTTAAGAGTATTTGTAGCCATATTTCGATGCTTTTTAGACTTGACTGGGGAGGCAAGATAATCGCAAATTCGTCACCACCGGCGCGGGTAATAATGTCTTTTTTACTGCATATGTTATGTAACCGATGAGTGACCTCAAGTAACAGCTCATCACCAATTTTATTGCCAAAGGCATCGTTGAGACGCTTGAAATCATCTACCCCTAAGTATACTAGTGCTGCAATTTGGTGAGATTGCTCAATTTCGTTTTGTTGAGTTAATCGTTGCAGTGTTTTAGCTAGCTCAAGTTGTAACAAAGTACGGTTTTTTAATCCGGTAAGGTTGTCAAAATAGGCTAACCGAGAGAGCTCCTTGGTCTGCTTCGCAACTTTTTGTGCGAGTCGTAATGGGTAGCTTGCAAGGTTGTAAATAAGAAAACTCAGTAGGCTGCTGAGAATAGCTGCGGTAGCCCAAAGTTTAGTTAATATTAAGTGTTGATTGGGATCTTGTTGAGCAAGTTCAAGCCGCCATTGATTATCGGCGATGGATAGTTGGGCGCTGGCAAAGATGTCGCCTTGTAAGTCAACATTACCCAAAATTTGTGTGACTGGTTCACCTAAATGTCGCAGAGTGGTTAGTCTAAATTGAATATGGTGGCTTTCTAGTTGCCGCAGGTTATTGCCATTTAACAGCTGTTTGATGGGGATCACGACGGAGGCGAACCCCCAAAATAAAGAGCGTCCTTGTGCTTCGATAAAAATAGGGTTGCGACCAATGACAGCATTATAACCTTGCACTAAACGAAATGGGCCCGCTAGGGTTAGCTGTTGTTGTTGAATGGCATGTTGGGCTTCTTCTTTTCGCTTATCTTGCTGCAGAATATTATGACCGATGGCTTTCTCATTTCCTTCTAGTGGGTAGATGTACTCGACGGTGCCATTAGGGGCGAGCTGTAGGCTGTCGATGCCTTTTATGTGGTTAAATAGATAAGAGGCTTGTTGCTCAAAGTCGATGACCTGGCCTTGATCGTGTTTAATCTGTTTACTCAGCAAATAAGTGGCACTGAGCGCATGGGTGACCTTTTGGGAAATGATTTCGGCTTGCTGTTTGGCGATAAGGGTTAATGTTATGCGCTGTTCTTTGCGCCAATCTTGCTGTATTTTTTTAATGCTAATAGCACTAAGTGTAATCAGCATGATAAAACTAAACAGTGCAATAAGTAATGCTGGTCGATTTAATGAGAATGCTCGCGGCTTTAGTCGCGGAGAAGACATTGGTAATCCTTTAAATGTACTCTGGAGAGTATAGAGCATGAATTTGAAAGCAGAGTACTTGTTAACATTAAGTTACATCTTTGGTAAAGGGCCCAAATAGTAATTTGTGCTAAAACCAATAAAAAAACTCTATTTTTTAAGTGTTTTACTCATTGTTTACCAAAGCATAATTGTATTTCCACATTAGTGGTGATGCGTTATAGAGGGTACTTTTAGTGCTTTTTTAGTTTAATGATGAGACTGACTTTTGTTGGCTGTTGTTTTTGTGATCTCTCCAGTTATTTAGTGTTGCCTAACAGGTATTTTTTTGACTTTTTGTTAAAGTGTACCTTCTGTGATTCAATCGCCCTGCTGTTAGGAATATAGCTACATGACGGATGTTGTAAATACAAGTACTCAACCTGAGCTCATGGCTCAGCTTCAACATGATTTCGGTCAGAATATCGTGTTTTATTTGGATCAAAAGGGCGGGGTGATTTATTTAAATGCAACAGCGAAGCAGCAGTTGAGTGAGGCAACGTCGGTTGTAGAATTTTTACCGCATTTTAAAACTAGTATTGAATGGGTCAGTTTTTGGAATCAGGTGCGCTCTAAGGGGTCACTTGATATTTGTTATGAAATGCAGTTACGCGATGGCTTGAGTAACTTGCAGATTCACTGCCGCTTTGTTGATGAAACGAATGGCATTTTTTGTGAAGCGAACACCTTACCCATCGCCTCTCAAGAATTAGCTCAATTAAGTTTATATAAGCGTATTGTGGCTTCTTCTACTGATTTAGTGGCTTACGTTAATCAAAGTTTAAGTCTTGAGTTAGTTAACCCAAGCTTTGCCCGTTTTTTTGGCTTGGCTGATTTCGATGAAGGGCAACCTGTTGCAGAAGTATTTGATTTTCAAGTGTTTGACGATCATATTCTGCCGCGCTTACAGTTATGCCTGAAAGGCTCTATTTGCACTCACCAATTTTGGGTGTCTAGTTTAAAGGGTCGACGTTGTTTAGAGATTAATTATACCCCATTTACTTTATCGTCTGGTCAAATCTGTGGTGTGGTGCTGGATGCGCGAGACATTACCGAGCGTGTATTGGCCGAGCAAGCGCGTGCGTTAGCAAGTAAAGTGTTCGAGAACGCCGCAGAAGCGATTTTGATTGAAGATAGTAAGCAACGGATCGTCTCGGTTAATCAAGCTTTTTGCCAAATTACTGGGTATCAACGTAATGAAGTGGTGGGGCGCACAGGTTTGCTGTTGAGCTCACCGAAAAACGACCCTGTGGTGCTGCGGAAAATGTGGCGAGAATTGAACCGAGATGGCGTATGGCGCGGTGAAATATGGGGCCAACGTAAGGATGGCAGTGAGTTTCCCGGTTGGTTGTCTATTGCGGCGATCCGTGATGGTGACCGTGACAGGGTGACCAAATACGTGTCGTTGTTTTCTGATTTAACCCATAAAAAGCGCAGTGAAGAGCGCATTTGGCGTCAAGCTAACTTTGATTCTTTAACGGGGATTGCTAACCGCCAACGGTTTGAAGTAAGCCTTGAAAAGGCGATGTCCAGCCAGCAAGCAGGCGTGCTACTGTTTTTAGAGTTTGACACATTTAAGGCAACTAACGACCGCTATGGCCACTCAGTGGGTGACCAATTACTGCAAGACATAGCATTGCGTTTATTGGCTTGCGTGCAACCTAACGACATGTGTGCACGTTTTGGTGGGGCGGAGTTTGCAATCTTATTGTCAGAGCCTGAAAGTATTTCTCAGCAAACCAAAATTTGTATTGAGCTACTTGAGCGCTTGTCTGAAGAGTTTGTGGTTGATAATAAAAATTTATTTTTAAGCTGCCATATCGGTATCGCCCAAGCTTATTCTGATGCACTTACAGCCAGTGAGCTGATCGATAAGGCTTATATGGCAATGAATCAAGCCAAAGTACAGAAACACTCGCGTTTTCTTCGTTACAGTGCCGAGCTGGAGTGTAATAGCCAGCTTAAATTGAGTTTTGAAAATGAATTACGCCGCGGCTTAAAACAGCAAGAATTTGAACTTGCGTTTCAGCCGATCTTATCGATGCAATCACAACATATCATTGCTACCGAAGTGCTGATGCGCTGGCGTCACCCTGAAAAAGGCATTATTAATGCCAATGATTTTCTTGCTGCGGTGGAGGATGCTGATATGTTGAATCCTCTAAATGAATGGATGTGTCAACAAGCTATTGCGCAATATCATCAATGGCAGCTAGAAGGACGACAGCTCGGTCGCCTAGCTTTGAATATTGCTCATCTACAGCTGCAAGACTTAGGCTTTTTCCACTTTTTGCGATCATTAATGGTTGAGTACCAAATTGCACCAGAACAGCTCATTCTTGAAGTAACTGAGCAGTTTATTGTCAACTCGAGTCATGAGGTGATCGCTCAGTTTAAGCGCTTGCAGGAGCAAGGGCTGCTGCTGGCTCTTGATGACTTTGGTCGGGGTTATGCGTCTTTGCATTATTTAAAACAATTCCCGCTGAATATTCTTAAATTAGAGCGGGTGTTTATTAAAGATATAGAAACTTCAGAAGTCGACTTGTTGCTGGCTGAAAGTAGCATTCAGTTAGCTAGCAAGTTGGGGTTAACCGTGGTGGCGGAAGGGGTTGAAACCCAGTCACATTATGACCTATTAACTAAATTGGGCTGTGATTGGATGCAAGGCTATTTTATTAGTCCGCCCTTACCGTTAACAGAGTTTAACTCGTGGCATACGGGCTATGTGAACGATTAAAAAAGCGGAGGTGGTGGCCTCCGCAAAAGAATTTTGATAGTGGTAACTAATGTGAACCGAGCCGCGGTTAAACGTTAACTGAGTTGAGCGTCGTCGAGAGTAACTTAGTTGAGTAAATCGCTCAGCGCTTTACTCTCTTCTAGCATGGCTTCTTTGGCATTTAAGATATTGCTTAAAGATAGCTCTAGGCGGATCGCTAACGCTTTGTTGTAGTGTTTTTCAATTTCTTCTTCACTCCAATCTTGTTGCCAAGCATGGTTGAAGAAACTGGCCATGCAAATAAACCCAGCATCTTCATTAAATGTTTCTGCGCTTAAAGGGGTCAATTGATCTTCGATGGCATGAACAAAGCTATCGGAAAACTTCCAGCGTTTAGCAAGCTCGGCACCGACCTCTGCATAGTTAAAACCAAGTACTTGTGCTTCTGCTTCTTCGCGGCTTAAACCTTGCTCTATTTTAGCGGACATACGCTGTTCGTCTTCTTCGGTGTCGGCAATTAAAATAATCAGCTCGCCTAAATTATGTAACATGGCGCAAGTGAAGGCAGTATCCGGTGCGTGGCTGGTTTGCTTTGCAAGAGATTTACTGATGCTGGCAACGCGAAAGGTGTTACCCCAAAATGCCTTTTGATCGAAGTTATCAAAATGTTTAAATGAGGATGAGATACCTGAGGCCATGACCAAAGTACGCACAGTGTTAAAGCCAAGGCGGATCACGGCATCTTCAATACTGGTGACATCTTTACCACGACTAAAATGAGCTGAGTTGACTAAGCGTAATACTTTGGCACTTATTACTGGGTCTAAGGCTATTTTATTTGCGATTCCGACAATATCGGCATCGTCATTGTTAAATGTTTGTATTAATTCCTGTACGACTTTGGGAATGGTGGGCAATTTATCTAGCTTGCTAAACAGTATTTGAATATCCATATAAGCCTCTGATAGACAATGAAGAAAACTGAATATAGTACATATTTAGCAGTGTTGAACTATTTGCGCAAAATTGGCGCTTTAATTAATGTGTTAAGTTGTTTTATTCTTGGCTTTTGTGAGAACGTTCACAACTGATAATACCTAGTCAGCTCAATGTTTTGGCTTAATGACAACATAAGAAATTTGCTTTTGCTTGCCGTATTTCACCATATTCGTGAGCTCGGATTGGCTAATGGGAACATAGGCAGAGTTGATGATGTCGCGTTGTTGCTCGACATTCGGATCATGGAAAAAAAAGTATTGCTCATTCATACCGCTGAGCACGATCCAATGGGGACCTTTTTCGCCATTAAAACGATAAGTGCTAATTAGCATTAACACGCAGTAACCAGATTGAATCCAATGGCGCAATTGCTCAAGTGTGGGCGATTGAGTTTGCGTTGCAATATTGAGTGCGGTTAGTTGCTGGCTAAAGTCTTGATGTACTAATTCAATCACGGCTTTTTTATTTACATCGCGCACCCCATCGATAAAGGGGATTGAGGCCGATTGACTAAATAGTTCCACCCCAAAACCTCGTCGATTAGCTGCAAGGGCTAAGCCTTGCGCGCTGCATCCGCCATGGCCACTGGTCATGAAAACGGTTGTCGCCTCACGCCAGATTTTAACTTCGTCTAAGCGGTTAGGTTGATAACTGCTATCTAAATAGGCAAAACTCATTAATAAACAGGAAGGGCCGCAAGTGAATGGTAGTGTTTGCACATACAAAGGCATGGTTAATACGCTACTCGGCCCAGGCGGATCGAGTCGTTTATGCATACGTAGACCATCAGCTAAATCATCATAATAATGCACTAAGGTTTTAAGTACCTTGTAGCCCATTTTTTGGTAAAGATTTTTTGCCGCTATATTGTCATTACGCACCTCTAGGCGTAATGTGATGAAACCTCGTTCAATGGCTTCTTGCTCGCATTGCTGAACCATTTTGTAGGCTAAGTTTTGCCCTCTAAAAGTACTGGCGACCGCGACAGAATAGAGTCGCGCGAGCTGAGTGCCACGGTTAAATAACACTAGCCCGTAGCCTGCAATTTGCTGTTCGATTTCGACCACTAGAAAGTAAGCCAATGGCGAGGTAATAAAGCGTTTCATTTGACGAGCACTAATGCGATCGCCGGGAAATGCCGCTAGCTCTAGTTGGTTAAGTGATGCTAAATCATTAGGAGTAGCTGCGCGCAGTAGCATGGTGAGTCTCGAGGATGAGCAACAATATAGTAGCAATTTAATCCTTTACCCTGATAAGAGGCAATCACTTTTTATGGCGCGTTTTTTAATTGTAACTGATGAAGCTGGCGATTGGCGTCCTTACTTACCCAGTGAAAATATGGTGTCGGTAAACGACTATTTGGATATGGGCGCGTATGCTGATAGCAGTGCTACCCAAGTTATTAACTTATGTCGCAGTTATGACTATTTGAGCAGTGGTTATTATTGTTCGCTGATGGCAGAGGCGCGTGGCCACCGAGTGCTGCCTAGGGTAATGACAATTAATGATCTCTCGCAAGATCGATTTTTCAGTTTGCCGCAAACGGGCTTGGATAAACTACCTGCTGATGTGGCAGTGTTAAGTTTCAAAATCTATTTCGGCCACACTGATATCCCCGCACTGGAAAAAATGTGTCGTAAGATTTTTGAGCGCTTTACCGTGCCGGTTTTGGATATGAAGCTCCAGAAAGTGGCGGGTAAATGGCAAATTGAAAAAGTAGAGCCTTTTGCTTATCAAGATCTCAACGATAATGAGCAGGATTCTTTTGCTAAGTATTTAGAAGTTTTTTCGCAAAAAGTTTGGCGTATGCCTAAGCCTTCTAAGCGCTATCGCTACGAAATGGCGATGCTGGTGGATGAGCAAGAAAAGATGCCGCCATCGGATAAAGGCGCGCTAAAACGTTTTGTCAAAGCGGCAAATAGAATTGGCATGGATCTAAAGCTTATCGGCCCTAATGATATGGCAACGTTGGGTGAGTATGATGGCTTATTCATTCGCTCGACCACCAATATCAGCAATTTCACTTATCGTTTTGCTAAAGCAGCGGAAAAAATGGGCTTAGTCGTGATGGATGATACTGAATCTATTATGAAATGCACCAATAAAGTGTTTCTTACCGAGTTACTCAACCATAATAAAGTGCCGATGCCCAAAAGCATGATAGTTAAAGCGTCTGACCCTGACTGGGCCGATAACCTGATTGCAACGATTGGACTGCCGGTGGTGCTTAAAGTACCAGATGGTGCGTTTTCATTGGGGGTGGTGAAGGTAAAAAGTCGCGAGTCGCTACTCGAGCAAGCCGAGATTATTTTTAGCCATAGTGCACTAATTTTGGCGCAAGAGTTTTTGCCGACCGATTTTGATTGGCGTATCGGTATTTTAAATCGTCAGCCGATTTTTGCTTGTCGTTATTATATGAGTCGTGGTCATTGGCAAATTTACCAACACCACCAAAGTGGACGAGTTAGCAGTGGTAGCTTTGATACCTTAGATTTAAAAATGGTGCCTAAATCGGTCGTTGATGCCGCGCTTAAGGCGGCGAACTTGATTGGTGATGGTTTTTATGGCGTTGACCTAAAAGAGGTTGATGGTAAAGCTTGTATTATTGAAGTGAATGATAACCCGAGTGTTGATCATGGCGTGGAAGACTTATTCTTAGGTGATTTACTGTACGATCGGATCATGACTGAGTTTTTAAGACGGATTCAATTACGCGGTTTCTAACCGTCGTTTTTAACTCCCTGCGCCAGTGCTTCACTGGCGTTTTCTTCCTTGAAAACGAAATGTTACTGTCATCAGTTGTGCGTTGAATGAGGGCGGTCGGGTTAATCAGTTTAGTGACCGAGTGACATGGCCAATTCATTACCTTGATGCTGCAATTCATCAAGTTGTGACGCCAGTGATTCAGGGTTGATACTCAAATGCTCCGCTAACGCTTTTGGGAAACGTCCAACAATTGCTGCAGCTGGCACGCCTGCATTCCAAGCAAAGTTTACAAATACCGATAACCGGATCAAAATTGCTTCGGCCGACACCTCTTCAAATGATAATGGATCAAGCTGTTGTTCAATGGCATTAATGAAGGTTGCTGAAAAATTCCAGCGTCGAGCTAGCTCTACACCTACCTGGCTGTAGTCAAATCCTAAGATTTCACGCTCAGCCTCAATACGGCTTGCACCTTGGTTCATTGACATGTTTACGAGTGCCATTTCTTCTGGCAAGCTGGATTGCAGTAAGATTTCGCCGATATTGTGCATCATGGCACAGGTAAAGGCGGTTTCAGGCTCTACAGTGGTGTGCTTGGCGAGGGCTTTCGCTATGGTTGCTACGCGAAACGTGTCGGACCAAAATTTATTTTTGTCAAAACCAGGCGTGGCAGGAAAAGCACTACTTATTCCGGATGCAATAACAATACTACGCATGGTGTTAAAGCCTAAGCGAATAACTGCTTGCTCTATTGATGTCACTTCTTTGCCGCGGCGATAGGCAGCCGAGTTAGCCATCTTTATTACTTTTGCACTTAAAGATTGGTCCATCGCTATTTTTTTAGCGAGTACATCGATACGCGCATTATCGTCACCAAAGCTTTCCATTAGCTCGGCCAGTAGAGCGGGCACGACTGGGAGTTGTTTTAGTTTGGAAAATACTTCGTTTAATTGCATTGCGCGGATTCCTGCTTGGAGAAAAATAATATCAACTAGAATCATAGCAGGATGCTATTGCCTGCGACTATGTTTGCAAGCTTGATCTGTTTCACTAATTCCGCATAATGTGCGTTTAACGGCACAAATAAATCGCTATTATCGATTCATTTATCACTAAGGCTGGAAATTTATTCATTAATTAGACTATTCTTAGTGCGTTTGTCGACAGGAGTCTTTATCTAGGCATGGTTGCCGTTCTCTATATCTGGAGTGACCATGGTGCTATTTACTCTCTACTTCCGGCGCTTGCCATTAGGTAAGCTTGCTTCTATACAGCTTGGAGCTGGATATGAAGCCTGATCAAGCTCGCGCCATCATAGCTATTGCAGATAAAATTCGACACCAATCAAGTGCTGATTTCGATCCTCAGTCTGCGCAGTTAATTCAACACCTTTTTTCTCATAAATCTGACGTCATATATCAATTAGTACAGCTCTCTTTACAGCAACAGCAAGACTTACTGGATATAAAAAGTGTTAATAATGAACTGCAGCGACAATTACAGCAGTTTGAAGATGTTAAACAAGAGCGGGTTTGGTTTCGCTGGTTAGAAAAAAGTAGCTAAGTCGGAGCGAGCGTTTCAATCGGGAAAAAGACCAAGCAAGATGAAAGAAAAAATATAAATATTTACGCTATATTGGCAGAGTCGTTGGCTTAGCGATAAATAATACAGCAAGGAGTTAGGGTGCAAGGATATGATGTCATTGGCGATGTCCACGGCCGTGCTAAACAGTTAGTCACTTTACTGCAACGTCTTGGTTATGAAATCCAAGGCGAGGCTTATTGTCATGCTTCACGCCAAGCTATTTTTATTGGTGATATTATTGATTATGGTCCCGAGCAGCGAGCGACCTTAGCTATTGTTCGGAATATGGTTGCGGCGGGTAGCGCTCAAGTTATTTTAGGTAATCACGAGTTTAATGCCGTAGCCTTTGCTACCCCGGATCCCAAAGACGCTAAGCGGTTTTTACGTCCCCATACCAGTAAAAATCGAGTGCAACATAAGGCTTTTTTAGCTGAATATGCAGATGATCCTATTGCTTATAAAGAAACGATTAGTTGGTTAAAAACCTTGCCTTTATTTCTTGAACTTGATGGCGCCGCTTTTATTCATGCGGCATGGTCTAATGACTTAATAGAGCAAATAAGGCCCGAGCTCAATGCTGATAACAGCCTGCCTGATAAATTGTACGTCAGCGCAACGAAACGTGGTAGTTGGCAATTTCAGGTAGTTGAGCAGTTATTGAAAGGACCCGAAATAACCTTACCTCAGGGCTATGTTTTCAATGATAAACATGGTCATCAACGCAACGATATTCGTGCTCGCTGGTGGCTACAAAATCCGCTTAGTTATCGAGAGCTTGCGATCGTACCTGAGGGAGAAGAAGGCAAAATACCCGCACAGCCTATTATCCAGCCACTGCAAAGTTTTGCTGTTTCACGTCTTGTGTTTATCGGCCACTATTGGTTAAGAGGGACCCCTCGGCCGCAATGTCGTCAGGTGGTTTGTACTGATTACAGTGGTGATGCTAAGTTAACAGCCTATCGCTGGTCATTTGAAGCTGAAGCGGATGCAATGAATTTTGTACAGGTTGGTGAGTCAGAAGTTGGTATGCCTTAAGTGACGTGATGGAGTTTAAAAAGGGGGCTTATCCAAGACTCTGGCTAATGAGCGTAAATTGCAGCTAAAAAAACGGGACGACACTCGAAAGTGTCGTCCCTTATAGTCAAAACATCATATTCCGTGATGTAAGGTGCTCCCTGCGCTCCCTGACTTATTACCTGATCCCTAGGTTTATCCGTTTCTCACGTCCTGTGAGTTGTCCTTTATTTGGCCATCCTAGCCTAACAAATCATCCTGATTCGTTTTCTGTCTCCATCCTGGAGGTGTCCTTTATGCTACTTCCTGTAGCGTGTCCATTCATCTTCCTGATTGCCAGATATCCTATCTGACATTGAGACCAAACATCCTGTCCGTGTCTCGTTGCTTCCTTGCGGGACTAAATATAAGTGATTTTGCATGAGGCTGAGCAAGCTAAAAATAAAAAAAATAAGGGAAAACCTATATGTTGTTTATGTTGATGTTGTTAAGGTGTTGTTATTAATGGTTTATTTTGTTTTGGCTTCTGTTTTTTCGGTGGTAGATAGTAGGGTTATCTGATAAATAAAAAGAGAATAACTTACGCTTGCTATGGCTAATGTCTCACAAATATTTTTTATTTTTGAAATAGGGTTACCATTTATCGCTATTATCCCCAGTTCGTCTGCTGATTTTGACAATTCATCATGACAATGTGATGACTTTATCGCCACTTGTTGTGTGATCATCAGCACATTTGTTTTTCTAAGTTACCTTTGATACGAAACATTCCGTTCGTCTCTGACCCCTACCTAATAAGTAGTTGTGAGGTTTACTTATGGATAGCCAAAAAAAAGGCCGATAAAAATCGGCCAAAGAATGGGTGTAGATATATATTTTAGTGTAATTTGAAGCTGTTTAAGCGAGCCAGCAGTGTGTTTAGGGTTGCTGGTTCGATAGTTTTACAAATGTCATCAATGCTTTTAGTCTTGAATAGTTCGCTTAGTAGCGTGCATACGTAAGTTAAAGGTGCATTTTCAAAAAGTTTTGGATTGTGTAAATAATCACGTCCGCGTTCACGAACCCATTCAGCTGCGTCAACAGGGACGCTGAAACCACTGCTTTTCATGGTGTTATGAAGGGCAATTAATTGTGTACGATAATGTGTTAAATCAGAGCTTAGAGTGTTTTGGAAAGCGGCTACAGAGGCGAGAGCTTGAGCACCAGGTAAAATCTCTAACTTATGAATGTCGTTCATTGTATCTCCAAAATTTTGCTTTAATAAGTTAATAACTAGCCGCATCTAATGGCATCTAGCTTGAAATATGATTTGAGATTTGACCCATCTAATAGCTCAGTAGGCTACAGAATATTTATGTCAATATGACGACATCCAGCTCTTTTTTGCTTATTTGAGTAAGCTATTTTTGATAGTTAAACGAGCTACGTTCTAAGTTGACTGGTATAGTTTTAGCTGAGAAAGAGAAAAGCGCAATTTAAGAGTGACAATTTGTTGATAGGTAAGATGAGCGGCAGGAAAAACGTGATAGCCCGCAAAGAAATTCCTGTTTCCTGCCAGTGCCGGAAAGCTATGGCGCTATTGCTATACCTGTAGCGTTTTTATCCCTGAAAGCGAAAGTTTGCCGTAAACATGCTTTATCTGGCTGCGATAGTTCTAAGTATTACACTGGTTAATTATGCTTGCCAGCATCCTCAACTGCGAGTTGTGTGGCCTGTTGTTGTAGTTTTTTTCTATTTGGTTTTAACCCCTGCCATTGTGACCAAGGCAAAATATGCTTTGGTCTTTGCCAAGGAGCGAGCAGTTGTTTACTGTCCAGCTGTAGTTGTCTTGGCTGCGGTGCTCCTATCCAATCAACAAAAGCGGCGGCAATTTGACCAAACTCTGTGTTGCGAACGGGCACTATTATTAGGTTCTTGATATATGGCAGGCTCAGTAAGACTTGTTCTATTTGTTCTGGCTGTACGTTTTCACCACCCGAAATAAACATATTATCTTTGCGGCCATGGATAGAGAGGTGCCCAGCTGTTCTCGCACCTAGGTCTTTACTAGCAAAACCAAGACCTTGGTCAACGGCAATTAAGCGACCTAATTGTCGATAGCCCATAAACAAACAGGCTCCCTTTAATATGATTTCACCTTTACTTATTTCTACTTCGCGATCGGGTAATAATTGATATTGCAGCGGCTGTTGGCTGGACGGTGTTAATTCAATACTGGCCACTTGCGAGCTCATCTCGGTTAGGCCGTAACTGGCAAAACATCTAAACGGGCTATTAGCTAGTTGTTTTATAAGGTAGTTATCTAATGCTGCTCCGCCAACTAAGACATAACGCAGTTGATTATTCGTGAATATAGCCGGTTGCTGCAGTAAACGGTAAGCCTGAGTGGGCACAAGGGAAGCGTGAGTAATGGGATAGTGTGTTAGGTCTTTAGCTATCACTTTGCTACCCAAAGCAATGCTACCGCCGACGAAAAATGCGCGAAAGACTAATGCGATGCCGCCAATATGAAACAGCGGTAGGCTGAGTAGCCAGCAGTCTTTGGCGTGAAACGGAATTAAGGTTTGTGAACCCAACGCGCTGTAATAATGGTTACTTAAGCTATGTTGTGCGGCTTTAGCCTCGCCACTGCTACCCGAAGTAAACACTAGAGTACTTGCTTGCGCTAAGCTGATTAAGGCTTGCTTATTATTTGGATTTGACTGGTGAATATCAATGCGTGTTATACCCGCTAGCGCAACCGGAGTTGGCGCAAAGTAATATTTTATTCCAGCTTGTCTGCAGCGCTGTTGTAGCTCTTTTTGGCTAAAGATTGGATTAAGCGGACAAAAAATAATACGTTGGCGCAAGCAAGCAAACATCATGATTAGTAAGATCAGCGCATCGTCATGGATCACTGCAAGTACCTCCCCTTGCGGAACTTGGCTTAACGATATGGCTGATATTTTATTATCAAGCTCCTCGTAGCTGAGCTTGGTACCATCATGTGAAAGGTAAATGGCAATCGCATCCCCTTGATTGCTTGCGTGTTGCTGTATCGGACAAGGCATCACTTCGGCCATACTTGCTCCATTTCTGAAGTGTTCAATGTATGGTTTTGCTTATCGCAAAAATATTTTTCGGTATCTAACCCAGGAGCTTCGTTGGGGGTCCATTTGCCTGCCAGAGTCGCCAGCACACTAAGTCCATATTGGCTTTCAAATGCGCAGCTAAGGATCGCACGCTTTTGCTGTTGTTTAGCTAACGCTAATAGTTGTTCAATACGTTTAAAACTGCCTACTAGCATAGGTTTAATGATAAAAGCGGTAATCGCTTGATGACTAAAAGCTGCTAACGGCCACATTGGCTGTTGCAGCTGTTCATCAAGTGCGATTGGCAATTGATATCGCTCTGCAAGGTACAAGCTGTCGCTTAACATTGCGCAGGGCTCTTCGATAAATACAATATTATTTTTTGGCAGCTGGCTGACAAATGCAGCCCCTTGTCCGCGATCCCAGCCTTGATTAGCATCGAGGCGAATTTGCAGTTGCGGGTTAAGTTTGACCAGTGTGTGAATAATATCCAGCTCTATGTTTGGGGCAAGACGAGCCACTTTAAGTTTGATTTGTGTTGGGTGCTTGAGGCTGAGGTATTGTGTGTGTATCTGTTCAATGCTGCCTTGTAATAAAGGAACATCGGCCGAAACCTGACTAGGCGTGATACCTTGATGTAAGCAATCCCAAGCAAAAGCGCTACTGGCGCAGTGAAATTGATGTTTAAGCTGCCCCGTTTTTACTGCTGTTATTATTTCAGCGATGGCTTGCTCTAAGCTTTCAGGGCTAAAGCCGGGAAGCGGTGCTATTTCGGCCCTCACTTCGCGGTTTAACTCAATGTTAAAGGCCTTAACAAGTGCGATATCTCGGTCGTTAAGAGTATGCTGCGCAAATGTCATTGGTCGTTTAAAGGCCAATGAGGTACGGTAAATTGCAATATCGCGTAGCATACTCATGTGCAGTTACGGATTGCGGCCAAATTTTTCAAAGTTTGGCGGACGCTTTTCGTTAAACGCATTGCGACCTTCTTGCCCTTCTTCGGTCATATAGAACAACATGGTGGCATTACCAGCTAGCTCTTGTAAGCCTGCTTGACCGTCACAGTCTGCGTTTAGGGCCGCTTTTAGGCAACGCAACGCCATTGGGCTGTTTTGCAGCATTTCTTTACACCATTGCACGGTTTCAAGTTCTAGTTGCTCAAGTGGCACCACGGTATTCACTAAGCCCATTTCAACCGCCTCTTGGGCGTTATACATGCGGCATAAAAACCAAATTTCACGAGCTTTTTTCTGGCCGACAATGCGCGCCATATAGCTTGCTCCCCAGCCGCCGTCAAATGAGCCCACTTTGGGGCCAGTTTGGCCAAATTGAGCATTTTCGGCGGCGATGGTTAAGTCAGCCATCATATGTAATACGTGTCCACCACCTACTGCATAGCCCGCCACCATCGCCACTACAGGTTTTGGACAAGTGCGAATTTGACGTTGAAAATCCAGTACGTTTAAGTGATGTACGCCGGATTCGTCTTGGTAACCTGAATCACCGCGTACTTTTTGGTCGCCGCCTGAGCAAAAGGCCAAGTCGCCCTGACCGGTAAGAATAATCACGCCAATTTGATCGTCGTAACGGGCTTCGTTTAACGCATGAATCATTTCTTTTACCGTAAGTGGACGAAATGCATTGCGCACTTGTGGGCGGTTTATGGTGATTTTGGCGATGCCATCGGCTTTATGGAAAAGAATGTCTTGGTAATCTTGAGAAAAATCTTGCCACGCTAATGCGGGCTTTATTTGCGAAGTTGTCATAACCAGCCTTGAATGGGTCAAAAATAAAAAAGTATCGCTTATGGGAGTTTACCGAGTATAAGGCGACTTATCTGATTAGCGTATTCTATTGGCTTGGCAAAGTGAATATTATGACCCGCCTCAGTAAAAAAGACTTTATTTAGCTGTGGGGTTGTTTTTTTTAAGATGTTGGCCAGCTGCGTAAATTTTAGATCCTGCTCGGCAACAAAATAACTAACAGGGCAAATTGCCTCAGAAATGACATGGCACAGGTTTTCTTGTTTGCCGAGTGACGTTGCTAACAACATTTTTCCTAAGGCTTTACCGTCGTTATGGCTACGCAGCTGACAAAGTTTTTGTCTTTGTTGTTCAGATAAATCTGCAAACACAGCTTGCAGATACCAATCGAGCAATACTTGATTAAGAGGTTCGGTGGTAAAGCGCTGCGCCCAGTTTTTATCATGGCTAATACGGGCCGCTTTTTCATTTTCTTGAATCAACCCAGTGTGAGCCGATTCTACAATTAACTGGCAAACTTGGCTTGGGTACATTTGTAAATAGTGCAACGCAATGCGGCCGCCGAGTGAGTAACCAACTAGATGGCAACGGGTGACCGTTAATGCTTGTAAGCATTGCTGGATAAGCTGGCAGCATTGCTGAAATGCTTGCGGTGCCGATAAGGTGACATTTTGGCTGTCACCGTGGCCTGGGAGATCAATGGTTATCCAGTTTTGCTCTGGGGCGAGATGGGCAATAACTTGTTGCCAGTCTTGACCGCTGCCTAAAAAGCCATGAATAAATAGTACTGGCGTGTTTTCGTGTTGCAGTTGATATTGGCAAGCCAGGGGTAAATTTGTCTTCATTAGGCGCTTAAGTCGGGCTGGAGCAAGTAAGCGAAATCAAGTTGTTTTATTTGCGCGGCAATAGTGGTGATCATTTCACTACTGGCTTTGGCAGGAACAGTTATTTCAATCAAGGTCGCACCTGGCTCAATTAAGGCAGAGGCGTAATCTAGTTCAAACTCTTGTTGCTCTTTTGGTTGCATGTAATTAACGCCAAACATAGCCGCAGCATTGGCAAAGTTTAAGCCGTGTGGCAGTTGGTAGCATTCACGGGCAGTTTGTTGATCATCGGGTAATGGTAAAAGGTTGAAAATACTGCCGCCATCATTATTGAGCACTATTACAACAAATGGGTTTTTAAGCTGTTTTAACAGGGCCATAGAGTTGAGGTCATGAAGCAAGGACGTGTCGCCAAGCAGTAAAGTGACGGGGCGATGATCTAATATTTTGCTAACCCCTATGGCACAGGCAAGTAAGCCATCAATGCCACTGGCTCCGCGATTAGTGAATATTTGTTGCTGTTTTGAATTTGCCTCGGCAAACATATCCATTAGCCGTACTGGTAAACTATTACCAATAAATAAAGCACTGTTGTCTGGAACTAAACGTGATAAGCCGTGCGCGACCGAAAACTCTGATAATTCATGTGACTGAGCAGCGATAAGCTGACTGATTTCAGCATCCGCTTGGTAAAGGTGCTCCGCCCAAGGGTGATGTTGTGCAACGGGATGGGCTGTGAGCCAAGTAACGGGGTCGATGTGAAAGTAGCTACCCATGCCATGGCTTGGGTCCATCAAGTCTGCCTGGCTTTGCACGCCAATAAATTGAGCCGAACTAGCTTGTAAAAACTGCTGTAAGCGTTTTGATACCAATCGGCAGCCAAATTGAATGATAAGTTCAACTTGGTTGAGGGCGGCGTAAAAATCAGGGTGATGCAGTAGCTGATCATAGTAATGTAACGACCAAGGGTGCCCTTTGCCACTGGATTGAATGTCCATTAACAATGGCCAACCTAAGGCCTGAGCAAAGCTGGCTATTTCATAAGCTTGTTCAGTATTGGCTAATTGACCCGCAATAATTAGCCCTTTTTTAGTCTGTAATTCAGGCCAATTATCAATTGGTAGTAACTTGCTTGGCGGAACGGATTTATTAATGTACGGCGATTCACTGCGTAACCAAGGGTTAATAGACGCTAAGTAATGACGTAGGTCTTGGCTTTTTTCTTTCGGGTAAAACGGCTCACGGAAAGGGCAGTTAATGTGAATGGGTCCTGCTTGTTGCTGTTGCAAATATAAGGCTTGGCCAATTTGTGCTAGTAAATAGTTAGCGTTAATTTCAGTGCCAGCTGGTGCTAAATTAACCGATGTCACCACATGAGAAGCAAATATGCCCACTTGATCGATAGCTTGGTTAGCACTGCATTGCAATAGTTCGGTGGGGCGATCTGCGGATAAAATTATTAATGGCACGCCAGTGAGCTTGGCCTCAATGACGGCCGGATATAAGTTAGCCACCGCTGTGCCTGATGTGGTGATGATCGCCACTGGCGCCTGCTGCGCCTTGGCTGCACCGAGCGCGCAATAACCTAAACCGCGCTCATCAAAGTGGCTGTGTAAGGTAATGCCGTGATGTTCATGGGCGGCTAAAGTCAGTGGCGTTGAACGAGACCCCGGCGCCATGAAAATCTGATTGATGCCACCGCGGTACAAACTTTCAATAATTAACTGTGCCCATAAAAGACTAATGTTGCTAGCGGTAGTATGTTTCATAGGAGCCTCTTATGGTTAAACAACTGAGTTAGTTTAGTTTGAATAGTGACAATGGCGTCGCTATTTTATGCTCTAACTCTTGCCATTCTAGCGCGGGATCTGAGCCTTTAACTATTCCTGCACCGGCAAATAATGTAATTTGATTATGTTGGATCAAGGCGCTGCGAATAGCTACCGCAAATTGGCTTTGTTGTTGACTTAAAACACCAATGGCGCCTGCGTACCAGCCTCTAGAATAGGGCTCATTTTGTTTGATAAATGCGAGCGCTGACTTTCTTGGAGTGCCACCCACAGCGGGGGTTGGGTGCAGCGCATTAAGTAAATCGTGGTCGCTGGCGTCTGGTTTTAAATAGGCGTGAATACGTTGCTTGAGGTGTTGTAGTTGGTTGAGTTTTAATATGCTTACTTTATCAAGTCCAATATCTAAACTGACCTTGCTGAGCTGCGCTAAAATATCATCAAGCACTAATTGATTTTCATGCTTTATTTTGTGGTCATGGAGTAGGGTGTGGCTCAGTTTTTCATCTTCTTCAGAGGAGATGCCTCGTGGCATGGTGCCAGCGAGTGATTCTGTGGTTAGACGTGCCCCGCTACGTAGATACAAACGCTCAGGCGTACAGCCGATAAAGTGTGAATCGGGCGTAAACGAAAACATAAATTGAAAACAGTTAGGATTAACCATTTGCCATTGGTGCAATAGTGCGTAGTGATCCACGCTGTTTGAGCTGGTTAATTGAGTTCGACGGGACAGCACCACCTTAGCAGTGTGTTGCTGAAATTGCTCATCGGTTACTTGTTCTACTAAGTTACGCCAATCCTGCTTATTTGGCGTGTCTTGCCGCTGCAAGATATGGATAGACTGTCTCGTTAATGTTTCAGCTGGGTTAAGTGAGTCCAGTAATGCTAGGGTTATGTTTACTTGGCTAGCAAAATCAGATGTGGCCCAATATAGGTTACAAACTAGCTTAGTGACTCTGCCTTGGCGACGAATTTCCAAACGCGGCAATACAAATCGGCAGTGTGGAAAATCGGGCCAAGTTGCATGGTTTGAAAAGCCCATGCCACCGTAAAGTCTTGCTTTATTGATGTTTTCTGGCAGCTCGGCTTGATCTGTGTACCAAGCTTTGCCAATCGCCGCGACTTCACCTTGATCGTCTTTATCACTTAAATAAATTTGTGGATAGTGGGTTTGGGCTTTGAGCCAGCCAAGTAAAGAAACACTAGGTAATGAAAAACTCAAACTAAGGAAAACGCCTTCGGGCTGTTTGAGTTTAAGTAAGGCGTGTTTTAAGGCATTAAAAGCTGACATCAATATTTCGCAAAGGCTGGTAAAGCAACTTAAGGGGTAAGTCCAAACTACGTCTGTAGCGCCTGAAATCATCATTTCAACGGTGTTTGAACATAAAGGCTTGCTAATTTAACTGAAACTTAGAGAAAATGCAGCCTTATCGGTGCTTGGATATAGATGCAAACGCATTCTGAGATTTAATTAGGTATTAGTATTTTGACTCAAAAAAAATCATGGTTTTCTATTTGGTTGCCTGCTATTCGCCCTCGCACGTTGCCTCTCGCCTGCGCTTCGATTGTTCTGGCTGCTGGGTTAGCATGGCAGCATCAGGTATTTAACCCTTGGATTCTGATTTTGTGTTTGAGCACGGCAATTTTATTGCAAATCATTTCTAATTTGGCGAATGACTACGGCGATGCCGTTACAGGTGCCGACAACGAGCAGCGTATTGGCCCACAACGCACGATGCAAACCGGTCTTGTAACGCAGCAGCAAATGAAAACCGCGATCGGTTTAACGACGATACTGGCGGTCGCATCTGGGCTTATTTTATTAAATTATGTGTTTGCGGATCATTGGCAGCAGATGCTGGTTTTTGTTGGGTTGGGCTTATTGTCTATTTTGGCCGCGGTGACTTACACCATGGGTAAGCACCCATATGGCTATATGGGGTTAGGCGATCTGTCGGTGTTTATATTTTTTGGTTTATTGGGGGTGTTAGGTAGCTTTTACTTATATGGCTTAGCCTTGCATGCAGTTTTGATTTTACCTGCGGTAAGTTGTGGTTTGTTAGCGACGGCGGTACTTAATATCAACAATACCCGAGATATCGACACCGACAAGCAAGCCGGTAAACACACTTTAGCGCTACGTTTAGGGCGCACACAGGCCTGTCGTTATCAGTGGTGGCTGTTAGCTGGGGCGGTGAGCAGTACCTTACTTTATCAATGGCAATTACCTTTTAGCAGTTTTAATTATTTATTTTTGTTAGCGCTTTGGCCATTGATGCAAGCCGCTCGTACTTTGCAACTTTGTCAAGATGGTGAACGTTTAAACGGCGCTTTGAAACAAACCGCACTCGCTAGCTTTGGTTACTGTTGTTTATTAGCTTTAGGTTGGGTTATGACATCGCCATAGGTTTAACCAGATCCGGCACTATGAAGAAAAATAGTCTAATCTTCATTTAGTTAATAGGAACTAGATGGTTGTTACTATGTTGGAAAATACGTCGCTACATAATCTTTTAATTGAGCATTACCAAAAAAGTACCGATGGTATTTTACTGTGCGATCATGGCAGTAAAGTGATAGAAGCCAATCAAGCCTTATGCAATATGTTTGGTTACAGTGCTGAAGAGATCACTGAGTTAACTTTTACCGACTTAATCGATGTTGATGTATCGAATATTCCAGCTTGCTTTTGCCAAGCTAAAAATCGTGATGCGGCGAACTTTCTTGTGGTACTTGAGCGCTACGTTCATCCTGACTCTGAAAATGTCTTATATATTATTCGCGATGAGTCTCACTCGGTCGAGGCAACTAAATCTGTTTTTGGTACCGAACAATCAACCAACCGCTTTAAAGAGCTACTTAAGAATTTACACAAGATCTCTGTTGAACTAAGTAATAGCAATGATATGGATGAACTTTACCGTCGTACCATTGAGCTTTCTCTAGCCAAGCTTGAAATTGAACGTATCGCTTTATTCCTACTTGATGAAAAGAAAAATATGGTGGGTACTTTTGGTACTGATGAGTTCGGTCATGTTGTTGATGAACGCGATTATAAAAAGCCTTTAAGCCATTTCTCTATTGTGCTTGAAGCCATCACCCGACGTGATTACGTCACTGTGTACCAAGACCAAGATCTTGTTCATTTTGGTAAGAAAGTAGGTAAAGGCTGGCAAGCCATGGTGACCTTGTGGGATAAAGAAAAACCCATTGGCTTCTTAGCTGCAGATAACCTCATTCACCACCGTGCATTAACGCCTCATATAAGAGAAATATTTGGTTTGTTAGGTTCGGTGTTAAGCCATGTGATCATTAAAAAACGTGCTGAGTTCAGGCTGAAAAAAATGAATGAAGAGCTTGAATTAATTATAGCTAAACGCACTTTAGAATTAGAGCAGAAAATAAAGCAATTAATGGACACGCAAGAGAAGCTAGTGGAAGCTGAAAAAATTGCGTCTTTAGGTAACCTTGTTTCAGGGGTGGCTCATGAAATTAACACCCCCCTTGGTGTGTCGATTACGGCAGCATCTCTGCTGCGGGAAACAACCCAGCAGCTTTGTGACATGATGGCAACAGGTAGCATTAAGAAGTCAGCCTTACAATATGTGGCTGATACTTCTAAAGAAAGCATTGATCTTATTGAGCATAATTTAGACCGAGCAGCCAATTTAGTGAAGAGCTTTAAGGCGCTAGCTGTGGATCAAACGTCCGACAACTTAGTCATTTTGCATCCCCATAATGTGGTAAAAAATATTTTACTGAGCTATCACCACGAGCTAAAAAATAAACCTATTACCGTAAAAAATGAGATTTCGTTTGATCTTGCTGTACGTAACTATTCGGGCGCTTTAGTGCAAGTGGTGCTTAATTTATTACTTAACTCGGTGCAGCATGGCTTTAACGAAGGGCAGGGCGGTGAGATTAACATCACTGCTGAAGCTGCTGAGCAGGGGATTGTTATTCATTATTCTGATACCGGTAAAGGTGTCGCTGAAAGTGATTTAAAGTTAATCTTTGAGCCCTTTTATACCACGGCAAGGCAAGTTGGAGCTGGGCTCGGTTTAAATCAGGTTTATAATTTGATCTCCCAGAAAATGTCTGGGGAGATTAGGGCCAGTTTGCCTGAGCGAGGTGGTTTAAAGTTTGATATCTATTTGCCCAACTTGTAACGGCGTTGTTTAGCCTGCTTTAAAATTTTTTCCTTTTCCTTGTTATCACTATCATGCCAAGCAATTATTTCATCGAGGCTGCGATGGCAACCTAAGCAGATATCTTGCTCATTAAGACAACAATTACGTACACAGGGGGATTTTATTTCAAAACTATTCATCTGTGACGTCCTCGAAAACTGCTCCAATAAGGTAACTTTAGCTTATTTTATGTACTCGCTCACCATTGGCGTGTATAGGGCGAGATCCCGAACATCTTTTAATCAATCCGAAAATGCTCTGAACAGAGATATTTGTTCAGTGGATCAGCGCATAAAGTCATCCATTATAAACTCAGTATTCTGATCCCCTAATTTAAGGAATAGTTATTTATCTACTTCGCCCTTTAGTTTCGTTGATGGGTTGATTATACTGCGGGTTCTTGTCGGAGTGCCAAAGGGAGTTTTTCCTTACGGCTGAGACTGCAATTGCAGGATCCGTGGAACCTGATTGGGTTAAGACCTACGAAGGGAACAAGGCTAAACCTTTAAAAAACAGATCTAATATAGGTTTATACTTCCACCTCTCGGCAAGCAATTCATCACACTTAACTGGAATCAAGGTGAAAATTGCTTATGGCTATCAGCAGAAGAGAAGCGCGTAAAGCGGCTCAAGAATACATTCAAAACCTCGGCAACGAGTCTTTCCCAAATTCAGAAAAAATCTTTATCGAAGGGACATTACCGGGCGTGAAGGTGGCAATGCGCCAAATTCATCAAGCCGATACCTTTATTGGCGGTACTGAAGAAAATCCACAATTTGAATCCAATGAACCTATTCCGGTTTACGATGCGTCTGGTCCTTACACCGATCCTAATGTTGATATTGATGTCCACCAAGGCTTACCTAAGCTACGCCAACAATGGATTTTAGATCGTAACGATACCGAAGAATTAGAGGGATTAACCTCACAATTCAGCCAACAACGTATGGCTGACGAAGGGCTAGATCATATCCGTTTTGAGCATTTACCTAAGCCATTACGCGCGAAAGCGGGTAAAAATGTCACGCAAATGCATTATGCGCGTCAAGGTATTATCACGCCTGAAATGGAGTACATCGCTATTCGTGAAAACATGGGGCGTGAGCGTGTACGCAGCGATTTACTGAAGTTCCAACATAAAGGTGAGAACTTTGGCGCGAACCTGCCTGAGAATATTACGCCTGAGTTTGTGCGCAAAGAAGTCGCCGAAGGCCGCGCTATTATTCCGTCAAACATTAACCACCCCGAGTCTGAGCCAATGATCATTGGTCGTAATTTCTTGGTGAAAGTTAATTCAAACATTGGTAACTCGTCGGTGTCTTCATCCATTGAAGAAGAGGTGGAAAAATTAGTATGGTCGACTCGTTGGGGCGGCGATACGGTAATGGACTTATCAACTGGTCGTTACATTCATGAAACTCGTGAGTGGATTTTACGTAACTCGCCAGTGCCAATTGGTACTGTGCCTATCTATCAAGCGCTAGAAAAAGTAAACGGCGTGGCGGAAGACCTTAACTGGGAAATTTTCCGTGATACTCTGATTGAGCAAGCGGAACAAGGGGTTGAC
This sequence comes from Motilimonas sp. E26, assembly GCF_021278025.1. GTDB lineage: Bacteria > Pseudomonadota > Gammaproteobacteria > Enterobacterales > CBDFNC01 > Motilimonas. The sequence goes on from NZ_JAIBHJ010000036.1 coordinate 32,077, forward strand.
TACTTTACGATCCACGCCGGTGTATTACTGCGTTATGTACCGATGACAGCAAAACGTCTGACCGGTATCGTATCGCGTGGTGGTTCAATCATGGCGAAGTGGTGTTTGACATACCATAAAGAAAACTTTGCTTACGAACACTTCCGTGAAATTTGTGAAATCTGTGCGCAATATGATGTTGCCCTTTCATTAGGTGACGGCCTACGTCCAGGCTCGGTGGCGGATGCTAACGATGAAGCGCAATTCTCGGAACTGGAAACCTTAGGTGAGCTGACTAAGCTAGCGTGGGAATACGATGTTCAGGTGATGATCGAAGGCCCAGGTCACGTGCCGATGCAAATGATCAAAGAGAATATGGATAAGCAGTTAGATGTGTGTCATGAAGCGCCTTTCTATACCTTAGGTCCATTAACTACCGATATCGCACCGGGTTATGACCATATCACTTCGGGTATCGGCGCTGCACAAATTGGTTGGTATGGTTGTGCCATGTTGTGTTACGTGACACCAAAAGAGCATTTAGGCTTACCAAATAAAGATGACGTAAAAACTGGCTTAGTGACATACAAGCTAGCAGCTCATGCGGCTGATTTAGCTAAAGGTCATCCAGGCGCACAAATTCGCGATAATGCCTTATCCAAAGCTCGTTTTGAATTCCGCTGGGAAGATCAGTTTAACCTTGGTTTAGATCCTGATACGGCGCGCGCGTACCATGATGAAACCTTGCCACAAGAGTCTGGCAAAGTGGCGCATTTCTGCTCTATGTGCGGCCCTAAATTCTGTTCCATGAAGATCACTCAAGATGTACGTGATTATGCGGCGAAATTAGAGTCGGGCGATATCCAAATTAAGTTACTTGATGAAGTCGTGACTATCTCGCCAGAAGAAGGCATGAAGCAGAAATCAGAAGAATTTATTGAAAAGGGCGCTGAAATATATCAGCCTCAAGTTTAATTCTTTGAGTTAAATGAAAACCATCTATCGCCGCTTATGCTGTGATGGATGGTTTTAATGCAGGCTTTTGCTAGTGGAGATATAGAATGGACAAAATCTCAGATTTTACGCCCATTGTTTGGACAATAGCGGGGAGTGATTCGGGTGGTGGTGCTGGGATCCAAGCGGATCTGCATACTATTAATGCCTTAGGTGGTTATGGATGTAGCGTTATCAGCGCTGTTACCGCACAAAACTCTGTAGCGGTACGCTTAGTTGAATCGGTTTCTGATGGGATGTTTTTAAGCCAACTTGATTCATTAGCTGAAGATATGCCCGCGGATGTAATAAAAGTAGGGTTGTTGACAACGGTTAGCCAAGTAGAGATTTTAGCGAAATTTTTAGCTGAGCTAGACGTTAAGCCTTATGTTATTTACGACCCGATCGCTGTTGCTTCCAGTGGTGCGAACATGGCACAGGTAGGCTTACAGCAAGCTGTGTTGGATACCCTACTGCCTTTCATTGATTTACTGACTCCTAATGCTGATGAACTTGAAATCCTGACTAAAGTGATTATTACTTCTAGTCATGATATTCGCCGCAGTGCCCAAGTATTATTGGACAAAGGTTGCGGCAGTATCTTAATTAAGGGCGGCCATCTTGAGTTAGTTGATGACGTGTGCATGGATTTTTGGACCAATGGCGAGCGTGAAATTGTGCTTGGCACGACACGTATCGATAGTCCTCATAGTCATGGCACGGGCTGCAGTTTATCGTCAGCCATTGCTACTGTGCTGGCATTAGATTACCCAATTGAAGACGCTTTGGTGTTAGCGAAAGCGTATCTAAACCAAGGTTTAAAAGCCGCTTCGAGTAAAGGCAAAGGACCTGGTCCGGTGGCACACTTAGGCTGGCCTACCGATCCTAAGCATTTTCCTGATGTGATTTTACCCGGCTCTGAGTTAGGCCGCTTGCTTAATTTACAAGGTGAGTTAGCGGAAGGCCAAGGGTTTGCCAGTTGTGATACTGACAAGTTAGGTTTGTATCCGGTGGTAGACTCGGTTGAGTGGTGTCAAAAGCTACTTGATATGGGTATAAAAACACTGCAACTGCGCATTAAAGACAAAACTGATGACGAAGTGGAAGCAGATGTGATCGCGGCCATTGCGTTGGGGAAACAGTACCAAGCGCGTATGTTCATTAATGATTATTGGCAACTGGCCATCAAGCATGGCGCATACGGCGTACATTTAGGTCAAGAAGACTTAAATGATGCGGTGTTGCCACAAATTAGCCGGGCTGGTTTACGCTTGGGTTTAAGTACCCATGGTTATTATGAAATGCTGCGCGCAAAAAAACTCAAGCCAAGTTATATCGCGTTAGGCCATATTTTTCCGACTCAAACCAAAGACATGCCATCACGGCCGCAAGGTTTAATTCGGTTAGAAAAGTACGCTGCATTAATGAATGATATTCCCACTGTGGCTATTGGTGGGATTAATCTTGAGCGCGCGCCACTCGTTTGGCAAACCGGTGTTGGTAGTATCGCAGTTGTTACGGCGATTACGCTGGCCGATGATCCCCAAGCGGTTGTCGATGAGTTTAATGCGGTGATGGAGTCCTAAATTGATGCTCTCGGATGCGGAAACCTTAAGATACAGTCGCCATTTACTGCTCAGTAACGTTGGTGAAGCGGGTCAGCTGAAATTAAAGCAAGCTAAAGTGTTGATTATGGGGATGGGCGGTTTAGGCGCGCCAGCTTCAATGTATTTAGCTGCAGCTGGCGTGGGTAACTTAGTGTTGGCAGACTTTGATGAATTGGATGTATCTAATTTACAACGCCAAATTAGTTACGATGCCAGCCAAGTGGGACTGCATAAGGTGGATGCCGCTAAAGCACGTTTAGCTGGACTGAATTGTGAAGTCCGTATTCGTGGCATTAAAAAGAAAATGGATGCGAAGCAATTAGCGATGGAAGTGGCGATGGCTGATTTAGTGCTCGATTGCACCGATAATCTCTCCAGTCGCCATTTAATTAGTCAAGTGTGTTGCCAAGCTAAAAAGCCGCTTATCGTTGGCGCTGGCATTCGCTTGGAGGGCCAGTTAATGATGTTTGACTTTAGTCAGCCTGATAGCGCGTGTTACCACTGTTTGTTTCCTTCAACGCAAGAGCAGACGCTCAACTGTTCCAATTCGGGAGTGCTAGGCCCGATAGTCGGTACCATTGGCTCATTACAAGCCTTGGAAGCCATCAAATACCTAGTGGGATTGCCGAGCGGGATCAACAATCAGCTAAAGCTGTTCGATGGTCTCACCCTTAACTGGCAAAGTTTTGCTATTTCTCGAGATCCGGCTTGTCCGGTATGCAGTGCCCATGAATGAAATCACAATAACAATTAACGGTCAGCCGCATCAGGTTGCGCCGCAAACCAGTGTTTTGGATCTATTGACGACTTTAGGCCATGCCGAGCAGGGCATGGCGCTGGCCATTAATCAGGCGATTATTAGTCGTAGCGAGTGGTCTGAACATTTACTACAGCAAGATGACGATATTTCCTTGTTTCAAGCCATCGCAGGAGGCTAATAATGTTAACAATTGCCGATAAAACTTTTAGCTCCCGCCTATTTACAGGAACGGGGAAGTTTTCTGATAAGCAAAGTATGGTTGATGCATTGGCTGCATCTGGCTCGCAGTTGGTCACGATGGCGCTTAAGCGCGTGGATATGAAAAATCGTGACGACGATATTTTAGCGCCATTGATTGCTAATGGCATGAACTTATTACCCAATACATCTGGTGCTCGCACCGCTAAAGAAGCGGTATTTGCTGCTAAGCTAGCCCGAGAAGCATTGCAAACCAATTGGGTGAAATTAGAAATTCATCCTGATCCTAAGTATTTGCTACCTGATCCGATTGAAACCTTGAAAGCCGCAGAAGCGTTAGCGCTTGAAGGGTTTGTGGTTTTGCCTTATGTGCATGCGGATCCTGTTTTATGTAAGCGACTTGAAGAAGTTGGCTGCGCCGCTGTGATGCCATTAGGCGCGCCGATTGGATCCAATAAAGGTATTCGCACCCAAGATTTCTTAGAGATCATTATTGAACAAGCTAATGTGCCAGTGATTGTCGATGCGGGGATCGGCAGTCCAAGTCATGCCGCTCTCGCGATGGAGCTTGGCGCAGATGCTGTGCTAGTTAATACCGCGATAGCAGTGGCGCGCAACCCTGTTGCTATGAGCCGAGCTTTTGCCTTGGCAGTACAGTCGGGCCGCATGGCATATGAAGCGGGATTGGCAGGTCAAGTACAACAAGCTGTGGCATCAAGCCCGTTAACAGCTTTTTTGGAGGAAGCATGAGCTTCGCCGAGCAGTTAAAAGCCCTTAATTGGGATGATGTACGCCTTTCTATATATAGTAAGACTGCTAAAGATGTTGAGCGCGCATTGTCTAAACCACGTTTGAACACGGAAGATTTTAAAGCGCTGATATCGCCTGCCGCCGAACCGTATCTTGAGCAGATGGCGCAAAAGTCGATGGCATTGACGCAGCAGCGCTTTGGTAAGACGGTGCAGTTTTATATTCCTTTATACCTCTCGAATATGTGCAGCAACATTTGTACTTATTGTGGTTTTTCGATGGGCAATAAAATTCGCCGCACTACATTAGACATGGTGCAGTTAGAAGCGGAGCTGAAAGCCATTAAGAAAATGGGCTTTGATCATATCTTGCTGGTGACAGGCGAATCGGAAAAGAAAGTGGGCATGGATTATTTTCGTCAGGCATTCCCGTTGATCAGACAATATTTTTCACATATTACGATTGAAGTGCAGCCACTCGATCAAGATGAATACGAAGAGTTGATCGAGCTAGGATTGGATGCGGTACTGGTCTATCAAGAAACCTATAACCCTGTGACCTATGCCGAACATCATCTCAAAGGTAAAAAGTCTGATTTTTGGTACCGTTTGGACACCGCTGATCGCTTAGGCCGCGCTGGCGTGCATAAAATAGGTGTTGGCAGTTTGATTGGCTTAGAAGAATGGCGCACCGATTGTTTTTATGTCGCGTCTCATTTAGCTTATCTAGAAAAACATTATTGGCAAACGCGTTATACCCTTTCGTTTCCTCGATTACGTCCTTGTGAAGGGGGCTTTCAACCTAAATCGATCATGACAGATAAACAGTTGGTCCAGTTAATCTGCGCTTATCGTTTATTTAGCCCCGAAGTTGAATTGTCGTTGTCGACTCGAGAATCGGAACATTTTCGCAATCATGTCATTCCGCTAGGCATTACGACTATGAGTGCGGGCTCAAGCACACAACCGGGAGGTTATGCTGAAACGGCTGAAAAAGCTTTGGAGCAATTTGAAATATCCGATGATCGCACACCTGCGGTGGTAGCGGATATGGTGAAAGCCAAAGGTTATGAGGTGGTATGGAAAGATTGGGATCCCAGTCTCAGTCAATAATTACGATTTGTGCCCATCCGTCACTACCGATAGCAGACCTTGTGCAATACGTTGCCAAGGTCTTTTTTATTGCACTCGTGTCAGGAGCGGTTGATATTTAATCAAATCAAGGTGGTTTTTCTGTGTAAGTTGTGGATAACTTGAGTGAAACTTGTGAGTGTAATTTAATTACAATTTTTCGTTAAAAAAGCCTTGCGCCAGAATCGAATCTCCCTAT
>NZ_JAIBHJ010000037.1 GCF_021278025.1 Motilimonas sp. E26
CAGCCAATGGTGATCTGTCACCAGTGGAGTTTGAAAATTCTCAACTAAAGGTGTCCAGTTTTGGTTGACCAGAACAAGTTGCATATTCCTCTCCCATGATTAATTGGGTTGCATTACATTGAGGATCACAATCTACAATAAGAACCCGCTTCTTCATTCGCTGCGCAATAAAGGCAGCAACATTGCATGTTAATGTTGTCTTTCCAACACCGCCCTTATTGTTAAACATTGCTAACGTTATCATCTAAGTTCCTTCGTAATTAAAATATACTTATGCAGCTCTACATTGGGTGCACTAACGCTCGCATAAAATTCGGATAATGGTGACAACTAACTTGAAAAACGCCGTGAGCGTCTGCCACACGTTTGACGTCATTATTTATGCGTTTGTTATGGCTTAACCCAGATTTATATTTGATAATAGGTAATAAAATAGATACGCAACAAAAACTATGGCCGCTATATAGTGTGAGTATCCAAGCCAACTGAAGAAATGAGCTCTAACCCAGATCCACAGATATTCAGGCCACTCGAACAATTTATCTGGCTTACTGTGAAGTCGCGTGAATAAATAATCGACTGGCTTATGGTTCTCGTATTTCTCTAGAATTCCATAATACTCTTCCACTAATGCATCATAATCAGCATCGCCTTCTTGAAGTCCTCGAAGCTTTCTCGCAAAGCGACCAAGCTCTACACCATTCCTATGCATTGCTTCAGATCTTGATACAAAATTTTCTTGGCCGAGTAACAAAGAGTACACTAAAACCATAACAGCAAGAACAGACTGAAAGCTGTTTAAAAGTTGATTAGGTACTGCAAGTTCAACACCGTATGCTTGAAAAAGTGGAATAAATATTAATGCCGCAGATATAAAAGCGACCGTCCACTGAGACACCTTTTGATGCATTGCAAATCTTTCGCTCGCTCTGTAGCGAGACTTCGTTGTTAATTTTGTTCTTCGCAATAATTCCTTGATCTTACTGTCTTCTAATTCTGCCAAGCTAATTCTCCAGTTCAGTCATAACAGCTTCTTAGACCCCATCATGGGGTGATAAAACTCCCCAAAACGACGCCTAAAACGTACCCTCAATATTTACACTATTATTATCCATGGTAAACAAATGCTTACCGATTACTTCAGCATCTCGATTGGTTTCCGACAAAACTGTGACGAATAATGTATGCATCAGGGACAGGCATTAACTCATCTCTGTAAGTGAGTACTGTCGAGAGTAAATAGTAAGATTGGGGAACACTAGATAAACTGGATCATCGGAAGGCTTATGAATTGCAGTATCTGAACTTAGCCACACAATAGAGCCAAGCTCAACCCAAATAGCACGTTAGTAGCACGAGCTTTTAGCGAAACATGAATATCAATTTAAAACAAACAGTTAAAACTTTACTGATGCAGTTCAACTCCCGCCCTTCCACCAATCTATGAAAAAGGCAACATAAGCAGATATATCAAGGGCCTGAGGCGCCACCTTAATGAGTGTTTAGTATTGCTTCAACTCCAACTGTAAAGGCTTTATAAACTCTGGGGGTTAGCATTACTAGTCATCCACGCGCAATTTTTCACTTACTTCATAGCATGCACAGGAGCCTGATGATTAAAAAAGAGCACCAAGTTTTGCGCGGTGGTTACTTTGCCTATGTAGGGATTTTTTTCGAAAAGCTCAAGACTTCTACCTGTTCGTTGCGCAATTTCTTCAACTAAAGATAAATCAATGTCATCCACATCAAGCAACAAGGTATCAAGTAAAGAATCAGAAGCTTTGATAGGAACTTTATGCTCAGTTGGCAACGCTGCTTGAAGTTGTTCGTACACTGCACGGATAACCCATGTATCTACAACGTTTGTATCAAACGACTTAGCAAATTCACAAATAGACAAGCCATCACGCTCTTGGCACAGTTTTAGAAAATGTTGCTCTACTTTGGGTTGATCGATAACCCACACAATTTTCGCGAATATAGCTAAACCAACAAAAACCACCAGCGACCAAGGCTGGTAAACTACCACGGCCACCATGACTAAAATAATGGTCAAAGCAACAGTTACATAGCCGATCAAAGCCCCACGGCTTGTCTTTTCAGGTTCATATTGGGGCATAAATCTTGATGCTTGTTTCATACTTTATCTCACTGTTTAAGCGATTAAATGAACGCTGTTTAGCGTAATTTTTTATTTGACCAGCATCTTCGCACTGTGCACCGCTCTAACTGCACCAAGCACATTCAGTCCCTTCAATTTCATCGGCGCATAAAACATCAAAAACTTGTAAATTATGCATAGCAAAAATAAAAAAGCCAATATCCGTAGTTGTCCGATTGATGAAACCAGTGATGCGATGGCGATAAGCCTTCAAGTTATAACCTATGCCATTGCCGCGCCGAAAGCTCTCTACTGGTTATTGTTAACAACTGCATCATCACTTAATATATGGTTCACTTTAATTTGATATATAAATCAACGACTCAGGCCTTTCCTGCGCGTTGGCTCATATCCATCCTTAGGGTGGATGATACAAAAGGGATGATTTAACCATGTTACAAGCTGGGATAAGCGTGATCATACCCACTTATAATCGCGCAAAATTACTAGAGGGCACGTTAGCTTCACTTGAACAGCAAATAAATGCAACTTGCCCGTTTGAAGTTATCGTTGTTGATGATGGCTCATCGGATAATACCGAAGCCGTGGTTAACTCGTTTCGCCACATGCTAAACATTCAATATCAATACCAGTCTGACATGGGCTTTAGAGCTGGCATGGCCCGTAATAAAGGTATTTATGCCGCTAACTATGAGATTTGTTTGTTTCTTGACGCTGGCATAGTGGTACCCAATAACTTACTACACAGCCATTTCCAAGCGTATCAATCAAAACCCCAAGATGTGCTGATAGGCATGTGCTATGGCTTTGAAGAGTTTGAACTAAAAAACGAAGCAAGCTTACTCGCCCTATATCAACAACAGCCCCTTAATAAGGTGTTTAAGACCTTACAAGCAAGCACTGAATATTTAGATTGTCGCTACGCTATTCTTAATAACTTGCCTAATGGCTTTAACCAAAGCCGCTACCCTTGGTTTGTTGCATGGACTTGCCACTTAAGCGCCAAAACCGCGTTGCTACGCAAAGTAGAAGGCTTTGACGAACACTTTAATACTTGGGGTGGTGAAGACTTCGAATTAGGGATCCGTTTGGCCAAGCAGGGCGCCAAGTTTGATTTACTTAAATCGCCATTAGTATTGCACCTGCCTCATGATAAATCAGCCCAAGGTTCGCAACAGTCAGGGCAAGAGAATTTAAAATACATCATCAAAAAACATCCAGACATCGCCGAAGATGTTTTACTGCTGAATTGGACCCAAGGTATTCAACTTTGAAACCGTAGTAAGGAATAGTTATGCCCGCTTATAAAAGTTTATTTATCAGTTTACCCGACGACCCTGAGTTTCAAAGCGAATCGTCCCCTGCCCCTTTTACCACCGATCCCAAACATGTCGCTCAGTTATTAACTGCGCGCGGCGTGAGCATTGCACAAGACGCCGTCATATCGAGTGTGCCGCGCATTTGCTTTACCCAAGTAACTGATGAGAAAGGTTATTCGGTTTATAGTGAGCTCAATCAGGCAGAAACCCTTGCCTTCCATGGTGCTATCACCATAGGGCCGGGATGCTTTTTAGAATCAAACCCTGTTACTCCTCCCTTTCATAGTAGCTGCATTAAGCTAACCTCGGTAAAAGCCAATGATAAACCCGCCGGAAAAATCACCCTTGGCACTGGGGTGCAGATGCTGGGTGTGGCCATTGTGGCCTACGAGCATGTTGAAATAGGTGATTATGTCGGAATTGGCCCTGGCGTAACCATTATGGATTGTGATGGACACACCACCGAAGGCCGTGGCACCGACACTGAAATAGCTCGGCTTGAATCAGCGCCCGTTAAAATTGGCGCTAACTCTTGGATTGGGGCTGGCGCCTGGATAATGAAAGGCGTACAAATAGGCGAAAATTGCGTGATTGGAGCCAACAGTGTCGTGATCAAATCCATTCCCGATAACACCGTCGTAATGGGAAACCCAGCACGCGTGGTCAAAAAAGTTTCTTAATTCAGCCTCAGATTGCAATCAAGCAGGTAGCATTTACGCTAGTTAACCTACTTGATTGCATCTACACACCGCTACTTATACCGTCGCCAACGACATATCAGCACGGCATTTTGCTAGCTGTTCATCGAGTGCGGCAATCATCGAGCTCATCCAAAGGGTTTTATAAATCTGTTCAGGCTGATTAAAAATGGCAAAGCGTTGCTCACATTCACGCTGAGCCAGTTGATAGCAAGCCAAAATAGTAAAGTGTTGGCTTTCATTAATCAGCCGCTCTGTTACCTCAAAGCAATCATCTAAATTGTTATCGTAAAAATGCAGCTTAATATTATCACTATGAACCGCCTGAGCACGACCGCGATCCCTCTCTCGCTCTCGAGTATAAATGTTTAACTTTAAGGGGCTAAAAGCGCTCTGCAGTCTATGTACATCCTCTGCGACCAAGTAATCGTGAATGACTAAATTAACCTCTTGGCTTTGTTTAAGCTGATAAAATAGCTTGGTTGCATCCGATAACGACTCAAATTGTTGGTATGAAGGCAATTGTGGGGTACTGGTTAATAGCCAGCGCCGTTCAATAAACTCCGCATTAGCAGCATGATCTTTGGCCGCCGCTATAATCGAAGGCAACATAAAGCTCGGCTTAAACTGTGAACTAAAAATACTTACCAATCGCTGTTTTTTCGCCATTACCGAATCGATGTTTTCAATCACCTGTATTGGCCTAGTGGTTTGGCATACTTGCGCGAGCAAAAAGTCTCGCATTGCGGGGCCAAAGTCATACACATAAGGCTGATCTTCGTAAATAGATACTCGGCAATTTGCAAAGTCGTCGGCATAAAGTTGCAGCATCAGGATAGCGGCATTACGTGTGTTATGGTGGTCAGAATGAGAGCCCGACGCAAGCGGGATCCAAAGCTCTGTTGGCTCAAGAGCCAATATCTTTTGTGCCATCACCTGAGCCAACTCACGCAATTGCTGCGGGTGCAATAAATCTTGGCCATTACCTTTAGTCCAACGTAATGGCTTATCCAACTGATCTAAATGTTCATGCCTGCCACCCAATATCGCGGCCGCTAGAGCACCTTCTGCGGCACGACGCTGGGTGACAAATTCAGTATCATCAGTGGTTTTTTCATGATAGCAGGTATAGTTGGAATGAAAGGCGTTGGTCAAAATAGTGATTTTTTTAGCGTGCTGCAGCTTTAACAAGCTGCCCCCTACCGATAAGGCCGCATCATCAACATGGGGCTCTAAAACAACTATATGCTCCTGTTGCTCTGCAGGAATGGGAAGATAAAAAAACACCAACTCCCGCTGCCACCATTGGCAAAGTAAATCTGTAGCCTGGGGAAACTCTTGTAACAGCGAAGCCGAGCTGGGTTGAGCAGCGAGCCGTTGAAACAAGCCGACTTCACTGGCATTTAAAGTCAATGTGGGCGTACTGGAACGATGCGCACCACCTAAGTTGAAAAACACGTCATTGCCATACAAGGCAAAATTGGGATTTAAAGCAACCTGAGAGTGTGGATGATAACAAGGAATATCTTCAAGCCTAGCCATGATTTATTAAACTCCTAAAACGAGGCAGTATTGGCTCTCTGCAGCAACAAACTAAAGGACGCATCCATAAAAATGAGCCAGCAGCCACTTTATCCCTTATCTAAATCAACAACTAAAGTAAGGGCGATCCAACAAGTTAACAGACCAAACAGCACCACTGAACACTAAAGCCGAGAACGCTAACGCCATTAAAAATGATTCCAAAACATACATTAAATTGATTTATTCATCCATAACATATTGAAACAATTACACATCAATACAACGAAAAATAATTAGGCATATCATATCCAAAGAGCCAATATAACAAACCAAGTTTGCATACTCAGTCACTCATTAAATAAAGAGGTCAAACAAAGCGGTGCTTACAAATCAGTCACTGTGCAACCTTAGGCAGTAAGCTAACAAACAGCAACCTTCATCAAGTTGTCAAATTAAGTACTTATTCTGACTTGTATTTCGCCAGCTAAAACGGCAACCTCAATATCAGATTTACAATCTCACTTTATAGCGCGTTGCCACGTTGTGTTCACTCGGTGTTCGCGCGATATCTAGCAAGGTTACTACCATAAAAGGTTTTTAAATAATGCGTATTATCAAACCATTAGCTTTAACAATGGCCCTATCAATCAGTGCAGCGGCGCAGGCGGATGTTACTTTAACCGTCGCTCAAGATGTTAACTTATTAGTAGCCAATGGCGAGAAGGTGAAGCTGTCGAGCGGCCTCTTTTCAAGTAACAACACGCTAGTATTACCCAATGGCGAAAGCCAAATTGTGTTTCGTTATGAGCCCTCTTTCACTAAAGCAGGGGAAGAAATTAGCACGACAAGTGACACCATTATTGCCAAGTTTACGGCGAGTGATAGCCAAGTGTCATTTGTAATGCCTGATTATAAAAGCTATCGCAGCGCCGAGGAGCACATTAGTAACCTTGAATGGCAGCTAGTTGATCAAGCTGGTAACCCTATCACCAAGGTTGAAGATAAGCTGACCAAAGAAGGGATGCAGCTGGGTCGCGACTATGTTGATGAGGCCAAAGACTACAACCAAACAGGCGCTAAAGCGGCTATCGTTTTGGCGGGTGCAGCGGGTGCCAGTACGGCTATCGCGCTACAGAAAACCGCAACAACTAACCCTCAGTCAAATGCTGGCGCGAATACAACCAAGCAAGTTGATAGCGGCACAGCTGAAGAGATGCTGCATTTTTGGTACAACCGAGCTGACAAAGCCACGCAGCAACGCTTTAAAGACTTTATAAACCAGTAAATCCCCTGCTCCAACTATAACACCGGTTAGCAAGCGCTGCGCTTGGCTAACCGACTTCCTGCCCTTGTCCTTAACACTCTTGATAATCCCTTAAATAACCCTACCAAGGATGATCTGCAAAGTATTGCTCAAGGTGGTCAATTAAGGCTCGTATTGCTGGCGACAGATGTTTACGTGATGAGTACAAGGCGTAGATTTTCATTTCATTGGGTTGCCATTGCGGCAGTACGTGGCAAAGCTCACCGGATTTTAGGTATTTGTTGACTAAATAGGTGGGCTGTAACGACACACCCGCACCGCTCAAGCAGGCATAAAGTAAAGTAGTGGCTTCGTTCGCCGTTAGGTGACAAGACACTTCAACGGCCTCAAACTGCTTGTCTTTAGCTAAATGCCACACGCTCCAAGCAAAGTTTTTATAGCCTAAGCAGCGGTGTGCTGTTAGGTCTTGCGGCTCTACTATCGCTCCAGCTTGGGCGAGATAATCAGGAGAGGCAACTAACGCCGACTCACACACCCGTATAGGTTTGCCAATTAATGTATCTGATGGGGAAGCGGTAATACGAATGGCAAGATCAATTTGTTGCTCGGTCATGTCTTTTACCGAATCTTGCACATCCAGATCAATAAATATCTGCCGGTGTTGGTCTTGAAACGCTTTTATAGCGGGTGCCAGTAAAGCGCCCCCTAACGACACACTGGTGGCCACTTTCACTCGTCCAGTTAACGCTTGCGGATCGGCGCCATATCGCGCGAGTTTATCCCCTTGCTCTAGCCAAGCTTCTATTTCTTTAAGGCAGGTTTCACCGGCGCTGGTTAAGGTGACTTTGCGGGTGGTGCGGTGCAATAAACGCGTTTGTAGCCAATTTTCCATTTTGTCTACATAGCGAGTGACCATACTACGCGACATATTCAGTCGGTCAGCTGCGGCGCTAAAACTGCCACATTGCACTACATTGATAAACACTTTTGCTGCCGTTAGCCTATCCATCACTTGCTCACTATACGAAACAATGATGTTCAGTATTGTCTATTTTTCTGAGCGGATCAAATCTCTACTATACACCTCGAAGGCAACACATCACTCGAAGATAACGAGTGCAACAGACATTTAGGAGAGATATGAAAAAGTTAGTTTTATTAACCGCCGCAGCCCTACTTAGCCACTCAGTATTTGCAGAGGTTGCTAAACCATTAACACTAAAAGTGTATAACGCAGATGAAAGCAGTTTTAATGTGAATTCAACACTGGTTTACGGCGAAAACGAAGCATTAGTTGTTGATACTGGGTTTTCAAAAGCCGACGCGCTGCGCATTGCCGCCAATGTTTTAGATTCAGGCAAAACCTTAACAACGATTTTTATTAGCCAAGCCGATCCAGATTATTACTTTGGCGCTGAAGTACTGCATAAGATGTTTCCTGACGCAGCGATCATCACCACGCCAGCGGTACGCACGGTAATTGAGAAAAAACTCAAAGGTAAAATCGCTTTTTGGGCTCCTCAAATGGGCGCCAATGCGCCGGAAAAACCAATCATTCCAACCGCCTACTCTGCCAGTACGATTAGCATTGATGGAGTGGAGATTGAGATAAAAGGCACGCAAGGGCAATTAGCTCACCGTCCTTATTTATGGATCCCAGCGAATAAGGCCATTTTGGGTAATGTGGCAGTGTCTGGCAACTTACACCTGTGGATGGCTGATACGCAATCAGATGAAGAGCTGCAAGCGTGGTCAGCGCAATTAAAAGAAATGAAGTCACTTAAGCCTGAAGTAGTGATCCCCGGCCACATGACACCAGACTCAGCTTTGGATCTATCAAGTGTGCAGTTTTCTTTGTCTTATTTAACAACTTTTATCAGCGAAAAAAGCAAAGCGAACAACAGCGCTGAGCTAATTAACGCCATGGACCAAGCCTATCCACAAGCAGCCAGTCCATCATCCCTTGAACTTAGCGCAAAGGTTCATACTGGTGAAATGACTTGGTAGTCAACGCTGCGGCATGTTGATGCTAAATTCAACTTGGTTAAGTTTAGGTTCAACCGCATTAGGTAAACTCTTTGCTAGATAACCAAGCTAACTGAAGAGGAAAAGATGAAGAATGCTCAGGTTATGCACCAACAAAGCCTAGCGGATTACCTTACTAGCTGGCGCTCGGGTATTATTGAACGCTACCCAGAGCCCAAGCTAGGACAAGTTATTTATTATATGCACGGCTACTATCATTGCGTATTTGCCAATGGCCGTGACTCTAGGTGGTGCCCAGTTGTTGTGCAACAGAACATAACAGATGAAACAGTGACTCACTAGCAAGCAACGCTACAAATAAAACAGGCCGCTGAGCGGCCTGTTTAAAACAACTTACTATTTAGCTGCAGCGCTATTACATAGCTGCTTTTTTCGCTTCTGCAATCCAGCCGTCAAAGGTAGCTTTGTTTGCTGCTATCCAGCCGTTAGCATGTGCCTCAATGTCTGCTGAGCTATTTTTACCTTGGCTCATCATCATGTTTTGCGCGCTGACCGCATTAATATCTAGCTTCATAATTTCAAATAGCTTAGCCGCGGCTGGGTTTTTCTCAGTAAACTCTTTGTTGGCAACAATGCGCATTGAGTTCATTTCAAAGCCGTAGTTTTTACCATTAGACAGCGTAGTATCAATGTCTTTGCGCTCACCCGGCAGTGCTGAGAATGGCACTTCTAACCAAACGACATCTTTACCCGGTACTAATACACCACTTACCCAGTAAGGTGTCCATGTGTAATACAAAATCGGGTCACCTTTTTTGTAACGTGAAATGGTGTCAGCAATAATCGCGGCATAGTTACCTTGGTTATGGGTCACTGTGTCACGCAATTTATAAGCAGTTAAATGCTCTTCAACCACTAATTCACAGCCCCAGCCTGGGTTACAGCCGGTTAAATCAGCCTTGCCATCACCGTTGGCATCAAATAGCTTGGCAATTTTTGGATCCGTTAGTTGGCTAATATTAGTAATGCCATATTTTTCAGCAGTTTTTTTATCGATTAAGTAACCTTGCGCGGCACCACTGATGTATTCACCAGTGCGAGAGAAGCTTTTATCGCCACCTGACATGGTGTATTTGTCGGCGTGCAGTGGGAACCAACCTACCGCAAGAAAAGTTGCATCACCTTTGGCTATTGAGGTGTAGCCAACGTTGTAGTCCACTTCTTTTGTGTCTTTAACGTCGTAACCCAATGCTTCTAGTGCTTTGTTCACGATCAGCGTTTGAAAGGTTTCTTCAGCCACGGTTGATTGCACGGGTTGCACTGTCACCCCTTCACCGGGTAAAGATTCAGCCAATGCTGCGCCGCTTAATGTGGCACCGGTTAGTAGGCTTACAGCCATGGTTTTAGCCCATGAATAACTCATTTTGACTCTCCTGTTTGATTAACTGATTTTTTCGGTTTAGAAACAACATTTAATACCAGTGCCACAGGTCCACTGTGAAACCAACGCGCTTTGTTATCGCGCGATTTAGCACCTATTTCTTGGGTAATGCGGTCAAGTAGAATTGCTAAGATAACAATACCTAAGCCACCTACTGCCGCTAAGCCCATATCAAGACGACCAATACCACGTAGTACCATTTGGCCAAGGCCACCTACCGCAATCATTGAGGCAATCACCACCATAGATAAAGACAGCATTAAGGTTTGGTTAACGCCCGCCATAATGGTTGGCATAGCCAGTGGTAATTGAATGCGATAGAGCATTTGTTTTGAATTTGCGCCAAATGAATGGCCCGCTTCTATTAGCTCTTCTGGCACTTGATGTATGCCTAAAATGGTTAATCGCACTACCGGTGGCAGCGCAAAGATAATAGTCACGACCACACCTGGCACGTTACCAATACCAAATAGCATGACAATGGGCACCAAGTAGACGAAGGCCGGTGTGGTTTGCATGGCATCTAACACTGGCCTGACAAATTGGGCGGCGGTTTTACTTCGCGCCAACCAAATTCCAAGGGGTAAGCCAATCACCAAACAAAAGAATACGGATGTCATGACCAACGATAAGGTGGTCATGGCCTCAGGCCAAGCGCCAATCAAGCCAATAATGAGCAATGAAAACAATGCCGCCACGCCTAACCGAATGCCAGCAAACTGCCATGCAAATAGAAACAAAATCAGCAACATAAAAGGCGCGGGAGTGGAAACCAAAGCGGTTTCAAAGGTAGTTAAAATAAAATCAATCGGTATCCGAATGGCTTGAAATAATGGCCGGCCATGTTCAACTAGCCAGTTCAGTCCGGTTTCAATCCAGCTATCAAAAGGGATAATCGCATCTTGAAATGGATGGAGCCAATCAAACTGGACAGATTCTGTCGGCGCACTGTTCAGCCAATCATTAGCCCCTGATGTGGTATCAGTAGCCCAAGGGTTAGTGCTCGTCGCATCCGATGCGCTGCCCCCCCAAGGATCAGCACTAGGCGCCTCTGTTTGACTGCTGGCCCATGGGTCATTACTTTTCTCTGCTTCAGCCATGACTATTCCCTATCCAAAGTTTGTAATAAACGGGACTTGGTGATGACCCCTAAATAATTTTTATTTTCGTCAACCACAGGCACCGCATAAGCAACGCTGGCCACAGGGCCAATCAGTTCACCCACTGGCACCTCTGGGTCAAGACATAAGGTGTCTTCTAAAATCGCACTCACCAGCGAACGATGCTCTTTATAAGCTTGCTTCAGAGAATCAAGTGACACTATGCCTAGATATTTATTACTTTTATCAACCACCACACCGTAATCACGATCATGGTCAATCAAATGCTGAATGGCCGATGCTGGGCCGTCATATTCTGATTTGTTAAACACCGCTGCAGGTTTTTTACGCATAATGTCTTTTGCTGAAAATACCGTCGCGACATTCACACCTCTAAAGAAGGAGCTCACATATTCGTTGGCGGGGTTATGTAAAATGTCGTCAGGGGTGCCTACTTGCACCACCGCGCCATTTTGCATAATGGCGATGCGGTCACCAATGCGCATGGCTTCATCCAGATCGTGCGAAATAAACACTATGGTGCGTCTATCGTCATTTTGCAGACGGATAAGTTCATCTTGCATTTCAGTACGAATTAACGGGTCTAATGCCGAGAAAGCTTCGTCCATTAGCAAGATGTCAGGGTCACACGCCAATGCGCGGGCAAGGCCTACTCGCTGCTTCATCCCGCCGGATAATTCATCTGGAAACGAGTCGCAATAGCTATCTAGCCCTACTCGCTCTAACGCCGACATCGCTTGCTGATGCCGGGTCGGCAGATCAATTCCGGCCAACTCTAAGCCAAATGCGGTGTTTTCGATCACTGTCATGTGTGGCATTAATGCAAAACTTTGGAACACCATAGAAATGTTATTACGGCGCACTTCTATTAGCTCTTCGGTCGAGATATGGGCAATATCTTTACCATTGAGTAATACACTGCCACGAGAGGGTTCGATGAGACGATTAAGTAAGCGTACTAAGGTGGATTTACCGGAGCCTGAGAGCCCCATAATGACGAAAATTTCGCCTTGGTTAATGGATAGAGATACATCATGCACCCCTACCGTTAACCCTGTTTGTGCAAATATTTGGTCTTTATCTAAACCTTTATCGATCAGCGGAAACGCTTGCTCGGGTTTATCGCCAAATACCTTGTACAGATTTTGCACTTCCAATATGGTCGACATTCACTATTCCTTGAACAATTTGCTTAGGTAACTAAATAAATTATTTTTAAGATCATTTCGTTACCTAACTATTATAGTTGTTCTGTTTTATTGGATGAAAAATAGACTAAAGACAAAAATAAAACCATAACTAGCCAATTTAACGATAAAAATTACAGTTTATTGACTCAATCGCCAAACAACCCCTATCTTATCAATTTTAATTTTCATCCAATAAAGCATAGTTAACAAAATAGAAAAATAGAATTATTCATTAGTTCTCTATTAATACTTTAAAGTCCATTAATGATTTCTTGCATGTCCTGTTTTTCTAACAAAGGTGTTAGGGCTGGGTCGTCATTTAACCCTTCTCGGTAACTTTCTTGGCGACTAATGGCCTGAGACAAGTACTTGATAGCCTCATCAAATTGCTGCATTGCGGTATAAGCACAAGCCAATTGGTAAAAGGCATGGCTATTTTCTTCGTCAATTTTTAGCGCCTGATGGCATAAGTTAGCGGCCCATTGCGGCTCATCGAGCTCAAGCACAGCATCCGCTTTATAAGTCAGCGCTTCACAATCGTTTGGTCGCAGTTTAAGCAATTCGTCATAAATGCGAATTTTGTTCGCTGATGAAGATTCTTGCTGTGCTCGCAACCAGAGTGATTGGCTTTCTTGGGTTAGCTCTATCTCTTCGCGGTTTTCTTCAATGTGCTGGGTTTTTTGTTGCAGTTGCGCTTCTATCGCTTCGAGGCGTTTTTCATATTCATTGATCAGCTTAGAAATTTCTTCGTCTGCTAAGGTATGCACCCGCTCTTTGATTTCTCGTATCGACGACCAACCGACAATAACCAATACCGAGGTGGCTGCCGCGATCAAATAGAAAAAATAAGTCACAGTGTCGGTGGCATAAGCCACCGCACGGTCAACAGACTTATGCTCACGATCCACTATTTGCTGGATCAGCTCATGTTTCGTTGCTGCTTGTTCAACCCTCAGCTGCTTAAGTTCGTCAAGCACGTAACGTTCAACAAACGGGTTATAGAGAGGCGCATCAAGCGCCTCAACTACTTGCTGTGCCTGCGCTGCTTTTTGGTCTGGCGCTTGCTGTTCGGCTGGCGTGGCGGCAAAGGTAGGCCACGCAATAACGAGCATTAAGCAAGCAATTAAGATGCGAGGCATATAGCTTGTCCATGATTATGTACTTCAACTAAGGCCGCATGTAAGCTTTTCACCGCTTCATCATAGTCAGCTTCATTCACCACAAACTTCATGTCCACTTCACGCTTAGACTGATGCATGGCTAATACGCTGATATTGCTGTTAGCAATGGCCTGTACCGTTTTAGCTAGGATGCCTGGAATTTGTAAATCACTGCCAATGGCCGAAACGATGGCCACACGCTGTTGATTAACATCCGCATCAGGGAACAGTTTTTCAATGGCGTTACGGATCCGCTTAACGGTTTTCAAGTTAGTCGATAAGTAGTGAGTAATGGTGTTGGCATTCATATCTTTCGACACAACGTGACCTTTAAAGCGCTTGATAATTTCCATCACATCACGCTCATACTCAAACAGGTTGCCGGCCATGTCTTGATCAAATAACTCAAGGGCGTAAATGCTTTTACAGCCAGCAATAATTTCAACGCAGGGAGACTCACTAATGTAGTCACCTGTGATCAAGGTGCCGGCATGCTCTGGCTCAAAGGTATTTTTAACACGCAATGGAATATCATTTTGACGCAACCCTTTGGCGGCTTTAGGGTGAATCGCTTCCATCCCTAAATTGGCCAGCTGGTCTGCTACGTCGTAGTTAGTGCGGCCAATTGGCACGGCATTTTCTTCGCCAACTAAACGTGGGTCGGCGCTGCTTAAGTGAAACTCTTTATGGATCACTGCTTCTTTGGCTTGGGTTAGCACGGCAATACGACTAAAAGTCATTTCACTGTAACCACGATCAAAGGTCGACATTAAACCGGTTTCGCTGTGCGCATAACCCGTTACAATAGGCAGCTCGTTAGTTAAATCAATTTTGCTAAACGCTTGTTGGATACGCATGTCCAGTGATACATGCTCTTTCGCGCGCCAGCCGGTTAAATCAACAAAACGAGCATTAACACCATCACGTTGCAGTAAGGTGGCCATGTTCCAAGCACTGTGTGCTTCGCCAATACTGGCCAGCATTTCGCGAACGGTGGTGAGGTGTGAAGCCAGTTCAAAATGACCATGCTGACATAAGCTTTGTAAATCAAGTAAGCACTGCTTGGCATCGGTTAGTTTTCCGATAATAAAGCTGTTGGCTTTTTCGAGTAACTCACCGTCACCAAATAATTGCTGATTAATCCTGAGTAATTCTTGCTCTAGCTGGGCAAGCTTTTCACCCCAGCTCAGATCTTCCATGCTGTTAGCAAACAGCGCAAAAACACCCGGTTGGCCGGTTTTTTTGTATTCTAATAGCTGATCGGTGATCCCACCGTAAGCCGATACCACAAATACACGCTTATATAAGGTGGCGTTAACAGGTTTTAAAATAATATTATTGCGCACCGACTCATAGTCGCTCATCGATGTGCCGCCAATTTTTTCTACGGTATGCATCTTGTATCCTATTTATTTAATGGCTAAAGCTTCCATTACAATGGCGAAGGTGAATGGCTCACCTCACTAAGCTTTCACAACAAACTAAGATTGCGACCTTAGTTTGTTGATTTGATGTAATGGAAGGAATGCGAGAGGGGAAGGTTGGGGAATTAGACGACTTCTTCAGCCTCTAACTCATACGCACCCTCTGCGTTGTGCACTTCTTTACCATTTAAAGGAGGATTAAACACACAAGCTAATTGCATTTCTTCGCTGCAACGTAAAATATGCTTGTCGTGCTTATCTAAGATGTACAGTGTTCCTGGCGCGATAGCGTGTTTTTTACCGTCTTCCAAACTTTCAATTTCACCCGTTCCAGAAATACAGTAAACCGATTCTAGATGGTTTTGATAATGCATCTGAAAATCAGCACCTTTGTAAATAGTGGTGATGTGGAAAGAAAAGCCCATGTTGTCTTGCTTAAGCAACATACGCGTGCTTTCCCAGTTGCCATCAGGTGAAACAATACGGCGATTAGATTGGTTAGCTTCTGCTAGGTTACGAAGGATCATGATTAGTTCTCTTTAATTTTCTATTAGCATCACGGCCATAGGATCCCTTGCGGTTAAAGTGGCAATATCACGGGCTGATATTGCGATGCTATCGCCCGCTCTCACTTTCAGTCGTGTCGAGCACGACATCACGCGAAGAAATCCATGACCACGAATACAAGTTAATTGGTATGAGCCAGACAATCGGTGATCAATTGGCAATAACTTCCTTTCACCTGGCTCAACTTGTATCGAATAAGGTTGTGGCATTTTCAATCGGCCTTAAGAGGCTTCAAAATAAACCACTGATTCCGGAATATCGTCAGTCTTGGCACATACTTCTTTGATCGCCGACTCAACAATATCAATCCCTTTTCTCAGGTTGTCATCACTGATAGTCAATGGGCAGAAGAACTTAACAATATGGTCGTCTGCGCCACTGGTTTCAATAATCACACCTTTAGCAAACGCAGCCTTAGTGATCTTGCCAGCTATCTCACCGTTAACACAGTTGATGCCTTGGAATAAGCCACGACCTTTAATATTGAAGTTACCGGTGCCGTATTTCTCAACAATCTCGGTTAGGCGCTCGGTGATGTAACGGCCTTTACGCTTAATGTCGTTTGAGAATTTATTGTCTGACCAGTAGTGATCAATCGCTGATTTAGCAGCAACAAAAGCAAGGTTATTACCACGGAAAGTACCGTTGTGCTCACCTGGTTTCCATTGGTCTAGCTCTGGCTTCATTAACACCACAGCAAGAGGCAAGCCGTAACCACCTAATGATTTCGACAAGGTAATGATGTCTGGCTCAATACCCGCTTCTTCAAAGCTAAAGAAGTCGCCGGTACGACCACAGCCCGCTTGAATATCGTCAACAATTAACAGAATGCCATGTTTACGACACACAGTTTGTAAGTTACGTAACCACTCAATGCTGGCCGTGTTAATCCCACCCTCACCTTGTACCGTTTCAACAATCACAGCAGCTGGCGAGTTAATACCACTACTTGAATCACTAAGTACCTTGTCTAAGTATTCAGTGGTGTCGATGTTGTCACCTAAGTAACCATCAAATGGCATTCTGTGTATACCACTTAGGCTCACACCAGCTGCGTTACGATGGTGCGAATTACCTGTTGCGGCCAATGCACCAAGGCTTACACCGTGGAAACCATTGGTAAAGGTAACAATGTTTTGCTGACCTGTTACGTTACGTGCAATTTTCATTGCCGCTTCAACTGCGTTAGTACCCGTTGGGCCTGTAAACTGCATCACATATTCCATGCCACGGGGTTTTAAAATTTTATCATTGAAGGTATGTAAAAATTCACCTTTCGCCTTAGTGTGCATATCTAGGCCGTGAGTAATACCATCATCTTTAATGTAGTCGAGCAGGGTTTGCTTAAACAGATCATTGTTATGACCGTAATTTAACGTACCTGCACCAGCAAGAAAGTCTAAGTAGCGGTTACCAAACTCATCCCACATAAACTCGCCTTTGGCGCGGTTAAATATGCGTGGAAATGAGCGCGCGTAACTTTGCACTTCTGATTCCATATCAGCGAAAATCTGCATCGCTTCACCGCTATGATTAACGGGCTGATTGTTGAATGGACCAATGCGAACTAACGACTCTGAAGGATGTTCACCTTCAAAATGTTGTTCTTTTTTCAGCCATACTGACGACGTCATCTCAGCTGACAGTTTATTTGAAAACGCTTCAAATAATGCCCAAGACGCAAGGTTGTCTTGAGTAATAGTTGTTTCAATATAGTGCACCCCTTTACAGTCGGTGCGATCAAGAATGTGCTGTAGCATGTCTGATGCTAAGCCTTGACCACGTACTGAAGTAGACACAGCAACTTGCCAGATAAACAACGTATCGGGACGCTCTGGTACTAAGTAACCAGAAATAAAGCCCACTAATTCATCATCAAGTTTTGCGGCTACTGAAGTACTTAAAAAGTGACCACATTGAAGAAAATTACAGTATCCAGAGTTTGTATCTAAAGGCGGACAAGATGCAACTAGTCGAGAAACGGCCATGCCATCTTCTAAATCTGGCTGGGTTAACACTATATTTTGCATAGTAGACAAAACAACTCCTTATAAGTATTTCAATCAAGTGAAGTTAAATAATCTTTATAGAAGTAAATAAATTTAGCTACGTAAGCCTCGGATAAATCCAAAAATCCAACTTAAATCTATAAAAATAACTTAGAACACGAAACATAGTACACTATGCATCTATTTTTCTCTAGCCCCCCACCGGGCCTCAACCCGAGATTACCTTTGTGATCGCCCCCACAAACAATCCGTTTTTTTCACTATTTTGGTGCAAGCAAAGCCAAGCCAGACTTGAGATAGAGACCGATTTGGAAAAAGTTTAAATATGCAAGGAAATAAAGCGAAAAAAAATTTTATTAATTTTTCATTACGCACTTTTTTAGCCTTGCTTGAAGCGCATCTGATAATTAATTTATTTAGACATATAAACAATTGGCGATATAATCGGGAAAATTTTTAACCGAGAACGTAATTTGAATAGTATTGATGAAGTGTTGGTCGCATTGCGCCGTGTAATACGCGCGACAGATCTCCATTCTAAGCATCTTGCCAAAACCACGGGGTTAACGGCGCCGCAAATTTTGTTGCTACAAACCATTCGTGATAAAGGCCAAGTCACCATAGGTGAAATAGCCAATGAGATGAGCTTAAGCCAAGCGACCGTGACCACGATCATAGATAGATTAGAAAAGCGTAACTTGGTATATCGCCAACGCTCACAAACCGATAAACGTAAGGTTCATGCGTTATTAACCGATGAAGCCGTAGACGTGCTCAAAGGCGCTCCGATCCCATTGCAAGATCACTTCGCACGCCAATTTAATGGCTTAGAAGAATGGGAGCAAACCATGATTATTTCGTCATTGCAGCGTGTGGCTCGAATGATGAACGCACAAAACATTGATGCGTCCCCCATGCTAGATCTTGGCATGCTTGATCGTAGCAGCACCCCTTTTGAGAAGTTAGATACAACTTCTGCTGTGCCAAAAACTAATACAGATAGTACCAGTAAATAATAACAAGCCGAGGCTGAAGCATCTCGGCTTAGTATTAAGTAACGATATTTGTTTCAAAAGTTTACAATTTAGACCACGCATCATTCCATGCGCGCCCCTTACCAGGCTCATAAGCTGAACCACTGCACCATAAACCAAATGGCCAACCTTTACATTGGTAAGCTACACCGTCGTTTAGCACTTTATCACCTGGACCGTATGAGCTGCCCGCAACATAATTAGGTAAGTGAGATGGTGGTTGAGTTGGTGTTATTGTTGGCACAATTGTTGGCGTGACCGTCGGGACAGGCGTTGGCTCTGAAGTAGGCGCTACGGTTGGCACTGGCGTTGGCGTGCTGTCACAGTTTGCCGAACCTATTTCTAGCCAAACGCCCCAAGGCCCAGACTCCGCGGGGTTATCACCTTGTGTCCACCACTTAGCCTGCCATTGTTTACCGGCCCAAACAACCGTTTCCTTTGCGTAGTAAACACTGCCAGATTTCCACTCTTCACTACAGTTGCCTGTAGGTGGGGGTGTCGGCGTAACTTCTTCTCTTACTACTGCAGTTACAGTAGCTTGATAGGCCGTACTGTTTTTATCAATACCAAAGTTTAGGTTAACTTCTGCGCTGCCTGGCTTTTGGCCACCAAACTCTACTGCAACGGTACAGTCAGTGTTAGGTTGTAAGGTGTGAGCAGTACAATTATCTTGTGTAATAACAGGAGTTGTCGCTACGCCTGATTCAGATACATTTAAGCTATCAATGGTAAATTCAACATTACCGGTGTTGCTCAGTTTAAAGTCGTGACGCTTAGTTTCACCTAAGTTAAAAGCACTTAACGATTGGTTTGGTACATAACCCACCGCAACAAGATCGGTTTGGCCATCGTCAATGATAGAATCGACCCAAGGACGTAATGCAGCAATATCACTATAAACGCCATACTGGCCGGGACGAGCGCAACCTATCCCCCAGCTTACAATACCTAACTGAGTAACAACCCCACCTTGATTGATTACAATAGGACCCCCACTGTCACCTTGGCAGGAGTCTTTACCACCTTGTGGGAAGCCAGCACAAAATGCTACATCACCCACGTTTTGATAACTGCCGCCCGCTTGTTGGCATAAGGCATCAGACACTAAAGGCACATCCACTTCTTGTAACACAGTGGGTGATAAACCACCTTCTTGAATTCGGCCTAACCCTGCCACCGTTAATAAATCACCTTCACGTACATACTGGCTTAATGTACCTTGGGCTATTTGCACGTTTTGTGCTTCAGGTAGTTGGCGATCTAACTTTAAAATTGCAATGTCGTTGGCTAACGTTGCGGTATTATATTGTGGGTGAATAAATATTTGGCTAACGTTAGCGCGCTGTCCATCAGCGGCTGCATAATTGTAACCACCAACTTTAACCGCTACTTGGCTTGGAGAGTCGCCAACGACACAATGCGCCGCCGTTAATACATAGGCGTTACCTAAATAACTTGCGCCGCAGTATGAGCGATTGCCTTGCCGACTCACCAATTGCGTGTAAAAACCCCAGTCCTCTTGGTTAGCATTATCACCACCAACAATTCTTGGCGTGACTACCTGATCATCAAGCTCGGCAGCCATTACTTGAACTGGCGCTAACAAAGCTGCAACTACTGTTGCTAATGCAGTTCTTTTAAACATCCGTGTGCTATTCAATTTATATTCCTTATAAATAATTGATTTATTCAAAGCAAACGAATGATAGTTAGCTAATGCAAAGACAACAAGTTGGAAAAGTATGAGTTTTAACCGTTAAAACGACTAGCTCATCACAAAACTAAAAATGCAAGACAGTGATCCTGAGATGATTGTCGAGTGATTAAGTTTAGGCCCTTCACTTAGTAACCAATTTCATATAACGACCAGAGTAAATGGGTTTTAGGTAATAAAAGTATGTATCTGCTCAGATGGCATCTAGGGTCTGTTGATCTTTTGTGCTGGTTTTTGCAGCGGTTTGTTGGGGATTTATACAAAACGTTCGTTGTGACCAGTACCTTTGTGGCATAGTGAACTACGCGAAAAGGCGCTAACGCAGTACAAATGACCAACAAACGCTGTCCTACGGATTCGGCTAAAAGCGTTTTGCCCATCGTTGAGCAGTATTTACTTAGAATGCTAAGCGACACACTGCTCACCTTGCTCAAAACGCTTTTAGACAAGGTGTCCCCTCTCGAACAAAAATTAACCATCAAAGATCAACAGACCCTAGATAATGCATTGCTTGAGTTGGGTTAGTAATTCGCGCTCCATTATTGGAGCATCAGAAATCAATTCTATACGGCTATCAGTCGCATTATCAGCCTCTGACACGGTTATCTCCTGATTAACTTGATTGATAACCTTGATGCCTTGATTAGTCAAAATAACACCTTTCAGCCTCATTACATTTAGTGAGGCTAATAGGCTTAACAGCTTTTCTTTATCAAAGCACTGCTGCTTGGTAAATACCCAACCACAACTAAAAAATTCATTTTGTTGTGCAGTAAAATAACTCACATCCTCAGTCAAAGGTAACGCAATGGCAGAGTTAATATTTGCTTCATTGTTCTGCGGTTTAAACAACTTAAAAATGGGGGCTTTAGGCGTCAAGTTTGCAAATTCTGTTAGCCATAAAAAGGGCAATTCTGCTTGGCTTAACACGCGAATGGCTCGTGCTTTTTTGGGTAGCTGTTCAGCAACATAAGCTGCCAAGTCGGCCAGCTCTTCGCCTTGGTATAAGTCAGCTTTATTCGCAATAATCAAATCAGCTACTGACAATTGTTGTTTAAAAATATCATGCTCACTATAACGCGCTTGCTGTATCTGCCTTGCATCAACGAGCGTGATCACGCCCTGCATACTTAGCACACCTTTATATTGTGCCCCAGTTAAAGCTTTTAACACTTGCTGCGGATGGCCTAACCCAGTAGGTTCGACCAGTAATCGATCTGGTTGCGCGGCTTTCAACAGCTTATTCAGCGCCACGGCCATCGGCACGCCAGCAGCACAACACATGCAACCGCCAGGAACTTCTTGAATAACCACTTGCTTACTCTGTTTCGCGGTTGCGTTTAGCAAGGCTTGATCGATACCGACCTCACCAAATTCATTGACTAAAATCGCCCATCTTTCATGCTTGGGTTGCTGTGTTAATAAATGCCGAATAGCGCTACTTTTTCCAGCACCAAGAAAACCACTGATAATATGTGTTTTGACTTCTTTAATCATAAAAATCACTAGCTGAGAGTTTTCCTTACAGTAACAACTTCGTCAGTGATCACCAAACCCATAATAAGTCCGATATTTAATTGACATAATGACAGGGTATTTAATAATCAACACTCAGCAACATCGGCAGCCAATAACATTAACAAGGATGGTTTATGCAGCGAATTTTCGGTGCCGCTATTGCCCTAGCGATAGTTGACGCATTATTACTCGCAGGTGCCTTTTACTTACAAGGCGCTAGTCTAGCTCAAGAGCTTAACCTACAGTTCAATCAAAACATGGAATCCTCTCTGACCGCACTGGGTTTAATCCTACAGAACACCCTGCTTGGTGGAGATGAAGTTATGGCTGAAACCATTATTAACGCGATGTTTGATGGCAGCTTATTACAAAGTGTAACGTTAAAGGATCTCGATGGCCTAGTAGCCTTTGAGCGAGTGTTTGCTGAGCCAACGGCAAACTATCCAGACTGGCTAGTCCAGCTATTCCCAGCGGGTGAACTAAGTCGTCACATGGAAATGACCGATGGCTGGAATATTTTAGGCGACTTATATGTTTCCAGTCACCATCATCACCTATATCAAGCTATGTGGAATGTTTTGAGTGCGCGTTTACCTATGCAAATTTTACTGACCTCTTCATTGTGGTTAGTACAAATTGCTATTCTTTTTTGGGCTTGTCATAGGAAAAACGCATAATGAAACAACTTCTAGCTCCCCTATTATTTATTCTTAACGCTAGTTTTGCTAGCGCTGTTCAGGCTGAGCCAGCACGTAAACTTGTCACCATTGCATCTGGCTCAGATCAGGGTATTTATTTTCAAGTTGCATCCGAAATTTGTCGTTTAACCAGTGCTAAAAAAGCTGAGCATGGCTATCGTTGCGGCGCAATTCCAACTGATGGCTCAGAAGAAAACTTAAAGCTGTTATTAGCCGGTGAAGTTGACTTTGCCATCATACAATCTGACACCTTATATTTCGCGGCAAAAAAACATCCTGAGCAATTTCTTGGGGTATTGGCCACTCATGCCGAGCCTTTAACCATAGTGACGACGCCGGATAGCGAAATTCATAAAGCGATGGACTTAAATGGCAAAACTCTCAACATAGGTAGTGAAGGCTCGGGCACCAACACGTCACTAAAGCGCCTTGCTGCCAACGTAGACTGGGAGCAAAAGCCAGAGCTGAGAGAGGAAAATAGTTGGGAAGCATTTGAAACATTATGTTTGGGGGAAATTGATGCCTTTGCCGCAATTATTGGTCACCCGAACCGCTTAGTAAACCGCACTAGCAAACGCTGTGATATTCAGTTTGTTAGCGTAAATAGTGCCGCGTTAGTTGATCAAAATGGCAAGCTCCCGCCCTATTTAATGCCGGGTGTTATTCCGGGTCGCTTGTACCGTGGCAATAAGGAAAAAACACCTACGGTGTCTTTCTCAGCTAACTTAGTAACCCGCAAGGATGTCGATCCTGCTTATGTTCAAGCCGTTGCTGAAGCGGTCTTTAGCCAACAAAAAACCTTCGGTAAAAACATTACCGCTTATGCTAATATTTTCCGTTCATTTGAAACAATGACCGGCAGTGCCGTGGTGATCCCACTGCACCCTGTGATTGCGAAAATGAAGCAGTAATTGAATATTAAACCTACTTTGCACTGCAAAGTAGGTTCATTGAAAGAGGTTAAAGAACGGTACGAGGTGACTTTAAAGTCGCACCAGAAAAACGAGACTTAACGCTTTTCCACTCCGACAGCTTATCTGAACTTCCTACCGGCTCACCTTTTTTCGCTTTTCCCATCACCCATAAATGCTTGGCATTAAAACTATAAACGGGCAATAAATCTTTGCGGCGTGATGCAGGGATAATGTCGTATTCAAGATTATCCAAAATAAGTGGATTAGCACGGCGGCTCGGGTAGTAAGCCAATACCATATGAAACTGGTTATATTTAACGGCTTTAACATAGACAAGGCGTAACTGCTCTTCAGCAATCCCCAACTCCATTAAGCTGTAATACTTGGCGATCGAGTAATCTTCACAATCACCGCCTTTTGCACCAACAAATTCCAGCGGGGATGCCCAATAATCGTTTTTACCCCAAAGTTTTTGGTCTTGAGCGTAAACCAACATATTAAAGAAGTTATTCACTTCTTCTAATTTTTGCTTCTGACTCATTACACTGGCATTTTGTAAAGTAGTAATAAGAGCATCAATACGTTTAATCGCTTTATCGCCATAAGTGTCAGCGATACGACTACGGATTGATTGCTGGCTTAAAAATACTTCAAGCTCAGAGGCGAGCAAATGAGGAGAAAAAAACGAGCCCACACTGACTAACATGCAGGCTATAAGGCCGAAATAACGTTTATGCATGGCTATCCCTGTTCAAGCAAAGCGCGCTACTTCATGTTTACGCGGTTAATTATCTAAAATCATAGCCTAGGAAGCATGAGTTTAGAATGAAAAAAAGGAATAACAGTCACGAAAAAGTATTAAAGATCAGCATACCCAAAAAAAGCGCTATAAAGCGCTTTAGTTAAGAGATGTTTTTATGTGTTAGATGAGTGAATCTAACGTCATAATAATCATGTCGTTAAACGTAGTTTGACGCTCATCTGACGTAGTCTGCTCACCGGTACGAATATGATCCGATACAGTTACCACACATAAAGCATTAGCGCCAAATTCAGCCGCAACGCCGTACAAACCAGCCGCTTCCATCTCTACGCCAAGAATGCCCATTTTTTCCATGTAGTCGAACATCTCAGGATCAGGGGTGTAGAACAAATCGGCCGAGAACACATTACCTACTTGTACCGGGATCTCTGCTTGCTCAGCTGCCGTGACAACCTTGCGCAACAACTCGAAACTCGCAATTGCGGCAAAGTCATGATCTTTAAAACGCATGCGATTCACTTTTGAGTCGGTGCATGCGCCCATCGCGACAATCACATCGCGTACTTTTACTTTCTCGCTCACCGCGCCGCAGCTGCCAACCCGGATCAGGTTTTTCACGCCGTATTCAGTGATCAATTCTTTGGCGTAAATTGAGCAAGAAGGGATGCCCATGCCTGAGCCCATTACTGAAACTCGCTTACCTTTATACGTACCGGTGAAGCCGAGCATGTTACGCACATCGGTTACTTGCACTGGGTTGTCTAAAAATGTTTCTGCTATGTATTTAGCGCGCAGTGGATCGCCTGGAAATAATACGGTTTCAGCGAAATCGCCCGCTTGCGCATTAATATGTGGAGTTGCCATCTTGTGTACCTTAAATAAGTGATGTCATGTAGGCTCAACGCCTGCCAGATAAAATTGAGCCTAGTAACCAGCACCGCTAACATCGTGCTGCACGTCGAGAGTGGTTAATAGATCGGCGAGTAAGCTCGATGCGCCAAAGCGGAAATGCGCCGCGCTGATCCAATCTTCACCTAAGATATCGCTCACTAGCTGTAAATACTGCGCCGCTTGCGCCGCAGTTTTTACGCCACCCGCAGGTTTAAAACCAATATGAGTATTGGTATCGCGGATCACTTCTAGCATGATTTTGGCTGATTCTAAAGTGGCATTTTCGGCCACTTTACCGGTGCTGGTTTTGATAAAGTCAGCCCCTGCAGCAATAGCAATTTCACTGGCTTGTTTAATGAGCGCGGCGTCTTTAATTTCGCCTGTTTCTAAAATCACTTTTAGTAGCACCGAGTCGCCACAGGCTTGCTTACAAGCTTTAACTAACTCAAAGCCAATCTCTGTATCGCCAGCAATAAAAGCGCGATAAGGAAACACCACATCCACTTCATCGGCGCCATAGGCCACTGCCGCTTTGGTTTCTGCCACGGCAATGTCAATGTCGTTGTTGCCATGAGGGAAGTTAGTCACGGTGGCGATTTTTACTTGGCCAGCGCCAAGTTCATTTAAGGTTTTACGCGCGATAGGAATGAACCTTGGGTAGATACAAATAGCCGCCGTGGTGCCCACCGGGCTGTTGGCTTGATGGCAAAGTTTGATCACATCCGCGTCGGTATCATTATCGTTAAGGGTGGTAAGATCCATTAGTCCGAGCGCGGTGCGCGCGACTGCTTTAAGATCTGTCATGTCTCTTCTCCATTCATAAAATTTGCATATCGTATGCAGAAACTGACGGACTTGGTTCCTTGAAGACAGTTATCATCATCAAACTGTAAACGTAGCGATGCTGGTATAAAGCATGTTGTTGAATACGTTGTTAAATCCATTTAACCGATCATGATGCTTTAAATTATTTTGCGGCCATCTTGGCCTGCTAATTTAAACTCGTGTCAAAAGTATCAACTTAGTAATGATTATTTCAAAGTATAAATAACTCATCACTTGGCAATATTAAACACAAGATGCTTACAATAGCGCCAGTGATGCAAGGGTACAAGCCCCTTATTAAGGCGATAATATAAGTTTTTTATAAAGGGTGCGCTTGGTCAAAAAGCTAGATTTTTCCCCTGCCAAACACGGCTTGGCTGTTTTGCCACAAGCCCTTTGCCAACTGCGCTGGTGGCTCATCTCGTAACTCGGCTAAAGCATTAAAAATGAAAGGTAAATTAAGCGGAGAATTGACATTGGCAGTTTGATTGGCGATAGGCATATCTGGGCCATCGGTTTCGAGCACCAAAGCTTCAAGGGGAAAACGTGCAACACTGGCGCGGGTTTTCGCCGCTCTTGGATAGGTGATGACGCCGCCGATACCCAATTTAAAGCCCTTATCAATAAACGCCATGCCTTGCTCATAACTGCCCGAAAAAGCATGCAGCACACCGCCATAAGGAAAATGCTTTAACTCAGATAATAATGACGAAGCGGTTTTACGTTGGTGCAAAATTAGCGGCAATTTAGCCGTTTTTGCTATTTCAATTTGTTGGCGCAATACGTTTAATTGCAGCGCCATCGGCACATCCACCATGGCATCCAACCCCACCTCGCCAATCGCCAGTGGTTGATAGTGTTCAACTAACTGCTGTAACAATGCCATGTGCTCAGCTTGGTAATCGGCGAGAAAATACGGGTGTAAGCCTAAGGCAAAATCAAGCGAGGGATGAGACTGACACAAGGCAATTAAATCTTGCCAAGTGGCCGCTTTAACACCGGGTACTAAGATGCGCTTAACGGTTAATTGAGCGGCATCCATTAACAGTTGCTCGCGCACGCCATCAAACTCGGCGAAATCAAGGTGACAATGAGTGTCCATCATCGGGCTATTGAGGCTCACTATTTTTCCATGCTTCAATGACACAACCCCTCCATTTCAGTCTCGTTTACCGATACAAAAACAGCGCCAATCGGCGCTGTTTTTAATGAATTAAGTCAGCGCAGCTAAATCACTGCGACTGGGCGGCGATTAATGCTCGCGGGTCTTTCTAAAGCTCACATCAGGGTAGCGCTCAATCGCCAAGTTTAAGTTAACCATGGTCGGCGCAATATAAGTCAGGTTATCACCACCATCTAAGGCTAAGTTATCGTAGGCTTTTTTCTCAAACTCAATCATTTTACTGGTGTTATCACTTTCTACCCAGCGCGCCGTGGCAACGCTAATGCTTTCGTAGATGGCTTCCACCTTGTATTCCGATTTTAAGCGCGCCGTCACTACCTCAAACTGTAGTACACCGACCGCGCCTACGATCAAGTCGTTGTTGCGCAGTGGTCGAAATACTTGTACCGCGCCTTCTTCAGAAAGCTGTACTAGGCCTTTTAACAGTTGTTTTTGTTTCAGCGGATCTTTCAAACGAATGCGGCGGAACATTTCTGGCGCAAAGTTTGGAATGCCGCTGAACTTCATGTCTTCACCTTGGGTAAAGGTGTCACCAATTTGGATAGTGCCGTGGTTGTGTAAACCAATGATGTCACCGGCATAGGCTTCTTCAGCGGCGCTGCGATCGCCCGCCATAAAGGTAACCGCATCAGAAATGGTGACATCTTTACCTAAACGCACATGGCGCATCTTCATGCTCTTTTCGTATTTACCCGATACCACACGCATAAAAGCAATACGATCGCGGTGTTTGGGATCCATGTTGGCTTGAATTTTAAACACAAAGCCAGAGAATTTCTCTTCCGTAGCGATCACATCACGGTCTTGCGTGGCACGCGGCATTGGCGCTGGCGCCCATTCCGTTAAGCCTTCAAGAATATGGTCAACACCAAAGTTACCTAGCGCGGTACCAAAATAAACCGGCGTTAATTCACCGGCTAAGAATAGCTCTTTATCAAATTCATGGGCCGCGCCCAATACCAGTTCAATTTCTTCACGCACACTTTCAGCCAAAACAGCGCCAATCGCTTGCGTCACTTCATCGTTGTCTATGCCTTTAATAATACGCACTTCTTGGATGGTATGGCCTTGACCTGATTGGTATAAAATCACTTCATCACGATGAATGTGGTACACACCTTTAAACTCTTTACCACAGCCAATCGGCCAAGTGACAGGTGCACACGCCATTTTGAGCTCTTCTTCAACTTCGTCAAGTAGCTCCATGGGATCGCGCGTATCACGGTCCATTTTGTTCATAAAGGTAACGATAGGCGTATCACGTAAACGCGTTACTTCCATTAATTTACGGGTTCGGTCTTCGACACCTTTCGCCGCATCAATCACCATTAAACATGAATCCACCGCCGTTAACGTACGGTAAGTATCTTCCGAGAAGTCTTCGTGTCCTGGGGTGTCTAACAGATTAACCAAACAGTTATTAAACGGAAATTGCATCACCGAGGTCGTGACGGAGATACCACGCTCTTTTTCCATTTCCATCCAGTCAGACTTAGCATGTTGCGAGCTGCCCTTGCCTTTTACGCTACCGGCGGTTTGAATAGCACGCCCGTGTAATAACACCTTCTCAGTGATTGTTGTTTTACCCGCATCAGGGTGAGAGATAATAGCGAACGTTCTTCGCTTTTTGATTTCATTGAGAAACTTCTGGTCAGCCATTAAATAATTCTTTTCTTTGATAACAGAAATGACAGGGTTAAACGCGCAATTGAAGCGTGATTGCTATCAAATCTATCTGGTTAATCGGTAATTGCTCGGTATTTTCGCTGATCTGGGCGTTATAAACAATCAATGGTTATTAATCAGCCGCCAATCAAAAGCTTTTAGTAAGAAGCCGCGCGCGATAGCCTATCGTTAATCGCCCGCCAATCATCACTTTGCGGTGGTAGCTCAACCAAAATGTTCGCCACGTCCAATTGGTCAACTTGGTATAAGGTGACATATAACTGCTGGCCATATAATGCTGCTTCCCTTGGCATTTCGCGCCATTGCGAGGCAGTTAACCCAGTGGCTTTCGCCTGCGCAATGGCTTGTTCTGACCACAAT
Source organism: Motilimonas sp. E26 (assembly GCF_021278025.1). GTDB lineage: Bacteria > Pseudomonadota > Gammaproteobacteria > Enterobacterales > CBDFNC01 > Motilimonas. The sequence continues at coordinate 29,412 of NZ_JAIBHJ010000037.1, forward strand.
AACAGGCAAACATTTTGCCCTTGTAACTCAGCCATGTCAGCCACCAGCTGCTCAGTGGTCACTAATCGAGCCGGGGTAATAGGCTGATAATGAGCCTTAACATTACCCGGCACCACTTCAACATGCTGCTTTGGCATTTCAACATCACAGCCTAGGGCAACATCCAGCTGCTGTTTCGTGATGGGGCCGGCGCGTAAAATGCGCGGCCGCTCGCTGACTAAATCTAAAATCGTAGATTCTAATCCGTGCGCACAAGGCCCGCCATCAAGCACCGCGGCAATGCGTCCTTTTAAGCCTTTACTGACTTGCTCTGCAATAGTTGGGCTAAGTTGTTTATAACGATTAGCTGACGGCGCCGCCAGTCCGCTATCTAGCTGCGCTAATACCGACAAAAACAAAGGATGAGCTGGCACTCTTAAGGCGATAGTATCCAGCCCGCCGGTCACCACGTCATCAACATGAGGCGCTTTTTTCAATAATAAGGTTAATGGCCCCGGCCAAAATTGCTCGGCCAATGCATAGGCTGTTGCTGGAATATCTGCGGCCCACTTTTCAAGGTGTGATACAGCGGGAATATGAACAATTAAAGGGTGATTTTTTGGTCGACCTTTGGCGGCGAAAATTTTGTCTACCGCTGGTGCATTGGCGGCATTTGCCGCGAGGCCGTAAACGGTTTCCGTGGGCAAGGCCACACACTCACCTTGTTGTAATAGCTGCACAGCTTGGCTCACTGCTTCATCACCATTTAGCAATAAGGTTTCATAGTTTTGGCTCATGCTTTTTTATTCTCACGGATTACAAAATTGACAATACTTAGGGTCGGCTCTGGACACGGGCTGCGGCTCTGGCGAGCGGTAAGCACATCCATCACAAATACGAACCGACAATTTTACCTGATGTGTCGGTAAACTGCACATAGCACAAGGCAGTCCCGGCTGTTTTTCTTTACACACGAAATTAACTTGTTGGCATTGAGGGCATTTTTCACTAAGTCGGCGCACTAAATCTTGCCCATCGCCTTGGATCTCATTATTTGTCACTCGGGGCTGTATATGACGCGCAAGCCAAACCCTATTAATATCTTATTAGCGTTTAACTCACGTGATTGCCAAAACTTAACCATTCCATCGGTCTACAACCCGAAATCTATCTGCTCTGAACGGTGCGTGATCCAATGCCACCTTGGGCATTAAGAAGTAGCTTTTTTCTTTTCCATCGAACAGGCTACCCTGACTTTCACTGGTAATGACTCCCTTATTGTGGCAACCATTGGCCCTGATAAAACCGCTCGATCACGCCGCTTTCATCCCAGCGCAACAGATATAGCCATTCGTTATCAATAAGGTGGCGTACGTTGTCGTGTTTAGCACTGATTTGCTCAATCGGCTCACGGGGCGCAGCGACATATACGGCTAGGCGTTGTGGCTGATGCATCCATGTTTCTCCGTTGTGTAATGATTGCATGGACAGACCAATGCGTAAGTCGCCACCATTACCTTCAAATACACCGATGTGCCCGCCTACCGCGTTATGTAACACTTTGTTGCCACTGCCGTATTTACTATTGTCGGTAACAGAGGCATTGTATTGGCTATTGATCCAGTTAGTGACCACCATCGGCGCCGTTAAGATCAGTTCAAGCACAGCAAAGTCGGGGTCTTGCTGGTGTTGGTAATCATGTAAAAATGCCCGGCCATGTAAGTTTACTTGGCGAGTCCAACTACGTGGCGCGACAATAAAAGCAGCATTGTTTGCTAGCCCCCACTCAGGGCGCACTTGCGACCAGTCTCGACTGCGCTTAATAAAGGCTTTATCAAGTTGCTCATCGGTTGCATTTACCAAGCTGGTATCTAATAACGCCACGCGCTCTCTTTGCGCAGCCGTTGTCGCCCGTTTTAACCAGTTGCTGACCGACTCACCTAACTCTGACGTAAAGCAGTCAATATGATCTGTGGTGGTGTTATGTAGCGCCGCGACAAAGCGTGTGCCCTCTGGGATCACCACCCCTTGACTAACAAGGCTTTGGCGCACTTCTTGATCATTTAATAACTGCGCCAATACGCGCACGTTCACTTCACCGGTTTGGCCACCGCAAGCGCCGCAATCAAGGCCCGCGGCATGTAGGTTGTTCGCCGTATGGCTACCGTGACCCACTAACAGCACCGTTGGCGCAAAACTTGTCAGCCCGATGCCATGTAGTACACCTTTTGCTAGGCGCGCTTTATCAGCAATGGACAAGGCCTCACCCTGCGCGCTCATCTCCCAGCTCGCTTGGTGTAAAAGTCGATTGACGGGGTTATCTTCGCCTTTGGCAAAAAATGATTGTTTAAGCATCTTTAAGCTATAGAGCCAGCCGGTAGATTCCACCATGGAAAAAGCAGAAGGCGCCGCTTTTGACCAGCTTTGCCAACGCGCCCGTAAATTTAACTTTGCTTTCTCGCCTTTGTTGTCGCTAATCTCCGTGACACGTATAACTGGCTTTAATAAGCCGGGCAATTGCGGTCGCGTCAGCTCACTTTGGCTAGGTTGATACTCCAGCGGCAAGCCAAAAAAACCGGCAAAGCCAAAGGTTTGAATATTTTGATGTTGTGACTCTAACGCTCTTCGCATCACTTCTGAGCGTACATCAATACAAAACACCGCTTGCAATTCAGGGGCTACAACTGGCTGAGGGATGACATTTTTCAGCTGTTGGTTAAGCTGATGTTGATAGCTCAATTCAGCAGCTTTAACCCATACCCAAATGGGCTGTTGCATTTGCTGATACTCTTTTACCATTGCCGATAGCTGCGCCTTTTCTCGCTGCCACAGTACATCTAGTTGCGCAAAATGGAGTGGTAACTGTGCTTTGAGATAACGCCAGATCACTAGGTCCCACGCCATGCGAATAGCTAACAACTGCAGCATTTCGTCATTAGGCAATTGGTTAAGGTCGCCTTGCCAACGTAAATAAGCCACCCAAGATGCCCAACCGTTTACATCTAACAATAATGCGTGGCTATAAGCAGCCAAGGTGTCATCATCAAGCTCAAATGTAACAATAGCTTCTGCTAATAAGGCCTCGTGCGTATCAGGCAATTGCGCAAAAAATTGATGTAAACCCGGCTCATCCATGACAATGCTAAGCCCTTTATTACAACGCGTTACATCTAACCAATGACCATATAAATCGATCTGCTTACTGGTATCACCGCGGCGTAATAACGGCTCTAACTCCTGGTAATGCGCGGCGCAAAATTGGCTGATTTGATGAATAATCTCGTCGCGCCACGCCATTTTATGCGGATCGCGCTGACTGTCTAACAAATCGGCAATATTATGCCAATGCACACTTTCATCTTGCTGCTTTAAAAACGCGACTAACTGTTGCGCGGATAAATCACTCGCTAACTCAGTAGCAGCTTGCTGCAATGCTACTTGGCTTATTGCGCCTGATTGATATAAGTTAAGGTAATATTCCTTAGGCATTTGTAAGTGCACGCTGCCTAATACCCCGAGATCCGCGGCTACTTGTTCGATGCGTTGCTCACGCATTTGCCAAAATGGGTTAACCGCAATCATTTGATCTAAAGGCCAACTTGGCGCAATCTTTTGGCTGGCGGCAAGTAATATCGCTTCGTGCTGCTCAGACAATGACTTATTGGTAACTGATGCGCTTGCATTACTCATTGATACAACTCCTTTAGATTATTCTCTTGATCTGCTTCTAGTACTTTAATGTTTGCTCTATGTGGTAAACGTACTGGCCAAAGCTTAAGGGTAAGGCGAGTCAGCCATTCATCAAGATACAACCCCGCATACAAGGCGATGGAAATACGTTGCATGGCGGCTTTATGCCCCTGGTAGCGCAGCAAACAGCTCATCACAAACAAGCTAATAAACAAGGCTGCCACCCAAATATCCGCCGCACTCAGCGCTGCAACACTCAGCCCAGATGAAAGTGGGATAAGTTGTGCTATCAGCGTTTTCATTAAGCTGTAGCTGATAACAACCAGTGCAGCTAAGCCTAAAATGGTTAATAAATTGGTTTTATTGTTGATGCCGCTGCGCTGAGCAATAAGTAAGGTTAATGCTGCTATCAAGAGTACCCAGATACTCCATACACCTTGATAACCCAGAGCGGTGACAGCGATGAATACGAAAGCCATGGCAAATATGCCAGCTAATAACCAATCCAGACGCGATGGATTTTTTGAAGGCGCTAGACGACGCTGCATATCTTCATTCACCGCATTGCCCGAATTTAAAAAGGCATAAGCTTTGTAGGCAGAATGGGCTATCAAATGCAGTAATGCCAGCTCGAACAAGCCAAGGGCACATTGCAGTAGCATGAGTCCCATTTGTGCGCTCGTCGACCACGCCAACCGCACTTTAACACTGATCCGCGTTGCCATAATGAGTGCGCATATCACGGTAGTTAAACCCGCGACCACCAGCACTAACCATTGCGCCAGCGGTACTTGCGCAAACAGAGGGGCAAATAAGATAAGTAACACGCCACCGAGGTTTATCACGCCGGCATGTAATAAGGCGCTGATTGGCGTAGGCGCTTCGACCACCTGCATTAACCAACCATGTACCGGCAGCTGTGCACATTTGATCAGCGCAGCCAGGGCAATCAGCACGCCAGCCATGTGATCGAGAGTGGTGAGCGCAATAGCACTGTCTGATTTCACTTGATAAAAGTGCGCTAACAACGCATCAATAAACAGAGTGCCATGTTGCTGGTAAAGTAAAACAAACGCACCGAGGAGAAATAATTCCGCCAAACGCGCCAGTAGAAATTTCTTGTGCGCGGCTAACGCAGCCCGCGGTCTATCGGGATAAAAAGTTAGCAACTTATGTAATGACAAACTTATAGCAACCCAACCCAACCAAAACAACACCAGATGATTACTAATCAGCACTAAGGTGACTGCCGCCAGCGTATTGAGGAGCCAGCGCCAATAAAAACCAACGCGCGCCTCTCCCGCCATATAATTGTGGGAAAACTTGATGAGAATAAGTGCCATAAATAACACTAGCCCTAACATGATAACGCTAAGATTAGAAAAGCTAATGTAGTGCTCAAATGGCATGTTGATTGAGACTGTCGGTCGCAGAGCAACGGCGGCAAGATATACGGCGCTCAGAGCAAGGCTCAATCGGAATAATCGTGTTCCGACCTTTTCCTTTGATGCTTGCTGAGACCACCATCCTGCTACGGCAAGGCTCAGTGGAATGCTGATAAATAAGAGTGACGATGCCAACATAATCATTTTTTGCTCCCTGTTTTAGACGGGGCAAGTATGTCAGAGCTGAAAACATTAAAAAAATAGATATAATGCTATAAATCGTTCTATATAAGTTAACTAAAATGAGCCGTCTAAACTATCATCATTTGTTTTATTTTTGGCGTGTGGCTGTCGTTGGCAACTTAACTCAAGTGGCTCGCGAGCTACATATTTCACAATCAGCCCTCTCAGTGCAGATTAAACAGCTTGAGCATAATATGGATGTCACCTTATTTGAGCGCAGTGGCCGTAGCCTGAAGTTGACCGACATTGGCACGCGAGTTTTAGCCTACGCCAATGATATATTCAGCAAAGGGGAAGAATTAGAGTCGTTTCTGATTAAGGGTGTTGAAGCCGAGGTACAGCATATCTCAATTGGCGTGCTGACGACGCTATCCAGAAACTTTGTCGAGCATTTTATTAATCCGCTACTCGCTAATCCGAAAGTGAGCTTCTCACTAACCGCTAGACGAATGAATAATTTATTAAGTGGGCTGGCTAATCACGAGTTAGATCTGGTGTTAACCAACCGCCCTGTTGCATTAGATAATCATGATGCCTTGTGGCAAACCCAGTTGGTGTCGAGGCAACCGCTGTCAATTGTCGGCCCTAAAGCGAGTAAGATTCACACCCCATTTCCTCAAGGTTATGATGATGCGCGCTGGATTTTACCCGGTAAAACCACAGAAATCCGCAGCGCATTCAACTCCCTTTGTGCCAATTCACAATACCAACCAGACGTAAAAGCAGAAGCTGATGATATGGCGATGTTGCGCCTACTTGCTCGTGACAGCGGTGCCCTAGCCGTATTACCGACAGTGGTGGTAAAAGATGAAATAGAACAAGGCATATTAGAAGAATACCAACCCTTGCCTAACGCCTTCGAGCATTTTTACGCCATTACAGCACAGCGAAAATTTGTGCCTGAGGTGCTACTGGCACTACTACAGCTACACCAGAAGCAGAAATAATTAGCGCAATTTTAATCTATAATTGATTTCACTCCGTATTGATAAAATTAATCGGACTAAACCGTATCGCTAATGCTCATACTTGGGGTTGTTGATCTTTTGTGATTAAGCTTTTAGGCGATCCCTTCGAGCAGCGGTTGATTTTTGTTCGAGATAAAAGATCAACAGACCCTAGGGTCTGTTGATCTTTGCTGTATAGATTTTGTTCAGCAGTACATAGGCAGCCACATTAT
>NZ_JAIBHJ010000038.1 GCF_021278025.1 Motilimonas sp. E26
GCACCAGTTTGTGGATTGGTGGTCCAATTGAGCTTGCCTTGCATCAACTGCTGGTATTCAGCAAAAATGGCGAGAATCGCTTGGCGTTTTTCGGGTGTAGAAGCACCACGAAAAAACAAAGTCAGGTTTAAACAAACCGTCATTAGTACCCTACCAGTTTCTGGCTCAATGAGTTTTAGTTGCTCTTCTATAGTACTTTCCATTGCAATTCCTTAGTTGGCTAATATAGGCACAGCGACGGGGAGAGACCCCAAAGTGAGTAAACGTACTGACGAACGAGCCACCGCACTAGAAACAATGGGGATAAAGGGATCATCAGCAGCGCCAATCCCCGTAAAATCGTCAAGTATCATCGCAACACCAAGCAATGTCCCCCCCACGACTATGCCTATATCAACTAACTTGTTACTTTGTTGGCGATCTAGCTCATCTTGCCACGCATTGGTTAGCGCAGGCACAGGGTTAGCGATCGGCTGCTTTTTATCGCCACAACCGCATTTATTGGTGTTGAGTTCAGTCAGTTTAGGTGTACCAAAATCGTCTTCACCCGCTATAGTTTCATATGCATCTTTTTGACCAGCGCCCCACTTATCTCCGGGAAATTTAATTTCAACAACCTGTTTTATATTGGGCTGTATTGGTATTTGATCGGGCTGCTCAGTGATCACGATATCCGGGATCCTTAATAAGCCTTTTGAATATTTTTCTACGCCATCTTCGGCTAATAGCTTTCTAACTTTGTTAAATCGATGCCAATGATTTTTTATCCGCTCTGGAACCGCAGGCCCATCTAGCAGTAAAGGAACTGGAGCAGGAACGCCCCCCATATAATAACCCACTTCTGGTAATATATTTCTTCCCTGCCCACTGTCCCGCATCCAATCTAGGCCCTTAGCAACACAATTTTGTTTGAGCATTGAGCCAGCCTTGCTTTTGGGTGCCGAGTTATCACAAACACACACAAAAGAGCATATGATGCCCAGCTCACTTAAAGGTCCATCAGCGCAGGTAGCGCAACTCGCCGTCATGATAATGCCTCCATCTCAAGCTCTGCCTGCTCTAGCCAATCACTATCGTGAAAACGTTCTTCTACTTCTTGTTTGTAACGACTATTGTTTGAAAACTCAATCAAAGCATTGAGCAGAGGTAGTGTCTGAGTGATGAGGAAAAAACTCGCGTGTTGATAAAAACGGCTACCAAGCAAAAATCGCTGGAGCGAAAAATGCTCCTTCGCTTTACTGGGGGCGTTTGGAAACTGCTGTTTGGCCAGCTCTATCCCTTGATGAAGCCCTGCTTTTACTTGGCGCTTTGATAATGGCATACAGATTGATGGGGCCAGTTTAAATAACTCGACAGCTAATTCACTTAATCGCTCTTGGTAATAAAGCCCGTCAATGGCATCAAGTTGCTCTTGCTCAAAATAGAACCAGGGCGCGTTAGGTAAACACACATCTTCACGCTCGGTATTAACATAGAGCCGCGTGTATTGATGAGGTATCTCAGTGGCGAGAAATATTTCACCACACACTCCTACCAGCGTCTGCCTATCATTATCGTCAAAGCTTTCATCTGTTAGAAACAAAGCCATAATGTTGGGCTCGTAAAATCTAAATAGAGTTTCGCTGCCATTAGGTAGAAAGCAAGTTAGCCAGCTTTGCCAATGGCTAAGTACACTCTCTAAGGTAAGGGTTGACGAGAAAAGGATCCCCCAATCATTTGACAAAAGAGCAGAAAGCCACTGCAATACATCATCAGCAAACTCTCCCTCCTCCACTTGTATCAGTAATGGCGACACTTGCGACAAATGATCGAAGCGAGTTTTTTGGTACAAATAGCACCACTGGGTTTGCGCTTTATTGGATCTTGCTTGCCATTGCTCCCAGAATTCATCAAACTTGGCAACGTCCAGTAACAAGTATAAATAATGCTGTTGTGCTAGCGACCGCTCTAACAACTGTTTAAACGCGATAGTTTCCCCTAACATGCGTTACCCTTTCAACTTAGCTGCACATAATGGAATGAATGCTTTGCTCTGCATAGCAGCTTGTTTTAATGCCCCTTTTTGAGCATGGGTTGCAAAAAACGATTTATGCCACTCGATATTAAGTGGCTCAGGCATCGGGCTAAATCTCAGTATGGGGTTATTGTTTGAGATGGCTTGCTGAGCACATTTTTGTACTGGCGATTGATACGGAGTATCACCGATAAAAACATCACCTGAGCCTGCAGCCACCGCACCACCACAAGCTATTTTATCATCAACTCTTGCCGCTGGTTGGCCGTTTATAGACACATTGGATGAACCAGCAGCAATGCTTCGTTTATGTATACCGTGCGGCATTTTTGGGCAAGGACAAGCATGTAATAATACGGCATCGCCTTTACGCGCGGCAGGCTTACCATTAATAGTAACATCACTACTACCTTCAATAATGGGTGTAGCAGGGAAACAACCATGTCCAGAACAGGAATCAGTTAATCGAGCTGCTTTTGGCATTTAAGATCTCCTAACGTTTATCTGCGCTGTCTGGGATAGTCGGTACACTTGGGGCTTCTGGTTTAACCTGACTAGGTTTAGTGCCAGAGCCTGGCGAACCACCTTCATTAATTTTGACTTTGTTACCACTGATGGTGATCCCTCCACCATCAATCTTAATAAAGCCGCCAGGACCTTTGATAGTCAGCTCTTGGCCTGCTTCCAAGACCATTTCACTTGACTTGATATAGGCTTCATTGTTGACCTCATAACGCAGGTTTGCACCAACCTTGCGTTCATCAGACGCTCCGATCACGGTCTGATTACCAGCATCTATCTGAGTAACCACTCCGCCAACAAAGACACGCTTTACTACCCCGATGATTTTTTGAACAAAGTTCTTGCCAATAAGCTGATGCAAACTTCCTTTTATTTCTTGGTAGGACTCCTTGCCAATTGTCTGGCTTTGATCGCCTTTGACTAATTCAAATTTATCATTATGAACAGTGAGGTGATGATCAAACTTCACATCTTCTCGTCGGTTATTTTCTATAATGATGTCGAGATCTTTTTGTCCATGTATATAGATTTGTTCACGGGATAATTCATCTTCAAAACGAATTTCATTCGATCCTGCACCTTTATGCGTGTCTGTTTTTAACACTGTGCGCGTTTTATGTGCGGGTAATTGGTATGGAGGGCGATTCGTTGCATGATAAGTGCGTCCGGTAATAATAGGCTGGTCCGGGTCTCCTTCTAAAAAACTGACTATCACTTCGTGGCCAATTCTCGGAATAGCCATCATGCCATAAGTTGTTCCTGCCCACCCTTGTGAAACTCTAACCCAACAGGAGCTATTTTCATCACTCTTGCCATATCTATCCCAAGGAAACTGCACTTTAACTCGGCCATGTTCATCGCAAAATATTTCTTCGCCTGGGGGACCTGTTACAATCGCAATCTGTGGTCCATCAACCCTCGGTTTTTCATTGCGCATAGCTCGCCACTGCCTGCGTCCGGGGATAACGGTGAAATGGTTATTGTATTTGGTTTCACCCTCACCGCCTGCTTCCTCCAGCGCCTGAGGTTGTTCACCAAAATGTTGAACTGTAATCAGTAACCAATCACGGTTAAAAGCCGCTTTTAAGTTTTCACTTAATTCAAATTTATAGCCGGCTGTCATTTGAGGCACATTACCATCCCCCATACCTTCTATGGCGCTTCTTCTTAAGTATTCGAGGCGAGTTTGGCTAAACTTATTACCATGAGCATCATCTTTATAGCGACCAGGAAAATCGTAGTACTCGTAATCATCTCGTTGAAAACCAATATCCGCTTCCCTTTTTTCAATCAAAAAGCTATAGGCTGGCTTTTTAAAACTGTAATCACGAGTAGCTACTTTTGCCGACTTAACCTGATTTTTTAGCATAAATTGCTTTACAAAGTTACCTTTGGTTTGCCCACCAGAAAGGCCGTTGTGCTCAATAGGAATTGTTAATTGCGCAAAACCGGAAATGTCGTCACAAAAGACGAGAGAATGCTTGTTTTTTTCATGTTCAAAATAATAAGAAATGCCTTCTTCAGCAGCCAATCGCTCGACAAAAGCCAAGTCAGACTCCCTATATTGCACACAGTACTCTCGAGCAGCCAGTGCATTTTTCAGTGGAAAAACATAATCCGTAATCCCCATCTCATCTAATAAAATGCTGATTATTTCTTTCACATTAAGCTGTTGGAATATGCGACTATTTTGCCTTAACGATAAGCGCGCTATTGCTGCAGTTAAGGTCAACTTATAGCCCGTATGGTGATAGCCAATCTCAGCTTGCGTAAAAGCACTGACGATGCCATTTATCTGCTTTTGTATTTCTCCATCTTGATAAACAGTCAAGGTGGCCGATTTATCAACGACTGAGTTAGCAACAATATCCATGTCGCGACTGGCAAGTTCAAAATGAAATGTAAAAGGTGTCGAAATGCCTTCTTTGCCCTGAAACGAAACCACTGAGAAGGCTGTTGGGGCTACTCCATCAACAACCAGAGAAAACTGTAGACCAGTGAGATTAAGCATGACGGTACCTTTGCAATGTTCATAAATAATAAAAAGCTGACGCTATTATTAGTGATAATCCAACTACTAAGCCTCAAAAAACATAAATCCATCTACTGAAACAGATAGCCTTATAAGGTGTGTTCCAAAACTAATTTACCGCAGACAACAGTCTCTTTTACGAGCCCTGTAAGCAATCTTCCTTCTCTGCGCTAGGAGTTGATGCGGTTAAGAAAAACCCTGGCTAGTATTCAATCTTTAAAACTTTAACAACTATGACTTAAATATTGAGCAACAGCCCCCCGAGAGTAATTTTGCTCCATTCTGGGCCTAGATTTATATTCAACATGGTACAGACATTGCCAACAAATAAGTTTGAGTAATATTTGGTACAAATATCATGCCAAATTGAAACCGTTTAAAATCAATACATCAGACATGATGGAGTTACAATTTCAGGCAATTTATGGCCCAGAACGGGCAACATCTTGCTCAACAGGCAATATTTTGCTCGCCTCTAAAAATCGTAAGCACTCAATACTTCGCAGGCTTGACCGTTAGGCGCTCAACTGCTTTCATTGATGGTAATGATCGTTTATTCTACAAAATCAATTGATAAAGGCGCACTTCTCGCTCAGCCCCCTGCATCCGCAGCGTAATATTACCTTTATAGGGAATACCTAACTTTTTGATAACAGACTGAGATCGCTCATTACCAACTAAGTGCATTACTTGCAGCTGTTTTAAACCCAAATGCATCCGGCAGTAATGAATTAGCCCTTGCGACGCTTCCAAAGTAATTCCCTGCCCCCAATAAGGCACACCTAACCAGTAGCCTAAAACACCTAGCCCGTGCTCTAGTTTCGGCAAACTCACCGTACCAATAATATCGTCATCGCCTTTCAAGGTAATGGCATAAATAATGCCTTTACGCGTAACAAATTGAGCTTCATGGGTTTTGATCCAATCAACTGCCATTTCAGGTTTATATGGATGAGGAATGTTGGCTGTCATATCGGCAATCGCTTTATCTCCCGCTAACTGCGCCACTCGATCGCCATCGCTAAGCCGAAAAGGCCTCAAAATAAGTCGGTTAGTTTCTATATCTGGTTGCACTGTTATCTACCTAAATCGCATGAGAACCACTTATAATCACCTTAAAAACAATATCATATTTTTCTGAATAACCTCAGCCCTGCTTAAACCTCCTATCGTTAAATACAGCGTAGTTTTCCAGAAAATTGCGTTTTCAAATTAAAAACGCAAAGCGCAAAAATTTTCCTTGTGCGAGATCCGCCATAGCGGTTGTGGCAGATTCTAGTGTCTTATTGCAATTCGTCGAATTATTGAAAAAAATAAATCATTGTTTTTATTAAACTTAATTTTTCTCATTTGCATTTCGTGCGCTCCGTCATGTTTCCTCCTAGGAGGCTGGGTATTTACCTTACCGAAAACCTGTATATTTAATCGCGAAAGGAAGCAAAGATACTTAACAGGACGTTGAGTATTTATGTCAGACAGGAAGTTTGGCAATTAAGGAAGATGTAAGGACAGCTACACGATGTAGCAAAGGGACACCTCCAGGACGGAGATAGAAAACAGATCAGGAAGGTCTGTTAGGTTAAGGATAACCAATAAGTGCAACTCTAAGGATAGAGAGCCAAAATAGTCAGAAAAAGCAGGGAGCACACTCATCAAGGATTAGATGATGTGACAATCTGAAGCGATGCCGCAAGGCATCGCTTTTTTTTGCCCTTAGAAAATGCATTACCGAGCTTGTTGCCCCCTCAGTACAAAAATTTGACCGCAAAACCCCCTATCTAAATCAATAAAACCCCGTAAGAGCGCAACGTGACAACCAGCAACCACTACCCTTAAGAAGACCGCTCACTTTTTAAACAAAAGGTACGAGAATGAACGCTCTAATTAAACCCACAATATTTACCTTAACTGTGGCCGCAAGCTTGGTTAGCTTGAACATACAAGCCGCAGCCGACATGGTACTAACTAGCCAAAAAACCAGCGCCTCAATCACCTTAGACGGCATAGCAGAAGCAGCATGGCAGCAAGCCACTCCCTTGTTAATCACACTCGATAAAATGCCCTACGTCTCTGACCAGTACCCTGGTATGAAACAAACCCAAGTCAGTATTCAGTCCCTTTACGACGGCCAAACCATATACTTTTACATGAAATGGCAAGATCCGACCCATAGCCTCGCGCGCTACCCTTGGGTTAAGCAACCCGACGGCAGTTGGAAACAGTTAAAAAACAAAGATCAAACGAATCATGAAAACACCTACTACGAGGACAAAGCGGCACTACTTTGGGATATCAATGCCCGTGGCTTTGCCAAAAAAGGCTGTGACATTGCCTGCCACATGGCGGATGACAACGGCATGGTCAATGATATAAAGCAAACCGCACCGGGGCGCAAATACACCCGCGCCATGGGTCAAACCATTGATATGTGGCACTGGAAATCAGTGCGTACCGGACCAACCGAGCAGTTCGATGACCAATTTATCGATGCGACCGCCGATCCCGCCAGCAATGACAATTGGGGTCGTAAAGGTGATGACAAACTCAGCGGCGGTTACAAAGATAATATCAATGCTGATAAAACCGCGCCTGCCTATGGCACTGCCGTGTTTGACCTGCTTAGCCACTACGCCATCACCGAAAAAATGCCGTTTGTCGATACCTTCAAAGCAGGCGACATGCTGCCTGGCATCGTGGTTGAGCCCTTCACCGGCTCACGCGGCGATATTAGCGCTAAAGGGGTATGGAAAGACGGCAGCTGGCATTTAGAGTTTAAACGCCAACTGGGCACCAGCGGTGAAAACAGCGCCAGCCAAGACGTACAGTTTAGTGATTTAACTAAGCCCTACCCATTTGGTGTCTCGGTGTTTGATAACTCCCAAATCAATCACTTATATCATGAGGGCGTGTTTACCCTGATGTTTGCCAAATAAACCAAACAGCATCGGCAAGGACGCCGTGATCTAAATGGCTTTACCGCAAAGGAGGCCAACATGAACATCAATAACTGCGCCAGCAAGCTTGCTCTCAGTGGCTTTTTACTCACCATTTTACTCGGCGCATTAGCTGCCGCGACTTTGATTGGCTTGCAATACTCAGGAAAAAACCACGGCTTTAACATTCCGCAAATTGAAAATGTCATCGCTCACTATCATCAATCACAACTGGTTGGCGCATTAAAAGGGCCAATGTACCAATACGTTGCCGATGACGATGATATCGTCTTAATTGCAGACTGGATCAAACAAGGCGCCGCTGACAACGAGCAATTTCAGCAGCAAGTGTTACCGATTTTAGAGTATGACTGCCAAAGTTGTCACAGCCGCGGCTCGACCAAAACCGGTGCCATACCTAGCCTGCCACTCAGCAATTATCAAGATGTCAGCGCCTTTACTGAGCCGGGTTACTCTTGGCAAAAAATGGCCAGAAGTGCCCATATTCACTTATTTGGCATTGCTTTTATCATCTTGCCACTGACTTTACTGATGGCGCAAACCGCATTTCACAGCACGGTTAAAAACAGCCTTATCTCAGTGGCTTGGTTAGCATTATGGGTCGACATTGCCAGTTGGTGGCTCAGTAAATACAGTGTGGTATTCGTTTACAGCATCGTTATCGCAGGCGGCATTGAGCTGGGCGTTATTGCATTAATGTGTGTGCTGAGCTTATATCATTTGTGGTGGAAAAATCTAAACTCGCAGTTAAGCACTTGATGCAAAGTCATTATTTTTATTACTAGAGCTTTGATGGATTTCATCGTACTGTCTAAGCTAATAATATTGTCCTTACCTTAAGGTAAAATAATGAAACTAGCTCAATGGTGGCTTTTTCTGCTGATTTATTGTTATACCAATGCCGCGCTGTCATCTGAAAATAATCCCAAGGTACAAGTTTTTGCCTCCATCTTCCCGCCCTTTAGCTATTTGGATCAGGGGCGCGTGAGCGGCGTATCTGTTGATCTTGTTAGACAGGTTTTAACAGCGGCGGAAATGGACTATGACGTGTTGATATTTCCTTGGGCTCGAGCTTATGAAAGATCGCAAATAACACCTAACGCTTTGTTGATCAATGTTGCCCGAACGCCAGAGCGCGAAGCTTTATTTAAATGGGTAGGAGAAATTGTAAAGTTCGATGTTAAAATTTTTGCCCTTAAGGGGACTAACAACCCTAAGCCCAATACCTTATCTGATTTATCAAGCGGTAAAATCGGTGGCTTACGCCAAGATGTGAAAACAGCCTATTTACAACAGCAAGGGTTGACAGTACAAGTGATCAACTCTGAAGAAAGTGGGATTCGGCAACTGCTCGCAGGTCGCATTGATTACTTGGCGGCAGATATCAATTCATTCCAGTATCGCCTTACAAAACTGCAGTTAGATCCAAATGACTTTGAAGCTGTCCTAGACCTAAAAGAAATATCCAAACCTCTCTATATTGCCTTACAAAAAGATACTCCTGACGTAATTGTTGAAAGGCTACGCTTAGCACTAAACAAAGTGGTGCCGCAGTCTGCAGCTAATATTGGTCAGCAAGATAGCGTGCCCCCTGCGCATCAACGCAACTAGCGTAATAGCTTACACTTCCGCTCTCTACCAAAAAAAGCAGGCCGCTAGGCCTGCAAATGGAAAGGTTTACGCTGTTGTTGGCCCAAAATATGGCGCCGTAAAGGTATCCGGAAAATCTAGTTTAACGCCAACACATCTCCTATCTCAGTTTTGATATTGTCCGACTGGGTGCCGAAGATGGCTTGCAAGTTATCGCCTATCACCACCACTTCACGCGCTCCTAGGGCTTTAATGCGCGGAATATCCGCCAGAGCAATATCTGCCACTGTCACGCGTAAACGAGTAATACAAGCATCTATATTTTTAATGTTCGCCTTGCCGCCCATCGCGTGCACTAAATTGGTCGCCAGCTCAGAGCCAACCACTACCGCTGCTTGCTCGGTTTCAGCCTCTTCACGACCTGGGGTTTTTAAATTGAATTTAGTGATCACCACGCGGAACAACACATAGTAAAACGCTGCCCACAATGGACCAATGATTAAGAACAACCAAGCCTTAGTCGAAAGGGGTAAGAACAAGAAGAAATCGATGGCACCATGGGCAAACGACTGACCATGCTGAATTTCCAAGTAGTTAGTAATGGCAAAACCAATCCCCGTTAAAAACGCGTGGATCACATACAACACCGGCGCCACAAACAAGAAGGCAAATTCAACCGGCTCAGTGATCCCAGTTAACCACGAGGTTAACGCGGCTGAGAACATCAAACCGCCAACAACGGCTTTTTTCTCAGGTTTAGCGGTATGGTAAATCGCCAATGCCGCGCCGGGCAGCGCCCACATGGTGTACATAAAGCCGCCACCTAAGTGCCCTGCCGTTGGGTCGCCAGCAAAAAAGCGTGCCACTTCACCAGTGATAACCTTACCTGTTTCTGGATCGGTATAGCTACCTACCTCGAAGAAGAACGGCGCATTCCAGATATGGTGTAAACCCAACGGTAATAACGCACGCTCACCAAAGCCGTAAATCCCCCAAGCTAACACTGGGTTTTGGTACGCAGTCCAATGAGAGAAGGTATCGATCATCGCGCCCACCGGTGGCCAAACAAATGCCATAACTATACCGACCACAATCGCAGCCAACCCCGTCACAATCGGCACAAAGCGCTTACCGGCAAAAAAGCCTAAGTACTCTGGTAATTTAATGCGGTAAAAGCGATTGAACATTAAGCCCGCGACGCCGCCCATAATAATGCCGCCAAAAATCCCCGTTTGTAAGGTCGTTATACCTAGCACTGTGGTGGTTTCTAAGCCTTTCATTTTTGCCGCTACGCCCAGTGTGGCAAGCATAATACCAAGGCCAACCGTGCCTGCTAACGCCGCCACCCCGTCGTTTTTAGTAAATCCCAGCGCCACACCAATGGCAAATAGCAGTGGCATAAAGCCAAATACGGCCTCACCTGACTGCGCCATCACTTGGCTTACCGCTGCTGGCATCCAGCTAAAATTGGCTGAACCTATACCTAATAACAAACCAGCCACAGGTAATACCGATACCGGTAACATCAGTGACCGTCCCACCTTTTGTAGCTGACCAAATATATTACTGATCATATCCCTTCTCCCTGCCCACTTAGGCACTGCTAATGATTAATAACGCTCTTACTTCAGAGTGAGTTATGGATAACCAAAATCGCAGCTAGTACATCCTTGCATGCTTAACTTTTTCATCCTTGAAAAGGATATTTTGTTTATCAAAAACCCACTCTCACCAAGGAAAATTCTTTTTCAATTATCCCCGCATTAGCAGTCTATGGGCTTTTTGTCTTGCGAAGGTGACATAGAGAAAGCAGTTTGTAAGCGAATGCTTACAAAACGACGCGTGCCTTGTTCAAGCAGTTTCAGTACACTTAATAGGTTTAAAAAATAACAATAATAAAGCGAGGGAAGTATGCCAACAGCAGTCGCAAAAACCCTGTTAGTAGTAGACGATAATGCCGAACTCAGAGACGCCCTATCAGACTATTTAGGCAATGCCGGCTTTACCGTACTCACCGCAGCCGACGGCATTGAAATGCGCCAATGTTTGCAACAACACAATCCCGATTTAATCATTCTCGATGTGATGTTGCCCGGAGAAGATGGCTTTAGCTTATGCGGCTGGATCCGCCGCAGCTCTAGTGTGCCGATCATTATGCTGACCGCAGTTGCAGAAGAAGCAGACCGCGTGGTGGGGTTAGAAATTGGTGCCGATGATTACATGACTAAATCTTTTAGTCCGCGTGAACTATTAGCACGTATTAAAGCGCAGCTACGCCGGGCGCAGTTTAATGCCGGCCTCAATCAAGCGCGTTACATTTGTTTTGCCAACTGGAAGCTCGACACTCTTACCCGTCAACTCATTGATGAGAAAGGCAATATCAACCAGCTCTCGGGCGCAGATTACAGCTTGTTGCACCTATTCTTACGCCACGCCAATCAACTGCTAGATCGCGATCAAATTTCTGCCACTATCAAAGGTCGCGAGGCAATGCCACTAGAGCGAGGTATTGATGTGCAAATTAGTCGCTTGCGCCATCATCTGAACGACCAAGACCGCGCCTTGATTAAAACCGTGCGCGGCCAAGGCTATATGCTCAACGCTGAGGCCGTACATGAAGTCTGATGCCACGAAGCCACGCTTAGCCAACACCTTAGTGGTACGCTTGTTGGCCACATTATTGCTTGTGATCATCAGCGCTCAGTTCCTCACCGCACTCATTTGGTATCGACAAGGTGCAGCTAAAGAAAACGAAGGCTTAATTAGCACAGTTAATAGCCTTGCTCTTAGCGCCGCGAGTACCGTCGCCTTTTTTAGCTCACTGCCATTAGAGTATCGCCACCTAACTTTAAATCAACTGCGAAAAATGGGCGGTTCACGTTTCTTTGTATCGCTGAATAATCATGAAATTGCCATTCAAGCCTTACCCGATAGCCAACGTAAAAAAATGGTACTCAGCGAAGTTCGTAAGGTGCTTAATCAAGAACTAAGCACTGATCAGGCCATTACCTTAGAATTTACCGATCGTGAAAATCTTCGTGTGTTTAATACTGAGGTCAGGTTAGACGAAGTCCCTCAAATATGGGCTAACTATAGCTTGTCACTGGGTGAATTAAATCCACCAATATTAGTCATGCAGATTGAAATATCGCCCACTGAATGGCTCTATTTGGCCGCTATTTTACCAGCACCTTTTGTTTTGCTCGATACCCCGTTTATGGACACTAAACAATGGTTTTTTATGGGCTTGTCTTCGCTATTATTAGTATTTTTTACATGGCTGGTGGTGCGTCGAGAAATCCGACCTATCGCCAAACTGGCCAATGCCGCCAGCGCCATGACCGAGCAGCTCGACACGCCGCAGCTGGCCGAACAAGGCAGTGAAGAGCTTATCACGGCTACCCGCGCCTTTAATAAAATGAGCTTACGGATCAAAAACTATCTGCGCGATCGCGACATGTTATTTAGCGCCATTTCTCATGACCTAAAAACTCCGATTGCCTGTTTGCGGCTACGTACCGAAATGTTGCCCGATGAAGCTACTCGGAAAAAATTTGAAAACGCCCTCAATGAGCTAGATTTTATGGTAAAAGGGGCTTTGCAATGTATTCGCGATACCGACTTGCACGAAGACATAGAGCCTGTCGACATCAACCATATTTTGCAGCAAAGCGCAGAACTTTATGGTCGTTACGACAAACAAGTCACCATTCATGGCCAAGTACAGCAACAGTATTTGGGTAAACCACTGGCACTAAAACGCTTACTCAACAACTTAGTAGAAAATGGCATAAAATACGGTAAACGAGTTGAAATTAATATCACCGAACTGCAGCAACAACTGCATATTGATTTCCGTGATTATGGCGATGGCATCCCAGTGCCTCAGCAACAACAAGTTTTCGAACCATACTTTCGATTAAGCAAGCAAAAGCAAGAAGGCACAGGATTAGGCTTAACCATAGCACGCAGCATCGCCCGCAGTCATGGCGGCGACATCAGCCTAAGAAATCACCACCAACAAGGCCTGATCGTCAGCCTCACCTTACCGGAGCATTAAGTCATGAAACTCGGTTTTCTTTCTCTATTTATCCTATCATTTTGCTTGACCCAAGCTAGTTACGCCACTGAAAACATTGCTCAAGTGATACCTCTAAGCCAACAACAAACCCAGCCGCAAGTGGAAGTACTGCATTGGTGGACAAGCCAAGGAGAACAACGAGCTACAGCCGCCTTAAAGCAAGCTGTTAATGCTAATGGCATGGTTTGGCGCGACTTTGCAGTGCGTGGTGGTGGCGGTGATAGCGCCATGACAGTACTGCAAGCTCGCGCCATTGCTGGCAACCCACCATCAATGGCGCAAATAGAAGGCCCGGCGATAAGTTCATGGGCACGGTTGGGATTTTTAGTCGATTTAGAAAGCATTGCTCAGCAACAGCAATGGCAACAAAGTCTGCCCGATATTGCCTTAAGTGTTAATCGCTATCAAGGCCACTTTGTCGCCATCCCACTGACCCTACATCGCATCAACTGGATGTGGCTAAATAAAGCCATCTTTACCCAGCTTAACTTACCCGTACCACAAACTTGGCCAGAGTTTATAGACACGGCCAAGACCATTAAACAAGCAGGAATCACACCACTAGCGATTGGCCATGAGCCTTGGCAAGTGGCAATGATTTTTGAAATGATGACGCTCGGCTTACACGGCGCGCAGGAATATAGACAACTGTTTGTTGAGCTAGACCCCGACACCATTAACAACGCGAACACCTTGGCGACCTTGCGCTTATTTCGCGAGCTGTCACACATAGTCGGCTCAAAACAAAGGGCGCAAGAATGGCCACAAGCGACCGCCGACTTAGCCACAGGCCAAGCTGCCATCCAGCTGTTAGGCGACTGGGTCAAAGGCGAACTAACCGCCCTCGGCTATCAAGCCAATGTAGATTACATTTGCGCCGCCGCACCGGGCACACAAAACAGTTTTATCTATAACATGGACAGTTTTGTCTTATTCCATCAGGGCGCAAATAACAGTAAACGAGTCAGCCAAGCGATGGCTAGCTTGTTAATGAATAAAGATTTTCAAAGCCAATTTAATCAACTGAAAGGCTCACTGCCCGCGCGTCAAGATATCGACCTAACTGGCTTTGACAGCTGCAGTTTAGCCGCCAAACAAGATTTCGATCGCGCTCAAGCCGAGCACAACTTAGTCCCCAGTTTGACTGATTCAATGGCCCTACCAGAGCAACAACAAAACGAAATTATTCAGCTACTGTATCGCTATTTTTACCAAGACAACATCAGTGCCGAGCAAGTGGTGGTACAGCTGTTAAATATTGGCAAACGCCAAGGTCAAGAGGGGTTTTAGGTTAGTATTATCTCTTCAAAACCCAACGCTTTAGCAAGCATTACTCAGGACTAGCAGCGTTTTGAAACAAAGTCTTTGGCAAATAACTCGATAGCAGCGCTTTGTACTCATCGCTTTCTAAGTAATTATTTAAGCTGTCATTTAGTTTGTTAAACAGCGCTTCGGGCACCGATTTTTTACTGACATAAAAGCTGACTTTACTGCTATTTAACAAATAAGGGTGAAACTCAATATTGCCGGAAAAACCAAGCTCTCGCGCTTTAAACAAACCAGCCATTACATCCGTAGCCACGCCATCTACACGTTGGTGCATAAGCAAGTCAATCGCTTGTGCCTCACTGTTGGCATAGTGAATTTTGCTTTGAAATCGGAGTGATTTCTTAATTTCTTCAAATTCATCTCCATACCAAGCGCCACGCTGGGTGGATAGATAAATATCTTGGTTAAAAATATCAGTCAGGCGATTAGCAGGATAAAGGTTAGATAAACCTTTAGGCATCATAATACCAATAAGCTCATCACGGTAAGGGGTGCTGAAATAACCAAATTCAGCTCTAGATTTGGTATATGAAGCTGCCATCATAATATCTATTTTGCCGATGGCGATGTATTTAAGGCCGCGCCGAGGGGGGATATAAACAAACTCAATTTGGCAACCTGCACCTGCAATCGCCTGCTTTAAAATCTCTACGTCTAAGCCAGTCCAGCCTTCCTGCTCTTTAACAAAAAATGGCGGCCAAGAATCAATGCTCACTTTAAAGGTATGGTCACAACCATAAGCCGGAGCAAGCCACAAACTGATCAGTAAAATTAAATACTTCACTACATCCTCCTATGCTACTTGGAGTAGGTTCTCGATGGCTTCAGCGAAGGGGCAAACAAATGCGTTAGCATGCCTAGTCTTCCAAGGTATAGCACAAATCAAGTTGCTCAATTGTCAATTTTTTAGCCATCAGTCAGCTTAGCGCATCATTCTCAAAAACAGCTCTCAACCTTATCCGTTTGAAATTAAATAACATTGACCGATACTTGGTTCTCTCTAATACTAACAGAGGGAGGAAGAATGAGTGTACTGATACCGTTTGCGCTTGATCACGCCAGCAACGAGATGGTTTTTGTTGAAGATGTGCCCAGAGGCGCCGCTTGTGGCTGTGTGTGTTATGCCTGCAAAACCCCTGTTATCGCTAAAAAAGGTAACATTAAGCAACATCATTTTGCCCATGAGAAAGGCAAAGCCGCGGCATTATGTGAAATCAACCTACAACGTTCGTTATTTTGGATGTCGCGCAACTTATTTACCTCCCATCAAACCTTTTTCACCCCTGATTATGATTACCAATTTAGCTGCGATCTAGGCTGCCAAACAGCCACCTACCCCATCACCAAAAGCGCTAAAGTTAACTACCAACAAGTAACTATTCCTCGCACAAAAATAACTAAAGGTGCTGATGTTATCGTGCTTGAAGTCGGTGACTATCAGTTAGCTGTGATACTGAACTTTTTAGGCCACAGTTACACTCACGGCTATCAAGGCCTGCCCACAGTACAAATCAATATGCAGCCACTCATTAGCATAATTAATGAGCATCAACAAAACCCTAAGAGCGCCATCATCAACCACTTGCTTGTGACAACCAATAATAAAAAGTGGTTATATCACCCTCGGCAAAAAGTGTTTGAGGATAAGTGCCAAGCATTACATCAAGCACAGCAAGAACAAGCGCTGAAAATAGAAAAAACGCGCCAGCAACAACAAGAAACGCAACGCCAACAAGCACAAGCCGCTGCGCTAGAACGAGCGCAACAACGCCAGCTCGAAATGGCCGCCGATCTAGCACTGAAACGCCAGCAGCAAGCACAATATGAACAAGCTGAGCGTCAGGCACAGCAGGCAGCGATAGCAACCGCTGCCAACAAAACCAAACAACGGCGAGCTTCCATAGTTGCCAGTGTTAACGCCGTAAAAGCCCTTGGTCACCAAGAAGCTTGGCTATGTGAAAGGTGCAAGTTTGCGCGCCCCCCAAATGATGACAACTGTCATTACTGCGGCGGCCAAGACTATAAAGTTATTTCTCTCAGCGACGCCGAACTTGCATTAATCGACAGGAAGTTTTACCAATGGAATTATGCCGAGCTGTCATGTGAGGTATTACCCAATGAAGTGCGCTTAGTTAGCAGCAAACCAAGCTAAACGCGTGATTGAATACAAGCCTACGAGTGTGTAACGGCAAGCTGGTTGGCTTTTGTAGGAGCTGAGCTTGCTCAGCGAATATCGCAAATTCCCTGAGCGAGCTCTGGTCTACAAAAAAACAAATCAAAAAATTCAACATACAAGGAGCGATATTTATATCGCGAATCTTATGCGCTGAGCGCGCTAATTTCGCTGTTAAATACCGCTCCAAGTCTTATCGCCCCATAATAGGACTCCTACCCAAGACTAAGGTGTATCAGGCAATGCCTCCTCTTGATAATGCTCGGGTTTTAGGCCTAACACTTCGGGTAGTGAGGTGCCGACCGCAATCGATGACCAAGTGCCGGCGAGGATGCCGATAAACATGGCAATGGCAAAACCCGCTAACGACGCACCGCCCAATAACCATAATGCAGATACTGTGATTAAAGTGGTCCCTGAGGTGATCATGGTTCGGGTAAAGGTAGCCGCAATAGCTTGATTATTAATATCGGCGGTGGCCGCATCGGGTTTTAAACGCAGTAATTCACGAATACGGTCAGCAATGATAATCGAATCATTGAGGGAATAACCTAAAATCGCCAACACCGCCGCCAATACAGTTAAGTTAAACTCCATCTGGCTAAGAGCAAAAAAGCCCAGCACAAATACCACATCGTGTACCAAAGCCACCAGCGAGCCCAGTGCTAAGCGCCACTCAAAGCGAATGCTCAAATACACCATAATACAAAGCATACAAACAAGTAGCGCTAATCCGCCTTGCTCAGCTAGCTCTTGCCCGACCTGCGGCCCCACTATGCTAGTGTTCAGCACTTGCACCTCACCCGATAGCGGCGCAAGCAAAGCCTCAATCGATACCGCGGTGGTGTTCATATTTTCCGGCACACTATAGCGAATAACCCAACGACCCGGTTCATCACTGGCAACCACACTCACTTTTTGCCCTAGCCCCACTTCCAACAGTGGGCTTAGCTCACTGTTGGTGATTTGCTGGCTTACTTGAATTTCACTGACCACGCCGCCGGTAAAATCCAAGCCCCAGTTAAAGCCCTTAGTCACAATAAAAAACAATGAGGTGCACAGTAATAAAATAGAGATAACACTGGTGCCATAGCGCCATTGGCTGGCATTTTTCATATTCAGTAATTGAGTCATGATTAAATCCTTACGCTGCGACGAGTGTCATTGCCCCAAAACCAATTGATCATGGCGCGTGAAGCAAAAATACCGGTAAACATGCTGGTAAGTAGCCCTAAACCAAGAGTTAAAGCAAAACCTTGGATCGGCCCATTACCTAGGCTGTACAACACAATGGCAGTGATCATGGTGGTGAAGTTAGCATCAAAAATGGTGCTAGTGGCACTGCTAAAGCCGCTATCAATGGCCCGCGCCACACTGTTACCTTCCTTTAACTTGTCACGAATACGCTCAAAAATCAGCACATTGGTATCCACCGCCATGCCTACAGTGAGCACCAGCCCGGCGATACCGGGCAAGGTTAAAACCGCACCGGGGATCAACGCCAACAAGCCAAACAGCATCACCATGTTGGCTAATAACGCGATATTGGCAATCCAGCCTAAACGACGATACCACAGCGCCATAAACACTAAGGTCATGCCTAAGCCGAGCGCTAATGCGGAAAAACCATTACTAATGTTTTCGGCGCCTAAAGTTGGGCCAATGGTACGCTCTTCCACTATGGTGACGGGGGCCGTTAACGAGCCGGCTCGCAGCAACAAGGCAAGGCTTTGAGCATCTTGCATTGAGCCTGCGCCAGTAATGCGAAACTTCGCCCCCAAGCCCGACTGAATGGTCGCAACACTGATGATTTTATTACTTTGCACAACCTCCCCTTGCTGATTGCGTGAGTACTCGCTGTAGGCAGTGGCCATTGGTTTACCAATGTTTTGCCGCGAAAAGTCCGCCATCATGCGGCCGCCTTGGCTGTCTAAACTGATGTTAACTTCAGCCATACCCATTTCACCTAAACTGGCACGGGCATCAACAATGTGCTCGCCCGTTAGCACAGGGACTTGTGCCACACGCACGGGTCGGCCTTGTTCATCGAGAATGGCTTGGCCTGATAAAGCATCATCAGCCAATACCTGATAAAACGCCAAACTGGCCGTGGCACCAATCACATTTTTGGCTTGGGCAGGATCTTGCACACCCGGCAACTCAATACGAATGCGATGATCTCCTTGACGCTGTACAGCAGCTTCGGTGATACCCAATTCTTCAATACGGCTACGCATAATTTGCAGGTTTTGTTGCACGGTTAGATTGCGCAGCGCCACCTGTTCCGTTTCAGATCGCACTAGGCGAAGCTCATCACCGCTGCCGATAATCTGCCAATGGCGATATTGGCTGTTAAGGTGATCACGCAGCTCCGTTCGATAGCTTTCATTCGCGAGCAAGAGCGTAAACCCATCGGCAGACAGCTCTTTAAACTGGCCACCGCGCATATTGTGCTCACGCAGCCAAGCGCCTAGTTCTTTCTTTAGCTGCTCTGTTTGGCTTTGGTAAACTGGCGCCATATCAACATCGAGTAAAAATTGCACGCCACCGCGTAAATCAAGCCCCAGCGCAATCGGGTTAAAACCCAGCTGAGTTAACCAATAAGGCGCGTTCGCTACCGAAGCCAACGTCAGTTGGGTATCTGAAATACCTTGCTCGTCAGACATTTTCTGCAGCACTTGTTTTGCCAACGGCAGCTGCTTAGCATCATTGAGCACAACCCAAGTAGTGGCTTGATCTTGCTTGATTTGTTTAAGCTCGATGCCTTGTTGAACGAGCGCGTGCCGCAGCGCCAGTGGATCTAACATAACCAAGTGCTCTGACGTTGCTGACGATTGAGGATAATTAAGTTGTAATGCTGGCGACTCGCCATACCAAGACGGCAAGGCACTAAATAGCATCAATAGTAAGGTGGCAATCAGCACCACATATTGCCAATGAGAATATTGGTTTAAGGCGCGTTGAGAGGAACGTTTTTTCATTTTCTTTTACCTAATGAAGACTCGCTTATACAACGCCATTTAATGGCATCAAATAAAGCGTGTTAGCAGCTGAAAAATCAGTGCATTTAGGTTGTTTATTGCATCTATAGCAAAAGCTCTCGCAAGCGAGTAAACGCAAAAGAACAACCTGTTTCAATGGCAGCTTGTCGCGCTAAGGCAACAACACTGCAAAAACTAGGTAAAAGAAGGGGAATACTGCTGGGGAAGGTATTGTAAATTACTGTCTTTCCAAGCTCCTAACCGAGAGGCTGGCGATGGCGCATGCAACATCCAAGAGAGCTGCGGACTAAACGGCTCAACGTACCCTAATGCGAGCTGCAAGCTAGGTTCAATGGCAAACTCAAACACTAAACCATAAGTCGGTGCTCCGTCTCCATCACTTGGCCCATCATGAGCCACGCGTAACTTAGCGCCATTAATATGAATGCCATGACTTAAGTCGAACGCTGGCGAGACTTGCGAACTTTGTGGTTGCTGATCAGTCATCACACATTGCGTTGCATCAGTGTATAAAGCCGAGGATAACTGAGTCATTTTGACAGACGTGTCCGTGCCAGCGGTGGCATGAGAAGCCCCGAGCAAACAACAAAACAGCATTAGTATCCGAATGAAACCCACATTGCACTCTTATTTAGCCTTAAACTAAAACCATAATGGGGGCGCTACCGCTAAATAACAATCACCAAAGGCCAAGCAACGTCATTAATTTTACCCTCTAATGATGCTTATCAATTTTTGAATAAACAACTCCACCGCAGCTAAATCATCAAAGCGAAAACCTAAACCATAGTGAATTTCATTGGCGCTTTTATGAATACGCTTAGGGAAGCGCGTCATCTCAGAATAGTGGCAATAACCCTTCTTGTTATGAACGCCAGACAATGCGGTTAAGTCAGCCAGAAACACTTTATACGCAGGACGGATCACTAACAGCGGCACCGAGCCATCAAGTAATAAGTAAAACGACTCTTTTGAATTTGGCAGCATATATTCGGTGATTTTTTTAATCGAAAAGGTAGTACGACAAGATAAATCCGTCAGTTGTGTTGCCATAGCGTCAGCAGTAATCGCCAAGGGAAATCCTTAATAAAGAGTAGACAGAAGCTCACTATGCCCTAGCCTTGGATAAAGAGCCATTTAATCGCTAAGCTCTTCTTGCCGCAGCACAACAATTACAGCATTCTCGGCCTAGCGAAATGGTGCCTTGTTAGCAAAAATGATGAATATGGCTCATTTCTACATCAAGATCACTGCAATAACCGCTTAGTACCGATGTCTCCTAGCGCAGTCTACCTATATTTAAAAACACAAAAAATACATTTAATTGATATAGTTTTTACTAATAAATTTTATTAAACTCACGATTCATTTATTTTGCTCTGTAATTTAATCAACTTGGGAAAAAATGATGATAAACGTAAAAATGATCGCGGCAGGCTCTTTATCTCTTATGTTATTAGCTGCATGTGGCGGTGAAAGCTTTCAGGGCAACTATACCGCTGCTGGCGGTATGCAAGAGTTTAACTTTAAAGAAGACGGCCATATGGTTCAATCAATGGCTGGTAACAAAATTGCCGAGTTTAAGTTTGAAAAAGAAGGCGATGAAATCAAAGTAATAATGAACGAAAATGCCTCGCAAATTTACACAGTGCAAGCGAGTGGTGAATTGATTGGCCCTGGCGGTATCAAGCTAACTAAAAAGGTTAATTTTAATAATTAAAGTAACCTCTGTCGGCAGTAGACTTTTTATTGCCGTCAACATGTTAGCCTCTTTTGCTGGTTGCTAATCAACTCAAGATATCCAAGCTAAAAAACATTAGGCCAACCCAAACCTAGCTCAGAAGCAGTCGGCAACACTTGCAAAAAACTACGGCCATCACTCGTACACAACCAAACTAGAACCGCACAGTTGGTAACAATCGTTAGCCAATAAATAAACCGAAACGGTTGTTTCTGCGTTTTATGGCGAAATTTTTGCTGCGCCAGCATTGCCCCCGGCCAGCCGCCAAATAACGCAAATAGATGCAAGGTGCGCTCTTTAACCCGCCAACGTTTTTTCCGTGCTGCCGACTTATCTTTGCCATATAACGCAAAAGTCAGCACGCTCATCAGGCTATACACTGTTGTAAACCATATAGGCAAGGTAAGCACCCCAGTGGCCAACAACAAGCCTGAGAAAAAGATGGCAACTAGCCATAGTCTTAACTTCATTGAAATGAGTTAACTCCTAACCCAAATGTGATAAACAACCGCCAATACAAACGCCATCGCAGCGGGAACTAATAACGAGAGATAATGTAAAGCTGGGTATAAAATCGCGCCCATTAAACCACCAAGGGTAAAGCCAACAATGATGATCAGGAATAAAATCCCTTTACGCCGATCAAAAGGCTGGCCTCGCAACTTGGCTCCCAGCATTAAGCCTAAATCGGTAAATACTCCAGTAACATGAGTGGTGCGAACAATAGCGCCGCTATAAGTGGTAATTAATGCATTTTGTAAGCCACAAGCCGCTGAAGCAAAATAGTGGCCGCTGTTTGAACCATCCAACAAGGCCAACATAGCAAGGAATAAAAGTACCGACTCAATCAATAGCGCCGAGCCATAATGACGGCCCAATTTCAGGGCGGTATTTTCAATCAATACACCACTGATCATGGCACCGCCAAGAAAACTTAAAATGATGAGCAGTAAATGAAAGGTACCATTACTAAAGCTTAATAGTCCGACGCCAAATTGCGTCACCGAACCAGAAAGATGTGAAACCGCTTGGTGTTCAAACCCCAACAAACCAATCGAATTGACGCAGCCAGCCAAAACAGCCAAAAAAAAAGCGCCTAACTCAATCCATTTAGGTAAGCGAGTGATCACATCTATCCCCTTATGCTTGCTTACAACGATGTTGTTAATAAAGCCGGCTTACAAACATAAAGCCAACAACTAAAACAGCACACAACATAGCATAATAAGTAACTGTAAAGAGCTGAGTTAAAACAAAGATAATGGGCATAGCGGGTTCACTTGGCTTTTATTCGCAGATAAAAGCCAAGCAAAAAAGCGAGATTAATCAGAAAGATTTGCGCGGTTAAAAACGGGCTGAGCATACATAGTTAAAACACGCTCACGTAGCTCTTCTGGCACCTTATTCATATGCTCTTCAAACGCTTGGCGATCAGCCAGAGACACTTTATCAGCCTCAGACACTTTTGCCGCAAGCAGGTTTGAAGGATGCAAATAATAATGGCGATAAATGCTATCGTCTATTGCTGCCGCAACACTGTCGGCATCATCATAATCATCTTGTAACGGCTGGCCAAAGGCGATGTGTACATGGCCTTTTTTACCGGTAATGCCTTCCGTGATACTGACAATATCTTCAAACTCACTTTTCTCGTATTTGCCATGTTGCTCCGTCGCGTACAGCTCCTTCGCTTTACTAACATCGCCAGGATCAAATTCATAAGAAATTGCCACAGGTACTATCTTCAGCTGTTTCACATAATCAGCAAAAGGTATTTTTTGCTTTTTACCGTGCATGTAAAACATTTTGATAATAGCGGGATCGGTTTTATCAAAACCATCTTTGGCACGCCCTTCTTTTTGCGCGATCCAAATATTATTGCCTGTGTTCAATGAATCTTTAATGTAAGCCGAAAGATGCGAAAACGCCGCCATCATGGCACGTGGTGCCGTCGCAGAGCGCTTCACAATAAAGCTTTTGTTAAGCTTCATTAAATCAGTTACGTAAGGTTTTTTCAGTAGATTGTCACCAATCGCAATGCGCACCGTACCGAAGTTATTATGGAATAAACCCCAGTTAACAAAAGCAGGATCCATTGCAATATCACGGTGATTAGACACAAACAAATACGCTTGGTCGCGTTGTAATTGCTCAAGGCCAGTAAAAGTCACCTTAGAGGTAGTACGAGTGACCATACTTTGCATGTGGGCGGCCACTTCCGCTTGCACTTTGTCAACCGAGTCTAACCCTGCCCACTTTTTGCTTAAAGCTTGCTTGACAATAGGCCGCATTAACCAAGGAGCCCAACCAGACAAACGCGGAAAACGAACCTTAGTCATCGCGGCAATAAATTCGTCATCATGAGTGATGCGTTGAATTACACCGGCAATTTCATCGTCGTTATAGGGACGAATATCGGCAAAAATATCTTCCGCTCCGGTAGTTTCTGTGGCCATTGTTACCTCTGAATGCCTGACACAAGTGCAAAAAAACGCCGTATTCTAACTCAGGAAGCATTAGCGAGCTAATACTTCCGTCATGCCATCCTTAGTTTGATCACATAAACGACCAGAATTAATGAGGTATTTTTGTATTTTGCTGAGTATCACGCCATAGAAAGGTAAAAATACCAATATACTAATCAATAACTTAAAACCATAGTCAGCCAAAGCAATGGCAAACCAATGTGCAGCCATAAAGGCATCACTGGATTGATAAAACGCAACAAAGAAAAAGATTAACGTGTCGAGTAAATTGCCTAAAATGGTCGATGCTACGGGTGCGACCCACCATTGGCGTAACTGACGCAAACGATTAAACACTGAAATATCCAGCAACTGGCCTAAGCAATAAGCCAAAAAGCTCGCTAAAGCGATACGCGCAACAAAGGTATTAAACTCCGCTAACCCAGCAACGCCTTGATACTCCCCATTAAAGAAGATAACCGACAGCAAATACGAGATAACTAAAGCCGGTAACATCACCACAAAGATGATTTTACGCGCCAGCGTGGCACCAAAAATGCGCACGGTTAAATCGGTTGCTAAAAAGATAAACGGAAAGGTAAATGCGCCCCAAGTGGTGTGCATACCTAAAATAGTCACAGGCAGTTGCACCAAATAATTACTGGATGCAATGATGCCAATATGGAATAGCGATAGAACTAGCAAGGCAAATTTTGCCTGCATTAAGGGTGTGTGTTTCATATTGTACCTTTTTGATGGTTGGGGTGAGGGAACCCAAAAATTCGAGGCGGGATTATACAAAAGCCACCTCAACGAACAAGCCCAAACAGCCTAATTGAGGCCGATTTGACTATTTTATCAATCAGTATGGCTAATCAATCTATTAACAGGCAAGAGTTAATTAAGTGCAGCATGCTAATGCCATCAATTGAACATTTTTCATTGAATAGGCAAGTCAAACCCATGAATATTTTTGGAACAATAAGTAACGTTTTCTTAGACGAATATCTGACTCAGGGAAGCGGCAATTAAGCCATCAAGGATGATTTCACGACGTTTCGTATCATAAAATGTTACTTGTTTGAAGATCACACTCAAATATTGTTCGTTCATGCATTCGCCCTAATAAAATGGGCCTTCGACTTTTACTGTAAAAAGGTCATCCCTCTACGACCGAATATAGAGCGTCGACTTCACGACACCGATTCATATTCGTTATGCATTGGTAAGTAAAATGACGGTTAAACCAAATGTTAATTGAAAAAATATCATCATCACAACAAAGCTAAGAACCAGATAATTAGGCACTTTGTTTTTTAAGTTGTACCAAGCAATGGTGATTTGGGCTACAGCTTGTATTATCGCAATTGCTATAAAGTACCTTAATTGCCATAAATTATATTCTAAGCTTTCTTGGCTAGTTATGTAGGTTATATAAAAAGGAAAAAAGCAAATTAAAACAGTTAATAAGAATAATCCTTTTTTACGCCACATCACCACCTCTGTAGCTAGCATCTGTTCTTTAAATCGATTCACACACACTCCTTAAATGAATAACGCTCACCTCACCGAAAACAAAGCTTTTGGCGCCAACAAGACCGGCGTGGCTCCAAGCTCCCTGCTTATTTTTTCTAACCATTTATCCATCATGTTCCGCTGTTCAATAGCAGGGTACCAAGGAACATATTCAGTTGAGCGAAAATGCTCGAACTGACTCGGTGTGTTAGATTGCTTCTCTTATGCCAGTGTAGCAGTGCTAAGGGGTTGAGGAACGAACAGAGCCAACTACCTTCAGCTAAACATTAACATATTGTTAAAAATGAAATTTATACTACTCTCGAGCTTGCAACCTACCTAATAAAATAAAGCTTAAACCAATCAGTGGTATGTTAGTCGTAATCGGGTTAAACGCCCCAACCAAAAGCTGAGGCTGTAAAATAGCAACAAAAAACAGCAAACCAAATAGACCTGCAATATTTAGCATTACAACAGTGCGGTTTTTATAAAATATGATGAATATTAAACCAAAAATCAGCTCGCCAAGACCGGCTAATTTAGTAATTAAATAAGAAATTTCGTCAGAGAAACCTAGGCTAGCTGTCATTGCTTTTTCTAATGGAGCAACATGCAATAATTTTGGAAAAATACCGTGGTAAAGCCAACTAAACCCAACAATGTATCGTGCAATTTGCTCAGATGACACCTAATGCTTCCTTGTATGTAATCGCGGTAGAGCAACCCATTACTGATCCGGACATGCGTAAATTACCACGCGTCTAGTACCAATCTATGCGAATAAATCCCTTACTCACTCTTGGTCGCTCAATTACACAATACATTAGCATCTTATTGAAACGACTCCAATTGTAACTGCACCTATCACTACTCTGAAATACTTGAACCTACTATTTACTTAGTAAACACTTACGTCAGTCTCGCGCTTCACGCATCACATACAAAATGTAAACTTTGTTACCTACTTGTTTGGGTACACACGGCAAGGGCCTGCAACGACTTCACAGTGGCTTAAATAGGGATTAGAGAGCTCATGTGTTTATGTCCCAGCGAACGCACAGTGAATTCCAACCGTTGTTAGATTTTATGCTGCCACGAATAGAGAATAAATGAACAACCAAAATATTTGAAAGCCGTAACTAAGCCTCTGGTGTAAGCCTGGAACAGTTTTAAGCTCAAGTGCCTTTGCTAATTTATAAGAAAAATAAAAACAGCCAAAAATACATAAAGCGGACAGATACCGAAGAGCCATAGGATAAAAGCTTGAAAAAGTAACAATTAAAGGCGCAATGATGAATGAAACGAGCATCATTAAGCCTGACCAAGTGTGTATTTTGCAACTTCGGGAAGGTGACTTTGTGTATGCGTCGGCATCCATTGGAAAGAAACCACAAACCCAAGTGCATACGCCATGGATAATAACCATTGCTCCTATTACTGCGGTTGGTAAGTGGGACTGGTGTGAAATAATTAAGTAATACCCAAAAAGAACGAACAAAGCTCCTAAAGGATAGTTATTTATTGCCGGCGACAGCTTTTGGGTGGGGCTACCAAACGCGCCAAGTTCACTACAAAACTGCTTTGAATGGCTGTAGTTTGGATAAAAGCGAGAGGCAATATAAATACCTAAAACAATCCATATCGAAGCAATGATGCCAGTGAAAGGCAAAATAGCATCCAAATCTAATTCCTCCTTGAAAAACTACCTCTAACACCAAGCGGACTAAGATCGAGGGTTACAACGTGAAACAGAGCGACCCTAGCCTACATGTTAGCTTTCATTGCGACACTGAGCTGAATGCAGCTACACCCCAACAGGTTAGCAATAAAAGAAATATTATTGCACCAATTTTGAAGAGTATTTCATTGATTTTTTCGGGTAACTCTAATAGTTCCATAATTATTTGACCGCCGTTCAATATTGGAAGAGGGAGCGAGTTTAGTGCACACAACTTTATAGCTACGAATGAAAAAACTATTGTTGGAGCATTATTATTCGCGAAGTTAATGGCATTAGCAATGTAAGTGCTACCGATTGATATTGGATGTAGTGCTCCAGAAGTAATTTGATTAATACCGGAGTAGAATTCAAATGTAGCCATATTTCCTAAGAAAAAAGCCGAGACGATAAATAGTGAAAAGCAACCAGAAAAGGGGATTAAAGCTCTTATTAAACGGCTTTTCTTATCAAAAGCATGAACATGATCTTGCTCATCTAAAGATTCGACTCTTGAGTCTTGCATACGAACATAGCCGCCAAATGGTAGCAAACTGAGCGTTAAATTTTTAAGTCTTAAAATCTTCGGACCATAGCCAATAGAAATAGAATTAACTTTGATACCGAATAGTAGAGCGACCCCAGCCATTGAGAATAAATGAATAGATACCGCAAGGAAAATAGAAAGGAACAACGATGTCAAAATATACAACCTTTGAAAGCTAACGAGTCTGTAGAACTACTCTTTGAGCAAAATTTAGTGATTTTTTGAGCATCAATATTAGCATCCTCATGAAATTACTCCAGTTATAACTTCGCCTTCCACTGTGCCTATTCAGCCATTTATATAAACTGTGCAGCACATAACTGCCAGTAAGAAACAGTGGTACAAAGGCAACGCTTTGCACTGGCCAACGTGTGGCGCGCCAGAATGCTCGACGCCATTAATCAACACCCGAGTTTAGCGCTGCCCATAACATCACCTTCCGCTATCGTGATGGGCAAACCAACCACTGGAAGCAGCGCACGCTGCCAACACTGAAGTTCCTGATGCTAATGTTGCAACACGTGCTGCCCAAGGGATTACAACGCCTCGTAATTACGGCTTTTTACGCGGTAACGCCAAAGCCATCTTGCACCAAATACAGTGCTTGCTATTGCCGTTGCTGCAACAGCTACTGGGAATTGAGCCACTGAGCCAACCGACGCGAACTTGCCCTTGCTGCCAACACAGCATGCGCTGCATTGGTATCCTGCGACCGAGATAATCAACCCCGCAAGAACGCAATAAGGATAATAGCATTCATCACGCCTAGGGCGACAACAAGAGGAATACGAATAAAGAAACAGCACACAGGCAAGCCGTAACAAACTGATAAGGTAAGCGTTTCCATCATGAACGCCCCTTACACCCCTCCCGCTCGTCTTGAGAAAGGTACTCAGGCTAAGTGCGGTTAACGCTCAATGCAGCAATTTACTTAATAAGGCAGAACGCGACATCGGCGAGGCTCCGGGGATAATCCGAGCTTTGTCCAACACTTGAATATAGGGTGTCGGCTTCGCGACACCTATTCTTATCTGTTAGCTATTCTTAACTACACAGCTTACTTTTAATCTCTGCATTGTTTTCATAAGATTTTATTACACTAAACGAAATTTTATTACCTGCGTCAGAAGAAGACTGTATTGCATAATTTGAGCTGATCGTAGAGTCCATGAATAATTGGATTAAGTTACCTGAATCATCAATTTCCCATGCTAAATCAAAACCGCGATCTGTATTTGCGGAAACTGAATACTGCATGCTATTAACATCAAAGGTTAATTTTTGACCCGTGTAAAATGAGTTAACGTCTGTACCAGTTGCCACTGTATAACAGTCTTCACCAGTACCAACTTCATCTCCTTGATAGTTATAAGCTGTTAAGTAGCCATCGCTATCTATTGAAAGATAATTAACGTCTGTTAACCCTGAATTAGTTTCAATATCTGCTTTATAAACACCTGTTATCGGAGAATAATCAACTGTGATTTCCAGATCAGGAACTTCCTCTACAACATTACTTACATCACTATCACCTCCGCCACCACAAGCAGCAAGAAATACACATGTAGAAAATAGAACAACCTTATTCATTTTTTCCCCTTTAAAAATCTTAAATAAATATAAATTAATGTTACAGGTAACACTGATAGCTAAAGCCTTTGTCATTTGCGTTTTGGTTGAAGTGGAGTTTCGGGGCAAAGTAGCGAAGCCGCCCCAAAACGTCAAATGGACAAACTTGTTAAGCGTTTTCACCTTACGACCGAGTGGATAGAATGTTTCTCTAATTTTTCACTGGCTGCGATTGCATCACTAACTGGCCAAAAAGGCCCGACTTTCCAGAATCCCTGCTTTGATAAAGCAGTCTTAAATTCCGATATTGGTACATTGCTTTTAGCCCCGTCTAACTCTCTTATACATTTGAGCTGATTCACGCTAAGTTTGTTTGGTAATTCTATATAGACATAAAATTCCTCTTCATCCTCAATATGACCGAGCACTACTTCACCCAAAACTTCATACTTACACTTTGAGCAGAAGTATAAATTCTGAATTGTACTAACAGAATTACTTCTGCTCGAATCTATCATCTTAATATTGCACTTAGGGCACTTCATTACGATTGCTTAACGCCTTTGTCTAGCGAATCCACACAAAATATCTTTCGCTATCATAGGCATAGGAACGCACCTCGTTGTGTAATCTAATTAATTTCGCCAAAAACAAACCAGATTACAACGAGATGCGTGAACCTAATATCATACACCAACAGCTACAAAATCAATGCCCTTTCATTCACAAAAAACGACTTCAATCCCTCATCGATTCTACCCAAGCATTGCTCCAAGGTGACCGCCTCACCCTTACTCAACTTGGCCGCTCCATGACGGGTAAGACAGCCTCAACCCCTTTCCATTTGTCCTTATCGACTGGGCTGACGTGCGTGAACAGCTGCGAATGATGACATTACGCGCATCCATTGCCGTTAATGGCCGCAGTGTTGTTTTGTATGAACGCACCTTTGAATTCAAGCATTACAACTCTCCTCGCAGCCATCAACGTTTCTTGGATGAATTAAAACAAGTGATGCCACCCAGCTGCACGCCCATTCTGATCACCGATGCCGGTTACCGAAATACCTGGTTTCGCCAAGTTGAAGCACTTGGTTGGTATTGGCTTGGCCGTTTACGCGGTGAGGTGGGTGTGAAGCTAGCCAAGCAAGGCTGGCTATCGAATAAAAGCTTTTTCACCAAAGCGAATACACAGCCTCAGCACCTCGGGTCTGCTGTCATCGCAAAGAAGAGTCCTCTTGCATGCCAGCTTTATTTGTACAAAGGGGCGGACAAGAAACGCAAAGGTAAGAGGCATCGCCGAACGGGTCAAAAGCATTCTGCTCAACACTTATATCAACGTTCAGCGAAAGAGCCATGGATGCTTGCCACCAACTTGCCCCCACCATATTTACTGCAAAACAAGTCGTTAAACTCTACGCCAAACGGATGCAAATCGAAGAATCATTTCGGGACTTAAAAAGCCCTGCTTATGGCTTTGGCTTACGCCATTGCCGGAGTCGCAGCACGAAACGATTGGATATTTTGCTACTCATCAGCCTGTTGGCTGAGGTTGTGCTTTGGTGTATTGGACTGATTGCTAGGCAGCAAAATTGGCAATATCAGTTTCAAGCTAACACCATCAAAACCCGCCATGTTTTATCAATAACACGGCTCGCAAAAGAGGTGCTAAGGCGGCGGGACCACCGAAGAAGTAGCGCGGATATAGAGTGGGCAATCTGCGAATACATACGGGTGATCCATCAAACAGCGATGCTTAAATTATGAGGGGATCCGTCAGCGCCCCATTAAGCGGCTAAAAATAGTGGGTTAAAATGTGTAGCGAAGCTAAACGTAACTAACTGTTTTTATTGCGTTTAAATGTCTTATCATAAGACTTCAACCTACTTTTTCATTTTAAAACGAAAATATAGGAAAAGCGATACAGAAAAATATGCAATGCCCATACACACAAGACTTTCATGTAGCTTCTCCTTACCGAGAATTAAACCATCATGAAGTTCAAATAGCACCATTACAGGGCTCATGAGCATGCCGACAATATCAAAATAAAAACTAGAATCTCGTATTGAAGCAAAAGATATTAGTAATAAATACCATAAAACTGCTCCGCAAAAATATAAGGCTACTGTAAATTTAACTACTCGCATTCATTCTGCCTTATAACGCTTTTAGCACGCGCCCAATGCCGGAGCTTGGGTTTTGTGCAAGTATTTTTCCGCACAAAATTCAAGCGGAGTGTATTGGGTCGCCGTGCCTAAACTTGTTAACTTTTTGGCCCAGACCATTGTAAACTTCCTCGCATACTATCTGGAACCAATGAAAATAGCTCTTTAATTAAACTGCATTGCGCCTTATAGCAAGGTGTTCCAGTGCTCTGAGCCTTTTCAAAATATGAGCGCGCCTGATTGTTAAGAAAATAAATGTCATGCTCAACAAAATCAGAATCAAGAATACTGACCTGTAGGTTATGTACTAGCTCAGCCTCTTCGTAGCAAGACTTATCGAATGCCTTAGTAATAGCAGAATGAGTCTGGATATTCCTTATGTAGGGAACTGACCAAAACAACATCTCCTGATATATTTCTTGCTTCCTGCTCATAACCCTATGTGAAAGTATCGTGGTAGAGCGACCCATTACTGGGCCGACCCCACACAGATCCGGACGTGCGCTTATTTTAAACACAAGACCACATCGAGCTTTTGGGCTCTTCAGTTATATATTCACGCGTGTAAATCACCACGCCCTAGTACCAATCTACGTGAATAAATCGCTTACTCACTCGTGGTCGTTCAATTGCATAATACATTAGCATCTTCTTGAAATTACTCCAATAGTAACTGCGTCTACCACTTCGCCTATTCAACCATTTATACAAGCTGTGCAGCACATAACTGTACAATCTATCAAGGCTGCGGCTGTTGTCTGGCAAGCCAAAGTAATTTCGGTATCCCATCAATTTGCGTTTCAGTTGTGGCATCCAAGTATTTAGCTTGTTTGAACGCTTGGCTTTGATGTATTGGTAAAACTCACTCATGCTAGCGCGGTGCTTTTCAGCACCCGTTCGCCGTCTGAGCCGAGGCATACCCTTCGCATCTTTTGCCCAGTAAAAGGCAAAGCCGAGAAACACAAATTGCCGTTTTCGACTCGGGTGAAATCGACTGAAGCGCAGCAGCGACGTTTTCTCTTCTGCTACTTCTAAGTTGCTTATGTTTAAATAAAAGTCTTGAGTCGTTTTGGCAGTACCTCATAAAATCGCTCTGCATCGTTGGCGTATTGAAACGCACACACAAAATCATCGGCGTACCGGATGAGCATCGCGCGGCCACGCATTCGAGGTTTTACTTTCTTTTCAAACCATAAGTCGAGTGCGTAGTGCAGGTAGATGTTCGCCAGTACTGGGCTAATGATGCCCCCTTGCGGCGTACCGCTTTTCGGGTGTTCAAACTCGCCTTCTGGTGATTTTATGCGGGCTTCAAGCCATTGACTGATTAAGCTCAGCATGGCGTTGTCATCAATGCGTTGTTTGAGCATCTTCATCAGCCAGTCGTGGTCAAGGTGGTTGAAGAAGCCTTTGATATCAGCCTCCACAATGTAACCGTATCCTTTAAACTGAAGATTCAACGCTAAACTGTGCACCGCTTGATGGGCGCTTTTATTCGGTCGGTAGCCATAGCTATTGGGCAGAAAGTCCGCTTCCCAGATACTTTGCAATATCTGGCTCACGCCTTGTTGCACCAATTTATCATCCACCGTGGGCAGGCCCAACGGTCTCTGTTTGCCATTTGCTTTGGGAATGAAGACACGTTTGATGTCATTGGCTCGAAAGCGCTTATGCTTAAGGGCATCGCTCAGTCGAGTTATGTTGCCAACAAGTTGCTGCTGATAAACTGGCATGGTGATGCCATCAATACCGGCGGCCGCTTGTTTATTGAGCTGACCCCAACTTTGATACAGGCAATCTTCCCTTAGTAATCCATATAAGTTCTGAAACCTGTGTTTGGGGTGGCGCTGTGATTTAAATGTGATCGCGTTTAGTTCGGTTGTCATAGTGAGTCCAGCCCTACATTGTCCGGCCTATGTGTCTGCTAAACACGTGACTCTTTATTTATAAGAAGTACTGTTAACCCCTTCGCCATGTGATCGGCTTTCCCGTCTCGGACTACTATGGGTTAATTTGACCGGGCGGCGCTCCGCTGCCAAAGGGTCATCGTGGCCTTGCTTTTGGCTTAGCTTCCCTACCGCTTCCTTGCGGAACGCCCTTGGCTCTCTCAAAGAGCCATCAGCCAATAAAAGCTGATACATCTCTTTAAACATGCCACGGCTTAATAACTCCGCTGACTCGCCACAACCTCACTCATTACGGTTGCTTTGCTTGGACTTCAGTGGCTCTTTCTTAATGACAAGAATAAACCTCGTCAGTCAGACTGTATTTATCGGAGCGATCTCAGCACTTTAGGGCGGTCCCACGTTTCGGCACGCATCCCCTGTGGCCTACTTAATTCTCTGTGTACGCTTCACCTATCTTGTTCGCTGAAAAAAACCAGCTCCGCCATAGGCGCAACACTCGATACGGGTGGTGAGTTAAACCTTACCCGACAGGGACTTGCACCCTGCAAGATGCATCAAGCTTCGCTTGACGCACTAACGAGACTGTAGAATAACTCCAACAGCCAGATTTGACTAAAAAACGGGACCCTGCAATCAATCCTAAGCGCTTTTAAGACAATAGGTAATGCATTTGGAACCCATAAAACAGGCTATATTTCTTAAAAAAAGAGAAATTCTACAGCCTCAACGCCCAATTAAGGTGTGAGGCACGCAATACCGATGCCACCGCATACCGCCTTACTCACTAAAATTAACGCATAGTAAAAATGCCAAGCGTGCCGAATCACTCTTAAATTGTTTATTAGTTTGCGTGCCAAAGTGACACGGAGATTGCTTATTGCACACTTTAAGACCATAATACACATGTGACATTTTGACACAACAGGAGATAACATTATGGCTACTACTTTGCCTCGCATCACCGCTAGAGTTGATGTCGATACACAAGACTTACTTACTAAGGCTGCCGCGATCGCCGGCATGTCTAGCATCAACTCGTTTGTTCTAAGCGCTGCAATCGAAAAAGCTAAACAAGTCATCGAACGTGAGCAGGCTTTAAAACTGAGCCAAGCAGATGCGATGTTGCTCATGGAAGCTTTAGACCGTCCTGCAACACAGAACTCAAAACTAAAAGCTGCTGCTGATCGATACGAGAGCAAAATTCAATGATGAATACGGTACTTCTAGATAAAGCTAAACACGATAGAAACCGATTCAACTGTGGCATCGAAGCTCTCAATAATTACTTAAAAGTAATGGCGAGTCAGCAAGCAAAGAAGGACAACACCAGAACGTTTGTTTTGGAAGATGATAGCGACAACTCACATGTCATCGGCTTTTACACGCTAACAATGACACCAATTGACTTAAAGGCATTGCCTGATAGGTTACAAAAAAAGCACCAATCATCCACCTCTGGTGGTCTGATTGCCCGTCTTGCTGTCGATGACCGATACAAAGGGAAAGGCTTTGGTGAGTGGCTGCTTATCGACGCACTCAGAAAACTACTAGCTGCTAGTGATAGCGTTGCATTTCCAGTTGTTATCGTTGACGCCAAAGACGGTGCGAAACACTTCTATGAGCGCTATGGTTTTCAAGCATTTGAAGACGCTGAAAATAAACTCTTCATCACCATTGCTGATGTGAGAGCAAGCTTAGGCTAGTTAACCGCTAGCCTTTAGCAAACTAACGCTTTGCTAAGCGGCAATAAAATTATTGGCTAAAATTAGCGAGGGACGAGCAAAAAGCCAACTGTTTTTTGTCCGTTTAAGCAACTTGATAGTCATTGAGCCCCCTCCCGCACATCTCTAACCGAGGGATGCTTAAGGTGTCTAAACCGAACAGGAGAAAGCTCAATGAACTTTTATAATAAC
>NZ_JAIBHJ010000039.1 GCF_021278025.1 Motilimonas sp. E26
GTACTAGCTCAGCTGGTAGAGCGCAACCTTGCCAAGGTTGAGGTCACGAGTTCGAGCCTCGTGTACCGCTCCAAATCTTTCCTAATACATTCCTATCAAGCTATTACTATCCATCGTTTACTATCTCGTGTCATTGTTTGATCTTTGCTTTATTTAAACGAAAAAAACGACCATCAGGTCGCCTTTAATAAGTTAGGTTTTAATTTTATTTTTATTTAAAGCTGGCTTTTTGCATACAGAGCTGCACCAATAATGCCTGCTTGGTTAAGAGATTGCGCTGGGATCACTTCCGCGTTGGTTTCTAATTGATCCACAAACTTTTCTAGTTTTTTACTGGCACCACCGCCTAGAATAAAGCAGTCAGGTGAGAGTAAAAACTCCAAGCGCTGTAGGTACAAATTAAAGCGCTTGCCCCATTTGCTCCAACTGAGGTCTTCTTTCTTGCGGGTTGAGTCCGCGGTGTAGTGCTCGGCAACCATTCCTTCTAATATAATGTGACCTAGTTCAGTGTTCGGTAGCAGTTGTCCGTTAGTGAAAACAGCCGTGCCTAAGCCCGTGCCTATGGTGATCAACACAACCACTCCCGATTTATTTTTACCTGCTCCGAAGGTAAATTCTGCCATTCCTGCTGCATCGGCATCATTTACCACAAAGCAAGGGCATTGTGTGTTGGTGGCGAAAAGCTTTGCCGCATCGGTATTGATCCAGCTTTTGTCTATATTTGATGCTGTTTTCGCGACACCGTGCACTACTGTTGCAGGAAATCCACAGCCAATTGGGCCTTGCCATTGAAAATGGTCAACAAGTTGTTTGAGTGTCTCGGCAACGGCTTCTGGCGTAGCCGGTTGCGGCGTTGCAATACGATGTCGCTCTGTGACCAACTCGCCCGTTTGTGTATCTACGATGGCACCTTTAATGCCTGAGCCGCCAATATCAACACCTAATATTTGCATTTGAATTACCTTAATAATTGTTTTTCAAAAGGATGCCCTGAGAATGAATATTTCACAAGTAAAGGGCTAGATTGGTCACGTTAAGTTTGAGCTTAGTCGAATTATGTACCACCTTAACTATGCGTCTCGGGGCAAGCCTTTTTCTATGCTACGGATTAAACGCTGTGTTTTTTTTGCCGATATTAAATCAGACTTTTGTTGCTGTTGTGTTAAAGCCCATTGGATATGCTCTTGAACGAGGTTTGATGTTGCGCTCGCTAAGCCATGCTCTAATGCCTTGATAATTTTTTCCTGATGCGCTGCGTTACCTAACGCTACAGCAATATTTCGTTGCCAACGTTCAAAACCAATACGACGTATGGGAGAGCCTTCTGTGCGTTGCAAAAACTCAGTTTCAGTCCAACTAAATAGGGTTAATAACTGCTGGCTCTTAAGCTGCGCACGAGGGTGAAAGTCGATTTCATCAGTAAGCTTTGCGTAGCGATTCCACGGACAAATGAGTTGGCAGTCATCACAGCCATAAATACGATTGCCTATTAAGGGCCTAAATTCTTCTGGTATAGGGCCATTTAGTTCTATGGTCAGGTAGGAAATACAGCGCCTAGCATCAACAACATATGGCTCGACAATGGCTTGAGTTGGACAAATAGTGATACAAGCAACGCAGCTACCGCATTTTTCTTGAATCGGCTGATCAACTGGTAAGGGGAGATTTACCAATAGCTCGCCTAAGAAAAACCAAGAGCCAGCTTGCTCATCAAGCACGAGAGAATGTTTACCAACCCAGCCTAAACCTGCGTTAGCTGCGAGCGGGCGCTCTAATATTGGCGCTGAATCAACAAAGGGTCGATAGTTTAATTCATTACAGCTTTGTTTAATGTGCTCTCCTAATTGTTTGAGCCGTTGTCGCATCACTTTATGATAATCGCGGCCTAGGGCGTAGCGACTGATGTAACCTATGTCTGTCTGTTTGAGATCGTTGGCAAAGCTGGCATCGGGTGGTAAGTAATCCATGCGCACAGAAATAACGCGCAGTGTGCCAGGATGAAGCTCGTTGGGACGTGCCCGCATCATGCCGTGACGAGACATATATTCCATTTCACCGTGGTAATTGGCGTCTAACCATTGTTGTAATTCGGCTTCATGCTCACTGAGGTCTATATCTGCGATACCTACCTGCTGAAAGCCCAGCTCTCGGCCCCACTGTTTGATATTGTGTGCTAATTGTTCAAGTGTTTGCTCTGTCATGGGGAAGGCCACTGTTATTACTTGGGCGTCAGTTTATCATAAGCATAAGAGCAAGGCAGCGCGGCGGTTTTATTGTTTAAGCTAACATCTTATTCCCTTGTGCATAGTCAAATATAGTATGAGCAGGGTATTATCAGTTATGATTGCATCTATTATGAATTTTTTGCAGTTTCATCGCGCTTTCTTATGATACTGCGTTGGTTCAGTTTGCGTCGAGTTTCGGTTTGTTGAATAAGCTTCTTGCTTATTACTGTTGTTAATTAATGGGTTGATATCTTTCATGTTTAAAACGGTTTTGGTTGATGATGTTGCAACGGTGGAATTTGGACGAAAGCTGAGTCAGTGTTGTGATCAAGCCAGTTGTTTTTTTCTCTACGGAGACCTGGGTGCTGGCAAGACCACGTTAACGCGGGGCTTCGTGCAAGGGCTTGGTCATTCAGGTAATGTAAAAAGCCCTACATATACCTTGGTTGAACCTTATGAGCTGGCAAAGTGGCAGGTTTATCATTTTGATTTATATCGCTTGGCAGATCCTGAAGAGCTTGAGTTTATGGGGATTCGAGATTACTTCAGTGACAATAGTCATTGTTTGATTGAATGGCCAGACAAAGGCTTGGGAGTATTACCTGAGCCCGATATCATCATAAACCTAACTTACTTAGGCC
The DNA here is from genome assembly GCF_021278025.1 of Motilimonas sp. E26. GTDB lineage: Bacteria > Pseudomonadota > Gammaproteobacteria > Enterobacterales > CBDFNC01 > Motilimonas. The sequence continues at coordinate 2,867 of NZ_JAIBHJ010000039.1, forward strand.
AACAGCGGCAAATAGAGATAAGTTCACGCTCTGCTGTAGGGCAAAAGATAATTGAAAAATTAGAGTCGTTACATGAATAAGCTGATAGCAATATTTTTATGTCTGTTTACATTAAGCTTTAATGGGGTTGCCAGTGAGCTTAAAGGTGTGCGAATTTGGCCGTCACCAGATAGCACCCGTGTGGTATTAGATTTAACCTCGGCCCCAGTACATGATTCGTTTTTATTAACGGGGCCAGATCGTATTGTGGTCGACATTAATGGCCCTATTAGTAAATTTGATCTTACTAAAATTAAAAATACTAGCCCTTTGCTTAAAGCTATCCGTACCAGTACGCCAAAAAAGAAAGGGACTTTCCGTTTGGTGTTCGATTTAAATAAAGCGACCAAGCCAGTTATTTTTTCTTTAACGCCAACTAAGCCTTACGGCCATCGATTAGTTATCGATTTGCCACATAATAATGTCAAGCCAGCGAAAGAAAGTAGCGCGAAGAAGCCGGTCGTCCCTCCTAGCTTAAATGGTCAACGAGACATAGTTATTGCCGTTGATGCTGGCCATGGCGGTGACGATCCTGGGGCCTTGGGTAAAAAAACCTATGAAAAAAACGTTACTCTCGCCATAGCAAAGCACGTGGCAGAGTTGATCAACCGTGAAAAGGGCATGAAAGCCGTGCTTATTCGTAGCGGCGACTACTTTGTTAATTTGAATAAACGCTCCGATATAGCGAGGAAATCGCAGGCTGATCTATTGATTTCTATTCATGCTGACGGATTCCATAATCCTAAGCCACGTGGTGCTTCTGTATGGGTGCTCTCTACTCGACGCGCGAACTCTGAGATTGGTCGTTGGATTGAAAAGCATGAAGAGCAATCAGAGTTACTGGGTGGGGCTGGCGAAGTGATTAACAAGGCGGAGCAAGACTTGTTTCTAACGCGCACGCTACTCGATATGTCGATGGACCATTCGATGAATACTGGTTATGGCGTGAGTGTTGAAGTGCTTAAGGAGCTAGGTAAGGTAACCACCTTACATAAAAAACGGCCAGAGCATGCTAGCCTCGCAGTTTTGAAATCGCCAGATATTCCTTCTTTGCTAGTGGAGGCGGGTTTTATTACCAACCGACAAGAAGAAGCGTTACTACGTACTACCTCGCACCAAAAGAAAATTGCTAATGCGGTTTACGTTGGTGTTAAGCGTCATTTTGCTAATAACCCACCGGTTGGGACATACTTTGCGGCAATCGCGGCAAAATCTCACGTGGTTCAACGCGGCGAAAGTTTGTCTGTAATTGCTAAGCGTTATGGCGTAAGTGTGAGTCAGCTAAAACTAGCCAATCAATTAAAATCAGACCAACTTAGAGTGGATCAAGAACTTAAGATCCCAAGTAGTTAATTATGCCTATTCAAATATTACCACCTCGCCTTGCTAACCAGATTGCAGCGGGTGAAGTGGTAGAGCGACCTGCTTCAGTGGTCAAAGAGCTCGTTGAAAATAGCTTAGATGCCGGTGCTAGCAAAATTGAAATCGAGTTAGAAAAGGGCGGCACTAAGCTTATTCGTATTCGCGATAATGGCAGTGGTGTGGCTAAAGAGGAGTTACAGCTAGCACTCAGTCGCCATGCCACGAGTAAAGTAACCTCGTTAGATGATCTTGAAGCCATTATAAGCTTAGGTTTTCGTGGCGAGGCGCTTGCCAGTATTAGCTCAGTTTCACGTTTAACTTTCTCATCTTGTACCGCTGAGCAAAGCGAAGGCTGGCAGGCCTGCACTGAAGGTCGGGACATGGCAGTTAAAGTGCAGCCAGTGGCCCATCCTGTAGGCACTTCGGTAGAAGTCGCGGACCTGTTTTTTAATACCCCAGCAAGAAGGCGTTTTTTACGCTCAGAAAAAACAGAATTTGGCCACATTGAAGAATTGGTCAAACGTTTAGCACTAAGTCATTTTGAAGTACATTTTAGCCTTAAACATAATGGCAAGGTGGTCAAAAACTTTCGTCCGGCATTAACGTTACCGCAACAAGAAAAGCGCGTAGCTGCCATTTGCTCTAATCAGTTTATGCAGCATGCGTTGGCGATTAAGGCTCAACACGGTGATTTAGCGCTATCGGGTTGGATTATTGAACCACAAGGGGCGCGTGCGCAAAACGATGTTCAATACTGCTATGTCAATGGCCGGATGATGCGCGACAAATTGATAAATCATGCGATCCGACAAGCTTATGCCGATAAGTTACCTAGCCATTTATTTGCTGGGTTTATTATTTATATTCAAGTGGATCCGGCGGAAGTCGACGTTAATGTGCATCCGGCGAAACATGAAGTGCGTTTTCATCAGGGGCGTTTGGTCCATGATTTTATATTACAAACGCTAAATGACGCCTTGTTGGAAAATGAGTCTAGTGAGTTAAATAAAGAAAATTTAAAGCAGTTAGAGCAAGGTGATATTTCGACACCAGAGTCAATTGATAGCACGGTCGTTTCAGAGTCTCATGGTCCTTATACCGCTTCACCTCGCTCGGAAACACCGCGTACACCTTCTTTTTCAAACAGTAGTGGCAAAACGACACATGGCTATCGGTCATCCTCGTCGGCGACGAATGCATTGAATGAGTCGGTGTGGACACAAGCGCCACCTCAGCTGCCCGTTGCGAATGATTCGGAGCAGCAAGAGCCAATAACTGAAAGCAGCCTAGGCGTACCGTTAACCTTAATCGATGAGCGTTTTTTATTACTACAAGGGAAACGCCTGCAACTACTTTCACTGGTAAAAGCGTGGCAGCTGGTGAGTTATCATCAGTTGTTGGGATATTTTCAACAAGGGCCGATATCGCAACCTTTGTTGTTACCTGTTTCCGTATGTGTGGGAGCAGAGTTGCTCGATGTAGCAAAGTTTCATCAAGAAAGCTTGAATAAATTGGGCTTGCAGTTGAAAACCCAAGGTAACGACACCATTATTGTGTGTCAGGTGCCGCCACAAATGCGTAATGTGCCACAAAGTGACATTGTGGTTGGTTTATTGCAACAACTGGCGCCTGAAATGAACGAGCTCGCAGGGGAAAAAATTGAAGCGGCGTGTTGGTGGCTGGCTGGTCGAATTAGTCAGCATAAGCACACCTTTGATTGGCTTGGCGCGCAACAGTTGATGCTGCAATTACAGCAACAGTTAGGTGAATCCTTAACCGCTCATAGTGACGTTTTATTACGTCAAGTTGATTTAGCCACCACAATAAAGAGTTTTGATGTTGAATAATAACCACCCACAAGCGATTTTTTTAATGGGCCCGACTGCTTCAGGTAAAACTGATTTAGCAATAGAGATTGCTCAAAGAATGCCTTGTGACGTGATTAGCGTTGACTCCGCATTAATTTATCGTGGTATGGACATCGGTACGGCTAAGCCTACAGCCGAAGAATTAGCTAAGGCGCCGCATCAGCTAATTGATATTTTAGACCCGTCAGAGTCATATTCAGCGGCTGATTTTCGTCGTGATGCATTGGCTTTAATGGAACAATCGATTAGTAAAGGCCGCACACCATTATTAGTGGGTGGCACGATGCTTTATTTTAAAGCTTTACTAGAAGGTTTATCACCGTTACCGGAAGCCGATACGGCGATTAGAGCAGAGATAGAGCAGCAAGCTGAAACCTTAGGTTGGCAGGCGTTACATGATGAGTTGATGGCTATTGATCCTGTTGCGGCGAACCGTATTCACCCAAATGATCCGCAACGTTTGTCTCGTGCTCTTGAGGTTTACCGACTAACAGGGAAGACCTTGACAGAGTTAACTAAAACGAAGGCGCCACCCTTGCCTTATCAGGTGCATCAATTTGCTTTGATGTCAGATGATCGGCAAACTTTGCATCAACGTATTGAACAACGTTATATGAAAATGTTAGAAGCTGGCTTTGAAGATGAAGTACGTGCTTTGTACGCACGAGGTGACTTACACATTGAACTGCCTTCTATGCGCTCGGTGGGCTATCGCCAAATGTGGCAATATTTAGCGGGTGAACTTTCTCACCAAGAAATGGTCTACCGTGGTGTTGTCGCTACGCGTCAATTAGCTAAGCGTCAAATTACTTGGTTGCGAGGATGGTCGGACTTGATCACACTTGAGCCAGGAAGTAGAGAAAATATTGATAAAATTGTACAAGTTATTGGCTAGATTAAATAAAGCATGTATATAATCTTACGTTATGCGCATTTTTTTATAACAACAAAACAATAAGGAAAATAAGAAATGGCCAAGGGGCAATCATTACAAGACCCTTTTTTAAACGCTTTGCGTCGTGAAAGGATTCCAGTATCAATTTATCTGGTTAATGGTATTAAGTTACAAGGTCAAATAGAGTCATTTGACCAGTTCGTGATTCTATTAAAGAACACGGTAAACCAAATGGTTTACAAACACGCGATTTCAACCGTCGTTCCAGCACGCCCTGTTAGTCACCACACCGGTACGGCAGGTGGCACTGAAGGCGGGGAATAATTTTGATTTTTTTGGTGGAGCAAGTCTCCACCTTTTTTTAAGGAGTTTTTTGCTTGTTTGACCGTTATGAAGCAGGTGAACAGGCTATATTGGTTCATATCGATTTTCGTGAAGAAGGCGAACGAGAAGATCTAGTAGAGCTTGAAATGTTAGTCAGTTCTGCGGGCGTAAATGCAGTATCTACTGTGACCGGAAGCCGTTCCAGCCCTCACCCTAAATATTTTGTTGGTAGTGGTAAAGCAGAAGAAATTGCCCAACAAGTCAGTTTATTCGAAGCCGATGTCATTATTTTTAATCATGCCTTATCGCCGGGACAAGAGCGTAATTTAGAAAAATTATGCCAATGTCGAGTGTTAGATCGGACTTCACTGATTTTGGATATTTTTGCGCAACGGGCACGAACCCATGAAGGTAAGTTGCAAGTTGAGTTAGCACAACTGCGCCACCTGTCGACACGCTTAATTCGCGGCTGGACGCACTTAGAGCGACAAAAGGGTGGTATAGGCTTGCGAGGTCCGGGGGAAACTCAGTTAGAAACGGATCGCCGCTTATTACGTGAGCGAATCAAGGCTATTTTAAGACGTTTAGATAAGGTTGCGAAACAACGCGAGCAAGGTCGGCGTTCACGTCAACGCAATGAAGTACCTACAGTTTCTTTAGTGGGCTATACCAATGCGGGCAAGTCCACCTTATTTAATCGGTTAACGCGCGCTGATGTCTATGCGGCGGACCAATTATTTGCGACGTTGGACCCGACGTTACGGAAAATTGAAATAGCGGATGTGGGTAATACCATTTTGGCGGATACCGTTGGCTTTATTCGACATTTGCCTCATGATTTGGTTGCGGCATTTAAAGCAACCCTTGAAGAAACTCGCGAAGCAGACATCTTATTACATGTTGTCGATTGCTCTGATGAGCGCTATGAAGACAATATGCGTGAAGTCGAGTCGGTTTTAGCCGAAATTGATGCTGATGAAGTACCGCAGTTAATTGTGATGAACAAGATCGATGCGGTAGAAGGGCGCGAGCCAAAGATTGTTTATAATGATGAAGGTGTCGCAACTCACGTATACCTTTCAGCCAAAGATGATCTGGGAATTGATTTATTATTTAGAGCGTTAACTCAGCGTTTAGCTGGTGCAATGGTGACGAAACATTTAGCATTGCCCCCTACGGCAGGTAAATTACGTAGTACACTGTATGCACTGAATTGTATTGAACATGAAGTGTTTGATGATGCAGGTGGCTGGAATATCGATGTCCGCATGACGGCGATCGATTGGGAGCGACTTTTAAAACAGCAAGGAGAGGTTATTCAAACCTTTATTGCATCTTAAATGCCTGTTACATTTATTGATTAATATCTTCTAGTAAGTGGAGAGTAGAATGGCCTGGAATGAGCCTGGAAATGGTGGTAATAAAGACCGCGACCCATGGCAGAACAACAATAAGAATCAGGGACCCCCTGATTTGGATGAAGTGTTCAAAAAGCTAAGTGGTAAGTTTGGCGGCGTTTTTGGTGGCAAAGGTGGCGGTGGTGATGTCAGCTCTTTTGGCATTATGATTGTTGTTGTTATCGGTTTGCTAATTTGGGGCGTAAGTGGTTTTTACACCATCAAAGAAGCTGAGCGCGGCGTGGTATTGCGTTTTGGTGGTTATCACGAAACTGTATTACCTGGCTTACAATGGAATCCAAAATTTATCGATCAAGTCATTCCTGTTGACGTCAATACCATTCGGTCATTACGCGGTAAGGGGTCAATGCTAACAGCCGATGAGAACGTGGTTGAGGTTGAAATGGATGTGCAATATAAAGTTGTAGATCCTAAGCAATATCTATTTAGCGTGACCAATGCTGATGATAGTTTATCGCAAGCGTTAGACAGTGCATTGCGTTATGTTGTTGGTCACACCCAAATGAATAATGTGCTGACAACAGGCCGTGATGTCGTTCGTAAAGATACTTGGAACAAGTTAGAAGAGATCACTGAACCTTACAATATGGGTTTACAAGTGATTGATGTTAACTTCTTACCTGCTCGTCCTCCGGTGGAAGTCAAAGATGCATTTGATGATGCCATTGCAGCGCAAGAAGATGAAGAGCGTTTTATTCGCGAAGCTGAAGCGTACGAGCGTGAAAAAGAGCCGACAGCACGCGGTCAAGTTAAACGTATAGAGCAAGAAGCAATTGCTTACAAAGAGCAAGTAACTTTGCAAGCACAAGGTGAAGTGGCTCGTTTTGAAGCCTTGCTTCCTCAATATCGTGCGGCGCCAGAAGTGACCCGCGAACGTTTATACATTGAAACGATGCAGTCAGTATTAAGTAACACCAGCAAAGTATTACTTGATAGCCAAGGTAGTAACAGCATGATGTATCTACCCTTAGACAAAATTATGCAACAGTCTAAGCAAACTAAATCAGTTGAAAGTATGCCATCGCAGTCAGATGTAAACTCAACTTACAATACTGATATCACGATAAATGACACGCCTGTGCGCAGCACACGAATTCGTTCAGGGAGAGAATAATCATGAAAAAATTAATATTGATTATCCTTGCCGCAACTTTATTGGTGGGTTTTTCATCGGTGTTTGTGGTGCAAGAAGGCCATAAAGCAATTGTAATTAAGTTTGGTAAAGTGCAACGTGATGCTGATGGTATGCCTCATGTATTTGAACCTGGTTTGCATTTTAAGTTGCCATTGTTTGAGACTATTCGCACCATGGATGCGCGTATTCAAACCTTAGATGATGCATCTGACCGTTTTGTTACTTCTGAAAAGAAAGATTTAATTATTAATTCTTACGTGAAATGGGAAGTAGAAGACTTTGCCAAGTTCTACCTTGCCACAGGTGGTAACTTTGAGATGGCTGCGGATCTATTAAAACGCAAGGTGGGTAATGCCCTGCGTAATGAAATAGGTGCTCGTACCATTCAAGAGATCGTTTCTGGCGAACGTGATGATGTAATGATTAATGCTCTTAAGGTGCTCGATGGTACACAAAGCGCTGAAAATGCAGCAAAAGCTCTTGAAGATGGCGTTGATGTTGGTAAACAAAGTTCTGATGAGCTAGGTGTGCGCGTTCTTGATGTGCGTATTAAGCAAATTGAATTGCCGACTGAAGTGCGCTCAAGTATCTACAAGCGTATGCGCGCTGAGCGTGCCGCGGTAGCAAAAGAGCATCGCTCGCAAGGTCAAGAAAAGGCGACGATTATCCGCGCTAATATCGACCGTAAAGTGGCAGTGATGCTAGCGGATGCAAATCGTAAATCTCGTGAAATGCGCGGTGACGGTGACGCATTAGCAGCAAAAATTTATGCTGATACTTACGGTAAAGATCCTGAGTTCTATGCTTTCATTCGTAGCTTAGATGCTTACCGGGATAGCTTCAAAGATAAAAGTGACGTGATGGTGTTAAGCCCTGATTCGGAATTTTTCCGTTACATGGATGGCGCTATTAAGCAGCCGTAATAGCTTAATAACGTCAGTTGAAAGGCCAGCCTAGCTGGCCTTTTTTATTTACAATGGTGCCAGCCCTACTTGTTTTACAAAGGCATAGCTTGATGAACATATCATTGATTTTTCAGCGTGTAGTAGTGAGTGAAGGCATTGTTATACTTTTATTTCTGCATATATAACTATTTTGTGGAAAAAAACATTCACCTTTCGACTATAAAATTTGCTAGAATCCCGTTTTAATAAGTAACCGCGAAAAGTGAAAATGGGTAAGAATGTTGTTGTTCTCGGCACCCAGTGGGGTGACGAAGGTAAAGGCAAAGTAGTTGATTTGCTTACGGATCGAGCAAAATATGTGGTTCGCTATCAGGGCGGTCACAATGCCGGTCATACTCTGGTAATTGACGGTGAAAAAACCGTTCTTCATTTAATTCCTTCTGGTGTGCTACGTGAAAACGTGACCTGTATCATAGGCAACGGTGTTGTACTATGTCCTCAAGCTTTGGTTAAAGAAATGACCATGCTTGAAGCGAAAGGTGTACCAGTGCGCGAACGTTTAGTGATCAGTGAAGCGTGTCCACTAATTTTACCTTACCATGTAGCGCTTGATGTGGCTCGCGAAACAGCGCGCGGCAAAAAAGCAATCGGTACAACCGGTCGTGGCATTGGTCCTGCTTACGAAGATAAAGTAGCTCGACGCGGTCTACGTGTTGGTGATCTTAAGAATTTTGCAGACTTCGCAGCTAAATTGAAAGAAGTGGTTGAATACCATAACTTCCAGTTAACTCAGTACTACAAAGCTGAAGCTGTTAGCTATGAAGCAGTATTAGAGCAAGCCAAAGAAGTTGCTGAAATGCTCACAGGTATGGTTGTTGATGTAACCGACGTACTTGATAAAGCACGCTTAAATGGCGATAACATCATGTTTGAAGGTGCACAAGGTACCTTACTTGATATTGACCACGGTACTTATCCGTACGTAACTTCGTCAAACACGACGGCAGGTGGTGTGGCAACGGGCAGTGGTTTTGGCCCACGTTACATTGATTATGTACTCGGTATTGTTAAAGCATACACAACGCGTGTTGGCTCTGGTCCTTTTCCGACAGAGCTATATGACGGCATCGATAAGCTAGATGCGGACGGTAAACATTTAGGTACGGTTGGTCATGAGTTTGGTGCCACTACTGGTCGTTTACGTCGTACAGGTTGGTTTGATGCGGTTGCTATCAAGCGCGCAATTCAGATCAATAGCATCTCTGGTTTTTGTTTAACTAAACTAGATGTATTAGACGGTCTTAAGACTATCAAGATTTGTACTGGTTACAAAACGCCGACAGGCGAAATTCTTGATGTACCACCAATGGCCGCTGAAGGCTACGAAGTGGTTGAGCCAGTGTATGAAGAAATGCCAGGTTGGGACGAGCCAACTTTTGGTGTGACTTCTTTTGATGCGCTACCTGCGAATGCACAAGCATATATCAAGCGCCTAGAAGAAGTAACGGGTGTGCCTATGGATATTATCTCTACAGGCCCAGATCGTAACGAAACGATGGTGCTAGTTAATCCATTTGCATAAAATGGATTAGCAACGAAAAAAGCCGCATTTGCGGCTTTTTTATATCCAAAATATACACAAAGTGTGAGCTTATCCTTTACTAGCTAACGCGCTTTACAGCCAGCCCAACAAGCCCTACTAAAGCATCCTTGTATTCTGATTGAGGAAGAATGCTCAGTGCTGCTATCGCTTTATCTGCTTCTTCCTGTGCCCGTTGTTCTGTGTACTCAATTGCTTTGGTATGCTTGAGGATCCCTAAGATCTCATCAAGGTGATCCATGCCATTACCAAGTTCAATGGCTTCGCGGATCCTTTGTTGTTGCGCAGGATCCCCTTGTTGCAGCGCATAGATCAAGGGTAGCGTTGGTTTACCCTCGGCGAGATCGTCACCGACATTTTTGCCCATTTCTTTAGCGTCAGCGGTGTAATCCATTACATCATCGACTAGCTGGAAGGCTGTGCCAAGGTATTTACCGTAATTTTGCATGGCTTTTTCAATGGCTGGATCTTGATTACTGATGACCGCCATAAGGTGGGTTGCAGCTTCAAATAATCGCGCTGTTTTGCAGTAAATAACCTGCATATACGAGGCTTCTGTGGTGTCAGCATCATTACAGTTAATCAGCTGCATCACTTCACCTTCGGCAATCACATTGGTGGAATCTGAAAGGATGTTCATTACCTTCAAATTTTCCAGCTCTGTCATCATTTGAAATGAGCGCGTATAGAGAAAGTCACCAACCAATACACTGGCGGCATTACCGAATAAGTTATTGGCTGTTTCACGGCCTCGGCGTAATTCTGATTCATCCACTACATCATCATGAAGTAAGGTGGCGGTATGAATAAATTCAATGATGGCAGCAAGTTGCACGTGCTGATCGCCTTGATAACCAAGTGCTCGAGCGGCTAAAACAGTCAATAACGGGCGAATACGTTTGCCCCCACTGTTGATGATATATAGGCCTAACTGATTGATAAGGGCAACGTCTGAGCTCAGTCTTTTTGCTATCAGTTGATTCACTTGGTCCATGTCGTTTTTGGATAAGTGTTGGATCTGTTTTAGGTCCATTCTACGCTCTGTTAATTATCTTGATGAAACCGGAAATTAGCTCAGTATTTTACAGCAAAACAATGATTTTAGCAGCGCTTTAACAAGAACAAGAAAGATTTTAAATTTTTTGCATTTTCGTCTTGCCAGCTTGGTGTGATTTGCGTACAATCCGCCCCCATTGTGATTAAGTAATCTGGCTCAAAATAATAGCCAGCACGGAGTAATAGACATGTACGCTGTTATTCAAAGCGGTGGTAAACAGCATCGCGTTACAGAAGGCCAAACTTTACGTCTAGAAAAACTAGATCTAGAAACAGGTGCTTCTGTAGATTTTGAAGAAGTTTTATTAGTAGCAAATGGCGACGACGTTAAAGTTGGCGCACCATTTGTAGCAGGCGGCAAAGTAGTTGCTGAAATTGTTTCTCACGGTCGTGGCGATAAAGTAAAAATCGTTAAGTTCCGTCGTCGTAAGCATTCTCGCAAACAAGCCGGTCATCGTCAGTGGTTCACAGAAGTGAAAATCACTGCAATCAACGCTTAATAGGGGTACTTAAAAATGGCACATAAAAAAGCTGGTGGTAGTACTCGTAACGGTCGCGATTCAGAAAGCAAACGCCTAGGTGTTAAGCGTTTTGGTGGCGAATCAGTTCTTGCGGGTAACATTTTAGTTCGTCAACGTGGTACTAAATTCCACGCTGGTACTAATGTAGGCCTAGGTAAAGACCACACTCTTTTCGCAACTGCTACAGGCACTGTGAAATTTGAAGTGAAAGGTCGCCTAAACCGTAAATACATTAGTATTGTTGCTGAATAATCAGTAACCATATAACTTGTAAAAAACCCGCTTCGGCGGGTTTTTTTGTTTTTTAAGACACTGAGATTTTTTTAGATGTGGACATTGAAAGAGTGAGAGATAGATCACTTTTTGTTATAGTCTCTGTCTCAGTGATAAGTAGGCTAATATTCATCGAGTAGATGGGATAAGCCAACACTATTTAGATCTGCATTGATGATCCTATCTAATGCTGGCGAATTTTTTGGCGGGAGTAAGAAATGAAGTTTGTTGATGAAGCAAAAGTAAAAGTGCAGGCCGGTGACGGCGGCAATGGTGTGGTAAGCTTCCGCCGAGAAAAATATATTCCAAATGGTGGCCCTGATGGCGGTGATGGCGGTGATGGCGGTGATGTATATTTAGTTGCTGACGAAAATTTAAACACCTTAATCGATTTTCGCTTTCAACGCTTTTATGCTGCTGAGCGTGGCCAAAATGGTCAAAGTCGTGGTTGTACCGGATCGCGAGGATCCGACAAGATCATGATGGTACCTGTTGGTACCCGTGCGTCAGACATAGATACTGGCGAAGTGATCGGTGATTTGACTCATCATGGCCAAAAATTAATGGTCGCTAAGGGCGGCTTCCATGGCTTGGGAAATACCCGTTTTAAAAGCAGTGTAAACCGCGCTCCTCGTCAAAAGACCATGGGGACGGCAGGTGAAGTTCGCGACTTAATGCTCGAATTAATGTTACTTGCTGATGTTGGGATGCTGGGGTTACCGAATGCCGGTAAATCAACCTTTATACGCGCTGTTTCAGCTGCAACACCTAAGGTAGCTGATTACCCATTTACGACCTTGATCCCAAGCTTAGGCGTTGTTGGCTTAAGTGGCGAGCGTAGTTTTGTGGTTGCTGACATTCCAGGGTTAATAGAAGGTGCTGCTGAGGGGGCGGGTTTAGGCGTACGTTTTCTTAAGCATTTAGAGCGTTGTCGTGTGTTACTTCATATGATCGATCTATTACCTGCCGACGGATCCGATCCTGCCGAGAATGCTAAAGTCATTATCGAAGAGTTAGAAAAACACAGTCCTAAATTGGCAAGTAAACCGCGTTGGCTAATTTTTAACAAAATCGATTTGGTGCTAGAAGATGAAGCACAAGAAACCATCGATAGCGTACTGGCTGCGTTAGATTGGCAAGATAAGTATTACAAAATTGCTGCGGCCAGTAAGCAGGGAACCAAAGAACTTTGCCTTGAACTAGCGGATTACATGGAAAGCTTACCAAAAGAGTCTGACGAGTCAGAGACCCAAGAGCAAGTTGAATTTAAATGGGATAATTACCATAAATCGGCAATTGAAGAAGCTACCGATTGGGATGATGAAGATGATGACTGGGATGAAGAAGATGACGAAGGGATAGAGTTTATTTATACCCCTTAATTAAAATACTTATTTCATCTAAACAAAAGCCGCACTCTGTGCGGTTTTTGCTTTCTTAAGCTTTAATAAGTTTACACGCTATCTGTGTTTTTTTTGCTTTTTGATAAATCATGTACGATTTTTTTGCTTAAAATAACCCTATGATTTTTTGAATGAGGGTTTTCTATGGTAGGCCTTTCCAGTACTGTGCCGCTGACTAAGCAACAGCAGACTGAAATAACTCGTATTGCGATTAAAGCGGGGCAACTGTTACAACAACATGGTGCTGAAAGCCGTTTAATTGAACAAACAACCACGCGTTTGGGAGTGGCTTTGGGAGCGCAAAGTATTGAACTTGCGGTCTCGGCAGATGCTTTAGTGCTTACCTCGTTATTTGAGGGGCGTTGTATTACCACTACCCGAAAGGTGCACGATCGGGGCATTAATATGCAAATGGTGTGTGATGTGCAGCGTATTTGCGTGATGGCGGAAAAGCAGTTACTTCGTGCTGCTGATGTCAATAAGAAGCTCGATAAACTCAAACCGATGAAGTATAACCGTTGGCTTGTTGTGTTGATGATAGGTTTATCCTGTGCCAGCTTTAGTCACCTGTTTGGCGGCGATTGGTGGGCCTTTGCGGTTACTTTTGTTGCTTCGGCCACAGCCATGTTTGTGCGTCAAGAATTGGCTCATCGCCATCATAACCCTTTTATTAATTTTGCTGTCACCGCCTTTATCGCCACGTTAATTTCTAGCTTTGGCGTTATCTATCAGCTTGGTAATCGTCCTGATTTAGCCATGGCGGCTTGTGTATTGCTATTAGTACCCGGTTTCCCATTGATTAATGCGGTTTCAGATATGGTTAAGGGTCACATTAATATGGGCATTGCCCGTTGGACAGCTGCAACCTTGCTTACTTTTAGCGTGGCTGCAGGTATCTTTGCTGCAATGGGTGTGACAAATGTGATGGGATGGTTAAGTTAATGGATTTACTATTTTTGCTTGTTGACGATATGTTTTGGGCGGCGATCCCAGCAGTCGGTTTTGCCATGGTGTTTAACGTGCCCAAGCACATGCTCGTGTATTGTGCGGTTGCTGGTGCGATTGGCCATGGCTTTCGGACTCTGACGATGCATTTTGGTTTACCGATTGAATGGGCCTCACTGGTTGCTACCACATTAATTGGCTTTATTGGTTTATATTGGTCGCGCAAGCATTTGATCCCTAGGCCTGTATTTACTGTTGCGGCGGCGATCCCGATGATCCCAGGCAGTTATGCCTTTGCTACCATGTTGGGACTTGTGGAGATGAACTCGGGTGGCTTTACTTACCAACTACTACAAACTGTGATTGAAAATGGCCTTAAAACTTTATTTATCTTAATTGCACTTAGTTTTGGGCTCGCGATCCCTTCTGTTTTGATTTATCGTGGTCGCCCCATTGTTTAAGTAGGTACAAAAACAAGATGAAAATAGCCATGATTGCGGCAATGGCCAATAATCGCATAATAGGTAAAGATAATCAGATGCCGTGGCACTTGCCAGCTGATTTAGCGTTTTTCAAGCAAACTACACTTGGTAAACCTGTGGTGATGGGGCGTCGTACTTATGAATCGATAGGACGTCCTTTACCAGGTCGGTTGAATATTGTGATTTCTCGTGATGACAGTTGGCAGGCAGCAGGGGTGACGTGTGTTACAAGTCCTGAAGCCGCATTAGAATTGCTGCAGGATCACGATGAGATTATGATTATTGGTGGTGGGGCTATTTACCAGGCTTTCTTGCCTCTTGCTGATACTTTATTTCTTACTTTTATTCAGGCGGATATTGCAGGCGATACTCAGTTTCCTGATTATGAAGCACAAAGTAACTGGCAATCTGAGCAACTAGGCTTTCACCCTGCAGATGAAAAAAATCAGTATGACTTGGTATTCACTAAGTTGGCACGCTTAGCCCAGTAAGTTTAGTAAAGCTGCGCTCATAGGTTTGCTATATGAGCGTCAGCTACCTTCATGCTCGGCAATGAAAAAAACTGTTGGTCGTCCCAGCGCAGCATGGTCAGGCGATTGCCCCAAACACAGCCTGTATCTAGCCCTATCACATCTTTTCTCGCGGTTTTACCCATTAATGCAGCCCAGTGGCCAAATAATATGGGGACAGAGCCAACATGCTCTCCTGCGACGTCAAACCATGGCTGTAGCGCTTCGTTTGTATTGCCCAGAGGTGGCTGCTTGTTGGCAAAATCTAAACTGCCATCTTGGTAGCAATAGCGCATACGGGTGAGCACATTGACAATAAAGCGCAGCCGCTCAAACCCCGTTAAATCCGGCGTCCAGTAAGTTGGGTGGTTACCGTACATATTCGCGAAAAAATCACTGTATTGAGGGCTGGCTAAAACTTGATGGACTTCTTGAGCGAGCTCAATGGCTTGCTCGGGTGTCCACTGTGGTGAAATTCCTGCATGAACCATAATAAAGCCATGCTCTGGATGTTTTCTGATTAAAGGCTGTTGCCTTAACCAACCTAGAATTTCTTCGCAATCGGGCGCAGAAAAGATTTCTGCGGTGAGATCTTTCTTCTTTTGTTTGGCGTAGCCTAATGAAACAGCCAGTAAGTGTAGATCGTGATTACCTAGCACGATCTTTGCGCTTTCACCTAGGTTTTTGACAAAGCGAAGGGTTTCAAGTGACTGTGGCCCACGAGCGACAAGGTCACCGGCAAGCCACAATTCATCGCGTTGCGCGTTAAAATTAACGAGTTCAAGCAATGACTGTAGTTCTGGAAAGCAACCTTGAATGTCGCCAACGATATAAGTCGCCATAATTAATGCAGAATATTAGGTAGCGCCAAACGAAACGCTGGAATACTGATTTGATGCAGTGCATTATCTTTACTTTGCATCGTATAGCTACCTTGCATGACTCCTAGTGGCGTATCGAGCACGGTGCCACTGGTATATTCAAAGGCACTACCGGGTAAAATATCGGGCTGTTGGCCAACTACGCCTGGTCCTTCTACTTCGGTTTCTTTGCCCTCAGCATCAGTGATCAACCAGTGGCGGTGCAAAAGTTGCATTGCTTGATCGCCGTTATTACGAATGGTAATGGTGTAAGCAAATACGTAGCGGTTTTGCTCTGGCTCAGATTGCGCCGGAATATACACCGTTTTTACACTGATTTGAATTTGCTCTGCGCCCATCTTATTCCTCATCCAATTCAGCAGGTGGGTTCTCATAAAGCCAGTTAGCTAGTTTTACATATTGTTCAACAGAAACTGTTTCAGGTCGGTTGTTGGCATCGATTCCCAAAGCTTCCAGTTGCTCTTCGGTGAATAGCTTTTTTAAACTGTTACGTAGCGTTTTACGGCGCTGGTTAAACGCCATGGTACACACTTTGTTTAGTAGTTTCACATCGTGTGCAACAAATGGCAGTTGGTCATAAGGCTCTAGACGTACCACCGCTGAATCAACTTTAGGTGCCGGTTTAAAGGCGCCCGGTGGCACTTCTAAAACCGGTGTAATAGCACAGTAATATTGCGCCATGACTGACAAACGGCCAAAGGCTTTACTTCCTGGACCTGCAGCGAGGCGGTTCACTACTTCTTTTTGCAACATAAAGTGCATGTCTTGAACTTTGTTTGCAAAACTGAACAGGTGAAACATTAATGGCGTTGAAATATTGTATGGTAAGTTGCCAAAGACGCGTAGCTTTTTGCCCTCTTCAAGTAAGCTTGAAAAGTCAAAGCGCATGGCATCTGCTTGATGTATGGTTAGTTTGTCACGAATAAACGGGTGTGACTCTAACCGCTGAGCTAAGTCTTTATCGAGCTCAACGACATTTAACTTATCAATTAAACTTGCTACTGGCTCGGTAAGGGCGCCAAGGCCTGGGCCGATTTCAACCAAGGTTTGATCATTTTTGGGGTGAATAGCCGCGACAATACAGTCAATTACATGTTGATCATGAAGGAAGTTTTGACCGAAACGTTTTCTTGCTCGGTGACCTTGGTGTACTTTTGAATTCATAATTGTTTTTTCTCGACCATCTCAATGGCTTGATTAAGTGCGGTGAACATACTGCCTGCATCTGCTTGGCCGGTACCTGCAAGATCAATTGCTGTTCCGTGATCCACCGAAGTGCGAATAAAAGGTAAGCCTAGAGTGATATTGACGGAATTTCCAAAGCCTTTGTATTTTAATACCGGCAACCCTTGGTCGTGATACATGGTCAGTACCGCATCAGCATCTTCTAAGTATTTAGGCTGGAATAAGGTATCAGCAGGGAGCGGACCCACTAAGTCAATGCCTTGCCCTCTGAGAATATCTAAGGTCGGCGTAATGACTTCGATTTCTTCGCGCCCTAAATGACCGTCTTCACCGGCGTGAGGGTTTAGCCCGCAAACATATATCCGAGGCTTAGCAATGGCAAACTTTGTTTTGAGCTCATCATTCAAAATGCTAATGATCTTGGTCAGTCGCTCTGGTGTAATGGCTTTGGCTACGTAAGCTAAAGGAATGTGAGTGGTCACTAATGCGACTCTTAAACCCGGCGTAGCGAGCAGCATTACGACATCAGAGGTATTAGATTCTTGAGCAAAAAACTCAGTATGGCCACTGAAAGACACGCCAGCGCGGTTGATCACACCTTTGTGTACTGGGCCTGTGACAACTGCTGCAAACTCGCCGCTCATATTACCTTTACATGCAAAAGAGAGAGTATCAAGTACATAGCGGCCGTTGGCTTCGTTAAGTTGTCCGGCCACAGCGGGGGCAGCTAATTGAATAGGTGCCACCGTAAGCGTGCCTTTTCGCTGAGACTGTGCGGGCTTATTTTGATTATACTCAATGAGTTTAATCGCTAAGTTAAGCTGTTTGGCGCGTTCAACTAGTAGAGTACTATCGGCGGCGACGACTAACTCAACTGGCCAATCTTGTTGTGCTATTTGCAATATTAAGTCAGGACCAATACCGCCCGGCTCGCCGGGCGTAATAACAATTCGAGCGACAGTCATGACTTATTCTTCGTCCATAATTTTTACGTAAGCTTCTTCACGAATTTCATTGAGCCAGTTTTGGCTTTCTTCGCTAAAGCGACGGTTGAAAAGTACTTGATAAGCTTTTTGTTTATTGGCTTGCTCGGTAATGTCGGTACTACGTTTACCCATCACTTGCACTAGGTGCCAGCCGTGAACAGAGCGAAATGGTTGACTGAGTTCACGCATATCCAGACGCAATACTTCATCTTTAAATGCCGGCACATACATTTCTGGATTTGCCCAACCTAGGTCGCCACCCTTCACCGCTGAGCCGGGGTCTTCTGAATGTGCTTTTGCTAGTTCACTAAAGTCAGCTTGGCCCGCTATAATTTGTTTACGATATTTATCAAGTAGTTGCTTGGCCTTCTCATCGCTAAGAATGATTGAAGGTTTAATGAGAATGTGGCGCGCATTGACTTCGGTTGAAGTTATTTTAGTTTGCCCTTTAGTTTCTAAAACTTTAATAATGTGTAAACCATTACTGCTTTTGAGTGGACCGATAATATCTTTCGCTTTTGCCCCTTCTACGGCTTTAGCAAATAATGTTGGCATATCGTTAATATTCATCCAGCCCCAGTCACCACCATCAAGGGCTTTTGGACCTTGAGATTCGGCCAAAGCTAATTCGCTAAAGTCTGCACCTGATTTTAAACGAGTTAACACATTTTCAGCTTTGTTTGTGACTTGCTCTATCTCTTTAGCGCTGGCATCTTCATTGAGCTTTAGCATGATATGGCCAATACGGTATTCCAGCTCTTTACCATCCTGCGCATGGACCATTTTGAGTAAATTATCGACTTCTTGCTCTGAAATATTAATACGGCGGCGAACTTGGATTCGAGAAACTTCGGCAATCAGCAGCTCTTCTCTAACTGAGTGACGAAATTCGGCGTAACTAACTCCTTGGCTTGCTAAATCTGCTTGCAGCTCGGGTAGGGTTTGATTTTTATCTTTTGCGATGTTCAAAATGGTTTGCTCTAATTGAGCATCGCTAATTTTCATTCCCAGCTGCTCAGCTATTTGGATTTGCAAGCTGTCTTGAATTAATTTCTCAAGCACTTGCTTGTTTAGCACAGAAGCCTTAGGTAACGGCTGTTGTTGTGCTTGATATTGGCGCTTCACTTCGGCTGATAAAGCCTCTACTTGGCTTTGCATTATGACATCTTTATTCACTACCGCGGCGACTTTATCTAGCTCAACAGGAGCGGCTTGTATTCCTACACTGCCAAAAAACAATGAGGCTGAAAATGTGTAACTGAGTAGTTTTTTAATCATCATCTTCTTACTTCGTTAGAAAAATTATTTGTTTGCAAAAGGACGGCCGTAACTAAATAGCCCTTGGCTTAAGCTAGAGCTGGCGCTGCTGCCAAAACCGGCTAATCCTTTTAACTCTATTTGAAATTTAATTGAACTGGATAAATCGTAGTTATTATTAATATCACCAATTTGGCCATATGAGGTTTTCATATGGCGGTCGTAAACTAAGCTAACCGCCCAACAACAATCTTCATATTTGATGCCTGCGAGAGTTTCAAAGGAACGTTTATTGTCGGCATCATAGTAATAACTAGCAATGGCACTCCATTGGTCGTTGAAGGGCCATGCCGCTTTAGTCCCAATTTGGTTAACCACTCCTTTGACATAGTTATTTTTATTGTCTTCAGGTGCTTTTATGTAGCGATAGTTAAGCTGTACTAATTTGTTCCAAGCCCAGCGGCGTTCTAATGTTGTGTTACCACGACTAAACTCTCTACTACTGGTATCAACTTCAATTCCACCATGGAAAAACCAATTATCATTGAAGTTAAAGTCTGTTTGTGCGACGAGTGCAGAGGTGTTGTCATCATTGATGATGGTATCACTAGGAAGTGATGTTCTTGATTGCTCTAAGTAGAACATTTGCCCAATAGCAAATCTAAATCGGTCGGTGAAGTCATCATCTAGATAACTTGTGGACACCCCGACGGTTACTTGGTTTGCATCAGCAATTCTGTCTATGCCGGAATAGCGCTGGTCGCGAAACAATCCGTAATAATCTAACTGTAAGGGAGAGGAATCATAAAGGCCAATATTACTTTGATCACGATAAGGCACATAGAGGTACTTTACTTGTGGAATTAGTGTTTGTGTATAGGATTCGCCCAAGAATTCAGTTTCTCGTTCAAAGTTAAACCCGCCATGCATAGAAAAAGAAGGCAATGAGCGTGTAACATCTTCATCAAGGTCTCTGTACCAAGATTCTTTCATCATATCAGGTATGGTTTGCTGATAATGGGTTAATAAATAACTTAACTCGGTGTTTAGAAAGGCAGCTTGGCTATATAAAGGCAATAAAAGCTTAGGCTGAAGATGATAGCGAGTACCGACATATACATTGTCATCTTTGTGATCAAATTTGGTTATTTCGGCGAAGATGTTTGCTTCAATATGATTCCAGTTTGTCGGGTAGTAGCCATTAAAAGCAACTTTTGGCATCACCACATGAGGTGCACTGCCTCCTAGAACTTGAAAGTCCCGCACTTCAATTTCTGCATTCCAATTTTTTTCTAGCCAAGCAGTACTTGCTGTTTGTAGCAGTTGGTTATCGGTACGAGAGCCGACCGTTGAGCCGAGATCATTAAAGTAATTATCATCACTGACTTTGGTGTAATTGGTGTTGAAACGAAAATGGCCGCCGACGTTAGTGTTATGGTTCCAATGCATTAAATAGCGATCTTCATCGGTTTTTTTATCGTTATCTAAGAACTCTGCATTAAACTGTCCGTTATTATTCGGTAACAAATACCGATATTCAGCGAGCCCATGGACACCTCGTTGAGCCATGGTCTTAATGGTAAAAGTCGCGTCTTGATTCGGCGCGATGTTCCAGTAAATGGGTTGCTCGTAAGTAATACCGTTGTCTGAACTACTCGATACACTGGGGATCAAAAACCCTGATTTACGATTTGAGCCGATGGGATAGCTAAAATAAGGAAAGTAGAAAACAGGCACATCCTGGATCCAAAAGGTGGCATGTTTAGCCGTGGCTAACTCTTCTTCATTGTCTATTTCAAATTGTTTTGCTCTCACTTCCCATGTTTTATCTCCAGGGGGGCATGAAGTATAGCTGGCTTGGTACAGGTTATAGTGCTCCTTATCGAGAACTTCGAGCTCATCAGACTTTCCTCGGCCACCTTTACCATGAAACTGATAGCGGGAGTCATAGGACGTAGCGGTATCATTACTTAGGTCAGCATCAATTTGTGCTCCAGTAATGCTGACCTGTCCATCTGTAAAGTGAATATTGCCTAGTGCTTGGGCTTTCTGCGTGTCGCTATTGTAGGTTAATGTGTCACTTTTGAGTTCTTTAAGGCCTTGGGTGACTTTTACATTGCCTTTATAGACAAAGGTGTTGGCTTCGCTGGATGTGCTGTCAGATAATACTTCAACTTCCGTAGTATTAGGGTCTATATCGGGAGCTAATACCACTTCTGGCACGTAGGCATAGCAACGCTGAGTTAAAGGAAGATCGGCGATAGTAATAACATTACTTTCAAATGATTCAGCTGGCGCGGCGTTAATCAGTGCACTTGGAGCGAGAAAAGGCCCAACAAAAACAAGCGTCCGTTTTATCATTCTAATTCTCTAAATCGCGAAAAATTGGGCTCAATGTTAATTGGTTCTTAGACTGAGCAACAAGTTGACTGCCTATGATAAAGCAATCAGCTTAGCTCGCCAACATAGTTACGGATTTTGCAGTGATATTTTAAGTGGATGTTTGCTTGTTGGGGTGGGTTTTTGTCACAATGCGGCGATCTTTCTTAACTGGGGTAGCAAAACATGTGGGGTAAGCTGTTAGGTGGTTTCTTTGGTTATATGTTGGCCCATCATTTTATTGGCGCTCTAATTGGCATTTGGTTAGGTCATAAAATTGATAAAGCGTTAGGTCAAAGTGGTCGATTTCGGGAAACCCTAATTGGTGCTGCTCGGCAATCTGCATTACGTCAGCAACAGCTGTTTTTTCACGCTACTTTTTCTGTGATGGGCCATATTGCTAAGTCTAAAGGGCGAGTAACGGCAGCAGAGATTGGTGTGGCTAGTTTATTAATGGATAGATTGAATCTAGACGCAGCTCACAAACAAGCGGCCCAAGAAGCTTTTCGCCAAGGTAAAGAATCTGAATTCCCCCTAGAGGAAACATTGAAAGCGTTTGTTGCCAGTTGTCGTGGCAGGAAAAATGTACTGCAAATGTTTTTAGAAATACAGCTGCAAGCTGCATTTGCTGACGGGGAATTGCATCCCAATGAGAAGGATGTACTCGACAAAGTCGCTGATATTTTAGGGTTTAGCCAAGCTGACCTGGCTAGATTGATCTCTATGTTAGAAGCTGAGCTAAAATTCCATCGTCAGGGAAGAGGTTCATCAAAAGAACAAAGAGCGCAGCAGTTAACCGATGCTTATCAAATTTTAGGCGTAACGGAACAAGATTCTTTTGCGGTGGTGAAAAAGGCATATCGAAAGCTTATGAGCCAGCATCACCCCGATAAACTAGTTGCCAAAGGGCTACCTCCTGAGATGATGGAAGTGGCTAAAGAAAAAGCCCAAGACATCCAAAAAGCGTACGAGCTGATAAAACAAGTTAAAGAGACCGAATAGTGTTTGTTATTCAAACAGAACACGGGGTAAGTAAAATAGTTTGTTGTTACGGCAAAACGTAGTGAATATGCCCTGATCCCCTTTGCATTTTCACCCCCTGAAAATGCAATTTTGCCATAAAGCATACTTTATCTGGCTGCGTCAGGCTTAAACAGAAGCGAAATTATGCAACCATCTTAATGTTTTTTGGGACTAGATAACTCTATTGTGTGGAGAGCCTTGATAAAAACCATCAATATTGCTGATCAACTGCTGACAAAGGTTGGCTAAGCTTTCATCACTGGCCCATGCAATATGGGGCGTCATTATAAAATTAGGTAGATGAAGCAATTGATTGAGTGGGCTATTGTTTTGCAATGGCTCTGTTGCCGCGACATCGGTTGCTGCGCCGGCGATTTGTTTTGTTAAAAGCGCTGTAACTAACGCTGATTCATCCACTAATGGGCCGCGTGCCGTATTGATTAAATACGCAGTGGCTTTCATTGCGATAAATTCTTCTTCTGAGAATAACTTGCTCGTTTGCTCAGTAAGTGGGCAATGTAAGCTAATAAAATCAGCTTGCGTTACGACGTCATGAAATGAAACGCGGCCATCACGAATAGCCTCAAGTCCTTTGTGCTCCGATATCAGTATTTTCATGCCTAAGGCTTGGCCCAGTTGGGCCATATTTTGTCCCAGTGCGCCGGCTCCGATGATGCCTAAGGTTTTTCCGGCCAAGTTTTGGATTTTGTGGTCGGTAAAGCAAAACTGGTTGGCTTGCTGCCATTGACCTTGGCGCACATCTTGGTCATAAGCTATTAGGTTTTTTGCCAGTGCCAGCATTAGCATCAATGCATGCTCAGGTACACCTTGGTTGGCATAGTGGGTGATGTTATAAACCGCAATACCGAGTTGATTACAGCTTTTGAGATCGATGTTATTGGTGCCCGTTGCAGCCACCACAACTAATTTAAGTTTAGGGCATGCTTTTAATACCGTCTGATCGAGTACGACTTTGTTGGTAATGATCACTTCGGCATCTTGACTTCGAGCAATTACCTGGTCTGCTGATGTATAGGGGTATTCTACCCATAGGTGGGAGAGGTTTGGTCTGTTAATGTTGATATGAGCCGGAATGGTTTCACGATCAAGAAAGACGATTTTGCTGCTCATAGTGGTTAATCCTTTATGTGTCCGCTAGCGCTAAAAGTGCTACTGCCAGCCAAGGTGGTGGGTCCAGCCATTAATCTCTAAGCCAAGCTGTTCATTAAAAAATATGCTGGTGAGCGCGAGCTGTCGGTAATTATATTTCCCACTTGCTTTTGCTCTTTGCGCTCTCAGTTCACTACTGTGGTCTAGATGAAGTGGGCCATTTTGCTGATAGACATCTAACACAGGAATACTCAAGGCGGTCAAGTCTCGTGCCATTTTTTTGTTTATGGCGGGTGTGTTAGAGCGAGCATTGAGTAAAATAAGCCCGCTCGGGGCTGGGCTTAGATTCTGAGCATAGAGCGCCAACATGATTGCGGCCATATCATGCTCTGCCACCACTAGGGTGAATCCCACTTGTAGTTCAGGAAGTTGTTTTAATTCTGCCATACGTTGAGCGGTAAAGGTTAAGTAATCGGTTAGCAGTTTTTGCTGTGCTTCCTGTTCCGTCGTGGTTGCTAAAGCGGGTTGGGGCATCAGGGTGATCACATGCCAACCTTTACGGACTAATGAGCGCAGTATTTGCATTTTATTTATGCTAAATGGCGTGCTTTCCCATTGTGGTTGAACTATTACTGTGCCCAGTGTTGGCGAGTTCTCGGAATGATAGACCACGACAGTGAAGCTAGGATCTTGACCGAGGGTTATAGTTTGCTCAGGCAAATAAAGATCCGTTAAATCTTGTCCAAGCAATTGATCTTGGCTTGGTGGGATAGGCCATTTTTTTAATGGGTCGCCAGCGTTGCTTTGGCCTGTGATATTTTCTGTATCATTACTTGCGGTATCGCTAGTGGGTTTAGTATTAACATCAGTTTCGGTTGGTGCTTGCTCTTCTTGATTACTGGTGATTTGTTCGGTAGGCAGTTCTTCCTCTGCTGAAAAAGAATAGGCGGAAAAGAGCAGGCCGGTAAGCAGGAATGATGCAAATATTTTCAATAGCATATTAATTAACCGAGACAATGAAGACTGATATAACAGTCTAGCGAATTGTCTCGGCTTAGCTAAGGCTTATCTCTCAGTTATTTGCACTCGGTATCGATGAGATAATTAATTCGGCGTTGAAACAATAAAGCGCAGTGAATCAAGTTTGAGTTGAGTATGATTCAATAAGCTGGTGGAGTGGCTTAGTAGCTCTTCAACAAATTGGATCTCTTCATCTCGTATGCTCGGATTTATCGCTTTAAGAGCTTCTAATCGGGCTTTATCTTGACTGAGTTGTGATTCCATTTTTTCAATCGCGCTGGCGACGATAGTTTGCATTTCCTGTTTCGCGATTACTTCGGCTTGGCTAATCAGCTGATGGATCACAGTTTGTGAGGCATTGACTAATTTACTGCCAAGATGACGATTCACTGGTGTTAATTGTTTATTAAACGTATCAAATGCTACGCTGGTTGCTAAATTTGTACCATTTTTATCAAGTAAAATACGCATTGGTGTGGTGGGTAAGAAACGTTGCAACTGGCTATGTTCGCTTGCAGGTGCTTCAACTACGTAAATTAATTCGAGTAGAATTGAGCCAGCTGGCAGGGCTTTATTCTTTAATAGTGAAACAGCCGTTGAGCCGGTGTCAGAGCTTAAGATAATGTCCATACCACCAGTGATCATTGGGTGTTCCCAGCTTAAGTAATGTACGTCATCACGACTTAGCGCTGTTCTGCGATCAAATGTCACGGTGGCGCCTTCTGAAGACAGCCCCGGCATGTTAGGCACTAGCATGTGCTCAGTAGGGTGAAGTACCAGGCAGTTCTCACCTTTGTCATCTTGATTAATGCCGATAATGTCGAATAACTTAAGCGCAAATAAAGGAAATTCAGGCTTGTCATCTTCAGCTTGTAGTTTTTCTAGCACATCACTGTTACTTAAGATGCCTGATGAGTTGAGTTCAAGTAACTTATCACGCCCTTGCTCCATCTGACTGCGTAGTGCTTGCTCTTGAGTTTGAGTGGCGCTGATTAACTCGGCAATATCCTCTTGGCTAGGATTGTTAGCCGCTAATAACGTGAGTAAGGTTTCTTTTTGCTCTTCATAAATATTGCGGGCAGCTGGGCAAGTAAGCTCAAATGCGTTTAAGCCTTGGTGATACCAGTCTTGTAACAAGGCCTGTGAGGTATGCTCTAAATATGGAACATGAATAACGATGTCGTGCTTTTGACCAATTCGGTCTAAACGGCCAATTCGCTGTTCAAGTAAGTCAGGGTTAATCGGTAAATCAAACAACACTAGGTGATGAGAGAATTGGAAGTTACGTCCTTCTGAGCCGATCTCAGAACAAATCATTACTTGCGCGCCAGCCTCTTGCTGTGCAAACCAAGCGGCAGCACGGTCTCGTTCTATAATTGAAAGGCCTTCATGGAAGACGGTTGCTTTGATCCCTTCGCGCGTTCGTAGTGCCTCTTCAATCGCAAGAGCGGTAGTGGCTTTGGCGCAAATAACTAAGATTTTTTCTTGTTTATTACTTTGTAATAGCTCTAGTAGCCAGTTAATGCGTGGGTCGAAACCGCACCAAGATGCCGATTGACCTTCAAATTCTTGATAAATTTCTTCAGGATACAAGAATTGCTTGGCTTTATCTTCAATAGAGCCTTTGCCTGCCATCATTTGGCCGACTTTGATCGCAGTTTTGTATTGT
The DNA here is from genome assembly GCF_021278025.1 of Motilimonas sp. E26. Classification (GTDB taxonomy): domain Bacteria; phylum Pseudomonadota; class Gammaproteobacteria; order Enterobacterales; family CBDFNC01; genus Motilimonas. The sequence continues at coordinate 29,112 of NZ_JAIBHJ010000039.1, forward strand.
TCTGGTAATGCTAACGGCACAGCATTAAGGGTGCGTTTAGGGAACCCTTTAATCGACGCGCGGGTATTTCTAAATAAGATACGACCTGTGCCATGACGATCTAATAACTGTGAGATCAGATTGTTACGCGTGTTAGTTTGTTCTTCATCGCTGGTTTTAGGTGAGCTAATAGTAGCAAGGGCTTGGCTGATATTTTGTTCGGCAAGAAGAGAGCTCAGCTTATCTTGTGCTGCTTGGTCTAACGCTTCACCGCTGACTAATTGGTTAACTGTGTCGGCGACATCTTTATATTGGTCTTCTTCTTTTACAAATGCATCGTAATCGTAGAAACGATCGGGATCGAGTAAGCGTAGACGGGCAAAGTGGCTGTGGTGACCTAACTGATCTGGGGTGGCTGTTAAAAGTAAAACGCCAGCTGTTGCTTGGGCAAGCTCTTCTACTACTTGGTATTCACGACTCGGTTTTTCTTCTTGCCACTCTAGGTGATGAGCTTCATCGACGACCAGCAGATCCCAGTCAGCTTCAACAGCTTGCTCAAAACGGCGACGCTTTTTACGGATGAAGTCTAAGCTACACAACACCAGCTGCTCGGTTTCAAATGGATTGTCCGCTTCGGCAAATGCTTCAACGCAGCGCTCCTCATCAAAAATGCTGAAATGTAAATTAAAGCGTCGCATCATTTCTACCAGCCATTGATGCTGAAGTGTTTCTGGCACTAGAATCAATACGCGGTTAGCACGGCCAGAGATTAATTGCTGATGGATTATTAGGCCGGCTTCAATGGTTTTACCTAAACCTACTTCATCGGCTAGTAATACGCGTGGCGCGTGACGTTTACCTACTTCTTCTGCGATATAAAATTGATGAGGGATTAAGTCAACTCGTGCGCCCATTAAGCCACGTAGCTCAGATTGCTGTTGCTGGTGTTGGTGGTTGAGGGCTCGGTGGCGCAATACAAAGTGTTCAGCGCGATCAATTTGTCCTGCGAATAAACGATCTTGGGGCTTATTAAACTTAATAAAGTTGTTTAGCATCGTTTCGCGTAAACTGACTTCTTCATTTGTATCTGTTCTTTTGCCTATGTAGGTAATTAAACCGCCATTGTCTTCTATGTCTTCTACTAAAAGAGACCAATCTTCATGGCTAAGTATTTCGTCACCTATATTAAAGATAACGCGCGTGACTGGCGCATCTTCTTTTGCATAATTACGGTTTTCACCCGATGCAGGGAATAGAAGTGTTACAACTCGACCTTCTATAGCGACAACTGTACCTAAACCTAAATCTGACTCTGTATCGCTTATCCAACGTTGACCTAATGCAAAAGACATTAATTACTACTCTCCGAATGCCGTGGGGAAAAGGGCGGCTATGTTACCTAAAGCTTAAAATGGGATCACTATCAATTTACTAAACTACTCAATATAAAGTAGAGAAGTAGTAAGCTTAGACAATTTGATGCCTTAATAAAGTTCAAAATGCCATAGGTAAGGCTATTTCGGCTAATAACTAGCCGTTAAAGGTTGGTTTTTAATCAGTTTGAAAAGAAATTAAAAAACTTCAAAAAAAGCCTTGCACCAGAATCGAATCTCCCTATAATGCGCAACCACTGAGACGGCACAGCGCAAGGCGCAACGCAACATCAGGT
>NZ_JAIBHJ010000004.1:0-185115 GCF_021278025.1 Motilimonas sp. E26
CACCACAAAAGCGCTGCCTTGTATAAATACCCAACAATTCGCTGCAAAAATAATCACGAAAGATCAACAGACCCTAGCTACCAAAGCGAGATCCCGCCGCAGATATGACAGAGCTCATGCCATGGAATGTTGAAATCACTGGGGCAGATTAGCGCTTAACCAGCTAATTGAGCGCTTACACTTATTCAATTGCTTAAGCTCTTTGGTTAGGCCCTTCTCTAGATTTTTGTAGAAGGTGATTTCTTCTCGTTTCGTGGCTTGTTTGTTCTGGTCTAATCCCATCGGACACTTAATTTTGAGACAATAACGTCAATAGATTAAGGAAGTGATATGAGCCTGAAAAAATCACATAAAAGCTATCCTCAAGATTTTAAGGATGAAGCCGTTCTGATGGTGACAGAGCAAGGTTACAGTGTTGCGGAAGCGGCTAACTTACTTGGGGTTGGCACCAGTCTACTTTACAAGTGGAAAGAAAAGTTTGAAGCACAGCGCCAAGGCATTACTTTAGAAGAATCGGAGCAGGATGAATTGAAGCGGTTCCGTAAAGAAAACAAAGAATTACGCATGGAAAAAGAAATATTAAAAAGGCCAGCGCCTTCTTTGCAAAAGAAATGAAGTAAAATTTAGTTTCATTAAAATGTATTAGTTCAATTAAAAAACAGTCTGGCCAGTTCCCTATCGCCTTAATCTGCCTTGTGATGGGGGTGAGTAAGTCCGGTTATTATGACTGGCTTAAACGCCCTGCAACAATCATCAGCTTGGATACGTTGAAGTTATATCGTCGTATCCGACGCCTTTTTGAAAAGAGCTGTGGCAGCAGGGGAACCGTGAAATGGTAAAGAGACTGCGCAAAGAAGGCTGCGCAAAGAAGGCTGTCAAGTTGGTCGCTATCTTGTTCGTAAAATTATGCGTCGCTCACGCCTTAAAGTCATACAGCGACTGGCTTACAAGGTCACAACAAAGCGTAAGCACTCCGATTCAGTGGCTGACAATCTACTGAATCCTATTCTATATGTTTGCATCGTTGATTTCCAAGGTGAAACTGTCCCCCAGCAAAAAATACCTGCCAATAAAGGATGCTTTACTTAAACCTTATCATTGGCAATATCGTTGTTGGTATTGAAAGCATGCGCTGTTAGTATTGGATCTTCGATTAATGAAATGAGAATTAATTTCATCTTAGGCCGCGCCACGCACTCTGTATGAAAGCAACTCATGTCGGTAAAACCAAGGTGCAACTGACGCTAGATATATGTCAAGACCGCGAACCTTTCACAGCTAACCCCTTGCTGTGAAAGGTAATAAATCTTCAAGCATATTTAGTTAGAACAAAAATGTGAATTATTCATAAAAAGCTCTTATAATGCTGCGATAATATAAGGCGGCTAGTAGTGGGACAGCAAGTGCCCCATTATCCATACTGCAGAGTTTGCAATTGACCATAAGAGAGTGCCTTTGTTTAGCGACAATTTTAATGGGCTGGCTATAAACTTGGTGATAACTGAACTTTGATAAGGGAAGGAATGGCCGTTCCCTTACAAAGGAAAGCTCACCTTAATTAGCTTCGCTCTCTATTGAGGTATCTATTGTAGACTCTGTGCCGCGAAAATATTAAGCATTCGATATGCTCTGTAGAAGAATTCTTATTCAGTTTAGAGGTTTATGTGGAAAAAATAAATTTGGTTGTAGGAACAGGGATTAACGAATCAGGAGGTATTGCAACAGTACTGAATGTCTTTAATGATGCAGGCTTCTTTAAGAAAGAAAACGTAAGGCTAATTCAAACCCATACAAATTCTAAGCGTTTTTTTGGAATTAATAAATGTGCTTTATTCCTGCCGGCGCTACTGAAAATTATATATTACTCTATTTTTTTTAACGTTGGCCTAGTTCATGTTCACATGTCATCTAGAGGGAGTTTTACACGTAAGTCAATTGTTATTTCACTTGCAAAAGCTTTGAATAATAAAGTTGTTTTGCATTTACATGGCTCTGAATTTCAAATGTTTTTTGAAAATGAGTGCTCAGAACCTAAGAAACAAAAAATTCGAGATACTTTTTCTTCTTGTGATCGAGTTGTTGTTTTATCAAAGAGCTGGAAAAAATGGGTTGATACTATTGTAAAGGATAAAAGTAAAGTTGTTACAATTTATAACTCAGTACCTTCTTTGGAGCTTTCTCGAGATAAAGTAATCCCTGGAACGGTATTGTTTCTAGGGAGGTTAGGTAAAAGAAAAGGAGTTTATGAGTTAATTAAAGCAAGTGTAGGCTTAAGAAAAAGGTTTCCTCATTACAAGTTAATCTTAGGAGGGGATGGCGATGTTGAGCTGTTTAAAAAATATGCAGAAGAGCTTGGTGTTACAGATTGTATCCAATTTGTAGGTTGGGTTGCCGGGCGTAAGAAGTTGGAATTAATTGAAACTTCTCAGATATTTACCTTACCTAGTTTTAATGAAGGCTTTCCTATGGGGGTTATTGAGGCGATGTCCGCAGGCTTAGCGATTGTAGCATCAACCGCAGGAGGGATACCTGATGCGATTACGAATGAAGAAGATGGGCTCTTAATTGAAGCTGGTGATGCGGCGGCACTTGAAGATTCTATCGCTAAATTACTAGCTGATGAAGATTTATCTCAGAAGCTAGGAAATAGAGCTAAGTGTAAGTTTAATAATCACTTCTCTTTAGATGTTATTCTTCCGCAGTTTTCTGAAATTTATTCAGAACTAAGCGGATGAAGTTTTCCTTGGTCTTCCTGTGGTGTTGACTCATCTGTACTAGCTCGGACAAGAGCTGATGCATTGGCTTGGAAAGTGAGAGTTACCCGTTTTGATAAAAGTGTCGAATCTTTGAATCAAAACCCCAAAAAGAGGTAACTCACATTCCTCATATGTAGTGGTCAAGTATTTTTGGCCACAAGTTAGAATCAAGCCCGTATCTTTGCTCTGATTCATTTGGCGTTAAACCGCCATTGAAATGGTATGGTCTAACGTTGTTATAATGTAAGCGCTCAATACTCCGCATTATTCCAAATTTAATCTGAGCCTTTATAATCCGTCATTCCACAGCTAGTTCCAGATTTAATATAGTGTGAACGCACGAACATTTCTGCGCAATTTTGCCAAGCTCCTATTGACCGCGAATCCCTACTTTGATCTATTACTACTATTTAACGGTCGCTCATTATATCTGCCCCTCAGCCTGTCATTAAACGCCTCGATCACCTCGGCTTAATTGCTGCTTTTTGTTACGAAATCGGGTTACCTCGCTTTATTGGCTGAGCCATTCTCAAACTCTCGGGCCATCATGTCTCTCATGGTGATGCTGGGCTGGCAATGGTGCTTAAAAAGCCTTTGCCGAGGTCACCAAGCACCATATTCAATGCCTGAAGGCCGCACAAAACAGCCGTTACTTTATTGCTGATGCCGCGCTTTACACGCAAGGCAGTATCAGTCTCTTGATGAACAAAAGCAAAAATTCATTACGCGCGTCCCGATGACCATTAAGTCTGCCAAAGAGGCGCTATTAGCACTCGACTCAACGCAATTAGAGCCGATTGGCTAGGGGCTAAATCGATACTTCAGAAGTATAAATGTGCGTTAAGCGCTTCGCAATGGGCAAGCCTGATTGGTTAACTCTTGCCGAGTTGCAACGAAAAAACAACCTAGCGCCTCATAACGGTAAAATGTGTGCTTTGTTCTGGTCTAATCCCATCGGACACTTAATTTTGAGACAATAACGTCAATAGATTGAGGAAGTGATATGAGCCTGAAAAAATCACATAAAAGCTATCCTCAAGATTTTAAGGATGAAGCCGTTCTGATGTTGACAGAGCAAGGTTACAGTGTTGCGGAAGCGGCCAAGTCACTTGGGGTTGGCACCAGTCTACTTTACAAGTGGAAAGAAAAGTTTGAAGCAGAGCGCCAAGGCATTACTTTAGAAGAATCGGAGCGGGATGAATTGAAGCGATTGCGTAAAGAAAACAAAGAATTACGCATGGAAAAAGAAATATTAAAAAAGGCCAGCGCCTTCTTTGCAAAAGAAATGAAGTAAAATTTAGTTTCATTAAAATGTATTAGTTCAATTAAAAAACAGTCTGGCCAGTTCCCTATCGCCTTAATCTGCCTTGTGATGGGGGTGAGTAAGTCCGGTTATTTGCTTAAGAATTATGACTGAATATTTTAAGCAAGGAAATTATGGTTTAATATTTCAGTTTTTAACTGGTTGAATTATTAGAGTTTAAACTGCTTATTAATAATCTTAAAAAGCAATAAACTAAAATGAAAACGGTGGCGTTGGCCACCGTTTTTTCATCGCTGATTGCAAATCAATCAACTTTAAACTGCGACATGGTCTGTTTTAACTTAGCTGATAAGCTAGAAAGTTGCTCGCTTACTTCATTGGCTTGTTCAACAGAAAGCAGTGACGAAGCGCAGGCATCTTGCATTCGTTCAGTACTTTGGTTTACTTCATGAGTGACGTCAACTTGCTGTTTTGATAATTGCGCGATATTTTCAATCATTTCATATAATTCAGCAATCGAGTGGAAAATGGCATCTTGCAGAGCATCTGCTTGATTAAGCTCATTAATACCTTCATTGGCGTGTTCAAAGGTACTTTCCATTTCATTCACTAAAGTGCGCGCTTCTGTTTGTAGTGCTTCAATACTTTGTTGAATTTCTAAGGTTGAGCTTTGTGTACGACTGGCAAGGGTGCGCACTTCATCAGCAACCACGGCAAAGCCTCGTCCGGTTTCACCTGCTCGCGCAGCTTCAATGGCAGCATTAAGGGCTAATAGGTTTGTTTGTTCGGCAATGCCTTGGATCACATCGAGTACACTGCCAATTTTTAAACTTAGTTGCTCAAATTGGCCGACTCTTTGGTTGGTTTGACTTACCCGCTCAACTAGTTGCTCAATTAATCGTTTTACGTGTTGTGATGTTGCATTGTTTTGTTCACTGTCTGTTTTTACTTGATCAATGCTCGACATCACCTTTTGTACTTCGGCTTCTTCTTGATTGATATTTTGCATGACTTGAACCATGGCACTTGCTACCACATCAACTTCCTGTTGTTGTTTAGTCAGGGCTTGATAAACCCCTGCTGATTTTTGTTGCATAGTCTGGCTTTGTGATGCCGTTTGATCGGCTGCTAGGTTGGCTTCAATTATCAATTTACGGGTTTTCTCTAGGAAAGCATTAACACTATGGGCCATAGCACCGATTTCATCTTTAGAATGAATGGAAATTTTCTGTGTTAAGTCACCACCGCCGCGAGCTAGGTTTTGTAGAGCACTGGTCAGCATGGTTATTTTCGACAAAATACGGTTGCTGATAATAAAGGTGAGGGCAACTAATAATGCGACAGCTGAACACAGTAAAATAACCCAAAGATCGCTAATTAAGCTAACAACGTTCTCTTGTACAGCCTGGTTGATATTATTGGCCGTTTGCTGGTTTCCTTCGCGGACTTTATCCAATGATGAGTTTAAGGTTTGTTGTGTTAATTTGGCTTCGTTGTTTAAAACTTGTTCTACTTCATTTGCACTGGTATCAATTAAGCTAGAGAATTGTTGGCCTAAGGTTTCATTCAATTGTGCTTGTTCTGATGTATCTACGGCGATGATGAACTTGCCAATAACTGAGCCTTTAGGGTTAATATCCGCTTCAGCAATATAAACCTGTTTTGACAACTTTGCGCCACTGATCAGTTTATCCATTTTCCTTCTGCCCGTGCCTTGTTCTATTAACGCTGTCACTTTGGCTGAGCTACGGTCAATATGCCGAGTTAGGTACTTTCCTTGTGCGTCAAAATAGATGGCAAATAACACTTTAGGATTTTGATGAGCCGCGATAACTAACTCTGTTAGTTTGGGAATATCTTTATCCCAAATATATGGAGGAGAGACGGAAGCGAGTAAAGTCGCTTGCGCTTGAATACTTTGTTTGGCGTGGTTAGCGACCAAATCACTAATATTTTTTTGTGCCTCATTTAAGCCATGATTTAAGCTAGTGTCGAGTGCTCTTTGGCTTTTTTGGGTGCTACTGAGCATTGCGTTTGCGATGGCTTGTTGAGCTAAGTCTATAGTTTGCTGCGTACTTTGATTGCTGCTTTTAAATTCGAGCGCCAAATTATCCACTAGGCTGTTAATGCTACTTTTAGTCACGCTTAGAGTAAGGAGCGTCTGTAGGGCGACCAAAATAAATACTGCTAGCATAACTTGCAGTAATAGAGGGCTTTTAAATCTCGCGAGCATACTATGACCCTATTCGGTAAAGGTATAAGATCTAAGTCTAGCAAGCTATTTTAGCGAAATGTATCAGAATTGTTAATTTATGCTGTGTTGCGCAATGATTGCCTCGTAAGGTAGCTTCAGCCATAATGCGCCGATTCAAGGAGGCGGTATGTCAGAAGACGATGAGAAGTGGATGCGGCATGCATTATTACTGGCCGACAAAGCGCAGGCAGTCGGTGAAATTCCAGTTGGTGCAGTATTAGTTAAAGATAATCAAGTGATTGGTGAAGGCTGGAATCAGTCTATTTCGCTCAACGATCCATGTGCCCATGCTGAAATTATCGCGTTGCGCCAAGCCGGTGCAAATATCAATAACTATCGCTTATTAGATACAACTTTATACGTTACCTTAGAGCCTTGCCCTATGTGTGCAGGGGCGATGGTACACGGGCGTGTGGGTCGCCTTGTTTATGGCGCTGCTGATGCTAAAACAGGCTCGGCAGGTAGCGCTTTTAATTTGGTTGCTAGTGACAAGTTAAACCATAATTTGGACGTTTGCGCTGGCGTATTAAGCGAACAGTGCAGTGAAAAAATAAGCGCGTTTTTTCGCCAACGCCGCGCTGAGCATAAAGCGCTAAAATTAGCGCAAAAAGCGGCGTTAGCTAAAGGAGAAAATTAAGGCGTTACTATTTCGGTGTTGATTGCAGCACTGGCTTGTTCTAACGTAACCGCTGAGCTCGTTTGCTCAAGTGTCGCTGTTGCTGAAGAGGCATCTTCACTCAAGGTTGGCGGTTGTTCCTGTAATGCTGCTTGCTCTGCCAGTAATGCTTCTTTGGCTTGCTCACGAATTAGCCAAACCAAGCTCTCCTGGTATTGGCGAATGTTATTAACATAATGGCGCGCTTCACCACCACGTGCATAGCCGTATCGCGTGCGTTGATGCCATTGTTTACGTTGTAATAAAGGCAATACATCTTTTACGTCTGCCCAGTTGTCTTGATCTTTACCGATCGATTTAGTTAGTCGCCTCGCATCCATTAAATGACCAAAGCCAAGATTATAAGCCGCCAGTGCAAACCAAATTTTTTCATCTTTATGCACGCTATCTGGTATTAAGCCTAATAAATAGGTGAGATATTTTGCCCCACCTTCAATACTTTGCTCGGGATCAAGACGGTTGGTTATGCCCACAAAATCGGCGGTGTCGTTGGTTAGCATCATCATGCCTCGAACACCCGTTGGGCTTCGAGCATTGGGTTTCCAGTGACTTTCTTGGTAGCTAATAGCAGCCAACAAAATCCAATCAAATTGCTCCGTTTGATATTTTTCAAATAGCTCGCGATAGCGAGGTAAGGTTGTTTTTGCACGCTGTAAAAAGCTGCGGGCATCCACAAAATCAAATTTTTCAATATGACCAAAATAACGCTCAATTAATTTGGCAACATGGCCTGATTGATGGTTACTACCAATAAACTCAATCAGAGCGGAATACAAACTATCGTCAATACTTTTCTTTAACATCCAAGCAACGGGAAGCTGTTTTTCTAGGGTAAAGGCTTCAGCTAAACTGGGGTAATATCGCTGTGCTCGCGCGAGCACTTTATCATCTACCATGGCATAAGTTGCTTCGCCGTCTGCCACCATGCGCAGTATTACCATTGGATCTTCATCGTCAGTCGCAATCCAATCTAAGGTGGGGTATTGAATTTTGCGTTGTTTGAGCAGTTCCTCTGGGCCGGAGTCTTTCAATACTAAAATAGGGTCATCCACTTCAGAAAAGTCTTTCGGTTTATTGCTGCCCTGACGATAAACTAAGGTACGCGAGACATTATAAAATGGCGGAGCACTGCGATATTTTTCGGCGCGCTCTGGTGTTAAGGTTAACCCTGCGGCAATAAAATCGATGTTGCCGTTATCTAACTCATTAAATAATTCAGTCAATGAATAGGCGGGGGACATATCAAGGCGCACCCCTAAGTGGTTGGCAAAATCATTGGCTAACTCGTAATCCATACCTGATAACGTATCACCAACATAAACATAACTGACAGGGGTGTTTAAGGTGCCCACGCGCAGCACGCCGCGTTGTTGTATTTGTTGCAATTGACTAAAGTCTTGCAAAGGCTCACAGCCACTCATGAATAGACTCAGGGCTAGCAACAATAAACATGTAATAGAAGAGTTGTTTTTCAAACGTTAGAACTGCCTTAATAACCAAAATCAAACTATTTATACCAGCTATAACTATCTGAGTCATTAGAATCAAAATAAAGCTGCGAAGTGAGTAGCTTATGCCACTGTTATTTGATTTTTGTTTTATCTTATGTGGGTGGTGAGGTCATCTCAACAGCTTCTTATCTCATCTGTTGTATAGCCTTGTCTTCTCCTTTTCTCTATAATACGCGCGATTCAAACCCCACCCACACAATAAGAGTGAGAGATGTTGATGGAAATTTTGCGAGGTGCACCTGCACTGTCAGCTTTCAGAGTGAGCCAGTTACTGAAAAACTGCGTTGATTCACAACTGCCTGTAACCAATATTTACGCTGAATTCATGCACTTTGCCGACGTATCGGCATCATTAACTGAAGCTGAGTTATCGGTTTTAGCAAAATTATTAACTTACGGACCGAGTATTCAAGAGCACGAGCCAATTGGCCAGCTTGTCTTAATTACCCCTCGCCCGGGTACCATTTCTCCTTGGTCATCGAAAGCGACCGATATTGCAAAAAACTGTGGTTTAAGCAAAGTGAAGCGTTTAGAGCGCGGCATTGCTTATTACATAGAAGGTGAGGTTTCACCTGAGCAACTTAGCCAAGTTGCTGACTTATTGCACGACCGTATGATGGAAACCGTATTCAACGAACTTGCTCAAGCAGACAAGCTGTTTGTACAAGCGCAGCCAGGTGAAATGTCGAGTGTTGATATTTTAGCGGGTGGCCGTCAAGCGCTTGAAACGGCAAACGTTGAACTAGGCTTAGCGTTAGCGGAAGACGAAATTGATTACTTGGTTGAAAACTTCACTAAGTTAAACCGTAATCCAAATGACATTGAATTAATGATGTTTGCGCAAGCTAACTCTGAGCATTGTCGCCACAAAATTTTTAATGCCGATTGGACAATCGATGGTATCGAGCAGCCAAAGTCGCTGTTCAAAATGATCAAAAATACCTACGAAAACTACAGCGAAAACGTATTGTCAGCCTATAAAGACAATGCCGCGGTAATGGTGGGGTCTAAGGCAGGTCGCTTCTTCCCAGATGTAGACAGCCGTGAATATAACTACCACCAAGAAAACATTCACATTTTAATGAAGGTTGAAACCCATAACCATCCAACGGCTATTTCGCCTTGGCCGGGCGCAGCTACGGGCAGCGGCGGTGAAATTCGTGATGAAGGCGCAACGGGTATTGGCTCTAAGCCAAAAGCAGGCTTAGTCGGTTTTAGTGTATCTAACTTACGCATTCCAGGTTTTGAACAGCCTTGGGAAACTGACTTTGGCAAGCCTGGTCGTATTGTTTCCGCGTTGGATATTATGCTAGAAGGCCCATTGGGCGGCGCGGCATTTAACAACGAATTTGGTCGTCCAAATATTTTAGGTTACTTCCGTACTTATGAAGAGCAAGTAAACAGCCACAATGGCCTTGAAGTACGTGGTTACCATAAGCCAATTATGTTAGCGGGTGGTTTAGGTAACATTCGTGAAGAGCATGTTGAGAAAAAAGACATTCCAGTTGGCGCTAAGCTAGTGGTGCTGGGCGGTCCTGCGATGAATATCGGTCTTGGTGGCGGCGCGGCATCGTCAATGGACTCGGGGCAATCGGCAGAAGATTTAGATTTTGCGTCAGTACAGCGTGAAAACCCAGAAATGGAGCGTCGCTGTCAGGAAGTGATCGATCGCTGTTGGCAAATGGGTGACGATAACCCCATCCAATTTATTCACGATGTGGGCGCGGGCGGTTTATCCAATGCAATGCCTGAGCTGGTTAATGACGGCGGCCGTGGTGGTAACTTTAATCTGCGCGCTATCCCGAACGATGAGCTAAGCATGGCGCCACATGCGATTTGGTGTAACGAGTCGCAAGAGCGTTATGTAATGGCGATCAAGCCTGAAAACATGGCAGTATTCGAAGCTATTTGTAAGCGTGAGCGCGCGCCGTTTGCGGTATTAGGTGAAGCAACCGAAGAGCTGCACTTAACCCTAAACGATGATCACTTTAACAACAAACCAATCGATTTACCGATGGATGTGTTGTTAGGTAAAGCGCCGAAAATGCACCGCGATGTGAAAAGTGCGAAAGCGCAAGGTAAGGAATTAGATACTTCCGGTATTACAGTAAAAGATGCGGCGCATCGTTTACTGCGTTTGCCTTCTATTGCTGAGAAAACCTTCCTTATTACTATTGGTGACCGCACGGTAACGGGTCTAGTGGCACGTGACCAAATGGTTGGCCCTTGGCAAATTCCGGTAGCTAACTGCGCCGTGACGGCAAGTAGCTACGATACATATACCGGTGAAGCGATGTCATTAGGTGAGCGTACGCCAGTTGCGTTACTTAACTTTGGCGCCTCTGCGCGTTTAGCGGTGGCAGAAGCCATCACTAACATCGCAGCAACCAATATTGGTGAGCTAAACCGTCTTAAGCTATCTGCTAACTGGATGGCGGCAGCGGGTCACCCGGGTGAAGATGCCGGCCTTTATGAAGCGGTGAAAGCGGTCGGTGAAGAGTTGTGTCCTGAGCTAGATATTACTATTCCAGTAGGCAAAGACTCGATGTCGATGAAGACTAAGTGGGAGCAAGACGGAGAGGCGAAAGAAGTGACCTCACCATTGTCACTTGTGATCACAGCGTTTGCTCGCGTTGAAGATATTCGCGATACGGTCACTCCTGAATTGCGCACTGATAAAGGTGACAGCGAGCTGATCCTTATCGACTTAGGCAACGGCAAAAACCGTCTTGGCGCCTCTTCACTAGCACAGGTGTACAAACAGCTTGGTAACGACGTACCAGATGTTGATAGCCCTGCATTGCTAAAAGGTTTCTTCGATGCTATCCAATCTTTGGTAATCGATAAGAAACTATTGGCTTACCACGACCGCAGTGACGGTGGTTTATTCACCACTATTGCGGAGATGGCATTTGCCGGTCATGTCGGTGTTGACGTAGCACTTGATGCCCTTGGCACGGATGATTTAGCGGTACTGTACAGTGAAGAGTTAGGTGCTGTGATTCAAGTTCGCAGCAGCGACAAAGAAGCCGTATTAACGACGCTGGCAGGCCATGGCTTGGCGGCAAATAGCCATGTAATTGGTACGCTTAATAGCGACGATACGGTGCGCTTTACCCGTAATGGTGAATCGGTACTGACTGAGTCTCGTAATGAACTTCGTATGGTGTGGGCTGAAACCACTTACCAAATGCAAGCCATGCGTGACAACCCTGAGTGCGCTAAGCAAGAGCTTGACGCCAAAGCAGACGTCAAGGACCCAGGTTTATCGGCTAAGTTAAGTTTTGATATCAATGAAGATATCGCTGCGCCTTACATTGTTAAGGGCGTTGCGCCGCAAATGGCGATATTGCGTGAGCAAGGCGTTAACTCACATCAAGAGATGGCGGCAGCATTTGATCGCGCTGGTTTCTCTGCGGTAGATGTACACATGAGTGACATTTTAGCGGGTAACGTCAATCTTGAGCAGTTTGCTGGCTTAGTGGCATGTGGCGGCTTCTCATACGGTGATGTACTCGGTGCCGGTGAAGGTTGGGCTAAATCTATCCTATTTAATGACCGCGCTCGTGACCAGTTCCAAAGTTTCTTTAACCGTAATGATAGCTTTGCACTCGGTGTGTGTAACGGTTGTCAAATGCTATCAAACCTAAAAGAGTTGATCCCAGGGTCAGAGTTATGGCCACGTTTTGTGCGTAATAATTCTGAGCGTTTTGAAGCTCGCTTTAGTTTGGTTGAAGTGCAAGAGTCCGCGTCTATCTTCTTAGGCGGTATGGCTGGCTCACGGATGCCAATCGCTGTTTCTCACGGTGAAGGTCGTGTTGAAGTAGCCAGTGCTGACGCATTAACCGCCATAGAGCAATCTGGCACGGTAGCACTGCGTTTTGTTGACAACTATGGTCAACCGACACAAGCCTACCCCGCTAACCCGAATGGTTCGCCAAACGGCATTACAGGTTTAACCACGCAAGATGGTCGTGTCACGATCATGATGCCTCACCCAGAGCGTGTGTTTAGAACGGTAGCCAACTCTTGGCATCCTGATGAGTGGAGCGAAGACAGCCCATGGATGCGTATGTTTAGAAATGCGCGTGCTAATATAGGTTAAATCTAGTACTTAAGTATTAAGGCTGAAACAGTGATGTTTCGGCCTTTTTTTGTGCCTGTAACTAATCAATAAATATAAACGAGCTCAAGAGTTTGATGCTGATCTCACTTTAATTAAACTAGATATATATTTTAGAACTGCTGGGAAGCTTATCTTTCATAATAATGTTCTCATTTGAGTCCTTGCTCTCAGCTCAATATCAGTTGTACTAATAATTATTCTACTAAAACTGAGTTTTAATGTTCTTTGTCTGATTGGTTTGTTTTGGGCAGCAAACTAATCGGCGAGCGTTTTGTTCACTTGAACATAATAGGTGGTTTGCTTGAGTTTAAAAACGGTTCTTTATTTTGGTGATAATGCCTTATCGGCAAAAAAACTTGTAGAACAAATCCTAACTCAGGAGTTGTTTAGTTTTTCTGATGTGAATAACAGTAACGATTTTGAAGAAAAGTTGCAGCAAGCTTGGCAACTGATTCTGATTGATAAGCCTGTTACACCAAAGCAACAAGACATGCTATCAAAATGCCAAACTCAGCAGCAAACACAGCTGGTTCATCTGCAATTAGACTTAATTCAGAGAGAGCTCACTGGTGATTTAATGGCGCAAAACCGCATACTAAAAAAACAATTAGACGATGTTCACTCTTTATTAAAAGCCACTGTAAACACTATCCCAGATCTTATCTTTTATAAAGATCCTACTAGCCGTTTTATGGGCTGTAATCAGGCTTTTGAAGTGTTTGCTGGTCAGCCTGAATATGCCATTTTAGGTCATACAGATGATGACTTTTTTGAACCCAATCAGGCGTTAATGTGTCAAGAGCAAGATAAATACGTGGTTGAATCGGGTGAAATTCTTACATCAGAAGAAACTCTGACTTATCACAACGGTGAGAAGCACTTAATTGATATGTACAAGGTCCCTTATTTTGATAAACAAGGAGAAGTACTAGGGTTAATTGGTGTTGGTCGAGATATTACCGAAAAGCGCAAAGCTGAGAAAAAGTTAAAACGCGCAGCCATTGTGTTTGAAAATACTCAAGAAGGGATTCTAATTACTGATAAAAAGGGCACTATTTTATCGGTTAATCCGGCTTTCAGTTTGATTACTGGTTACAGTGAAGAAGAAGCGCTAGGTAATACGCCAGCATTACTTAAGTCGGGTAAACATGATGATGCGTTTTACCAGTCATTTTGGCATCAACTAGACAGTGTGGGTAATTGGCATGGTGAAATTATTAATCGACGTAAGAATGGTGAAGATTATCATCAATGGCTGAATATTAGCTCAATCAAAGATAAGAATAACGCAGTCACTAACTATGTTGCTACTTTCTCTGATTTAAGTGAGTTGAAACAATCAGAAGAAAAGCTGCAATATATTAAATATCATGACAGTTTAACAGGTCTTGGTAACCGCCTGTTCTTTGTTCATCGCCTCGAAGACAGTGTGCAACGGGCACGGCGTAATGGCCATGGTTTTGCCATTATGCATATTGATCTTGACCGCTTTAGTCGAGTGAATAAGAACTTGGGTCATAATTTTGGTGACCGTGTATTGAAAGAAGTGGCCAAAAGGTTAACGGAGATATTTTCTGAAAAAGATGTGATCGCCCGTTTCGGTAGTGATGAGTATGCGATCATGATAGATGAAATGGTTCATGAACAAGATGCTGCTCATGCCGCGAAGAAATTGGCTAGAGAGTTATCTTGTGGCTTAATTGTTGACGAACAAGCCGTATATTTAAATGTCAATATTGGTATTAGCCTCTATCCCGATGATGGGGAAACCGCCGATTCGTTACTCAGTAATGCCGAAGCCGCGTTGATCAGGGTTAAACAAGATCGAAGTAACTATTACGAGTTTTATACTGAAGAATTGACTTTGGCCGCGCAGCGACAATTTACCTTAGAAAATGAGTTGCGATTTGCCTTAAGACGCAATGAGTTTGAACTTTATTACCAACCTCAACTTGATTTGAAAAAAAATAAAGTGGTCGCTGTAGAAGGGTTAATTCGTTGGAATCATCCGACTAGCGGCATTATAGAGCCATTGTCATTTTTGTCTGTGGCTAAAGAAAGTGAGTTAATGGCAAACATCGACTTATGGGTGATCCAACAAGCATGCTTACAAGCGGCGGAGTGGGAAGAACAAGGCATACACTTTGGTCGGGTTGCTGTGAATTTATCCCTTTGTGTATTAATGCAAGCCGATTTGATGAGTAATGTGTTGAGTTACTTAAAAGACACAGGCTGCGCCGCTCACTTGTTGGAATTTGAGGTGCAGGAAGACGTATTATCAGATGATTCGGCCGTGGTGCGGGCTAATTTGATTAATATGAGTAAGCTTGGTGTGCGTTTAGCGATTGATGACTTTGGAACTGGCCGTTCATCCCTTAATAATATGAAGAGAGTTCATGTGGATAAAATCAAAATAGCGCAAGATTTTATTCGTCATGCTCATGTCGACCCGATAGAAAAGGCTATCATTAAATCAATTGTTTCGTTGGGAGATAATCTCGGTATTGATGTTGTAGCCGAAGGCACTGAAACCGATATGCAAGTAGAGTACGTGTCTGACTTGGGTTGTCATTTAGTGCAAGGCTTTCATGTTTCAAAACCAATGCGCAAAGCAAAAGCTGCATTTTTCTTGCGTTGTCGTCGTTAAGGCTTACTTGACGGCGCGCTCTGAAGGTATGATTATGTAATCTAAATTATGCCTTTAGGGTTATCATGTTAAGTGAATGGATTAATTACGTTTGGCGTGACGTGCTAGCTTGGAGCTTAGTGTTACTCCATACCTTGATCATCATTTCTGTTTCCTTACGCGTCATCATGAAACGCCGAGAAATTGGTATTTCATTATCTTGGCTAGCAATTATTTATGCATTACCTTTTGCCGGTGTTGGCTTTTATTTCCTGTTTGGTGAATTAAACCTAGGAAAAAAACGTGCGCAGCGCGCGACACACATGTTTTCACCTTTTAAATTAGCCATTGAAACTTTTCGCGAAAACCAGTCTGCCCGTGCCCTTGAGGTGAGCGATACAGCCAAGCCCATGCATGATTTAATTGAAGGCTTGTTGGGAATGCCCAGTATTGCGGGCAATCATTTAACGCTACTGGATACAACAGATACTATTTTGCTTGAGCTGATTGAACAGGTTAATCAGGCCGAGCACAGCTGTATGATGGAATTTTATATCTGGCATTTAGGTGGTTTTTCTGACCAGCTTGCAGATGCATTAGGTAATGCAGCCAAACGTGGGGTAGATTGTAAACTGTTATTAGATTCTGTTGGTAGCCGTGCTTTTTTTGATTCTGAACTCCCTGATGAGTTGCGCGCTGCAGGGGTACAGTTAGTTGAGGTGTTAAAAAGCGGCCCATTGAGAATGTTTTTTCAGCGACAAGATTTGCGCATGCATCGTAAATTGGTCTGTATTGATGAGCGGATCGCTTATACCGGCAGTATGAATATTGTTGATCCCCGTTTTTTTAAACAAGATGCAGGCTTAGGTGAATGGATTGATGTGATGGTTCGGGTACAAGGGCCAGCCGTTGCTTTGATTACATCTTTATTGCAGTGGGATTGGGAGATGGAAACGGGCGAACGGCTGTTAACTCCCTTTGGCACGCAAGACACATTACATGGTGGTTGCGGCGACCGCGTGCAGTTGATCCCTTCAGGTCCATTCCCCGGCGGTGACTGTATTCATCAATTACTGCTGACCTGTGTTTATCAAGCCAAGCACAGTTTGGTACTAACAACGCCTTATTTTGTTCCCGATGATAGTTTGCATAAGGCCTTACAGGCCGCGGCCCATCGCGGTGTACAGGTTAAAATTATTTTACCGGCACTGAATGATTCATTAATGGTGAAATATGCCGCTAGTGCATTTTATGACGAGCTATTAGCTGCGGGCGTTGAAATATACAAGTTTCATGGTGGCCTATTACATACAAAAAGCATTGTGGTTGATGAAGTGGTAGCACTGGTGGGAACGGTGAACCTTGATCGACGCAGTTTTTGGCTAAATTTTGAAGTGACTATGCTAGTGGATGATGCTGAGTTTGCTGGGCGGGTTTTGAACCTGCAATTACAGTATATGCTCGCGTCAGAAAAATTAACGCTTAATCAGTGGCGGCAGCGGTCGCGTATTAGGCGTTTTTGGGAGAATGTTTTTTATTTATTTAGCCCTATTTTGTAAATAATCCCAGCTCGACATAACCAAAACAGCATGCTTGCTCTCACCAAAACGTGGTGAATATGTTCCTTTGCACTTTCATTCCTGAAATCGAAATATCGAGATAAAAGTGTTCCATTCATTATATTGGTTGGTTTAAACAGAGCAAAAGTGAAAGAAAGTAATGTCAGTTGCGTTACTTTTTAAACTGAAGTTTATTGTTAATTTTTCTTGGATTAATTCCGATTAAAGAGCATTTTTTAGCCGTGAAGAGATAATTTTTTCGATCCGCTAGGCGCTTTCACCGTGGGATTGTGATTTGTCACTGTTTTTTCTTCGTTGCTAGGCTATAGTAAGCGGCTTTATTCTCATCTGAAATTCGCTATGTTTACAATCCCTGCGTTAAATCAACAGCTTGATACTGAAATTCAACATTGCCTCGATAACAAAACTAAACCCCTTGGTAGTTTAGGTAAACTTGAATCCCTTGCTTTGCAAATTTGTCGTATTCAGCAGACATTAAAGCCTAATTTATCGCAGCCACAAATGTTGGTTTTTGCTGCCGATCATGGTGTCGTTGCGGAAGGGATAAGCTTGTTTCCTCAAGGGGTAACACAGCAAATGGTGCTTAATTTTATTCAAGGTGGTGCGGCAATTAATTGTTTTTGTCGTCAACACGGCATTGAATTTCGCGTGGTTA
The DNA here is from genome assembly GCF_021278025.1 of Motilimonas sp. E26. Taxonomy (GTDB): domain Bacteria; phylum Pseudomonadota; class Gammaproteobacteria; order Enterobacterales; family CBDFNC01; genus Motilimonas. The sequence continues at coordinate 17,449 of NZ_JAIBHJ010000004.1, forward strand.
ATGCGGGAGTAAATGGTGAGTTGCCAGAAGATAGTGTGTTAATTAATGCGTCGATTGCCAAGGGGACACAAAACTTTGTTACTCAGGCGGCTATGACTATGGCGCAATGCGAACAAGCGTTAACTAAGGGGGCTGAATTAGTTGACGATCGCCATAAACGTGGTGCGAATGTTATTGGTTTTGGCGAAATGGGGATAGGTAACACCACGTCGGCCGCTGCGTTAATGGCTGTGACGTTAGGATTGAGCGCAACTGAATGTGCTGGTCGTGGCACAGGCTTAGAAAAAACGGCGGTAGAGCATAAGGCTAAAGTTATTCAAAAAGCCCTTAAAAGAATTAAAGGTAACAAGCTTTCACCACAACAAATTTTGGCTGAATTTGGCGGCTTTGAAATTGTTATGATGTGTGGCGCTATGCTCAAAGCGGCAGAGCTAAGAATGTTGGTGCTTGTAGATGGCTTTATTGCCACCAGTGCTGCTTTAATGGCGAGTAAAATGGATGGGAATTTTATTGACTACGCCGTTTTTTGCCATAAATCAAAAGAGCAGGGCCATAAAAAAATGCTTAAGGCTATGGGGGTTGAGGCTCTACTTGATCTTGATATGCGATTAGGTGAAGGCTCTGGTGTTGCTGTGGCTTATCCATTATTAGTATCGGCCATATCTTTTGTCAACGAAATGGCTTCCTTTGATTCAGCAGGTGTCGACCATGCCTGATGTCTCTGCGCCTAAGCCCTTTTTTTTAGTTGGGCAATGGCGTCGATTTATTCATGCGTTGACATTTTATACCCGAATACCTTGGCCAAAAGGTATGACATTTAACGGGCAAGATCTGGTTAAAGGGAATGTATATTTTCCGTTAGTAGGTTGGTTGGTTGCGGCCGTTGCTTGTTTAGTCTACTGGTTAGCGAGTTTAGTGCTGAGTGAGTCCATTGCGGTAATTTGCTCGATGGTGGCGACTATCTGGTTAACAGGCGCATTTCACGAAGATGGCTTTGCAGACACTTGTGATGGCTTTGGTGGTGGTTACGGCAAACAAGCCATTATGACCATCATGAAGGACTCTCGGGTGGGTACTTATGCCAGTGTTGGCTTATGTTTGCTGCTATTACTGAAGCATCAGGCGCTGTTGAGTGTGCCTGATATCTTACTTAGCGTTTGGGTGGGTCACAGTGTGAGTCGTTTCGTACCGCTACTATTAATGGCATCGCTTCCTTATGTACGGGAACAATCTGACAGTAAAATAGGCCAAACACAGTTAGGGTTGTCAATTGGGGAGTTATTCGTGGCTGCTGTGCTGGCTGCTCTTCCGTTGTATTGGCTAGCAGGAGAGGTCATTATGGTTACCATCGCATTGTTGGTGGTCACTTTTTTTGCATTACGTTACTGGTTTAACAGAGTCTTAGGGGGGATTACTGGAGATTGTTTAGGTGCCAGCCAGCAAATAACTGAAGTGCTGGTGTACTTGGTATTGGGAGCATCAGTATGGAATGTTATCTAATACGTCACACGCAGCCCGATGTAGCCGTGGGCACTTGCTATGGGCGTTTAGATTTACCCCTTAGTGCTGATTTTGCTGAGCAAGCAAAACCACTTGAAGCGCTCGTTAGAAATATGTCGCCAAATCAAGTTTATTCAAGTCCGGCACAACGTTGCTTATTACTTGCGCAAAAGTTGACGACAACGCCGTTAATTGAGCCCAGTTGGTCAGAGTTTGACTTTGGTGATTGGGAGGGTCGTTTATGGTGTGATATCGAGAAAGGTGATATCGAACAATGGAATGACAACCTTGTTCACCACCGTTTACCCAATGGCGAGAGCTTAGAGGTGTTTCATCAACGCGTAGTAAAAGCTTGGTTCGCGCTTTGTAATAGCAAGGATAATGTCGATAGTAAGATAGTGATCGTTACTCACGCTGGCGTGATCCGCTCCATTGTTGCTTCGTTACTGGGGATCCCCCTTGAAAATAGCGTACAACTTGGTCTGGCTTATGGCTCTGTCACTAAGGTTATTTGCCAAGGCAAATATTGCAGGCTTGACTACCTTAATCGCTTGCCTGACAAAAAGCTGGATTGCACCTAAGTCAGGGCAATCCAATGAAATCATGCTTTATGGGCTTCAACTGGCGGCTTCGCATTTTTTATTTTGATTAAAAAATACACCGCATAAAAGGTGCATAGGCCAACTGTGGTGCCAATAACAGCCATAGATGCAAGTCCGATAGGGTTGCCAAAAAGTAGGTCCATCCAAAGTTCCATCACTGTATCCTCATATATAGCTAGTGACGAAAGTGTAAAAACATCTCGTTTTAAATGTGATGATCCTGATCAAGCAAGGATGTTATAGCAACGTTAATCGAGTCAAGGCGAAAGGAATCTTCGCACAATTTGTTAATCAACAACACTGGCTGGCTCAATCTCTTGCGCAATGCTTGTGACTTGATAGCCGCTCTGCTCGAGTAGTTCAATCAGGTTGGATTCACCAGTAAGGTGTAATGTACCAACGACAATGAATGCGTCACTTTCTTTGGGGAGTGCAGTTAATTGCTCGAACCAGTCTTGATTTCTCTCTAACATCATTGTTTGAAAAGCATTGAGATCTTTTTCTGGCTGGTCATTTGCAATGAGTAAGGTTGTTAATTTCGACAAGTTACCTTGAGACCAAGCCTCTAATAACTTGGGAGCGAGTTGGTCGATTTCTGCTAACTCTTTCATACTTTGCTCAACAAATTCTTCACTCTCTTGCGCTAGCTGCGACATATTCCAGATTTGTTTTTGCATGTTTTCAAGTTGAACGATAGGTTTTTTGACTTTATTAGCGCTTTGAATGAAATGTTGATCAATACCCATTGCGGCTAAATAGCCAATTTGCTCTAACTTTAAATGCATGGCTGAAATAATAACAAACCAAGGTTGTAATGCTTTTACTTCAGGACGATTTAATCCCAGCGGCTTTAGCATAGCCTTTAAAGTGCGATATTGTTCAATAGGCATAACGTCAGCTAGCCTTTGCGGATTAGGTAAGTGGGTTAAGCGTTGTACTTCCTCTAAATCCGATTTTGTTACTCTGCTCATATCGACTTCTACGATAAGTTGTGAAGCATTATTGAATGCTTGTTCTATATGAGCGGGAAGAGGATAAAGCTCTTCACTGCCGACATGAATGGAGCCTAAAATGTGCAGTGTTGCATGATCTTGTTTGGTCAATTGCCAGAACGCAGGGGTGCTATTAGCAAAGCAAAATTGAGATACGAGGGTTGCAACAAAAAATAATACCATCCGTTTCACATTAGTTTCCTTTAAAAGAGTGTGCTAATTAATCGCTTTTATTTAACAGGTAATCGAGCCAACGTGTTGGTAATACTCTTCGCAACAGAGCAAAAACATAGGTTGGCAAGGTAACATAATACCGCGCTTTGGGTTTAGGTGCTTGAATCGCGTGCTTGAGCGCGCGAAATACGGCTATGGGCTCTAGGGTAAATGCACTATTGCTTTCTGATGCGCTAAGGCGAGCAATTGTATTTTCATAAGCTTGCTGGTGATGGCTATTCGCAATATTAATGTGTTGGTGAAATGCTCGTAGTGCATTATGTCTAAATTGGCTTTTGATGGGGCCGGGCTCTATTAAACATACATGGATGCCTGAGCCAGCTAACTCTAACCGCAAGGTATCGGTTAATCCCTCTAAAGCAAATTTACTGGCGTTGTAGGCTCCGCGGTATTTCATCGCGACTAATCCTAATACCGAACTATTTTGTATAATTCGGCCATGACCTTGGCGGCGCATCACAGGGATAATAAGTTTGGTTAATTCATGCCAGCCAAATAAGTTGGTCTCAAATTGCTCCCTTAGGGCTTGTGTTGGTAAGTCTTCCACGGCGCCAGGTTGGCCAAAAGCTGCATTGTTGAATAAGATATCCAGTTTGCCATTAGTAGCAGTTAGAATTTCATCTACTGCAAGCTGTATAGATTGAGGATCAGACATTTCCATATAAATAGCTTGGCAGCCTATTGCGCGTAAATGGGCCAAGTCTGATTTTTTTCGCGCTGTGGCAAAAACCTGAAAGCCAGCTTGTTGTAGCTGGGCTGCACAATAAAGACCGATTCCGCTAGAGCACCCGCTAATTAAAACTGTCGAATTCATTATTTTCTCTACTGATAGACATGAAATGTACAATAACCAAGGCTTAACTTAAGCAAAAAGGCGAGCTAACTCAAATACTCAAACATAATTTGTGTTGAAAAGTTGAACGCTCGGTTAAGGGCGTTATAATCCTTTTACTTACAAAATACTCAAATTTTGTATTTATATTCAGCCTTGGCTAAGGCTTGACTTAGTCCTATGATAAATAAACATGAATTAGCAGTGCTGGACATTTTGCTAACAAATGTTTAGATATTCATTGTTAGCTAAGCAGTATTTAAACCCCTTTGGTAACATTCAAAATCACGTAACCCATTGTTTTATAATGGTTTGAAAAAGGTTCAATATATTTTTGTGATCAAACTCTGTTTTCTGTTCTTTGTTTGGTAAATTATATTGATAATTTGTAATGCGAAGGTAGTATGAAATTCCATAAGGCGGTGAGCAAATGATTTGCTATACCACCAAATAAGAATTTGTAACTAATTTGGTTACATTTAATGAAGAAATAAAGTTCCAGCTGTATAGGATTTATACACACAGGAACTGACTTAAAACGCTGAGTCTATATTCAAGGAGCGACAAATGTTTAAGAAAACTCTAGTAGCAGCTGCTTTAGCAACTGCATCGATGGGCGCAAATGCAGCAATTCAACTAGCTGGCGACGCAGTACAATTTTACGGTCAAGCTGCTGGTTTTGTTACAATTGCATCACCTGATGCAAAAGGTGCAGACGAGACTATCACTGCAACGATCGAATCTCGTATTGGTTTCCGTGGTGTAGTTGAGTTTGAAGATTTCGGTCCAAACTTCCTATGGCAAATCGAAGGTGGTAACGCAAACCACGGCGGCTTTGATTCTGCTACACCTTGGACACACAATGACAACGGTCAGCTAGGTGCTCGTGATACTTACCTAGGTCTAGGCTTTGATGGCGTTGGTTCTATCAAATACGGTCGTCAGTTAGTTGCTGCTTACAATTACGTTGACTGGCCACACTCAAACCCTGGTCTAGGTAACGTGTTCGACTGGAACAACGATATTAACGGTGGTTATCAAGATCGTGCAGATAACGTAATCCGTTTTGATTCTGAAACCTTTAACGGTTTTAACTTCCAAGCAACTGTAAGTGGCATGGAATCGACTACTGATGCAATCGTTGCAAGTATTGCTGCATCTTACCAAGCTGGCCCTGTAAATATTCACGGCGGTTACTACAACCAAGCTGAATACAAAGATTCTGCTGGTGTTAAGAAAGGCGATACAAATTACGCAATTCTAGGTGCATCTGCTGGTTTTGATTCATTAACGTTTACTGCTGCTGTTAAGCTTATGAACAATGAATTAGCAGACCAAGAGCAAATTGCATACTCTGCTACTGCTCAGTACGTTAACAACTCTTTTGTTTACAAACTAGGTTACGCTGCAACTACCGATGCAGAGCAAAATGGCAACAAGATGAAAGATACTGGCGATACAGCTATCACAGCTCGTCTAGGTTACTTGTTACCAAGCACTTACTTGTTCATGGATCTACGTAACTACAAAATGAACGCAGCAGATGGTTTTGATAACAACCTATTAATCGGTGCAGAATACTACTTCTAATACGAAGTGAAACTACTGCCTTATTAATTTATGTAAATGAGCACCTTCTGGGTGCTCTTTTTTTTGAAGGAAATTATGATGAGAATTTGGTTAAAAATGGTAACAGTGGGGTTGCTGACTGTTTCATTTAGTAGTTTAGCTAAAGTTGAGGTGAATCTGAAAGATGATGTGAATGTATTAGTTATAAATGGCGAAGAGGTTGGCTTTCGTTTAAAAAAATTATCCACTTTGCAACTAGATAATGGCTTTAATCAAATTGTGGTTCGGGTCGCTAAACTGGTTACTAGGTATGGCGAGTATGAGAAATTTAATTCTGATCCAGTAGTCATAAGCTTTAACGCTGCCGATCAAAAATTGGATGTAGGTGTTGAAGATAGCATTAATACTGTCGAGCAAGCTGAAGCATTTAATCAGAATTCAGCTTTCATTATTCAGTCTGCAAAAGGTATTGATTATAAACAAGATAAGTTACCGTTATTAGGCGGTATTTCACGAGACTATGCTAAAGAGCTTAACGCATATAATCGTAAGAATGATATTACTGTAGCTGGTGCAGCGCAGACGGCTCTTAATAACAATACTGTTCAGAGTAATACGCAGTCAGCACCAGTTAGGGTTAACTCTACCGCTGTTGAAATGGTCCGCTATTGGTATAATGAAGCTGGTAAGAATGAGCAGAAGGCATTTGAAGATTGGGCATTTAGTAACCGAGTTGAAGTGAAGCAACCATTGATCTCTGATTCTAAGCCGTTAGAAATGTTAGCCTATTGGTATGCAAAGGCTGATAAAGCAGATAAATCTAGTATTCTTAGTTGGTTACTAAATAAATAGGCTTATTTTAGACTATCGCTTTTTACGCGCCAAATTAGCATTAGTGAGTTAGCTCGTGATGGGCTAACTAGACTAATCGCATTAGTCTGGCCTGAACTGTCAGTCGAGAAATGATGTTTCAGTATCTGCTTAGATTTGGGCTAAATTTCAACCTCTCCAAGTCGCTTTCTTCAAGCTCATGTTTTCCAAACCGGAACGGATGTGTTAGGCATCTATCTCAACTAAATAAGCTTGATTGTAAGTTATTAATAGTAAGTAATCTTTTTCACTTTTTGTGGCATGCTTTGCATTTCGTTTATGTAATAAAGCTGCTCAGTATCTAATTCTAATTCGGTGGCATACATTTCACCCATTGGGTAGCTTTGCACCACTCGTGCTCCTTTGATCAAGCCATCTACTTGGGCCTTTACCTTATCTGAGCCGATAATGTATGTGTTTAAGGTATTTTGACTGCTGATTTGTAGCCCATAAACTTGTTCCGCTAGCTCTCTATAAGCATCGAGTTTAGATGCGCGGATAGCATTGAGCATTTTTTGCTGCTTAGTTACGCCAGGTTGTAAATCAATTGGAGCATAGCCCACTGCAATCAGAACAGGGAATTTTTCTGGTTTGACGGTTTCATACTCGATGTGCGTATTTGCAATTTGCGAACAACCACTAAGGAGTAATACTGCAGCAATGAGAGGCGCTTTGAACATAGCGATGACTCCTATTATTTTACAAATTCGACGGTACGACCGTTCACCCCTGAAGGGACGCTGGATCTTTGAATATAGGCATCGTTCTTACCTGCATTTAAGCTGTTTTTAGCACCTATTAATAAGCGATTCGGAATGAAAGCACGTCCTGTAGACTCTACCAGTAAAGTTTGCATATTAATGGTTCTAACGTTCACTACTACACCTTCATCATTACGTGACATGGTGCCAGTGAAAATACGATAAACCGGAATTTTACTACGCAACTGGTCCCACTCTCGGCTAAATACGAAGTCACCTTCAGGAGTTACTTTTATTTTCCCTGTCGTTTTAAAGTCAATGACAGGCACTTCACGAATATGCAGTTCATGAATAAACGCCTCAGAAATTGCCTGCCCGAGCCAATTCGTATTTTGTAAGTCATCAATATTAGATAAAGAAGTGACCGCAATAGGCGTTTTACTCGCGTTAGGATCCCTATTTAGGGCTAGTTGATCGGCTAAAGCACGTATGATGTAGTCAAGCTCGCGCGCGCGGTCGCCCGGCAACATATCAGGTCGCTTCGGCTGAACTTGGCGCCAACTTCGGTATCCCGGAGAGACGTAGCTGCCATAGTATTGCGATTTTGTTTCATTATCAGCATGGCTCGTGGGTAATGTACTTGAACGGACATAAATCGTATTGACTGAGGTTTGTGAATCGGCAGTATATTGCCGACTGTTAGTGGTAATATTTTCCGATGCATTCGGATCGATAATGACAATATCGTTTTTAGGTTGGGTTGCACAGCCAGACATTGTTATGGCGACACAACAGAGACACCAAGCTTGTTTGTTCATTTCATTCCCTCTATCGATCTATCTATAAATAGCTATATCGACTTACATGCTCAATTCTTTAGCTAAATAAAGCTTTAACACTTTAGTGACTACTAACGATGAACATTATGACTTTTGGCTAAATAATTAAAATTTAGGTAAATGTGACTAGTAAGCCCAATGTCTTGCTAACACCTCGGTTAGAAATAAAGCAATAAATGTACCAAGTGCCACAACTGATGTGCTGTTAACAATCTGCAGTAGATTGTTTTGGCCTAAATATTGCTTGCTTATTGCTTTAAGTCTAAATGTCACTTGAAATAGTATTGGCTCTATATTGTTCTCGTACTTGGGCGTTTATTCAATTTGGGCTGTGGTCAATGGTCTTTTATCGACTCGTTTATTTTGTATCAGTGAGGCTGTGTTATGGCTAAGTTTATCTGCATTTTTTGGTTCATTATGGTTACCAGCTCGGCACAAGCGGCATGGTTTGAAGCCCAAGGGCAAGCGCCTATTCTCAATGACGATATAGCTCAAGCTCGGGAAAGTGGTGTGAAAGACGCTGTCAGACAAGCGCTATTGTATGCAGGCGCTTCTATCAAAAGCTTACAGCAACTTGATAATGGCATTTTAGCTAAGGAGCAGTTACAGCTGGCCGGAGAAGGTGAAATTAGAGGCTTGAAAGTAACGAGTGAACGTATTGAAAATGGTTTTATTTATGTTTCCGTTCAAGTAGATGTTTTAGCGAGTGATCAACCTCGCTGTCAGCAACAGCAATATGCCAAATCTTTGGCATTGGTTCGTTTTAAGCTTAGAAATAGAGAGCAAGCAATAAATGGGGGAATATTTCATATTGATAGTGAATTTACAAGCAAGCTTAATAATCTGTTAAGCCTCAATCATAGTGCCTTTGATGTGCGCCAATTCATTAATCAAAATGTTAATTTTAATCCTAATTTACTTGATGCTAGGCACCATGCGGTACGTGATCAAGTCATTGCTATCGCCAGTCGGGCTGATAGTCAGTTTGTGCTGCTGGGGAGTATCGATGATGTTTCCGTTGAGCGAGACAAGAAGCAACCATACGACTTCTTCTTTAAAGAGGCACCAAGAAATTTTTACTTAAGTACTTATTTATTTGATGGTCTATCTGGCGAGTTACTTGACGTTAAACACTATCGTCAGCGCGCAATGTGGACCTATAAAGAGCAAGATATTGTTGATTTATCTTCAAAAAAATTCTGGGATGCTCCCTATGGTCAGCGTTTATTAGCCGTAATGGATGATGTGTTGATTAATACAACCGCTGCGTTGGAGTGTGTTGATACGATGGCAAAAGTTATTGCCGTTCATGATGATAAGGTACAGATTAATCTTGGCAGTAAAAATGGTTTGAAAATTGGTCAAGCTATTCAGTTGTCACATAATGGCAGTTATACGGATCAATTTGGCATTCCACGCTTTCGTCAAGAGAGTAGTGCAATTCATACTAAGGTTATAGAGTTGTATCGGGATTCTGCAGTTTTGCAGGCGTTGGATTCACTGCCAGCGAGTAACATCCAACTCAATGATTTTGCGAATATTAAATAAGCTTCAAGAGCGGCGTATTGAAATAAAAAGTATATTTAATAAAAGGGTTGAGTATAATTATGCCATGCTTCCTTAGCTCAGTAGGATAGAGCGACCCCCTCCTAAGGGGTAGGCCACAGGTTCGACTCCTGTAGGAAGCGCCATATTTGTCTGAACTAATACAGCTAATACAAAGCAGGTTACGCTTTTATGCCTTTACCGAGTAAACTTCCTCCTCTTGCTTGCCCTTTAGCATCGTATGTTAATGAATTAGCTGCTTTGGCCTGGTTGAGCACGCCGGCTAGATGCTGAGTAGTGCGCAAGCTCATTTCAATTAACTCACCATTAACGCTGTTTTGCTGCTGGCATGTAATAAATTGCTGCTTTATTTCATTCAATATTTGCTGCACGTCTTGAGCTGACTGATCTGTTAAAGCACTTGCTTCGGGGTGCTGTTGTATATTGAGATCCTGTTGCTCTATTTGTGCGAGTAAAGATTGTTTATCTTGTACCAACTGGTTAAGCGTATCTGAGTCGCGCTTTATTAGTGCTTGATACTCATCATCTATCACTTTTGCTAATAAGCTAGTGTTGTCAAGTTGCTGTTTTAGCAAAGCTAAAATTGAATCTGAGATTGAGTTAGGCATTAGACACCAAATGATTGACCGAATTTAGCTTCAAATTCTGTCATATTTTTAGCCAACTTGTCTGCATCAATTTTGTATTCACCGTTGAGTATCGCTTTTTTGAGGGTCTCAACACGCTCACGGTTAACCGCTGGCTCTGACGACTGCTTTTTTAAGCTGTTCAATGCTTGTGCCTGTGGCGTTAAAGAAACAGAATCTTTACTTGCAGCCGGTTTACTTGGCGCTTGCTCATTCGCACGAGTCAATTGCTCTTGCTTTTGTTGTTTTTGTTCTACATTAAGGTTGGACCTGTTACCAACGTTGTGCATATTAATAGCCATAATAACAACCTATCTAGATGTAATAATACCGGTATTAGATTTATCGGCAGCGATAGCACTAACTTTAGCAGAAATTATAATTTTACTTCCATTTCGCTTATGCCGGTCACTTTTCCTACCACAACCTTATTCGTCTGGGCGTTTCTAACACGAATGGTATCACCGAGTGAGGCACTATTTATAGCAATACCATTGGTTTTTATCTCAAGGCCACTCACTCTTGCTTTAATCACTACATTATCCCCTTTACAAATAAAACAAACATCACGCATTTTAATTGCGCGACCTTTCGGGATCCTGCGTTTTGCTTTTACGCCATATAACTTGAGTGGATCGGCAACTACATTGCCTCTCAGTGTATAAAGCTCAACAAATGAGATTGTAATGTTTTGGTCTGAAAGAATGGCACCAGGTGCCAGTAACCGTTTAGCGACTACTACAGGAGTCGTTATTTTGACACGAACTTGGACATAAGTGTGCCAAGGGGCGGTATCGCAGGTAATTTTGACCACGGTGTTTTTTCTAACTTGGCCATTTACTATGACGACATCTAGCGGTGCTTCACATTGTGTCAGCGATAATCGATCATCCAATGGCGTTGCTTGGATGTCTACTTTGCCATTGGCGGGTGACTGAATTTGTGCTGCAACTTCATCTTCTGCCATCTTTTCTATCAATATATGGTAATTAGGGCTAGCAAAAGCCTGATAAATACCTAAACTGCATAATAAAATAAAAATCCGATTCAGCATTTTGCTCCTAGCATTGATATAAGGTTTGGTGTCAAAAAATCAGTATATTAGGTTTAATTTCTCAACCTAGTGCGAAAATAGGGTTTAAACTTAACTCATGCAATTTGCTCATTGCAACTAAACACAATTAAGCATGAGCGTTTGGATACACATTTGCAAACTTGCAATAGCGATGCCATTGCAAGGTAGGTGTATCGAGCAGAACGAATGCAGAAGCGATTGAATTATAAACGGAGACAGTTATGGCAGGATTACTTGATTCGGTAAACCAGCGTACCCAGCTTGTAGGACAAAACCGATTAGAACTATTACTATTTAAACTGGTGGGGCGCCAACGTTACGGTATCAACGTATTTAAGGTAAAAGAAGTACTGCAATGCCCGCCATTGACTTCCATGCCAAAACTACACCCAGTTGTTCGGGGTGTCGCTCACATTCGTGGTAAAACGATCTCAGTGATCGATCTTAGTTTGGCAACAGGTGGCCGACCAATTGAAGACTTGTCTAAGTGCTTTATTATCATTTCTGAATATAACCGTTCAGTGCAAGGTTTCTTGGTTAATTCTGTTGAACGTATTATTAATATGAATTGGGAGGCAATTATGCCGCCACCGCAGGGCGCAGGGCGCTTTAGTTACCTGACTGCGGTTACAGAGGTTGACAATGAGTTAGTAGAAATTATTGACGTAGAGAAAATTTTGGACCAAATTTCTCCAGTTAATACGGATGTCAGTGAGTCACTTAAAACACCAGATACCAGTGAAAAAATTCATGGTCGGAAAATCTTAGTTGCAGATGATTCTAGTGTGGCACGTAATCAAGTGAAAAAAGCGGTGACATCGTTAGGTGTAGAATGCTTACTGGCTAAAGATGGGCGTGAAGCTTTGGTCATGCTGAAAGAGATGGCGAAAGATGGGCCTATTACCGATCAAATAGCATTAGTTATTTCTGATATAGAAATGCCAGAAATGGATGGCTATACCCTTACGGCTGAAATTAGAGCTACACCAGCACTAAAGGGACTGCATATTATCTTGCATACTTCTTTAAGCGGCGTTTTCAATCAAGCTATGGTTAATAAAGTTGGTGCAAATAATTTTATTGCCAAGTTTAATCCTGATGAACTAGCGACTGCGGTGAAAGAAGCGGTGAACAGTTAAATATTAAAAGGGCATTAATTTGACTGCAAAAATGTTGTCTGATGAAGTATATAAACAATTTTCTGACTTTTTAGAAGTACAGTGTGGGATTGTTTTAGGGGCAAATAAACAATATTTGGTGAAGAGTAGGCTATCGCCGTTATTAAGCCAATATAAGGTCGATTCATTACCTGAGTTAATTCAGCGTTCAATGAGTTTTCGTGAACGAGACTTGCGAGCCTCTGTTATTGATGCCATGACAACAAATGAAACGCTGTGGTTTCGTGATACTTACCCATTCCAATTGTTAGTTGATAAGCTTTACCCAGACTTAAGTGCGAATAAAAGACCACTTAAAATATGGTCTGCCGCATCATCTTCAGGCCAAGAGCCGTATTCCATTGCGATGTCGACACTTGAATACCAAATGAAAAAGCCTGGCGCAATGCCGCAAGGCGTACAGATATTGGGCACGGATATATCGAGTGCGATGCTGGAGCATTGTAAAAAAGGTGAGTACGACTCTTTAGCCTTAGCTAGAGGTTTATCGCCGGAACGCAAACGACAGTTTTTTGAGGCGGTTAATGACGGCTCTGGTCGCATGAGGGTGTCAGAAAGAGTCAAAAAATTGGCTTCTTTTCGTTCGTTTAACTTACTTGATAGTTACACTCTGCTTGGTAAATTTGACATTATTTTTTGTCGTAACGTGTTGATTTATTTTTCACCTGAAGTTAAATCGAAAATCCTTAATCAATTTGCTGGCGCCCTTAATCCTGGCGGCTATTTAATGCTGGGGGCGTCTGAATCATTAACCGGTTTAACCGACAGGTTTGAAATGCAACGTTGTAATCCCGGTATTGTATATAAGCTGAAGGCTCCCGAGCCTAGGCGCTAACTCGACCAATAAAAAGCGGCAAGTTGCCGCTTTTTTTATGGCAAACTTTTTCCCTCTGCTAGACCTTGTTGTCCTTCCATACCGCTAATGACTGCTGTTTATCAGTTAAAAGTTAATAAAAACCTATATTAAAACTTGGCACATGAATTGCTTTGTATATCCCTAGTTAGGCAGGAGGATATATGGCCATTAATTTTGAAAAAGCATTAGGCATACATCAGTATACGTTAGGCATTAGATCTAAGCGCTCTGAAATGCTGGCAAGTAACATTGCCAATGCCGATACACCTAATTATAAGGCAAGAGATATTAGCTTCTCTGATGCCCTTGCTGCCGCGAAATCAGGGAGTCAGTTTTCACTTGAGAAAACGAATACTAGGCACTTCACTATGCAATCAGATTTACAGCCGGGTATTAAATTCAGACAGCCGAATCAGCCTGACACAGGCGACGGTAACACCGTAGATGTTCAGGTTGAGCGAAATCAATTTATGCAAAACTCAATGGAGTATCAAGCGAGTCTGAGTTTTCTAAACAGTAAGATCGCCTCTCTCAGAAAAGCCATTAAAGGACAATAATTATGAGCTTATTTAGAGTGTTAGATGTTTCTGCTTCGGGGATGAGCGCTCAATCTGTACGGTTGAACACCACCGCGAGTAACTTGGCGAACGCCAATAGTGTCAGTAGCAGTGTCGATAAAACCTACCGTGCTCGTAGTCCTGTTTTTGCTGCTGAATTAAGCAAGGCTCAAGGTCAGCAAAGTGCGAATGTGAAAGTAAAGGTGCTTGGTATTGTTGAAAGTGATGCGCCATTAACACGTGAATACCTACCTAATCATCCAATGGCAGACGACAACGGCTTTATCTACCGATCCAATGTGAATGTGGTGGAGGAGATGGCCAATATGATGAGTGCTTCTCGCTCATATCAGACTAATGTACAGATAGCTGATGCGGCAAAACAAATGCTATCAAAAACACTTCAACTTGGTAAAAGCCAGTAAAGGAGGCATTAAATGAGTAGCGTAAATAATGTCTCGACCAGCAACTTATATTGGGAAGAGAAAAGCATTACCGATAAGGCCGCTGAAGCGAATAAAAAAGAGCTTGATCAAGAAGACTTTTTTTCGCTCTTATCACAGCAACTTGCTTATCAAGACCCTTTTAAGCCGGTTGATAATGCGCAAATGGTGGCACAAATGGCGTCGTTTACCACAGCAGAAGGTATTGCTGATATGGGGAAGCAGTTTGAGAGCATGAACTCAATTATGAGTTCAACTCAAGCGCTACAGGCTTCCGGTTTAGTTGGACGAAATGTACTCGTTCCCACTGATGAAGGACACCTCGCCAAAAATAAAGCATTAGAAGGTGTCGCCATTTCTGGTCAGCCAATGAAGAACTTGACCGTGCGCATTGAAGATGAAAAAGGTAATTTAGTTAGAGTTATTAAAATGGATGATCAACCTGCTGGCAATGTGCGCTATAGCTGGGATGGCAAGAATGAAGCCGGCGAATTAATGCCGCCTGGCAACTATAAAGTGAAAGCAAATGCCCGAGTAAATGGTGAGAGTACGGATTTACCTACTGCTAATTATGCACACGTTGAAAGTGTCAGCTTGGCTGGTGGAACTAACGGTGTGGTATTAAATTTGCAGGGGATAGGAAGTGTGATGTTGTCTGATGTTCTTGAGGTATCTCAGACGGCGGGTAACTTACCAGTGACGCCTCCCACTGTACCCTCGGAGGCTGATGATAATGCTGGGGAGAGTGTAGAGCAGGTAGCAGCAAGACTTAAAGAGCAATTGGGTGCTTAATAATGATAACTCAATTGCCATCAAAGAATGATAAAGGAGAGTAGTTATGTCTTTTAATATTGCACTTAGCGGCATTAATGCAGCGCAAAAAGACCTTGATGTTACCGCTAATAACATAGCTAACGTCAACACATTTGGTTTCAAAGAATCACGAGCAGAGTTTGCCGATGTTTACGCTACATCGATTTTTTCGAATGGTAAAACGGCTACGGGTAATGGGGTTAAAACAGCTCAAGTTGCTCAGCAGTTCCATCAAGGTAGTTTACTCACAACCCAAAACTCTCTCGATATGGCAATTGGTGGGGAAGGCTTCTTTGTAACAGCAGAAGATCCGACAACATTAACCCGCAATTTCACTCGTGCTGGCGCATTTAATTTAAACTCAGAAAACTATGTTGTTAACGCTAGTGGTCAGTTTTTACAAGCTTACCCTGTTGATTCAAACGGTAACCCATCTTCTGTGAGTATGGCGGCAACGCGGCCATTGCAAATCAGTACAAGTGTTGGTTCGCCCACCCAAACCGATCAGGTTGATATGACGTTTAATTTACCATCGGGTGGTACAGAGCATGATATTGGCGACTTTGACCCAGGTAATCCTGATACCTACACGTCATCAACTTCTGTTACAACTTATGATTCTTTAGGCGAACCTCATGTCGCCCAAACTTATTTCATCAAACGTACGCCAGATCCTGTCGGCCCGCCAGTAATCGCTGAAAACTCTTGGGATGTGGTCACTTATGTTGATAAAAAGCCCGTTGATATTGCTGGCGGTACGGCTAATGTTGCTAATGCGAGTAACCCGAATACAACTATACCAACATCGGCCCGTATGGTATTTGGAACCGATGGTGAATTAGATCCAGGAACACCAGTGTCCCCATTACCTATTACTACGGTTGCTTTGGGGTCAACTAATGGCGCAGATCCCACTCAGACCGTGACATTTAATTTTAATAATCCAACACAATTTGGTGCTGCTTTTGAAGTGTCTGCGTTGTCACAAAATGGCTCAACAGTCGGTAAATTGACAGGGATAGACATCGCAACTGATGGCTTAGTGAAGGCGACGTTTAGTAATGGCTCTACCGTATATATGGGTAAAGTTGCGATTGCAAAATTTAATAACACTCAAGGGTTAGCGCAGATTGGCGACACGTCATGGCAAGCGACGCAAAACTCAGGTGAGCCTATTGCCGGTGAGGGTAACTCGGGTACCTTTGGTAAAATCAATTCATCGAACTTAGAGCAATCTAACGTTAATTTATCGACTGAGTTAGTGGATTTGATCAGCGCACAGCGAAACTTCCAAGCTAACTCACGGGCGTTGGAAGTGAACAGTACCTTGCAGCAAACTATTCTACAGATCAGGTAACCAGGATTCCTCTCCTTGATTAGGCCACGAAAGTGGCCTTTTTTTATCCCATTTTGCTTATTTATTATTTTTGGCATTGTGTTTGCATTAACCTAGTTAAGGCATTAGTGCCAGAGAATTGACTAAGGTAAGCAGATGGACAATTTATTGTATATCGCCATGTCAGGCGCCAAAGAAAACATGAACGGGATTGCCGTACGCGGCAACAACCTTGCAAATGTGAATACCACTGCGTTTAAATCAGACTTGGAGCAAGCGCGCTCGATGCAAGCCTTTGGTCCTGGTTTACCAACGCGAGTATTTTCTTTAACAGAAGTGACCTCACAAAACTTTGAGCCTGGCCCACTGCAAACAACAGGTAATAACTTGGACTTAGCAATCGATGGCCAAGGTTGGATTGCAGTGCAAAACCCTGCGGGTGAAGAAATGTACACCCGTAACGGAAAGCTGACTATTGATGTCACTGGTGAACTAAAAGACATGAAAGGTAATTCGGTGCTTGGCATTAATGGTACGCCGATTATATTCCCGCTGCCGTTAGAAAAGATTGAAATTAGTCGTGATGGTATGGTGGAAATTCGCCCTGAAGGCGCACCGCCAAATGCGATGGAAGAATTGGGTATGATTAAAACGGTCAACCCAGATGTTAAAGATCTAATGCGTGGTGAAGATGGTTTTTTTCGCCGCGCAGATGGCCAACCTGAGCCTGCGGCATTGGGGGTTGAAGTGGTACAAGGTGCGCTAGAGGGCTCCAATGTTAACGCCGCCAGCGAAATGACCAGTTTAATGAACTTACAGCGTCAATTTGAGATGCAAATCAAAATGATGAAAACAGCAGAAGATATTGACCGCGCGTCAGACAGCTTACTGCGCATTATCTAATAATTTTTACTAGGAGGCTTTATGCATCCCGCTCTATGGATAAGTAAAACAGGGTTAGATTCGCAGCAAGTTAATGTTGCGACCATTTCTAATAACTTGGCAAATGCCAGTACCGTGGGCTTCAAAAAGAGCCGCGCCATATTTGAAGATTTGTTATATCAAACCATCAATCAACCAGGTGGTCGTTCGTCGCAAGACACTAAATTACCCTCTGGCTTAATGGTCGGCTCTGGTTCAAAAGTAGTGGCAACCCAAAAAAACTTTGAGCAAGGCAATATTTTAACCACTGACAACTCTCTCGATATGATGATCGATGGCCGTGGTTTTTTTGAAATATTAATGCCCGATGGCACCACTTCTTACACTCGCAATGGTCAATTTATGCTCAATGATGAAGGGACAATTGTGACACCAGGAGCAGGCTATCCGTTGCAGCCTGAGATTCAAGTGCCGCAAGATGCGCAATCCATTACCGTGTCACAAGATGGTGAAGTGTCGGTGCAAGTACCGGGGCAAGCAGAGCCACAAGTCGTTGGTCAGTTAAATCTGTCGGACTTTGTTAACCCCTCTGGTCTTGAACCCATAGGTCAAAACTTGTACTTAGAAACGGGTTCAAGTGGTGCGCCACTACAAGGTATTCCGGGTAATGATGGTATTGGCTCTGTTGTGCAAGGTGCACTGGAAACATCAAACGTCAATGTCACCGAAGAGCTGGTTAACCTAATTGAAAGTCAGCGAGTTTATGAAATGAACTCGAAGGTGATTAAATCCGTTGACGAAATGTTGTCATTTGTTAGTCAGCAGTTGTAAGGAGAGAGTCATGAATCTATCAACCATAAAGCAAATCACAGTATCTTTATTTGTCTTATCTTTGGCAGCTTGTACCTCTTTGCCTAATGATCCGGTTAAAAATGATCCTGAATTTGCGCCGGTTATCCCAGAAGATCCCGAAACACAAGTGGTGCAAACGGGATCCTTATTTCAAGAAAAATACGCGAACAATTTATACTCTGATATCAAGGCGCACCGTGTCGGCGATATCATTACGGTTAATTTAGAAGAGTCAACTTCAGCGAAAAAGAAAGCTAAATCTGGTTTAGATAAAAGCAATAGTTTTAACCTTGACCAGGTTACGATCCCAGGTGGTGTAGCTAAAATTGGCGGTAATCCGATTGAACTTGGACTGGGGCAAACCAGCGCCTTTAGCGGGCAAGGACAAGCTGACCAAAGTAACAGCTTGAACGGTAATATCTCGGTTAATGTGGTGAAAGTGCTTAGCAACGGCAACCTTGTGGTACGAGGTGAGAAGTGGATCATGCTCAATAACGGTGATGAATTTGTGCGCCTAACGGGGATTGTACGAGCGGAAGATGTCTCCAGTGATAATACGGTTTCATCAATGCGTATAGCTAATGCACGCATTCAATATGGCGGTACTGGTGATTTTGCCAACACTCAGCGTCAGGGGTGGTTAACCAAATTCTTCAACGGCCCATACTGGCCACTATAGATTAAGTGAAGGAATAGATTATGAAACGCTTACTCGCAATATTTACCTTCAGTGCACTATTGTTTAGCTTCAATAGCCAAGCGGTGAGGATAAAAGATGTTTCCTCTGTTGAAGGGGTTCGCTCTAACCAATTGGTAGGTTACGGTTTAGTGGTTGGCTTACCTGGCACAGGTGAAAAAAGCAGTGCGTTTTCAGAGCAGTCTTTTGCCACTATGCTACGTAACTTTGGTATTAATGTACCTCAGGGCGTAAAACTTAAAATAAAAAATGTTGCCCCTGTGGCGATCACTGCTGAACTACCCGCTTTCACTAAACCTGGTCAAAAAATTGACGTAACTGTGTCTGCTATAGGTGAAGCAAAAAGCTTACGTGGCGGTGAATTATTACAAACTTTTCTAAAAGGGGTGGATGGTAACGTTTATGCCCTTGCACAAGGTAGTTTAGTGGTAGGTGGTTTAGGCGCCGAAGGGGCTGATGGCTCAAAAGTCGTTATCAATACGCCAACCGTTGGTCGTATTTCTAATGGTGCGATTGTTGAACGTGAGATCGCTTCTCCCTTTGGCAATGGTGATTACCTCACTTTCAACTTAAATAGACCTGATTTTAGCACCGCTAAACGTATGGCGGATACCATCAATCAGCTAGTTGGCCCAAATACTGCAAAGCCAATGGATGCGACGTCGGTCCGTGTTTATGCGCCAAGAGATATCTCGCAACGTGTGTCTTATCTTGCAACGTTAGAGAATTTAGACTTTGAGCCTGCGTCAGAAAGTGCCAAAGTAATAGTGAACTCACGCACTGGTACCATTGTTATTGGTAAAGATGTTCGTTTATTGCCAACAGCCATTACTCACGGTGGTATCACGGTGACTATCGCAGAAGCGCAGACTGCGTCACAGCCTAATGCATTAGCGGGTGGTGAAACAGTTGTGACAGATAACAGTACAATTAATGTCACTCAAGAAGACAGTCGTATGTTTAAGTTTGATACTGGCGTGAGTTTAGACCAGTTGGTTCGTGCGGTGAACCAAGTCGGTTTAGCACCGGGTGACTTAATGGCAATTTTAGAAGCCTTAAAGCAAGCCGGCGCGCTGCAAGGTGAGTTAATTATTATCTAGGCGGTAACATGGATAAACTAGGCGCAAGCAATATACAACCCAGCACGTATTACGATGTGCAAAGCTTAAACTCATTGCGTGAAGCCGCGCAAAAAGATGAGAAGGGTGCACTATCAGAAGTGGCCAAGCAATTTGAAGCTATGTTCACTGGGATGTTAATTAAAAGCATGCGCCAAGCAAACGAAGCGTTTGAAACCGACAGTCCATTTAATAATCGTCACACTAAGTTTTATCAGCAAATGCAAGATCAGCAGCTATCCCTGGAATTAAGCCAGTCGGGTACCATGGGCTTAGCTGAGGTGTTAACACGACAACTTGATCCCAGTTATGGCCACACCAAGCGCGAAGAGGGTGAGCCACTCAATATGCCAGGGCGCCAAACTTTTGCCACCGTGATGAAAGATAGCACCCCTGACGCTTTCAGTGTGCCAGCGCGACGCAGTGTTTCTAATCATGGCCCATTGCCGTTATCACCGTCTTCCATTTTACCTTCTTCTCATGATGTAAAAGCGCTCGCAGCTTCAAGTCGCGCACTAGAGCAGGCGTTATCAGAGGCGGATTTACTAAAAATTGAAGCGAGTAAGGCGGCTAAATTTGATGGCCCAGAATCTTTTGTGCAGTCGTTATTACCTTTTGCCAAAAAAGCGGCGCAGGCACTTGGCGTGAGCCCAACTATTTTGGTGGCACAGGCGGCTCTTGAAACGGGGTGGGGTAAAAAGGTTATTCAAACCATGAATAATGATTCTAGCTTTAACTTGTTTAACATTAAGGCGGACCGTCGCTGGGAAGGCAAACACACGAATAAAGACACGTTAGAATACTACGATGGGGTAGCAGTGAAAGAGCGCGCTAAGTTTCGCGTTTATCAAGATTTTGAACAAAGCTTTAGCGATTATGTGCAGTTTTTACAGCAAAACCCACGCTACCAACATGCTCTTAAAACCACTGATGATCCCGAGCGTTTTATGCGTCAGCTACAAAAAGCCGGCTATGCCACCGATCCTCGCTACGCCGATAAAGTGATGAGCGTGCTAAAACGCGTCGAATCACACATTTAATACAGCGTATTATGCGGCAAAAGGTTGCCGCCGTTTCCTAGTCTACTATATTACTCGCTATATATAATTGGCATAATTAATGCATTGCTAGAACAAGTGATTGTTTTCCGTCGGTGTCCGTTTCGGGCATGGAAGAAACTGAGGTTGTTATGGCAGATCTATTACAAATTGGCACATCAGGCATTAATGCGTTTCAGCGCATGTTGGCGACCACAGGTAATAATATTTCAAATATTAATACTGAGGGTTATACCCGCCAGCGCAATATAGCCGTTTCCGATCAGTTTAATGCCGGGGTGTCAGGTATTGTTGATCGTCGTGTGTTAGACCAATTTGCTCAAAGTGAAATGCGCCGCGACACCAGTATAAATGCCTATGCTCAAGCGTTAAGTTTTGAGCTACAGCGTACCGACGCTATGATGAGCGATAAGGCGAATAACTTAGGCACCGCCTTTGATTCGACCTACCAATCTGTTCATACCGCCAATGACGATCCCACTTCCCTTGATACACGCCAGCTGATGTTAGGCGAGCTTAAATCGTTGATCAGCACTTATAACATGCTAGCTAAGAATTACAGCGAGCAAGAGAAAACGGTTAATAAAGAAATTGGTACAGAAGTTTCTGAAATTAACGCCTTAATTAAAAACGTCGGTGAACTCAATAAAGAAGTAATGCAAGCCAATAACTTGCCCGGTGGTGCATCGGGCGCGTTACTCGATCATCGTGATGAGGCTATACGCTTGCTTGCTGAAAAAGTCGATATCAATGTTATTGACGGTAAAAGTGGTGCAGTGCAGGTAATGTTGCGTAACGGTGATCCGTTAGTGACGGGAATTGAATATTCACAATTTCAGGTTGTTAACGGTAACCCCGATGGCCGAAAAAGTGATTTAGAGTATTCTATTGCGGGCGTTAGTGCTGGCATTAACGGCACCAAAGCAGGTGGTAAATTGGCCGCTTTGTTTGATTTTCGCGATCAAGAAATAGGCAAAGTTAGGAATAGTATGGGGCAGTTGGCCATTGCTATCACGGATGCATTTAATACTCAAAACCGCTTAGGGATGGATTTAGATGGCAATATTGGTGGCGATATTTTTCAGCTACCTACCACAACTTCGCATAATTACGCCAGTAATTCTGATACCTCAAAAGGGATTACTAGTAGTTTTTTACCCGGCTTAGGCAGTGCCGTTACGGCTGCTGACTACGAAGTGCGGATGACTGGTGCCAATAGTTTTGAAGTTTATGCGCTAGAGAATGGACAACGCAGCCTTATCCCCGCTGGGGATATAGTAGGGGCATTGCCAGGCAGTATTGAAATTCCAAGCCACGGTCTTAAATTCGATTTTGATCCGCCGCCATATGTGGCAGGAGACAAATTTTTAGTACAGCCTACCCGTGATGCTGCCGACTTAATTGATATCAGCATGGTGCGCCCTGAAGAGCTAGCGTTGGCGTCACCTATTCGAGTGGATGCGAGTGCTAGCAATACCAGTAAAGCCCATATTGAATTAGAAGGGGTAACGGCAACCGATACCTATGCTTTTAACGCAACGACGGGGCTAACTGCTGCTGCGCCGCAGCAGGTATTGATAAATACCTCTGGCGGTAACATCGTTTATGAAATCTATGACGGCAATAGCCCCGCAAATTTACTGGGTAGTGTGACGAGTCCTCCTGGCACTGGAGAGAACCTGTTAGCGAACGCTGTGCCAGCTATTACGGATCCCGGCTATGAGATTAGCCTAACGGGGAACCCGCTTCATGGCGAGACATTCTCAATTGGATTTAACGACAACGGCTTTGCTGATAATAGTAACGGCCTAAAAATGGCAGATTTACAAAACCAAAGCCTAATGCGTAAAAATGTCGTCGCATCAGGCGACAATTTAATGACGCTACATGAAGGGTTTTCCCGTATGCAATCAAGTATTGGTGAGCGTACCGGTAATGCCATTGTTGCCGCTCAAGCCTCGGTGGCCAAACTTGATCAAAGCACTAATTGGCATGAAAGCGTGTCGGGTGTAAATCTTGATGAAGAGGCTTCTAATTTATTGAAATTCCAGCAGTCTTATAGCGCTGCAGCGCAAATTGTCAGTGCTGCTAGGGCCACCTTTGATACCTTATTGAATGCGGCGAGGTAATATTCATGCGTATCTCAACCAACCAGATTTTTCATGCTAGCACTGCCAATATGGCCAGTAGCACCAGCAATATAGTCAAGACCCAACATCAACTTACTAGTGGTGAGCGCTACCAATTGGCGTCTGAAGACCCGACTGGTTTTGCCAAAACCAACCGTTTATCGGAAGTGATTGAAGCCAATAAGCAATACATTAAAAACTCGACACTGGTTACGGGGGGCCTAAGTGTCGAAGAGTCGACACTAGATAAAATTCAAATTGCGATTGATAGGGCGCGCACATTAGCGATCACAGTGAATAACGGTACTTTATCGAGCAAAGAGCGCGCTTCGATTGCAACGGAGGTTGAGGGGTTACAAAGCGAAATTTATGATTTGATGAATGCGCGCAACGCCAGTGGTGATTTTATTTTCTCCGGCAGCCAGTCGAATATGCAGGCTTTTGCTAAAAATCCTGCAACAGGGCGCTATGTATTTCAAGGAGATGGCGTCACTAATCAAATCCAAATTTCACCGAGTGTATTTGTACAACAAGGTGACTCTGGCCTAGATATTTTTGAAAAAGTGCCTGCACGCTATACCGCAACTGGTGTTCCTTCAGCGGGAACCATTAAGGTGGAAATTACTGCGCAAGAGCAATTTGATAATTATCACAAAGCAAGCTATGACTTTGCTAATCCGGCGAATAGTCAGCTGAATGTCGTCACGACCCCAGGTGCTCCAGATACCTTCGTTATTCTTGACGCTAGTAATAACCCATTGACTCCACCCATAAGCGGCAACTTTGTGCCAGGACAAGCCATTGAGTTTGCCGGTATGGCAATAACTTTAGACGGCGTTGCAGGCACGACTGCGCAGATCGACCTCGATCCTCCTAGTAATGAAAACGTCTTGAATCATTTAGAAGATTTTAAAAATGCATTGAAAGATCCAACTGTTGATCAAGCTGATTTGCAGCCTATTTTAAAAGACGTAACGGTTGGTTTAAAGAATTCAGCTGATTCAATTTTAGGTGTTATAGGGGAGATAGGTTCTCGCATCAACACCATGAAACGTGTCGAAGCATCTAACAGCTCATTTGATATTTTAAACC
This sequence comes from Motilimonas sp. E26, assembly GCF_021278025.1. Taxonomy (GTDB): domain Bacteria; phylum Pseudomonadota; class Gammaproteobacteria; order Enterobacterales; family CBDFNC01; genus Motilimonas. The sequence continues at coordinate 41,866 of NZ_JAIBHJ010000004.1, forward strand.
AAGAAGCAAGGGCGCGCTTATCAGAAACTGATTACGCAGAAGCCTCAGCTAAACTCGCGCAACAAGAGATGGCAATGCAAGTTGCGTATTCCACTTTTAATAAAGTCACTAGTTTGTCGTTATTCGATTACGTTTGATTGTTAAAAGTGGCATACATGTTGCATTTTTATCAGTGTTGTAAATCATGGAGATAAAAAAATGGCACTATATGTAAATACCAACGTTGCGTCTCTAAACTCGCAACGAAACTTAACTAAAGCGAGTAATGAATTAGGTACTTCTTTTACTCGTTTATCTTCTGGCCTTAGGATTAACAGTGCAAAAGATGACGCAGCTGGCTTACAAATAGGCACACGTCTTCAAACGCAGGTTAACGGTTTAAATCAAGGCGCTCGAAATGCAAATGATGGTATTTCCCTCGCCCAGACTGCTGAAGGTGCATTGGATGAAACGACTAATATGCTACAGCGTATGCGTGTATTAGCTTTGCAGTCAGCCAATGGCTCTAATACAACTTCAGACCGTGCGGCTTTGAATAAAGAGTATACTGAGCTGCAAAATGAAATAAACCGTGTCGCGTCAACAACCACTTTTGGTGGTGTGACATTACTTGATGGTACGTATACTGCCGCTTTCCAGGTTGGTCCAGATGCAAACCAAACCATTACCGTGCGTGTTAGTGTCTCGATGGATGCGACTACTTTGGGGGTTACGGCCGGTATTTCGACTGCAGCTAATGCACAAACGGCAATTGCCGATTTAAGTTCAGCGCTGGCGAATGTGAACGATCAGCGAGCTGATTTGGGTGCTAAGCAAAACCGTTTTTCATCTACTATCCGCAACTTAACAAATATCGCAGAAAATGTATCGGCGTCAAAGTCGCGTATTATGGATGCCGATTTTGCTGAGGAATCAGCAGCGATGGCTAGAAATACGGTGATGCAGCAAGCTGCAAGCACTATGTTGTCACAAGCTAATCAACAACCACAAATTGCATTATCACTTCTAAATGGGTGAGGAGTGATCCTCAGCCCCATTTTTTGGGGCTTTTCCCTTTTTATCCCTTCTATATTATCTTCTATTATTTTCATTAATCACTTGCTTTTCCCTTTTATGTACTTTTTAGGTTTCTGTTTATTAAGGTAAAATTAAAAAACACAAAAAATATTAAAAAAAGATTCAAGGATTATTTCCTTACGCCGATACAGTTTATGAGCACAGAAAGTAAGGTGCAAACAAACACAAAGGGCTGTGGCAACATCAAGTTTAAGCAGCAGACCCTGGATATTAAAGCTTAATAGGAGAAATACCATGGCTCTTTATGTAAACACCAACGTTCAATCAATGAACTCACAACGTAACTTAACCAATTCAACAGATGCATTATCTCAATCATTTCAACGTCTGTCTTCAGGCCTGCGTATTAACAGTGCTAAAGATGACGCAGCTGGGATGCAAATAGGTTCACGTTTACAAGCGCAAGTGAATGGTTTAAACCAAGGCGCACGTAATGCTAATGACGGTATCTCTTTAGCACAAACAGCTGAGGGCGCCTTAGATGAAACGACAAATATGCTACAACGCATGCGTGTATTGGCGCTGCAATCAGCGAATGGTTCGAATACCACTGCTGACCGTGCAGCCCTAAACAAAGAATACACTGAGTTACAAAGCGAAATAACTCGTGTTGCGTCAACCACAACCTTCGGTGGTGTAACATTATTAGATGGTAGCTACAGCGCAGCATTCCAAGTGGGTGCGGACCAAAGTCAAACCATTGATGTACGAGTGTCTGTGTCTATGGATGCTGCTGCTCTTGGTGTAGATTCAGGTATTTCAACTGCAGCATTAGCACAGACTGCGATTGCTGACCTCGATTCTGCATTAGCAGCAGTTAATGATAAGCGGGCAGATTTGGGTGCAAAACAAAACCGTTTTTCATCAACTATACGCAACTTAACTAACATTGCTGAGAACGTATCAGCGTCTAAATCTCGTATTATGGATGCTGATTTTGCGCAAGAATCGGCTTCAATGGCACGGAACACTGTTATGCAGCAAGCTGCAAGCTCTATGCTCGCCCAGGCTAACCAACAGCCACAAATTGCCCTATCATTAATAGGTTAATCAGGGCAACTAGGTAACAGATAAAGCACCTATGCCTATAGGTGCTTTAATTCGTAGGGGGTTAATATGAAAACAAGTGAGCCCAATGTAGCTTCCTTTGTGATTGATTCTTATGCTAAACAAAGTTTACAGTCGAGTAACAAGCAAAACAGTCATGACCAAGTCGCATTAGCATCTGAAGCAAGCAATAAATATCAAAGTAATGCTGATGTCGAGAGCAAAGAAATACCTAGAAATGCTAAGATAGACGCTTCGGATAATAAAAAAGTTGAAGAAGCCGTCTCTTTAGTACAACGATTCCTAGATAGCAGCAAGCGAGGAGTTAACTTTTCCATTGACGATTCAACCGATAAAACAGTGATTACCGTTACAGACAAGCAGACCAAGGAATTAGTCAGACAACTTCCAAGTGAAGAAATGCTAAGGATTGCAGAAAAAATTAAAGAGCTCGAGCAGGAGTTAACCAATAAAGTTGGTATACTTATTGATAGTAAGGCTTAATGCGTTTTGTGATCAAGTTTGGAGGCCATAAATGGCGACACTAACGGGTATTGGATCTGGATTGGATCTTGAAAGCATCATATCTACCTTTGTTAAAGCAGAGCAAAGTACTCGAGTCGCTTCTATTAATGAGCGTGAATTAGATGCGACGGAAGAATTATCTGGAGTAGGTACTCTTAAATCATCCCTATCTCAATTCCAAGATGTACTCAAAAAGTTATCAAATCCTGACACTTTCTTTCAGAATAAGTCTTCATATTCTTATCTCGGTAGTACAGATAATAATAGTAATATAATAAAGGCAACCACCGATGGCGTAGTAACTGGAGGCACCTTTGAAGTTGAGGTTCTGAAACTCGCTCAAGGCTCTCGGCTTGACTCTACGCCGGGGGCTTTTTCTGCTGCAACGGATACCGTTGGTAGTGGGGTACTAACATTTGGTGCAGGTAGTAATACCTTTGATATCTCAGTTGACGCGACCGATACACTGGAAGATATTCAAAAGAAAATTAACGACTCAAGTGATAACTTCGGCGTTAAAGCAAATATAATTAACTCTGATGCAGGCCCTGTATTGACTTATACCTCTGAAGTAACAGGCCAGGCAAATCAATTATCAGTGACTAATAATAATGCCAGCTTAGCGGCTATATCAACAGGTATGGTATCGGCAAAAAACGCAACGGATGCAGAGATCAAAATTGATGGTCAGACGGTGACATCATCAACCAATACATTCTCAAATGCGATCAGTGGTATTGCATTGGAAGTCAGTAATTTGACGCAAGCAGGGGAAAAACTCACTTTGGATATAGGGGTTGACACCGACGGTGTTGAAGCCTTAATCAATGATTTCGTTGACGGCTATAATGCATTACAGAAAACACTTAATGCTTTATCTGACCCCACGAATGGGCCGCTTGCATTCGACTCAAGTATTCGCAGTTATGAATCACAGCTCCGATCAATTGTTGGCTCTCCTGTGACAGGCACATCCGGTGCCTTATCAATGCTTTACGATGCAGGTATCACGATGAATGCTGACGGTGAACTAGAAGTGTCAAGCATCATGAAAAATGGGCAGCAAAGTGGTAGTCAGCGTTTGGATAGCGCTATTTCTAATAACCTTGCTGATCTTGGCGCATTATTTGCAGGTGACGATGGTGTGGCAAAACAATTAAGTACGTTTACGGCGTCTTACTTGGAAAACGGTGGTGTCGTACAAGAGCGTGAGGCAGCCCTCAAGGATTCTCTCACTCGTGTTGCTGACGATAGGGAAAAACTGGGTCGTTATATGGAATCTTATGAGGCTACTCTGAGACAGAAATATACCGCATTGGATGTAACGATTGCTCAATATAATGCGACTAGCTCTTACATAGAAAGTGTATTGAAACCCATAGAGAAAAAATAGAGGTAGGGAGTAAACCAACATGCGGGCTAATATAAAAGCGTATCAGAATACAAATCATCAATCATCATTGCTTGCCGCTGATCCACATCGAGTCATTCTGATGTTGATGCAAGGGTTGGTTGACACTCTTGCTGTTGCTAAAGGCTGTATTATTCGAAAGGATTTTGAAGGAAAATCAAAATCATTAAACAAAGCGATTGGTATTATTGCAGGCCTACAAGATGGCATTGATATGAAACAAAGCCCTGAAATAGGTGAAAACTTCTATCAGTTATATGATTACATGATAAGAAGGTTAGGCGAGGCTTCTGCTGATCAATCTGGCCAGCAAATTGATGAAGTTGTCTCTTTAATCTCACCAATTAAAGAGGCATGGGAAGGTATCTCAGAAGCGGATAAAGCAAAAGCAGAGCAAATGCGAGCGGCCCAGAATTCAACAGCATGATGCGAACAGAGCTTACTAAAAAAATTGAATATTTGACCTGCCGCGCTAGTGAATTAATTGCAGGAGAGAGTATAGAGGAATTAAATCAAGTTTTGTTGCAACGTCAAAACTTGATTGAACAACTGTGGAATAGCGCTAACCAATCTGCTACAACATCAGAAATTAAAGACTTTTTACTTTCTATTCAAGCTCGTGATGCTAATCAGTTAAACCAACTTAGTCTGCTAAAGCAAGCACTCAAACAGCAAGAGCAGGCTCGCAAGTTAGCTAACGCTAAGGTGTCAAAATACATAGCGATAAATAAATTTAGGTGACCCAACCATGTCCGACATTCCCAGTGCTCCCCCCTCATTTGCTACACCTTCGATAGAAGAGACAATTGCTCGTGTCCCCTATATAGCAAAAGATTATCAAAGTGTTTTTGCAAACAATATTAAAGCCTTTCAAGATTATATTCCCGCAATAGCAGAAGCTTTCGCTCATTACCAACCTGAAAAATTCGAATTAGTAGCGACCGATTTCAGTGTTGATTTAGTAACTAAAGGTACAGATGAGCTAGTATTTGGTGGTGATGCTTTTCGTACTAGTTTAATGGACTTTGAATATTTTAAGCGCTCTCCACAAACGACTAATTTCTCTGTTAAGCGCGGTAAGCATGAAAATATAGCGAACTTTATACATCTTGATTTTCTTGAAAAATTTATCGCATTAGAAAAAAAGTATGAAACGAGTATAAGTAAAGAGGCTTTTTTCCCAGAAGCATTAGGCATGCTCATTTGTTTTGGCCTAGGGACGGGGTTTTACTTAGAAAATCTGATTTCGACACATGAAGTTAATCGGATATATATTTATGAGCCTAATCATGACTTTTTTTATGCTTCATTACACCTAATTGATTGGCATTACATTTTAACTACGCTAGATGAAAAAGGTGGCTCACTTCATCTGAGCTTAGGGGGGGATGAGGAGGTTTTTTTTGCTGATTTAGGTTCAGACTTATTTAGAAAAGGTCGTTATGACATATCTAAAGCATTTGTGTATGAGCATTATTTAGATGAGAAAATATCGAATGCAGTGAAGTTGTTTAAGTTAAAGTCGTATGAGTTAGTATATGGCTTTGGTTTTTTTGATGATGCTTTGATGGCCGTTGCTCATCACTATCATAACTTGAGAACTAGCCCTGCAATTGCTGTTAAAGAACCACTTACATGTAATGCAACGGTACCTGTATTCATCTGCGGCAATGGCCCTTCCTTAGACAAGAACATGGCGTTGATTAAAAACCATGCTGATAGAGCCATTATTGTCAGTTGCGGCACAACAATTGATAGCTTGTTAAGAAATGGTATTTTGCCTGATTTTCATGTTGAACAAGAGCGAACCCGCCCAGTGCATGACCGCTTACTTTCTGTTGACAAATCACTGTTAAAAAAAATTCCTTTTTTATCAATCAATACAGTGAGCCCAGAGGTGTTTGGTTTATTTGAGAGGAGAATGGTAGGTCTTAAGGCTGATGAGCCATCAACTTTGCTTACACGCTCTTTAAGCCATTTAGGTACTTCCATTAAGCGTGTTGCTTACTGTAATCCAACAGTGGCTAATTGTGCGTTAACGCTTGTTGAGGCGTTAGGCTTTAGAGAGTTTTATTTTATAGGTACTGATCTTGGCTTTCCTTTTGGTCAACACCACAGTAAAGATAGTATTTACTACAAAGAAGATGGCGAAGATAAAGCCTTATTTGATTTAAAGGATCAGAACCACCTTGAACTACCTGGTAATTTTGGTGGCAGTGTTCGTACTAGTAGTGCTTTTGGCTATTCAGCTCAATCATTAACTGCATTCATTACAAGATCCCCTCATATTAACTGTTTTAACTTGAGTGATGGTGTGTTCGTAGAAGGTGCTCAGCCATTAGAGCCTCACTTACTCGAATTAGGTACCTCAGCAATTGATAAAAAAGAGATTGTTGATCGCTGCTTTGACTATTACCACAGAGATTGTATTGATTTAGCAATAGAATTTGAACAAGGCCTAAGTCAATTAAATTTTGACGAATTTATAGATGGTTTGATTGAAATAACATATGAGCCACAGGTAACACGTTTTGATGCGCTAACTAATTTATATAGGCAATATATTTACCTTGAATCAGGTGGTGAGCAAGAAAGTTTATACTTCAGGGATATGATTCGCGGCAGTATCTTGTATACCCACACCATTCTCAGCCGAATATTGCAAAGTATTGAAGACCCAGAAATAGCTGTGAAAGTGAATTTGGAAGGCTTAGAAATATTGAGAGATTACTTAGAAGCAATAAAAACAAAATATCATCAGAAGTTACTCCATGCTGATACCACAGAAATGCTTTCAGAATGGCGTGATAAAACCATTTTTAAGGTGGATGAATGAGTTGTAAGAGAGCGGTCGTCGTAGGTGCTGGAGTTGTTGGCCTTGTTTCGGCATTTATCCTACGCAAACAGGGCTTTGACGTTACCATTATTGATAGTGAGGCTGAGCCTGGGGGATTGCTAAGAAGCATAAAAACAGATTTTGGTGCGTTTGATTATGGCACTCATGTTGCCTCTTCTTCGGGTATTGATGAGCTTGACGACTTTATGTTTAATCATGCCAATGGAGAGCTAAAACAGTTTGACACGGGCCATTCTGCTAGTTTTTATGATGGACGCTTAAGCTCTATCAGTCCCTTTGTTAATTTGTCAGAGCGGGAAGATGCAATGGTGCTTTCTTACTCATTACTGGAGCAACAAGGGAAAAATACATCACCTAAAAATTTGGAAACTTTATATCGTAATCATTACGGAGATTTAATTTTTGAAAAGGTTATACGACCCATTGTATTGAAATATTTTGGCTGTCCAGCTCATCAATTAAGCCCTGCATGTTTTTCCTTTTTCGATTTAAATAGAGTATTGGCTTTTAATCCATCTATTTCAGAACAGTTAAAGCAGCTTGATGATTATAATTGTCGCATTGGTTATCATCATGCGTCTTCAGGTGCTGCAAAATACTACCCTAAACAAGGAGGCATTGGCCGTTGGTATCTATTGTTATTAGATAAACTAAAGTCTCAGGGGGTGAAAGTATTGACTGGCTGCCAATGTAAAAACTTCGAACAAGATAGAGACAACTCGATCAAAAGTATCAGCACATCACAAGGCATGCTTGATACAGATCTTCTCGTTTGGTCTGTTCCGAGTGCATTTTTAGCTCGTTATTTAAACAGTACATCAGCGCCAGAAAGACCGGTGTTTAGAAATACGGCATTATTTCACTTTGCATTTGATAAACCGTTACTAACAGATGCTTACTATATTAATGTACATGAACCTGAATTCTTAAGTGGTCGAGTCACAGTGTACCAGAATTTAACGGATGATAATGATGTATACCGAGTAACGGTTGAAGCCTTAAATGAAGAAGGTTATGACTTTCAAGCTAGCATTGATCATGTAATTAAAGAACTAAATACCATGGGTATAATAGATCATCGTCATCACTGTTTGTATCAAAATTGCGTTGAAATAAAAAATGGTTTTCCTGTTTTAAGCGCAAAGGGCCACGCTAATCAGATTGCTTATAATGAGCACCTAACCGCTTCTTACCCAAATTTAGTGTTAGTAGGCCGAGGCAGTGGTAAAGGCTTTTTTATGGCGGACCTATTAATCCAAGCGGCTGAATTAATCAAAGGACGATTAGTATAAATGACGACTTATTACCATGCTTATGGGGCAAGAGCCTCATCTATTAATAATCACACGCAAATTGCAGGCCGGTATGGAGTGCAGGAACTTGCCGAAAAGCGTATTGTGCCTGATATCCTCCATAAATTGGATTTGCAAGCCACCGATAATCTATTAGAAATTGGTTGCGGAACAGGTAATTTATTGATCCCGATGTCCTTTATATGTCGCAGTGTCACCGGTATCGACCACCCGAGTTGTTTAGATAAGTTAACAAAGCGATATCAACATAGCGGTCAGTCATTAGTTGCTGGTAACTTTCTTGATGTTGATCTGATAACCTTGCCAAAGTTCGAAAAAATCTTAGTTTACAGTGTACTACATTGTCTTGCAGATGAAGGCGAGGTGTTTGATTTTATAGATAAAGCGCTAAAGTTACTTAAGCCCGGCGGGCGTTTGCTATTAGGAGATATACCCAACAAAGATAGAAAGAACCGTTTTTTGAGCTCTCAGGCTGGCGCGGACTTTTTAACTGATTGGAATGAACAAGTGAAACAAAGTGGTATCGATGAGCCCGCGTTTGAAGCGGTAACTTCCAGTGTCGGTTTTGATGATCAATTAGTACTACAGATATTGGCACATGTACGCCGACAAAACTGTGAAAGCTATGTTTGCTCTCAGCCTTGTGATTTGCCATTTGGCAATACAAGGGAAGATATAATTGTACAACTTGGTGCGTAATGATTGATCTTTGGCGCGAACACCCCAATGTGCTCCCTTGTGGAGAAAGTGTTGCTAATGAAAATATTTTTGCTAGTGGAAGGCAGGCTATTCAGCAATCGATGCTCGACTTAAATTTGACGCGTGTAAGTCGAATAGCATTTCCTGAGTTTAGCTCTGCTTGCGTTATTTCTTGTCTTGGGCGTATCGCCACTCCAATACCAATGGCGGAAGTTGTTCGCTATGATATGAAGGTTGATGCAATACTTATTTATGAGCAATGGGGGTGGCCTCTACCAGCGTCAGTCATAGAGTCGGTGAAGCAGTATAGTGATTATATTATTGTTGATGCGGTTGATTCGCCTGATGCCCTCATTCGCTACTCAAATGTCACTGATGGTTATACTTGTATTAGTTTATATAAATGCCTTGGATTAGCTCTTGGAGGATTATTGAGTTATCAGGGAAAGTTACAAGTTGTTAAGAATGGCCGCACGGCTCCTTGTCCTCTTACTTTGGATAATGTCTTAAACGTAGACATAGCAAAATCTTACTACAATAACATCGATTTAATTCAACCTGATATCCAAGGTGACTTAATACAGGCATTGGCGATGGAATCAAAAGCTAGGCAAAAGAATTTGTCCCGTTTAGCTGAAATAGGTTTATTTCAACAATGGCCCTTGTGGATGCATAAGGTTGTTGAATATCGCTCAGGTGCACCGGGAATAGCACCTTTATTCCACTCTGAGACGGCAGAGTTTCGGATGAAAAAGCAGTTGAAGTTAGCCCAACTGGGTATCAAGACCGCACTTTATAATTTTAATTTTTCCGGTTCCCCAATCGCAGTTGATTACAGGCCATGTTTAGCTTTCCCGTTGCACAGTGAGCTTGTTTGGTCAGACAGATTAAAGGACATCTTACAAAGTGGTGAATAATTTTGTTATCTCATACTCTATAATATCGGCTACAAACAATATATCGCGGCGCTGTTGAGCTGCGAATAGCACTTTTAATATGTTGTTTAGTTGCTCCGTTTGCTGCTGTGTTAGGGTTCGTTGCTCTTTTTCTATTGTGTCAATCAACACCACTAAGTGCTGGTTTCCTGCCGCTTCTTTTCCTTGCCTAAAAAGCTGTGCGACAGCCTTTAACTGTGATCGCAGATCAGTATCGTCTATGTCCATAATTGGGCTCCATTTATTTCGGCTCCATTGGGGCTTACGCTATAAAATTTCACGTTCGGGTGTAGCGCAATGTAGTCCTCTAAATCACGTAAATATCCTCGTAAATTGGGTAGGGTGCAAATATATTCCTGTTTCCAATTCTTTACTAAGTGGACGCCCATATCATCAATACTTGGAATTGTAAAATTTGTTGGCCAAAACGCGTGCGTTGTATCGTAGGGGTAGCCAAAATCTGCACCCACCAAAATGATTTTGTCAGCTCCCATTTTTACTGCAAGATCCACAGCTGGATGCAGCACGCTTCCGGCACTGAATAGTCTCATTTTTGGATAAATGAGGTTTATTGGGTCGAATAGAGCTCCAACTGAATAGCTGCAATAACGAGGGCCTAGCCACCTCTTCAATAAGCTGGATGCCATTCGTGGAAAGTAAGCTAATGAGGTGTTGCGATAGACCTCTAAATCAAGCTGTTCAAAGCAAATATCAGGTTTGGGATCAATCGTCACAACGATATCAGGAATAATATTTTGGCTATCTAAGGGCCTTAATGCTGCATCTACTGCAATTAATAACGTATTTTCAGGGCGTTGCGCTAATAGAGCGTAATGATCAGCCAAGGTCGGCCCAGCAGCGGCAATATACACTTCTTTTTTATACTTGTAAGTTGAAACGAGCTCACGTGCATCATGGTCTGATTTGATCAATTCAAGGTTATGATTTATCTGCTCTTTGGCGACTTGGTTGTGTTGGTGATGCGAATCGATAAACTCAGTATCTAACTCAAGGCATACCTTATCTCTTAATCTCATCGCACTGTCCTCTGCTAGAACTAATTCTGCAGGACTAGCGAGAAAGGGGTATTTCACTTGGTTGCAAGTACGAGCGAGCACGAGATCTACTTTAGGGTTGCTTAACCATTGGTGTTGGCCAAATTTAAGCAAGGTCAATTTAAAAACTGACAAATTTAAGATCACCACTGTTATTTTTAATAAATCTTCACGAGTGAGAAGTTGATTTATGGCATGGCCTAGAGCAGTACCATATACTGTCACCTCCTGAGCTGATGCTCTAATTAGGCTGCACTGTACACTCGCCTCAGCGGTTTGATTGTAGCAACTGGTTAATTGGATTCCGTTGATAACAAAGGTAGCCTGTGGCTCATTCACAACTTCAGGGTTTATTGCTGGTGATTGCAGTAGCTTTCGATAGGTTTCAGGCCATCGTTTCGCTATCAGAGTAAGAAAGCTATTTTCTTGATTAATCATCTGGTTAAGTCACCTTTTGAATATCGAGTATCAATGTTTGTTTTAATCGCATTTCTGAGGCAAAGCTTGCTTTAAATTGACCAATATCTTGCTCTTTCTCGGATGGTTGAAACCATTCTCCTTGGTAGCATCTTGCCCCAATATGATAGGTTTTTATTGCACAGCTGCGCATATGCTCTATAGCTAACCACTGTACGCCATGCGCAATAGGAAACTGAAATAAACTTCGGTCATAGGCGGCGATGGCATAAGCGCTTAGTTCTGTACTTGTTAAAAATTGAGCTGCGCCAATAAGTTTGCCTTTATCATAGACAAAAATAGCGAACGATAATCCTTGCTCAGTGAGTCGTCGCTGCGTTTCCCAATTGACACTCGAACGGGTGATGCGGCCAGCGACTTGCTGGTGTAAATACGAAAATGCATCTCGTTGCGCTGTGCTCATGTATGTTATCAGCTCAAAATCCCACAATGATAAAGCCTGCTTGATGGTTGACTTACAGCCCTTCGACAGCTGTTTTCTGTAGAGTGAGGTTGATAATGTTAAATCGACAAAGCATTCATGGCTGGCCTGGAGTTGAGCCCCTTGCATCATCCACGCCTTAGTCCATAGCTCATGATGATTCCAGCCTTCAATTGTACAGGTTGTCAATTTTTTGACACTTAAATCATCAGCGAGCAAATACAAGCTTTTTAAACAGCACTGTATGATGCTTTTCTGCGATTTTTCCGCTAGCACCGATTTAAACATGGGGGGTAATACTGGGCTGGAGTTACTTAAAATATGATATTCATCTACTACCGAATGAATATTGAGCGGCCAAATCGCAGCAGGTTTACCATCTTGGAAAACCATTATTGGTAATCGTAGCGTTTCGCAACTGGAAAACGAGTTATAGGACTGGGCATAGTCACCGAGTTGCCACTGGTATTCTGGGGCTAGAACCTTAATTTCATGACAAAAATGCTGCCAGCTTTCGTTATTCGCCAGACTAATGGTAAGTGCGGGGTAATCTCTACAGGCTTGCTCTAATTTAGCTAACGCCCACGATATTGTGATCTGTTGCAACAATACTACCTACTTGAATTGAAAAAGTGTTTGTAACTTAGCAAGATTTATTCCCGTGTCTTTTATGTTTGTCCCTTTCACGGCATCTATAACCATTTTAATGTGGGAATGAATTTTTACAGCGACCTATGTTGTAATGTTATAAGATAAAATACTTATTATCTTCACTTTGGGCCTACTTTTTGCTTTGTTGAACGAACCTTGCTTGCCACCGTTATTTATATGCTGAGAGAGATTGCTAGATGAACAATGCCCCTTTATCCCAACTGTTGACTGAGATTGGCCGTATAAATCCATTACAAACTCAATTTTTAGATCGCAGTTTGAGTGTTCTTAGTGCTCAAGAGCGCACGACATTTCTTCAATATCTCAATTACTGCCTCGCTCAAGATATTACGGTGGAGCACTTGGCTAAATCATATGATTTAATTGTGAAGGATACTTTTCGTGAGCAAGTGTATTTCCGTCGACATGGCCAATACCGACATCAAAGTTACCAAGAAGTGGCTAATTCAGTGTATCATCACCCTGAGTATATGAATCAATATATGCATGGCTTGGCGTTGTCGACGTTTCTTTGGCCTAATCATTTGGCCATGTATCGCTTTTTTATTGAAACTTTACCTAAGCAACGAACCGGGCGTTATCTTGAGGTCGGTCCTGGTCACGGTTTTTACTTTATGAAAGCGATGCAATGTAGCCAATATAACTTCTATCAAGGAGTCGATATTAGTGCCACTAGCGTTGAGATGACTCAGCGGATTCTCAGTTGTCCCCATTTTAATTGCTCAGCGGATTACCTTATTACCGAGGCCGATTTTTTTGCGTGGGACTCGACGCAAACATTTGATTGCTTAGTGATGGCAGAAGTACTCGAGCATGTTGAGCAGCCTGGCGCATTTTTGCAACAGCTATATACGCTGGCTAATGAAGGCGCGCATGTTTTTATTACCACTTGTATTAATACGCCAGCGATAGATCATATTTATTTATACCCCGATATGCAGAGCTTACGTCAACAAATTAATGAAAGTGGTTTTTCAATTAAAAATGAACTTGTAATTCCTTATTTAGGTAAAACACTCGAGGAAACCGTTGTTGATAAACTACCGATTAACACTGCGATGGTATTGGAAAAAAGATGAGCGACTGGCAACTTAGATTTCACCATTTTGGTTTAGCCGTTCATGACCCAAAAGCAGCGCGTATCTATCTCAAAGGCTTGGGCTATCAGCTTGGTGAGGCGCTTTATGATCCGCTGCAAAAAGTAAATTTACAAATGGCTGAACATGCTAACCAGCCGCGAGTGGAGCTCGTTTGGCCTGCAGGCGAGTCGGGCCCCTTAGACAATATTTTGCAGGGACAGCAAGGGATTATTTATCATACGTGTTACACGGCAAAGGATGTTGAAAAAAGTATCGTTTCCATGCAGCAGCAAGGTTTACGTATTGTTCCCGTTTCAGCGCCAAAACCGGCGATATTATTCGCGGGTAAATATGTCTCTTTTTATATCGTGCGAGGTGTGGGTTTGATCGAGGTGTTACATGATGATTGAGCCAGCACTGACATTTACACAGATGCAATCTCGGTTGGCAAGTATAGATAAAGCGGCATTAAAACCACTTAGAATCTCGATATTAAGAAATATTACATTAGAATCTATCGCGATACCTCTGCAGTACTATGCCGCTCAGTCTGGTTATGATGCCCAATTAACATGGGGTGGATTTGATACTTTATTGCAAGACGCATCAAATCCTGAACTTGTTAACGACAAAACCGATCTTATTTTGATCTACCCGCATCTTTTCATGACATTACCTGCTATAAATGAAAAATTTTGCCAGTTAACGCCATTGCAAAGACAGCAAGAAGCGGACTTTTTCTTAGCAACCGCTCTCCAAGTATTAACTCAACTAGCGACCACGTCGCCAACAGCGAGTATTATTTGGCATGACTTTGAATTACCAATCAATCCGAGCTACGGGCAAGCCGATACCTATTTACCCCATGGGCAAAGCACATTTATTCATCATTTAAATATTCAGCTTCATAAACTGCTTGAAACCTTTAATTCCGCTAAATACCTATCAAGTGAACGAGTAATGCGAAGCGTTGGCACAGAGCATTTTTATGACTGGCGTTATTGGTTTGCGGCTAAAGCGCCGTACAGCAAAGAAACTTTAATTGAACTGGCAAAACAGGCCATGGGGCTGTTTCACATTCAACATCAAGCCGCAAAAAAATGCTTGGTACTTGATTGTGATAATACATTGTGGGGAGGTGTTATCGGTGAAGATGGGCTTTCAGGGATCCAACTTTCACCACATTATCCCGGTAATACGTTTTATGCCTTTCAGGCTGCGATTGTTGAGCTATATCATCGTGGTGTGCTGATCGCGCTTTGTTCAAAAAATAATGAAGAAGATGTGTGGCAGGTTTTTGATCAACATTTACATATGTTGTTGAAAAAAGAACACATCGCCGCCGCGAAAATTAATTGGCAAGATAAGTCGACTAATTTAGCTGAAATCGCTGATGAGCTAAATATTGGTATCGATAGCTTGGTATTTCTCGATGACAGTCAATTTGAAGTTGAACAGGTTTGTCATCAATTGCCAATGTTGACCGCCGTATGGCTAGATCCTAAATCAAGAGCTACTTATGCAAATAAATTAAATGCATCGACTTGGTTTGATACGTGGCGACAAACCGATGAAGATAAATTACGTGGACAGATGTTGCAAACGCAAAAAAAACGTCAAGCGTTTAAACAACAGCATTCGTTGTCGGATTACCTTCAGGGATTAAATATGTGTTTAACGGTGAAAGAGGCAAGCGAAGCGGATATTCCGCGTGTGGCACAACAAACACAAAAAACCAACCAATTTAATTTGACTACACTGCGTTACAGTGAAGGACAGATCAGGCAATTTATCGAGAGGGAAGAAGGCTTTATCCTTACTGCCTCACTTAATGATAGGTTTGGTGAGATGGGGCTTGTTGGCTCTGTTTTGATTCGCTATATCAGCGATACCAAGGCTGAAATAGACACCTTGCTACTGTCTTGTCGTGCCTTGGGCCGTCAAGTTGAATATGCTTTCTTAAGCGAAGTGATTAAAATTTGTCGCGCTAAGGGAATAAAAAACATAACGGCACGACGCATTCAGACCGATAAAAATGCGCAGACAGCTGATTTTTATGTGAAATCTGGATTTGTATTAACATCAAGCGTCGAGGATCCCACGACCCAAGAATACGAATGCCCAGAATTTAATCCGCTCATCGCACCTTCTTTTATTTGTATTATTAATGAGGATGAACCATGCAACAAAAACTAGTCGATATTCTGAGCCAAACACTAAACGTGTCACCTGAACTGATTACGCTAGCGTCAGATTCAACGAACATTGAGAGCTGGGATTCTCTTGCGCACATGAACTTGATATTTGCCATTGAAGACAGTTTTGACATCCGCTTTACCGATGAGCAATTAACTAATTCGATGAGTGTTAAGCAGTTACTCGAGATTATTAGCTAGGATGGGTAGTTACGTTGACGGAAAGCGTTATCACTATACTCAAGATGACATTGTTACGGCCTTAAGAGAGGCTGGAGTTGTCGAAGGGGATTTAGTGTTTAGCCATATTGCTTTGTTGCCTTTGGGGTTGTTAAAAGAAATGCAAGAGGGGCAGTCACTGGTTAATGTGTTTGTTGAAGCAATAAAAACAGTGTTAGGGCCTAAAGGGAGCTTTATTACGCCAACCTTTAGTTATAGTTTTTGTCATTCAGCTCCGTTTGATAATCGCTCTACACCTTCTGCTGTTGGCGCCTTTAGCGAGGTGTTTCGCGGCTTACCGGGCGTTTCTCGCTCTAATGACCCCCTTTTTTCTGTTGCTGGTTTTGGTCCACATGCTTTATCGTTATTTAGCAATTTGCCTAATACCAGTTTTGGCAAAGATAGTTTTTTTGAACGCCTACTGTCAACGCCTTGTAAAATTTGTAATATCGGACTCGATTTACGCTACTTAACCTCTATCCACTCCCTTGAAAAAAAACTGAATGTGCCTTATCGCTTTGATAAAGCCTTTACTGGTGAGCTCAATGGTCACAGCTCAACTTGGCAATATTATGTTCGTTTATTGTGCGAAAATAGTGAGGCGGATTGTTTACCATTACAACACCTTGGTGAGCATGCTGGCTTAGTTAAGCAAGTCGCTCTGGGTCGAGGGTCGTTATTTGCGGTTGAGCTTCAGCCGTATATAGAGCTCGCTCTAAGGCAACTAAAGTTGAATCCTTGGTTTTTAGCTAAAGGCCCTGAATTAACAGAACAGCAATTAGCAGAAATTAAGGAGCAATCGTGAGTGAGGAATTAATAACGAAGGGCGCTGAAATGCACCGGCTGGCGTCTCAGCTTTACCCCATTTGTCGAAGTTTAACAGGCAATGGTGTGAGACAAACACTGGCTATTTTACAGCAGCAAGGTCTGGATATTTCAGTTCATGAAGTTGCTTCAGGTACGCCCGCGTTTGACTGGTACATCCCAGAGGAGTGGAATGTCGATGAAGCTTATATAGAGGATAGTAAAGGCAATAGAATAGTTGATTTCACTACTCATAACCTTCATTTGTTGGGGTATTCTGAGCCTGTGAACAGGACTATCTCGCTTGCTGAGTTGCAACCCCATCTATATTCACTGCCTGAACAGCCCGATGCCATTCCTTATGTGACTTCCTATTATCACAGGCGCTGGGGGTTTTGTTTAACGCATAGGCAGCGTGAAACGCTAGATGAGGGGCAATATCGTGTTGTGATTAAAAGCCAGCTAAAGCCGGGCAGCATGACCTATGGTGAGCTTATTATTCCGGGTGAGAGCCCAGATGAAATTCTTATTTCTACCTATGTTTGCCATCCTTCAATGGCGAATAATGAGTTATCTGGACCGGTAGTGACCACTTTTTTGGCAAAATGGTTAAACCAGTTACCTTCGCGGCGTTACACTTATCGCATCGTTTTTCTGCCAGAAACCATCGGCTCGATTTATTACATATCTCAGCATTTAGCATCGTTGAAAAAAAATGTTAAGGCTGGTTTTGTGGTGACGTGTATTGGCGATGAACGTACTTATTCTTACTTACCATCAAGACAGGAAAATACCTTAGCTGATCGCGTAGCTAAACACGTATTAAAGCATTTAGACAGTGAAGTAGATTATTATAGCTATTTAGACCGAGGTAGCGATGAGCGGCAATATTGTTCACCAGGTGTTGACTTGCCTGTTTGCTCGGTAATGCGTTCAAAATATGGCACTTATCCTGAGTATCATACATCCCTTGATGATTTGAACTTAGTGACGTCTGATGGTCTACTTGGTGGTTTTAACGTGTTGAAATCTTGTCTTTTGTTACTTGAGCATAACACCAGGTATCAAGCCAGTGTTTGTTGTGAGCCACAGCTAGGTAGGCGCGGACTATATCCTACTATTAGTAGCAAAGATTCAGCTAATCATGTTCAAGATATGATGAATTTACTGGCCTATGCTGATGGCTCACTTGATTTAATTGGTATCGGCGACAAAATAAATGCGTATGCTGGTAATTTACTGCCCATTGTTGAAAAACTTGTTTATGAAGGCCTCTTATTAAAAGAGTCTAGTTAACGTGACGATAAGGATTTTGTGATCTTATCCCAACTTATCGCCTGACCTTTTTCGAGAGATACTTGTGCCTTTAGGCCTAATACCTCGGGGTAATGCTTAGGGGCTAAGCCATAGCCGGGCCGAATTCGCTTGATGTTATCTACCGTTAATACTTCGCCTGCTTTAATGTCTTTCACCGCATATATTGAACGGCGAAACGGTAAGTTACCTAATTCAGCAGGCTTTCTCTCATAATTTACTGTGCCTGTGGCAGAATGCACTTCTTTGATTAATTGGCACAACTCGGCCAGCTCGGTAGGCTCGAGTGAAAATGCGGCATCTGGGCCACCATCACTGCGTTTAAGGGTAAAGTGCTTTTCAATCACCGCAGCCCCCAGTGCTGTAGCGGCTACAGCAGCACTATGGCTTAAACTATGATCGCTCAACCCCGAATGGCAATTAAAGCGATGATGCAAATCTGTCAGTGTAACTACGTTTGACTGAGCAACAGGGGTAGGATAGCCACTAATACAATGCAATAGACAAAAATCTTGATGCCCCATTTTAGTTAAAAATTGATGGAGTTCGGTGATTTCATCTAGATCAGCAAGGCCTGTCGAAATGATCATCGGCTTTCCAGTTTTTGCTACATACTCAATAAGAGGAAAGTCTAGCGCTTCAAAAGACGCGATTTTATACGCTGGTGCGCCTAGCCTTTCAAGCAAATCAACGGCTGTTTCATCAAATGGGGAGCTAAATAAAGTGATCCCAACCTCACGGGCTTTTTTAAATAGTGCTTGATGCCATTCCCAAGGGGTATGCGCTTGCTGGTAGAGCTCATAGAGGGAATAACCATCCCATAAGCCACCCTTAATTTTAAATTCGGCTTGATTGGCATCTATGGTCATTGTATCAGCGGTATAAGTTTGGATTTTCACGGCATCGGCACCGACCTGTTTAGCCAGTTCAATTAGCCGAAACGCGTTGTTAATGTCGCCATTATGATTAGCTGAAATTTCTGCAATCATATAAGGCAATAAACCATTGGCGATAGCTCGGCCATTAATTTTCATAGGGCTAGGCATTTAGCTTGTCTCCGGAATAGCGGTATTGGTCTGATGAAATAGGGTAAAAACCAGCCTGCAAAAATAGTTTTATCGAGGCTTTATTCATAGGGGATATCTCGGCGGTCATTACTACGGGATGTTTGCACTGCAACTCTGTGAGCGCTCGGCTAGCAATGCCTATGCCGTGAAAAGCCTGCGCAATCAAAATAGAGACTTCCCAGTCTTCGACTTGCGGTGTTAATCGGATCAATCCACAAGGCAAACCATTCCATTGGATAATGTAGTTATGATCATCGTTGTGCATCATTTTTTGAAACCAGCGATGATGCTCTGGCCATGTTGGGGGCGTTGGCGTACGAGCAAATTGACGAATATTCGGCGCTTGCTGCCATTGAAAAATTTGGGCTTCATCGCTAGCAAGAAAAGTTCGCAATTTTACCTCTAATGGGCTGCTCTTAAACAATGTGGTGACTAGGCGTTGGCAGCCTTGACCGCTGATCATATTAAAACCAGCCTGACTCATGGCCTTTGCTATGTCAGGTTGGCTCGTCAGCGTTAATTGTTGAGCTAACTGCTGTGGTGAGATATCAGCGTCAACCAGTTGGCATAAACCTGCCTTATGCATCGACTGACTGATAAATACTTGATTATCAGCGCTCACAAAAGACAAACAGGGCAGTCCCAGACAGGCGCGCTCCCAGCTACTGGTTCCGCATGCACCGATTGCGAAGTCGGCATTCAGCATTAAGCTTGCCATATTGGTGGCATCTTTAATTAATATGATGTTGCGATTATGTTGCTGCGCAATGGCCAATTCTACATGATTTAAATAGGGCGCAGACTTTGAGAGAACAATCGTAACTTTGGGATAGATCTCTGTAGATAAATAGGCCAAACCGTCGATCACTAATTGTGTGAGGTTTAGTGGATCGGTTGCGCCAATGGAAACGAGCAGCTCACGATGAGCAAAGTGTCGCCTTTTAGCCTCTGCTGCAGCACGCTGTTCAATGAAGGCTGCATTTAGTAAAGTGTAATCAACGCCGAGCGCCAGTTTACACTCAGCTGGTAGGTGTTTGTAATCCGTATCTTGACGGCCTAGGCTTTGATCTAATAAGAGATCGGCATAAGGTGCTGGGCGGCAAAGGTCGTCGATAACCATCAATTTTGTGTGTGCTAGGCCACCACCTTGCTTAATCGTGTGTTGCCACTCAGAGTTGAGGTGATAGTGATCCACTATGAGCCAGCTGGGTGTTAGCGTTGTGAGGATCTCAAGAGTGGCTTGAGCATCTCCCGTTTCATCTGAGTTAGATTGAGCGGTTAGGTAATACAATCGATAGCCTTGAGACTCAATTTTGTCGGGTTGAAATCCAGACATTTCTCTACAGATGAAAATGCACTCAACACCGCACTGAGCAAGGCTGTTTGCCAAAGTTAAACAACGCATTAAATGGCCAAAACCCAGTTGGCTACTGGCATCGACTCGAAACACAACTTTCATTAACGCACCTTAAAGACAGGCTCTATAACCGCCCCTTTCAATATTGTTCTAAGCGTGCCTTGTTGCCAGTGATGTTCGATAAAAGGCACTATTTCCTGGTATGCACTGATTAATCGCGTGATATCGTGGTGTTGATGAGCGTAGCTAATATTGTGCGTGCCGAGAGTGAGCATACCGCGCTGATACATTTCTTGCAAAAAGACGCTTTTAATTAATTGTTCGCTATCATGGCTGAGGCTTAAAATGCTCCAGCTTGGATGCCCGACTAGCTTAAAGAGTTCACTTTTAGCAAGCAGCGACGCGAGGCCCTGTTGCAGGCTTGTTCCCAACTGATTGATGTGCTCTGGCACTTGGCAACGGATCATCTTCTCGATACTGGCTTTTGCTGCAGCCAGAGATAACGCTTCACCACCGAATGTACCGGAGAAGAAAATATCTTCCATTAACATCATAATTTCTTTTTTACCAACAATCGCTGAAAGTGGGTAACCATTAGCCATGCCTTTTCCAAAGGTGGCTAGATCGGGCGTCACGCCGAACAAATGTTGCGCACCTTTTAAATCAAAACGAAAGCCAGTGATGATTTCATCGAAAATCAGTAAGCATTGATGTTGCTCACATAGTGCCTTAACGCCCGCTAAATAACCCGGCTCAGGTTCAACTACATTCATTGGCTCCATGATCACGGCTGCAAATTCATGCTGGCTTAATAGTGTGTTAAGTGCACTAAGATCGTTAAACGGAAAAGGATGAGTAAGGGCTTGAGTTGATTTTGGTACGCCTAAATTTCGACTGGTAGCCCCTATATACCAATCTTGCCAGCCATGATAACCACATACGGCAATATGTTCTTTATTGGTAAAAGCACGTGCTAAGCGAATGGCGGCGGCGGTGACATCGCTGCCATTTTTACCGAATCGAACCATTTCAGCACAAGGGATCAAGTCGACGAGTAACTGAGCAACTTCGAATTCAAGTCTATGGGGCAGGGAGAAGCTAACCCCTTTACTAATTTGTGCAATCACGGCACGGTCGACGTCGGGATCTTGATAACCTAAGCTGACACATAATAAACCGTTGATAAAATCAGTATATTGATTGTTATCGATATCCCATACTTGGCAGCCTTCGCCTCGCTCTAAAAATAATGGCGCTACGCCATAAGGTAAGCTCAATCGGCTTTTACTAAATGTCTGAGATGCAAGAGGGATTAACGTCTTAGCTTGTTGATAAAAGTCACTGCTGGTTTGATATCTCGGATCTATTTGTGACATACAGAAATCGCCTCATTGCGTTGATAGTGAGCGTTAATACCGCTTTGTTTAGGGTGTGCGTTTAACCAATCAATTATTTCTTGGTAAGTAAAATCTTTACCTTGTTCTGACATGCTTTGGTATATCTGCGACACTAACTCAAAATCATCTTGATTATCGACCGTTACTCGGAAATGGGATGTATCAGGTGAGGTGGTCAGGTTTGCTTGCACAAATGCATCCGGCGACTTCGCCAAATATAAGGTAACATGTTCACGCATTTTTTGCTCTTGAGCTTGATAATAGGCTTGTTGCAAGGCGTCAAATGTTATTACTTCTACGTCAAAGCCGTCGGCGAAAGTAGCTGGGTGGCAATTAGAGCTATAGTCTGCTTTCTGATTGATGTGTAGTGCTATTGTGTTATCAATAATTTTTGCGTCACTCAGTGGGCAATCTCCGGTCAATCTAACAATATGTGTTGCTTTGTAGTGACTGGCACAGTGATAAAATCGAGCTAAAACATCGTTCAGGCTACCTTGGAAAACTTCAACCTGATATTCTTGCGCAAAGGCTACCAAAGCAGAATCATCTATTTGGTCGCTAGTTGCTATTACCAGTTTATCGATTTTTTTACTTGCTCTTATACGTCGTATTTGATGAGCTAGCATCGGTTCGCCTAAAATCTGTTTTAGTACTTTTTTAGGTAGTCGTTGCGACGACATTCTAGCTTGTAAAATGGCTAAGATCATATCGAGTGCATCTCGCTGTAGTCGGTTTCATTCACGCTCTTTGTTTATTTGTCGGCCAGTTGGACGGAATAATGAGTTTAATATCTGTGTTGGCTAATTCTGCAAAGTTGATTACTTCTTGTCCCTGACTTTTTTTATAAGCCATGACAATCTCACTTAATTGCGCCACTGATTGACAACCAAGCACAAATCGTTCCACAAGAGGCTGAGAGTGACAAAAACTGAGCGCTAACTGCAACAGAGTAAGCTGATGTTGCTTGGCGAGTTTTTGGTAGGCTAGACGTTGAGCTTGCCAAGGTGAAAAATAGCTTGGCCATTGTGATTGACAGAGTAAGCCCTGCAGGAGTATCGAACGTGCGTGGATCCTTACCCCCTGCTCATTGAGTTGCTTGAGCATGCCTGACGACGCAAACCGCTGATCAAATACATTCAATGGTAATTGTACTAAATCAATTTTGTATCGTTCGGTAATGGTTTTAGTTTGTATGGGGTCGTAAACTGAAACCCCCCAATGAGATATTTTGCCTTCGGCTTTTAATGCTGCAAGCGTACTGGCAATAACAGAGCCTTCTTTACTCAATAATACTTCAGGGCGATGAAGCATTAAGCCGCTAACTTGGCTTTGGTTTAGAAGGGATAAACTGTTGTTGAAGCTTTTAACTAGTTCTGTCTTTGTTGTGACATGGCCTAGTTTAGTGACAATATTGAACTCACTATTAAACGGCTTTAAAAGTGAGCCTAATACCTGTTCACTATTTCCATACATGGCCGCTGTATCTAAAGTATCGATGCCTACTTGTGTAGCATAACAAAGTATTCGCCTCGCTTCTTCTAGAGGGACTTGTCCCGATGAATTTGTGACACCATAATCTAAGCCAAATTGAACACAGCCAAGTGCTAGCTTCATAAACAGGCCAGAAGTTGCTCGATAACAAAATCCTGTTCCACCTTTGTCAGGCTCGGATGCAATGGAAGTGAAATGGCTTCTTTATAGTATTGCTCAGATACTGGGTAATCTCCTTCATTAAAGCCAAGGTGCTGATAATAAGGCTGCAAATGTACAGGAATATAATGTAGATTCACGCCGATGTTATTTTTACGTAACGCGTTAAAGACGCGGCGTTTAGCATTTAAGTCTAACCCCCTTAATCGCACCACATATAAATGATATGCACTGTATCCATCTAGGTTTTGTTTTAATGGTGTAATTTGAGTGTTTGCGAATGCTTTATTATATCTTTTTGCTAATTGATGCCGTTGTTCAACCCACGAGTCTATGTCAGCAAGTTGGCGTAAACCTAAGGCGGCATGGATATCTGTCATGCGGTAGTTAAAACCAAGCTCGATTTGTTGATAATACCAATCACCGTGACTTTCACTTTGCATCTCATTGGGATCTCGTGTGATACCATGGCTACGTAATAGATGCATTTTTTTGGCTACATTAGCTTGATTGGTCAGTGCCATGCCTCCTTCACCACTAGTGATGATTTTGACCGGATGAAAGCTAAACACACAAATATCACTGTACTCACAGCTGCCTATTTTGTTATCGAGATAATTGCCACCTATGGCATGAGAAGCATCCTCGATAATTTTAAAACCGTATTTTTTTGATAATGCTGAGATAGCCTTCATATCACAGCTTTGCCCTGCGAAATGAACGGGGATAACCACCTTAGGTAATTGGTTGTTAGTGGCTGCAGATTCAAGTTTAGCGGTTAGGGCATCAATGCTTAAATTGCCTGTGGTGAGCTCAATATCGATAAAATCAACTTTGGCACCACAATATAATGCGCTATTACTGGATGCTACGAAGGTATTGACACTAGTCCAAACTATATCACCTGCACCGACATCGAGTGCTAAACAGGCAAGGTGCAAAGCCGAAGTTGCGCTATTACATGCAACCGCGTATTGCGCGTTGCAATATTGCGTAACAGCCCGTTCAAAAGCAGGGACTTGTGGACCTTGCGTTAAATATTCTGATTGCAGTACATCAACAACGGCATTGATGTCAGCTTGTGAAATGGTTTGTTTACCGTAAGGGATATAGTCAGACATTAACGGTTGTATTCCAAAATTTCATCAGCAGTGAGAAAGTGTGGATTATTCCTTGAGTTGTATTCAAATCCGGCAGCTACCTCACTCCCTTTGTCTCCCAATGCATTGATAGTGAAATCATTTGTGCGTGAACTAAAATTAATGCTGGGCGCAATGACATAATAATCTTTAAATTCAAAGGTGTGGTACGAATCGTCAGCTGGGCACATAATTTCATGAAGTTTTTCACCAGGACGTATGCCAACAATTTTTTGCGGCAGGTCTGGCGCCATCGCTCGAGCGAGTTCGGTGATTTTAACTGATGGGATCTTAGGCACAAAAATTTCACCGCCAAGCATGCGTTCAAAGCTTTTGAGAACTAAATCGACCCCTTGGGGCAAGGTAATCCAAAAACGGGTCATGTCTTCATGAGTGATGGGAAGCTCTGTGGCTCCATCATCTATTAACTTTTGAAAAAAGGGCACTACCGAACCTCGCGAACAAACCACATTGCCATAGCGCACGACTGAAAAAACGGTTTTATGGCCACCCGCCATATTATTGGCGGCAACAAATAGCTTATCCGAGGCAAGTTTCGTTGCCCCGTAAAGGTTAACTGGGTTTGCCGCTTTATCGGTTGAAAGGGCGATCACTTTACAGACTTCATTATCTAAGGCGGCGTTTATGACATTTTCAGCCCCATTGATATTGGTTTTAATGCACTCCATTGGGTTGTATTCAGCAGCAGGAACTTGCTTTAAAGCCGCTGCGTGAATAACGTAATTAACCCCTTTCATCGCGCGTCTTAGTCGCTCGCCATCTCGTACATCACCGATGAAGTAACGCATACATGGCTGACTGAAGTCTTGCTGCATTTCAAATTGTTTAAGTTCATCTCTTGAATAGACGATGATTTTTTTAGGCTGATACTTGGCTAAAAGTATTTCAATGCATTTTTTACCAAAAGAACCTGTACCACCTGTAATTAAAATGTTTTTGTTATTAAACATACTATTGCATCGCTTATTTTAGAGGGTGCCTATACACACCAGTAGAACAACTCAATTTGTCTTATTTTGCATTATTTATACCAACAGTGTCAGTATAGGTACTCAGTTTATTGATGATAAAGGGTTCGTTCGACCAATTAAGCGTCAACTATCTAATCAACGTCAAATTTGTGACTAATGTTCGGTTCTGAACTTGTAGTCTGATTCAGATCCTCTAGAATGGAGGCGTCAATAAACCGCCTTTAGTCAATTTTCCAGCGGTTTGAGTTTATGAGGATCACCAATGGCCGCACCTTTATCCGTGTTAATCATCGACAGTAACGAAGAGAACCAACGGTTACTGCAAACGATTTTATCCTTTATTGGTGAGGAGTCTGAGCATTTAGCCGACTTGGATCAAGTTGAAATCATTACTCGCTATAAAGGCGTCCTTTTGGGGGAGATACCGCCCTCAAAAGCCCTTGAGATTGTTCAGCAGCATCCACAGTTGCCCTTTGTTGGGGTGTGTGAAAGCCTTGATTTAGATGCAGCAAATTATTTAGGTCGGTTAAGTCAGCCATTTAGTTATGATCAATTGACGCGCTTACTGCATCAGTGCCAATCTTATTTGACTCAAATCGGTGAGCTTAAAGATCAAAGCCAAAACTCCTATCTGTTAAAAATGCTGGTGGGTAAGGGCGATGCCATTCAAGAGGTGCGTCATTTAATTGAGCAGGTAGCGGGCACTGCAGCCAGTGTGTTGATTTTAGGTGAGTCAGGTACTGGTAAAGAGGTGGTTGCTCGCGCGGTCCATGAAATGTCAGATCGTAAAAATGGCCCTTTTGTACCAGTTAACTGTGGCGCTATCCCGCCAGACCTGTTGGAAAGTGAGTTGTTTGGCCATGAAAAAGGCGCATTTACTGGCGCCTTTGCGGCGCGTAAGGGACGTTTTGAATTAGCTGAAGGCGGCACCTTATTTCTAGATGAAATTGGCGACATGCCAATGCCGATGCAAGTGAAGCTGCTGCGAGTATTACAAGAGCGAACCTTTGAGCGTGTTGGCGGCGCTAAATCCCTACAGGCTAATGTGCGTGTTATTGCGGCGACACACCAAGGTCTTGAAGACATGATAGCCCAAGGGCGATTTCGTGAAGATTTATTCTATCGCTTAAATGTGTTCCCGATTGAAACGCCTGCTTTACGTGAACGTGAAGACGATGTGCCGTTATTATTACAAGAGTTATTGGCCCGTCATGAAACCATGCACAACGCCACACTGCGCTTTACGCAACGTGCTATAGAATCATTAATGTTGCACTCTTGGCCGGGTAATGTGCGAGAGCTGTCAAATCTGGTTGAGCGTTTATTGATACTGCATCCAAACAAGATTGTTGATGTGGCAGAGTTACCCGCAAAATATCGCCATCTGGAAACCGAAGATGCAACCATGGCGCTGCCGAGTGCATTTGCTGAACGTGAAGCCTTGTTGAGCATCTTCAATGATGATTACGGTAAAGACGAGCAAGCGAAAACGACACCTGAGTCAGCTGAAGATGAGTTTGATTTACTAAGTGAAGGGTTTCAAACGAGTACAGCAGCGGCGCTACCCGAAGAAGGCGTGAATTTAAAAGATATGTTGGCCGAGTTTGAAGTGGATATGATCCGCCAAGCGCTTGACCAACAGGGGGGCGTGGTTGCTCGCGCCGCAGAGCAATTAGGGATGCGGCGCACCACCTTAGTTGAAAAAATGAAGAAATATGGACTTTCTTCAAAAGAGTAATTTCTGTTTTATTACTTTTTTTCTCTATCTAACTAAAATATAACAGTTTAAAACTCTGGCACGAAACTAGCATTAACTAGCTATAAGTTTATAAGCGCCAGGGTTTTGACTGTGATAGAAACGACATTAGCGAAAGAAGAATTTGCCGGTGAGCTTGCCATGTTAAGGGCACAACATTGCTCCTTGGCTAACGTGTTCGATTTACTGCCCTCTGGCGTGATCTTGCTCGACAACAACGGTCTGGTGACTCAAGCTAACCCTGTTGCCATTGAGCTGTTAGGCGACCCTTTGGTTGGTGAGTTTTGGTTTAATATCATTCGTCGTGCTTTTGCGCCGCAAGCCGATGACGGCCATGAAGTATCTTTGGTCAATGGTCGCAAAATTCAATTGTCTATTTCCCCTCTTGAAGGCTTTTCAGGGCAACTGATCTCCTTAACCGATCTAACTCAAACCCGTGAACTGCAAGATAAAATGGCGCAGATGAAGCGCTTATCTGCCCTTGGTAATATGGTGGCCTCGTTAGCGCACCAAATCCGTACCCCGTTATCTGCGGCCATGTTGTATGCTGCTAACTTAGGCAGTGCCAGCTTGCCTGAAACGTCTCGTGTCAATTTTCAGAAAAAGCTCATGAGCCGCCTGCAAGACTTAGAAACCCAAGTGACAGATATGTTGTTATTTGCCCGCAGCGGTGAAAAGCAAGTTGTCGCAGACATTTCAATTCAAAGTTTATTACAAGAAGTGAAGCAAGGCTGTGATGCGATGATGGAGCGAGCCAATGCTAGCTTAAGCATTGCGTTACCTGACCCAGATCTTTATCTACTCGCCAATAAAAATGCCTTGGCTAGCGCTATCGGCAACTTGATCCATAATGCGTTGCAAGCCTGTGGCAGCGGCGCAAAAATTCATTTGCGTGCCAGTTGTAATGCTGACTCACAAGTGGAAATTAGCGTGTTAGATAATGGTCCTGGTATCGCGCCAGAGCAACTCCCCGAAATTGTTCAGCCCTTCTATACCACTAAACCGCAGGGCACGGGGTTAGGGTTAGCCGTGGTGCAATCGGTAGCAAAAGCCCATGAAGGTGAAATGAAAGTGACGTCAGTGGTGGGGCAGGGCAGTTGCTTTACTTTATGTTTACCCTTACATGCAATCGCCAGTGTGCCAGCGCAAGTAGTAGGAGGATAACCTTATGTCTACAGCACAAATTTTAGTGGTTGAAGATGATGCAGGCTTACGTGAAGCGTTAGTCGATACCTTATTGTTAGCCAGTTACGAATGTACCGAAGCCGATAGTGGTGAGGCGGCATTAGTGCAGCTAAGCCGTCGTAAATTTGACTTGGTCATTAGTGATATACAAATGGGTGGCATGTCGGGTTTAACCTTATTGCAAAATATTAAAGCCAAGTATGCCGAGGTTCCGGTGTTATTGATGACGGCCTACGCCACCATTGATGATGCCGTTAAAGCTATGCGCGAAGGCGCGATTGATTATTTGGCTAAGCCTTTTGCGCCAGAGGTGTTACTTAATCAGGTGAGCCGTTATGCACCAGCACAAAAATGTGAAAAGTGCACGCCCGTGTATGGCGACCCGAGTACCGAAGCGCTATTAAAGCTTGCCGCTAAGGTCGCCAAAAGTGATGCGTCGGTGATGGTGACGGGCCCAAGTGGCGCAGGTAAGGAGATCATGGCTCGCTATATTCATGATATGTCACCACGCGCTGATCAGCCTTTTGTGGCGATAAACTGCGCAGCAATCCCAGAAAATATGCTGGAAGCGACCCTGTTTGGTTACGAAAAAGGGGCATTTACTGGCGCAGTGCAAGCATGTCCTGGTAAGTTTGAGCAAGCGCAAGGTGGGACCATTTTACTCGATGAAATCACCGAGATGGCGCAAAGTCTACAGTCTAAGTTGCTGCGTGTACTGCAAGAAAAAGAGGTTGAGCGTTTAGGTGGTCGTAAGACAGTGAAACTAGACGTTCGGGTTTTAGCCACCAGTAACCGAGATTTAAAGCAAGCGGTTAAAGATGGCTTATTCCGTGAAGATCTTTACTATCGATTGAACGTGTTCCCATTACAATGGCTACCTTTATGCCAGCGTCCAGGTGATATTATTCCTTTAGCGGAGCATTTGTTACAGCGCCATGCTAGTTCTGAGCTAGCACCAAAAATTTTAGACGCGGCTGTGCATCGCCTTACTCATTACCCTTGGCCAGGTAACGTTCGTGAATTGGAAAATGTGGTGCAACGCGCCTTAATATTATCTGGTGGCGCTGACATAGACCTTGACCATTTAATATTAGAGGATGAGTTAAACGCGGCTGGTCAAACGAGTGCTCATAGCCAGCAGCAAGGTTCATTTAACTCAACAGCATTTATTGCACAAAATAATAGCGATACTGGCTCTACGGCCATCGTCGAGGAAAAACTGGGCGATGAGCTAAAACAGCAAGAACATCTTATTATTCTTGATGCCTTAAAAGCCTGTGATGGGAAACGTAAAGATGTTGCTGAAAAGCTTGGAATTAGCCCGCGAACACTGCGTTACAAATTGGCTAGAATGAAAGAAATGGGCATGGCGATATAAATAATAACTAGCTGATTTAAAATAACAAAAAAGACGGTTAAACCGTCTTTTTTATTTTGGCCTGAAAATTGCTATTACTAATATAACGACAGGCCGAACAGGGCTTAGTCAACAATTTGACAGGCATATTACAGAGGTCAATATGAATATTTCAGATACATCATCTCTTTTCAATGAAATGCAAGCCTTATCCGTTCAAGCTAAAGGTTTAGAGTCGCAACTCCCCGCTACCCAGTCCGCACAAGGGGACTTCTCACAACTTCTGAAACAAGCTATCGACAATGTAAATGGCTTACAGCAGAATACAAGTGAGTTACGAAACCGCTTTGAGATGGGGGATCGTGACGTAAGTTTAGGCGATGTTATGATTGCTGCCAGTAAATCCAGTGTTGCCTTTGAAGCAACGGTACAAGTGCGTAATAAGATGGTTGAAGCATATAAAGACATCATGAGTATGCCAGTGTAGCCAAGCATTATTTAAGTGACTGAAGTAAAGTTAATACAAGTGCGTAACAAGATGGTTGAAGCGTATTATAAAAAATCATGAGTATGCCAGTGTAGTAAGGAATCATTTAAGTGGCTGAAGCAAATCAAAATACAGACTTAATGGTAGGTGGTGATAGCACCGCGATGAGTCAAACAGATCAACTTGAGCAAGGCGAGCAAAAAAGTTCGCCTCTGGCAATGCTCGGAAATGTTGACGTATTGCGTCAAGTCACCATTATCATCGGTCTTGCTATTGTTTTAGCTATCGTGGTTATTTTGTGGCTGTGGGGTAAAGCGCCCGACTATCGCCCCTTAGGTAGCTTCCAAACTGAACAGTTAATTACCACCCTTGACTTTTTAGACCAAGAAAAAATCCCTTACCAGCTAGAAGGCAACACTATTTTAGTGGTGGCTGAAGATTATCAACAAATTAAGTTGCGAATGACGCGAAACGGCGTTGCTCCAGTTGATGAAAAAGGCGATGAAATCTTAATGCAAGACATGGGCTTTGGCGTCAGCCAGCGCCTTGAAAGTGAACGCTTGAAATTAAGCAGAGAGCGTCAGTTAGCCCTTGCTATTCAAGCCATGAAAAATGTACAAAAAGCGCAAGTACTGCTGGCCATTCCAAAAGAAAATGTGTTTACCCGCCGTGAACAAAAAGCCAGTGCAACAGTGGTGTTGACCGTTAGTCGCGCAGACAGCTTAACGCAAGAAGAAGTGGACTCCATTGTCGATATGGTTTCGTCCGCGGTGCAAAACCTTGAGCCCTCTCGTGTCACGGTCACCGATCAGCGTGGTCGATTACTCAATTCGGGGAGTCAAGATCCGTTAGCGGCGAAAAGCCGTAAAGAATTTGAGCTAGAGCGTAAACGCGAAGAAGAATACAGAAACAAAATTGACTCAATTTTAATTCCAGTGGTCGGGTTTGATAACTATACCGCGGAAGTTGATGTGACTATGGACTTTACCGCAGTAGAGCAAACTCAGAAACGTTATAACCCCGACTTACCGGCATTGCGCAGTGAGATGACCGTCGAAAACTCTACCATTGGCGGTGACGGTGCAGATGTGCCGGGGGCATTAACCAATCAGCCGCCAATGGACGCCAATATTCCTGAAGATGCAACAGGTGGCAATGGTGGAGGCGCGCCAGGGAGCAGTCACAAAGAAGCCACCCGAAACTATGAGTTAGACACAACCATTAGTCACTCACGTCAACAAAGTGGTTTTGTACGTCGTCTCACCGTGTCAGTTGCTGTTGACTATCAAACTGAAGCTGGAGCTGAGGGCGCGGTAACACGCGTGCCAAGAACCCAAGAACAGCTAGCCAGTATTCGTCGCCTATTACAAGGTGGTTTAGGGTTCGATGTGAATCGCGGTGACATTTTAGAAGTGGTGACAGTGCCGTTCAATCGTCCTGAATTGGACAATATCGAGCCACCTCCATTTTGGCAGTCTGATCAGTTTTATCAAATGTTGCGCTTCGGCGGCTCAATGCTGGTTATTTTAATAGTGGTATTTGCCATTATCAGACCTATGCTTAAGAAATTGCTTTACCCTGAATCGGTAGATAAAGAAGAGTTTGAAATGGGTGGTGCAGTGGGATCTTTGTCGGGAGATGATGACCTACGACTTGTTGCCGCAGACTCAGGTGATGAGTTAGATTTTGGCATAAAAGATGGCCACTTCAATTTACCTGATTTACACAAAGACGAAGATTTAGTGAAAGCGGTTCGGGCGTTAGTGGCCAATGAACCTGATCTTTCAGCTCAAGTAATTAAAGATTGGTTGAATTCTGATGCCTGATGAAAAAAAAGAACCCGAAAAATTTGATATTGCGAATTTAGCTGGCGTAGAGAAATCAGCCATTTTAATGCTGAGTTTAACCGAAGAAGACGCCGCGCAAATTTTTCGTCATTTAGAGCCCAAACAAGTGCAACGTTTAGGTATGGCGATGGCGTCAATGCAAGATTTTTCGCAAGAAAAAGTCACCGCCGTACACCGTAGTTTTCTCGAAGATATTCAAAAATTCACCAACATTGGTATTGGCAGTGAAGACTTTGTACGTAATGCTTTAACCCAAGCCTTAGGTGAAGATAAAGCGGGTAATCTCGTTGATCAAATTGTTATGGGCAGTGGTGCGCGCGGTTTAGACTCCCTCAAGTGGATGGATGCTCGTCAAGTGGCCAGTATCATTCAAAACGAGCACCCGCAAATTCAAACCATCGTTTTATCTTACTTAGAGCCAGAGCAATCATCCGAGATCATGAGTCAGTTCCCTGAGCGCGTTCGCCTCGACTTGATGATGCGGATTGCTAACCTTGAAGAGGTTCAGCCCGCGGCACTGCAAGAGCTCAATGAGATCATGGAAAAACAGTTTGCCGGTCAAGCTGGTGCACAAGCGGCGAAAATGGGTGGCCTGAAAGCCGCAGCCAATATTATGAACTACTTGGATACCAGTATTGAGGGCCCATTAATGGACTCTATTCGCGAGTCTGACGAAGAAATGAGCCAACAAATTCAAGACTTGATGTTTGTATTTGATAACTTAATTGATGTCGATGATCGCGGTATACAAGCACTATTACGTGACGTCGCCCAAGACGTTCTGCAGCGTGCCCTTAAAGGTGCGGATGATCAGCTGAAAGAGAAAATCATGCGCAATATGTCCAAACGTGCTGCCGAAATGTTGGCTGATGATCTAGAAGCGATGGGGCCGGTGCGCGTCAGTGAAGTAGAATCGGCGCAGAAAGAGATTCTTTCTATTGCAAGACGTTTAGCTGACTCGGGTGAAATTATGCTCGGTGGTGGCGGTGGGGATGAATTCTTATAATGCCTCATTCACCAGAGCACGACAGTAAGCCAGAACTTTGGCAAATACCTGAGGTAGAAGAGCCTGTTAAGCGCACCGATACTAATGCCCTTAATATGCCTCCTGATTGGTTTCATCGAGAGGTAGAAGAAGAAATTGAAGAACTTCCCCCTGAGCCTCCCTCCCTCGAAGAAATAGAAGCTATCCGTGAAGACGCTTACCAAGAAGGGTTTGAGCAAGGACGAGAAGCTGGATTTGAACAAGGTGAAGCGCAAGGAAAAGCCGAAGGCTTAGCGAAAGGGCACGCTGAAGGCTTAGCGCAAGGTATCGCCGAAGGTTTAGCACAGGGCGCGGATGAAATCGCAAAACAATCCGCTATTTGGGCTAAGCTAACACAAGATTTATGTCAGCCCGTTGCTCATTTAGATCAAGAAGTAGAGCAGCAGCTAGTGAATTTAGTACTGCAGCTAACACAACACATTGTTAAAACTGAAGTAACTACCAATCCAAAAGTGATACTTGGGGCATTGAAGCAAGCCATAGACGTGCTGCCTTTTGCCACTCAAACGGCGAAGTTGCACTTCCACCCTGATGATATTGCCATGATTGAAACGGTATATAGTGCGCAAGAGTGTGAAAAACGTGGCTGGAGCTTAATTGCCGAGCCTAGTTTACAGCGCGGCGATTGCCAGGTTAAAACGGAATTATCCAGTGTCGATTACCCGTTAGAAATGCGAATAAACCAAGTATTAAAACAGTTTTTAACGCAAAATAATGCACATATACAACAAGCCTTAGGGGATGCCGAGAAAGAAGTACAGGAGATGCTGCCTGACCCGTTACCGGAGCCGGTTCATCGTGTGGTCCATGAACAGGAAAATACAGATGAAGTCACTTCGGTAGATAGTACAGAGTTACCTCCTAATGCGCGCGAAAGCGTTGAAAATAATGACGACCCCAATACCATAACCGAGCCTCCTCATGACCCCGCTGGCTAGTCGTTTATCCCATTATCAAGCTGCCCATTTATCACCTAAACCGGTTGCCGCCGGAAAATTGACGCGTGTAGTTGGGCTAACGTTAGAAGCCATTGGCTGTACCGCTCCTTTAGGTAGTTTGTGTCAAGTTGAAACGATGGAAGGGCTAATTGAAGCCGAAGTGGTTGGCTTCTCGGGTGACAAATTATTCCTAATGCCAAGCGAACGTTTATCCGGTGTGTTGCCTGGGGCGCGTGTGATCCCAATGAACGAGACGCAGGGGATCCCCGTTGGCATGGAGCTACTGGGTCGAGTGATTGATGGGGTGGGCAATCCGTTAGATGGTCTAGGCGACATTATGAGCCACGAACGAGTCAAATACGGTGCCGCGCGTATCAATCCCCTTGCCAGAGATCCTATCCGCCATCCTATGGACGTAGGTGTTCGTGCCATTAACGCTATGATTACTGTGGGTAAAGGTCAGCGTATGGGGCTTTTTGCTGGATCTGGTGTAGGTAAAAGTGTGTTGCTTGGCATGATGACACGAGGCAGCAGTGCCGATGTAGTGGTGGTAGGCTTGATTGGTGAACGTGGCCGTGAAGTAAAAGAATTTATAGATGATATTTTAGGTGAAGATGGGCGCGCGCGGGCGGTGGTTATTGCTGCACCGGCCGATGCATCACCGTTGATGCGATTAAAAGGTTGTGAAACCGCGTTGACCGTGGCGGAATATTTTCGCGATCAAGGGTTAAGTGTCTTGCTTCTGATGGACTCTTTAACCCGTTTTGCGCAAGCGCAACGTGAAATAGCATTAGCTATTGGTGAGCCGCCTGCTACCAAAGGTTATCCGCCTTCGGTATTTGCTAAGTTACCAGCTTTGGTAGAAAGAGCGGGTAACGGCAGTGGCGGACAAGGCTCGATCACGGCATTTTTCACCGTGTTAACGGAAGGGGATGATTTACAAGATCCGATTGCCGATGCTGCACGGGCCATTTTGGATGGCCACATAGTGCTTGCTCGTGAGCTAGCCGATGCGGGACACTTCCCTGCCATTGATGTCGCAAAATCGATTAGTCGGGTTATGCCAATGGTGACAAGTGATGAGCATCAAATGCTGGCGCGAGCCATTAAGCAAGCTTATTCGCTATATCAAGAAAATAAAGATTTAATCACTATCGGCGCCTACTCGAGAGGCAGTGACCCGCGTATTGATCAAGCGATGAAAATTAAGCCAAGATTGGATCACTTTTTGCAACAGCCAATGAAAGAGTCTGTTACTTATGAGAACAGCTTGAGTCAGTTAGCTGGATTGGCGCAAGAATTTGTCAACAGTGGTCAACAGCGTTAATAGTTTGCGTCATTGTTAGCAGGCAACGGGTTATTAAGTTGTAAAGGGTGATATTGATATGTCGGATAAAGCATTGCACTTGGTTCTAGAGCAACACATAAAGCACGAACAACAAGCCGCGCAAGAAATGGTACAAGCCCAGCAACAACTTATTGAGTTTCGCCAGCAGTTCGCTAACTTGCAAAATTACCGCAATCAATACGTTCAACAAATGCATGACAAAGGTGCAGCGGGCTTGTATGCCGATAGCTTTACTTACTATCAAAAATTTATTGTTAAATTAGAAAATGCGATGCAGCAACAGCAACAGGCCTTGCCACAGGTGATGCATCAAGTTGACGTAAAAAAACGCAACTGGGTGCAAGTGCAAAGTCAGCGTAAAGCAGTTGAATCTTTACTGGCTAAACGTAAGCAAGTAGCACAACGAAAAGCGGATAAGCAAGAGCAAAAAATGCTCGATGAATTTTCAAACTTTCAGTACTTTCAAAAGCACTCATCTCGTTAGTAGTATCATTGGATCGATTTTTGCTTCAGTAATTTAACAGTCGCCTATGTTGGCTTTTCGGCAAGTGTTTGCCGCTCAATAATACGGATGTAACGTATGATGCAATCAGTTCAATCTCAGTTAAATAATGTCTCTGTATCGCAACCGAATGATTCTGCGGCGTTTATGGATCAAGAAGCTGACAGACACATTGAATTTAAGCAAACCTATGAGGCTGCTAAAGCTAAGAAGGCGGAGCAACATGCTGATATTGAAAATGAGCAACAGGCAATACGTGCTAAGCAAGATCAAGATATTCAGGCTGAAAAAGAGTTTGCAGATAAACAGAAAATAGAAGATGGCCAAAAAAAGGCTAATGAGTCGCTAACGGCGACAACTGACGGTAGCGAAAAGCAATCTGTAGCCTCTGACATAGGGCAAGATATCCTTGCTCAAATTAAGCAAGCAGAGCAACAGACCCCTAAGGCTCTGCGAGCTGATAGTACGGACTCTGCGGTTAAACCTGTGACCGCACTTAATTCTATCAGCCAAGCCTTAAAGCAAGCATTGCAACAGGAGTCTAATGAACAATCAGAAGAAGACTCAGCGTCGACCTATGAGTCATTGAATGATGCTCCTAGCCTAGCGAATTTGAGTGCAGATTCTTCTATTAGTAATGCTGAAGCATCACCTCATAGTAATGCTGAAGCATCACCTCAGTTTGAACAAGGCAAAATTAAAAGTACTGACAGCATTGAATCTTTACTCAATAAATTGACCTCTAAACTAGATGATGACGTTGTGGTGACAGATCCGCACTCAGCGCTGAATCAATCAGAAATAAAAATAGCAAAGCAAGCTGCGCAAGAAACAGGCCCACTCGTTTCTGAAGAAGGGGTTAATCCGGAGACGGAGGAAGCGAAAGCTTTACAGCAGTTTGATACTCAGGCAGCTAAAGAAGCGGTTAATGTCGTAACTGAGGCAAAGGAGCAGTATGTTCAGTTAAGTCAACAGCGAGTAACGGCTGAGCAAAAAGAAAGTTCTGAAGGGGTTAAACCAATGGCGCAAGAAGCGGACGCTTTGGTATCAAAAAACATCCCAAAAGCGGATACTAGCGAACCCAACCAGCAGCAAGATACTCGAGTCGTTAGCCCAGCTCTGAACAACCAAGAGCCGAAGGCGGACGATACTGTTAGGCGTTCAGATAGCCATCAGGTACAAGGCGCAGAAACTAAGGCGACATTATTAGCCGAAAGTGAAGGTTATCAGGGAGCTAATTCTCAACTTAAGCCTTTAAATACACAGACGACTAACATTGCTGAGACGGATGCGGTCGTAACAGATGTTGGAAAAGAAGCGGATAAATCCGTTGCAGTGGTTAATGCAGGCTTAGTGTCGTCGAAGGAAAAAGGCACCAATGTGACGACAGATGCGAAAGGGAATATTGTTGCAAATGCACCAGTAATCAATACTGAATCAGATGTGATGGCTAAGCGAACTGAATTTAAGCCAAGTGAGTTTGTTAATACACTGGACGCTAGCATGTCCGATAGCCAGGAAAAACCAGCTTCTTTGGGTGAGAAAGTTGAGCCAAATACAGCGAAGCTGCAAGCTAAAGAGCAGGTTAGTCAACTAGCTCAGCAGGAGCGTTTACTTAAAGAAAATCAGGCAATAGAATCATTTAAGAGCAATTTTAAAGAAGTTAATACAGACAGATATAATGCCCCTCAGCCAATGAATTTTGTACAACCGGCGGGCCAGTCAACAGCACCTGTAAGTCAAACATTTCAAGGTTTACATCATCACCAGCAACAACTAACCGCCGCGCAAAGTTTGAATAGTCAAGCTACGGCTAATATAAACGCTCAGCAAGCACAAACAACTAGCCAATTTGAATTGGGACAAAAGTTTGAGCTCGCTTCTCGTGAGGCGCCCACTATTATGCGTGAGCGGATCACCATGATGATGAATAAAGGGATAGGGCAGGCAGAAATACGCTTAGATCCAGCTGAGTTAGGCAGTATGCATGTCAAACTTTCGATGCAAAATGATCAGTTATCAGTCAGTATTCAAACGACGCAACCACAGAGTAAAGAGCTACTCGATCAGCATATGCCTCGGTTACGTGAAATGCTGACTCAACAGGGAATTAACCTAGGCGAAAGTCATGTAAGCCAACAGCAAAGTGGCTCACAACAAGGTGGTGATTCCGCTCAAGGAAGTGGTTCAGGACAAGCCAGCACTGCTCAACAATCAAACATAGTTGAGGATTCACCGACCCAAACTGTGCGAAATTATGTGCAGTCAAACTCAGCAATCGATTTTTATGCTTAGCCAAGCTATGGTCTAAAGCTATTGTTATGCAATAATTAAACTGATTTATTCTTTATGGACTGATGGTATGGCTGACGAAGCAAATGAAAATCTGGAACTGAATGAAAAGAAAGGTGGCAAAGGTAAGTTAATTATTATCATTGTTGCAGTCGTGGTGTTACTCGCAGGCGGTGGTGGCGCTGCCTATTTTTTCTTAGCGGGTTCAGATGAAGCGGCTGCCACTGAAGGTAATGATTCGAAATCTACAGCCCCGAAGGTGGATGCCTCGACACTTAAAGCCATTTATGTTGGCATGCCTCGCGCCTTTGTTTTTAACGTGGCAGGTGATGGCAGAGATCGCTTGGTGCAAATCAAGGTGCAATTAATGGTGCGTGGGGTTGATAATGAGAACCTGACCAAAATGCATATTCCATTAATTGAAGGTACCTTGTTAAGTGTGTTTAGTGCCGCAACTGAAGAAGAATTACGCAGTGAGTCAGGTAAAAGTGAATTACGTAAAAAGTCCCTGCAAGAAGTTCAGAAAGCGATGAATGAAGTGGCCTCTGCGCCAACAGTGGAAGCCGTGTTATTTACTGGTTTTGTATTGCAATAATCCTTAAAGGTGTAATGGATTAATAATGAGCGATCTTTTATCACAAGACGAAATTGATGCCCTCTTACATGGTGTTGATGATGTAGAGGAAGAAGACGAATCCCCCATTGATAATGCCAATGCGGTCAATTTCGACTTCTCGTCGCAAGATCGTATTGTTCGTGGTCGAATGCCAACGTTGGAGTTGGTTAATGAACGTTTTGCCCGTCATTTACGCATCAGTCTATTTAATATGATGCGCCGTACTGCTGAAGTGTCTATTAATGGCGTACAAATGCTTAAATTTGGTGAGTATGTACACACCTTATTTGTACCGACCAGTTTAAACATGGTGCGATTTCGGCCGCTAAAAGGCACCGCGTTGATAACCATGGAGGCGCGGCTGGTCTTTATTTTAGTGGAAAACTTCTTTGGTGGTGATGGACGTTATCATGCCAAAATTGAAGGGCGAGAATTTACCCCGACGGAGCGTCGGATAATTCAAATGCTATTAAAAATTGTGTTTGAAGATTATCACGATGCTTGGGCACCGGTGATGGATGCTGAATTTGAGTATCTCGACTCTGAAGTTAACCCCGCCATGGCCAATATTGTTAGCCCCACAGAAGTGATCGTGGTGAACTCCTTCCATATCGAACTGGACGGTGGCGGCGGGGATTTCCATATCGCAATGCCTTATTCAATGCTAGAGCCTATCCGTGAATTACTCGATGCGGGTGTGCAAAGTGATAAGGAAGATACCGACTTTAGGTGGAGCAAGGCCCTAAAAGACGAAATCATGGACGTACCTGTAGAGCTGAGCACTAAGTTATTGGAAACTACGTTAAGTTTGCGCGCCATCATGGATTTAAAAGCAGGTGATATTATCCCCATTGAAATGCCGGATACGATGACGGTTTTCATTGAAGATTTGCCCACTTATCGCGGTAAGATGGGAAGAACCAAAGACAATTATGCAGTGCGGATCACCGAAAAACTTAAACGTCCTGATTCGGTGAAAACAGAGCTTGAGCTAGTGACCAGACAAGGCAAACGCATTAATAATGATGTTAGCCAATTAGAAGTTTTAGAGGATGAGATAGATGAGTGATGACCAGCAAATGGCCGATGAGTGGGCGGCGGCATTAGAAGAGGCTGAAGGGGGCGCTCAGCCCGCAGAGCTTGAGCAATTTGATACTGATGATGGCCCTTCAATTTCGGCAGAAGAAAAACGCCGACTGGATGCCATTATGGATATTCCCGTTACAATTTCGATGGAAGTTGGGCGCAGTCAAATCAGTATTCGTAACCTGCTTCAATTAAATCAAGGCTCAGTGGTTGAGTTAGATCGGGTCGCGGGTGAGCCACTGGATGTATTAGTTAATGGTACTTTGATAGCGCACGGTGAAGTGGTCGTGGTAAACGATAAGTTTGGCATTCGTTTAACCGATGTCATTAGCCAAACTGAGCGGATCAAGAAACTAAAATAATGAAATTACTGCTGTTGTTATCTAGTTTGTTTGTTTCCT
Organism: Motilimonas sp. E26; assembly: GCF_021278025.1. GTDB lineage: Bacteria > Pseudomonadota > Gammaproteobacteria > Enterobacterales > CBDFNC01 > Motilimonas. The sequence continues at coordinate 82,428 of NZ_JAIBHJ010000004.1, forward strand.
TACCGAGTTGGGCGGCACCGGAGCCGCCTAGTGTCGATGTGATGGCGGTATTATCGGCTTTAATTTTCGTTATTTTGCTCATTCTTGCGTTAGCTTGGCTATTTAACCAAAGTAAGTTAGGCCGTCACTTTGGCCAGCAAGGGATTAAAGTGATTGCCTCAACTCCGTTAGGGCGAAGAGAGAAGCTACTGGTGGTGCAGCTTGGCGAGCAGCAATATTTGTTAGCGGCGACGGCGCAACAAATTAACCTCATCGATAAATTAGATCAGCCTTGGCAGCCTCAACCAGTTGAATCAGTTAATTTTGCGGAGCAACTCGCTAAAATGATGAAAAAGAAATGAGAAAGATACATCACTGGCTATGGCTAGCGGCTTTATTGTTAATCAGCGGTACCGCCGCTGCACAAACAGGCGCATTACCCGCCTTGACTGTGACGACCGGACCCGATGGTGCGCAAGAGTATAGCCTGACATTGCAAGTGCTCGCGCTGATGACGGCAATGAGTTTTTTGCCAGCCATGGTGATAATGATGACGTCATTCACCCGCATTGTGATAGTCATGAGTATTTTGCGCCAAGCCTTGGGTTTACAGCAGACACCATCGAATCAAGTCATTATAGGTATAACCTTATTTATGACTTTTTTTATCATGGCGCCAGTGTTTGAGCGCATCAATAAGCAGGCTATCCAGCCTTACTTAGCGGAAGATATCCCTTTTGCTCAAGCTATCGAGCAAGGTCAAGGGCCATTAAAAGAGTTTATGCTGGCGCAAACTAGGGTGACCGATCTTCAAACGTTTGTTGAAATGGCTGATATTGAAGTGGCAACGCCACAAGAAGTCCCTATCCATGTATTGATCCCAGCCTTTGTTACTAGTGAGCTCAAAACTGCCTTTCAAATTGGCTTTATGGTGTTTATTCCTTTTTTGATAATCGATCTGGTGGTAGCAAGTATCCTGATGGCCATGGGTATGATGATGTTATCGCCAATGATTGTGTCATTGCCATTCAAATTAATGCTATTTGTGTTAGTGGACGGTTGGAACTTGATCATAGGTAGCTTAGCCAGCAGTTTTGGTTTGTAGCCAAATCATAAGGAGCGTTTATGTCACCGGAAGTCTTTGTTGATATTTTTAAACACGCTTTATGGTTAGTGCTGATCTTAGTTTGTGCGTGTATTATTCCTAGTTTGATCATTGGGTTAATTGTATCAATCTTCCAAGCTGCCACGTCAATAAATGAACAAACACTGAGTTTTTTACCGCGTTTGATTATCACTATCTTAGCGTTAATGTTTGGCGCTCACTGGGGCTTTAGAATGCTAATGGAATTCTTTTATTCCATGATTGAACAAATCCCAAGTGTTGTCGGTTAATGAGTTATCCTGCTGATATTGTCATCACTTGGTTGTCGAGCTACCTTTGGGCCTTGTGTCGCATTGCTGCTTTATTGATGGTGATGACGGGGATTGGCGCCAAAACGACTCCCAAACGTATCCGTTTATTGCTCTCATTAGCTATTACTTTGATGGTTGTTCCCGTGTTACCTGATCCGCCACCGATCCCCTTGTTTTCCGGAGAAAGTGTATTAATTGTATTGCAGCAAATATTAATTGGCGCGGCGGTGGGGACGGTATCGGTATTTGTGATGCAAACTTTCGTCATTGCGGGACAAGTTATTGCGATGCAAACTAGCTTAGGCTTTGCCTCTATGGCGGATCCACTTAATGGCCAGACTTCTCCGGTTGTTGGTCAGTTTTATTTAATGCTAGTTACGTTGCTTTTTTTTGCCGTAGATGGCCATTTAGTCATGATTTACATGATAGTGGAAAGTTTCACAACTTTGCCTATCTCGATGGAAGGCTTATCAGCTTTACAATATCAAAAATTAGCCGGCTGGTTAGGCGTGATGTTTACAGCGGCGCTCGCCATGTCAATGTCATCTATTGTTGCGATGCTGTTGGTGAACTTCTCATTTGGTATTATGACCCGAGCAGCGCCGCAGCTAAATATTTTCTCCCTTGGTTTTTCTATTAGTATGTTATTTGGCTTGTTCATTCTCTGGCTGACGATAGGTAATGTTGTCGAGCATTTCGATGCCCAATGGCTACGTGGTGCGAGCTTAATGTGTGAGTTGTTAAATGGTGCTTGCCGACCCTAACATTGATAATGATTGCCTGAGTTATGGTAAATAACTAAATGGCGTTGACAGACCTTAATTCAATGACGGAGCCTTAATATGGCAGAAGCTGACGGCCAAGAAAAAACCGAAGACCCCACGGGGAAAAAACTCAGTGACGCGCGAAATAAAGGTCAAGTTACTCGCTCTAAGGACTTGGGGACGGCAGCTATTCTTATTATGGCTTCTTTTATTTTGATTATGCTTGGCGACAGCCTTGGCCATGCTTTTGTCATCATGATGACGGACGCATTTACTTTTGAGCGAGAAGCGGTGTTTGACCCTTCGCAAATGATGGTGGTATTTGCGACAGGGATTGCTGAAATGGTGTTACCAACCCTAGCCATACTGATTGCTTTGTTTATAGCGGCCGTGGTCGGTACTATCGCATTGGGAGGCATGAACTTTAGTACCGAAGCCATGATGCCCAAATTTAGCAAGATGAGCCCTCTGGCTGGCTTCAAACGTATGTTTGGGACTCAAGGAGTAGTGGAGCTGTTAAAGTCAATCTTGAAAGTCGCCGTTATTGGATGTGGTGTATGGGGGATATTGCATTTTAGTTTTGCTGATATATTGGTGCTCAGTTCAACTCCATTTCCTTCCAGCGCAGAAGCGGCATTGGACATGCTGCTTTGGATGTTTCTTATTTTATGTATGAGTTTATTGGTGATTGTTGTGGTGGATGTGCCTTATCAAATTTGGCATCAAAAAGAGCAATTAAAAATGACCAAGCAGGAAGTGAAAGATGAGCATAAAGACCAAGATGGTAAGCCGGAAGTAAAAGGGCGAATTCGGCGCTTACAAATGGAAGCGGCGCAGCGACGCATGATGGGAGAAGTACCTGATGCAGATGTTATTGTAACAAACCCGACTCATTACTCTGTGGCCATAAAATACGACCCAAGTAAAGGGGGAGCCCCCATGGTCGTCGCGAAAGGGGTGGATCAAATTGCCCTTAAAATTCGAGAAATTGCGCGAGAGTATGAAGTGCCAGTAATGAGCTCACCACAACTATGCCGGGCTATTTATCATACTACCGAGCTTGATCGCGAAATTCCCCATGAACTGTTTGTTGCAGTGGCGCAAATCCTTGCTTATATCTTTCAACTTGAACAGTTTCGCAAAGGACGCGGTAAGAGGCCAACACCTTTACCCAAAGAGTTTGATATGCCACAAGGGTTTAAATACTAGAAATTTGAACTAAAGCGAACTTTTATGCTTTAAATTGCCTAACTTCTGCCTCAGCTTATTGCATTAGGCGTATTTATTGCATAGTGTTAAAACGTCATTTTTTTGTCGAATTATGTGAATGAATTTAAAGTCAAACTTGGCTGGCTACTGGCAGCACAGGGATAAACTGCTAAAAGGCGTCGGTGCGCCGGTAATGGTTCTTGCAACCTTAGGCATGGTTATCTTACCTATGCCAGCGTTTCTATTAGATATTCTATTCTCTTTTAATATTGCTTTAGCGCTCATTGTCCTTTTAGTGTCTATTTATACAAAGCGGCCATTAGATTTTGCCTCGTTTCCGGCTGTGTTACTGATTGCGACGTTATTGCGTTTGGCATTAAATGTAGCCTCGACGCGAGTGGTGTTACTTGAAGGGCATCAGGGCGGTGATGCTGCAGGTAATGTGATCGCGGCTTTTGGCTCGGTGGTCATCGGTGGCAACTATGCTGTTGGTTTAATCGTCTTCTTAATTCTAATGATTATCAACTTTGTCGTGGTGACCAAAGGTGCTGGTCGTATTTCGGAAGTAAGTGCCCGCTTTACCCTCGATGCCATGCCCGGTAAACAAATGGCAATTGATGCTGATTTGAACGCTGGGATGATCGACCAAGAGCAAGCTCGAGTCAGGCGCGAAGAAGTGACGCGTGAAGCTGATTTCTATGGTTCGATGGATGGTGCCAGTAAGTTTGTAAAAGGGGATGCAATTGCCGGTATCCTGATCTTATTCATCAACATCATTGGCGGCTTTATTATCGGTATGGCGCAACATGGCCTTAGCTTTAGCGATGCGGCCGAGATCTACACTTTGCTAACTATTGGTGATGGTCTTGTTGCTCAAATCCCTTCCTTATTACTTTCTATTGCTGCTGCAATCACAGTCACCCGTGAAAATCGCTCTGAAGACATGGGTGAACAGGTGATGGGCCAGATGTTCAGTAACCCTAAAGCTTTAATGATCACCGCAGGTATCTTAATTGTGATGGGGTTAGTGCCAGGCATGCCGCACTTTGCATTTTTGTCTTTGGGATTCGGTGCAGCGGGCGGAACATATTGGTTAATGAAAAAACAAAAAGAGCAAGCTGCTCAGGCCTTGGTTGCCAGTGAGAAAAATGTAGCGGGTAGTCATCCGGCCAATAAAACGAAAGAATTGGGATGGGATGATGTGCAACCTGTGGATACGATCGGCTTGGAAGTTGGCTATCGATTGATTCCATTAGTGGATAAAAGCCAAGGTGGTGAGCTATTAGAGCGAATTAAAGGGGTACGTAAAAAATTATCGCAAGAGCTAGGCTTTTTGGTCCCCCCTGTCCATATTCGTGATAATTTAGATCTCCCGCCAAGTTATTACAGTATCTCCCTCATGGGGGTGACCAGCGGTCAGGCTGAAGTGCTACATGACAAAGAAATGGCGATAAACCCCGGTCAGGTATTTGGTACGGTGGATGGCGTACCAACCATCGAACCAGCATTTCAACTTGATGCACTTTGGATCTCACCGAGTCAGCGTGAGCATGCTCAAGCCATGGGCTATACAGTTGTTGATGCAGCAACCGTTGTAGCCACACATTTGAGTCAAATATTAACTAATCATGCTGCGCAATTACTAGGGCATGAAGAAGTACAGAATTTATTAGACCTATTAGCAAAAAGTCATCCTAAACTTGTAGAAGGGCTAGTACCTGACATTTTACCACTAGGGGTGATTGTAAAAGTGTTGCAAGGGCTACTCAATGAAGGCGTGCCAATCCGTGATATTCGGACGATAGTGCAAACCTTGTCTGATTACGGCGTGAAAAGCCAAGATTCAGAAGTGTTGACGGCGGCTTGTCGGATCGCGTTAAAACGCATGATCAGTCAAAATATTGTCGGTGCAGAGCCGGAAATTCCAGTTATTACCTTATCACCAGAGTTGGAGCAGATTTTGCATAATTCTATTCAGGCTGGCGGGAGTGATGGTGCAGGTATAGAGCCTGGGCTAGCAGAGCGGATCCAACGCGCATTATTTGAAGCGTCTCAACAGCAAGAGCTTGCAGGTCAGCCCGCTGTTTTGCTAACGTCAGGCGTATTACGTACTACCCTTGCTAAATTTGTTAAAAACACAATCCCTGGATTACAAGTTCTGTCATATCAAGAAGTTCCTGAAGATAAGCAGATTAGAATCGTTAACTCTGTCGGGCAGTAATCGACAGGAGACTGCAGTATGAAAATTAAACGTTTTTTTGCCAAAGATATGCGCGCAGCACTGGCTGAAGTGAAGGACATTTTAGGGCCGGACGCAGTGATCATGTCCAACAAAAAAGTCACCGGTGGTATTGAGATTGTTGCGGCAGTAGATTATCAAGCGGCCACAGAATCAAAAGCGCAATCTCGCGATGTAAAAGAAAATCGTGATTTGAAGGAAGACAGTGTTGTTTTGTCCAGTCGCCCACGCGCTAACTCAACTCAAGTGAGCAATGCCGCCATGGAGCAAGCTAAAACAATTAATGCACGCTCTGGGCAAAACCTTGCTGATTCACTGTCAGCACTGCTTAAAAAACAAGGCAGTCCGATGGCTAAACCGGCAAGGCCGAGTGCGAAACCCGCCACTTTGATGGAACAAAATGAGTGGGAACAACCAAAACCGCGTCCTGCGCCAGCGCGACCAGTGAAGTCTGCGCCAAGTAATAATAGCAAGGATGATAAGATCTTAGATTCCATGCGCGAAGAAATGGCTTCGCTGCGTAAATTGTTAGAGCACCAAGTCTCAGGGTTGATGTGGCAAGAGCTAGAGCGCAAAGAGCCAGTTCGAGCAATGCTAATTAAATGGTTGAATAAATGTGGTTTTTCCGATGACATTTCGGATCAACTAGCCAGTTGTATTCCTGAAAGTTGTTCACCTGCAGAAGCGAAACAATACTTAACTCAATTACTTGAAGATCAAGTGACCATAGGTGAAAACGAAATTCTTAAATTGGGCGGCGCAGTTGCCCTGTTAGGGCCAACAGGGGTAGGTAAAACCACCACCATTGCTAAACTAGCAGCGCGTTTTGCTATGGAACATGGGGCTGACCAAGTCGGTTTGATTACCACCGACACGTATCGTATTGGCGCCCATGAACAGCTAGCGACATACGGTAAAATTTTAGGTTGTTCGGTTCGCGTCGCCAAGGATGCCGATGAGCTATCTGATATTTTATATCAAATGCGAACTAAGCGATTAGTGCTGATTGATACAGCCGGAATGGGGCAGAGAGATGTTCGTTTATCTGAGCAGCTGGAAACCTTGATGAAAAACTCGCGAGTGCGTATTCGCAGCTTTTTGGTGATCCCTGCCACTTCTCAGCGTCGAGTTGTACAAGAAGCCATCGAACATTTTCGAAGAATACCCTTATCTGGTTGTATTCTCACGAAACTAGATGAAAGTTTGAGTCTAGGTGAAATACTAAGTGTTACAATTAAGCATGCTTTACCTATTTCATATATTACCAATGGTCAAAGGGTGCCTGAAGATATCAAAATAGCCAGCGCCAAATATATGGTGTCCAGCGCGTTAAGTTTAATGGAGCAGGAAATGGCGAAAGACCAACATCAGTGGTATAGCGAAGCAGATGACTGCCACACTTCGGAGTATTATGAATAAATCGATGTTAAATGATCAGGCGAGTGGGCTGCGAATGATGAAAAATAACAAAGTTAAAGTGATTACCGTGACAGGCGGTAAGGGGGGCGTAGGTAAAACTAACGTTACCTTGAACTTGGCCGCTTCTCTCGCAGCACAAGGCAAACGCGTGTTAGTGCTAGATGCTGACTTAGGGTTGGCAAATGTGGATGTATTACTTGGCCTTCGTGTGACTAAAAATCTATCCCATGTTTTATCGGGTGAATGCACCTTAGATGAAGTGATCATTGATGCACCTCAAGGGATGAAAATAATACCTGCTACGTCTGGCACAAAATCCATGGTGGAATTAACGCCAGCTGAGCACGTTGGCCTTATTCGAGCGTTTAGTGAGTTGCAAACACCTATTGACGTGCTGTTAGTCGATACTGCTGCAGGCATATCAGATATGGTGCTCAGCTTTGCTCGAGCAGCCCAAGATATCGTGGTGGTGGTCTGTGATGAACCTACGTCAATTACCGATGCTTATGCGTTAATTAAGTTGTTAAATACGCAATATGGCGTGTTTCACTTTAAGATTGTCGCTAATATGGTTCGCAGCTTACGCGAAGGGCAAGAATTATTTTCTAAGTTAACGCGTGTGACTGATCGCTTTTTAGACACGGCCTTAGAGCTTGTCGCTTGTATTCCATTTGATAACAATGTTCGTCAATCAGTACGCAAGCAAAAATTAGTCGTTGAGTCTTTTCCTAAATCTCCTTCATCATTGGCATTTAGAGCCTTATCCAGCAAAGCGATCACTTGGCCAGTACCCAATCAGCCTGGTGGCCACTTAGAGTTTTTTATCGAAAAACTGCTTGATAACACAGCAGACAAAAGAGAGAAAATTAGTGAATAAAGTCCATGCTTACACCAGTCAAGTTCAGCCGAATGAACTGGTTGAACGCTATGGAACCTTAGTGCAACGGATTGCACATCACTTAATGGCGAGGTTACCTGCGAGTGTGTTGGTCGAAGATTTAACTCAAGCGGGTCTGATTGGTTTGCTTGAAGCCAGTCGGAATTTTGACGCGAGCAAGGGAGCAAGCTTTGAAACCTTTGCCGGCATTCGCATCAGAGGTGCCATGCTTGATGAAATGCGTCGTGGTGATTGGGTGCCGAGAAGCGTGCATAAGAACAGCCGTCTCATTGCACAAGCTATCGACAGCGTAGAGAAAGAGTTGGGCTCTGATGCCAAAGACAGTGATATCGCTAACAAGTTACAAGTGAGTGTTGACGATTACCATGCCATGCTCAGAGATGTAAATAGTGGTAAATTAATAGGCATTGAAGACTTAGCCGTAGGCCAAGATTCCTTGCCATCAACAGAGCTGGATGAAAATTCGCCATTTGAAGGGGTTTTTGAAGAAAAATTTCAGTATGACCTCGCATCTTGTATAAAATCCTTACCCGAACGCGAAGCCCTTGTATTATCTTTATATTATGATGAAGAGCTAAATTTACGTGAAATTGGTGAAGTGTTAAGTGTCAGTGAGTCGAGAGTTAGCCAAATACACAGCCAAGCTATTCACCGCTTAAAAGGGCGAATGCTTGATTGGCAAACTTAGCCTGTTGATATGATATTAAGTAACTATACTGATTTGTAGTATGTTACAGAACACTTCAGCACATAGAGTTGAGTACAACCAACTGCCATTTGAGGAGAATAAGTTGGATAAAAACATGAAGATTCTAATTGTTGATGATTTTTCAACAATGCGAAGAATAATTAAAAACCTATTGCGTGATCTTGGATTCAACAATACCCATGAAGCGGATGATGGTAGCACAGCGTTACCTATGCTGAAGAATGGCGATTTTGAATTTCTTGTTACCGACTGGAACATGCCAGGAATGCAAGGTATTGACTTGTTAAAAGAGGTACGTAAAGACGAAAGCCTTCGCCATCTGCCAGTGCTGATGGTAACGGCTGAAGCCAAGCGTGAACAAATTATTGAAGCGGCACAAGCAGGTGTGAATGGTTATATTGTTAAGCCATTTACTGCCGCAACGTTGAAAGAAAAGCTTGATAAAATTTTCGAACGACTTCAGTAAGGGGGCGTGATGACAAGCACCAACGAAGCACTGCTTTCGCTTGAGCAAGCACAGCATTTGGTTGAACTACTTAAGCTTGGCGAAGTTGCACAGGCGAATTCTTTGATTTCTGGTGTGCTGTCAGATCCCTCTAAGAACGAACTGTTTGAGCAAGTTGGTTTACTGACGCGTCAATTACATGACTCGCTAATTGATTTTCAAAACGATAATCGCTTATCTGAATTAGCAAATAGTGAAATACCGGATGCGAAAGATAGACTGACTTACGTGATAGAAATGACGGATAAAGCGGCGAACCGAACCATGGATGCTGTGGATGAAAGCTTGCCCTTAGCCGATCGACTCAATGAGAACATCCAACAAGTTTTGCCAGGTTGGAACAGCTTGATGAATCGAGAAATCGAACTGGTTCAATTTAAGGAACTTTGTCACAAGTTAGACAAGATCCTTAAGGATTCAGAGCAGGACGCCGATAAGTTAAAACACTTATTGACTGAAATTTTAATGGCTCAAGATTTTCAAGATTTAACGGGTCAGATGATCCGGCGCGTAATCACTTTAGTTCAGGAAGTGGAAGTGAAATTGGTAGAAATGCTGACTATGTTTGGTGAGTTTGAACAAAAACCAAAACAAAGTAGTACCGATGCACCTCGAATATCAGGGATTGAAGCTGAAGGCCCGATAATGAATGCCGAGTCGAGAGATGATGTCGTTTCGGGTCAAGATGATGTTGATGACTTGTTATCAAGTTTAGGATTCTAGGAGTAGCGCATGGGCTTTGAGGTCGATGAAGACATTTTACAAGACTTTTTGGTAGAAGCTGCCGAGATACTCGAGCTGCTTTCTGAGCAATTGGTTGACTTGGAAAAACAGCCGGATGATACCAATTTACTGAATGCCATCTTTCGAGGTTTCCATACCGTTAAAGGAGGAGCCGGCTTCCTCTCTCTTACTGAATTAGTAGATTGTTGTCATGGTGCGGAAAATGTGTTTGACACATTACGTAATGGTGGCCGTCCTGTTAGTTCTGAGTTAATGGATACTATCCTTGAAGCCTTGGACTGCATTAATGAAATGTTTGCGCAAGTGCAGGCCCGAGAGCCTTTAACGCCTGCGCCACAAGCTATCCTAGATGCCCTGCATAAACTGAGTCAGCCCGCTGGAGCTGAGCCCGTGGCCTCCCCTGAGCCTCATATTACCCCCGAACCGATAGCTGCACCTGAGCCTGAAATGACACAGGAAAGTTCTGCAACTGATGGTGCTGGCATTGATGAAATTACCGAAGATGAGTTTGAACGATTACTTGATGAGCTACATGGTAATTCAAGTCCATCGAAAGCTACAGCTTCGCCAAGTGTTAGCTCGGGAGACATCACTGATGATGAATTTGAATCCTTGTTGGACGAGCTACACGGGAAGGGACAGCACAAAATTGCTGCGGCTCCTCCGCCAGCAGATGATAGTGTTATTGACGATGATGAATTTGAGCGTTTACTTGATGAATTACATGGTGCAGGGCAAAGCCCAACTATAGCTAGTGCACCTGAGCCCAGTGAACCCGCTAAAGATACTGCTTCTGTCGCTCCAGCTCCTGCAGCCCCAGCGCCTGCCCCAGCGGCTGCAGTTAAGCCTCAGGCGCCTGTTGCTGCGGACAAACCTGCTACGAACAGGGCCAATCCACCTTCTCAAGGCGAGTCTACAGTACGAGTTGATACTCGCACCTTAGATGAAATAATGAATATGGTGGGCGAGCTTGTACTGGTTCGAAACCGTTTAGTGAGTTTAGGCATCAACAGCAGTGATGAAGCAATGGCTAAGGCCGTTGCTAATTTAGATGTTGTTACTGCTGATTTGCAAGGCGGGGTAATGAAAACCCGTATGCAACCAATTAAGAAGGTGTTCGGCCGTTTTCCGCGGGTGGTGCGAGATTTAGCGCGAACACTAAAGAAAGACATTAATCTTACCCTTGAAGGTGAGGATACGGATTTAGATAAAAACTTAGTTGAAGCGCTTGCTGATCCCTTAGTTCACTTAGTGCGAAACGCGGTGGACCACGGGGTAGAAATGCCTGATGTGCGTGAACAAAATGGCAAGCCAAGAATGGGGCAAATTAAACTTTCAGCTTCGCAAGAAGGCGATCATATCTTACTGGTTATCCAAGATGATGGCGCTGGAATGGATGCAGAAAAACTTAAAAGCATTGCTATTAACAAAGGTATTCTCGATCCCGATACAGCAGCAAGGATGTCGAACACTGAGGCCTATAACCTTATTTTTGCCCCGGGCTTTTCAACCAAGGTTGAAATTTCAGACATTTCAGGTCGCGGCGTGGGTATGGACGTGGTTAAAACCAGTATCACTCAGTTGAATGGTGCAATTCATATTGATTCAAACCTAGGGACTGGAACTCGATTAGAAATTAAAGTTCCGCTTACACTAGCGATCCTACCCACACTCATGGTACTGGTTGGTAAGCAAACATTTGCTTTACCTTTAACGAATGTCAATGAAATTTTCCACCTGGATCTGCGTAAGACCAATATAGTGGATGGTCAGTTGACTGTTATTGTTAGGGAAAAAGCCATTCCGCTGTTCTATTTACAAGATTGGTTGATTAGAAATGGTGCCGCCCCTAGCCGTAAAAAGCGGGAAGGTCTAGGCCATGTTGTGATAGTGCAATTAGGTATGAAACAAGTTGGTTTCGTGGTTGACAGTCTAATTGGACAAGAGGAAGTGGTGATTAAGGCCCTTGATGATTTACTACAAGGCACGCCAGGCATGGCGGGTGCCACTATAACCAGTGATGGTGGTATTGCATTAATTTTGGATATCCCAAGTTTATTAAAGCATTACGCTTAATGCTTCGAAGTTGAGAAGGTAGATGTCAATAAAGGTATTAGTTGTAGATGATTCGAGCTTCTTTAGAAGACGTGTAAGTGAAATAATCAATCAAGACCCAATGTTAGAGGTGATTGATACAGCTAAAAATGGCCGTGAAGCGGTTGACATGGCGCAGCGGCTGAAGCCCGACGTGATTACCATGGATATTGAAATGCCGGTGTTAGATGGTATTTCAGCCGTGCGTGAAATCATGGCGTCGACGCCTACGCCTATTTTGATGTTTTCTTCTTTGACTCATCAAGGTGCGACAGCCACTTTAGAAGCACTAGAGGCTGGCGCGCTAGACTTTTTGCCGAAAAAATTCGAAGATATCGCGCGTGATAAGGAAGAAGCAACTCGCACTTTACAACAGCGAGTGAAAGCGATAGCCAGGCGTCGCGTTTTTTCTCCCCGCGCCGCTTCAGCAAATTTACGCTCTTCAGCTGCCGTGGGTTCAGCTTCTGCTGTAGAACTAAAAAGAAGGCCTGAATTAAACGCTCGCGCGGCGGCACCGGTTGCACGCACCACCACGGCCAATGAGGTTCGTAGTACTCCCATTAATTTCAAACGAACTGGCAAAAGCTACGATATTCTCACTATTGGCACTTCTACTGGTGGTCCTGTTGCATTGCAAACAGTCTTAACAGCGCTTCCAGCGAACTTTCCACTGCCTATATTATTGATTCAACATATGCCTGCTACTTTTACAGCAGCATTCGCTGCTAGGCTTAATTCCTTATGTAAAATTAAGGTTAAGGAAGCACAAGACGGCGACCCTATTGTCAAAGGGCAAGCTTACCTTGCGCCCGGTGGTAAGCAAATGCTAGTTGAAGGCCGAGGAGCCAGTGCCCGTATTCGTATTATTGATGGTAACGATAAGGTTAATTATAAGCCTTGTGTTGATATTACGTTTGCATCTTTAGCTAAGCTCTATCAAAGCAAGGTTTTAGCTATCGTATTAACCGGAATGGGAGCTGATGGTCGCGATGGTGGCAGAATGTTGAAAAATATGGGGGCAACTATTTGGGCGCAAGATGAAAAAACGTGTGTGGTGTATGGCATGCCCCAAGCTGTAACCAAAGAAGGCATTTCTTCAGAATCATTGCCTCTTGATAAGGTGGCTCAGCGTATAATGACGGAATTTTCCTAATGGATATCTTGGGGCTATTTGGTTTATTTCTAGCATTCGCCTCATTGATAGTTGCTGAGTCATTCACAGGAGGGAATCTTTCATTTTTACTCAACCTTGCCGCCTTTGTTATTGTGGTAGGGGGGACTCTAGGTGCAGTTCTGTTCCAATCCACCGCCGATCAATTTCGCCATGCGGTAATGATGCTTCCTCAATTAGTTAATCCCCCTGTATACCCGGTAAAGCGGCAAATTACCCACTTAAAGCAATGGTCTTCTATCGCAAGAGCACAAGGTTTTTTAGCCTTGGAGTCAACTATTGAAGATAAGAATATCGATCCTTTTACTCAGAAAGGACTCTCCATGATAGTCGATGGGATCGATGCCGTAACATTACGTAGTGTGTTAGAGCAAGAAGTTGACCTTAAGCAAGAGTACTATGAACGTAGTGCTAAGGTGTATGAGGCGATGGGGGGCTACAGCCCTACAGTGGGTATAATAGGTGCGGTTATGGGGCTTATCCAAGCTATGTCTCATATTGATGATCCAAGTGTGCTTGGTCGCGGTATCGCTGCTGCTTTTGTAGCGACTATTTATGGCGTCGGCTTTGCTAACTTTATTTTTCTACCCATCTGCCACAAATTAAGGGCGCTCAATTACAAACAAGCACTTTACCATGAAATGACTATTGAAGGGTTAGTGTCCATCGTTAATGGAGAAAATGCATTAGTTATAGAGCGTCGGTTAGAGTCTTTTTCTGTTGAGAGTCACTAATATGACTCGGCGCGTTAAAAAAAAACATATCCCAGAGCATAACCACACCGAACGTTGGCTGGTTTCTTACGCTGACTATATGACCTTGATGTTTGCGCTGTTTGTTGTCCTCTACGCCGCAGCAACAGTTAATGAAGACAAATATAAGGTTGTCATAGAGAACTTTTATTCGGCAACAAAAGAGTTCTCAAAACATGTCGAAGTTTCAGATACTGAAGGTATTTTAACTAATGAAGCGGATGAAATAATAGAAGAGCAAGGGGCTGGATTATTAGAGGATGCTGGCTCAATTGTTGATGGTGGCCAAGATCTTTCGAATTTAGATCGGAATAAGCTAGGCGCGCCACTTACCTCCCTTGAAACAGAATTAAATGAAAGCCTTTTAAAAGAATTAGAGAATGGTCAAGCCAGCGTCACGCTTGATGGTGATTGGTTAACCATTGATATTAGTAGTGGCATTATTTTCCCCAGTGGCAGTGCACAAATTTCTAACTCGTCGGCGCAGTTGCTCACTCGAATTGCTGACATTCTTTTACCCGTAAGCAACTTTTTACGAGTCAGGGGGTACACAGATAATCAAAAAATTAACAATGAAGTGTTTTCCTCTAATTGGGAGCTATCAGTCGCGCGTGCGACCAGTATATTACGTCTATTAGAGCAAAATGGTATTAACCCAGCCCGATTAGCAGTCGAGGGGTATGGCGAATATTATCCGATTGTCAGTAATAAAGATGCCGCGGGCAGGCGTAAAAATCGCAGAGTGGTGATCGCGTTATCTAAGTATGCTTATGAGCCGCCCAGTACGGCGCTTCCATTGGTTAATGCATCAGGGAATCTCACCACAGAGGCGACGATAGAGCCTATACTTTCAGAAACATCGGCCGATACATCAGATGACAGTAAAATAATTGAAGTTGAGTTACCAAATGGTGGCTTACGAATAACCACACGACAGGAATAAATACTTGATAGTCTGGACAGTTGCAAATCAAAAGGGTGGGGTTGGCAAAACGACCACAGTTATCTCCCTAGCAGGTTTACTTGCTGAACGGGGTCACCGCGTTTTGTTAATTGATACGGATCCTCATGCTTCCCTAACAAGCTATCTTGGATACGATTCAGATCTAATCGATGGCACATTGTATGAGCTTTTTCAGACCCATTCACCTGATAAGGCGACGGTATTGCGATATACCTTAAAAACACCATTTGAGGGGTTAGATATTATTCCGGCGAATATGGCTTTGGCGACGCTTGATCGCGTGCTTGGCAATCGAGAAGGCATGGGACTATTTCTAAAGCGAGCACTCGATCAAGTCAGAGATGACTATGATTATGTATTGATAGATTGCCCACCTGTATTGGGGGTGATGATGGTAAATGCATTAGCAGCCTGCAGTCGGATATTGGTTCCAGTTCAAACTGAGTTCCTTGCCTTAAAAGGCTTAGAGCGGATGATCCGCACCTTCGATATTATGCAGCGTTCGCGGCCACAACCATTTAAGTATTGTGTTATTCCAACCATGTTTGATAAGCGTACTAAAGCGTCTTTAAATACGTTGCAAGCAATTAAAGATAAGCATCCGAGGGATGCGTGGAATTCAGTGATCCCGATTGATACTAAATTTCGTGATGCAAGTTTAAAGCATATTCCACCTTCTGCCTTTTCTCGAAACTGCCGTGGGGTATTTGCATATGAAACATTACTTAATCATTTACAGCAATTAGAGAATAAAGAGCAATCAAAGTAGCCTAAATGTGGCATGCTTAAGCATTAGAATTGATAATAGGAATCAGGCTAAATAATGAGTCGTTTACCCAATGAAGACGCGATGGAACGCTATTTTTCAGCGTTGCTTGACGAGCCTAAACAGGAAGCAAAAGCTACACCTGTGTCAGAGTCGCGTGCTTCGTTTACTTCTCGTGCTGTAAGTGCAAGGCCAAACAGCGAGTTGCCGCTACAAAATCTACTTAATAACGTTGCTCCTGAACAGCCAGAGCCTGAGTTGTTAACGCAGCCGTTGGCTGCAGAACAGCAATCAATCGGTGTTGATTCATTATTAGAAGAGGTTGACTCACAATTAACGGGTTTAGTTTCCTTTGGCTCTGTGCTGCCTAGTGAGTTAGTGTTTGCTGAGCCTGAGCCTGAGCCTGAGCCTGAGCCTGAGCCTGAGCCTGAGCCTGAGCCTGAGCAAAGCGTTGAAGCGGTTGTCGATACTCAGATAAAAGGTGAGGTCAGTTCAGCAGTTAGTCAAGCAGAGTCTAATCAATGGCGAAACATTGAGCCAGAAGATGAATTTCAAGCTTTGTTTTTTGAAGTTGCGGGCATATCTTTTGCTGTGATGTTGACTGAGCTAGGCGGGATCCACAAAATCGATAACGTGACCAGTATTTTCGGTAAGCCTGCTTGGTTTGCTGGCATGATGACGCAACGAGAAAAAAAGCTCAATGTTGTTGATACCGCTAAATGGGTGATGACGGATAATGCCCCTGAAGATATCGATTATAAGTATCTTATCTTACTTGGTGATACTTCTTGGGGGCTAAGTTGCTGTAATTTGATAGGGACAGAGAAGCTGACCAAAGATCAAGTTAAGTGGCGCCATCAAGAAGGTAAACGTCCTTGGTTGGCAGGAATGGTAAAGAAAAAGATGTGCGCATTACTTCATGTAAGTGAATTAGTTAAGTTGTTGTCGCGTGGCGTGAATATAGAAGGGGCTTAAAAGTCTTTCTTCAAAGTTTTTGTTAAAACAAGCGAGTTTTTAAACCATTATTATCAGTGTCGTGCTAATTTTATGTTAGAAAGCGATATTCTAGGTTAGAGGGAAAGCGGATGAGTGAACAACGAAATGTAGCCGAAAATGTGTCTGAAGATGAAGTGTTACAATGGGTAACATTTCAATTAGAGCAAGAGACTTACGGCATTAACGTTATGCAAGTACAAGAGGTATTACGTTATACCGAAATAGCTCCCGTGCCTGGTGCGCCTGATTACGTATTAGGTATTATTAATTTGCGTGGTAATGTTGTCACGGTTATCGATACCCGTTCTCGATTTGGATTGTGTCCATCAGAGGTCAGTGACAATTCACGTATCGTGATTATTGAAGCTGAAAAGCAAGTTATCGGTATTATGGTTGATAGTGTGGCGGAAGTGGTTTACCTGCGCGCCTCTGAAATAGATACCGCGCCTAATGTTGGAACGGAAGAAAGCGCTAAATTTATTCAAGGCGTCAGTAACCGTGATGGCCAGTTGCTGATTCTTGTTGATTTGAACAAGTTACTCAGTGATGAAGAGTGGGATGAAATGAGCGCATTATAAGCCATGTTAGACCCATTAATTCAGACGAGCCTAATTGGGCTCGCATTACTGTTAGCTATTATTTCTCTTGTTTTTTCGGCGCTGGTGCAAAAAAAGCAGGCGAAGAAAATACAAGCCTTACAGCAATTAACAAAAGAGCTATTAAAATCAAAAGAGTCCCTCAATAAGCAAATCAGAGAGCTGCATTCAGGCTCAATTGGCTTAGGGAAAAAATTTCATCAATTAAATGAAGGGTTGAAAGAGGCCGTCGAAAAACAACAAGAAATTGTTGATACCGCACCTGACAATAAACTGTATACGCGCGCTGTGAAAATGGTCGCCCTTGGCGCTGGTTTAGAAGAACTGATGAATGAGTGTGAGTTACCAAAAGCGGAAGCTGAGTTGTTGCTCAGTTTACACGGCAAGTCTCGTTAGTTTACCTGCACTGATTAATGGCTATATCTTGATATCGACTTGCTCTAGGGGATGATTCCAATGTTCTGGGAACTTTCCTTGGAGTAAGTATGAGAAACTAATCAGTTCGGCGATTACTGTATATAGAGCTTCTGGAATTTCTTCTCCCTGCTCTAAACTGTCCAAAAGTGAAAGTAAGTGCTCATCTTGATGCACGATTAAGCCTGCTTCGAGAGCGGCTTTATTTAACGCTTCTGCTTCATGTTCCTGCTTTTTCTGGCTAACCACAGGTGACTTAGATTTATCCAAATATGAAATAGCAATGGATTTTTTCATACCGAATCCTTAAATATTAAACGATGATATTGATAGCTGCTTCATTGTGTATTTCTTTACAAAAATCCTCAGTAACCTTTCCGAGGAAGCTTTGGCAATGGTTTCGTACACCAGCTTTGCTAAGTTGCTCGCTTAACAAGCCTTGGTAAGCTTGTATTCTCGCTAAATCTGCCTCATGAGTCGTGTAAAGTTTTATATCAACTATCGATTCCTCTATCACTGCATGGGCTAACATTTCATGGTCACTGATAGGCAGCTTAAGTTGTATTTGCCATTTTTTTTTGCCTTTTTCGCTTTTTTTTGGCTGTTTGATCTTCAGTTGCACTGTTTTTAATTGCTGTTGCATGAACCATGGTAATTGCATCAACCACACTTGATGGTTGGGAGTATCATGTTGCGATACTTGAATTCCTTGTAGTACATCTTTTATCGCGTGCTCTAAACTAGAGGCTTGCAAGTCTTTAAATTTCATTGTCAATGCGAGCCAGCGTAGTGCCAGTTGATTGGCCTTATTTTTTTCAGGGGATAAAAGCTGTTGCAGTAACGATGTTAATGCCGATGGGCTAGTGGGAAACAGCTGACCCAGCAAAGTATGTAGCGCCTTAGGTTGACTTGTGAGGGGGAGTTTTTTTAATAAGGCGATAAGCTGAGACAAATGTGAAGACAGAGGTTGTTTTTTTGCCAAGAGAGTCAGTTGAGCCATTTGCTTATTAACTTCTTCTGCTGAGCTGGGAGCTAAAAGATCGGGTGAGCTATTTGCTACCCAGTTACTGTTAAACTCTTTTTTCTCCAGAACCTTTACGGGCTGCGAGAGGGGCGGAGTTGAGTTTATCTTTTGAGCCATCATCTATCCTGAGGTGAAATGTCGGTAAAACCAAGCTAAAACTGCGAGAACACTGGTTAATACAAGGTATTATCTGTGCTATGATCCGCAGCCAATTATAATCATAGTGCGTAACCCATGCTGGAAGCAAAATCCCTCAGTTGCGTGAGAGAAGACAGGTTACTGTTCGAGGGTTTATCGCTTAAAGTTAAACCCGGTCAGATCATCCAAGTTGAAGGTCCAAATGGAGTGGGCAAGACCAGCTTATTCCGCTTATTAGTTGGACTTATGACACCTTACCATGGCCAAGTATTGTGGCAAGGGTTAGCTATATCTGACGATCGTGAAGCGTATCAACAAAATTTACTCTACTTAGGTCACCAGAGTGGGGTAAAGCCTGAGTTAAGTGCACTTGAAAATTTACGTTTTTATCAAAAAATGTTTGAGCCTAGCTATCAAGGCGATCTTTACAGTGTGTTGGCACAGGTTGGTTTAGCTGGGCTGGAAGAGGTGCCCGCCGCGCAATTATCTGCCGGTCAGCAAAGGCGAGTGGCATTGGCACGGCTTTGGATTTCAACGGCGCCGCTATGGATTTTAGATGAGCCGTTCACTGCCATTGATAAAAATGGCGTGAAAGTATTAGAGCAACTGTTTGTTAAACATGCAGAGAATTCAGGCATGATCTTACTCACTACCCATCAAGACCTAAATTTGCCTGCGGCTGATTTTTCTAAATTGGTGATGGTCAAGCCATCATTAGAAGAGTTGTATGTTGGTATAGGTGCGGAAAAATGCTAAACGCTTTTTATCAGGTCATGCGGCGTGAACTGTTAACGGCTTTTCGACGTATTGCTGACGTGTTTAATCCCTTATGGTTTTTTATCATAGTGATCACTTTGTTTCCTCTTGGCGTTGGGCCAGAGCCCCAGTTGTTGTTACGCATCGCCCCTGGCATTATTTGGGTGGCAGCGTTGTTGGCGTCACTACTTTCACTCGAGCGTTTGTTTAAAGATGACTTTAGCGACGGTGGTTTAGAGCAATTAATGCTCAGCCCTTATCCATTATCTTTGTTGGTCACGGCCAAGATCATTGCCCACTGGTTACTCACGGGTCTGCCTATTATCTTAATATCGCCCTTAATTGCGGTCCTACTTTCACTTGATCTCAATACTTACTGGGCCGTGTTATTCACTTTGCTGATAGGCACTCCTATTTTGAGTTTCATTGGTGCAATAGGTGTTGCGCTGACGGTTGGCTTGAGAAAAGGGGGGGTTATTCTTAGCTTAATTATGCTGCCTTTGTGTATTCCTGTATTGATTTTTTCGACCATGGCGATTGATGCTGCTAACTTTGGCCAGTCGTACATTGGTGCCTTAGCTATTATGGGCGCAATGCTTGTCACTGCGATTACCCTTGCACCATTTGCAGTTGCCGCATCGTTACGAGTTAGTGTTAGCTAATTTTTAGTGTTATCCCGTACCCGTTTAGCTTTAAATGGGTGTGGGTTGCCAACAAAGTGTATTGTTTTACGACGTTGTATTTACAACATTGTTTTTATGATTAAGTGGGCATGGTTCGCTCATTAATAAAATAGAGAGTCAATCTATGTGGAAGTGGTTACACCCTTATGCCAAAGCGCAAACTAGCTATGAACTGGCTGGAAAGCTTATACCTTGGTTTACTGTCGTTTGCTGCATTTCTTTTGCTGTTGGCTTAGTCTGGGGTTTAGCTTTCGCGCCTGCGGACTATCAGCAAGGTGATAGCTTTCGCATCATTTATATACATGTTCCCGCTGCTATTTTGTCTATGGGAGCCTACACCAGTATGGCCGTGGCGGCATTTATCGGTTTGGTTTGGCAAATTCGCCTTTCAGATATGGCCGTCGCGGCGATGGCTCCTGTGGGTGCAGTGTTTACTTTTATTGCTTTATTTACTGGCGCGGCCTGGGGCAAACCCATGTGGGGCGCTTGGTGGGTTTGGGATGCTAGATTGACCTCGGAATTGATTTTGTTATTTTTGTATTTGGGTGTGATTGCTTTATATAACGCGTTTTCAGACAAAGTGTTGGCAGGGCGAGCGGCCGGTATTCTGACCTTAGTTGGCGTGATTAATATTCCTATTATTCATTACTCGGTGGAATGGTGGAATACTTTGCATCAAGGGGCTTCCATTACCAAGTTTGATAAGCCATCCATCGCGCTTTCAATGCTTTGGCCGCTGTTAATTATGTTATTAGCATTTGCGACATTTTTTGGTGCCCTAATGTTAATGCGTTTTCGTAATGAAATTTTGCAAAGAGAAAGTCATCGTCCTTGGGTTAAGGCCTTAGTGATGGGGGGTAAGTAATGGAATTTGTAAGTTGGGCTGATTTTTTTGCGATGGGCGGCTATGGCTTTTATGTTTGGTTGTCTTTTGGTGCGACGTTTATCAGCATGCTAGGGATAGTCATTGACACGCGAATGAAGCGGGCACGATTATTTAAACAAGTACGTAATAACATTGAGCGCAACAAGCGTATGCAAGCCGCTCGCAGTATGGAGAATACGTTATGAACCCAAGACGCAAAAAGCGCCTTGCCGTTATTTTGGCGATTGTACTCGGTATAGGCTCAGCAATTGGTTTGGTGTTATATGCCTTATCGCAAAATATTGATCTGTTTTACACGCCTTCAGAACTGGTTAAAGGTAAAGGCAAACAGCTTGTTAAACCAGAAGCAGGTCAGCGGTTAAGAATTGGTGGCATGGTTATGCCGGGTTCTGTAGTACGGGACCAAAGCAGTTTAAAGGTGAGCTTCAAACTCTATGATGCGGGTGGCGATTTAGTCACTGTTGAGTTTGATGGTATTTTACCCGATCTATTTCGTGAAGGGCAGGGCATTGTAGCAATGGGCGTTTTAAAAGATGCGACCACAGTCACGGCGTCGGAAGTGTTGGCTAAGCATGATGAGGAGTATATGCCCCCTGAAATTGCTGAATCACTTAAAGGGATGCAACATTTCAAGCCTGAATACACCGAAGAACAGTTAGAAGGCGCCCATAAATGATCCCTGAACTCGGTCAATTTACTTTAATCATTGCTTTCGGCTTAGCTGCTTTGTTGAGTTTTTATCCTCTTTGGGGTGCTTACAAAGGGCATGCAGGGTTAATGAATAGTGCTCGAACCTTAGCTGTATGCCAGTTCTTGTTTGTTGGGCTTTCTTATGCCTGTTTAACATACGCCTTTATTGTAAACGATTTTTCGGTGGCTTATGTGGCCTCACATTCCAACTCCGAACTACCATTGCAGTACCGTATTTCAGCGGTTTGGGGGTCACATGAGGGCTCTTTGTTATTGTGGATGCTGATTTTATCTGGCTGGACTGCCGCAGTTGCATTGCTCAGTAAAAATTTGCCATTAGAGTCTGCCGCACGTGTGTTAGCCGTCATGGGGATGTTGGGAGTAGGTTTTTACCTCTTCGTGATTGTCACTTCCAACCCCTTCGAGCGCACCTTACCTTACTTTCCTGTTGATGGCCGAGATTTAAACCCGCTGCTGCAAGATATCGGTTTGATTTTACATCCTCCAATGCTTTACATGGGATATGTGGGCTTCTCTGTAGCGTTTGCTTTTGCGATTGCTTCTTTGATGCAAGGCCGTTTAGATTCAGCTTGGGCACGTTGGTCACGTCCTTGGACGATGGCCGCATGGGTCTTCCTAACGGCAGGTATTGCCCTTGGTAGCTGGTGGGCTTATTACGAACTCGGTTGGGGAGGCTGGTGGTTTTGGGATCCAGTAGAAAACGCTTCATTTATGCCTTGGATAGTGGGCACTGCACTGATTCATTCTTTGGCGGTATCAGAAAAGCGGGGTGTATTTAAGGCTTGGACGGTACTGTTGGCTATTTCGGCTTTCTCATTAAGTTTATTGGGGACGTTTTTAGTGCGCTCTGGCGTATTAGTGTCGGTGCACGCATTTGCCAGTGATCCAGAGCGAGGCTTATTTATTTTAGGCTTTTTGATCATGGTTATTGGTGGCTCGTTGCTGTTGTATGCTTTTAAAGCCAATGCAGTTAAAAGCCGTGGTAGTTACAGCTTGTTTTCACGTGAGTCATTTTTACTGGGCAACAACATTTTGCTGATTGCTGCTCTTATTGTGGTGTTGCTGGGAACTCTATTACCTTTAGTACATAAAGAAATGGGCTTAGGCAGTATTTCGATTGGTGAACCCTTCTTTAATCGTATCTTCACCGTATTAATTGTGCCATTTATGTTGCTATTGGGTGTAGGCCCGTTGGTTCGTTGGAAAAAACAAAATCCCGGTGATTTAGTCGCAACACTGTTGGTTGCCATTGTCGCCTCCGTTGTTCTAACCGCTTGTTACATTATGGTCAGTACCCCTTACGTTACTTGGCTGGCTTTGTTGGGTTGCTTCTTAGGGGTTTGGGTTGTGGTAACGTCTTGCCAAGAAACTTGGCTGCGAGCAACTCATCGTCATCGTTTTTTCACTGGTGTTAAAAAACTCAGTATTAGTCACTGGGCGATGATTACTGGCCATATTGGTTTTGCTGTGATGGTCATAGGTATCACTATGACGCAAAATTACAGCATTGAAAAAGATGTGAGAATGGTGCCAGGGGATCAAATTGAATTTGAGCATTATCGTTTTACCTTTGAAGGGGTAGATGCGCTAAAAGGCCCAAATTTCGATGGTCATACTGGGGTGTTGCGAGTGGATAGAGGTGATAAGTACGTGACGACCATGCGCGCAGAAAAACGCTTTTATCGGGTGCAGCGCAACGTGATGACTGAAGCAGCGATTGATGCTGGTTTCACTCGCGATCTTTATGCGGCTCTTGGTGAGCAGCTGGATAATGGCGCTTGGGCATTACGTATTTACTACAAACCATTTATCCGTTGGATTTGGTTTGGGGCCCTCATTATGGCTTTTGCCGGAGTGCTGATGATGTTAGATAAGCGCTATCGCTTTAGTGGAAAAGGAATGAGTAATGGACAATAAGCCTCGTCTTTGGCTCTTTCTGCTGCCCCTGGGGATATTTTTAGCGGCCGTGGTGTTCTTATTTAAGGGATTGTATTCTGATCCATCGAAATTAGAGTCGGCGTTGATTGGTCAACCCGTACCCACTTTTACCTTGCAAGATCTCTATGAGCCAGAAACGCGTCATGATGCGTCGATTTTCAAAGGTAAGCCGATGTTACTTAATGTTTGGGCGACTTGGTGCCCAACTTGTTATGCAGAGCATACTTACTTGAACAAGTTGGCTGCTGACGGTGTTTACATTGTAGGTTTGAATTATAAAGACGATAGAGAAAAAGCCATTCGCTGGTTGACGGATTTAGGTAATCCTTATCAAGTGAGCTTGTACGATAAAGACGGCATGTTAGGGTTGGATTTAGGCGTGTATGGTGCACCTGAAACTTACTTAATAGACAGTCAAGGTGTGATCCAATATCGTCATGTCGGTGATGTTAACGATCACGTTTGGCAGCAAACCTTATTACCTATTTTTAAGGATTTGAAGTAATGCGTATTATTACTTTATTGCTTATTTCATTGATGAGCAGCGCGGGTTTAGCAGCAATTCAAGTTTACGAGTTTGATAGCCAAGAGCAGGAAGTTCTTTATCAGCAGTTAACTAAGGAGCTGCGTTGCCCTAAATGCCAAAACCAAAACATTGCAGATTCAAATGCGCCATTGGCACAAGATTTACGCCAAAAGGCATATGAATTAGTTAAAGAAGGCAAGAATAGGGAGCAAGTGGTTGATTATATGGCCGCTCGTTTTGGTAATTTTGTCACCTATGATCCACCCATGACACCCGCGACCATCTTCTTGTGGTTAGGGCCGCTATTTTTTGTGTTGGGTGGGTTAGCTGTATTGGTTTTCAGAACGCGTAAAAATGCCGCCTTAGCTGAAAAACCGGTGATGGATCCGGCAGAGCAAGCAAGGCTGGAGCGAATTTTAAATGGAGATAAAGACTAATGCTGCTTTTTTGGCTGTTATGTATTTTGCTGTTAGTCATTGCGAGCTTAGCTTTAATCGTACCGGTTTTAAGAAACCGTCAAGTGATTGAAGCTGATCGAGATAGTCTGAATAAAACCTTGTACAAAGGACGCGTTAAAGAAATTGAGCAAGACGTTGAGCAGGGGCTTGTGGCTGAGCAAGCTGCGGTACTGACTGAACTACAGCAAAATTTGTTAGAAGATGTGGTAGAGGCTAAATCATCGGCTCAGCGTATTAATTTAACTTTGCTATTGCTCCCAGGAATCATATTATTTTTTGGGATATGTATTGGCCTATATTTACAATATGGCGCGGGTCAACAAGTGAGTCATTGGCAAAGTGTGATGACCAACTATGAAACCCTACAGCATAAAATGACCATGCAGGATGGCCAGCCTCCTTCAAAACAAGAAGTTGACGATTTTATGTTAGCCTTACGTACTCATCTTGCTAATCAACCCGATGACACGCAAGGTTGGTTAATGTTGGGCCGCCTTGCTTTTGCCTTACGCGACGGCCAATTGGCCCAAGATGCACTACATAAAGCTTATAAACTATCGCCAGCAGACAGTCATGTACGTGTCGCATATGCTCAAGCGTTGTTGCAGACAGAGGATGCGTTAAAGCTTAAACAAGCGGAAAACCTGATTATTGCTACCGTAGGGCTTGAGCCAGATAATATTCAAGCCTTATCTGTCTATGCCTTTATGGCGCTGCAACAAGAAGACTTTGCGGGCGCGATTGAACGCTGGCGTAAAATACTGCCTTTGCTCGCGCCATCGAGTGAACGCTATGGCATGGTTAAAAACAGTATCGCTTATGCCCAGCAGCAACTGGCGAAAGCAAATGAGGCGAAAAAAGGCTCGCCAGCAGGCTCGATGACTTATCAAGTAAAAGTGACGATCAGCGAGCAAGTCGATTTACCTGAAACGGGTTATTTGTTTGTTTTTGCGCAAATGGTTAATGGTCCTAAGATGCCACTAGCGGCAAAGAAACTGCCTTTATCTGAGTTTCCAGCCACTGTCACCTTGTCTGATGCTGACGCGATGATGCCTGAGTTAAAGTTAAGCCAACAAGCTGAGTTTATTATCAAGGCTCGCATATCTAATGATGAGAATGTAGCGGTTGCGGCAGGAGAGTGGGAAGGTGAGAGTAGTGTGATTAAATCGGGTCAAAAAGGTGTCATAGAAATAGCCATCGATCATAAGATATAGTGTTACTATTAATCTAGTCAGCGCTGCAGTGCTGACTGGTTTAATGCTCTTTTTGTGTATTTTATAGGTATGTATGTGATCTACGCTTTATTTAAACGACTATCTGTAGTGATAGTGGGAATTTTTTTGTTCTTCTCTGCATCTGTAGCAGCCATTAAGCCTGTCGACGACAGTCTAATTAGCGATCCTTTTGAAGGGGTGAACCGCGTAGTTTGGGATTTCAACTACGCCCTAGACCAGTCTATCTATGTTCCCGCGACTAAAGCCTATCTGCATCTCCCTGAGGGGAGCCGAGAAGCCATCAATAACTTTATTTTGAACTTTGATGAGCCTTCTAGCGCAGTTAACCATTTGTTGATGCTTGATATTGAGTCATCAATGGGGAGCGTCATGCGCTTTGTAGTCAATACTACATTTGGTATTGGTGGGTTGATTGATGTTGCTGGGCGCAGTGGTTTAAAGCGTAATCGGGCCGAATTCCAAAGCGTATTAGCGATGGTTGGGGTCAATCATGGGCCTTACCTTATGGTGCCATTTTATGGCCCTCGCACCACTCGAAAATTGGTCGGTGGGATTGTTGATGGGCTGTATTTCCCATTCAGTGAGTTTACTTACTTTGAATACTTACTTCATTGGGGAACAGACGCGCTATATAAACGTGCTATTTTATTGGATCAAGATCCTTTAATTGAGCAATCACTGGACTCGTATATTTTTATTCGTGATAGTTATATTCAATATCAGAACTTTCAAACGGAAGGCTCTAACCTTGTTTCGCCTATAGGGCCGTCTCTATCAGATGAAGAATTGGAAGAGTTTATGAATGAGTAAAAGCAGTTATACACTTGCTGACTTTACCTTTCTAGTTATTGAAGATGAGGCGGTTTTTCGCGAGCAATTAGCGGCCTTTTTAAAGCAACGGGGCGCTATCGTTGCAAAAGCAGAAAATGGCCGTCATGGGCTGACTCTTGTTGCCGATTTAAAGCCAGACTTAGTGCTGTGCGATTTGTATATGCCTGAAATGAACGGTCAGGAAGTCATTAAGTCTATTTTGCGTCAGTATCCGAATCTGCCTGTTATTGTCATATCGGCAGCAAGTGAAATGGTTGAGATAGAAGAAGCATTGCGTCACGGCGCGAAAGATTACTTCATGAAGCCACTGCAAAACTGGCTCACAATAGAACAAAGTATTTTATCGATTTTAAAACCGAAATTATCGGGTTTTGAAGTACTATCGAATAAACATATGGCCGATGCTGAATTAATGAGTCATATGGCCCACTTTCGTCAAGATGATCCAGCTTCTACGCTTTTGATGCAAGAGTTAGCGAGTGCAAAAAACTTTGACATCAGTGGTTTTTCTTTCCGTGTTGACTCGCAACCGTTGGGTTTGCTACTTGTTCATTATCCATTAAGTCAGCATGAGGTATGTGTGTTTGTGCTTGATGTTTCTTTGTTTGGTACTGAAGCGGCTGTTATAGGGGTTTTGCTTAAAAGTTTACTTAATGACTCATACCGTCAACATCAGTCAAATAGCCATTATCGTTTGCGATCACCAGCTCAAATGATTCGCTTTCTAAATGATCAAATACATGATTTAGCATTGTCACATCCAGTTAATGCAATCCAATGTTATCTTGATGCTAGCCGACATTGTCTGACTTATTCAAATGCTGGCTTTGCCCCCCCTAATAAATTATTTCAATACACGGGGATGGGACTTGGTATATTAGCAGGGCACAGGTATCAGCAGGATCGGATCGCGCTCCCTAACTTGCTTAAGTTAAACTTTACCTCTCAACTGGGCAATGTGTTGAAATTAGATGTATCAAAGAATGAATCGGTGCCACTATAATCGAGTGACACCTAGAGAGGCTGGCGCGTCTATTTTACTGCTAATAGATCTTTATTATTATCTAAAATACTTTGGCCAATACCATCTACTTCAAGTAATTGGTCGACATTTTTAAACTGACCAATCTCTTTACGATAAGCAATAATCGCTTTTGATTTTTTCTCACCAACCCCCTTTATTTTAGTGAGCTCGTCTTCAGTTGCAGTATTAATATTAATCACTTGTTGGCTAACTGCTGTTATCTCTTGAGTAGCGCCAGTATCTGTTGCTGTATCGGCTGCTAAGGCAACTTGGCTCATAGATGTTACTGCAAATAAAGATGCGGCAATAAACGTACGTAGTTTCATAATTATCCTCTATTGATTATTTTGTTAGTTGCAGGGGTAAAGGTAGGAGATAAATTTGATAATGAATGGTTTTTTACTCTTTATTGTGAAATGTATCAATAAAGTGGTTGCTAAACTTTATTTGGCAACATAAGTATTTGGCAAGAGCAGTGGATAAATATGAATGGGGCCAGCACATGAAGGAATTATTCATGTGCTGGATTATTATGTGTGAAAATTATTCAGGAGGGGTTAAGGCAGAACGAGTTTGAAGGGTTTGACTTCAACATTTGCATAAACACCAGCGGCTACATAAGGATCCTGCTCTGCCCAAGTCTTCGCTTCATCAATAGACGAAAATTTAGCAATTACTACCGATCCGGTAAAGCCTGAATCCCCTGGATTTTCGTTGTCTATGGCTGGTGATGGACCTGCCACCAACAGGCGTTGTTCGGCGTTTAGTGCTTCTAGGCGGGCAAGATGAGCTGGCCGAGCTTGCTGGCGCAGTGCTAAGCTGTTAGCAACATCTGAAGCATAGATGGAGTACCACATAAGATTATTCCTTATCTTCTTGAGGGAGATACTTGTATAAATAAATACCAGTGAGAAAGGTAAAAATGAGCATTAAGCCCATCAAACCAAATACTTTAAAGTTGACCCAAATATCTTGCGATAGGTAGAAAGCTACGTAAACATTCAGGGTACCGCAGAAAATAAAAAACAGCGCCCAAGCAATATTTAAATTATGCCAAACTGCCTCAGGTAGGGTGAGCTCTTTACCGAGCATTTGTTTTATTAAGTTCTTCTTAAGCACATACTGGCTGAACAATAATCCCGCAGCAAACAGGCAATAAATCACCGTGACTTTCCACTTTATAAACGCATCATCACGTAAAATAAGGGTGAGAGCACCAAATGCAATGACCATCACAAAGGTAATGAGGTGCATTTTTTCTAATTTTTTATATTTAAACCAGTTGAAAGCGAGCATGATACCGGTTGCTAACATGAGCGCGGCAGTGCCAACATAGATGTCGTAAAATTTGTAAGCAACGAAAAAAATAATTAGCGGGATAAATTCAAAAAACTGTTTCATTGTCATCATCAAATCGTTAATTAATGAGATGTGTAGTGTACTATTTTCTTCGTTGATAAAAAAGTTACTTTATCGGGTCAAACAGGTGTCAGCTGAGCTAACAGACACCTATTTGATGATGTTTAAGAGTGTGCGTCACAGGCGAGAGCAGCAACTAATGCTTGTTTTAATTCATTTTGCTGCTCAGAGTTTAATGCGTGACCGTCTTCGGTAGTGACAATGAAAAAATCTTCTACCTGTTCACCTATTGTGGTGATTTTTGCTGTATGCAGCACCACATCTAGCTTTTGGAAAACATCCCCGATGGTTGCTAGTAAGCCGGGTGAATCATAAGCAATCAGCTCCATCATGGTGCGATGATTTTTATTACTGAGAAAGTTCACTTGAGTGGCGACCGAAAACTGCTTTTTTCGGCGCGACAATCGCTGGGTGCGTGCGACCACTTTTTCAGGGTGAGTCAATGCTTGCTCTAATGCCGGCTTTATTTCACGCGTTCGGTCGATGGCTAACGGCTCGCCATCTGGCTCTAACACAATAAACGTGTCTAGGGTGTAGCCGTCACGACTATTCATAATGGTCGCATCGTGAATGTTGAGGTTTTTATTGTTTAACTCGGTGGCCACAGTGGCAAATAAGTCTAATGAATCTTTACAATAGATGAACACTTCATTGCCTCCTCGAGAGGCGCGCTTGCTGATCACCACTAGGGGTTTGTCTTTCTCATAGTGCTGCAGAATATACTCGCTGTGCCAAGCAATCTGCGACGGTGTGTGGCGTAAGAAATAGTCTGCTTTAAAGCGCTTCCAAAGGGTTTCTACGGCGTTTGAGTTAAATGCCTTACTGAGTAACTTGTTCAGTGCTTGTTGCTTGTGATCGCGGATACGGCTACGTACGTCAATGGGTTTTTCTAGGCCTCGTCTGAGGGCTTTCTGGGTTTGATAATAGAGCTCTTTGAGTAACGCGCCTTTCCAGCTATTCCAAACATCATCATTGGTCGCACAAATATCGGCGACGGTAAGCAGCAACAGGTAATTAAGGTATTTTTCATCTTGTACAACACGCGCAAATTCGGTGATCACATCTGGGTCTTGAATATCACGGCGCTGCGCTGTTACCGACATAACTAAATGATGTTTAACTAACCAAGCGACCAAACGACCATCATGAGCACTTAAACCGTGTAAATCACAAAATGCTTGGGCATCAATGGCGCCGAGTTCAGAATGGTCGCCTTTTCTCCCCTTGGCTATATCATGAAAAATAGCGGCCAAAAAAAGTAATTCAGGCTTTTTAATAGTTGGAAAAAGATCGCCACAAATAGGGTGTTCTACTTTTGATTCCTTGGTCGGGAAATTGTAAATATACTTAATCAGTCGATGAGTATGTTCATCTACAGTGTAAGCGTGGAAAAGGTCAAATTGCATTTGTCCTAAAATTTTATTCCACTGCGGAATGTAAGCGGCTAAAACGCCATATTTGTGCATTAAGGTAAGGGGTAAGCCCATTCCTCTAGGGTGTTTAAGCAGAGCCATGAATTTTTCACGACAAGGTGGTATGTCTTGTAACCAATACGTGAGTCGACGTCGACTTTCTCGAATTTCACGTAAGGTTGTGGAATAAATGCCTTTGATATTTGGGTTGTCAGCAATGTGCAGGAACAGTTGTAAAATGCTTTCGGGACGATGAAAAAATTCCCCAGCCGTTACGAGTACGATCAGATCGCCCTTGAGCTGAAAATGATCATCAATGGGCACTGATTCTATTTCTGCATTGCCTAAAATATCTTCATCAAAATGTTGTAGTAACATTTCGTTTAGCTCTGCCACTCGCCGTATGGTGCGATAGAACTGTTTCATCATGGTCTCTATGCCAGCATTACCTTGTCCTTGATAGCCTAGTTTGGTGGCAACATCGGTTTGGTAGTCGAACAGTAGGCGGTTGTCGGCACGATTAGTGACGAGGTGTAAGGCAAAACGGATCTTCCAAAGAAAGTTCTGACACTCAAGTAACTCACGATATTCAGCTTGGGTGAGATAATTATCGATGGTCATTTCAAGTAAGTTCGCTGCGCCAAAATGGCGCCTTGCTACCCAATATAAGGTATGAAGATCACGTAAACCGCCGGGGTTACTTTTTATATCAGGCTCAAGGCTATAACCATTATCGCGATAATTGAGATGACGCTGGCGTTGCTCTTCGCGTTTCGCACTAAAGAAGGCAGTAGAAGGCCAAAATGTTGGAGCATGTAATCGCGTTTTAAGGGTTGTAAAGGTGGTTTCATTACCAATGATTAAACGACTCTCAATAAGGTTTGTGGCAATAGTAATATCTTCTAACCCCAATTGAATACAATCATCAATGGTTCTTACGCTATGGCCAATTTCGAGACGCAAATCCCACAGGAAAGTAATAAATGCACTGATTTGTTGCTCGATTTCAGAGCAAAGAGGCTGAGCGCTTAATAGCAATAAGTCGATGTCTGATTTTGGGTGAAGCTCACCGCGACCGTAGCCGCCAACAGCGACTAAGCTAAGCTCTTTCGCCATTCCATCGGTAAATTTATGCCAAAGTCGAGTTAACAGCTGGTCCATAAAATCGGAGCGCTCTAGCACCAGCTCACTGATATCATCCAGCTGACTGAAGGCCGCTGCTTGTTTAGCGTTAAACTCCGCCATTGCCTCTTTGACACTCTTAAGTGACAGGTCGTCTAAAGCTAATGTCTCAGTGGCTTGCATGGGCAGCTCCTATTTATGGTTAAAGTAGTGGAATTGGCCTAGGCGTGATTAATCACTCGTTCAATGGTTTCGTCTTGACGTAGGGTTAATATTTCGCAGCCTGTTTCTGTCACCAGTAAAGTATGCTCCCACTGTGCAGAGCGGGAACCGTCTTTGGTTGTGACCGTCCAACCATCTTTTTTATCTAATTTAGTATGTCGCTTACCTAAATTGATCATAGGTTCAATGGTGAAGCACATGCCAGGCTCTAAAATAAGCAACGCATTGGGGTCGGTTTTGCTTTTATAGTGCAGCACTTGCGGCTCTTCATGAAAGGTTGCGCCAATACCGTGGCCACAATATTCACGTACAACCGAGAACCCGTTTTGTTCGGCATGGGCTTGTATCACTGCACCTATCTCGCCAAGGCGAATACCTGGTTTAACTAACTTAATGCCTTTGTATAAACATTCTTGTGCGTTTTGCACTAATTTTTTCGTCAACGGATTCGCGTCGCCGACCACAAACATTTTTGATGTATCACCGTGATAACCGTCTTTAATCACTGTGATGTCGATATTAATAATATCGCCATTACGTAGTTTTTTGTGGTTTGGGATACCATGACAAACTACTTCATTTACCGAGGTACAGATAGATTTAGGAAAGCCGTGATAATTTAATGGTGCGGGGATGGCTTGTTGTACATCAACAATAAAATCATGACATTTTTGATTCAGCTCGTCTGTTGTTACCCCTTTTACAACAAAGGGTTCGATCATTTCTAGCACATCGGCAGCCAGTTTCCCAGCAATGCGCATCTTTTCAATTTCTTCAGCTGTTTTGATTACTACACTCATGATTATCTCTTCTTTTGTGTGACTGGCGCGGGGATGTTTTTGTCGCCAATTCCGCATCTCAGATTGTGATTATGACTTGGGTATGGTATAAAGCGCGCCGGGAATTGGCAATGTGAAATTACATTGTTAACCAATAATCGGTCACGATTAAGTAGCCGACAACCCGAAATCAACTTAATTAAACAACACACACACATCGTCACATATTTCGGGGTGCCTGTTAAGGGTCGAGATTATGGGATGTGTGGAGGCCTAACCCCAAGAGGAATTTAACATGGCTAATGTATCAATGCGCGAAATGCTGAAGGCTGGTGTGCACTTCGGTCACCAAACTCGTTACTGGAACCCAAAGATGAAGCCTTTCATCTTCGGCGCTCGTAATAAAGTACACATCATCAACCTTGAGCAAACAGTTCCAATGTTCAACGAAGCTCTGGATTTCATTTCTGGCGTTTCTGCGAAAAAAGGTAAAGTTCTTTTTGTTGGAACTAAACGTGCAGCAAGCGTGGCAGTAAAAGAAGCAGCAATAAGCTGTGACCAGTTCTACGTAAACCACCGCTGGTTAGGTGGTATGTTAACAAACTGGAAAACTGTTCGTCAGTCTATCAAGCGTCTAAAAGAGCTAGAAGCTCAAACTGAAGATGGCACATTTGATAAGCTAACGAAGAAAGAAGCGCTAATGCGTTCTCGTGAACTTGAGAAGTTAGAGAAAAGCTTAGGTGGTATCAAAGATATGGGCGGTCTACCTGACGCACTATTCATCATTGATGCAGACCATGAGCATATCGCTATCAAAGAAGCGAACAACTTAGGCATTCCTGTAGTTTCTATCGTTGATACTAACTCAAACCCAGACGGCGTAGATTTCATTGTTCCAGGTAACGATGATGCTATCCGTGCGGTACAGTTATACCTAACTTCTGCTGCTGATGCAGTAAAAGCAGGTCGTCAACAAGATATCGTTGTACAGGCTGAAGAAGACGGCTTTGTAGAAGAAGCTGCAGAGTAATAACGGCTTTCGCCCTTATTAACCAAACCATTTTTTTTTGGTTAACAGGGGCCCTTAGGCCCCTGTTTTTCATCTTTTTATTGTTGAGGAAACTCAAAATGGCAATTACTGCTGCTCAAGTTAAAGAACTGCGCGATCGTACCGGTGCGGGCATGATGGATTGTAAAAAAGCACTTCAAGAAACCAATGGTGATATCGAAGCTGCTATCGAATTTATGCGTAAAAATGGCCAAGCAAAAGCGGCCAAAAAAGCAGGTAACATTGCTGCTGAAGGTGCTATTTTAATCAAAACTGCAGGTAATGTTGCGGCTTTAGTTGAAGTTAACTGTCAAACAGACTTCGTAGCTAAAGATGCGAACTTCCTAAGTTTTGCTAATGAAGTGGCTGATGCAGCTGTTGCTTCTAAAGTAACCATCGAAGAGCTACAAGCGCAATTCGAAGAAAAGCGCATTGCACTTGTGACTAAAATTGGTGAAAACATCAATGTACGTCGCGTGTCTTACGTTGAAGGTGTAAACCTGGCTTCATACTCGCACGGTTCGACAATTGGTGTTGTTGTTGCAGGTGAAGGTGATGTTGATTCACTAAAGCACATTGCAATGCACGTTGCAGCGAGCAAGCCTGAATACGTTAACCCTGAAGACGTACCAGCTGAAGTTGTTGAAAAAGAGCGTGAAATTCAAATCGATATCGCGATGAATGAGGGTAAGCCTCAAGAAATCGCTGAGAAGATGGTTGCTGGCCGTATGAAGAAGTTCACAGGTGAAGTTGCCCTAACTGGCCAACCTTTCATCATGGAACCAAAGAAAACGGTAGGCGCTGTGCTTAAAGAGAAAGGTATCTCTGTTTCTAGCTTCGTACGTTTAGAAGTGGGTGAAGGTATCGAGAAGAAAGAAGAAGACTTTGCTGCTGAAGTTGAAGCGCAAATTGCAGCTTCTAAAGCTAAGTAAGCTCTGCTTTTGTAGATCATAAGTATTAGCCGCGGCCATTGCTGCGGCTGTTTTGCAACTAGGAATCGCGTAAAATGAGTACCAATCCGAAACCAAGCTATAGACGAATTCTGTTAAAACTAAGTGGTGAAGCCTTGATGGGCGAAGAAGGCTTTGGCATTGATGCCAAAGTACTAGAACGCATGGCGCAAGAAATTAAAGAATTAATTGAACTAGGTGTTCAAGTTGGATTGGTCATCGGTGGCGGTAACTTATTCCGCGGCGAAGGCTTAGCGAAAGCGGGTATGAATCGCGTAGTGGGTGACCACATGGGCATGTTGGCAACGGTGATGAATGGTTTAGCCATGCGTGACGCTTTGCATCGTGCATATGTTAATGCTCGCTTGATGTCCGCCATTCCGTTAAAAGGTGTGTGTGACGATTATAACTGGGCAGAAGCAATCAGCCTACTTAAGTCTGGTCGAGTGGTTATCTTTTCAGCCGGTACTGGCAACCCCTTCTTTACGACTGACTCAGCAGCATGTTTACGTGGCATTGAAATTGAAGCTGACGCCGTGCTAAAAGCGACGAAAGTTGATGGTGTTTATGATGCTGACCCTATGAAAAATCCTGATGCAGTTTTGTATGATGAACTTGATTATTCTACTGTTCTTGAAAAAGAGCTGAAGGTAATGGACCTTGCGGCCTTTACACTGGCTCGTGATCATGGTCTGCCAATCCGTGTGTTTAATATGAACAAGCCTGGAGCGCTACGTCGCGTGGTTATGGGTGAAAGTGAAGGCACAGTGATAAAAGCGCCAAGTGTTTCAGAAGAAGAATAAGGCTACTTGGTTGATATAATCTAGCCTAAAATGTTTAAAAGGAATATACCGTGATTAATGAAATTAAAGACGACGCTCAAACGCGCATGAGCAAAAGTATCGATGCACTGAAATCGCAACTGTCTAAAATTAGAACAGGCCGCGCGCATCCAAGTTTATTAAGCAACATCACCGTATCATATTACGGCGCAGATACCCCTCTTAACCAAGTGGGTAACGTAAGTACTGAAGATTCTCGTACGCTTACCGTGACAGTATTTGATCGCGCGATGATCCAAGCGGTAGAAAAAGCAATTATGTCTTCCGACCTAGGGCTGAATCCTAACTCAGCAGGCGCCGTGATTCGCATTCCTCTTCCTGCGTTAACGGAGGAGCGCCGTAAAGACCTTATCAAAGTCGTTCGTGCAGAAGCTGAAGCTGGCCGTGTGGCTATCCGTAATATTCGTCGCGATGCTAATAGTGATTTAAAGGCATTAGAAAAAGAGAAAGAAATCAGTGAAGACGAACTACGTAAATCTGAAGATGATGTACAAAAATTAACGGATGCAGCCATTAAAGAAGTGGATAGTATTCTAGCGATTAAAGAGAAAGAGCTAATGGAAATCTAAATTCGCTTAGATATTAGCTGTTAACGCCGTGTGTTAACACGGCGTTTTTTTGTCCATCACGAGAGGTTATTTGTGCAGGAAATGAATGTCGTTCCTCAACACGTTGCAATTATCATGGACGGTAATGGGCGCTGGGCAGAGCAAAAAGGCAAAATTCGTGTTTTTGGTCATCAAGCCGGTGTTAAATCTGTAAGACGTTGTGTATCGTTTGCCACGCAAAATAAAATTAAAACCTTGACCCTGTTTGCGTTTAGTAGTGAAAACTGGAAACGGCCGCCTGCTGAAGTTTCAACACTCATGGAATTGTTTTTCACGGTACTTAATCGTGAAGTAAAAAAATTACATAAAAATAATATTTGTCTACGCATTATTGGTGATTTGAGTGCTTTTTCACCGCGCCTACAAGAAAAAATAAAACAAGCTCAACAGCTTACTAAAGATAACTCAGGTCTAATCTTAAATATTGCGGCAAACTATGGTGGCCGTTGGCACATCGCGCAAGCGGCACAGGCATTGTCGGGTAAGGTGCTAGCGGGCGACATTAAAGTAGCGGACGTCACCGAACAGACGCTAGATAATGAAATTAAAAAACTGCCATTAACAGACGTCGATTTAATGATTCGCACAGGCGGTGAGCAACGCATTAGTAACTTTTTACTCTGGCAGCTGACATATGCAGAGCTGTACTTTACTGATACACTTTGGCCAGATTTTAACGAAGATAGCTTTGCTTTGGCATTGTCTAGTTTCGGTAACAGGGAACGACGCTTTGGCCATACCAGTGCTCAAGTGCAAGCATTAAAACAAGGGTAGCTTTTTGTTAAAACAACGAATTATTACGGCCGGTGTGTTAGCTCCAATGACCATAGCCGCCATTTTTTTACTTCCTTTAAAACTATTTTCTTTACTGGTTGCTGCCATTTTTTTGTTAGCTTCTCGTGAATGGGGAAGCCTCGTCTCTCGTGAAAAACGAGCATTTATCCTCTATCCATTTGGCTTGGTGTTGGGCGCTTCCTTAATCGCTATTCCGGTCGAGGGGATTTGGCTGACGCAGATAAACCATTATGTCTTAGGTATATTAAGTGCTGGAGGTTTATGGTGGTTATGCTGTTTAGCGTTGGTGCTCACTTTCCCTAACAGTGCAAAACTATGGCAAAGCCAAGCTTGGCTAAAAGGAATATTTGGTCTGCTGACCTTAATGCCGTTTTTTTGGTCGTTATTAACGTTGCGCAGTGTTAACTTCTATCACGAGCCGCAGCAAGGCGCGTGGCTGGTGCTTTTCGTTATGTTATTGGTTTGGGGCGCCGATACCGGCGCTTATTTTACGGGTAAATCCTTGGGTAAGCATAAATTGGCACCTAAGGTAAGCCCCGGCAAGACCATTGAAGGCTTTGTTGGTGGTTTGATATCAACGGTGATCATTGCTTTTATTGCTATGTATGCTTTTGCAATTGAAGCTGACAAACAACTTTTGTTTATCGTTGCGGCTGTTATTACCAGCTTGGCATCAAGCCTAGGTGATTTGAGTGAAAGTATGTTCAAACGTCAAGCGGGCATTAAAGACAGTGGAACATTGTTGCCGGGTCATGGTGGCGTGCTTGATCGCATCGATAGTTTAACGGCCGCGTTGCCGGTGTTTACCCTTTGTTATATTGCTTGGTTGTAATTTGTGATGAAAAAACTGGCTATTCTTGGCGCAACAGGCTCTATTGGTAGCAGCACTTTAGCTGTTTACGCTGAAAACATTGAAACGATGTCGCTGACTTTGTTGAGTGCGTGGCGTAACGTCGACAAGATGGTTGAGATATGTCGCCTTTATCAAGTTCCTTTCGCTTTTATGTCATGCCCTAGCGCGAATACACAGCTGAAACAGCAGTTGCAGCAAGATGTAACTCAAGTCTTAGTTGACCAAGCTGAATTTGAAGCATGTATCGCTGGTGTTGAAGTTGATGCTGTTATGGCCGCTATTGTTGGCGCGGCCGGTCTTGCACCGACCTTAGCTGCGGTGAATGCTGGTAAACAAGTGTTCCTAGCTAATAAAGAAGCCTTAGTGATGTCTGGGGCGCTATTTATGGACGCGGCGCAACGCAGTGGTGCGCAAGTGCTACCCGTTGACAGTGAGCATAATGCCATTTTTCAGTGTTTACCGCCTGAATGCCAAGGAGCTATTGGTCACTGTAACCTCAAACAAAGTGGTATTTCACAACTGATATTAACGGGCTCCGGTGGACCATTTTTAACCACACCTGTTAGTGAATTCAAGCACCTTACTCCAGCACAAGCAGTCAATCACCCAAACTGGTCAATGGGGCCAAAAATTTCAGTTGATTCGGCTACGATGATGAATAAGGGCTTAGAGTACATTGAAGCGAAGCGCCTGTTTAATACCGAAAAATCTGATATTCAAGTGTTGATACACCCGCAATCCGTGATCCACTCGATGGTGCAGTACATCGATGGTTCTGTATTAGCGCAGATGGGGCTACCAGATATGCGCACCCCCATTGCTCATGTCATGCAATATCCTGAACGTATTCAAAGTGGGGTTGCTCCCCTTGATTTTACACAAACTAGTCAGTTGACTTTTGCTGCGCCAGATTTTGAACGTTATCCCTGCCTTAAACTTGCAATTGAAGCTTGTTACGCAGGGCAAGGTGCTACCACTTTACTCAATGCCGCAAATGAAATTGCGGTAGAGGCTTTTTTACAACACAAAATTCGTTTTGACCAAATCGCATCAATATCCGCGGATGTGTTATCCATGTTTGCTAATAGCCACGCTTCATCAATTGAAGAGGTGATGGCCCTAGATGGTTTAGCACGTAATAAGGCATTGAGTTTAGTTGCAACAAGGGTGAGGCAAGCTTAGCCATGATAGACTTTTTCTGGAATACGGCCTCTTTTATTATTGCGTTGGGAATTCTCGTGACCATCCACGAATTTGGTCACTTCTTGGTCGCAAGGCGCTGTGGCGTTAAAGTGCAGCGCTTTTCTGTTGGATTTGGTCCGTCTCTATATACCCGAACGGCACAAGATGGCACTGAGTACACTCTTGCTGCAATCCCTTTGGGTGGATATGTCAAAATGCTCGACAGCCGTTTAGAGAAAGTGCAAGAGCAAGATTTGCACTTAGCGTTCAATTGTCAATCGGTTTGGAAGCGCATTGCAATAGTGGCCGCAGGACCGGCTGCCAATTTTATTTTGGCCATCATCGCTTTTTGGCTTGTGTTTATGCTTGGCACCACCACTGTTAAACCTATGGTGCCCGAGGTTGAGGTTAACTCACCAATAGCGGCTGCTGGCCTTGAAACCCCTTTTGAAGTGATCGCTATTGGTGATACTAAAACACCTGATTGGCAAGAAGTGAATCTAGCGTTGGCTGGCTACATTGGGGATGAGGAACTGACTCTTTCTTATATCGGCCCTGCGAGCAATCAAGTTAAGCAAGTGGTCATTGACTTAAGTCAATGGCAGTTTGATCCCAAAAAAGTATCACCTATTGAGAGCTTAGGCTTCAAACCCTATCGGCCAACAGTCCACTTAGAAGTCGCGCAAATAACACCTAACTCTGCCGCCGAGCAAGCGGGGTTAGCTGTTGGCGATAAATTTATTAGTGCTAATGGTAACGCGCTGCAGAATTGGCAGCAATGGGTAGAGGAGATCCGTACGCACCCAGCTCAAGTTATGGCTATTGAAGTGTTAAGGGATAATCAGACACTATCACTTAATATCACACCTCAGGTGAGGAAAGATGAGTTAGGTAATGAAATTGGTCATATTGGCGTTTCGCCTCTTGTTGATTCATACCCTAGAGAATATATTATTACCACCCAGTATGGCCCCGTTGATTCCCTTACTCGGGGGATTGAGAAAACTTGGCACCTGACAGCATTAACCTTTGACACCTTAGGTAAGCTAATTACAGGTACTATTTCTATCAATAACTTAAGTGGGCCGGTCTCTATTGCAAAAGGCGCGGGTGCTAGTGCAAGCTATGGATTAGTCTATTTTTTGGGTTTTGTCGCATTAATCAGTGTAAATTTAGGTTTAATCAACTTATTTCCGCTTCCGGTACTTGATGGCGGCCACTTGCTTTATTACTGTATAGAGCTTATTAGTGGTAAGCCCGTCCCTGAACGGATCCAAGAAATCGGTTTTAGAATAGGTGGCGCTTTTATTTTACTCTTGATGAGCGTCGCGCTGCTCAACGACTTCAACCTGTTATAGGGCATAAAGGACAAATAATAACAAGATGGCTAAACGCAGATTCTTAACCCCAAGCTTATTAATGGGCGCATGTTTATTCTCACATTCGGTGATAGCTGAATCATTTACTGTTGAAGACATTAAAATTGAAGGGCTACAACGTGTAACCCTCGGTGCTGCGCTGTTAAATCTACCAATACGAGTTGGTGATGATGTCGATTCTTTCGCTCTATCTCAGGCAGTTAAGTCACTTTACGGTTCAGGTAATTTTGAAGATGTAAAAGTATATCGTGATAATGGTCAACTCATTATTCAGGTAATTGAGCGTCCAACGATCAGTAATATTGAGCTTTCGGGCAATAAAGCAATTAAAGAAGAGCAGCTACAAGAGAGTTTAAAGGCTTCTGGTGTCCGGATTGGTGAAGCGCTGGACCGAACTTCTCTCGCAAATATAGAAAAAAGCCTAGAAGACTTTTATCACAGCGTGGGTAAATACGGTGCAAAAGTAACCGCTATTGCAACGCCTTTGCCACGTAATCGTGTTGATTTGAAGTTCAACTTTATCGAAGGACGCAGTGCAGCGATCCAACAAATAAATATTGTTGGTAACACTGTTTTTAGTGAAGAAGACTTATTAAAACAGCTTGAACTAACTGACAGTGCGCCTTGGTGGAACTTTCTTGCCGACAATAAATATCAGAAGCCAAAGCTAGCGGGTGATTTAGAAACATTACGCAGCTACTACCTTGACCGCGGCTATATTCGCGTTAACCTGGATGCAACCCAAGTGGCGATGACACCTGATCGTAAAGGTATCTATATTACGGTTAACTTGGATGAAGGTGAAAAGTACACAGTTAAAAATGTTGCTTTGACTGGTAACTTGCTAGGTAAAGAAGAGGATATTACGCAGATAGTTGCATTGGCAGCGGGTAATACTTATTCCGGTGCCGATGTCACAGCAGCGGAAGAGTCAATTAGTAAGTACCTAGGTCGTCATGGTTATGCCTATCCTAAGGTAACCACTTATCCAGAAGTTAACGATGATGATAAGACCGTTTCATTAACCATTGCTGTTGACCCTGGACAACGTATTTATGTTCGTCGCATTAATATCAGTGGTAACCAAGAAACTAAAGATGTGGTGCTAAGGCGTGAAATACGTCAAATGGAAGGAACTTGGTTATCAAGTGAAAATATTGAGTTATCGCGTGGCCGTCTAAATCGATTAGGTTACTTTGAAACCGTTGGCATTAATACCAACCGCGTTCCAGGTCGTGAAGATCTTGTTGATGTTGACAT
Organism: Motilimonas sp. E26; assembly: GCF_021278025.1. GTDB lineage: Bacteria > Pseudomonadota > Gammaproteobacteria > Enterobacterales > CBDFNC01 > Motilimonas. The sequence goes on from NZ_JAIBHJ010000004.1 coordinate 124,144, forward strand.
TCAAGTGAAAGAACAAGCTGCGGGCACTGTCAATGCCGGTATTGGTTATGGCACTGAGTCGGGCATTAGCTTACAGGCTGGTGTGCAGCAGAATAACTTTTTAGGCACAGGTAATGTGGTAGGCATTAACACATCGTTAAATGACTACTCAAAGAGTATTGACTTAAACTTTACCGACCCGTACTTCACCCGTGATGGAGTGAGTGCTGGTGGGCGTATTTTTTACAGCCAATTTGAGGCAGGTAAAGCCAACATTGTTGACTATAACAATACCACTTATGGCATCAGGGGCGAATTAGGTTTCCCTGTTGATGAGTTCAATCGCTTAAATTTTGGTATAGGACTAGAGCGCAATGAAATTTCCCAGCTAAAGGCTTACTCGCAAGTTCAGCAATTTTGGAACATCTATAAAAGCCAACTAAAAAAAGATGGCACAGTGGCATTTGATACACTCGATTTTACCGCAAGTTGGACACGTAATACCCTTGACCGAGGCCAGTTTGCAACTTCTGGTTCGTACCAATCTTTATTTGGTAAGGTAACGGTGCCAAGCTCTGATTTACAATACTTTAAAATTAACTACGAAATACGAAATTATTACCGTATTAGCGGTGATGGCAGTTGGTCTTTTCTTACTCGTGGTACAGCTGGGTACGGTAATGGTTATGGAAATGTTGATAAAAACGATCAAATACTGCCTTTTTTTGAAAACTTCTATTCGGGTGGCTTTAGCACTATACGTGGCTTCACCAGTAACACAGTAGGCCCCAAAGCATTGCATCTGCTTAACCAAGGGGGGAACAATGGTGTTGTTGCTACCGATGACTCGGTGGGTGGCAATGCCGTTTATACCTTGAGTACTGAGTTAATTATGCCGACGCCATTTTTAGATGAAGCTTATACTCGTCAAGTTCGAACCAGCTTTTTTATTGATGCTGGCGAAACTTGGGATACCGAGTTTAACTCTAATTGGGCCAATACCAGTTATTGTGCACAAAACTGTGATTACTTAGGTGATTACTCTAAACCGGGACGTATTCGTGTTTCTGCCGGTGTTCAAGTCCAGTGGTTGTCTCCAATGGGACCACTTGTTTTTACCCTAGCTCAACCATTAAAAGAGTATGCCGGTGACAGGACCGAAGTATTCTCCTTTAATATCGGGCGAACATTCTAATTTTTGATAGGAGTTATCCATTGAAACAGTTAATTAAAGCGGTAAGTTTAAGTTTAGCCTTAGTGGCAGGGTCATTTTCTAGCGCGGCATTAGCTGCTGAAAAAATCGCTGTGGTTTTTCCTGCAGAAATTTTCCAGCAGTTGCCACAGAAAGATCAAATCATTGAAAAGCTTAAAAAAGAATTTCAACCACGTATCAACGAAATGAAATCGTTAGAAAACAAAATTAAAGCAAAGCAAGAGAAAGAAAAGCGCGATGCTGAATTGATGTCTAATGACAATAAAACCAAGTTGTCACGTGAAATCCAAAGCTTAGTTTCTGAATATCAGTTAAAACTTAAAGCTTTCGAGGAAGATAATCGTCGTCGTCAAGGCGAAGAGCAAAACAAAATGCGTGAAAAAGTAGTGAAAGCAATTGATGCTGTAGCGAAACGTGAAGGTTACGATCTCGTGCTTAACGGTGAAGCGGCTATTTTCGCTAAGCCAAGCTTAGATATTTCAAAGAAAGTGATTGCTGAAATTGGTAAGAGTAACTAAGCGTGTCGCAAATTACTTTAGCTGAGCTAGCTGATAAAATTGGCGCAAAGTGTCATGGTAATGGCACTTTAGTTATCAATAAAGTTGCCTCTCTTGGTCATGCTGGCCCTAATGAAATAGCTTTTTTTTCTGACGCTAAGTATCTAGATGCCCTTAATGCCAGCAAGGCTGGAGCGGTCATTCTCCCTGAGCAAGCTTTAGAGGTTTACACTGGTAATGCCTTGGTAATGGCCAATCCTTACCTTGGTTTTGCGCTAGCAGCTCAGGTACTTGATACCACTCCAGCACCCGCTTCTGGTATCGCGCCGAGTGCGGTCATCGATTCAACTGCTCAGCTTGGTAATGGTGTTTGCGTTGGTGCTAATGTCGTGATCGAAGCAGGGGCTGTTATAGGTGATAATACCGAAATTGGTCCGGGCACATTTATCGGTAAAGAAGCAAAAATTGGCCCTAATGGCCGAATTTGGGCTAATGTTTCTATTTACCATCGTGTTGAAATTGGGGCCGAGTGTGTTATTCAAAGTGGAGCTGTTATCGGCTCAGATGGTTTTGGTAATGCTCCGGATAAAGGTCGCTGGGTTAAAATACCGCAGCTAGGTACCGTTATTATTGGTGATCGTGTCCGCATTGGCGCAAACACTTGTGTTGATCGTGGTGCGCTTGATAACACCATTATTGCCGATGGCGTCGTAATCGATAATCTTTGTCAAATTGCACATAATTGTGAGATTGGTGAGAATACCGCGATTGCAGGCGCAGCTACCTTTGCGGGGAGCCTAAAAATCGGCAAAAATTGTATGGTTGGCGGGGCGTCTGTGGTGAATGGTCACATGGAAATTTGTGACAATGTGATCATTACCGGCATGGGCATGGTGATGCGACCCATTGATAAACCTGGCGTGTACTCTTCAGGCATACCACTGCAATCAAACAAAGAATGGCGTAAAACAGCAGCCAGAACACTGCGTATCGATGATATGCATAAACGAATTAATAAACTAGAAAAACAGCTGGCAGCAGCTGCAAGTAGCGCTAAGGAATAACTTTTGAGCAACGAATTAAACCAGCTTCAAATCAAAGAGATAATGGATTTTCTGCCACACAGATACCCATTTTTATTGGTTGATCGTGTCTTAGATTACAAAAAAGGTGAAACGTTACACGGCATAAAAAATGTCTCTTTTAACGAGCCTCAATTTACTGGCCATTTTCCCAATACACCGGTTTTTCCAGGTGTAATGATCTTAGAAGCGATGGCTCAAGCAACGGGTATTCTGGCGTTTGCTACACACGGCAAGCCTAAAGATAACGAGCTTTACTTTTTAGCATCGATTGATAACGCTCGTTTTAGAAAGCCTGTCGTGCCGGGTGATCGTTTAGAGTTATTTGTTGATTACCTCAAGGAACGTCGAGGTATGGGGAAATTTAGCTGCGTAGCCAAAGTGGATGGTGAAGTGGTTTGTAGCGCCGATATAATGTGTGCGAGACGAGAGATTTAAATGACGCAACCAACGGTAAAAATTCACCCAACCGCTATTATTGATGAAACGGCGGTGCTTGCATCTGGCGTTGAAGTTGGCCCTTATTCCATTATTGGCGCGAATGTTGAAATTGGTGAAAATACTTGGGTTGGTCCTCATGTTGTCATCAAAGGCCATACAAAAATAGGTAAAAACAACAAGTTTTTCCAATTTGGCAGCATCGGCGAAGATTGTCAGGATTTAAAGTACGCAGGCGAGGAAACCTATCTTGAAATAGGAGATAACAATACTTTCCGTGAAAGCTGTACTATTCATCGTGGCACGACTCAAGATCAAAGCCTTACTAAAATTGGCAGCCATTGTTTATTCATGGTCAATGCCCACGTTGCTCACGACTGTATTATTGGCGATCATTGTATTTTAGCTAATAACGCCACCCTAGCGGGTCACGTTGAACTTGGCAATAACGTGGTTTTTGGTGGCATGTCGGCTATTCACCAGTTTAGTAAAATTGGTGAACATGCCATGATTGGCGGCTGCTCTGCTGTTAACAAAGACGTGCCTCCTTATGTCATGGCCAGTGGTAACTATGCCGAAGCCCATGGTATTAACTCAGTTGGCTTAAAGCGTCGTGGTTTTAGCAGCGCGCAAATCATGTCTATCAAACGTGCATTTAAAATTATTTGCCGCAATGGCAATACCCTTGAAGAAGCAAAAGCATTATTAGAGGACATGGTGAAAGAGTCACCTGAAGTGAAGCCGATGCTTGATTTTATCAGCTCTAATACCCGAGGCATTGTTCGTTAATATGAGCCAACCGTTACGTGTTGGCATTATCGCTGGAGAAGTCTCCGGCGATATACTTGCCGCAGGCCTAATCAAATCCCTTCGTTTACGCTACCCTGATTTAATTGTTGAAGGCATTGCCGGCCCTGAAATGGTTGAGCAGGGCTGTAATGCATTGTTTAGCATGGAAGAGTTATCCGTCATGGGGTTTGTGGAAGTGCTTGGCAAACTAAAACGTATTTTGCATGTACGTAAAGCCATTACTGAGCATTTTATTGCCAATCCTCCCGACATTTTTATTGGTGTTGACGCGCCTGACTTTAATTTAACCGTAGAGTTAAAATTAAAGCAGCAAGGCATTAAAACCATACATTATGTTAGCCCGTCGGTGTGGGCTTGGAAGCAATGGCGCATTCATAAAATTGCTAAGGCAACCAACCTTGTCTTAGCATTTTTACCGTTCGAAAAAGCTTTTTACGACAAATTTAATGTGCCTTGTAAGTTTGTCGGTCACACCCTAGCCGAGCGTTTACCGCTAATCCCTGAGCAACAAAAAAATAAAGCCGAATTGGGGCTAGATCTCAGCCAGCCTTATTTAGCCATGCTACCCGGCAGTCGTCACGCTGAAATTGAATTGCTCAGTCCATTTTTTCTGCAAGCGGCCGTTGCGTTAAAACAGCGGCATCCTGCATTGCAATTTGTTGTCCCTATGGTCAATGCCAAACGCCGTGCCCAGTTTGAGCAATTTCATCAACAACTGGCGCCGGACTTACCGATTACCATTGTCGATGGTAAGGCGAGCAGCGTATTACAAGCGGCAGACTACGTGCTGTTGGCATCAGGTACCGCGTCCCTTGAAGCCATGCTGGCTAAGTGTCCTATGGTGGTGGCGTATCGCGTTAATTGGATCACTTATCGTATTGCCAAAGCACTGGTAAAAAGTAAATACGCATCTTTGCCAAATTTATTACATGACGGGCCATTAGTGGCTGAGCTATTGCAATACGATTGCACCGTTGAAAATATTGTCAGCGAATTAGATAAGTTGATTGGTAAAGATAACAGCGCACTAATTGAACGCTTCACCGAGTTGCACCAGCAAATCCGCTGCAATGCCGATGAAAAAGCGGCAGATGCTGTGATTGAGGTCTTAGCGAGCAAGTCTAACTAGCGTATAATCTCCGGCTCATCAATTGGCAGGGGAAGTATCATGGATCCAGTAGTCTATCCAGAAAATAAAATTATTGCGGGCGTTGACGAAGTAGGACGTGGTCCATTAGTGGGCGATGTTGTTACGGCCGCAGTTATTTTAGATCCCAACCATCCCATTGTTGGATTAGCCGACTCAAAAAAGCTCACGGAAAAAAAACGTTTGGCGCTATTTGATGAAATCAAACAAAAAGCGCTTGCGGTTTCTATTGGTCGTGCGACACCCGCTGAAATCGACGACATCAACATTCTTCACGCCACTATGTTAGCAATGCAACGTGCGGTGGCGGGGTTAAGTATTACACCTGAATATGTGTTTATTGACGGTAACCGTTGTCCTCAGCTCGATATGCCCGCCGAAGCCGTTGTTAAAGGCGACGCGCGAGTGGCAGAAATCAGTGCCGCATCCATTATTGCCAAGGTGACTCGCGATGCGGAAATGGCTGAGCTGGATTTGCAATATCCTCAGTTTGGCTTTGTTAATCACAAAGGTTATCCTACTAAAGCGCATTTTGCCGCTTTAGCGGAGCATGGCATTACACCGTTTCATCGAAAATCATTTAAGCCAGTCCAGAACATTATTAACCAGCAGGATTAAACCATGGCCGATCCCAAGTTTGTCCACCTCAGGGTGCACAGTGATTACTCGATGGTTGATGGCTTAGCCAAAGTTAAGCCCATTGTCAGTCGCGCACAAGAATACCAAATGCCGGCCATAGCCATTACCGATCAAACTAACATGTGTGGTTTGGTAAAATTCTACGGCGCCGCCCATGATGCAGGGATCAAGCCGATTATTGGTGCCGAGTTTTGGGTGCAAAGTGATGAGCTAGGCGATGAGCAGTTTCGCATGACAGCGTTGGCAATGAACAACGCCGGTTATAAAAATGTCACTCTGCTTATTTCAAAAGCTTATTTGCGTGGCCATGTGCAAGGTCGGCCGATCATCGACAAGCAATGGCTGGTTGAGCATAACGAAGGCGTGATTATTTTATCTGGCGGCCGCATGGGTGACGTTGGCAAAGTGTTACTTAAAGGTAATAAAAGCTTGACCCAGCGTTGTGTTGATTTTTATAAAACTCATTTCCCTGATCGCTATTTTCTTGAATTATTGCGCACCGAACGCCCCGATGAAGAAGCATACCTGCACATGGCGGTGGAGTTGGCGCAGCAAGTCGATTTACCCGTCGTGGCCACCAATGAAGTTGTCATTTTAGATAAAGACAAATTTGACGCCCATGAAATTCGTGTGGCAATCCATGATGGTTATACCCTGATGGATAAAAACCGCCCGAAGCTTTACAGCCCTGAGCAATATCTGAAAACCGAAGACGAAATGTGTGAGCTGTTTTCCGATATTCCTGAAGCGCTGCAAAATTCGGTAGAAATCGCTAAACGCTGTAATGTGACTGTGCGACTAGGCGAGTACTTTCTACCTGATTTCCCCACCGGCGGTCTGCCGATTGAAGAATACTTTTGTAAGGTTTCGTGGGAGGGCTTAGAAGAGCGGCTGGATTTCCTGTTTGATAAAAACAGTCCCGATTTTGCCGAAAAGCGCAAACCTTATGACGAGCGTTTGCAAATAGAGCTCGACGTGATTAACCAAATGGGGTTCCCCGGTTATTTCTTGATCGTCATGGAGTTTATCCAGTGGAGTAAGGATAACAATATTCCAGTAGGGCCGGGTCGGGGTTCAGGTGCAGGATCGTTGGTGGCCTACGCACAAAAGATCACCGATCTTGACCCACTTGAATTTGACTTGCTGTTCGAACGCTTTCTCAACCCTGAGCGTGTTTCGATGCCGGATTTCGATATCGACTTTTGTATGGACCGACGTGATGAAGTAATCGATCACGTAGCTGAGTTGTATGGCCGTGATGCGGTATCGCAAATTATCACCTTTGGTACCATGGCGGCCAAGGCCGTAATTCGCGATGTAGGGCGAGTGCTCGGTCATCCTTATGGTTTTGTTGACCGGATTTCAAAATTAATTCCACCTGATCCCGGTATGACTTTGGCCAAGGCGTTTGATGTTGAGCCTAAGCTACAAGAAACCTATGACGCCGATGAAGAAGTGCGTGACTTGATTGACATGTGTCGGATCCTTGAAGGTTGTACTCGTAATGCGGGTAAGCACGCGGGTGGCGTGGTGATTTCACCGACCACCATTACCGATTTTGCGCCGTTGTATTGTGATGCAGAAGGTAAATTCCCCGTTACTCAGTTTGATAAAAACGATGTGGAATACGCAGGCCTAGTAAAATTCGACTTTTTGGGTCTACGCACCTTAACCATCGTGCAATGGGCGCTCGATATGGCCAATGCCCATAAAGCGCAGCGCGGTGAGGACCCGATTGATATCGCCCGTATTCCGGTGGATTGCCCGGCGTGTTTTAGGTTGTTGCAAAACTCTGAAACCACCGCGGTGTTCCAGCTGGAATCGCGCGGCATGAAAGACCTAATTAAGCGCCTGCAGCCGGACTGTTTTGAAGACATGATCGCGCTAGTGGCACTGTTTCGTCCCGGTCCTTTGCAATCAGGCATGGTTGATAACTTTATCGAACGTAAACACGGCCGTGAAGAGGTTTCTTACCCTGATTCTACTTGGCAACATGAATCACTCAAACCTATTCTAGAGCCAACCTACGGCATCATCTTATACCAAGAGCAAGTGATGCAAATTGCTCAGGTGTTAGCGGGTTATACCCTCGGTGGTGCTGATATGTTACGTCGCGCTATGGGTAAAAAGAAACCCGAAGAAATGGCCAAACAACGCGCTGGCTTTGAAGCGGGCGCGGTCAAAAATGGTATCGATGGCGAACTCGCCATGAAGATATTCGATTTGGTAGAGAAGTTCGCTGGCTACGGTTTTAACAAGTCGCACTCGGCGGCTTATGCACTGGTTTCTTATCAAACCCTGTGGATGAAAACCCATTATCCGGCCTATTTTATGGCGGCGGTAATGTCGGCCGATATGGATAACACCGACAAGATAGTCACCTTAGTGGATGAATGTGAGCGCATGGGCATGCCCCTTGCGCCACCGGATGTGAATAAAGGCTTATACAAGTTTAACGTTGATGAAACGGGCACCACTATCATCTACGGCATTGGTGCGGTTAAAGGGGTAGGTGAAGGCCCGATTGAAGCCATTATTGCTGCGCGTGATAGCGGCGGTCCATTTCGTGATTTATTTGATTTTTGTGCCCGTGTTGACCTTAAAAAAGTTAACCGCCGTGTGTTAGAAAAACTGATTTTATCAGGGGCGATGGATCAACTTGGCCCACACCGCGCGGCGCTGATGGCAACCTTGCCTGATGCGATGCAAGCGGCAGCACAACACGCAGCAGCTGAAGCCCATGGTCAAACGGACTTGTTTGGTGTACTGACCACCGAGCAAGACGAAATTGAGCATGCCTTTGCGAGTGTGCCTTTGTGGCCAGATAAGGTGTGGTTAGAAGGTGAAAAAGATACGCTTGGCCTTTATTTAACAGGGCACCCGATTAATCAATACTTAGGTGAACTGCGTCATTATACCTCTGGTCGACTAAAAGATATGGTACCGACCGATCGCCATAAAAATACCACTGCCGCAGGTCTAGTGATCGCGACGAGAGTGATGATGACCAAAAAAGGCAAGAAAATGGGTTTGCTAACCCTTGATGATAAAAGTGCGCGACTGGAAGTGATGTTGTTTTCGGACGCCTTTGACCAATATGAGTCGCTGATCGCCAAAGACAAAATTTTGGTAGTGAGCGGTCAAGTCAGTCATGATGATTTCTCTGGTGGTTTAAAGCTTACCGCGCGCGAGGTATTGGACTTATCAGAAGCGCGAGAAAAGCATGCCAAAGGCTTACACTTGCAGCTTAAGCAGTCACAAATCAATAAAGACTTTTTCCCGAGATTTACCGATACCCTTGCGCCCTTCAGCGGCGGTATTTGCCCAGTGACTATCAGCTATGAAAGTGAGTCGGCCACTGCTGATTTGACCTTAGGCACCCAGTGGCGGGTAACACCAGCGGATGAGTTGATGGATCAGCTGGACTTATTATTGGGGCCAAAAAATACCAAGTTGGTGTTTCACTAATGACTCAAGGTTTATCACTATTAAGCCATTCGGTGTATCGGCAAGTGGCGCAGCAATGCGCTGCTTTCCCAAATAACCAGCGAGTATTGGGCTTAAGTGGTGGCTTAGACTCGGTTGCTTTATTGCATTTATTACATCAGTTGCGTGAGGTTGAGCATTTTGAGCTTAAGGCGATTTATGTTCATCATGGCTTGAGTCAATACGCCGACGATTGGCTTACTTTTTGCCAGCAGCTTTGCCAACATCTACATATTGACTTTGTCTCAGAGCGCGTCGACCTTGGTGATGTGAAAGGCGAAAGCATTGAAGCACTGGCGCGTAAAGCGCGCTATCAAGCCTTTGCAAAGCATTTGCCCATTGGTGGTCAATTACTCACCGCGCAGCATCAAAATGACCAAGTCGAAAGCTTTTTACTGGCTGCCAAACGTGGCAGCGGCGTAAAGGGCTTAAGTGGCATGCCGATGATAAAAGCGTTTCAACACGGCACCCATTTGCGCCCTTTGCTTAATGTGCCTCGTGATGCACTAGCAGCGCTTGCTGAGCAAATGAATTGGACTTGGATTGAAGACGACAGCAATAGCAATAGCCAATTTGATCGTAACTTTTTACGGCTAAATGTGATACCTGCATTAGTTGAACGTTGGCCGAGCGCTGTGAGCGCCATTAGCCGTAGCGCGCGTTTGTGCGGAGAGCAGCAAGCCTTACTCGATGAACTGTTGACGGATGACTTGAATCAATGTCTTAGGGCGGACTTGGCCTTTAACATTGCTGGCGTGACCACTTATAGTGAGCAGCGCCAGTTAGCCCTGCTGCGGTTATGGATTGCCAAGCAACATCAATACGCACCCTCAGAAGTGCGGCTAAAAGAAATATGGCACAACGTCGCATTGGCACGCGCCGATGCGCAGCCGATGCTCTGTTTTAAACACTACCAAATCCGCCGCTTCTTAGGCCATCTCTACCTCACGCCAGGGCAGGGCGCGGAGTTTGACCAAACTAGCACCGCGCCGCTGTTGTTAGATCAGGTGAACACCTTGCCTTGTGGTAAAACCTTAACCCTAAGCTCAACCAACCAAGGCGCGCGGATAACAATGCCGAACACTGAGCTTACCGTTGGTTATCAACTCGCGGGTAGCACTAAGCTTACCCCCGCAGGTCGCCACGGCTCGCGCAGTTATAAAAAGCTCCTGCAAGAGTATCAAGTGCCACCATGGCTACGCGATAGTATTCCGATAATCTTTGCTGGTAAGGAAGTGGTTGCCGTGGGCGATTTATTTATTTGCCAGCAGTGGTTCGCGCGAGGGAGTGAAGTTGGGTTTGAAATCAAACTAACCGATAACCGGTGTTGATGACGCGACAAACTTAATAAAAATGTTACGAGATAAGTGGGATTTTTATTACCATCCAAGCACTTTTGGTATAACCGCTTTAAGTATGCCCCTGTAGGCTTAGCCTTTGTATCCCCTGAAAAAGACATGTTACGGCGAAGAGTCGGCAACTCCCATCGCAATAACATAACGCCTAGAAATTCTATCAAATAGATGAGTGACTGTTGTTCTAGAATGCTTGAAGTCGCTGACTCCCTTAGCTGATAACTCTAAATAGTTTTTTGGCTGTAAAATTGTCTTTAATGGGCACATATTCAACGAAGTATTCGCTGTCTTTGACTTTGGTCTGCGCGCCTTGTCAGTTAATAAACATGTCTGGCTCACCGTTTGCGAGGTTTTGTTGGGTATAGACAGCTTGAACCTCAAAATCATCGGCTTGAGAAACGGGAATGATCACCTTGCCCTTGCTGTTAACTTGGGCGGTGATGTCCGGATCGCTGGCTTGTGTTGGCAGTGTGAGGGCAAAGTCATCACGATGTTGCTCAAACAGACTTACCGATATTTTTTCGTTTAAGCCACAACGAAACTTTCTGACTAGCACGTTAAATTGGGTGCGTAAACTGACGTAAACGCAGTCGACCAGCTCAGCGTTTCTTTGGCTGAAGGTGAAATAGAGCTCATCCATTTTGCCGTGGTAATGATCAGCCCATGATTAAGGCTTGCTTGATAGCTCGCATTAGGGGCGGATTACGCCAGTACAGGCAAGCTTAATATGGTGACAAATAGGCAGAATAACTGGCGTTGAATCACTTGCGATCCTTTTAGATTAGTTAACCTGAACTCGGGATAAAAATAGAAATGAACTAAAAGCTGGTTCTGCGATCAGATCTTTCGACCAAGAGAGAACAATCGCAAGGGAACCAGCTATGCATAAACTAGTAGACTTATTCTGTCATGTCGATGACTTTTGTCAGGCTTTTTTACCTCAATGGCAAAAACTTCAACTTGAAAACGGTGATCGTAAGCGGAACCGTAAAGGACGCATGTCTGAAAGTGAAATAATGACCATTATTATTGCTTTTCATATGTCACATCAACGTGATTTTAAGAACTTCTATCTCGGTATAATCCACCGGTATCACAAAAATGAATTTCCTACTTTACTGAGCTACACACGTTTTCTTGAAGTTATGCCGTCAGTGCTCGTTCCTTTAAGCTCCTTTTTCACTCATGTGAAAGGAACGCCTACAGGTATTGAGTTTGTTGACTCTACCAGTATTAAAGTCTGCCATAACTTACGTATCCCAAGACACAAAGTATTCAAAGGGACGGCTGCAAGAGGTAAAGGTACGATGGGTTGGTTTTACGGCTTTAAACTTCACATCATCACGAATCACCTTGGTGACATTGTTGCAGCCAAACTGACGCCAGCAAATACTGATGATATGAAGCCTGTTCGAGAATTATCAAAGGGGCTATTCGACAAGCTTTATGCTGATAAAGGCTATATCAGTAAAGCGCCCACTGAAGATTTAAAAGAAGATGGGATTACGCTGATAACAACGCATCGAAAAAATATGAAGCCAAAAGTCATAGCTGCTTGGGATCGAGCAATGTTGTCAAAGCGGTTCATTATCGAGACGATAAACGACCAACTGAAGAACATATCTCAGATTGAACATTCTCGTCATCGTAGCTTACACGGGTTCATGCTGAACTTGCTAGGAGGCTTAATCGCTTACTGTTTAAAACCAGAAAAGCCATCACTCAACATCACAAATACTGAAAAGTCTGGGTTGATGGCAATGGCTTAAACCGATCTCAGGTTAGTTAGGGCCAGACTTGTGGCTCGATAGTGTGCCGCTAAGACATTAGCCAACACAACAAGTAGGTAAGCTGCTAATTCAATGTGTTAGCTCGCGATAATAGGTATTTATGGATTTTATTGTCAATAATGTTGGGTTAGAATGCTTCATCTTTTTGTGACTTTTGCGGTTTGCACTTAAGTCTATTTCTTTTGTTGAACAAAATAAGCGTTATCCATAGCCGCGATTGAATTTGCATCGGTCATATTTGTTTCAACTTAACGTTCCCACGACTTACTGTATTTAGCTTCTGGAGCCCAGACATGCAACAAGACTATTACGCGTTATCGGCGTATGAATACCAGTACTGGAAAACCACGCCAATGCCTGAGCCTCATTATTTAAAAGGCAGCTTTGTATTGGTATTTGGGGAGTATGAGCAAGTCTTGCCATCCTCCTACCTTAAAGGACTGCATGCTTCTTTGAAAGATGAGGCTATAGTTGAAGATGATGGCTTATTTCAATTTAATCATCAGTGTATTCGAACCGTGACGGGGGGCAGGGCTTGGTTGGGGATCTTGTGTCAATTTGGCGGAATGCTAATGGCGATAGGTGGCATTGTTTTTATTATTGGAAATCTTCTTATATCAATGTTTTTAGCCTTTCATAGTGTAAGTAAAGCTATTGATAGTATATTTGTCCTGATGCCTTTGTCTCTTAGTTTATTGTTCGGTGGCGTGCTCTTATTATTACTAGTTCGCCTCCCCCCCCCGTATTCGGACTATATTTTTGGTAAAGCTGGCCCATCATTAGAGCTTAATCGTCAAACAGGGATGATCACCTTTTGGCTCTATGGTTGGTTAACAGGCCGATTAAAATCCAAACAAAGCTATAACTTCATGGAATTTATCCCTTACTTACAGCCTCTTGTCAGCCCAACCCCGACCTCGGCTGGCTGCAATATCATTTTTGTGCATAAGGATGACATGTCCCTTCAATTTAGCAGCGTTGGCTTGGCTAACTTTTCCAGCATTGCCGATGGGCTAGCGTGGTGGGACTTTATTCAGTGTTACATGGATGTCGCCCAGCCGCTGCCCAATTCGCCCACGTTAGAAGTATGCCGCCATTTAGACCCAACATCAGCCAAGTATGACTTAGCTATTGGACGCGACCCCCGTTATTGGCGCGATATGAGCGAGCAAGAGTACCAATGGGCAGAGCAGGCCATGGCTGAAAAAATTAACCGGATCTATTGCTGATGTCGTTGGTTTTCCGTCTTTGTCTAATTAACGTAAATAAGCAGCTTAAGGCCTCCCATGTCAGTTGAAAATAATGTGTACGCCGACACCGCCTATCGCGGCAGTCAATGTCCTAGTGTCAATGAAATATACCAAGCCAATCTGCTTGAACATTTACTGATAGACAGCCAGCTTACTTGGCATAATCAATATACCTACAAGAGCCCGATTAATTGGCAGTTTCCTAGGGTCTGTTGATCTTTCGTGATTATTTTTGCAGCGAATTGTTGGGTATTTATACAAGGCAGCGCTTTTGTGGTGTAGCTAGCTACACGAAAAGGCGATAACGCAGTAGAAATACCCAACAAACGCTGTCCTACGGATTCGGCTAAAAGCGTTTTGCCCATCGTTGAGCAGTATTTACTTAGAATGCTAAGCTATACACTGCTCGCCTTGCTCAAAACGCTTTTATCTCGAACAAAAATTAACCAGCAAAGATCAACAGACCCTAGCCACTGGTACAAGCAATATACCTATCAAGTTAAAAATAATGACTTTCCAACCTTTTGGCGCTGGACTGATGAGGCATTTAAAGCAGCCTTTGATGAAGACAAAACAAAGCCAACATCTAGTCTGTTATTCACTATTATGGGCAGCTTTTTATCTTTTCCATTAGCATGGATATGGATCATTGCTTGTTGGCTAGGAAGCATACTGACAATGATTGCCGTCATGGAAGTGCATTGGGATGTATTAGTATCATTTTTGATTTTCCCTCCTATTGTCGCTTGTTTTGGGACATATCTAAACTATTGGGTAACAGATAAGGAATTAAGGTGTTTTGAGCGTTATCGCTGGAGCGGAGAGGGGTGTTATCGCCGAACCGGTAAAGTGAAACACGCATATATCGGGGAGGCTAACTTTACCGATTGTGTGCCCGCGGTAGAGCATAATGTGATGACAAATGGCACTACCCATTTAAGTTTAGTGTTGAAATACCGGCACCCCGAAAATCCGTACCAATCATTTGAGGTGCACATATTCAGCGGCGGTACCGATTATTCACAAATTGAGGCCGCATGGGATACGCTACTGAGATACATGGATGTGGAGCAGCCCCTACCAGATATCCCAAGCCTTGAGCCATTTCGCCATTTAGACCCGACCACCGCGGCGTTTGATAAAGCGGGTAAGCGGGGGCGACCTGATAACTTTTGGGTAGACTTTTATGTCAAGCACAGCAAACCAGCGTGGCAAGATTACTTTACCCAATATGACGGTATTCGCAGTGATAACCCCATCAAGGTGATGGAAGAGGAATATCGAGTAATGATGAATGGCTTTGCGCCGTACACACCGCCGTATATTCCAGAAGAGGTTTATCAGCAGCGCCTAAAGGCAGCGCAGGATGCAGTCGAGATAGAAACTAAGCAAGCTGAGATGATGCAATCATGACAGGCTCCTCATCATCACAAGGCAATCATGTACTGGCATTTGGTGATGACGCTCAGGGAATAGCAAATTTAAGTGTGATTTTGTGATGTTCGCCGAGCAAGCTCGCCTCCCACAGGGGCTGGGTGTGGTTGTTAATTTGCGGGTAACAGTGGGACCTGAGCTTGCTCAGGGAATGGCATGATCCCCGTTATCGGTTTAAGCTGCACGGGTACACATAGTGGCAACCGGGGGCACTGTCTCGGTGATAACGCCATGCAAATCTTGTGTTAGCTTGAGTAAATTGAAGTGCGGGCGAGGCCTCAATCCATTCGCCATCCCCCATACTTGCGACCATGGAGCCAATTAACGTCTTGGCGCCATTTTGTGCGTCAAGATCGAGCCAAGTATTTAAAAAATGGGTGTTAATTAATTCTTGATTGGTTTGATAATCTTCAATCATATGCGCTGGGCCCGAGTTTCTGCGCTCGATGGGGCTAGCTGCCAACCGCTGTTCTGATTGTATTCAAATTGATAACTTGGGACTTTACCCTGCATGAAAGGCGCGTGTTGTAACTGGCGAAACGCCTTTACTAGGCTGTCAATTTCAGGTGCTGGGTTAAAACTTTCGCCGATAAAGCGAATTTCACTCACTGCCATGTCGGTGTAGCGACTGCCTGTTATCGCAGAGTTAAAAATGAAACTCACCTTAGTGACTTTATGCGTTAACGCGGGAAGAAACATTTTGTAGCCCAAATTAGCAACATGCTCGGTGTGTAAGCATTGGGGGTATCGTTGGCGTCAATAATCGATTGGGTGAGATAGCGGAACTGGCCTGAAAGAGCTGGTTATCCAGTGCTAGGGTAATTTGCTCTGGCACGGCATTGGCGGCAAACAGCGAGATCGGTAGTAAGGTTAATTTTAGTTGTTGCAAGGTGGTGCGCATCAATTGCGTCTCGTCTGGTTGGCGGAGTCTGGCTGGTGGATAATTGCAACTAGCTCGACTTAGTCGGAAAAGGGTGAGTTACCCACTAACTCAATGTGTTAGCTCGCAATAATAGGTTTATATAGATTTTATTATCAATAACACTGGGGTAGAATGCTTCATTTTTTTGTGACTTAATTGCTAAATCGAATGTCCTTGTACCACTCACCACATCGCGAATACGCAAACACGGCCTATCATGGCCAAGGGCCAAATCCTGCGCCGGCGGCCAATGATAGCTTTTTTAAATCCGTCATCACCAAGGCGAAGCTGCCATGGGGAGATATCACTTGGCTTAATCCAACAAAATATCAATTTAAGAAGGTGGCTGAGCCAGGTAAGTTAAGTCACGATACTTCCATCTATCGTATAGAGAGGGGCCCTGATTGCTCTGGTTCAGTTTTGATGGGGTTTATACGGTCTATTTTCCTAATTGGAAGCTTTCCATTAGCTTGGGGTTACCTGTTTATTCTAGCTTTCGTTTCTATTGTGGGTATGATGTATGGCCATTTTGCTAATGCGCTTATTCTTTTTTTTGTACCCAATTCCAATTTTCATCGCATGTACCATGATGCGAGTTTTATTAAAGACTAATCGATTTACTGAACAAGCTTACATCTGGTCCAAAATCGGTTTACACCGTTGTACGGGTAACATGACCACGCATTTTGGCACTTTCCCTTTCACCGACTTTGATGCGGTGATTAATGCCGCCATCCAGCAAAACGGCACCCATGAATTTCGTTTATCCCTGCGTTACAAATACCCTGATAAACTGGGGCGTCGAACTCATGATATTGATGTGTTTATGGCGGGCGCTTCTATGCATGAGGCCGTTGCCGCTTGGGACATGGTGCAGCGCTATGTTCTGGCGCTAGCTTAAAGGCGTGGTATTTGCTCCATTGGAGATAGAACCAAACAATGCCTTTGGCCTGCTTTGAATCATAGCGGTGCTTGGTAGCCATTCCTAAAAGTAGGTTAGTTATTGATCTAGCATCACAAATACATCTTTCAATACATATTTAAATATAAAAAATTGATGTTTTCTGCTTAAATGTATTTTTTTAACGGTCTGAGTTTTATATGTCTACTGCAATTATCCCTGGCGTTGAATTTATCGATAACGCCAATCAAAGAACCCCCTGTGTTTTAGTATTAGATGCCTCAGGCTCCATGACTGGGGAGCCGCTCAGGCAACTGAATCTTGGCCTAAAGGTTTTTGAAGAGCAATTAAAAAATGATTTGGTGGCGGCCATGAGAGTGCAAGTTCTTGTCATCGCTGTGGGCGGTCTTGATGATGTTGAGGTGTTGCAACCTTGGGTAGATGCCGCTGACTTCAACGCCCCCACAATAGAGCCCGGCGGTTTAACACCTTTAGGTGCGGGTATGGAAAGGGCGCTTACCGAGGTGCAGCAGCAAAAGTCAGTTTATGATGCCAATGGTATATCAAGCACTCGTCCTTGGGTTATTCTGCTGTCTGATGGTTGTCCGACCGATTTGGATTGGGATCAATCTGCAAGTCGCTGTCGTGAAGCCGAAGCCGATAAAAAAGTCGTGATATTTCCAATCGGCACAGAAGGTGCTGATTTTGAGGCACTTGGTCAATTTTCTAACAAGTCGGCTAAAAAACTAAAAGGCTTAAATTTTACAGAGCTTTTCGTATGGTTAAGCCGCTCGATGGCGACAGTATCGGCCAGTGTGCCTGGTCAAAAGGTAAAACTTCCTTCAGCAGATGAATGGGCAGAGGTCGATATTTAATGACATCGCGTTTTTTAGGCAGCTCTGTTACCGGAACTTCCCATCGTAGTAATCAGATCCCTTGCCAAGATGCTTGGCAAGTTAGAGCGACCCCCACAGGCATGGTGGCCTGTTTATCTGATGGCGCTGGCTCTGCTCGTTTTTCAGATGTTGGTTCTCGGATGTTGGTGGACACAGTTTGTGAAGTGTTGTGCCAACAACCATCGCTCGATGAAGCAGCGGTGCAGCGAGTAAAAGAAGCCATTGTACAAGTGCGAGAAAAAGTTAGCCAAATGGGCGATTTGTCTGATTATCACGCCACCCTATGCGGTGTGCTAACGGACAAGGAAGGCCATTTGGTTTTTCACATTGGTGATGGTTTGATCATAGG
Source organism: Motilimonas sp. E26 (assembly GCF_021278025.1). Taxonomy (GTDB): domain Bacteria; phylum Pseudomonadota; class Gammaproteobacteria; order Enterobacterales; family CBDFNC01; genus Motilimonas. The sequence continues at coordinate 142,332 of NZ_JAIBHJ010000004.1, forward strand.
AGTGGATCCTGATGATTGGTCTGATTTTATCGTGAGCGAGCCAGAAAATGGTGAATTTGCCGAAACCACCTATTTTTTTACCTTACCAGATTGGTCGTCTCATTTACGTATGATGTGCGCGCCACCACGATACAAACTATGGTTTTTAATGTCAGACGGTGCAGCAAGCTTTTCAGCATTAACTAATCCCTATCGTCCGACAGAAAACTTCTTGTTGCCTGTGCACAATTACCTAAGTCGCGTTGATGCAGCAAGTGGACAGCAAGCCTTGGATAATACCTTAAATGATGCGCGTACAGATGCGATCACCAGTGATGATAAGTCGTTAGTGTGGTTGCTCCATGAATAAAAGTGTCACCCTGACTTATCTTGATGGTCGAGTTGAAAAAATAAGATGTCAAAACAAGCCGTTTAGCAGTGGTGCGGATGGGGCTATATATGCCAGCACCGATAACAAGTTAGCATTTAAAATTTACCATGACCCTAGTAAAGACAGCCAGCGGCAAGAAAAGTTGTGGCAAATGCTGTCTCATGCCCCCAAAGCAAAAGGGTTTTGCTGGCCGATTGCCGTACTCGGCGATCACCATGGCACTTTTATTGGCTATGCCATGCCATTGTTGGACTTAACCAGCCATCACCCCCTTGAAATGTTACTAACCAAGCGCTCTCGCCAATCTTTAGGAATCACTGAAAGTTATCCATTTAGGTTAACGGTTGCGACTAATCTGGCTAAAAAAATAGCTGAGTTACATAGGCTTGGGCATCATGTGATTGACTTAAAACCCGTCAATTTATCATTTGATAAGCATACTGGGGATGTGGTGATCCTCGATTGTGATGGCTTTTCAATTAAAGGTAATACTAAGCAATATACAGGGCATCAATACACGGCAGGTTATATTGCGCCGGAAGCGTTTCGCGCTAAACAACCGCCTGAAAAGTTAGGCCTTGAGCAAGACTTGTTCGCCCTAGCCACAATAATATTTCAATTGTTAAACAATGGGTTGCATCCATTTCAAGGCGTGCCCGTCAAAGGCAAGCAATTGCCCTCGGATAATCAAGGTAGAATAGCCGCAGGCCTTTACGCTTATGATGAGAATCCGCATTTCGAAATTCAGCCTTCACCTTGGTCTATCCACAGTGACTTCCCAGATGTTTTGCAGCAAGCTTTTACGCAAAGCCTAACCAGTGTTACCAGAACTAATGCGGCACTGTGGCAGCAATTGCTTAAAGAACAAAAACATAAGTTAAAAACATGTCACAACAATTCAAACCATATGTTCTGGCAGAGTCAATGTCCGCATTGTTTGTTGAACCAAGCAAGTGAGCATGCTTTCAAAACAGCTATCGTTAACATGCATTCTCTACCGGAAAGAGCTTCTGCTCCTCAGGTTAAAGGTATGTCCTCGGTGGTCATTGCCCCTTCTGTAAATTTGCCTCCTCAACAGTCAAATTATGCTCAGCCGATTTCACTTAAGAAATTTTGGTCGATTTTTGCCGCCGTATTTTTGCCATTTATTGTTATCGTGCTGATTATGCACAATATTAATGAAGACCGAGCTCGTTTAGGCCAACCGCCAGTAACGGCCAATACTGGCACCGCCCCTAATTCTTCACCATCTGCTGGCACAAGGGATAATCGCAGTGAGCAAACAGTCGAAAAGTTGACACAACCTCAACAACATTACATTCCTAAGGTTGTTGCGACTCGATCGTTATCAGGCAAAGTTAAATACCGTTCATTAGCAGAGTTGCCATCTAAATCAAAGTTTTTAGCGGAAGTACCTTTTCACCAACTTACTCGATTTGAATCTGCAGAAAACTTTCCACTTATAAAGTACTCTCCTCATGGCGCAATGATGGCGAATGGAGCTCCTGGACTCAGCTTAAATCAAATCAATTTTGAAATGGCAGGTCAAATTATGGGCCAGCTTGATTATTGGGATGATCGTGTTTATCAGTTGGCTGACTGGCAATATGATAAACACGCCAATAAAGCTTATGTTTACCAATGTAAATACAACCCAGGTGTTTGTACTCATGTTAGCCAAGTGAGTGCAGGGGAAATGCTGAATTATGAATTTAATTTATTTAGCGCTGAGAAAATCTATCCTGATGGTGAAGAAAAAGCGCCCGAGAACAGCTATCGTCCATGGCGTTTTAGTTTGACGCAAAATGGTGAAAAGTTAGTGATGGCGAGCAATTTTGAGTTGGTGGTTTATAACACCGAGCAGCCGCAACAACCCTTGTTGAAACAAAGGCTGCCAGATGCGTGGCAAGGCTGGAAAATAACCCGCATACTAACTGTTGAAAATGGCCAGCGTTTGTTCATGTCTTTTGCTAAAAGCGAACGCTATGGTTTGAATTATCAAGGGTTTGTTGTTGAACTCAGTCTAGTTGAAGGTCAATACCAAGTGACGACGGATTTTTCGACTTTTGCGGGGGCCAATCCAATGTCAGGACTTGATATTGCGGCCAATCTACAGGGTGACATTTTAGCCATAGGCGAATACATTGAAGCTGAGCAAAATAGTGAAAAATATGCGGTGTTTGGTAAGCCTGTTGAAGTCGCGCTTGCCTATCCAAGTATTAGTTTATGGCGAAAAACCCCTCAAGGTTGGCAGCCCTTTAATGGTGAAAACGATGAGGCAACATCAATTATTGTGCATAAATATACCCATGGAAAAGAGTTGGTATCGGTTCCTGAAAATGCTAGTTATTTTCATGTGAATATGTCTTTGGGTTCAGACTTTGATTTGAAAGGCTCGCTGGCTTTGAATCGAGGGTTTATGTTGAACCACTCAGGCGATCTTTTGCTGACTGGTATTCAGGCTAAGCAAAAACGGTATACCATTGATGTAGAGGCTTCAATTTATCAGCTAAGTAACGCCGATAAGAACGCTGAAAAGGGGCCATCCATAAAAGCCAAATTGGTTAAACAGTATGATCTACCGGCTGATTCAAATGTGTGGGATTCTGGAGCTGAATTAGGTTATTTAAGCGCAAGCTTGTCTGAAGATGGGACACAAGCCGCTATGGGTTACTTTGTTTTTTCTGATTCTAAGCAAGTAGGCATGGGCAAAGGGACCGCGAGTCAAACATATCAGCTGGATCTGTTTGATTTACAGTCCAATTAGTAGGTTTTATCCAAGCTGGCGGGAGTGAATGCAGGTTAATTTTGCTAGAGTGGAGCTTAATAGCCCCATGAACCTAAAGATGCTAAGTCGCCTTTTTAAAGTGTGGCACACAGCTATAAACAACATCTAGCTAGGTTACTTAGGCTAGCGGAGGCTCGTTGGTTATAGAGTAGGTATGTATGCAAAAGAAATTAGATCCGTTAAGTCAATTTGTTCACTTCCTCTCGCCGAGTAGTGAGATCTTCACCCATGTTACTTTGTCAGCGCCTTGGGGAATTGAAGCCGACCAGCTAAATTCGGCTTATGTTGCCTATCTACCTGCTGGTACTTGTGTCCTTGAATTAGAAGGCAGGGAGTCGGTGACGTTATTCGCTGGCCAAATGTTAATCTTGCCTTATGGTCATGCTCACTGCATCAAAAGTGATATTCATGCCAAGTGCGTCAAGGTAAATGAATTACTTAATGAAAAGAAGGGCGCAGGCGAACAATGGCATAACGCCAGCAACGGTGATAGTTGTGAGTTGGTTTACGGCACCTTTTCGTTTGCGCCAATGCAGCATTGGGGCAAAGATGCGTTGATTGGTAGCTTGCCAGAAATGATTGTTTTAAACGTACCAAGCGGCAGTCGTTTGGTACAACTTTTGACTTGGTTATACCAAGAAAACAGTCAACCACAAGCTGGGCAATCTTTGGCCATTGAATATTTAATGCAATTACTGCTAATTGAAATGCTGCGAAATTTGGACCATTTTACTCATTACCCCAGTTGGATGGCTGCATTACAAGATACGCGTTTGGCTCCTGTCATTTTGGCCATTCAGCAGCAGTTTTGTCGTGATTGGACCGTTGATGAGCTAGCCCGCCTTGCCGCTATGTCGCGCTCGGTATTTGCCGAAAAATTCAAAACCACAACGGGGACTAGTCCGTTATTATTTTTACGTCAGTGGCGCTGCTTTATTGCGGCGCAATGGTTGGTTAATGAACGTTTTACCGTTGCGCAAATTGCTCACAAAGTGGGTTTTCAATCGGTCGATGTGTTCATTCGAAATTTTCGGCAATTTCATGATTGCACGCCAAAACAATATGCAACACGTGTAGCTAAAACCAACCCATAATATCGACGTTTTGTCTTATTCTATCGCCTTTTACTCCCAAGCTATCCTACATGTATTTAATTGAAAAGCTGCCTTCAGTAAGCTTAGGTTGTTAATTAAATGAAGGAGGCGAAGATGACAAATTGGTTTGAGAGTGATACCGATGGCTCGGATAATCAAGTTCTCGTTCAGCTTGGCGATTGGTCAACGTTTGCCGAGGTGCAGCGATGAAGTTAAAGACATTATTGGCTTGGCAGTGGCAAGACTATGCCATCAACCATCAATCCAAAACAAATTTATGGATCCACATCATTGCTGTGCCCATTTTTGTTTGCGCTTTATTAGCGCTTTTTATCAACCTGTTTAGTGGCGCTATGTTTGGTGCGTTAGTGTCTGTTGCAGTAGCCATGTGCTCTTTAGTGTTACAAAATGTAGGCCACAAGCAAGAGGCGAAGCAACCTGCACCATTTAGCAGTACTGGCAACTTTATTGCACGCTTGTTAATTGAGCAATGCTATACCTTCCCAAAGTTTGTGTTAAAGGGGGAGTGGTTCAAATCAGTAAGAAGAAACTGAGCGCCTAACAATAATAATTGGGCGGGGTTATTCATCACATTTTATTAGAGTGCCTGCCCAATTCTCCACTTGCTGCCCCTTTACCCTTAAAAAGTATCAAACCGATACTATTTTGTCGTGAGCCCTTTACTATTTAAATAGGGCAAAATATGAGGCCGCGATTCGCCTGCCAGTTTGGAGGACGTTTGCTGCGACCAAGTGGTTTGCTTTTGATTCGCCGCGCGATGGCTGTAGTAATCTTGCATGTGTTGATCATATTGCGCAATGCGGGTTAGGTTAACTCCTTGGTAGGTATTTTCATGCACCACCACATCCACTGGTAAGCGTGGCTTTAACTCTGGGTGTTGATTGGGGTGGCCTAGGCACATGCCAAATAACACTGCAGTGTAGGGCGGTAATTGAAGTAGCTTATCGACGTCGGATGCTTGATTTCTCAACCCGCCAATATATACGCCGCCCAAGCCCATGGATTCAGCTGCCAACAAGCAGTTTTGCGCCATGATCCCTGCATCGACCGCGCCAATCAGAATTAACTCAGTAAAGCCTGCTTGAATGTCAGGATTAATGGTGGCGTGACGCTGATAATCAATGCAGAACACTAAGAACTCGGCAGCCGATTCAACATATTGTTGTTGCCCGGCAAATTGCGCTAATTGTGCTCGCATCGATGGTTCGGTGACACGAATGACTGAAACGACTTGTAACATACTGGAAGATGATGCGGCGAGGCCAGCGCGAATGATGGTGTCTAATTGCTCTTTGCTGATGGCTTGTTCGGTAAAGGAGCGAATAGAGCGGTGTGAAAGGATCGTATCTATCACGGAATTCATAATGCAAGCCTAAATAAAAAACTTGGCTCAATAATATTCGGTATTGGTATGATTGTCGAACAAGAGTCGTAACGCCTTAAAAACAAGTAAGTGAGAACAAAAATGAAAAAGCAATGTACGTTTTTATTACTGCTGAGTGTATTCATCTTATTTAGCCCATTGAGTCAGGCTGGATCTTCAACCGATGAGTTAACCAAAGCTGTCGCCGCCATTGAAGCGAGGCTATCGGCTCGCGTTGGCATTGCTACCTTTCAGCCCGATACCGGACGTATATGGCAATATCGTGGTGATGAGCGTTTTCCGATGATGAGCACTGCTAAAACCTTAATTTGCGCAAGAATGCTGGGCGACATTGATGGTGGGGGGTTAGATCCCAACGCCAGCACCTTAATCAATGGGGAAATGTTAGTGCCTTGGTCACCGGTGACTGAAACTAAGATTGGCCGCCGTATTTCGGTATTTGATGCCTGTGAAGCAACCATGCTCACCAGTGATAATACTGCCGCCAACTTGGTGTTAGCCCATATTGGTGGACCAAAAGCGGTGACGCGTTTTATTCGCTTACTCGGCGACACCACCACTCAGTTGACTCGCATTGAACCAGACCTAAATGAAGCAACGCCAAGTGATGTGCGTGATACCACCACGCCAGTGGCAATGGTACATAGCTTAAACCAGATCTTTTTTAGTTCTGCGCTTAACCAAGGATCCCGCCAGCAACTTAAACAGTGGATGATGGATAATACTGTTTCAGAGCCACTGATCCGCTCGGTATTACCACAAGGTTGGCATATCGCAGATCGCTCTGGTGCCGGTGGCCATGGTTCGCGTGGTATTACCGCGTTGCTGTGGCAAGGTGAGCAAACGCCAACTATCGTCAGTATTTATTTAACCGAGAGTAAGCTCGACTTAGTACAGCGTAATCAGGCTATCGCTGAGTTGGCGAAACTGTTGTTTGACACGCCAGAAGTGTTGTTTACCAATCAGCAGTGATCGTCCCAGTGAGTCATTACGTTTTAATCAGATAATTTGTCAAGGTTAGGTAAGTCATGTCTACATTTCATCACGTAAAACTGGGTTATCTCGGGTTACTGCCTTTCCTGCTTTTAACCGGAGGTTATTTTTTAACCGAGGCCGATTGGCTGCTACAAAGTTTTATCATTTACAGCATTAGCATTTTATCTTTTGTTGCGGGCAGCTTATGGCAACCCGCTACCAAGACCAGCGTAAAGGGTGAGACTAAAACCATTAGCCAATCTCATACTCAAGCTTGGCTGGTGGTTTTGGTGACCTTGCCATTGCCATTAAGTGTATTTGTTGCTGAGTCAGTGGTATTGATTTGCTTAGCGTTAAGCTTTGTTTGGTTATTAGCTTTACAAAAGCGGTTAGCTAGCTGGCCTGAAATGACACCTGATTATCAGCAAATGCGCGGTAAAATTACCGCTGTGGTGTTTGTCTGTCACTTATTTATGTTAGCGCAGTTAAATCATACTCCCGTGCTTGTTTGAGGCTGATGTAACCTGCTTAAGCTGAATTCAGGGGTTACTTAGGGATTTTGTTGGCAAACACACTGTAATACAAAATAGGGATCACCACTAACGTTAGTAACGTCGAGATAAAAATCCCGAAGATTAAACTGATGGCTAAGCCATTAAAAATCGGATCGTCCAAGATAAACAGAGCGCCGATCATCGCGGCTAACGCGGTCAGTAAAATCGGTTTTGCCCGCACCGCGCCGGAGTGGATCACTGCTTGCTCAAGGGGCACGCCTTGCGCAATTTCTTGATGAATAAAGTCCACCAGCAAAATAGAGTTACGCACGATGATCCCCGCTAGGGCGATCATGCCAATCATCGATGTGGCGGTAAATTGCGCGCCCAATAGCGCATGGCCAGGCAATACGCCGATAATGGTTAGCGGAATAGGCGCCATGATCACTAGGGGTACCAAGTAAGACTTAAATTGACCCACTACCAGCAAGTAAATCAAAATCATACCCACCGCATACGCGATGCCCATGTCGCGAAAAGTTTCATAGGTAATTTTCCATTCGCCGTCCCATAAAATGCCAATGCCTGCAAGACCATCGGGCTGTTCAACGTAGTGTTGTGTGACATCTAGGCCTAATTCGTCCATGTTTAACGCCATTTCAAACATGCCGTATAAAGGGCTGTCTAATGGGCCGGCCATATCGGCGATAACCATGATCATCGGCTGCATATTTTTATGCATGATGGCGGTTTCAATATGGCCTTTTTCGATACTAACCAATTCCACCAGTGGCACTTTTTGTCCCTGAGGATTAGTTAAAGATAGGTTAAGTAATTCTCGTAATGCCAGCTTATCGGTTTCTTGCAGTTGCAGGCGAATGGGCAACGGGCGCTTTTGTTGTGGATCATGAAACACCGCCACGTCTTTGCCAGCTAGTCCCGTATAAACGGCGTCGATGATAGCTGATTGGGTAATGCCAAGTTGCGTTGCTTTATTGGTGTCTATGTTTATTTGCCATTGCGGTTGCATGGCTGGCAAGTCAATGTCCATGTCAACAATGTCTGGCGTTTGTTTGAATATATCCAATAAGGTATTGGCAGCGGTTTCTCTGCTCACTTGGTTTGGGCCATACACTTCTGCCACTATCGGTGACCACACGGGCGGGCCGGGTGGTACTTCAACTACTTTAATATTAGCTTGATAGGCTTTGCCTATATTTTGCAGTTCTTCGCGCACTGATAGGGCGATGTCGTGACTGCTGCGATCGCGGTGTTTTTTATCCACTAAATTTACTTGAATGTCAGATAAGGCAGGGCTTTGACGCAAAAAGTAATGGCGTACTAAGCCGTTGAAGTTAATCGGTGCACTGGTGCCAGCGTAGAGTTGTACATGTTCAACCTCGGGCACTGTGGTTAAGTATTGCGCAAGGGCAAAGCCCAAGCGTTGACTGGTTTCTAAGGTACTGCCTTCGGGTAAATCGATCATCACCTGAAATTCAGATTTATTGTCAAACGGCAGCATTTTTAATACCACTTTCTCACTGATTGGCAAGGCGATAGAGCCTAAGATCAGCAGGGATACCACTAACCATAAGCCAGCTCGTGCGCGCTTGCCGGTATTAGGGCGCAAAAAGGGCGTCATAAAGTAGGTGAAAATACGCAGAATTTTGCTGTTATCGTTGTGATTCTCTTCATTATTATTGGCTGTTGTGGGTGAAGTGCTATGACTATGGCGGCGCAATAGATGGCGGCTCAGCCAAGGTGAGAGAATAAAAGCGACCATTAGTGAAATGAGCATGCCTAAGCTGGCATTGATGGGAATAGGGCTCATGTAAGGCCCCATTAAACCGGAAACAAATGCCATTGGCAGCAAAGCTGCGATCACGGTAAAGGTGGCTAAAATAGTCGGTCCGCCCACTTCATCTACCGCCACGGGGATAAGTTCACTCATGGACTTTTTGCCCATGGCCATATGGCGATGAATATTTTCGACCACCACGATAGCGTCATCAACTAAGATGCCGATGGAGAAAATCAAGGCAAATAAAGAGACGCGGTTAAGGGTAAAGCCCCACGCCCATGAGGCAAATAAGGTCATGGCCAAGGTAACGGTAATCGCAATACCGACGACAATAGCTTCACGCCAGCCCATGGTGATCACCACTAAAATAATCACCGCAGCAGTAGCAAAAATCAGCTTGGCGATTAAGGTATTAGACTTGTCGCCAGCGGTAATGCCGTAGTTACGCGTGATGCTGTAATGCACATCTTTAGGTAACAGTACGTTTTCTAATTGGTGAATACGCTCGGTGATTTGCTCGGCGACAGCCACGGCATTTTTACCCGGTTGTTTGGCGATGGCTAAAGTAATGCCGGCAAAAGTGCCGCGCTCATTGGTGTGCCAAACACTTTGTGTCGGTAGTTCAGCACCTAAGCTGACGCTGGCCACGTCTTTTAAATACACCGGCGCGCCTTGGTGCATGGCGACAATTAACTGTTCAATCTCATCTAACCGGGTGAAAAACTGCCCTGTTTGCACTTGAATGATTTGGTCATCTTGTTGCAGCGGCGCAAGACCACTGCGAAGGTTACTTTGTGATAGTAACTGGCTTATTTGATTAAAAGACACGCCATAGGCGTTCATTTTTTGGCTGTCTAAGCGCACGCTAAGCACATTAGCTTGCTGGCCGAGCAGTTCAATGGTGCGGGTGCCGGGAATGCGTTTAAGCTCGGTTTCTAAGCTGGTGGCCACCTGACTGAGCTGAGCCATATCGGCATTGGTTTGCTCCGACCACAGGGTTAAACTGACAATGGGGACGTCATCAATGGCTTTGGGTTTTATTAACGGCTGACCGACGCCAGCTTGTTGTGGCAGTTTATCAAGATTGGCATAAAGCTGATTATACAACCCGACAATGGCTTCATTACGTGGCACGCCGACATCAAATACCACAATTAGCATGGCGCCTCCGGGCTGGGAGAAAGAATACAAGGTATCGATGCCGTGTAGCTCGGAAACAATTTGCTCAACAGGATAGGTCAGTAGATTTTCGACCTCTTGCACCGATGCTCCGGTAAATGGAATAAACACATCAACGAAGGTGACATCAATTTGCGGCTCTTCCTCTTTTGGCGTGACGATCACTGCAAACAAACCTAATAACAAACCGACTAGGGCCAGCAGTGGCGTAATAGCAGATCCTTGAAATGCACTCGCGATGCGTCCTGAAATGCCCATATTTTTTCCTTATTTGAATGCGCCGTGACGATTACTGACTGGATGCTAAATTTTGTTTTAGTTGCGCCGACATGACCGTTTGTGCATTTAGGGCGACCTCGTCTTGGTTGCGCAAACCCGAGATAATTTGCACTTGATCGCCTTGCGTTTGGCCGAGGCGTACCTGGGTTAACTGCCAACCTTGTGCTGTATTGAGGTAAACGGCGTTAAGTTGATAATGCTTGGTGACAGCGCTGCGCGGTAGCCAAATTTGCTCCGTCTCACCAATCGCAAAGCGTATTTTTACCCACATGCCGGGGCGCAATTGGGCGGCGGGTTTATCTAAGGTGCTGTTGAAAAGGTTGTTAAAGTTAATGCGTAATTTAAAGCCATGGCTGGCGCTGTCAGCATAACTAAACAGCACCGCATCGCGGCTTGAAATAACTTGCGCGTTATTAAGCAAAATATCGTATTGGGTATCGGGGGTGATGTAGCTTAAATAGGATTGTGGAATTGACGCTAGTGCTCTTAATTTGTCGAGAGAGAAACCTGAGTACAACGGCGTGCCCATCATCACGGTTTCGCCAATCTCAACATGACGTTCTGTTACTACCCCGGTAAAAGGTGCATTAACTTGAGTGTAGCTATGGGCTTGTTGCGCTTGGCTTAAGTGCGCTTTCGCAGCTTGTAAGCGGCTAAGGGCGGCTTGAGCATTGGCTTTAGCTTGATCGAGTTGACCTTTGGAAATAGCCCCTTGTGGATAGAGGGCTTTAAGGCGTTGTAAGTTTAAATTTGCATCGGTGTTATTCGCCTCACTGGCCGCTACATCGGCTTGCGCTGCAAGAATATCTGCCGCTTGATTGGTGTCGGTGATCTCTAATAGTGTGCTACCTGCAGGCACGAAATCGCTTACGTCATAATTAAGTTGGGTAATGCGACCAGTAGTTTGTGCGGATACGGTGCCTTGGTTGACGGCTTCGATGGTGGCATTAAGGGTTAAAGTTTCTGTGTGAAGGCTTGCTTGAACGCGGATTTTTTCAAACTCGTCAGCTTGGCTGACTTGGCTAAAAAGTGTGATTAGCGAGAGTATCAGTGTGGTTAATAACCCGGTAATAAATTGCTGAGTTTGCTGTGGCATAAAAGCTTGAATATTATTCATATTATGACTCCATATTAAATGGGGGTCTGGCGAAACCTAGTCACATGCAGAGTAGAAAATCGCGTGTTGGTTTACTCATTTACCTACTTAATTATTCTAGTCGTACAGAGCTAAACTCATGTTTTTTTTGATTTGGCGCATCAAGGTGCGCCAAATCAACGGAGCGATTATCCCATTAAGCTTGTGCGAACTGGTAAGTGCGTAAACCGCCAAGCAAGTTACGCGCTTTGTATCCATTATTAACCAGTTGACGATAGGCGACATTACCGCGCAAACCTACTTGGCAATAGATGATGATCTCTTTGTCTTTTGGCAGCTCATTAATACGTTGGCGCAACTGATCAACGGGAATGTTGATTGCGTCGGCTAAGCTACCCATCGCTTCAAGCTCTCCGGGGTTACGCACATCTAACAGTATTTGCTCATCCGTTAGGTGACTTATTTCATGGTAATGTATGGCTTTCGCATCCCCTTTCATTAGGTTACTCGCCACAAATGCAGCCTGATTAATCACGTCTTTAGCGCTGCCGTACGGAGGCGCATAAGTAAGTTCGAGATGCTGTAACTGTTCAACGGTCATTCCTGCCCGTTGTGCCACCGCCATTACGTCGATGCGCTTATCGATGCCGTCTTTACCGACAGCTTGAGCGCCTAAAATTTTGCCCGAGTTGGGGTCAAACAGCATTTTAAACGAGACAATTTCAGCGCCGGGGTAGTAGCTGGCATGGCTGGCAGTATGAACATATACTTTTTCATACTCGATACCATCACGCTTAAGTTGTTTCTCGTTTTTACCTGTAGAAGCGACCGCAATGTCAAAAATTTTACAAATAGCGGTGCCTTGCGTACCTTGGTAAGCTTCATTGCGACCAAACATATTGTCTGCCGCCATGCGACCTTGGCGGTTAGCTGGCCCTGCTAATGGCACTAAGCTCGGTGCGTTCGTAACAAAATCTTTGGCCTCAACCGCATCGCCAACAGCATATATAGCAGGGTCGCTTGTTTGCATCATTTCATTGGTGTAAATGCCACCTAGTTCACCGATCTGCAGGCCTGCTTGTTGCGCTAACTTAATCTCAGGTCGTACGCCAATCGCCATAATCAGTATATCGGTAGTGAGTGTTTCTCCGCTGTTAAGAGACAGTTTTAGTTCGCCTTCAATATGTTGATGGGCAGCATCCTCTCCCGAGTTTACATCTGCAATATGTTCACTAGGCAAGTATTCAACTGCCTCTAAAGCAACCCCTAGTTTAAGATCGACTCCTTTTTCACGAATTTCGGCATGAGCAAAACCGGCCATCTCGCGATCGACAGGGGTCATAACCTGATCGGCCATTTCGACCAGCGTTGTTTTAATGCCAAGTTGATGGAATGCTTCCATCATTTCTAATCCAATAAAGCCTCCACCAACAACCGTTGCATGCTCAGGCTTATTCATCTCGATGGTGTTTAGAATGCGCTCCATATCAGGAATATTACGCAGCGAGTGAGTAAGGGGATTGTCTAAACCTGGGATAGGCGGAACAATGGGGCCCGCACCAGGGCTAAGCAGTAAAAAGTCGTATGCTTCTCGATACTCGCTACCATCAAGTAAGTTTTTCACTGTTACTGTTTTATCTTGACGATTGATGTGAGTGACTTCGTTCATCACGCGTACGTCAACATTAAAACGAGCAAGAAAACTCTCAGGCGTTTGTAGCAGTAACTTGCTTTTATCTTTTATGTCACCGCCAATATGGTATGGCAAGCCGCAGTTAGCAAAAGAAACGTAGTGGCCTCTTTCGAACATGATAATTTCTGCATCTTCACTTAAACGGCGTGCTCTGGCAGCAGCAGAGGCGCCACCAGCAACGCCTCCGATAATTAAAATTTTTGTCATGTAACCTCACTCAAAAATGTTAATAAAGTTAGTTTGTTGAATATAATTTAAGGCTGAAAGCCCAATTTTTTAAGCACACTTGCTGCTGGGCAAATTCCAGTAAATGCGCTTTGAATTAAGTTAAAGCCAATAAAAGCCGTGAGCCATACAAAGTGAGGAGATACCCAATAGGTGAGCGCAATAGACAATAAAACCATGAACCCTGCAAACACGCGTACCGCATTTTCTAATTTCATTTGATGCTCCTTGGTGACCCTATAAGCGTTAGGGAAATAATATATTAGTATAATCTAATAAATCAAATTGTATTTTAGTTTTTGCTAATTAAGTTTAATCTAAAATAGTTTTGACTAATCTTATATGCTTCACTTAAAATGCCCCGAACAGCTTAAAGAGGTAGCTATGATAGATATTGAAACAATGCAGCAGCAGTCGGCTGTCGTTGCTGACTTTTTAAAAACCGTGGCGCACCCAGATCGGTTAATGGTGCTGTGTTTATTAACCCAAGGTGAAATGAATGTGAGCGAGTTATCGCAACATTCTCGGCTTAGTCAGTCGGCGTTTTCACAGCACCTTAGTGTGCTGCGTAAACAAAATATAGTGAAGGTACGTAAAGAGTCACAGCAGGTGTTTTACTCCCTTGCTGACCATCGTATTGAAGCACTATTAGGCGTGCTTAAAGAATCATTTTGTGATGAGCCGAAGGCTTAGAGCAACCATTAATAAAATAGGAAAATAAAGTGGAAAATTTTACTCCTTGGAGTGCGCTCGCAGGTGGTGCTTTATTAGGGCTGTCGGCGGTGATTTTATTATTGTTTCGAGGCCGAATTGCGGGTATCAGTGGCATATTGTCGGGCCTTTTTACCCCTCATAAAGAAGACACCAGTTGGCGCGTGTTATTTTTGGTTGGCATGATGTTGGGGGCGGCTATCTTATTGCCGATGGGGTTTAGTATTGCGAAGGTGCCGCAAGGCTCCACTTTATTGTATGTGCTGGCTGGGCTGTTAGTGGGGATCGGCACTAAGTTAGGCAATGGTTGCACCAGTGGTCACGGCATTTGCGGCATGGGGCGATTTTCTGTGCGCTCGGTGGTGGCGACAGTGGTGTTTATGGGCGTGGCGATTTTAGTGGTGTTATTACGTGAACAGCTAGGGTGGTTTTAATGAATCGTGTTATCGCTTTGTTGGCAGGCATTTTATTTGGTATGGGCATGGTGGTTTCGCAAATGGTTGACCCCGCCAAAGTCATGGGCTTTTTAAATATCAGCGGTAACTGGGATCCCAGTTTAGCCTTTGTCATGGGCGGTGCGTTGTTGGTGTTTAGCCCTTGTTATCATTTGTTTATTAAGCCGCGTCAAACAGCCATTAGTGGCGAGGTACTGAAAGTGCCAACCACAACGGCTATCGACAAGCCCCTTATTATTGGCGCTAGTTTATTTGGTTTGGGTTGGGGACTGGCGGGCATTTGCCCAGGGCCGGCTTTAACGGCTTTAGTCACGGGACAACAAGAAATATTATTGTTTTTGGCGGCGATGGCTGGTGGACAGTTACTGGTCATTGGTTGGTCGAAACTGCGCGTGCGGGCGATGCAGCGAGCGTCATCATAGCGGTTAATTAATAGTGCTTCAGCTACTATTAATGACTAATCAGAGCTTGGCGAGGTTGGCTGAGCCTGATTGATATCGCCGCACAGATGCTGAAAATTGATTTTTTGCTGGGCAATTTCCTGGCTAATTAATTGATAATTTTGATCTGATTCTGGTACATACAAAGGATTGTTTGGTAAAAAAAGCCAACAAAAGAGTCGACCAATCAGTGAGCCTTTCATATTTCCCGAAATATTTTGCAGTAATGCTTCTATTTCATTGATGACTTTATCCAGTGCCGAATACTTGATGGTAGTGTGTTGATGACTGCGCAGCAAAGCGGTCATGGCATAGATCAGTGAAAGTAGGCGTAATAGCCGGCCTTGCTGCTTATCCCGACTCACGGGGAGTGGACTAGAAAACAGTAAATCTTCGCCCAACACGGCCAAAATATGGCTGTAGCGTTTAATTAACTTAAAATAAAATTGGTCACAGGCTCGGTAGGGATAGCGGGCAAAAAACTTATGGGTAAATACGATCAGTAATTGGTTAAGGGTAAAGCCGAGGTGGCTAATCACTTGCAGGTCAAATCGTTCAAGTTGTTGCGGTCCCTGACAGTTTTTATATTCATCCAATAAATAGGGGTGACAGGCATAAAGGTACTCAAAGTACTGGCTTGATAATGGCAGCACATAACGAGATCGCGTATGGTCAACTTCATTAGTGAGTAAGTCTGCAATCAATATAGGGTTTTCGCCGTTGTCAGTGGCGGAGCAGGTCATGGCGATACAAGCATCAAAGGAGGCGACACGCAGCAATAGCCCAACTAATCGATCGGATCTGGGTTGCTTTGTGGTGTCTGGTGTTGCAAGGGGCGCATCAGTTGTTGAATGAGTGCTAATTAATGCTTGTTTCATTTGCGCGGCTTGTAAGGCGCTTAAATTGAGTTTTAACCACGCTTGCGCTCGGCAATACCAAGGTTTTACGGTCTCAGGGCAGATCAAGTCAGATAAAGCGAAAGGGTAAGCGGCGATAGAAAAACTACCCAACTGATTTTGACAGGTAAAAGAAAGTTGTTTGCAGTGCTCGGTTTCAATTAATAGATAATGCTCTTCTCCCTTTGCTGTTAAACGCACAGGTAAAATTAATAAATCGGGCATAACAGGGCTAGGGATAGGGTGTTTATCAATGGTTAATTCACCCTGAAGTGGGGTCATCTGTTGCACGATTGTGGCGGGTTCAACACTAAATAGCGCTTGTTTTCGGCCCTTGCAAATTGCTCGAAGCCAAATACTTTGAGCCTCGCGCGGTGCACAATGTTGCAGAAATGACGCGCTACCTAAGCTGTTATGTAGCGCAACGGTTTCAGCTATCTCACTGTTTACGCTGGCGACTTTTTGGATGATTTTATTGATGCCATAGCAAGAAAAAGCATGCCCCCCTAAATGGTAAGGTTGGCTTAAAGCAAAAAAGCCGCGTTGATTAAGATAGCGCCAGCAGGCTTCATTGATGCCACCTTGGCACGGTTCACTGTTAATCAATTGGCATAATTGATGAGTTGGTCCATCAAGGAAAGCTTGCTCTTGTGCGTTGATGCGCGGCGCCGGCTGGGCATGTAAATGGTGCCATTGGATTAACCCCGTTATTATTTTTCGCTCTAGCCAACCTTCACTATGGGGGAGTTGGGGAGGTAACCAGTGTTTTTTACGGCGGACAAATAAGGCCTGTAAAGGGCGAGAGAGATAACGTTGTCGTAGGGGGGGATGATTGAGTAATAACGCTAATACCAAGTAAATAATAAATACGGAAATGGGGAGCCACTGCAAATAGAGAGTAAACAGAAAGAATAAACCCAAAATCAAGGTGGCACTGGCTAAAGATGCTTTGCCAATAATCAAGCACAGTAGGGTAAAAATTGATGTTAAAACAATTGCAAAACTTAGCATCTATCACCTCTTTGTTAGTATAGATGAAGTGTTTTGAGTATATACCTAATCAACCTGGAGATGCTTGAAACATGCATCTTCAAGTTGATTGGGTATATAGGAATAAAGTCATAGATATGGCACAATGCCGCTTTTATAGTATGTTGAGCGCAGGCCATGTATCAGCAAATAATCCAAGCAGAATTAACAGAAGCGGCGACTGTTTTAGATAACTTTATTAGTCAGCCTGAAAACCTTAGTAAGATTGAAGCGGCAGCCAAGATGATCGCAGCCAGTTTTAAGGCCGATGGCAAAGTTCTCTCTTGTGGTAATGGCGGCTCGCACTGTGACGCGATGCACTTCGCCGAAGAGTTAACCGGTCGCTTCCGTGATGACCGACCTTCCTTACCGGGCATCGCTATTGCTGATGCGAGTCATATGTCTTGTGTCAGTAACGATTATGGTTTTGACCATGTTTTTTCGCGCTATGTTCAAGGCGTAGGGCGTACTGGTGATGTTTTGTTAGGGTTAAGCACCAGTGGTAATTCGGTCAATATTTTAAACGCTATTGAAGTGGCGAAAAGCAAAGGCATGAAAACCATTGCCCTAACGGGTAAAGACGGTGGCAAGATGGCGGGACTAGCCGATATTGAAATTCGCGTACCACATTTTGGCTATGCCGATCGCATTCAAGAAATACACATCAAAATTATCCATATATTAATTTTACTTATTGAAAAAGAAATGGCGAGCTCGGCTGCTCAGTAAAGGATGAGTCATTATGTGTGAGTTGTTAGGGATGAGCGCGAATGTGCCAACCGACATATGTTTTAGCTTTACGGGATTAGTTAAGCGCGGCGGTGAAACTGGGCCACATCGTGATGGTTGGGGCATTACTTTTTATGAAGGTAAAGGTTGTCGCAGCTTTAAAGATCCGCGGCCCAGTTGCGAATCGGAAATAGCCGAGTTAGTCAAAGCGTATCCGATAAAGAGTGAAGCGGTGATCAGCCATATTCGTCAAGCTAACCGTGGTGGTGTAAGTTTAGAAAACACCCACCCTTTTACTCGCGAGTTGTGGGGGCGCCACTGGACTTATGCTCATAATGGTCAACTCAGTGATTATCACGATCTGCCCACTGGTGATTTGTTGCCAATAGGTGAAACGGACAGTGAAAAAGCATTTTGCTGGATCCTTGCTCAACTCAAGCAACACTTTCCAACTAAGCCAAGTGATCTCACGCCAGTATTTGAATTTCTTGCGCAATCTGGCGATACCCTAAGAGCAAAAGGCGTGTTTAACATGCTGCTCAGTGATGGTGAATATGTTTTGGCCTATTGCAGCAATAACCTACACTGGCTAACACGTCGAGCGCCGTTTGGTAAGGCGCGCCTAATTGATGAAGACATGGTGATAGATTTTCAGCAAGAAACCACACCCAATGATATTGTCACAGTGATCGCGACTCGCCCACTGACCGAAGGTGAACCTTGGGTCAAAATGGCCACGGGGGCATTTGTGGTGTTTAAATACGGTGAGATAGTGTTTGAGCGGGTGATAACTGACGATTTGGCTAAGGCAGACTAAGGCAGTTGATGCGCCTTTAGCTTAAACCAGCGCAATTTTTTACAATCTTTAACGTGACCTTCGCATTATTGTTATGAAAACATCTTTTGGAGATAAATAATGATAAGTGCGATTGTCGCGATGAGTCTATTTGCCCTAGTCGGCGCCATTTCCCCTGGTCCTGTGAACATCATTGCTACTAGCATTGGCGCTCAGCATGGTTTTAAGCAAGCGCTGCCCCATATTACCGGTGCAACGTTGGCATATACCTTGATTGTGTGGCTAGTAGGACTAGGCGTACAAGTGTATTTGGTGAGTTGGCCTTTTGTACTAGAAGGCATGGGCTACCTTGGTGGACTATTTTTATTATATTTGGCGTATCAAATTGCTGTTGCCACTCCTGTTGACACCACTGCTCATCACGAGCCTGCATCAATTCCGACGATGATGACAGGGGCGATGGCACAATTACTTAATCCTAAAGCGTGGCTTGTCTCAATCTCTGGCGTCTCTTTATTTATTTCGGGGCAAGCTGATAAAGCACTGTTGTTGGGTTATTTTGTGGTGATCTCATTACTTATGTGCTCAGTGGGTATTAGTAGCTGGGCGTTACTTGGCCAAGGCTTACAAAAACTTCTTGCTGATCCTATGCGTCAACGCTATTTTAATTGGTTAATGAGTGCGCTATTGGTATTGAGTGTGTTAACTATTTGGTCGTCAACTTACACCTTAGCATGAGCATTTAATTGTGGAGACGGTGATGGAACAAGCTCAACAGCGTTTTTACCAAAATCGCATAATGCCTATGCTTGAAATGCGCCAAGCCAATCAATCGTCGGCTTGTTATCAAGCCCATAGTCATGATGAGTTTTCATTTGGAGTGATTGATGTTGGCGCTGCGGATTATCAAAATTTATCGCGTAAGCACAGTATTCATGTCGGGGATACGGTGCTGATTAACCCCGGCGATGTCCACGCCTGTAACCCAAAACAAGGCTTATGGTCATATCGAATGCTGTTTCTGGATACGCCTTGGCTAGCAGAGTTACAACAAGAAAGTGAGTTAACCTCGAGTGCAGACTATCAATCGTTTGCAACATGTTTACGACGAGATAAGCAAGCTTACCAAGATTTTGCTCGCTTGTTTTCAGCCCTTGGTGAATCGAGCTCTCCCTTAAGAATGGAAACATTGTTGATTGGTTATTTAATGCCATTGTTTACCATGCGCGCAGAGTCGCGTGTAAGTGCTCAGTTATATCGCGCTAAAGAGCGACTTCTTGATCAGCTAGACAATGCGCCATCCCTTACTGAGCTAGCGCAAGAAGTCGGGATCAGCCGTTATCACCTTATTCGTAGCTTTAAAGCTGCATTTGGCTTATCTCCTCATGCTTTCTTGTTGGATGCTAAAATTAAAATGGCGAAACGTAAACTTAAGCAAGGGCAAAGTATTGCTGACACTGCTTTTGCATTAGGCTTTAACGACCAAAGTCATTTTCAGCATCAATTTAAAAAGCGTCTCGCGGTAACGCCTAGACAATATCAAGGCAGCTTCCTTTAAGTGTTACGGCAACACATCACGGTTAATGGGGTTTTGCAGCGAGATCAGGGTCTCTGTTGACTGGATTGCGTCGATGGTTTGGATTTTATTAATCAGGGTTGCTTGTAAATGATCAATCGAGCGGGTCATGACTTTGACAAAAATACTGTAGTTACCTGTGGTGTAATAGGCTTCAACCACTTCTTCTAGGGCTTCTAATCTTTTAATGGTGTCAGGATAATCTTTAGCACTGGTCAAGTTTACGCCTATAAAACAGCACACATCGTAACCCAGCTTTTTGGCATTTATCGCTACTCGCGTACCTTCAATAATGCCCGCTTGTTTCATTTTCTCCACCCGAACATGGATTGTTCCAGCACTTACTGAACAGTTTTTAGCCAATTCTGCGTAAGGTATGCGTGCGTTTGCTGTTAGCGCTTGAAGTATCTGTTTATCGAGATTATCGATCTCATAATTATCTTGCATATATACCACCTAAAATTATTGAATCACCAAATTATGGAACTAAAAATAACGATTATTGGATCATAAAGCTATTTTTATTAAGGTATATTGAATAAAGGTTGTGAATAAGTGAAGATTCGTTCCAGATAATTAAAACACGTTAAGTAAAGGAATATCTTCATGAGCAGTCAATACATTCAAAGCCAGCGCCAAATCAGCAAAGTTAAGCAAATCTTTTCGGCGCAATTAGAAGAAAAACTCGGCCTAGTTGAAGTGCAAGCGCCTATTTTGGCGAAAGTAGGTGACGGTATTCAGGACAACTTAAGCGGCCATGAAAAAGCGGTATCAGTAAAAGTAAAATCACTGCCAGAACAAGACCAAGATTACGAAGTTGTCCACTCTTTGGCTAAGTGGAAGCGTAAAACTCTAGGTGATTACCGCTTCCAAGTTGGTGAAGGTATTTACACTCATATGAAGGCGTTGCGCCCTGACGAAGAAAAGCTTAGCCCAATCCACTCTGTGTACGTTGATCAATGGGACTGGGAAAAAGTCATTTGTGCCAGCACTGAGCGTTCATTAGATTATTTAAAGGCAACCGTTGAAACGTTATACAGCGCCATTAAAACAGCGGAAGCGCAGGTTGATGCACTTTATGATCTAAAACCATTTTTACCTGAAACCATTACTTTTGTGCACGCACAACAGCTGGTTGAACAATATCCAGAGCTAAGTTCAAAAGAGCGTGAACGCGCGATCACAAAAGAGCATGGCGCGGTATTTTTAATCGGTATTGGCGGCGTCCTTTCTCACGGCGAAATTCACGATGTCCGTGCCCCTGACTATGATGACTGGTCAACGGCAACCTGTGAAAAATACGCAGGCTTAAATGGCGATATTTTAGTATGGAACCCAGTATTAGAAGATTCGTTTGAGATTTCTTCTATGGGGATCCGCGTTAACCCTGAAGCGTTGGCAAAACAACTTGAAATTACTGGTGATCAAGATCGCCTAGCCTTTGATTGGCATAAAGACTTGTTAGACGCGAAACTGCCACAAACCATTGGTGGCGGTATTGGTCAGTCTCGTTTAGCCATGTTATTACTGCAAAAACAGCACATTGGCCAAGTACAAGTGGGCGTGTGGGATCAAGAGCTAAAGCAAGCGGTAGCAGAAATTCTTTAACGGATTTGACTGACTTGAAAGTGCCGTTATCTGCCATGTAACACCCGCTATATTAGCGGGTGTTTTTTGTCAGGCGGATTATTTTATTGCTGTTGTTTTACATTGAACTACTTTTCTCCATTACTGAGTTATTTAATCTCACCGCTCTATGTTATTTCAATTGTTGCTATCGCCGGATCTGTGAGATTTATTTATTCTTGCTTATGCTACTTTCCTGTATCATTCTTTTTCTTATTCGCGGGATTGGTATGATACTTCCCATTGTTCGGTGTAGTTAGGCGCAGTCATGATTGAAAAACAACAAAACAACCCTTTGCATGGCCTTAAAAATGAAATTTTGCTGGCAGAGTTGGTGGACTTTTATGGCTGGAGCATCCTTTATGAGGCGCTGCGTTTAGATTGCTTTAAGCTCAATCCAAGTATTGAAAGCAGTCTGAAGTTTTTAAAGAAAACAGAATGGGCCAGAATCAAAGTAGAAAATTTTTACTTGTACCGTTTTAAGCGCATGCCAAGACCCAGCGTACAACAGTTCGAGCTAAAGCCGCGTGAGCGTGGTTTTGCTGATGGTATTTTACCGCGCGCACCGCAAGAGCTAACCGTTGAACTGATTGCCGAAATGAAGGAAAAGGCGCAGCGTGATTACGAAGCGCAGCAAGCCTTGAAAAAGCAAAAGTCGTTTAAACCTAACAGTAAGTCAACACCAAGAGGCAAAGCAGTATCTAAGCCTCGACATCAAGATGAGGGTGATACGAGTAACCCGTGGGCCAATTGGCACAAAAAATAACGTTTATGTATTGGTGGGTGAATCAGCAACGCAATGTTGCAATAGAGTGATGGCGCAGGGAGAAAGTCAGTGAAATTTATTAGCGTTTTTTTGTTTATTTTATTTATCAGTGCCTGTAGTTCAACTCCCGAGCCTGCTCCGAAAAAAGTGGTGGTGTTGAAAATGGCACCCGTTGAGCCACCTTTTAAGCGCCCAACGGCTGAGCAGCTCGATTACCTTGATGTGTTAAGAGCACTTGAAGTGGATCTTGAAAATGACGAAATTCGTCAGCTTTATGAGTGGGTTAAAGCAGAGTACGATTATTTTTATCAAACTAATTTTGTCACCGGATCTTTGGTTCGCGGTAATCGGTATATTCCTTATTTACAATACCGTTTACGTCAAGCAGGCCTGCCAATTGAATACAGCTATTTGGCAATGATCGAGTCGGCATTTAGAACGGTCGCGCTTTCTAATAAAGGCGCTCATGGGGTATGGCAATTAATGCCCGCAACGGCAAAAGAGTTAGGCATCACGCCAGAGCAACGTAAAGATGTGGTGAAAGCCACCGATGCGGCCATTAAATATATTCAAGCGCGTGAAGCGGCATTTGGTAATGATGCGCTGCTGATTGCTGCGTCATATAACGCAGGTGAATATGGCGTGAGTAAGCGTTTTGTCCATGTAGATTCTAAGCGTTACAACTACGTTACGGTTTATTCTCATTTACCTAAAGAAACCCGTCATTATGTGCCGCGTTGGATCGCTGCCACCATGCTGGCTAATCAAATAAAGCGTCAAGGTAAGATGCCTGCGCCAGAGTCGGTTCTGATCACCGACAAGGATTATCAAATTGCGCCTCTAGCCAGTGCCTTGGGCATGAATAAAAAAGAGTTTGAAACGCGTAATCCTGATTTTGTGGGCGAAGAGTTTCTCACAAACCAGCATAACTTTATTGTTCATCCCAATGCCCATCCAGTGAACGCCGTTGATGGACTGCATATCAGCGCGGCAACAGGATTTGAGCCACAGTTTATTGCTGGTGCTCAGTTGAATATTGCAACTCGTGCCAGTGCTGAACTGGAGAGAAAGGCGTTACTGGCTAAAGCTAAGCGCAAAATTAAACCGACTATCAAACGTTCGCCAAACCGTACTAGTAGCAAAGAGGTAAGCCAAACTCAAAGCAATGCTAGTTACATTAAGGTCGCGATCCAGCCAGGTATGACATTTAGTCGTCTTAACCGTTGGTTTGATGTCACCGAAACGGAGCTTGTTGCTTTAAATCCAAGCTTAAAGAAAGGGTTACGCGCGGGCAGTGAAATAAAAGTACCTGCTACAAATGTGTCTATTAAGCAATATAAAGTGCAAGCGGGCGATTCGTTACTGCGCATTGCTTCGAACCATCAAGTCAAGCTTGACGATATACGTTTGGTTAATCAGATAAAGGGTAACCATATTCGTGTAGGGCAAGTGCTGACCTTATACTTACCTGAGGGTTAATATGGGCCGCTTGCTTAATTTTTTAAGTTTATGTTGTTTAAGTATGCCGGTAATTGCCGAGAGTATTTGCTATGGCACTACCAGCAAAGGACGCTTAGAAAACGCGGTAGAATTGCCTAGAAGTGGTAAAAACTTTGTCACTTATAGCGACGTAGCACGCTTGGCTGGACGTACTTATGTGCACAGTAAGGTGCATGATATTTTGCTTGCTGCGTACGCTGATTTGGCTAAGAGTCATCCTGATAAGGTGTACAAATACGCCGAAACGGGGCTTGCTGCTGGCGGCAAGTTTCGTCCCCACAAAACCCATCAAAATGGTCTGTCAGTTGATTTTATGACGCCAATGATAGATAACACGGGTAAGTCGGTGCATTTACCCACTTATCCGTGGAATAAATTTGGCTACAACATCGAGCTAGATAGTAACAATCAATACGATGGTTTAAGTATTGATTATCCCGCGATGGCTGCTCATATTGTTGCACTACATAAACAAGCTCGCGCCCATGGCGTTGGTTTGTGGCGGGTTATTTTCGCCCCTGAGTTGCAAAAAGGTTTGTTTAAAACGCAATACGGCGGCTACCTTAAGCAACATGTTAAGTTTTCTAAACGCCGCTCTTGGGTTAGGCACGATGAACATTATCACGTTGATTTTGCTGTGCCTTGCCGAAAATAAAAAATGAATTTGAGGTTATTTTCATTAGGCTTTATTTCTCATACTGCTAACATATCTCTTTTCATTCACTTCCTAGGTTTAGCATGAAAGCCACTGTCGAAATTAGCATGTACCCGTTCAATCAAGATTTTATCCCGCCCATTAAAAGTGTGATCGCAGGTTTTAACGCTTACTCTAATATTGATGTGATCACCACGGCCACCAGCACTCAGCTTTTTGGTGATTATGATGAAGTGATGGATTGCGTCAAAATTGAATTAAAAAAATCGTTTGAACAATATGGTTTTGCGGTGTTTGTGGCGAAAATTCTCGGCCGAGATGTCCGCGAACCCTTTACTGATTTACAGGAGTGAGGTGGGTGGCGGAATCTTTTAGTCAGAATATTCAAGCGGCTTGGGCGGCGATGTCTGGTTTTGAAATAGTGGCTGTGGTGCTTGCGATCGCTTATTTAGTACTGGCGATCAAGGAAAGTAGTTGGTGTTGGTATGCCGCTTTTGTCAGCACCGCGATTTATACTTGGCTGTTTTGGGACGTCAGTTTAATAATGGAGTCGTTATTGAATGCCTACTATATGGCCATGGCCATCTATGGTTGGTATCAGTGGCGCAACCCTGCCGGAGGCGAGCAAGTGTCGGGACGTCCCATTGTACGCTGGCAGTTACAGCAACACATGCAGGCTTTTGCCGTTGTGATAGTTTTAACGTTCGCTTCAGGCTATTTCTTAACGGCGAATACTGGTGCGCAATTGCCTTATTTAGACTCGTTTACCACTTGGGCCAGTGTGTTAACCACTTATATGGTTGCCAAGAAGGTACTGGAAAACTGGCTTTACTGGCTAGTGATCAATGCGTGTGCCATTTATTTGTATGTGGATCGTGAGCTGTATTTAACCGCATTGTTGTTTATCAGTTATGAAGTGATGGCGGTCATTGGTTTTATTCGTTGGTATCGTCACTATCGTTTACAGTCAGGCGATGCAAGCTTGGCCACGGCTTAATTTATTGTGAGTGAGGGAAGCCTTGTACTAAACGCCTTACCCCTTGCTTGTGTTAAGCAAATCCATCGCTTGTCGCAAGTCGGTGGGCCGTTAGCGGATATTCAACTCAGTCAAGCCTTGCTGTTAACGCAAGGTGTTAGCCATCAAAGTGTGCGCTTAATCGGCATTAACTGCGCGGGTGAGGGGATCGATTGGGTACTGCGCTTGCCCCCTAAAAGCCAGGTTACACCTTGGCTAAGTGATGATAACGAAGCAGCTCTACTGCGGCAACTGGCGCAGCGAGGACTTTATCCTGAGTTAATTTACAGTCACGGCGGGGTGTTGATCAGTGCATTTTTTGCTGGAATACACCTTAGCCCACAGGACTTTGCTTTGTCAGCAAACCGCGCTGGCTATCTGCAACATCTTGCCGATGCCTTGGCGCAATTAAATCTCATCAGCTTGCCGCCTGCGCTTTATGCTGCGCTGCCTAAATTAAACTTAGCTAAACGTTGTCAGCAGCTTTATCAATCTGTGTTGGTTTTTCCTGGAAATATTTGTAGCGCAAGCTTACATGCGATGGTGGGCAAGCTTGAATTATTACCAGCTTTTGCGTCGACTGAGTTAACCCTTTGTCATGGCGATTTACATCGGCATAATATTTTATTTTCTGAGCAGGGGTTAGCATTACTTGATTGGGAATATGCCAGTATAGGTAATCGTTTAATTGATATTGCGGCTCTGGCTGAAGATTTACAGCTATCGGATGCACAAGCTGCTGTACTCATTGCGCGCTGTGGCTGTCATATGTCGCAGCTGGCGTTGTATCGCTTAGGCTATCGTTTATTAGAGCTGTTGTGGTATCTGCAGCCTGAGAACGTAGCCAGTGCGAGTGATCAGTTATTGGCGCAGCAATGGCGGCGACTAATACAATTAGATCAGGTTTGTTAGGGCGCGTATAAACGCCATTTGTCAAAACACTCTAAGGCCGCTTATGTATATTTTTGATCCCCGCTTAGCGCAGCAAATTGTCGATCGCACCATGGACATCATTGGTTTTAACATCAATGTCATGAACGCCAAGGGGGTGATCCTTGCTAGCGGTGATACTCAACGTATTAACACGGTACATGAAGGGGCTTTGTTGGCGATTGCTAACGGCCGCACTGTGGAAATAGATCTAGAAACGGCCAATAATTTGGTCGGCGTAAAACCTGGAATCAATCTGACTTTGTCATTTGCGGGCGATGTAATAGGGGTTGTTGGGATCACTGGCGAGCCAGATGCTATTCGCAATTACGGTAAGTTAGTAAAGATGACCGCCGAAATGATCGTAGAGCAAGCGGCCTTGCTGGAGAAATTACAATGGGATCGCCGTCATAAAGAAGAGTTTATTGTGCAATGGGTGAAAGGCCAACTCAGCCATGAACAGTGCCTTGATTGGGCGCAGCGTTTAGGGATCGATATTTATATGCCACGGGTCGCTGCGGTGATAGAGCTGAATGCAAGCCAAGGGCAAGGAGTTTCAACCCAAACTATTCGTCGCGTGATTGAGTTATTGGAGTACCCCGCGCGAGACAACTTAGTGGCAATGCTTTCTATGTCTGAGCTAGTGGTACTGAAACCCGCTTTTTTAGCGGAGCAACAATGGCAGCCTGAGTTAGAGCGCCAGCGTATTAGCGCTTTGCTACAGCGCATTGAACAAGAGCAAACGATCCAAATTAATGTCGGCTTAGGCCACTTCTTCGATACCAGTAATGGCGTTAGTCGAATTCCTTTGTCTTATCAAAGTGCTTTACAAACCTTAGCGGTTGGCAAGCAACTGCAACCCGATCAACAGCAATACTTATATCACGATTTATCACTGCCAGTGTTAGTTTCAGCGCTAGCGGAAGATTGGCGCGGTCAAGAACTGATCAAGCCCTATCAAATGTTGCGCCAGCAAGATAAATCAGGCCAGCTGGAAAAAACCCTTAAGGCGTATTTCACTCATTTTGGTGATTTAAATGCTTGCGCCACCAGCTTATTTGTTCATCGTAATACCTTGCGCTATCGATTGGATAAAATTATCCAAATTACTGGGCTTGATCTACAAAGCCTAGATGGTTTAGTGCAATTATATCTTGCCAGCACAGTGGCACAGGTTTGTGATCTTAAACATAAATAATTGTGATCAATGTCTCCACATTAAATAATTTTATTTAAATACAATCAGTTGTATTGGTGGTGTGTTTTTGTGTTTGTTGTCGATTGTGCAAATGCACATAAATTAGCAATTTTGTAACATTCGATTGGTGCGCTTGGCTAAAGCAATTTGAGACCGACTTGGTGATAATTTGCTGTGCAAAAAGGAATGCCTTTTTGTGTTAACTTTGGTCTATGCCTGTGCTCAATGCCAGTGGCAAAGACTCCATCACGCCATTGCAGGAGGCAAACATGCTCATGATCTTTATCTTGGTTGCTGTCATAGGATTTATCGTCCTAGCAACCGCCAAATTTAAACTCCATCCGTTTTTAACCCTTATTTTAGCGGCCTTTTTGGCGGCTTTTGCCTATGGTTTACCCGCTGCTGATATCGCTAAAACCATCAGCTCTGGTTTTGGTGGCATACTGGGTTATATCGGCCTGGTGATCGTGTTAGGCACCATTATTGGTATTATCTTAGAGAAAAGCGGTGCGGCAATTACCATGGCCGATGTGATCATCAAGGTGCTAGGGAAGCGCTTCCCTACATTAACCATGTCGATTATTGGTTACTTGGTATCGGTGCCTGTGTTCTGTGATTCTGGTTTTGTCATTCTAAACTCGCTAAAAGAGTCGATGGCTAAGCGGATGGCGGTATCGAGTGTTGCCATGAGTGTGGCATTGGCAACAGGTTTATACGCTACGCATACGTTTGTGCCGCCAACTCCTGGTCCGATTGCGGCTGCGGGTAATTTAGGCTTAGAATCAAACTTAGGTTTAGTTATTTTTGTCGGTGTGTTTGTGGCAGCCGCGGCGGCGATTGCAGGTATGCTATGGGCAAACCGTTTTGCCAAGGTGCAACCTGATGTGGTGGATGGATCTTCGGCGCAGCCAACTGAGCAAGATTTTGCTGCAATGAAAGCGGCTTACGGCACGCTACCTTCACCAATGAAGGCATTTGCACCGATTTTTGTGCCGATTATTTTAATCTGTTTTGGCTCTATTGCTAAATTTCCTTCCGCTCCTATGGGTGATGGTAGCTTGTTTGAGCTGTTCAACTTTTTAGGGCAGCCGCTTAATGCCTTATTGGTGGGGTTAGGTTTGTCTCTTGGCTTGTTAAAAGGTGAGAATAAAATTGCTGAATTCAGCGAACGTATTGGCCAAGGTTTAACCGCTGCCGCCCCTATTATTTTGATCACTGGTGCTGGCGGCGCGTTTGGTGCGGTACTTAAAGCAACGCCGATTGGTGATTATCTAGGCGCGACGTTATCGGCTTTAGGCGTAGGTATTTTTATGCCATTTATTGTTGCGGCAGCGCTGAAATCAGCACAAGGCTCGTCAACGGTTGCTTTGGTAACAACATCAGCACTGGTTGCACCATTGCTGCCTGAATTGGGTTTAGACACTGAAATGGGACGCGTGTTAACGGTAATGGCTATTGGTGCGGGCGCAATGACGGTATCTCATGCTAACGATAGTTTCTTCTGGGTGGTATCACAATTTAGCAAAATGAGTGTTTCCCTGGCTTATCGGGCTCATACCATGGCGACCTTGATCCAAGGTGTTACGGCTATGACGTTAGTTTACATCCTGAGCTTGATTTTACTGTAATTAACTTACCCTAGCTGACGGGCAGGTTTGCCCGTCGTTTAGCTAAGGCGTAGGACTGGAGAGAAAGAATGAAAATTGTTATTGCCCCAGACTCTTTTAAAGAAAGCCTGACTGCTCTTGAGGTGGCAAATGCAATTGAGCAAGGCTTCAAGCAAGTGTTTCCCAATGCCAGTTACATTAAAGTGCCAGTAGCCGATGGTGGTGAGGGCACAGTACAAGCCATGGTGGATGCCACGCAAGGTGAGCTCGTCAGCTGCCAAGTGCACGCCCCATTAGGCAATATTGTTACCGCGCAATATGGTTTATTAGGCGGCGGTGAAGTGGCTGTGATTGAAATGGCGGCGGCTTCGGGCTTGCACTTAGTGCCGATTGAACAGCGCAATCCGATGCAGACGTGTAGCTTTGGCACTGGTGAATTGATCTTAGACGCCCTTGACCGTGGCGTGAAAAAAATTGTTATCGGCCTTGGCGGCAGCGCCACCAATGATGGCGGCATGGGCATGCTTTGTGCGCTAGGTATGGGTTTTTTAAATGAGGCTGATGAGCCTGTGGCTCGCGGTGGACAAGGCTTAGGTGAAATACAACAGATTAATGTAAGCGCATTAGATCCTCGATTAGCTAGTGTAGACATTGAAGTGGCTTGTGATGTCGATAATCCATTGTGCGGGCCGTTAGGTGCTAGCGCTGTATTTGGCCCACAAAAAGGTGCGGATGCAGCCATGGTGACCGCGCTTGATGCCAACTTGGCGCATTATGCTGATTGTATCAAGCAAGCCTTAGGCAAAGATGTCGCTGACATTAAAGGCGCGGGCGCAGCGGGTGGAATGGGCGCGGGTGTGTTGGCGTTTTTTAATGCCAAGCTACGTCCTGGTATCGATATTGTAATGGAAACGGTTGGCCTAGCGCAGCAAGTTGAAGGCGCGGATCTGGTGATCACCGGGGAAGGTCGCATTGACAGTCAAACGATTCAGGGTAAAACGCCAATGGGAGTGACTCGTGTTGCCAATTTACATGGCTGTCCGGTGATTGGCATTGCAGGATGTGTCAGTGAGGATTATGGCGTGGTGCATCAGCATGGTTTAGTGGCGGTTTTTCCTGCTGTGCCAAGGGCCATGTCATTAGCCCAAGCCCTTGCTAGTGGTGCGCTTAACATCAGTAATACCAGTCGCAACATTGCGATGACGTTGAAATTAGGTCAACAACTAAAGCCAAGTTAACCTCTATCAATGGCAAGTTGGGCGCTGAGCAGCTTGCCTTGGCTGACTTATTTATGTTCGTCAGCTAATACATAATCAAAATACTTTTTATGTTCAACACCCGCTTGATGGGAATTAATCTTATTCGGGTGTTTGTATTCTTTCCAAGCCGTCACTTGGCGTCCTGCATTTAACTTGGGAAAATCAACATCCCCCGCTATTGGCATTCCTAGGAACTGCTTGATTTGTAGCAAGCTTCCCGGCTCACTGACATCAATAGTTAGCAAGTCATCACGGCCTTTAAAATAGGCTTGTACGCCCAGTTCATGGCGGCGGTAGCAAACCATAAGCTCATCGCTGCTAAGCGGCAAGGTTGGCGAGAAGGTATGGTGAAAGCTGCGCTTTAAAATAGGGCTGAATTTGCCTGTTTTCGGCGCTAAATGGGGAGCCATTTTATCGAGTAGCATGGAAATAGATGGTAGCCATCGCTCCATCTTGCGGCTTAAGTAAATAAATTTTGAGTTTGGGAAGAGTTGATCTAACTGCTTGTAGTCACTGAAACAAGGCGCGTCGGATACGGCATCTGCCAGTTCAAAGGCTTTTTTAGTAAAGGCCGTGTGCGCCACCGACAAGCCCATTTCTAATAGCGCCACACTGATGCTGGTGGTGCCGGTGCGTGGCAGACCGATAATAAAAACCTTAGACATCTGATGAGTCTCACTTGCAAAAGAGCATGAGTATAAAGGCAATGGCGGAAAAGGGGGAAGAAAGATAAGCTTAAGGGCCTAAATTGTTGTGAGTACAGGCTGTCATATTGGTTTATATCTACTTGAACTGGCTAAATTATTTTTGCCCCAAAGTGTGTTAGCACTAACAGTTCAGGCTATTTCACACGCTGATAACTAGCTTAAAAATTCTACTAGGTTGGGTTGCCAATTTTTGTAACTTGTGACCATTTGAGCCACAAAATTAATTCTAAGCACATTTAACCATTCTATGGTTAAATTGCTTGTATCGGGCAAGTGACTGTGCTCATATCATCCTACCGTATTTTGCGATAAAGTGTTGAAAATTAGTGAGACTTGTGCAAAGAAAGACTCATGTATTTCATTGTGCACTCTATGGAGATGAGAAATGAGTAATGATGTCAAACAGCAGAGCAATCCATTTTCTACTGGAGGTGGTGGTGTTAACTTTGAAACTAGAGTTCAAGCTGCTTTTGCATTGGCATTACTAACAAAGTCTTGTGTTCCTTGCCTATCACAGGATATGAGGGCAAAAGAGTTAAAGTTTCAGAATAAATATGATGGCGTAAATACGGATGACTTTGTTTTAGTTGCGACTGATAAAGCAAGCAACCAAAGTCAGCT
This sequence comes from Motilimonas sp. E26, assembly GCF_021278025.1. Lineage (GTDB taxonomy): Bacteria > Pseudomonadota > Gammaproteobacteria > Enterobacterales > CBDFNC01 > Motilimonas. The sequence goes on from NZ_JAIBHJ010000004.1 coordinate 174,247, forward strand.
TTTTGCTCAGATTAAACATGAAATCACTATAAGTGGGGCTGTTGATTCAATGTTTTCTGAAGTTATTAATAGTGCATGGAAAGACTTTAAAAGCACTGACTTTAATGTTGAAAATGATTCAATTGCATTAATAACAGGCCCGCTGCCCAAACTTGAAGTTAATAATACTCTACCAATATTGGAATGGGCTAAGTATTCGTCAAACTCAGCAGACTTTATTAAAAAATCTAAAACAAAAGGCTTCACTAGTGAGGCAAAAGTTAACAGGCTTAATATATTCAGGGCACAATTAACCGTTGCTAATGGTGGGGATGCTATTACTGATGATGAATTATGGCTTTTCTTAAAAGTTTTTCAGTTAGTTTCATTCGACTTAGATGCAAAATACTCAGTAGTTGCAAATCTTTTGTGCTCTTTGATTGAATATTACTCGGATGAGTTACCATCTCTTGTTTTGTCTAAATTAGTAACTTGTGCCCAAGAATTTAACCAGAATGCTGGGACTCTAACTCAAGATAATGCACCTAGAGAAGTTAAATTGTTATTTGAGTCAACAAGTAGAGTAAATTTTGAAAATGATTTTTTAAAGCTTAAAGAACGTGGTGATCATATATTTAATGGAATATCGAACACTATTAATGATTATCATATAGATAGGACTGATCAGATAGCAGAAATATCTGAAATGTACGAGGTAAATGACTTTCTTTTTGTTACTGGCGCTAGAGGTGTTGGAAAATCTGGAGTTGTTAAAGACTTTATCTCAACGAAAGGGAAAGATGTCCCTATTTTCTATTTAAGAGCTGAAGACTTAGATAAAAATCACCTTAACGAGGTATTTACATCTATCGGAATGAATTCTACGTTAGGGCAGATTGAAGGGTACTTCTCGTTACTTAAAGAAAAAATACTTGTTATTGAGTCTCTAGAAAAAGTTTTAGAGCTAAATTATCAAGATGCATTTATTGATTTACTTCAATACATAAAAAAACAAACGGGATGGACCATTATTGCTACGGGCCGTGATTATGCATATCAACAACTTACTTTTAATTATCTTCAACCTAGTGCTATCCAGTTTGACAGTGTGAATATCGAAGGGCTTACTACGGATCAAGTTGCCCAAGTCAGTGAGCATATTCCTGAGTTAGCAGGGCTAATATCTAATGACTCGTTAACTGAATTACTTAAAATGCCATTCTTTATAGAGATTGCAGTAAGAGCTATTGGTAATGGTGCACAATTTAAATCTGGTGATACTGAAGTCGATTTTAGAAATACTGTCTGGGCAACAGTGATTTCAAAAGAGGCAGATAGAAAATTAGGAATGCCAGATAAGCGAAGAACAACTTTTATTAATATTGCAAAACAACGAGCGAAAAAAATGTTGTTTGGTATTAGAGCTAGTGAGTTTGATCCTGAAGTCATTGCTAAATTGGAAGAGGATCATTTAATTCACCGTGATCAGAAGTCTGCCACTATAAGTCCAATGCACGATGTATTAGAGGACTGGGCATTAGAAGAATACATTGAGAGCGAGTACGTTGAAAATTCGCATGACTTAATTCAATTTTTATTAACTATTGGTAATGAACCTGCAATTAATAGAGCCTTTCGGTTATGGCTATACCGAAAATTGAAATTTGATGATGCAACTAATGAATTTGTTGAAGAAGTCTTGACCACTGATGCTATAGAAAGTTACTGGAAGGATGAAGCTATTGCAGCGATTATGCAACATGGCTCGCCAGAAGATTTTCTATATTCTCTTAAGTCTCAGCTGCTAAAGGATGATTGTGCACTTTTGGTCCGCTTTTGCTTTATTCTCAGAATAGCCTGTCAAAGACCAAGCTCACTATATAATAATTTATTGGTTAAAGATGAAAAATCAGGGATTTTGAAATCTTTGTTTTTACAGCCTTATGGTAACGGTTGGGAGGCATTGTTTAATTTTATCTATGAGGTTAAGCATGACTTGAGTAACACTATGCTTACTCAAGTTGTTGAGGTGATAAATGAATGGTGTGGACTCATTAATATATATGAGGAACTACCAAATGCATCACAAAAGGTTGGCTTGTTATGTTTATGGCTGCTTGAACCAGTTAAAGATTCTTATCGTGATGAGGGGCGAAGAAAGAAAATACTTAATGCCTTATTAAAGGTTTCGACAGCAATCAAAGAAAAATTTGATGAATTAATGGCTCAGGATGTTTTCATCTCCAAGGTAAAGCCTAGAAGGTTAAGCTATGTTGATGAGCTGACTAGTTTAGCCCTTGTAGGCACTAATGTGCCTATGTTGTGCAAGCGTGATCCTGACTTTATAGTTAAGCTTTCTTTGCATGAGTGGTTACTGCAAAAAACAGAAGAAGATGAGTTTGGCTATAGTTCTTATGGCCGAATTGATGTTGAAGAATCCTATGGTTTAGATCGAGAGCGTGATTTTTTCCCCGCAAGTGGTTCTAAAGGACCTTTTAAGTACCTCCTGGAATCAAAACCTAGATTAGCGTTAGATTTTATTATTAAATTATGCAATTTAACTGCACAGAAGTATGCTGAATCTGAGTTTGGCGCTCCTTCTGCGGATGAACAAGAAAAGTACTTCTCTGATGAAACAGCTGCAAAGCAAGTGGGTGTAATTCTCAATGATGGAACATTAATAAAGCAGTATGCCTCACCTCACCTTTGGAAAGGTTACCGAGGTCAGTCAACATTACCATATCTTCTTCAGTGTGCGCTTATGGCGTTAGAAAATTGGTTGGTTGAATATGTAGATACGTGTAGTGAAGACAATGAAATAGAATGGATATACGATTACTTGCTGAGAAAAAGTAACTCTGTAATGCCTACTTCTGTTTTATCTTCTGTGGCGACAGGTTTCCCTAATAAAGTAGGAAAAGCAGCATTTCCTTTACTGAAAACTCCTGATTTATACCATTTAGATTTAATTCGAATGACGCAAGAAATGGGGGGGAATGAATTACACTTTTTTAGTCATCAAAGAGAGGTAATGACAAAAATTTACATCGAGGAAAGAAGAAAAGCCGCACTTAGACCTTGGAGAAAAGAGTCTTTAGAAACCTTATTAACAAGGCTTCAATTCGTCAGTGAGTTAAGAGATGATGCTTTAAAAATTGTTGATGAATTGACAGGTGAAGCGATTGCTCGTAATGAAAAAAAACTTCGGTATATGGTACACCGAGTTGATACAAGGACTTGGGAAGCTGTTGAAGATAAAGATAATGATCGAATATTGCTTCAAAGCTCGTCTGAGCTTCCTGCAGATTTAAAGCAAGATCAACAGGAGTTTAACGAACAGTATGCAATTGATAACACTGTAACTAGTTTGAAATTATGGGGCCGAAAATTATTCGAAGAGAAGTTGCTCGAAGAAAAATATTTCTCTTCATATCAAGATGCATTAATAGCCGCAAAAGAATCACTCAATTCCCTCCAAAAAGGTGAAATTCACAACTTTGCCGATATGGCGGTTGGTGCAATCACAACTGTTGCTGCTGTTTGTGTTAGAGATGATCTTTTGAACTTAAGTGATGGAGATAAAGAGTGGTGCCTAGGAGTTATCCTAGAGTCCATATTTATGCACGCAGATAATATGAATGGAACAACCGCCCATGATAAGACTGATTATTATGGCTCTGGAGCGTGTGCATTTGTTTTGCCTAAATTATTTGAATTAGAGCTAGATTCAGAACAAGAAGAGCATTTGAAGTTTGCTTTGGCAACAGCGTTAACCCATGAGAACCTTAATGTTAGTGCTTATGCTGCTAAGGGGGTAAGGGAATTTCTTTGGTCAAGAGACGCTGAATTAGCATCCAGTTGTATAGCTGGAATAGTTGAGTATTCCAGATTACGAAGAGAAGATAGTGTGGTACGTAGGTTTTATCATCTACAAGGTGATGAGTTGCAAGCAGCTATGGAAAAATGGAATGCCCTTATAACAACATTTCGCAATGAATTAGTTGATGGAAAATTTAAGCTTTCGGTTAACGACATTTCTTTGGAAAGTCATTGTTCATGGTTTCTTCATTTACCAATGTTAATGGTTCCATATTGTACTACGGATGATGTTCAGATTCAGTTGGTTAACAGGTTAGTGAATTTTGTATTTGATACTGAATATCAAAATCATCGTTCAAGTGGTGATGAAAAAATAAATCATGACATTAAAAAACAGATGCAAGATTGCCTTTCTGAGCATGTTATTTACTCAAGAAATAATAATTTTATGCCCTTTAAAGAGTTATTGGTCTTAGGGTGTTCAAAAGCCCCCAGCTTTATTTACTCTATAACACTCTCATATAATGTAGTAGTGGAAAAAGAAGATGATTACTACGCAGTCTGGGCACTTTGGAGTTTGTTAGCGCCAGAGGCACATAAGATAGCCATGAATGATGTCAATGACCGCTATGTAGGGTTACAGAATGATTTAAATCAGCTATTACGTGGACTAATGTATGCGGATAGTCCTTGGCAAGGTCATCCTAATGAAGAGCGTGACATGAAGGCTGGGGCACACTATTTATTGGAATTTGCCAATCAATCTGCTGGCAATAGCCACGTTTTTGAAGCTTTAGCGTCTTTAATATATCACTTTCATAGTGTGTTCTTTGATAAAGGTATTCATCTTCTAGCTTCAAAGTTCACTGTGAACTCAGAACTTATAGGTAAGCAAATTAATACGGCTTATTACTTAGAAATGTCGATAGGACGATATCTTCAAATAGAAAATAGAGGTGTATTAAATAGGAAAATGTATAACTCATGCCTTGAGCTACTTAATGGAATTGTAGAAACTGGTTCTGCAAGGGCTTATTATCTACGAGAGCACATGATTAGATCGAGAAAAATACGTGTTTAGTTATACTAATTTTTACTTGCTTAGACTAGATCTTACAGTCATCAAGTGCGTCTTGGTGGCTGTACTTAAGCCTGAATATTTACAATGTAGGTCTTCGATATTTTTCTCATCTAACTTAGTAGATATAGGATAAAAGTCCTTACTCATTTTTGTCCAAATATGTGCTGGAAAAGATAGATAATAACGCGCCGCTAAAAATCATAGCGACGCATTAGGCTTTTAGTTTAACTTGGTTTATTTTTACTCGGCGTTAGGCCTACGGTGTTCATCCAAGCATCGTAGTCAAGTAGGTTGGCTGGCAGGATGATCTTACGTGATGGATCTGCCAAACCTTGCATTTGCTTCATGTATTGCTCACTTAGTTGCATTTTCATTGCATTTTCACCGCCTGGCAATGACAGCACGTCAGCCATGGTTTCTATCGAGGATGCAGTAGCACGAGCAATAGAAATGATTTCTTGTGCTTTACCTTCGGCGGCGTTGATACGGCGCTGCTTTTCACCTTCAGAGCGGTTGATCATCTCGGTTTTTAGACCGAGTGAACGATTGATGCGGCTTTGTTTATCACCTTCACTGCGGGCCATGATAGCGCGGCGCTCACGCTCTGCGTTAACTTGCATTTCCATTGCGTCACGTACGGTGCGTGGCGGGGTAATGTTTTTAATTTCATAGCGGTGCACTTTTATGCCCCAGCCTTCGCCAGCTTTTTCTAACACTTCGACCACTTTGGTGCTAATTAAATCGCGCTCTTCAAAGGTGCGGTCTAAATCTAATGTACCGATCACTGAGCGAGTGGTGGTTTGCGCCAGTTGCATGGCGGCATAGCGATAATCTGTGACGCCATAGCTGGCTTTCACCGGATCCATCACTGAGATATAAATTACGCCATCTACTTCAACATTAACTTCGTCTTTTGAGAAACATTCTTGTGGTGGTACATCGATGGTTTCTTCTTTTAGATCTTGAATACTGGCTACGCGATCGATAAAGGGCACAAGAGCATGAAAGCCTGCATCTAGGGTTTTGCTATAGCGACCAAGGCGTTCGACAACGTAGGCTTTTTGTGTCGGTACTAAGCGGATTGATTGAAAAAATTTAACAATCAAAACGAGAAACAGCGCGCCCCAAACCAGCATCACAAAGATGTCCATTAGGGAAATTTCTGAGCCAAAGAATTGTTCCATTACTTGGTTACTCCTTGAATGTTGTGAGTGACTTTATCCATTCCTTCAAAGAAGCCTTCTAGTTTAGCTACTTCTGTGGGGACAACTGATATTTCCGCAGTTTCAAGGATATCACCCGTTTGTTTTATAAAGTCTTCTAATAGGCGCATTTTCATTGCTTGATCGCCGCCGGGTTTGGCTAAAGCCTGAGTAACCATAGTGACGCCTTGGGCGCGGGCGTTAGCGATAATTTCAATTTCTTGCGCTTTACCTTCTGCTTCGTTAATTTGTTTTTGTTTGTCACCTTCAGAGATGTTAATGGCCTCTTGGCGCTCACCTTCTGATAGATTAATTGTGGACTCTTTGGCTGCCTCAGCTAAGGTGATTTCAGCACGTTTACTGCGCTCTGCTTCCATTTGTTTTTCTAGGGTGTGTACCACGTTGGCTGATGGCACGATATTTTTTATTTCGTAGCGTAATACTTTAATGCCCCAAGAGTCTGATGCTTTGTCTATTTCACGTACGATGATTTCGTTTAAGCTATCCCGTTCAGAAAAAGTTTGCCCTAAGGTTAATTTACCAATCTCTGAGCGCATGGTCGTTTGCGCCAAGTTAACACTGGCACGGCGGTAATCTTCAATGCCATAGCTCGCTTTCTTTGCGTCCATCACTTTGATGTAAACCAAGCCATCTACTTGAATTTGGATGTTATCCCGTGAAATACAGTTTTGTGCGGGAATGTCTAATACCTGCTCACGGGTTTCGTGGCGATAGGCCACACTATCAAAAAACGGGATTAAGAAGTGGACTCCGGGTTGTAATACTGCACGGTACTTTCCTAATCGCTCAATGACACAAATCTCGCGCATTTCTACTATTAATATCAATTTATAAATGATAAATAGCAGGACGATTAACGCGATGGTAAAAAACGCTAGCATGTTGACTCTCCTATAGTTTGAATTTGGATCTTAAATCGTCGTTAATTTTTTCAACCACGAGTGAAATATTGTCTCGGCATATGATCCGTACTTTGGTGCCTGGGGGGAGGGTTGAGCCATCGGCAATGGCCGGCCAAGTGGAGTCTAAACAAGATACGCGGCCAACGTGAGTTGCAGGGCCAATGGTTTCGACAACGGTTGCTTCTTTGCCATAAAGGTAAGCATCTTCATCGGTGTCATCAATATGGCTGTCACCACCGACCATATTTTGTGCCACATTACGAAATGCTAACAGCAGCACTAACGAAGAGATGAACCACAATGTTAATGCACCGACCCAAGTGGTGACCAAGCCAAATTGCAGGCTGGCGGCGACAACCAATGAACCGATACCGATGAACACGACTATGCCGCCAGGAATAATAGCTTCTGCTGCCATTAACAGCGCACCAGCAGCAGCCCAGTAAATAGGGTGGGTTAATGCATTCATGTTGACTCCTTAATTTCAGTTATCATAGTAACAGGTGCGCGCGCTAAATGGGTTGAGCCAGTTAATACAATCTGAGTTTCTTTTGAGTTTAAGTTTAGAGTAAACGTTAGAGTGTGCGACATATTATGTCAATTTGTTTTTCCTGTTTTTTCACAAACCTTGTGATTTATCACTTTATTGCTTAAGTTGAATGATTGTATCGATTTAAGTGAATATATTGGGGTTCTTTACTATTATTTAAATAATTGAATTCCGATTAAAATGGTTATCTATGGCGATTAGCGCCCCAGTAATGTATCAAGAGAAAGTCATTATATGTGATGACTCAATCACTAATGTGCTCGTCATGACAGAAATGCTAAATCAGTTAATGGCGCCTTTTGAGTTAATTGCTTTGACTGATTCCCGCAAGGTTATGTCTTATGTTGACGAATCAACATCTTTGTTGATCCTTGATATAGAGATGCCATTTTATACGGGCTACGATATTCTTATGCAAGTGCGGCAACGTTTCACTCCTGAGCAGGTATCAGTGATTGTCGTCAGTGGCTCAAGTGCGCAAGCCAGTCATATAAAAGCGTTAAAAGTGGGGGCGAATGATTTTATTAAAAAGCCTTACGATGAATATGAACTGAAATTACGCGTGATGAACCAATTAAAGCTGATACATGCATTTAAGCAGCAAAAACGCTCTAACGTCCAGCTTGAAAAAATTATCCAACAACGTACTAAAGAGCTGGAAGAAGCAACGGAATGTCTGATTATGAACTTAGCGAATATGGCAGAATTGCACGATGAAAATACTGGTCAGCATATCATGCGAGTGGGTAAATTTTCTGGACTGTTAGCAAAAGCCTGTGGTTTACCTGAGCATGTTGTACGTTTAATAGAAAAAGCGGCGCCGATGCATGACATTGGTAAGCTACATATTCCGGATAAAATTTTGTTTAAACCGGGCAAGTTAACCGATGAAGAATTTGCCATCATGAAAACCCACGTGGATGTGGTGGATGAAATCCTTATCGATCATCCCTCGGTATTGATTCAAATGGCAAAATCAATAGCGAAACATCACCATGAAAAGTGGGATGGTACAGGTTATAGTGAAGGGTTAAGTGGGCAATCTATTCCGATTGAGGGGAGGATTGTTTGTTTGGTCGATGTGTTTGACGCCCTAACCACCGCGCGTCCTTATAAACCGGCTTGGCCTGTTGACGATGCTATTGGTTATATTGTGGCGCAATCAGGTAAACAATTTGATCCTAACCTGGTGACTATTTTGGTTGATAATCTGGCGGATTTTCTTGAAATTAAATCAAATTTTGAAGATTAAATTTAAATATAGAAGGGAATAAATTGGTGGAGCCATGCGGGATCGAACCGCAGACCTCAACGCTGCCAGCGTTGCGCTCTCCCAGCTGAGCTATGGCCCCAATAGTTTTATAATCATGCAAAAGTGGTGGAGCCATGCGGGATCGAACCGCAGACCTCAACGCTGCCAGCGTTGCGCTCTCCCAGCTGAGCTATGGCCCCTTAACTTTTACTTGTTACAAACTAACTACTTAACGCCGTCTGATTTGCATTAAGTGAGGCGCATTTTATGCACCTCACTGTGTGCTGTCAACACTAAAAAGCAGCTAAAATTAATTCGCCGCTCTGTTTGCTATAAATTCCAGCGCTTTGCTTATTCTTTCGACACTGCGGGTTTTACCTATCAGCTTTAAAGTAATGTCTAATGAAGGTGACTGACCTGCGCCAGTGATAGCAACGCGCAGTGGCATACCTACTTTACCCATGCCAAGTTCGAGTTCATCTGCGGCATCTTGAATAGCCTGATGTAATACACTTTCATCATTCCAGTCTTCGATGGCTTGCAGTTTTTCTTGTACTTTTTGCAGTGGCTCTGCGGCGACAGGGCGTAAATGTTTCTTTGCCGCGCCAGCCTCAAACTCGCTGAAATCCTCATAGAAATAGCGGCTTGATGCAGCAAGCTCTTTTAAGGTTTTAGCGCGCTCAGATAACGCTGGTACGATATCGCTTAGGGCAGGGCCGTTTGCAATATCAATACCTTGGTCTTGCATGTGCCACTCTAGGAAGCTGGCGACGTGTGCAGGATTGCCGGTTTTGATGTAATGCTGATTTAACCAATTTAGCTTTTCGGTATTAAACGCCGAAGCGGCTTTATTAATATCAGTTAATTTAAACAGGTCTTGCATTTCTTGCATGGAAAAAATTTCTTGATCGCCATGAGACCAACCTAAGCGTACTAAGTAGTTTAGAATAGCTTCAGGCAGGTAGCCGTCATCGCGATACTGCATCACACCCACTGCACCATGACGCTTAGATAATTTAGCGCCGTCATCGCCTAAGATCATCGATACATGTGCGTACACAGGAACGGGTGCGCCTAATGCTTTCAATATGTTAATTTGGCGAGGGGTGTTATTGATGTGATCTTCACCGCGAATAACATGGGTAATACCCATGTCCCAGTCATCAACAACAACACAGAAGTTGTAAGTAGGTGCGCCATCGCTGCGTAAAATGATTAGGTCGTCTAATTCAGTGTTTTGAAACTCAATGGGACCACGCACTTGGTCGTCAAAAATAACGCTGCCAGTTTGCGGGTTTTTAAACCGTATAACATAGGGTTTATCAGCGGGGTAATCTGTGCGGTCACGCCATTCACCGTTATACCTAGCGTTTTCACCTTTTGCCATTTGCGCTTCACGCATGGCTTCTAGTTCTTCCGGTGTGCAGTAACAGCGGTAAGCTTTTCCTTCATCAACTAATTTTTGGATTAACTCTTTATAGCGATCAAAACGCTTAGTTTGATAATACGGGCCTTCATCCCATGTTAAACCTAACCACGTCATGCCTTCTAAAATGGCGTCAACAGCCGGTTGGGTTGAACGTTCAAGGTCAGTATCTTCTATTCTTAGTACGAATTCACCTTGGTTGGCCTTGGCATATAACCAAGAATATAGTGCGGTGCGCGCACCACCAATGTGTAAGTAGCCAGTTGGACTTGGGGCAAAACGCGTTTTTATAGTCATAACAGACTTGTGTCCTTTATTTTGAATAGAAAAATTGGTGTCATTTTATCCTTCCAGCAGCTCAAGCTCAATTTTTGTCTGAGCTTAAAACACCACTTGGCGCTTTTTTTAGCAAAACTAGCCTTGTTTTTATTCAAATGACTTAAAAAATGCGCAGTCGATAAAAATTGAAAAAAAAGGTGTTGACGATAAGAGTTAGCTCCCTATAATACGCCCTCACAAACACAGCGGATGTCGCAACGAGGCAAACGTTGATTTGGAAAGGGCGATTAGCTCAGTTGGGAGAGCACCGCCCTTACAAGGCGGGGGTCACTGGTTCAAGCCCAGTATCGCCCACCAC
>NZ_JAIBHJ010000004.1:185215-288311 GCF_021278025.1 Motilimonas sp. E26
GGCGATTAGCTCAGTTGGGAGAGCACCGCCCTTACAAGGCGGGGGTCACTGGTTCAAGCCCAGTATCGCCCACCACTTCAACGCGAAGTGGCAACTTTATACTCTATCGGGCGATTAGCTCAGTTGGGAGAGCACCGCCCTTACAAGGCGGGGGTCACTGGTTCAAGCCCAGTATCGCCCACCACTTCGAAGATAACGAAGTGCCGATAGAGAAAATGAAGACTCTAAAGGGAGAGCACCGCACTATTTATAATGCGGGGACAGATTACTTGTCCAGTATCGCCCACCACTTCGACGATAACGAAGTGCCGTTAGAGAAAAAATAGGTTGTAAGCAAAACCCCATACCTCTTAAGCCCCATTGATTTAAACCACTCCTTAAGTTTCATATAAAGACCCTAGTGTTGCCTATCACTCCAAAGCATACTTTCGATACTCACTTGCATAACTATCAGCCTGCCTTATAGTGCCAAATTGATTTATCATCTTTTGCACGCTAATGGTTAGGTAACCCTGTATGGCTCGAACGCTTTTGTCTTGGTCTTTTATTCAAATTTTTACTCTGCTAATTCTTAATTTGCTTGTGGTGGGCTGTGCGACTTTACCAAGTAATGATAATAAGAAACTGAGTTATACCTTAGTTGATACTCAACACTCGTTTTTAGCGAAGCAAGCAGAGCCTTATCGATTAGCCCATCAAGATCTGTCTGGGCTTTACCTACTCGCTGATGGCATGGATGCATTTGTTGCTAGAGTGGGTTTAATTAGGTCGGCTGAGGTTTCATTAGATTTACAATATTACATCTGGAAGAATGATTTAACTGGGCGTCTTATTATTAGCGAGTTGCTTAGCGCTGCAGATCGCGGTGTGCGGGTGCGTTTATTACTTGACGACTTAGACACATCTGGAAAAGATCTCGGGATACATTTGCTGAATCGGCACCACAACATTGAAGTTCGCTTATTCAATGCCTTTGCAAATCGAAGTATCAAATCATTTGATTTTTTAACCGACTTAAGTCGTGTCAATAATCGGATGCATAACAAATCGTTTACAGTTGATAACAGCTTTACCATTGTGGGAGGGCGTAATATTGGTAATGAATATTTTGGTGCGCAAAGTCATTCTGAGTTTAGTGATCTAGATGTATTAGCAATGGGAAGTATTGTTCCAGCCGTATCCGCTATGTTTGATAGGTATTGGAACAGCCAGCTAACTTGGCAAATCGATGCTTTTATCAGCCCAGATCAGATCTCCGCAGAACAAGAAGCGCAAGTGCGCGCTGATTTTGAGCAACAAAACAGTTTAGATAAAAACAATCCTTATCTGCATGCCATCGCACAGTCTTCCCAATTTAAGCTATCGGATGAGATTCTAAAAAAGCTCGTTTGGGCGAAAGCTGACTTATTAGCTGATGCTCCGGATAAAGCCACCGCAGGGGAAATACATTCTCAAACTCATATTACGCCAGCACTGCTTGAGTTGTTAAACTCGGCGGCTTCTGAGGTGTTAATTATTTCTCCCTACTTTGTGCCAACTGATGATTTCGTTAAATTTCTTGGTGATTTGGTGCAACGCGGTGTGTCAGTCACCATTATTACTAATTCATTGTCATCAAATGATGTCGCCTTGGTTCACGCGGGTTATATGCGCTATCGCAAGGCACTACTTAAACAAGGTATATCCTTGTACGAATTTAAAGCAATTTTAAATCAGCAATATCAGAATAATCGCAGTTGGATAGGCTCTTCCAATATGAGTTTACACACGAAATCCTTTATTGTTGATCGTCAGTGGTTATTTGTTGGTTCATTTAACGTTGACCCGCGTTCAGTTAAGCATAATACCGAAATGGGTGTATTGATTGATTCGGCTTCTCTATCGGTACAGTTGGCAGATCAGATCGATACTCATATCAATCAATTTGCTTATCAAGTGGAGCTAGTTGGTAAGCCCAACTCCGGCAAAAGATTACGCTGGAAAACGACGAATGATAGCCAGATTATCTATTTAGATCATGAGCCCGAAACAAGATTTTGGCAGCGTTTTATGATCCAAATTCAGTCGATATTTGTCATCGAGAGCTTGCTATAAAGCAAAAAAGGTAGGAGAACACATTGGAAAAGTTTGAGCAATTATATCAACGAGCTTGCCAGCGCAAAGGAGGAGAGGTTTGCCTAAGCAAATTGCTCTCCTGTGCGTTGTCAGCTGAAGAGGTGGAGAATATCCGTGATGACCGCTTTCTCGCAGCGTTTACGCAAACTATTTTTCAATCTGGTTTCGTTTGGTCGGTTGTGCGTAACAAATGGCCTGGTTTTGAGGAGGCCTTCTTTGGTTTTGCACCAGAAAAAATGGTGCTGCTTAATGATCAGCATATTGAAAAACTGTGCCAAGATACGCGGATCGTGAGGGCTCGACAAAAAATTGTCACAGTGCCACAAAATGCGCAAATGATTCTGGAGTTGGCTAGGGAGCATGGCTCATTTGCAAACTTTGTTGCTCATTGGCCCAGTAATGACGTGACTGGACTTTGGCTTTATTTAAAACAACATGGCGCCCGCCTTGGTGGTAATATTGCGGCCTACAGTTTGCGTAAACTTGGCGTAGATACTTTTATTTTAACCAAAGATGTCGAAGGCTATTTACGCTCACAAGGAGCGTTAGACGTTGGCACTACAAGTAAAAAAGGTCTGCAACAGTGTCAACAGGCATTTAACGAACTGCAGCAGCAAAGTGGTTTGTCTTATACTCAGCTTAGCCAAATTATAGCCAATTCAGTGGGCGACAATTATTAATAGGTAAGCTTTCTATGGGATTGTCTATCTTTGCTATTGCGTGCAGAAAAGTGATAACGAGAGACTAAACCTCTCGTTATAAGTCATAAGCAACGAAGTTTGACGCCAAGTAAGGCTTTGCAACGCGCGCGATTAATTCACTAAGCTGACTAATAAAGCTAAATCTTCGGGTTCGTCGAGAGGGTTAATTCGGCAATGCCTAATTGCAGCTGAAAACCGCGTAGAGCCAATTTTATCAACCACGGCTGAGAGATAAGTAGAATTAATCTGAAAGCGTTTGGCGTATTCTTGAACCGCGGCTTCTAAATGAGGAAACTCTTCGCCATCAAAGCTAAAACTTGGTTGGGTGAAGGCGCTTATTTCAAGGCCATTAACGATAATGGGCCAACCTTGAAACTCCATTCTCCCTTGGGCAATTTCAAACATCATCCAAGCGCTTTTTTTAAAGCCTTCAAAGGCTTTGCCGTTAAATTCACTTTGCTCTAGCTCTTCTTTGGTCCAATTGTTACCTATGTCTAAATGCTTTTTATAGCGTAGGGCCAAGGCTTTTTTAAGCTTTGATCTGAACATGTCGATATGGGTAGTGGACCATTTATGTTGCTTAGCGATGCTCAAGCACTCAGGGCAGCACGGTAGCTGTAGCGGTATGTGCTCACAAAGGGCGATTTCATCTTCATGTAAAGGGAAGTTTAAACTTTGCTTACTCGGCTCAGCGCAAAACCAGCATTGATGGCGAAAGGAAAAGGGCACGTCGATAGCAGCATGGTCAGTCATCAATTAAGATCTCTTTGGTCGAATTAAATTTGCGACGCAAGTACAGCATTATTTACTACTTATGCAAAGTAATAATGGGTTAACGTTGTCATTCATAATTACTATGACAATTCTTTATTTCACTTAATAACGGCAAATCATCATGATAAGTGACATAACTCGCGATAACCATTTCCTCTGAAGGAGTGTCAATGAATAAGGTAAACACCATAATTGTGGCGTCATCTGTATTACTTTCAGCAAGTTTTTTGCAAGGATGTAATGAAAAGGCTGACACCAACCCAGCAGACATAGCTGCTGTAAGCGTGGGTACAAGCGAAGCGCAGCAGGGCACAACTAAAGAAAGCACATCAACAAAGGCAACCCAAATGAAACCGCTTGCGATACAAGTTCTTTATTTAGATCGAAGCATGTTAGAGCCGGGCGCAGTTGTTGAGGTAAGCCTGCTGGATGTGTCAAAAGCAGATAGCAAATCAGATATTTTGGCGCAGCAATCAATGAAAGCTCAGGGCGGCCCTCCTTATGCCTTAGTACTTGATTATGACTTAAATGAAATCAAAGACAACCATCGTTATAGCCTTCGAGCAACGATCAAATTGAATGAAAATCTGTTGTATACATCAACAGAACATTTAGATCCTTTCGCTAACGAAGCCAAGCAACCATTTGAGATAATTGTGAAGCAAGTTGAACAAACGGCGGTGGCCGCTGAGTTTACCAATACTTATTGGAAACTAATGAAAATAGGCAAGCAAGACGTGCCGTCCTTTGAAGGTGCGCGGGAAATGTTTGTGCAGTTTATGACTCAAGAAAACCAAGTTCGGGGATTTTCGGGCTGTAACAACTTTATGGGAAATTATGAAGTGAAGGGTAGTCAAGTCACCCTGACACCGTTAGCGGGTACTCGCAAAATGTGTGTTAACGGGATGGAGCAGGAGCAAGCTTATTTAAATGCAATGGCTAACGTGGTTAGCTTTACCATTGAAGGTGAAACACTAACACTGAATAATAGCGATGGTGAAGCTGTCGTATCTTTTGAATCGCGTTACATGAACTAAGTTACACTCGTAACCTAGTTGAAACAAAAAAGCCCAAAGGATTAACCGTTGGGCTTTTCTTATTGATTAACCGTGACTGCTGATACTGCCATGTGGCGAGTGATAAATGTTGTTACTTATATTCGGTTAATCATTAGTTGGGCGGACAGTGGTATTAACGACCGCTGTTTCGAATAGGTCTTTGTTGACCGTCACATAAGTGTGGTAGGTCTTGTTGCTTTGGATTCCATAAACTGAACCAAAGGTGTCGGTTACGTAGGTTTCGTTTTTTGTTTTGCATAATATAATTCTCTCTTCTTTCTTTATTGTTTGTTTAATTTAGCTTCTTAACTTGCCCTGAAAAAATGACAGTTATGGGGCAAAAAAATGACAATCTAGTGAATATACTCAGTTAGCCTGCTTTATACCGCAATATGGCGGAGTTAAATGCTAGATCCAACGAGTTTGACAACTATCTGCTTTATTAGTTCCATCTGCAAGTAGGGTTTTCACTTATTAACCACATTTATTTCAACAGAGTGTGCGCTTTATCTCGGTCTGAGATCCTCTGGCAGGGCAGGAGAGCTTCAATTACTCATGTAGTGTTTTTTTATCATTATCTACCCTTAATGGCTAAAAAGGCTGATTATGGCGCGCTGTTTTTGCGAAAGAACAAAGAAAAAGTGGATTTATTACATCATAATGAGCCAAAGTTCGTTATCAGTAGGTTCTTTAACAAAAATTTTGCTTTGATTAGCCATAAAATAGGTGAGAACTGAAATTTATATTGATCTACTAACTACAATAAACAAAAAAATAGGTACACTAAGGAGGTTTTCTCCTGATGTGAATTGAAGAGAGTGAGAGACTCCAAGAATGCAGGTAGCAGCTGGATAAAATTATCGGGCTGTTAGGAAAATTTTGATTTAAATTGGTCGAGGTAGCAAGTGATTAAAAAAATAGGCGTACTAACCAGTGGTGGCGATGCTCCAGGTATGAATGCAGCGGTACGCGCTGTGGTAAGAGCTGGTTTATCAGAAGGCATGGAAGTATTTGGTATTTACGGTGGCTACTACGGTTTATATCATGACAAAATCAAACCTATGGGCCGTCATGATGTATCTGATGTAATCAACCGCGGTGGTACTGTATTAGGCTCAGCTCGTTTCCCTGAATTTAAAGAAGAAAGTATCCGTAAAGAAGCGATCAAAAACCTTGAAAAGCATGGCATCGAAGCGCTCGTAGTGATCGGCGGCGATGGCTCATACATGGGCGCGATGAAACTAAGTGAAATGGGCTTTCCTTGTATCGGTTTGCCGGGCACCATCGACAACGATATTTCAGGTACGGACTACACTATCGGTTTTATGACTGCACTAGACACTGTGGTTGATGCGATAGATCGTTTACGTGATACCTCTTCTTCTCACAACCGTATTTCAATTGTTGAAATCATGGGTCGCCATTGTGGTGACTTAGCATTATGGGCATCGGTTGCAGGCGGCTCGGAATACATCATAGTACCTGAAGTAGATTTTGATGAAGATGAGCTTCTCAAGCAAATTCAAGACGGTGAAGCCAAAGGAAAAAAACACGCTATTATCGCGATCACTGAGCTAATGACCGACGTGAACGCAATGGCCAAGCGCATCGAGAAGACAACAGGCCGTGAAACACGTGCCACTATTTTAGGCCACATTCAGCGCGGTGGCGCGCCTAACGCATGGGATCGCGTACAAGCAAGCCGTATGGGTAGCTATGCAGTAGAGCTTTTGTTAAAAGGTGAGAGTGCTCGCTGTGTGGGTATTCAAAAAGGCCAGCTGGTGCATCATAACATTATTGAATGCTTGACCACTATGCGTCGCCCATTCCGTCAAGACTTGTATGATTTATCAAATCGTTTATTCTAATTGTTAGCGTAAATCGCGTTTGATAATAAGCCAGTGTTCGAGTTTGATCACTGGCTTTTTTGTGTTTGTCATTTTATCTCGGGGATCTTCTTGCTTAGTAACCATTTTGAGCGGCTCAGTGCGGTTTTAAAACGCTATTGTGCCTTGTGGCAATATGTCCCTTTTGCACATTCCACACCGCCTTGGCTGCACACATACCGTGAATTAGGGGATGCGTTATTTGCGTTACCACCGGCAAGCTTGAACCTGTTGCTTAATAATGATGACCAAGCTGAAAATTGGATAGCCCCTTTTTTACCTGATCTTGTTGCTCTTCAGGATGACTGGTTATCCACCCCCGCACCCGTGACGAATGCATTACCTTTTTGGCTTACTAACGGCATTAAAGGGCGTAAGCTATCACAAATAACCGCGTTTACGGCTCAGTTACCGTCGTCGCCTAACCATTGGCTAGAGTGGTGTGCCGGTAAAGGCCACCTAGGGCGCGCAGCATTGTTTGGACCCGTTCATCAAGTGAGTTCAATAGAGTGGCAACAGAGCCTTTGTGAGAGTGGTCAACGCTTGGCTGAGCAACACCATTGCCAACAAAACTTTATTCATGCTGACGTGCTTCAAGATGACGTCAGTGATTACGTTCATCAGCAGTGCGGTGTGATGGCATTACATGCTTGCGGCCAGTTACATATGCAATTGTTATTCATGGCTAAACAGCAAAAAGTGCCAGCTGTGCTGGTATGCCCTTGTTGTTATCATTTGATTCGAGATGAACAATACACCGGCATGAGCCAATTAGCGCAGCAGCAACAGCTAACCTTAAGTAAATTAGATTTAAAACTTCCGCTACAACAAATCGTTACCACAGGCGCTAGGGGGCAGCGGCTGCGTGACACTGAGTTACTTTGGCGCTTAAGCTTTTCTCATTATGTGAGCTTACTGACCGAAAAGCAGGTTTATACTCCATTGCCAAATTTTGCGAAGTCTTTGCTAACACATAGCTATGAAGATTTTTGTCGCTGGGCATGTGCAGAAAAATCCATCCCCTTTGATGCTAGTTTGTTGCTGGATTCACTGGCATTGGGCGAAACACAGCGCCAAGGTTTAGCGCGTATGGAGTTAGTGAGGCAGCGCTTTCGTAAACCACTCGAATATTGGCTTATTCTCGATCGTGCTTTGTTTTTGCAAGAGGCTGGTTACCAAGTTGACGTTATGCGCTTTTGCGATTTTTCAATTACCCCTAGAAACTTGCTAATAAAAGCGCAATTGGCCAATTAATATTCATTTAAAATTGGTAAAGTTCTGACACGCCTAATATTTTACCAACTTCGGTTAGTGCAGCTTGCGTAGTTTTAAGTAATGCTGGATCGCCTAAGTCGCGAGGAGTAAGACGGTCTGGATAAGTGCGCTCAATACACTCTTTCAGGGCCTCGTATCGATCTAAATTAAAATGACAAGCAGGGTTAATAGCTGCTAATTCATCTTCTGTTACACATACTCTTAAGCGTAAGCAAGCTGGCCCGCCACCGTTATTCATACTTTGATCTAAATCGACAAAATGGACCTCATCAATAGCACTATCAGATTGAGTTAAAGCAATTAAATACGCCGATACTTGTTTGTTTCTTGCGCAGTTTTGCGGCGCGATCAAAGCTATTTTATTGCCTTTTGTCGTCACAATTTGGCTATTAAATAAATAACTTTCGACTGCATTTTTCATGCTAACTTCAGACTCTAGTACCCTGATAAGTTGCCAGTTTTGTTGCGCTGAGTGCTTGATTAAAAAGGGCAATAATAGTGTTTCATCGGCGAATGCGTGTTGATGATAAAATAAGCAATTTTTGTGGCCAACACAGATAACATCGTTATGAAATACCCCTTGGTCAATAGCTTGGGGAGATTGTTGCAAAAATAAGGTTCGCTGAGGAGTTAATCCGTGTGATTGAGCAATTATCTGGCTGGCTTCCAACCGTTGCCGAGCAGGAAAGATATGCGGTGTTAATGTTGTGGCTTTAGCTTGACCGTAGACAAAAATGTTAAGGCCCATTTGCTGATTATTCAAACTCAATCGGGTGTGATTTGCCGCTCCTTCATCGGCCCAGTCGGGGTGAGGTGGCAGGGCTGGGTGGTGCACAAAATAGTCGGAATGGGCAAAAACGGCTTTTAGCATTGCGGCGGTGTCATGAGGTTCGATAGAGCGATGAAATTGGCTGACTAAATTAGCCGGTGTGAAGTGTAATTTACCATCTTGGCAATCTTGACTGGCAGACACGGTGGCGGCGTTGGCAACCCACATACTTGAGGCGGAATAACAGCTTGCCAGTAAAGTGGGGTTTGTATTGGCTACTTGCTTGATTATATTTGATTTTTTTCCACTAAAACCGAGCTGCTTTAAGGTCGGGAAATGCGGCCGTTGCAATGGCGGTAAAATGCCTTGTGGTACGCCCAGTTGATGCAGTAGTCGCATCTTTTCTAAACCCTGTAATGCCCCTTGCTTTGGACTTGAAGTATGCTGCGCTGCTGCCGTTGAGGCAAGGTTGCCAAAAGCCAGTCCAGCATAGTTATGGGTTGGCCCAATTAGGCCATCAAAATTCATTTCAACTGTCTTCATTAGGCATCGCTTTTTAGGCTCGTCTTAGTTCTAAATTTAGTGTAATAAAGGAATAAAATGCGAACCGATTGATAAAAGAAAAAATATTTTTTTCTTGACATAAAGCGGTATTCCAACGCATTTTCATATTTAGAGGGTTGCAATGCGTGGTCTCGTGGCTACAATCCGCTGCTGAATTATAAATAGAAATGACAGTTGATCTTACAGCAGTTATAGGCAATCTATATAAGTGTCGAACGTAGTACAGGTAGAGTACTTGCGGCCATTTTTTAATTTTCATTACCAGAGTTAAGCTGAATTTATGGGCAAATCGCTAGTTATTGTGGAATCACCAGCCAAAGCGAAAACGATCAACAAATACCTAGGGAAGGATTTTGTTGTTAAGTCGAGCGTCGGGCATATTCGAGATCTGCCAACCAGTGGCAGCGCCAAAAAAACGACCGCTAAAGCTAAAACCTCTACGGCAGGTTTGTCAGCTGAAGAAAAGGCTGCACTGAAAAAAACCAAAGATTATGCAGCGTTAGTTGCTCGCATGGGCATCGACCCTAATAAAGATTGGGAAGCTCACTATGAAATTCTACCGGGCAAAGAGAAAGTAGTTAATGAGTTGAAATCGCTCGCAGATAAAGCCGATATGGTTTATCTCGCAACGGATTTGGACCGCGAAGGAGAAGCAATAGCGTGGCATCTGCGCGAAGTTCTCGGCGGCGAAGACGACAGATATCAACGCGTTGTGTTTAACGAAATCACTAAATCTGCAATTCAAGAAGCATTTAGCCAACCAAGCGAGCTGAACATCGACCGTGTAAATGCCCAGCAAACACGTCGCTTTCTTGACCGTGTAGTGGGTTACATGGCATCGCCTCTGTTATGGAAAAAAGTCGCGCGAGGTTTATCAGCAGGCCGAGTACAATCTGTTGCTGTACGCCTTGTAGTAGACAAAGAGCGCGAAATTAAGGCTTTTAACCCAGAAGAGTTTTGGGATTTACATGCTGACCTGACCACCCCTAAAGGTGACGAGTTACGCATGGAAGTGGCTAAATACCAAGGGGCGGCATTTAAGCCAACCAACGAAGCTCAAGCCATGTCGGCAGTCAGTGAATTACAAGGCAGTAAATTTAGCCTGCTGAGCCGTGAAGACAGGCCCACTACCAGCAAACCTTCAGCGCCATTTATTACTTCAACGCTGCAACAAGCAGCGAGTACACGTTTGAGCTTTGGTGTAAAGAAAACCATGATGTTAGCCCAGCGCTTATACGAAGCGGGTTACATCACATACATGCGTACCGACTCAACCAATTTGAGTAAAGATGCCGTTGATGCCGCGCGTGAATATATAGAAGATAATTACGGTAAGAAATACCTGCCGGAGCAGCCGAACAAGTATGGCAGCAAAGAAGGCGCTCAAGAGGCCCATGAAGCGATTCGTCCTTCAGATGTGTCAGTGTCCCAAAATGATATTCAGGGCCTTGACCGTGACGCACAGCGCTTATATGAGTTAATTTGGCGTCAGTTTGTATCATGTCAAATGGTACCGGCAAAATACGATTCGTCTACCTTGACTGTTGCCGCAGGTGATTACCACTTAAAAGCCAAGGGTCGCATCTTACGTTTTGATGGTTGGACTCGGGTGCAAACAGCGGTACGAAAAAACAGCGAAGATGTGCATTTACCGGATATTAACAAGGGTGAGAATCTCAACTTAGTGAAGCTGGAACCATTACAGCACTTCACTAAACCACCTGCGCGTTACAGCGAGGCCTCTTTAGTTAAAGAGTTAGAAAAGCGCGGCATCGGTCGCCCCTCCACTTACGCCAGTATTATTTCTACGATCCAAGATCGTGGTTACGTTAAGGTTGAAAGCCGTCGTTTTTATGCCGAAAAAATGGGCGAAATCGTTGCTGACCGTTTGGTGGGTAGTTTTGAAAAATTGATGAGCTATGATTTTACCGCTGAAATGGAAGGTGATTTGGACAAAGTCGCTAACGGTGAGGAAAACTGGAAAGATTTATTAGATTCATTTTATGGCGACTTTAGCCAAAAATTAGCCCTCGCAGAGCAGCCAGAAGAAGAAGGTGGTATGCCACCGAATGAAATGGTGATCACCGACATTAGTTGCCCAACCTGTGCCCGTGAAATGGGTATTCGCACCGCCAGTACCGGTGTTTTCTTGGGTTGTTCGGGTTATAACTTACCGCCAAAAGAAAGATGTAAAACCACCATAAACCTTACCCCAGGTGAAGAAGCCATTGCTGAAGGTGAAGATGCTGAAACTGAAGCGCTCATGGCTAAACGTCGTTGTGATAAATGCGGTACGGCAATGGACAGTTACCTCATCGATGAAACCCGTAAATTACATGTTTGTGGTAATAACCCATCATGTGATGGCTATCAGGTTGAGCAAGGCAAGTTCAAGATAAAAGGCTATGACGGCCCGATTGTTGAGTGTGACAAGTGTGGCTCAGATATGCAGTTGAAAAATGGCCGTTTTGGTAAATACATGGGCTGTACTAATGAAGAATGTAAAAACACCCGTAAGATCTTAAAAAGTGGTGAAGTTGCGCCGCCAAAAGAAGATCCAGTGCACTTACCAGAACTGCCTTGTGTGAACAGCGATGCCTATTTTATTTTGCGTGATGGTGCGTCAGGTATTTTCTTAGCGGCAAGTACATTCCCTAAATCTCGTGAAACCCGTGCTCCTTTAGTCTCTGAGCTTGTGCAATTTAAAGATAGATTGTCACCCAAATTTGAATACTTAACCCATGCCCCACAAGCTGACCCTGATGGTTTGCCAGCGGTAGTTCGCTATAGTCGTAAAACCAAAGAGCAGTATGTCATGACAGAAGTGGATAAAAAGCCTACTGGTTGGGTGGCAAAGTATATCGATGGTAAGTGGGTTGAAGAGATGACCAAGAAAAAGGCGGCGGCTAAAAAGGCTGACGATTAATTGATAGCTCAGAATTAAAAACTCGATACAGATCGAAAAAGCAGCCAAATAGGCTGCTTTTTTTTTGTTGTGGCTCTCAGTTTATTTATCTTAGTCGGCAGTTTCGTGCCTATTTTCTATCCTATCAGGAGGTCATGTTAGCCAAGCCTAAAGGTAAAGGTTAGAAATAAGTGGACCTTTAATATGCTTCCTTCACTGATTTTTAATAGCGAGAATACATCAATGTTAGCGCAGCAATGGTCTGAATTAGATAAGAAAATTTTACTTTATTCTCGTGAGGTGGAAGGGCATACTTCGCCGTTTTGGAATACCAGCTCGCCTTTTGATGAAGAATTGAAAAGCTATGTCTCTACCAAAGGGGAATATGTACTTTGGTTACAAAGTAAACGGCCTCTTATTAAGCATGAAATCGTCAATACTGTTTGGGTGAAAACCAACCCAAGTGGTCACACCACAGAAATGCATTTTTATGCCAATGGTACGCTTCGAGATATTGCGTTGTTTGATCGCGCAACGTTAACGGGTCGCTGGACCTTGAACAATGGCGTTGTCAATGTTGCCATTCAAGCTGACAAACATCTCTACGAATTTGATATTGTTGGTAGTGATGACAATGGCATTCACTCGGCAGTTGAATTTGAAGATGGCATTTTAAGCAGTTATCTCAAGTTATTTCGCCTGAGTTAGCGTTCTGGCTGATGGATAAGTGAAGCAGCAGGTACTTACTAAAAAAATCGGATTACCTACTCCCATTCCCTTTACGTTTAATCCCTTTACACGAATTTAGCCGTATAAACATCTTTGAACTCGACCACATAAAGTTTAAGTAGAGCTGAGGTGAGTCAGTATTTTCTCGTATCACGAGCGGGCTTGATAGTGCAAATTCTCAATTGGCGCCAGCGTGAAAAAGATAAAAAATACACGCCTTGATTTTGGTCAAACAACCGTCGCTTACTGGTTAAATTACCATCTAAATATTTGACAGGATCTGACCCGTCGCTCATACCTAATAGACTTAATGTAAAATAAATATAAATGCAATAAAACTGCATTTTAGGAGATCGCGCGTCATGTTTAATGCTACCTATGCAGCGAGTGCTCAACTGAGAGATACCGTTGCTATTGTCCTTGCGGGAGGTAAAGGCAAACGCCTGAAACACCTTACTCATAATCGAGCTAAACCTGGTATTCCTTTTGGCGGCAAATACCGAATTATAGATTTTACTCTCTCTAATTGTATTAACTCGGGCATTCGTCGTGTGGATGTTCTCACTCAATACAAAGCCTGTGACTTAGTATTTCATTTACAACGAGCTTGGGGCCATATGCGCTGGGAGCTTGGCGAATATGTAGGGATAGTGCCTGCCCAGCAGCAAAAGGGCGATGATTGGTACAAAGGTACGGCTGATGCAGTGTTTCAAAATTTAGATTTGCTACGTCGACAGGGCTGTAAACATGTATTGATTTTGGGGGGGGATCATATCTATAAAATGGACTACAGCTTAATGCTTGCAGAGCATGTCAGACGAGGAGCAGAGCTTACTGTAGCGACGATTTGCTCTGATGTTGAGCGCGCTAAATCCTTTGGCGTTTGTCAAATTAACGAGGCGCAGCGGATCACCGCTTTTGAAGAAAAACCGGCTTCGCCATTTCTCATTCCTGGAGATAATGAACACGCCTTATGTTCAATGGGGATTTATATTTTTGATATTGACGTTTTAGAGCGAATGCTGATCGCGGACGCAAACAACGATAATTCAAAACACGATTTCGGTTATGACATTATTCCTGAAGCAATACAGCATCATAACGTGTATGCCTATGTGTTTAACTCGGTTTCTGATGGTATACAGCACTATTGGAAAGATGTTGGCAACCTCGATGAATATTATCAAGCCAATATGGATTTAGTTAGCGTGAGTCCAGAGTTAAATTTATATGATGAGCGCTGGCCTATTTTTACTTGCCAAGAGCAGCTACCGGGTGCCAAGTTTGTGTTTGATGATGAAGGATGCCGAGGTGAAGCGGTCGATTCAGTGGTGTCAGCTGGTTGTATTATCTCTGGTGCTAAAGTTAAAAATTCTCTGCTATTTTCACGCGTTAGAGTAGAGAAAAGAAGCCAACTTGACGGTTGCATCTTACTGCCATCGGTCAACGTTGGTCGTGATTGTAAAATAAGGGGCGCGATATTAGCAGAAGGCTGTCAAGTCCCCTCTGGGACAGTGATTGGGTATGATCCTGTGCAGGATCAGAAAAAGTATTGCGTGTCAGACAAAGGTATTTTGCTTGTTACCCCTGAAATGCTGACGGGAAAGCCTGAAGCGATACATTCAAGTTCAAATAATCACTTAAGCAGCACTTGGCTTGCTTCATCACAACTTACACATTAAGTTAAGCAAACTAAAATAGGCCACCTATACTATCAAAAAGGTCAATCGACTTTAGGTGGCTTATTAATAACTTGCTGACATATCAGTAATAATTAATCATTTCCACTTTCATCTGCACTCACTTTACATCTCTGGCGTATATTTACAGTATGGAGATTGTTATCTAGCCTTGATTGAACACACCTAACGCGATTAGGTAAATGTCGCCATTGTCATTTGCATTGGTTTGGGGGGTTGTATGGAAATCTTGTTACTCTTATTAGTCTGTTTAGTCATTATTTTTGTTTTCGCACCTGTGCGTCAGGTGCTTATCTCGGGGCCAATATTCGGCTATTTTAAAAAAATCTTGCCGCCCCTTTCTGCGACCGAACAAGAAGCAATGAAAGCAGGAAGCGTATGGTGGGATGGTGAATTGTTTGCCGGTAAGCCTGACTGGCAGCGTCTACATGGCTACACGCAAGCCAAATTAACCGAACAAGAGCAACGCTTTCTCGACAACCAAGTGAATACACTACTTGCCATGGTTGATGATTATCAAATAGTACAGCAAGACCACAAGCTACCAGAAGCTGTCTGGCAATATCTTCGTAAAGAAGGTTTCTTTGCGCTAATCATTGACCCTGAGTTTGGTGGTAAAGGTTTTTCAGCTTTAGCCAATTCAACCATTGTCAGTAAAATTGCTAGCAGAAGTTTGTCGGTAGCGGTAACGGTAATGGTGCCAAACTCTCTCGGCCCGGGTGAACTGTTAAGTCATTACGGCACCTTAGAGCAAAAAAAATACTGGCTACCAAGGCTAGCGAAAGGTGAAGAGGTGCCTTGTTTTGCGCTAACCGGCCCAAATGCGGGATCCGATGCGGGTAGCATTCCTGATAAAGGTATTATTTGCTACGGCGATTATCAAGGCGAGCAAGTTTTAGGCATAAGTTTAACCTGGGACAAGCGGTATATCACCCTTGCCCCCGTTGCCAGTGTGCTTGGTTTAGCGTTTAAATTATATGATCCTGATGGCTTGATAGGGGAAACCAAAGCCCTAGGAATTACCTGTGCTTTGATTCCGACCGACCATCCAGGTGTAATTATTGGTCAGCGTCATTACCCGATGGGGCTGGCGTTTCAAAATGGCACGACTCAAGGTCAGAATGTGTTTATCCCAATGGATTGGATCATTGGTGGTCAGCAATATGCCGGTAAAGGTTGGCGTATGTTGGTGGAGTGTCTGTCGGCAGGACGGGGGATTTCATTACCCGCTTTAGGAGCGGCCTGTGGTCATTTGTCCACGCGTATGACTGGTGCTTATGCTCTTGTTAGGCACCAATTCGGTTTGCCGATTGGTAAGTTTGAAGGCGTACAAGGGAATATGGCGCGTATTGGTGCGTTTACCTATCAACTGGAAGCAGCTCGTACCTTAACGACCACAGCGCTCGACATGGGGCAGCGACCCGCTATTGTTACGGCCATTGCAAAGTACCACATGACAGAAATGGGCCGCACACTGCTCAGCGATGCAATGGATATACATGCCGGTAAGGCAATTCAATTGGGGCCGCAAAATTACTTAGGCCACGCATACTTAGGAATTCCAATAGCGATCACGGTAGAGGGCGCGAATATCTTAACGCGCAGTTTAATGATTTTTGGTCAAGGAGCCACTCGCTGTCACCCTTATGTTTTATCAGAGTTAGCCGCTGCAGCGGAGCCCGATCCACAAGTTGGTTTAGCCAAGTTTGATCAAGTGCTAATTAAGCACATTGGTTTTGCTATGGGTAATAGCTTAATGGGGGCTTGGCAAGGTTTAACTGCGGGCAAACTAATTGGCGCGCCAGTTAACAATAAAATGGCCACATACTATCGCCAGCTCACGAGAATGAGCCGAGCTCTTGCCCTAACGGCGGATGTTTCTATGTTGGTTTTAGGTGGTGATTTAAAGCGTAAGGAAATGATTTCGGCTCGTTTAGGTGATGTGCTAAGTCATTTATATTTGGCTTCTGCTAGCCTGAAATGGTTTCATGACCGTGGCTCGCCTAGTAGCGATATCCCTTTTGTTCACTACAACATACAATATAATTTGTATCAAATTGGTCAGGCATTTGATGGCTTTTTTGACAATTTTAGTCAGCCTTGGATCAGTCGTGTTTTAAAAACAGTGCTGTTTCCTTGGGGCATTAATTATCGTTTGCCATCGGATCAACTCGATCAAGAGATATGCCAGACCATGATGTCGGATTGTGAACTGCGTGACGCTATAACGCATTTGTGTTACATCGGTGATGACGAAAATGATGCGACAGGCATTGTCGAGCGAAGCTTTAAAGCCCGCTTGGCGGCACTAGATGCAGAGCGTAAACTTATTAAGGCTATTAAAGATAAAACCATCGTTGGTGAGACCATGGCGGACAAAATTGCGCAAGGCCTAGCGTTAGGGATTATTAATGCGCACGAGTTCGAATTGTTAGTCACCTCTCTGGCTTTAACAGATAAAGCTGTCGCGGTTGATGTGTTTGATAAGCTGTAATTTGTATAGCAAATATAACCACGAAAATATGATATACAAAAAGCCCACTTAACTAAAAATTAAGTGGGCTAGCAGTAGGTTGCTTAATTCAGTATTATTCGACCGTTAAAATTTTGCAGGTATTGGTACAGCCTTTGTTGTACAGATCACCATGGGTGAATAACACTTGATCGCCTGTATCTAAGTATCCCTCGGCTTTTAATTTATCTATGGCTTGTTTATTTATCTCTATACTGGCCACCGTGTCGCCGCTACAAAATTCTATTGGCGTTACCCCGCGGTACAAAGCACATAAACTGAGTGTTTTTTGATTGCGTGATAGGGCGTAAATCGGTAAGCCGGAGCTGATTCGTGACATTAAACGTGGCGTAGAGCCTGATTCAGTTAATGCGACAATCGCTTTCACCCCTTTCATGTGGTTCGCAGCATACATGGTCGACATCGCAATCGTCTCTTCAATGGAAGAAAAGGTATAATTCATGCGATGATTCGACACATTGATACTGGGGTGCGCTTCGGCGCCAATACACACCTCAGCCATGGCTTTCACCGTTTCTACAGGAAAATCTCCCGCCGCTGTTTCACCTGACAACATGACCGCATCCGTGCCATCTAATACTGCGTTTGCGACGTCCATCACTTCGGCACGGGTTGGCATGGGGGCGCTGATCATTGACTCCATCATTTGCGTTGCGGTGATCACCACACGGTTTAATTTACGCGTCATGCGGATCATTTTTTTCTGCACACCCACTAGGTTCGCATCACCAATTTCAACCCCTAAATCACCACGAGCAACCATCACAGCGTCAGAGGCCATGATAATGTCTTCTAGAGCTTCATCGGTAGCAACGGCTTCTGCGCGCTCAACCTTGGCGACAAGTTTGGCGTTACAACCCGCTTCTTTAGCCAGTTGGCGGGCATAGCGCATGTCTTCACCATTACGTGGAAACGAAACGGCTAAGTAATCAACATCAATCAACGCCGCGGTTTTAATGTCTAGTTTGTCTTTTTCAGTCAAGGCTGCAGCGCTTAATCCACCACCTTTTTTATTAATGCCTTTATTATTTGATAAAGCACCACCAATGGTTACTTTAGTGTTAACACAGTTACCGTTAACACTTTCTACTTGCAACTGCACACGGCCATCATCAAGGAGTAAGATATCACCTGGTACCACGTCTTTAGGCAGTTCTTTATAATCCAAGCCAACCTTTTCTTGGTTGCCTTCACCTTTAGGGAAGTCGCTATCTAAACAAAATAAGTCGCCTACTGCTAAGTTAATCTTTTTGTCTTTGAAGGTCGAAATACGAATTTTAGGGCCTTGCAAGTCGCCCAAAATTGCCACTTGTTTTTGATACTTTTTCGCAATATCACGCACTTCTTGTGCGCGTTTAACATGGTCTTCTGGACTGCCATGGGAAAAGTTCATTCGCACCACATTTGCACCAGCGGCAATAATCTTTTCTAAATTATTATCTCTGTCGGTTGCTGGGCCAAGGGTGGTGACAATTTTGGTACGTCTGGTCATGTTATAACTCCATGTTTTAAACTTAGGCTACGCCAGCTTGCTGGGTAGCAAATGACAAATAGAAAGCAAAAAAAAGGGCTCATCAGAGCCCTTAGTTAAAACTTGGTTTTTCAAAGCGAGAGTCTTTAATGCTCTCTTTTACTTTTTTCAAGTTCTCTCTGAACTTAATACCACGGCGCAGGGTGAAGCCGGTCGCTAATACATCCACCAGTACTAACTGGGCTAGGCGTGATGCCATTGGCATATATATATCGGTGTCCTCGGGGACATCCATCGATAACACTAGGTTTGATTCTCGTGCTAGGGGAGAGTCTTTCGCTGTTAAGCTGATCACCGTCGCATCGTTTTCACGGGCCAAACTGGCTATTTCTACCAATGATTTGGTGCGACCAGTATGAGAAATCAACACTATTACATCGCCCTCACCACTGTTAATACAGCTCATGCGTTGCATTAATATATCATCAAAGCACTGCACGGGAATGTTAAAGCGAAAAAACTTGTTCAGTGCATCGTGGGCGACAGAAGAGGAAGCTCCCAAACCAAAAAAAGAAATCTTATTTGCCTGAGTTAATACGTCAACCGCTCGATTCACCGTTGCAATGTCTAAAGAATTTTTTGCTGCGTCTAAACAGGCCATCGAGGATTCAAAAATTTTCGATGTATAAGCATCTGGGCCATCATCTTCATCAACATGACGGTTTACGTAAGGCGTGCCATTAGCCAAGCTTTGCGCTAAATGTAATTTAAAATCAGGGAAACCTTTGGTGTCTAAACGGCGACAAAAACGGTTTACAGTTGGTTCACTGACGTCTGCCATCTTAGCTAAAGCAGCAATACTTGAGTGAATGGCGGTTTGAGGCGATGCCAAGATCACTTCAGCAACTTTGCGTTCAGATTTACTGAAGCTATCGAGACTTTTTTGGATCTTTTCGAGTGTATTCATTGCTCTGTTACCTGCTGCTACCATACTAACTTGAATCAGCGGATACGCTGTACAAGTATTTAAAGTTTATTGCACAACTATACTGAAAAGGTGCTCTTAATACGTTTCTTATCTCGCAAAACTATGATACGAGTCTAAAAAAATTTCAGAAATACTGTAATAAGGCTACAGATTACAGTAATAGAAACCATTTTTGCCACTTAAAATGTTGTTTTGTTACAAAAACAAGGGGTCATTGTTGTCAAATTTTGCATAATTACTAGATTTGAGCCCAGTATTTAGACGTTTAAGTGTATTTCGATCTTTGGTTTGTTAACGATCGAAAGTGTTGTAACTTTATAACTAATTTAGTTGGGTAAAATTGATATCACACCGTATTTAGTGATGAAAATTGATAAAAAAACCAGCCGAAGCTGGTTTTTTATATACACCTTGCTGTTTTAAAGCATGACGAGTTAGCTGGTAAGCTTGCCTAACACGGCTTCAATGCCTTGATGGGTGCTGATTGGTAACAGATCTTTTAGCTGCGACAGTTTATTGGTTAATGTTGCTTTATCTGTTGCGCTAACATTAATATGACCCATTTTTCGCCCTGGCTTATTTTCTTTATTATACCAATGGACGCCAACACTCGGCAGGGCGAGTACTTGGTTATTGACCTGAGCTTCACCTAATAGGTTCACCATCAGGCTAGGCTGAATAAGCTGAGTATCACCTAATGGTAAACCGCACACTGCGCGAATGTGATTTTCAAACTGACTGGAATAGCAGCCTTGTTGCGTCCAATGACCAGAGTTATGTACGCGTGGTGCTATCTCGTTAACCAACAGTTCACCATTTAAATCAAAAAATTCAACGGCTAGTACGCCTACATAATCGAGAGCTTGGGCAATGGCAGTAAACATTTGATCAGCTTGTTGCTGCAATACGTCGTTCTCACCTAGGGCGAGGGAAACACTTAGTACACCGTTTTCGTGATGATTTTCCGTTAGCGGGTAGGTTTTTATTTCACCTTGAGCATTACGCGCGCCGATCATCGATACTTCACGTTGAAAAGGAACGAATTGCTCGGCAACGATTGCTTGGCTGGCATCACTGCTGGATAAAACCGAAGCCATTTGCTGCCAGATCCCTTGGGCTTGACTGGCTTCTTTTAAACGCCATTGACCTTTGCCGTCGTACCCTTCTTTAGCGGTTTTAAATACGATGGGTAAGCCGAGCGCTTTGATTGCTTGATTAAAGCTTGCTTCATCGCTGACAAGATGATGCTTAGCATTGTTCACTTTAGCTTGGCCTAGTAAAGCTTTTTCAACTCGGCGATCGCCGCCTGCTTGAATGGCATTGGCACCGGGCTTTAATTTACCGCTTTGCTGCGCTAAAGATAAAATTGGCGCAGGAATATGTTCAAACTCAGCCGTGATCACGTCCACTTCGTTGATGGCATCAGCGTAAGACATATTCATCGGTAATTGAGTGATCGGGTGAACCACTAAGTCTTGATTCACATCATAGGCTAGGGTACGAATGTTAAGTGGCTCTGCAGCCAAACACATCATACGTGCAAGTTGGCCTGAACCTAATACTAAGACTTTCATTTTAGTCCTCAGATGGATCTGGGTTAGCTAATACTGTCTCGGTTTGGTTTTTCCTAAAGGTATCGATTTTGCTCATTAGCTCAGCATCGCTAGTCGCGAGAATTTGGGCCGCCAATAAGCCTGCGTTTGCAGCGCCAGGATCGCCAATAGCGAGGGTGCCGACAGCAACGCCTTTGGGCATTTGTGCAATTGAAAGTAATGAATCTACGCCATTAAGGGCTTTAGACTTAACGGGTACGCCCAGTACCGGCAAGCTAGTAAATGCAGCAGCCATACCAGGTAAGTGAGCAGCACCTCCTGCGCCAGCGATAATTACTTTTAGGCCGCGAGAAGCAGCAGCGCCAGCATAATCAGCCAGAAGCTGCGGAGTACGGTGTGCCGAAACGACTTTGGTTTCATAGGCTATGCCGAAATGATCTAGCATATCTGCTGCGTTTTTCATTGTAGGCCAATCTGATTTAGACCCCATGATGATGCCAACTTTCATGTTACTTCCTTCCAACCTTGTTACATCCAAAACCACCTAAAACCAACTATTTTTGAACCTGAGCCAAAGGCATCAGGTTTAATTATTGGTCAGGTGGGAAAATTGCGGCCATTAATACTACAATGGCTCATCAATAGTCAAATATAAGCCACGACTTTAGTATTGGTTAAATGGGCTAAATATCATTTAAAACAAATCATTAGCTTTGTTAAAAATATTTTTCCACTAATAGATGCCTATATCTGTAGGTTTTTGAATAAACTTTAGTCATAAAAAGAAAATTGACGATAGAATAACTTTTATTTTTACTAAGGCGCAGCCATGACCTTATCTCTTAAAGTATTACCTGTTGGCGTATTTTTGGTGGCGATGGTGATCGCTAAATTAGTATCACTTTGGTTACCTATTGCTAGCTTACCGGCACTGGTGTCTATGTTGGGGGGAGGTGTAACGTTAATCATCGGGTTGATATTTGGTCTGGCTGGGGTGCAATTATTTCGCCGCTCAGATACAACCGTTAACCCGATGCACCCAGAGCAGGCGACAAAGTTAGTCACAACGGGGGTTTACCAATACAGTCGTAACCCTATGTACTTAGGTTTATTGGCCTGTTTGCTTACTTGGGCTTTTTATTTACAAACCCTCAGCGGTTTTTTTGCCGCGCCCTTATTTGTGCTGTATATGAACCAGTTTCAGATAAAACCCGAGGAAATGGCTCTTACGCGACTATTTGGTGATGAGTTTACCCAATACTGCCAACGCGTTCGGCGCTGGCTTTAATGATAGTAAGCACGTTAAAATAGTGCTTTATTCTCTTTAAGGAAAGATAGTGATTCAAGAGCAAATTACCGCCAAATTAACCGAAGCCTTTACCCCTGTGGTACTTGAAGTGGAAAATGAAAGTCACAAGCATCGCTCCGATCACGGCGCTGAAAGTCATTTTCGCGTGGTGTTAGTGAGTGAAGCATTTACAGGCTTACGCTTAATTGCTCGCCATCGCGCCATCAATGAATTACTCGCGCAAGAGCTCGCCAATGACATTCACGCCTTAGCGCTACATACATTTACCCCACAAGAGTGGGAAGCAAAAGGCCAACAAGCCAACCGTTCACCTGCTTGTCGTTAATGACATCTGCGATGCAATTGCAGCCTAGCCCTGTTCAAACAATTCATTTTGCTGGGCACTCTATTTGGTTAAAGCGCGACGATCTGCTCCATCCTGATTTTTCAGGTAACAAGGCGCGCAAATTTGCCTACCTTTTAGCGCAAACAGACCTGGCAGGTAAAACACTGATTGGTAATGGTTCAGCGCAAGCTAATTCACTATTAAGTTTGGCGGCACTGGCCAAGTTTAAAGGAGCAAAGCTTGACTATTATGTGCAACACTTACCGCAGTTTTTACAATTATCCCCCAGTGGTAATTATGCGCATGCTCTGTCCCTTGGCGCGAATATCATTTGCTTACCGCCGCATGTAAAAGGCGCACAAGTAGAGCCGTATTTGCAGCAATGGCAGCAGCAACATCAACCTAATGCTGTGCTTATCGCTGAGGGGGGCCGGATGCAAGAAGCGGAGTGGGGCATTGCGCAATTGGCACAAGAAATCATGGCGTGGGCACACCAACAGGGCATAAAGCAACTCAATCTTGTACTGCCCTCAGGTACGGGCACCACGGCGCTATTTTTACAAAAACACTTACCGTTTAATGTGGTGACTTGTCCTTGTGTCGGCGACCGTGATTATTTGCAGCAGCAGTTTTCAGCCCTCGCGCCTCATTTAGAGCGCTACCCTGAGATTATCGTGCCCGTTAAGAAACATCACTTTGGTAAACTTTACGTTGAATTTATTTCCATATGGCAACAACTGGTAGGGCAAACTAAAGTGGAATTTGAGCTGTTATATGACCCCCTCGCCTGGCTTTATGTGGTGCCTGAGTTGATTAAACGTGAGCCGAAGGTTCCCATGCTATACCTGCATCAAGGCGGCGTATTAGGTAACATCAGCATGTTGGCGCGTTATCAGCGTAAATTTCCCGCGTTGTTTATCTAAGCTTCTTTGTATTAAACGAGTGTTTTATTTGCAGTCGTGGCTTTATCCCCCTAAAATTCGCTTTTTCTCTCTCGGAGTCAGGTGATGAGTAACCCAGCAAGTGAGCCAAAACGGCTAAATAAATACATTAGTGAAACGGGATACTGCTCGCGCCGCGAAGCCGATAAGTTAATCGAAGCCGGTAAAGTTAACGTTAACGGCAGTGTGGCTGGTGTGGGCGTTAAAGTAACCGAGCAAGATACCGTGCTGGTTAACGGCAAACCAGTCAAGCCGAAACAAAAAGCGGTTTACTTAGCTTATTACAAGCCAGAAGGCATTACTTGTACCACTGAGCGTCACGTTCATGGCAATGTGATTGATGCCATTAATCATCCGCTGCGTATTTTCCCTATTGGTCGTTTGGATAAACCATCAGAAGGGTTGATTTTTTTAACCAGTGATGGCGATATTGTAAATAAAATCTTACGCGCTGGTAATCAACATGAAAAAGAATACGTGGTCACTGTTGATAAGCCGATCACCGATGAATTTTTGCGTCGTATGGCGCAAGGGGTGCCGATCCTCGGTACTATTACCCAACGTTGTACGGTGAAAAAGAAAAGCCAATTTATTTTTCACATTACTCTAACCCAAGGTTTGAACCAGCAAATTCGTCGTATGTGTGAATATTTGGGTTACAACGTCACTAAGTTAAAACGCATTCGTATTATGAATGTGACGTTAGAAAACATCCGTAAAGGGGAATGGCGTGAGTTGACCGACAGCGAAATGCAAGATATTACCGCTATGTTAGCGGGCTCCAGCAAGACCGAAGATGCTTCGACTAAAGTGTCACAGGCTCAGCAAGAAAAAGCGGCGAAATTGGGGACAGTTAAAATTGGTCACAAGCGTCATTTCTCGACACGCGGCGTTGATTCAATTAAGCGTCAAGATGCATTGGGTAGTCAATATAGTAGCGAACAGCGCAATGCCAATAGTCAACGCAGCAATGAACAAAAGCGCGCTCAAGGATCGAGCGATAGCAAGAATCCTTACGCGGGTTTTAAAAGCAAAAACCATAAAAAGTAATCTATCTATGTGACCGCACCTGCTGTGCGGTCATCGGCCATTGCAATAACTAGCATTTGAAAAATTACCACATTACATGGCTCATAAATCGCTTAACCTGGCTATTGATTTAGACTCGGTCGCACGAATTTTTTGAATAAAAATGCAGCGGTCGCTAAGTCGATTTCTAAATCAAATACTTCTTTCATCACCGTATTCAGTTGCTCTTCGCTAGCGATGGTATGCTCTGTTACGGTGCCATTATCGGTACGCTGCCAAGTGCCATTGCGCAACGATTCGGTTTGGTTATCCGACTTTTTCGCTATTACTAAATTATTCACAAATGCAGCATCAGGCGATTTATGGGAGTAAAAATGCGCTGGCGTGCATTCCGCTTCCGAATAATGATGTAAGTTAAAGGTATAAAGAGTGAAAAAATCGCCGTCTTTGTATACTTGTAAGCCTAATTCGCCGCGCTCAACATTTACTATTCTAAATTGCTCATTACCTTGTTGTTGTACTTCAGGGGTTGATATTTTGACGGGATGGCGTGGACCAAGTGGACCAAACCCTACATCTAATAAGTAATCATCGCCATCAAGGGTCACTAAACTAATGCGATGGGTGCGGGGCACGTCAGTATCTCGGTTATAGACTACTTTAGCCAGTAGTAAACGTGCATCAAAGCCCAGTTCTGATAAAACATGTAACGCCAATTTATTATGTTCAAAACAATAGCCACCGCGGCGGCGAGTAACAATTTTATTGTGCAGATGCGTCACATCTAATGGCATTTCCTGCGCCAATACTACTGATAGGCTATTAAAGGTGTAATGAGTAAGGTGCGCGCGATTCAGACGCTGTAAAAATTCTAAATCTAAGGTAGCGGGGCGCAAGCCTAAATCATCGACGTAATCATTAGCTATATCCGAGAGTGTCATTATGTTTCCTTCATTCGAGACATTGATATAACACTAATGATAATGCGGCTCACTCGACTTGTAATCAACCTATGTTAAGAAAGACAATTAATGATAGGGAGGCCGCGTATAGCGGCTTTCGCTTAGTAAAACCCAAGCAGCAATCTATCTTTGTTCGTTAATAAACGATGAAGCCATGGATGAGAAATACTTTAGTTAAGGTTTCAGCTAGCCTTGTTGTTACTAGCTTGTTTATTTTTGCAATCCGTCAGTACGACTTCGAGCGCCGCCACAGCTGTGTTCATATCTATTTGGTTTTCTTCCAGTAACTGAATCAGATCAACGGCTAATTGAATATGTTTTGGGGCATTGGTTAAGCTCATGGTACTTCCTTTGAAATTTGATTCTCTTGCTTTAGCCATTGGATAAAATGTGTCTGTTTTTCTGTATTCGCACTTTGGTAAAGAAGCTTAAGTTGGTTCAAAATACGTTGTTGATCAGGTTGTTGTTGGCCTTTTTTGATTTCATCAAGCAGCGCGATGTTAGGGCCATTTTGCCAGCCAAAACGTGGCGTTAAAATCGTGTCAAAGGCAATCTCTGTGCCTTTAATCATGTCCACTAAACTAAATTCAGGTGTTTGGGCAAAACTGCGCGCCTCCTCTACCGTTCTCGGCTTGCTGGCCAGTATGCGCAATTGTTGCTCTGGCTTGGCAAAAAAATATAAAACAATAGGCACAGAGATAAAGGCGCTATCGGCTTCACCATCAAAGGCTTGTTGGTATTGTAAAACCAATTGTTGCCTGCCAGCAGATAGTTGCAATGGCGCTTTATTATAAAAGGTTAGCTGAGTTTTTTCGCCGTTGTGATAGAGCAATTTAAACATCGAAGGAATCTGAATTTGGCTACCAGCAAAGACGCCTGTACTGCTCAGTAAACAGATCAGGTAGGTGAAAAAACGCAATGTCATGATCTAAAAATTCCCAATAAAGGCGCTAGAGCTCTCGAATTCTCTAATCGCCAATTCAACAGCAAAGGTAGCTGTTTTACAGCGTTCGAGTCTTTCTTCTAAGGTTTTGGTAGCCTGTTGAGCACTGCGTTTTTCTGCGCCAATGAGTCTTGCTCCTTGCTGTTTACTATGTGCCAACATTTGCTCTAATCGTCGTTCGTATTCATATTGTTTTTGCAGTTTTTGGTAGAGTTTTTTTTCTTCAGGTGCGGGGTGATGACTAAACAGCTGCCCGTTACCTTTTTGCGCTTGAGCGACTAACTTTAATAATCCAGCAAACTGATCAGCTAGCGCTTCACATCGATGTGCTATCAACTGGTTTGACACTCCTTCGGTTAATGCTTGTTCAAGATCTTTGAGCCTTTGCCCGACCTGATTGCAATAGCCCGTTAAACTTTTTTCTGGCTTGGCAAACAAGCTTTTATTGAAATGAAAGTTTTCCCGCTGCTGCGCCGTTAATTGGTTATCTAAAGTTTGGCACTGCTGGGTCAGTTGTGCTAAACGGGCTGACAGTTGTGAAATATCTACCATGCTTCAATTGCCAATTTAATTGCCATTACAATCACCACACAAACAAAAATAGGGCGGATAAACTTGCCGCCAAAGCGGATCGCAGAATGCGCGCCTAAATATGCGCCTATCATTAAACACGCCCCCATGCTCAGTCCTAGCATCCAATTAATGTGGCCAAGCATGATGAATGTAATTAAAGACAAGAAATTGCTAGTAAAGTTCATTGACTTGGCTAAGCCAGACGACAATAAAATATTAACTTTATAAAGAGCCATACTCGATACGGTCCAAAAAGCCCCCGTTCCGGGGCCGGCTATACCATCGTAGAAACCTAAAATACTGCCTTGGAGCCATTGTTTCTTTGCTAGTTTGGGGTCATTTTTTGGCAGTGAGTGACTTTTCTCACTAGGGAATTGACTAAATATGGTGTAGATAGCAGTGGCCAGTATGACCAAAGGCAGAGCTTTCTCTAATAATTCAGTACTCACAAAGTTAACGGCTAAGGTGCCACTGATTGCGCCGATCCCTGTCGCTAAAAAGGATTTGCGCCAGAATGCGGGGTTAAATAACTGCTTTTTATAATAAGTCCATGCTGCGGTGGACGAGGCAAAGGTTGCAGCTAATTTGTTTGTGCCAAGGGCGACATGAGGCGGTAATCCAGCACTTAATAGGGCAGGGATGGTCAGCATACCACCACCACCGACGACCGCGTCAATAAAACCAGCAATCAGACCAACACCACATAACAGCAGCAACAAGCTTGGTTCAACGGGCAAAGCAAAACTAAGTTCAAACATTAATATTGAATATCTCTCTTAAATGGCGGCAGGGCATCAAGCAACCCTTTACCGTAGCGACGGGTAACTAAGCGACGATCTAAAATCGTTATTTTGCCCCAGTCGTTCTCTTTTCTCACTAATCGTCCACAGGACTGGATCAGTTTTTTACTGGCTTCAGGTATGGTGATTTGTAAAAAAGCATTACCGCCTTTACTTTCAATCCATTCTGCGTGCGCTTCTTCTACGGGCGAGGTGGGCACCGCAAAAGGCAGTTTAGTAATAATGAGGTTAGTTAGATAGTGCCCCGGTAAGTCTAACCCTTCCGATAGGCTGCCGGTACCAAACATAATGGCCGTTTCGCCTTTATCACAACGGCTTTTGTATTGTTCGAGCATTTGAGAGCGCGACAATTCACCTTGTAACAACAGCGGCGCTTTAACTTTGCCCTTAATTTTTTCAGCCACTAGCCGCATCTGCCAGTACGAAGCAAATAACACTAAGTTGCCCTGCTTTCCTGCTAACAGCGCCGGAATCAACTCACATAATTCTTTATCATAGGCGTCATTGCCGGGCTCGTGTTGCATGGGCGGGATTTGTAAGGTGATTTTGTCGTAATCAAAGGGAGAGCGCAGTCGCAAGTACTGGGTGCCATCTTGCTCTTTTAAGCCACTTTGATGGCGAAAAAAATCAAAGCTGTTTAAAGCGGTTAAGGTGGCTGAGCATAAAAATACACCCGCAGCGCGTGACCACAGTTGATTTTCCAGTAATCCTCCCACTTCAATGGGAGAGGCGGCGAGCATGATGTCTGCATCGGCTTGCTCTAACCGTTTGGCCCAGCAAGCGAGGGGGGCGTGTTTCCCCGTAGGCTCTTTGGCGAGCATAAACCAAAGTTGAAAAAAGTTTTCTAAACGTTGCACATTACTACCAACGTCGGCCATCAATGGCTCGGCAACCTTTGTTTTGATGTCGCCGTCTTTAAGTTGCTCGGCGATGATACTGAGTAACTTATTAAGTGCTTTTAAACACGTTTTAGTTTCATCGCGGATGGCGCAGGCATGTACCGTGAGGGGCTCGGGTAATTCGCCCATGGCAAAACGGTAGGTTGACTCATTTTGAAATAGACTGGTATTTGCATTAAAAAAACTGGCAACATGGCCAAGCTCTTGTTTAATGCTGAGCGCACTACTTACCATTTCACTGCCCGGCGCCATGGTCGATTGGCCACTGATTTGTTGCGCTACTTTTCGGTTAAGGAGCTCTAGCTTGCCAAGCCAGTTAATACTGGCATTAATGGCGATATTGGCGCTGGCGAAGTCGCGCGCGATACTAGGCAAGTGGTGCGCTTCGTCCATCACATAAAAGCAGCTATCTGGGTCGGGTAAGATGATGCCACCACCGAGTTCGGTATCTGCTAATAACAGCGCGTGGTTGACGACTAATACGTCGGCTTTTTCTAGCTCGTCACGCGCGCGGTGAAACGGGCATTGGTGGTGATGAGACAAGGCGCGGCTGCAACTGTGTTTGTCGGCTATGATTTGTTGCCAAACATTATCAGCAATTGGCATCGGCCAAGTGTCACGGTCTCCTTGCCATTTACCTTCTTGGTAGGCCTTAAATAGTCGCTTAATTAAATCAATATCAGACTTTTTGGGTTTTTCATCCCAAAGAGCCTGTTGTCCATCTTGTGGGTCGGCATGCTCGCGTAATTTGTGCTCGCAGCAATAGCGGCCACGCCCTTTGACTAAGGTGAAAGTGAATTTTAGGCTGCTATGTTGCAAAAAAAACGGTAAATCTTTGTTGATGAGCTGTTCTTGCAACGTCACTGTCGCGGTGGAAATAACCAATTTTTTGTTTTGGTTTTGCGCCACGGCTAAACCGCCGAGTAGATAGGCTAAAGACTTACCAATACCTGTGCCGGCCTCAGCCACCAAAATCCGACGTTGTGGGTCGTATTCACCGGCCAAGGTTTTTGCGATTTCGGCGACCAAGTAGTTTTGCTCTTTACGTACCTGATAGTCGGGCAAAGATTGGCTGATTGCCTGATAGGTCTCACGAATGAGCTGTTTTACTTGTGGTTTTAGCATGGCGAAATCGATAAATAAACGAGGCGTGATTGTAACAACTTATCTGGTTTTGCCCAAGGATGTTCGAATAGCAATCGTTAAAACCCTGTTGTATGGCAGCAAATTTAGCAAATAAAGCAAGGGGTTAATGTTTATGTTGTAAATAGAGTTCAACTTTACATTTACTAAGGTGTTTAATTTTTAAGCGTTTAAAATTTTTTTTAGTTCAATATATTATTGTAAATAAAAAATCATATTGTTAATCTGCTAGCCGCAGCGTGATGTGGTGAGAGAGTAACAGATAGGATGATTTAATTTCTTATTTATCAGTTAACTGGATAACGTTTAAGAAATGGAAACCGATTGCTTCGAAGCGAGTGGCATAAAGAGGTATTAAGCTTTTAAGTTGGACTTTAATATCATGCTTACCTCTATTATCAGGTGTTTATGTTGCTATTCCTGTGTTGACCAGTTTTTATTTGTTTGTAATGATGCGCCCCGCAACGGAAGCACTGCACTTAAAACGGACAATCAAATCGAGGATGTTAACTCGATGGCATTCAATAAATATACAGGCAGTGAAATAATGAAAAAAACAATTCTTGCAGCACTAGTACCCGCCCTTCTTGCAACGGGTGCAGCCAACGCAGCTGAAATCTACAAAGCAGAAGATGGCTCAGTACTTAATATGTACGGCCGTGTTGAAGCTAACTTCGTAAACAAAGATGATGTTAATGGCGATAGCGAAACTGAAGGTTCAGTATACGCGCGCTTAGGCTTTAATGGTCGTCAAGTTGTTAACGAAAACATGGCTGTTATCGGCCAAGCGCAATATCAATTAAGCCAAGAGCCAGGTTCTTCTGATACTAGCTGGAATGCTCGTTACGTGTGGGCTGGTTTAGACATGGCTGACGCCGGTCGCGTTGAAGCGGGTCGCGTTGCATCAGGTCTTATCATGTTTACGGACATTGGTGATATTTTCTACGCCGGCGGTGACGTGGTTGCGGGTGCTAATGTAAACACTGTGGATTCTGGTGCGGCATTGGTATTTCGCCAAGACGGTACTTTCCAATACCGTAATAGCTTTGGTGATTTAGATTTTTCAGCGGCTTACATTACAAATAGTTCAATTGACTACGGTTTCAACACCGCCGCGCGTTACAACATTGAGCTAGGCGATATGGGTATGTTAGTACCTGTTGCTATGTACCAATTCAATAAAGCCGATGCTCAGCCAAAAGCCGTTTCTTCAGTGAAGGAATATCAAACTTATGGTGTGGGTGCGCAATATTTCTTAGGTGATTTCTACGCAGGTGCAACTTATGTAGAAGAAAAATTTGATGCCTTTGCGGGTGGCAATGATAAAACGAAAGGGACCGATGCAGTTGTGGCTTATGACTTTGGCCAGTTTGTAGCACGCGCAGGTTACCGTTACCAAGATCTTAAAGATGCACCTTCGTCAGACAAGAAGATCCAAGATCGTTGGACCATTGAAGGCCAATACAAGCTAACGGCACAATCTTCAATTTTTGCTAACTACAGCTACAACAATGGTCATGGCCAAACAGGCAGCGCGCTGCTTAATGGGTCGGGACTAACCAAGAAAGAAGGCGGCGTGGCTTCTGTAGGTCTACGTTACGAGTGGTAATCACTGGTAACTAATATTATACGTTAAGCCAGCCTAGAGCTGGCTTTTGTGTTTTTCTACTTTGTGGGTTGGGATTAATCTTGATGAAACGATTAAATCAGGCGATGGCATTTATTGTTATAAGCTGTAGCGCATTTATAGCCTCTGCTACCGAGTTTAATGTGCCGAATATGTACGAAATTTTGGTGGTTAATGGTCAAGAATCGGGTAATGTATTTTTTAAAAATGATCGCAGTATTACCTTAGCCGATGAAGGGAAGCAGCAAGTCGTGCTGCGTTTTGCTGCGCCG
This sequence comes from Motilimonas sp. E26, assembly GCF_021278025.1. Lineage (GTDB taxonomy): Bacteria > Pseudomonadota > Gammaproteobacteria > Enterobacterales > CBDFNC01 > Motilimonas. Next base: position 217,060 of record NZ_JAIBHJ010000004.1, read on the forward strand.
CGTGGAGTGGTGAACACAGAAGATATGCGTGGCATTGCTAAATCTCAACCCATAGTGTTGACGTTTTCGACAGATGGTTTAAGTCATATTAGTGTTGAAAAGCCGCATTTATATACTGCCAAATCCGTTGATAAATACGCTAAAAATCCGGTATTTACTCTGGTTGACCAAGATGGGAAATCCGTGCCATTGGTGCAAGACGAGCTGTTCAAAGAAGGCGTGCAACTAACGCGTGATTTTGAGCAAGAAGTACAAGCTTATAATCAAAGCAAAGGAGTTGCTGCGTTGGTCATGAGTGAAACCGTTATTGGGCTTCCTAAGGCGTCAACGCTGGCAGAGTCCTCACAAGTCGAATCAACCACAACATCCACAATGTCGTCATCTGCTACGGCAACAAGCTCAGCATTTGAAATGACACAACAAACATTTTCTCAACTCACGGATACTGAGAAAAAAGCCTTTTTACAATGGGCGTTAGAGCAAATGTAATTGTGTATCGGCGTTGGCAGTAAGCGGTGGGAATGAGCATGTCCGTTGACTGTCACTCGCTGATTCATCCTTGAATTAACGGCTTGCTTAATGAATTGAGAAATAGGATTGAGCCTGTACCCGTACCCGCAGACCTTAACTGCATAAAATAAAGGGGAACAGTTGCAGCGTTGCTAAAGCGCGATGAAGCCTTTTTTGCGTTTTTCAAACTTAGTTTTACAGCTTAAGCAGCGTTGTTCGGTGGGATCGCTGCTTAATAATTCAGGCTCAATAGCCTCTTCGCAATCTGAACAAACACCATAAAGACCGAATTCAATTTGGCAAAGAGCCGCATCAATGCGCTTAATACAGCGAACTTTTTCGCTTATTTGTGGCATGTCTAACCGCACCACGGCTTCAATAAAATCACTATTACTCAGCTTCAATAATTGCGATGCTGCTAGCTGGTGGCTCGATTGTTGCGCATTGTTTAATATCGCTAAAACTTGATGTTTGTAGTCAATGAGTTGTTGTGTGAGTAAGGTTTGAAACCCCGTCACATCGGCTAATTCATGTTCTGTCATTGTTTGCTCTGGCAAATGATAATTTAGTGCTAAAGCATAGTGACCTTAGGGCTTTTTGGTGCTGATATAGGTCAAAGTTAAAATCATTTACATCAACAAATTAACTTAGATTGATTTAGATCTATACCAAAACGGATCGAAGGTGCCAAAGCGATAAGCAAGGGGTGTGTCATGGGCAGCGGCGCACCACGTAACAACGGTCAGTAGAAGTGTTGCCATCACAGCAACAAGTAAGTTTCTGCAAGTGAGTGACAAAGCTGTCATAAGCCCCTAAAATTCGCGCTCTATTAAAATGAGGCAAACTATGCGTATTGTGTTGGCCCCGATGGAAGGGGTCGTTGATCCCTTAATGCGGCAGGTATTAACGGGCATTAATCAGTATGATTTATGTGTCACCGAATTTATTCGAGTGGTTGACATGCTGCTACCAAAAAAAGTGTTTTATCGCTTGTGTCCAGAATTGCATCAAGGTGGCAAAACGGATTCGGGTACCGACGTGCGGGTACAGCTGCTTGGACAATCACCGCAATGGCTGGCTGAAAACGCCTATCGTGCGGTTGACTTAGGCTCGGCAGGCGTTGATTTAAATTGCGGTTGTCCGTCTAAAACGGTAAACGGCTCTAATGGCGGCGCGGCATTATTAAAAGAGCCCGAAGTGATTTACCAAGCGGTCAAGGGGATGCGAGGGGCGGTGCCAGACAAGCCTGTCTCAGTAAAAGTACGATTAGGCTGGGAGTGTAAATCACAGCGCTTAGAAATTGCCGATGCTGCGTATCAAGGTGGCGCCAGTGAATTAACCGTACACGGGCGCACTCGTGCTGATGGTTACCGTGCGGATCGCATTGATTGGAATGCGATCAGTGACATGAACCAAGGGATTGCTATCCCTGTTATTGCTAATGGTGAAATTTGGCAACTTGACGATGCTGAGCGTTGCTTGGCTTTAAGTGGCTGTGATGATTTAATGTTAGGGCGTGGCGCCTTGGCGATGCCAAATTTATGTAATGTGATCAAATTAAAAGCCGAACCTATGCCTTGGCGAGAGGTACTGGATTTATTAATTCGTTACTCAGGGTTAGAATGCCGCGGCGATAAGCATTTGTACTTTAGTAACCGAATTAAACAGTGGCTGAAGTATGTTGTGTGTAGCTATCCTGAAGCAGATGCATTATTTTCTGATATTCGTCCATGCCGTAAAACCGATGATATTTTGGCGATTTTAGACCGCCATCAACATCAGTGGGAGGGTTAATATAACCCTAATGCTTGATAAGAAAAGTAGTGTGCTTTGCGGCAAAAACGCTGTCACTATATTCTTGGAAACGTATTGTTTCCGTAAACATTTTCTATTTGGCTAGGCGTAAACAGAACGGAGGTTAATATAGAATGACTAAGGATATATCAAGTTGCTAAAACGGCCATTTTACTTTGTGCTAGGCAGCCTGGCTTTTGTGCTTGGGTTGATTGGTATTCCTTTGCCTGTGTTACCCACCACTCCTTTTATTTTATTAGCTGCATTTTGTTTTGCCAAAAGCTCACCGCGCTTTCATCAAGCGTTGTTAAATCATCAATGGTTTGGTCCAATGATCAAAAACTGGCAAAGGGATCGCTCAATTGCCAAAACCACTAAACGTAAAGCCTTGCTGATGATGAGTTGTGCGTTTGCTATTTCAATTTACTGGGCACCACTGTTATGGATAAAAGCAATATTAGTGGTTTGTTTTTTATGCTTGTTCTTCTGGATGCTTAGTTTAAAAGAAACTTAAGCCGCAAATTACTTGGCTATCTCTTGAAAGGGACAGGCCAAGTGAATAAGCTTACGGCTTGTTAAATTCACTCTTCAAATAGGACCCATCATGGACTCTGCCACGCTCAAGCTGCTTACTGACAGCATTAAATCTATCGAAGATTACCCAAAAGCAGGGATCACGTTTCGCGATATCACTAGCTTGATTGAAAACGCGGCAGCTTTTGCTAAAACGGTTGAGTTATTAGCTGAGCACTATAAAGACAAGGGCATTGATAAAGTAGTGGGCACCGAAGCGCGCGGTTTCATTTTTGGGGCGCCAGTGGCCGCCGCCATTGGCGCGGGTTTTGTACCCGCACGCAAGCCGGGCAAATTACCTCGAGCCACTGTGGTGCAAGTGTATGACTTAGAATACGGCACCGACATGCTGCAAATTCATAAAGATTCCATTTTACCGGGCGAAAAAGTGGTGGTGATTGATGACTTGCTAGCAACGGGCGGCACCCTAGAAGCCACAATCAAGTTGATCCACGAGCTAAAAGGCGATGTGGTGGGGGCTGGTGTGGTGATTGAACTGCCGGAGTTAAACGGCAAAGCCAAACTAGATGCTCAAAATGTAGAGCTATTTAGTCTTATCCAATTTGCAGGTGAGTAATTAATACCATGAGCTATCAGGTGCTGGCACGTAAATGGCGACCACACAACTTTAAACAAGTGGTGGGGCAACAACACGTGCTAACAGCACTGGTGAATGCACTTGATCAAAATCGTTTGCACCACGCTTATTTGTTTAGCGGTACTCGCGGTGTGGGTAAAACCAGTATTGCGCGTATTCTTGCAAAAAGTCTAAATTGTGAAAAAGGGGTGACATCAGAGCCTTGCGGCGTTTGTCATCATTGCCAAGATATAGATCAAGGTCGATTTGTTGATTTATTGGAAATTGACGCGGCGTCGCGCACCAAAGTCGAAGACACGCGCGAGCTACTCGACAATGTGCAATATAAGCCAGCACAAGGTCGTTATAAGGTTTACCTTATTGATGAAGTACATATGCTGTCGAAAAGCAGTTTTAATGCGCTGCTTAAAACCTTAGAAGAGCCGCCGGAATATGTTAAGTTTTTATTAGCGACCACAGATCCACAAAAGCTACCGATTACCATTTTGTCTCGCTGTTTGCAGTTTCATTTAAAAAGTTTAAGCAGTGAGGATATTAATCAGCAACTGGCCTACATTCTCGATCAAGAGCAACACAGCTACGAGCAAGGCGCGCTGCAGGCGTTAGCCAAAGCCGCTCATGGCAGCATGCGAGACGCCTTAAGTTTGACCGACCAGGCTATCGCCTTTGGTAATGGGGCAGTAAACTATCAGCCCGTATTGGCGATGCTTGGCACCTTAGATCATCAGCAAGTGACTCAATTATTGCACTTTGTTGCCGCAGGTGACGCGCAAAATACCCTCGACAAAGTGGCTGAATTAGTGACCCTTGGGCCAGATTTTGATTTAGTGCACAATGAAATAGCCGCCACCTTGCACCAAGTTGCTCTTGCTCACATGCTGCCATCGACGCTAAATGGTTTAGACAACAGTGAGAGTATTCAATTACTCAGTGAACAATTGTCGCCAGAGCAAGTGCAGCTTTATTACCAAATTGCATTAAAAGGCAAGCAAGACTTACCACTGGCACCAGAGCCCAGAGTCGGGCTTGAAATGACGTTAATGCGCATGCTTGCCTTTCATCCTGCAAAAGTCGCCACCAGCTTGCCATCTGCGCCAGCTAGCCCTGTCGCTAATGTTATGAGCAATGTAACTAGCTCGGCAGCTCAGCCTGCTCAAATTAGTCCTGCGACGACGAACGAGCCCGTGCTTGGAGTACCCGCTCGACCCTTGTCTGTTATAGAATCAACGCCTCAGGTTGCGGCCGAAACGGAAGTGCAAGCCGCGCAACCATCTCATGTCGTTGGTCACGACGGCGAAGCAAATAATGCTAACAAACAAGAAAAACCAAAAGCTGCGCAACCACTTAGTGATGATGCTAACCCAGCACAGCCCAAGGAAGTCATAACGGCGACGATGGCGGCGCAATCACCAGCGCAGACAACGCAACAGTCGGAATCAGCGCAACCCGCCATGCCCAGTGTCAGTAATGCCCTTGAAACCCGTAATATGCTGCGCAGTCGAAAACTGGCGTTAGAGGCAGGTAAAAAACAGCCGGTTGTGAAGAAAGTGACCACGCCAGCTAAGCCCAATGTTGAACCTCAGGCGGTGGCCGCTGCGCCTGTCTCACAATCTCATGTTTCCCAAACGCCTGTCTCGCAAACGTCTGGCTCTCAGCCAACAAGCACAAGGCCGTCAGCACAGACGCCTGCAATAACTGCTACGCAATCGTCTGCGCCAAGCAATGATATTCCAGAGGGATTTAATGAGCTACCGCCGCTCGAGGCCTATGACAACGACTATGCGCAGTATTTCCAAACCGATGAATACGACCCCAGTTTATCTGCACCGCAACAATTAAATACAAATGACGGTTTTGACGCCTCGCCAGCGAGCGCGCCTGCGTCACAGCAACCGTCGTACCAGCCAGTAACGCAGCAACAAGCGCCAGTCACACCAGTGGCAAGTAGGCCTAGTTCACAAATTGCGCCGCTCGCTGATGTGCCATGGGACACAGGCGAAGCTCAATCGGTTGAAAGCGCGCCTGTTGAAGCGCCAACGCCCGCAATATCGGCTAGAACCGAAGCCGAATATACCCGTGCCATGCCCGACATGGCGAGTAAGTTTTCACCGCAAAATAACGACTCTTGGTGTCAGCTGATTGAACAAATGGGCTTAGTGGGCATATTACGTCAACTCGCCATTAACAGTGTCTGTATTCAAACGCCAAATGCAGTGCAATTAATGTTACAGCCCAGCAGTCAGCATTTAGACAATGCCCGTAATTTAGGTCAGATCACGGCGGCGTTGCAAAGCGTATTGCCCAATGTAGAGCAGGTTGAAATTGTAATAGGCCAGCATGAAACCATGCAAACGCCGGTGGAAATTGAGCAAGCCATTTATCTTGCTCGATTGGCTCAAGCAAAAGTAGATATCCAACAAGATGAGGCCATTAACTTCTTTATTCAGCGTTTTGGCGCGTCAGTGGATGAAGAAAGTATAAAACCCTTATAATGCCCTTGAAATAAGTTGGGTTGCCCCAACATTTAAACCATTAACCTGAATGAGAGAAAGAATATGTTTGGTAAAGGTGGAATGTCTGGCTTGATGAAGCAAGCCCAGCAAATGCAAGACAAGATGCAAAAAGCACAAGAAGAAATTGCCAAAATGGAAGTGGTCGGTGAAGCCGGCGCAGGCATGGTTAAAGTAACCATGCTTGGTAATCATAATGTGCGCCGCATTGAAATTGATCCTAGCCTAATGGAAGACGACAAAGAGATGCTAGAAGATTTGATGGCTGCTGCGATCAATGATGCTGTGCGCCGCGTTGAAGAAAATAGCAAAGATAGAATGGCCGACGTGACTGGCGGTATGCAACTACCACCAGGTATGAAAATGCCGTTCTAATACTTTGGCTAACTAAGCCTTAGTAAAAAAGCCAAGTTGCCTTGTTAAAAGCAAGCTAACTTGGCTTTTTGTACCTGAAAAGCAAATGATGGTACGGTTTTTTCACTTCTTATATTAAAACAATATCAACAATATTTTGGCCAAGTGATGCTGGGAACTCGGTGCAAAACTTGCTAAACGGCCATTGAAACTCAGTTGTAATTTTATTTATTTCAATGGGTTGCTAATCTTTTACGCCATTAAACCTCAAAACTAAATCTAAAAAGCAATGTGTGCGCAATAGATCCTAGCCTAGTATCGGCTCGTCCTTCTCCCAGCAATTTTCAAGGAACTATTATGTCAGGAATTACCGAATTAGATGAATTACTTCGCTCCATGTCGCCTGAATTAAAGGAGCCGGAGTTTGTGTTTTGTACTGTTGCAGGCAATCTCTGTGACTATTTAGCGTTGAGCCCAGTTGCAACCTTTATTGAATCAGAGGGGCTTACTCTGGTACTAGAAAAGAGCTGCGCAGAGCGTGCTAATTTGCAATTTGAGGGGAGTTTTCGCCAAATAACCCTAACCGTACATTCAAGCTTAGAAGCGGTTGGTTTAACTGCTGCGGTCTCGGCAAAGTTGGCATCTAAAGGTATTAGTGCCAATGTACTGGCGGCTTACTATCACGATCATATTTTTGTTCAATCCAGTAAAGCCGAAGCGGCATTGCTAGCATTACAAGAGTTCAATATATAAAGTGCGCCATTGCATTCAGGCATTGCTATTGCAAAGAGTTGCGTCATATTACTGTCACATTTTATGGTTTGGCAGAACTAAACGAATAATCGCGACGTATTAACAGCTCTTTTGAGCACGACTGGGCATAATAAAAAGAGGTAAATATGGCCATTTTAGAGATTCTCACCGCGCCTGATCCAAGGCTTAAAATTAAGGCCGAGAAAGTGCAGGATATTGAATCTGTACAAACATTGATTGATGATATGTTGGAAACCTTATACGCGACAGACAATGGCATCGGACTCGCTGCTACTCAAGTTGGTCGTAAAGAAGCCGTTGTCATTATCGATCTGTCAGATAGTCGCAATGAACCGTTAATTCTGATCAATCCAGAAGTGGTCAGCGGAACAGATAAAGCACTAGGGCAAGAGGGGTGTTTATCGATTCCTGATTATTATGCCGATGTCGAGCGTTTTACGTCGGTTGTGGTAACCGCTTTAGACAGAGAAGGTAAGCCAATCACAATTGAAAGCGATGACTTTCTGGCTATCGCCATGCAGCATGAGATTGACCATTTATCAGGTAATTTATTTATTGACTATCTGTCTCCCCTAAAGCGTCAAGTAGCACTGAAAAAGGTTAAGAAATACATCAAAGAAAATACAAGGGCCTAGTTAAAAGGCAATTTAAAACAAGTGTTAATATATTTTCATTGTAATTTTAATCTAATAAGCATGCATTGATACGCTGTACACATTGCATTTCCATTGGCGGCCATAATCAATATGGCCGCCGTAATGATAAGAGGTTTACATGTCCAACTTGAAGTTAGTCCCAGAACTCTATTGTGCAGATATTGAAGTAACTAAAAAATTCTATACTGAAGTATTTGGCTTTGAAGTGAAATATGAAAGAATTGAAGAGCAATTTGTTTATTTCACCTTAGGCGGCGTAGATATTATGGCTGAAGGTATAGCTGGGGTGGGGCGGCGATGGCTTACTGGTGAAATGGAGAAACCATTTGGTCGAGGCGTCAATTTTCAATGGGATGTTGCTGATATTGATGATTTATATTCGAGGGTAAAGGCCAGCGCACCCGACTCTATTTATCTTGAACTAGAGACTAAAGAATACCAATGCGCAGATCTCGTTGCCATACAGAAGCAATTTATTGTGCAAGATCCTGACGGGTATTTGTTTCGATTTTGTTGCGATAATTCAGGCGCAACAAAATAAAAATCGGTGTCATACATGAATTAATGAATGAGCCTTTAGTCAGGAGTATGAATAATCAGGGCGAGCGCATGAGTGTACAAAATACAATCAACCAAGCGAACAAAGTGGAATTTTCTTATACGAAACGCCGTGAAATCATCCCTCAGAAGCTGTTGATGGCTTAACTGCCGCATCCTTGCGGCAGATATTCGTCTAAGAAAACACCACTAAACGCTCGAAAAATATTCATGCGTTTGCCCTGTATGAACAATCCGGTGAAAATCAATTTTTTGAAGTAGCAAAAAATGGTTTAGCGCTGTATTTAGCACTTAATAATGAATTTTTCAACTATGGTCGTTTTCAATCTTTTTAAGGAGTGAAGAAATGAATCGTAAAAAAGCAATGCAGGCAAACATTGCCATTTCAATATTATTTGCCGTGGTAATGTTAGTCAGTTCATATGTAATTGCAGATAAAGATTTAACGCAAAACATTGTCATTATACTTATTGCAATTTGGTTCGTCCCATTTCTGTATTTAAGTAAAATAAGTAATCGTAAAGAAAAACCACAGTAGTTAAGACGTATTTTGAGTTCCGTCCAGTTACCGAATCTCGAGTGTCTTCAGGGAGGTATAGTTTTTACGTTTCAATCAATAAGGATTAAGTATGTTCAGTCATGTAATGGTTGGTGCAAATGATATTGCTGCATCAAAGGCGTTTTATGATGCTGTTATGGCAGTTTTAGGCCATCCAGAAGGTGTGTTTGACGAGAAGGGGCGTTGTTTTTATGTGACGCCCGCAGGCGTTTTTGCGATTACGTCGCCAATTAATGGCGAGGTGGCAACGTCGGGTAACGGGATGACGATTGGTTTTAAAGCAAGTAGTCCAGAATTGGTAGATGCATGGCATAAAGCGGGCGCAGCTAGCGGTGGTACGCCCTGTGAAGAGCCACCTGGTGTGAGAGGAAATGGACAGCGTAAGTTGTATTTGGCTTATTTACGCGATCCGTCAGGTAACAAGGTTTGTGCTACCCATTTCGTCTCTTAGTGTGATCGCTGCGCATGATGTAATGGCTTGTATTTATTGATATTACCGCGATGAAATAAGCCGAACATTGCTCGGCTTATTGTATTACGCCAAAACAGGCAAGGTTGTCAATTAACTCCAGCGCTGCTTTAGCCCGCTATCAATGGACAGAGTATTTTTCCGGCAAATTTCGCTTTCGGGGTTAATTAATAAATTTCGGTGCCATCAGTTTAAATTCGCCCGGATCCCAAATAAAGTTACCTTGGGTGAGTTTATCGCTGCCGTCGTGCGCTGAGCCGTAACTGCACATGATCACTCTATCGGAAATTCGTGATTTTAATTGTGTGATAAAACGGATCAAATCTGCACGCGTCATTATTTCTAAGGCACTGGCCACTTGTTCACGTTGGTCAAAACGCCAGTCTTTATTACCTATGCTAGCCCAGTAACGTTGGCTACGGCTTTTTAGGTTAGCGTCTTTTTCGGTTATTTGGCTGATTAATCCCTGTTTGCTTATTTCCCATTGCGCTTGGGTGAGCTCCATTAACACTAAAGCAAAGGTGTCAATAAACTCGTCAATACAGCGTAACAAATGTTGTGGCCCGGCGACTGGGCTTTGAATGTAAAAAATTATCCCCGGATGACGATTGAGCGGCAAGTTGCCACTGCCCACGACATAGCCAAGTTGCTTACGCGTGCGTAATTCATGAAAGAAGGTGGTAGACATTATATGGTTAGCTAAGGTGTAGCGGGCCACGTGCATCGGTGTGGTGTGCATTGATTGGTAATACACTATCATGGCGGAATCATTATGATCGCAATTTACCTCGCGCACTAAACTGCCTTTGCGGGATATATCGACTAATCTGCGCTTAGTTTCAGCCCCCGGCGTGCTGTTTGGTGCCAGCTCTTTTAATAAAAAGTCGGCTAAGGTCTCAATTTCTTGTTGTTGCCAATCGCCGTGAGCAAGCACTTCAATATGTACTTGTTTGTATAGTTGCTCAACAAATCCGGGCATTTCGTCTACCGTGACGTCACTGATTGCCTTGGCCATTAAGCTGGCGGGTGGGTTGGCAGGCTGCAGCAGTGAAGTGAGCTGACTAAACAGCTGTGAAATAGGTTTGCCTTGCTTTTGGTTTTTCCAGCTGCGGATGAGTTGGCTTTTAATGTGCTCAAATCGGTCGGAGTCAACTTTGCCGAATTTACGAGTACTGAGCACCAGTTGCACTAACAAATATTGCTTTGCGGTTAGGCCACTAAAGTGCAGGGTAAAGCCACCTTGATGAGAGTAAATACGATAGCCTAATCCTGCTATTTCAGCGGGATAGGTGATTTCGGTGAGTAAGTCTAAAAATAGCTCTACCGCCAATCGTGTCATGGCAATATGACGAATACTTTTTACCGCGTGCTCTGAATCAACTGCAATGTAGAGGCTGCCTTTAGGGACATTGAAGGTATTATCCTTTTTATACCACACCCGAAACCCAGCCTGATCCCTGAGGATGATTGGCTTTTCCGTGGAAGGGCCTGTTTGCGTGCCGTTTAACCCTAAGACGATAAAGGGGTTGGGCGGGGGTAATTTGAGTAATGGGTTGATACCGATTTGTTGCCAGTGGGCAATTCGCTCAGGCTCAATTTTTTTCACCGCGTAAGGGGTAAAGTACCAAGCGGCTTCTTTATCGGTGGCCAACCCTGCTGCGCTGACTAATATGCGCATGTTGTTCGGGCAAAAGTAGTCAAGTAACTGGCGCAGTTCCGCTTCATCAAATCCGGCCATAATATAGTCGCCGTAGATCACATGCTCTGGCTGGTAGTGATGTAAATTGATGCTTAAATGAGACACCACGTCGATTGGGCGGCTGGTTTCTTGGAACTGATAGGCTTGCTCCACAATGGCTTGCTTTTCACGGTAACGCCAACTGTCGAGGCCTTGTTGTTTTATTTGCGCAATGTAGGCAAATAGTTGATTCACTATCTCATCGCGCTCTTCCAGCCCTTTATCTGTTAAGCCAAATGAAATGTTAAAATCTTTAAAATTGGAGCCGCTGACTCCGCCACCAGCGCTTAAACTGTTGATTAGACCTTGTTGTTTTAGCACTGAAAACAGGCTGTCTGGATACTCATTACCTAAAATATGGCTGAGATAGGTCAAGGGCTTGGTTTTGTAATAATGATCGATGCAAGGTAGTGCAAAAGCAACAAACAGTTTCTTGTGGTCTTTCACTGGCTGTACATGGATCTCAAGCCCTAGCTCTGCTTTGGTATAGAGCGGCGTTTCAATTGTCCATTTCGGCAGTTTTTTATCGATGATGTCGCCAAAGTAGTGACGTGCCCATGGTGCGAGCTCATCTAATTGATGATTAGACGAAATCACTAACGTCATCCGCGACGCACAGTACTGCTGTTGATAAAAAGCGAGTAAGTCATCTCGCGCTAAGCTCTGCTCTGTGTCTGCTAAGGTTTGGCTATTACCGACCGAAAACTTGGCAAAAGGGTGGGCGGGGTTAACGGTTTCTTTATGCACTTGGTATTGTCGACGCACGTCATCATTAAGTTTAAGTTGATACTCTGATTCAATTGCTTGACGCTCTTTGTCTACTAACTCTGAGGTGAAAAGTGGCGCGATAAAAAACTGGCTAAAACGATCTAAGGCTGCTTCAAGGTATTGGGGGTCTATATCAAAAAAGAAATTGGTAAACTCTGTGCCTGTCCAAGCATTATTACTGCCACCATGCTGATTAATAAAGCGTTGATATTCGCCGCTCTGAGGGTATTTTTCAGTACCTAAGAACAACATATGCTCAAGAAAATGTGCCATGCCTTGGCGCTTGATGGGGTCGTGAAAATGGCCGACATTCACTGCCATTGAGGCTGCTGCGGAGTTTGCTTTGGGATCGTGAATTAATAACACCTTAAGCTGATTCGTTAAGGTTAAGAATTGATAGTCTTTTTTGTCATTAGGACTTTTAAGCAAGGTAGTGGCTCCGATGTATTAAAAGAAAAAGGCCCATTACCACAATGACCTAAAAAGAGTATAAAACCAAGGCGTTCTCATTTGTATTTATTATTATGGCGCAAAAATTCTCTCGCAAACAAATCTCATTAATTTGATGCAAGTGCTTTTACCAAAAGTGATAGCAACGTAAACTAGACAACTTACTTATATAGCTCTTTCAGGTGATGTTTTAATGCTTGTTTATATTATGCGCCATGGCCAAGCAGAAATGCTGGCAAAAACCGATGCAATGCGTCCACTTACGCAACAGGGACATGATGAGTCGGTAAAAATGGCGCGTTGGCTGGCGCCTCAGGTAAGTAAGTTAGATTATATCCTATGCAGTCCATATTTACGGGCTCAGCAGACGCTTAGTGCGATTCAACCTCACCTACCTCAGGCCTCGTCGCTCGAAGAGTTAGCTTTCTTAACTCCTTCCGGCAATACTACCGCTGTGGCTAATCATTTATTTCAGTTAGCAGAGCAAGGCATGAAGCAAGTACTTATTGTTTCTCATCTGCCTTTAGTGGGTTATTTAGTGGGGGAACTTTGCCCTGATGAAGGCTCGCCTATTTTTGCCACCAGCGGCATCGCTTGCATTGAACTAGACGATGATCTACAAGGTCAATTACACTTCTTACATGCCCCCCATAGCTTATTTCAATTTTGATATATCCCCTTTCTACTTGAAGCTACAGCGATGTGGGCTAAGCTCGTTCACCCCAATCACATAGTTTATCTATGCGCATGAGGTTCACTCACTTGCCGCCTACCTGCGACTCCAAGTAGTTTGGGTATAGATCTTGTCACCAAGATGACAATTGTTTGATATAAAACTGTCACACAGTCTCTTTATGCTGCTCGGGTTTCTTAAAACATAAGAGCTGAGCAGGTAATGAAAGAGTTTAAAGTGTATAACCCAGTGAAAATTGCAAAATACGTGAAAAGCTACTTTAAAGGCCAAATTTTTATTCAAGGCGTGGGGCGGTTTGAATTTAACCAAGCGAAGTTACTCTTTACAGAGCAGGCGCCATTACATTATAAAAAAACCGCTTCAGAGGTTAACAAGCATATTAAAGCGCTGCGTTTAGCTACCGCTGCATAAGCGTTTATTTGGTTTTAACGGCGCGCGTACATTTCTTCTATTTCAATCAGTACTAACAGTGCGCCATTGCCGCCAAACTCTAATGGTGCTTGGTGGAATGCCACCACATCAGGGTGTTGTGCCAACCAAAGCGGCGTTTTTCGCTTCAGAACATGAGTGCCAATACCATGCATCACACAGCAAGTTTGATAGTGGCGTTTTTTACACTCTCGAATTAAGGCGGCTAACTCAGCTTTGGCTTGCTGTTGAGTGAGGCCATGTAAGTCTAAAAAAATCTCCGGCGCGTAATCACCGCGGCGCAATTTTTTCAGTTCATATTTATCTGCACTGGGACGGATATAACGTGTTGGGCCTTGCTCTTCGAGGTGGGGTTCGTACAAATCAGAAAAATAATCCTTCTCTAACTCATCACGTACTCGGTCATGTTTTATTTCTTGGCGCTGAATTTTTTCCTTGATCCTAGGTTTATCCGGTTTTATGGTATCCTGCTTTATCTTACGGGCACCGGATACAGCATCTTTAAACAGAGAAAAGTCGTCTAGATCTTCTTTGTTTGTCATCTCTGGGCCCCTGATAATTCAATTGAATGAGTGTAAAACCGGCAATACTAACCGAGTTGGAGTGAAATTTGGACAAGAATTTGCAAGCCGAAGCTGTTGCAGAACTGCAAACCATCGGCGACATGATCCGCTGGAGCGCTTCGCAATTTAGTGCGAATGGCTTATTTTATGGCCATGGCAGTGATAACGCCTGGGATGAAGCGGTGCAATTAATTTTGCCAAGTTTACATTTGCCTCTTAATATTGGCCCCGATGTGAGCCAAGCTAAACTGACAAAAAGTGAGCGTGAAGCGCTGGTGGCTTTAGTGGTAAAGCGTATTGTTAAACGCATTCCAACCGCCTATCTGATTAACCGCGCTTGGTTTGCAGGGCTAGAATTTTACGTTGATGAACGGGTATTAGTGCCGCGTTCACCGTTCGCTGAGTTAATTTTACAAGGTTTTACCCCTTGGGTGTCAGAGCAGCCTACGCGAGTATTAGATTTATGTACCGGTAGTGCGTGCATTGCGATCGCTTGTGCTCATGCTTTTCCTGAGGCCGAAGTGGATGCGGTAGATATTTCCATTGACGCCCTTGATGTGGCGCAAATCAATATTTGCGATCACGGTTTAGAGCAACAAGTTTTCCCGATGCAGTCAGATTTATTTGATGAGTTGAAAGGCCACAAGTACGACTTGATCGTATCTAATCCACCTTATGTGGACCAAGAAGACATGGACAGTTTACCCGATGAGTTTCACCATGAGCCTGAACTAGGCTTAGCGGCAGGCTTTGACGGATTAGATTTAGTGCGCCGTATGCTGGCGCAAGCAGCAGATATGCTAACTGAAAATGGCGTATTATTTGTAGAAGTCGGGAATTCACAAATCCACCTCGAACAAGCATACCCAGATGTGCCGTTTACTTGGCTTGAATTTGAGCAAGGTGGCCACGGGGTGTTTATGTTGACACAAGCACAATTAAAGCAGCATCAACAGGTGTTTTCCGTTTAATTTTTAGGAAGTAAAGGCATGGCAGGGAACAGTTTCGGACAGTTATTTAGAATTTCTACTTTTGGTGAAAGCCATGGTGTGGCTTTGGGTTGTGTCGTTGATGGCGTACCACCGGGATTAGCAATCTCAGAAGCCGATTTACAGGCAGATTTAGACCGACGTAAGCCGGGTACATCGCGTTACACCACGCAGCGCCGTGAGCCAGACCAAGTGCGCATTTTATCGGGTGTATTTGAAGGTAAAACCACGGGTTGTAGCATAGGTTTACTGATTGAAAATACCGACCAACGTTCGCAAGATTACTCGGCTATTTCAGGACTATTTCGTCCCGGTCACGCTGATTACACTTACCATCAGAAATTTGGTCATCGCGATTATCGCGGCGGCGGTCGTTCCAGTGCGCGTGAAACCGCAATGCGGGTGGCGGCTGGCTCAATCGCGAAAAAATACCTATTTGAAAAGCATGGCATTACCGTGCGTGCCTATATGAGCCAAATGGCTGATATTAAAGCCGAGACCATTGATTGGGACCAAATTGAGCAAAACCCGTTCTTTTTCCCTGATGCCAGTAAGTTAGAGCAGCTTGACCAATACATGCGCGACTTGAAAAAAGAGGGTGATTCAATTGGCGCTAAGATCACTGTGGTTGCGCAAAAAGTGCCTGTAGGATTAGGTGAACCGGTATTTGATCGCCTTGATGCCGACTTGGCCCATGCGCTAATGAGCATCAATGCCGTGAAGGGTGTTGAAATTGGTGATGGCTTTGACGTGGTCAATCAAAAAGGCACCCAGCACCGCGATGAATTGACCCCAGAAGGTTTCACATCAAATCACTCTGGTGGTGTGTTAGGCGGCATTTCAACGGGTCAGGACATTGTTGCGCACATTGCCCTTAAGCCGACGTCCAGTATCACTATTCCGGGTAAAACCATTACGGTGGATGGTGAGCCGACGGAAATGATTACCAAGGGACGTCACGATCCTTGTGTAGGCATTCGCGCTGTGCCGATTGCTGAAGCCATGATGGCCATTACCTTAATGGATCATTACCTGCGCCACCGTGCACAAAATAACGATGTAGTGACGCAAACCCCTAAAATATAGGGTTATAGCTTTACTAGTTGAAACGAAATGCTGCTTTTTAACGAAAGCAGCATTTTTTGTTTTTAAGCAATTTAAAACTGTGAGATAGACAGGATTTTTAAGCGTATTTTGGTATAATCGGCTCACTATTATTATGCGTGTATTACAGGGACCTGTGAGCAAATGATCCCCATTTTAAGTCATCAAGAAAACATTGATTCAAACGCCTTATCTTTTTTAGATGCATTAGCCGCAACAGCTTTTGCTGGTGATATTGAAAAGTCTTATGCCAGTCGTTTAGCGGTTGCCACCGATAACTCTGTGTATCAAAGTTTGCCACAGGCCGTGGTATTGCCAAAGCACCAGCAAGATCTGGTTATTTTAACGCAATTGGCCAGTCAGCCTGAATATCAGCAAGTACGTTTTTCACCTCGTGGCGGTGGCACCGGCACCAATGGCCAATCACTGACTCAAGACATTGTGGTGGACTTATCTCGTCACATGAACAAGGTGTTAGAAGTCAATGTGGCTGAGGGTTGGGTACGTGTTCAGTCGGGAGTGATTAAAGATCAGCTCAACGACGCATTGCGCCCACATGGCTTCTTTTTCTCGCCAGACTTATCAACCAGTAATCGCGCCACTATTGGCGGTATGATCAATACCGATGCGTCGGGTCAAGGCTCGCTGAAATACGGTAAAACCAGTGATCATGTATTGGCGCTTACCTCGGTATTAGTCGATGGCACGGTATTAGATTCAGCCCCTGTGAGTAACGAGCAAGCCAAGCAATTGGCTGAGCTGCAGGGCAGCGTGGGTAAAATATACCGCCAAGTGCTCAGTACTTGTGAAACCATGCAGCAAGAAATTGAACAACGTTTTCCTAAGCTAAACCGCTTTTTAACCGGTTACGACTTAAAGCACGTTTATGACGCTGAAACGGGCGCGGTGGATTTAAGCCGAATTTTATGTGGCTCTGAAGGATCATTGGCTTTTATTACCGAAGCCAAACTGAATATTACGCCCATCCCTGAATATCGTGCTCTTATCAATGTAAAGTACAACAGCTTTGAGTCAGCATTGCGTAACGCGCCATTTTTGGTCAAAGCCAACGCCTTGAGCGTTGAAACCGTTGACTCCAAGGTATTGAATTTAGCCAAGCAAGACATTGTTTGGCACAGCGTATCTGATTTGATTCAAGACGTGCCTGACAAAGAAATGGACGGCTTGAACATGGTGGAGTACGCCGAGCATGATAAAGATAAGCAAGCTGAAAAAATCGCTGCTCTTTGCCAATTACTCGATAGCAAAATAGCGAATGAGGAAGATGGTATTATTGGTTACCAAGTATGCGATGATTTAGCGGGTTTAAATCGTATTTATGGTATGCGTAAAAAAGCAGTAGGTTTATTAGGCGCTGCTAAAGGCCGTGCTAAGCCGGTTGCGTTTGCCGAAGACACTTGTGTGCCACCAGAAAACCTTGCAGATTTTATTATGGAGTTTCGCGCCCTACTTGACGGCAAAGGCTTAAACTACGGCATGTTCGGCCATGTTGATGCTGGTGTATTGCATGTGCGTCCTGCGTTGGATATGTGTGATCCGCTACAAGAAGTATTAATGCGCGATGTTTCCGATAAAGTGGTGGCGCTGACTGCGAAATACAAAGGCTTAATGTGGGGCGAACACGGTAAGGGGTTTCGCTCGGAATACGGTCCGGCGTTCTTTGGTAATACCTTATTCAATGAGCTGCGTAAGATTAAGTCGGCCTTTGATCCCGATAACCGCGTTAACCCCGGTAAAATTTGTACCCCTTATGAGTCGGATGAGACGCTGGTTAGCGTAGATGCCGTTAAACGCGGTTTTTACGATCGCCAAATTCCAGTGCAAGTACGTGATAGCTTTACTGAAGCAGTAGACTGTAACGGTAACGGTCTTTGTTTTAACTACGATGCCTCATCACCTATGTGTCCATCGAGTAAAATTACGCAAGACCGTCGTCATTCGCCAAAAGGCCGTGCTGGTTTAATGCGCGAATGGTTACGTCAGCTAGTGAATAACAATGTGGATATTATCCAACTTGAGAAAGAGTTACTTGCGGGCAAAAACGATGTCAGTTTGGTGAAGCGTTTTGCAAACACTTGGTCAAAAAAGCGCGGTCAATACGATTTCTCTGGCGAAGTGATGGAAGCGATGGAAGGCTGCTTGGCCTGTAAAGCCTGCTCGAGCCAATGTCCGATTAAAGTGGATGTGCCAACGTTTAGATCGCGTTTTATGTTTTTATATTACAGTCGCTATCAACGCTCATTAAAAGACTATTTGGTGGGCTACTCGGAGCTTTACACGCCTTTGATGGCTAAAGCGCCGGGCTTGTTTAATGTGTTCTTAAAGCAAGATTGGGTACAAAACATAGCCACTAAGACCACGGGAATGGTGGACATTCCGGTATTAAGTCAGCCGACACTCGCCCGTTCGCTATCTGGCCATAGTGCCATGGCATTTAATATGGACAAGTTAGCGGCGTTGTCGACGGCAGAGCGCGATAAAACGGTGTTGATTGTACAAGACCCGTTTACCAGTTATTACGATGCTGATGTAGTGCGTGACTTGGTATTATTGGCCGAAAAGCTGGGCTTTAATCCGGTGATTTTACCGTTTAAACCTAATGGCAAGCCACAACATATAAAAGGTTTCTTACGCGACTTTGCCAAAACGGCAAAAACAGCCGCAGAATTCTTAAATCAAATAGCACAACTTAACATCCCTATGATAGGCACCGACCCTGCATTGGTGCTCTGTTATCGCGATGAATACAACAAAGCCTTAGGTGATGAACGCGGTAACTTCAAGGTAGAGTTATTCCAAGAATGGTTAACGCCTAGATTAGGTGATATCAAACCGATGACGAAAAATAAGATGTCATACTACTTATTTGGTCATTGTACTGAAAAGACCAACTTACCTAATTCAACCAGTGATTGGCAAAAGGTTTTCAAAGCATTTGGCGCAGAACTAAAAGAAGTCAGTGTTGGTTGTTGTGGCATGGCGGGCACTTATGGTCATGATGCTAAGCAGTACGAGAATTCAAAGGGCATTTATAGCTTAAGTTGGCAGCAAGAGTTGGCGAAACACGAGCATAGCCAATGTTTGGCAACGGGCTATTCATGCCGCAGTCAAGTTAAACGATTTGAAGGTGAGAAGTTGAAGCACCCAGTGCAAGCGCTATTGTCTTTGATTTAATTTTTTCTTGAAAATAGTCAATTGAGGCGGCAGTAAAACTGGGTTTTACTGCCGTTTTTGCAGGAGTGTTATATGGCTAAAATTTGGCAAAAACCGACTGATTTAGCAAGGCTAAATGCATTAAGTGAGCATACCCTAGTATCGCATTTGCAGATCCAATATACCGAGTTGGGGGATGACTACCTCGTCGCAACCATGCCTGTTACCAGCTTTACTCACCAACCTTTTGGCTTATTACATGGCGGGGCATCGGTGGTGTTGGCCGAAACTCTTGGCAGCGTTGCTGGGAATTTAGCTGCGCCAACCGGTAGAGTGTGCGTCGGTCAAGAAATTAATGCTAACCATTTACGCAGTGTGCGTTCAGGCTTTGTAGTTGGCCAAGCGACTGCGGTTTATATTGGTGGCCGCAGTCAGGTTTGGAATATCAATATCAGTGATGACAAATCAAGGCTAATTTGTTGCTCTCGACTTACCTTGGCTGTTCTCGCGGAGCCGAAAGCGTAATATTTAGCTTTTTATTTTGCTATCGCTCAATGTTGCATAGCGGCATATTCACGTTTGAGATCTTGTCGCCAAATGTCACCGAGAATGCGAGCATGCATACTTTTTGGTGAAAAACGGTAGTAGGCCAATAAACACTCGTAAACTTGTTTGAACGCTTCATCAAAGCCATTACGTTCAATGCTGCGAGAGCAAGTAGTGGCTTTTTCATTTTTAGGATTGACGATAAAACCTATACGCCAACCATTTTTGTGATCGGGTGCTTTTACTTTAATGTGTTTAAAGTGGCCGTCTTCGTAGAAATGTTTAATAAAACTTTCTTGATGAAGCTCTCCTTGCTCATCACGCCATTGCTCATCGAGCTTTTTGGCTTCATGCTTTTTAAGGGCTATTTCTTCTCGGCTCAAGCCATCAATGTTAATAAAGCGCTGCTTTTGCACCTTATTTACTTTACGACGGACGTGGATGTAACTTCTGCCTTCTAATTCTCTAAGAACAATGGACATAGGACTCTTTATCTTTACGAAATAGGGTTACCAAAAATTTAACGCGCTTTTAATGGGTAACGTGTTGGTCCAGCGAAAGCTTAATATCGACAAACACAGGAGTAGCGCTGGTGTTTGAGTTATATTTTGTGTCTGTAATGGCATATTTTCAAGTTAGGCTCAGCCAATATCGACATAAGTTAGAAATAATTGATGCAGCATGTTGATAATATCGATTTATATAACTTATAAAAATATAAACAAGCCATTATAGAGCTTAGCGCCAGTCCAACCAGTAGCGATAATCCATCATTTTTTGCTGATCTAGCGTTCTTTTAAAGTGGTAGCTAGGTTGGTTAAGGCATTGAGGACCAATAAATTCTGGCTCAGACCAGCCAACATACCCCCCCATGTAATCACGTTGATAGCCCCAACTGCCACAGGCCAATAAGCTATCATATTGTTGATCGCGCTGACAGACAACGCAGGTTTCAAACATTACCTTAATGGGCTCGCCTTCTTTACCATAATGATCTGAAGCATAAGGGGTATCATAGATCGCCACGGTTGAAGCGCGCATCGGCCTTGTTGGCCAAGGCTTATCGTTAAGATCGTCTGGGCTGGCATGAGTACCGTAGCCATGCTCTAACGGAGAGTGATCATAAAAAGGCTCTTCAAACTGAGGAGGGACATCAATTTGTATCTCTTGCTCATCATCTGATAACTGCAAGTTTGAGCGACGAATTTGCAGCAAACGATAACGATCGCAGCGAGCGATATTTTGTTGCTTTAGTCCACCAGTTTGATTACTTAAAAAGTGGATTTCAATGCCGACTCCGGTGGCATTGTCATAAGGCGTATAGGAGGCCCGTTCACGGCCATTATGATACCACTCCTTGGAAAACACTAAGATACCAAGAGGCTGACCTTGAAAGCTGATAGGGCAGGATTTACCTACAAGTAGGTCCTCTGACCAAGCGCTAGAAAGGTCTAAGCAAAGCATGATGAGCACAAAACAGAAACGACGAAACAATCTCATTCATTGAGTTCCTATTAAGGAATGCCAAGTTACGAGTATAGTCGTGACTGAGAATTTAGAACGAAGAGCAGCAAGTATTTGGTGCACTAGCTGCGTGTTGTAGCACTATCTAAAGATAGACGCCAAAGTCTGATGACCTTGACGCCTTGTTAATGATGGCAGGCATTAAGATAGGCTGAATCGACTTAACATTTTGTCCAGTTCAAGGACATTTTCGGCTAGTTGACGGCTTTGCTGGGCACTGCGTGCAGAAAGCTGAACACTGTTACTGGCTCCATCACTGACATGGGTAATATCGCTAGCAATTTCTCTGGTTACTGCGGTTTGTTGTTCTGTTGCGGTAGCAATAGACATGATCATGGCTTCCACTTGAGTGGCTTTGCTAACGATTTCTTCTAACGCGCGGCGAGAACTTTCACTGATAGTCGCGCCTTGTTGTACCAGCTCACAGCTTTCTTGAGAGTTTTTCACTGCGGCTTTGGTTTCACTTTGAATGGCGTTTATAATCTCAGCGACTTCCTTGGTGGCGTTACTGGTGCGCTCGGCTAAATGTCGTACTTCGTCTGCCACCACAGAAAAACCCCGGCCAAGTTCGCCTGCTCGGGCGGCTTCAATGGCGGCATTTAGGGCTAAGAGATTAGTTTGATCGGCAATATCGGTAATTACTTTGATGACAGAGCCTATCTCATCACTGCGTTGGCCTAATTTTACGATACCGTCAGACATGTTCTCAATACGGCTTGCAGTCGTGTGAGCACTATTGACCATTTCATCCATCACTTTGCTTCCAGCAAGCGCTTGATCACCAGCGGCCTTAGCTTCTTGGCTAGCCACTGCGCTTTGTTGGGCTACTTCTTCAACGGTGACACTCATTTCTTCGGCTGCCGTGGCAATTAAATCGGCTTTATTAGCTTGTTCTTCACTAGCGGATTGAACTTGTAAGCTGCTTTGCTCTAATTCATCGCTAGCGGTTTTTACTTGGCTTGAAACACCGCTAATCGCAGTAATCAGTTCACGTAGCGAGAGTTGCATTTGACATACGGAGTTGTTTAAAGCGCTGATTTCATCTTTTTTATTACTGGTTTTCAAAGGGGTGGCTAAATTGCCTTGGGCGATATCGTCAGCGGCTTGGACTAAGGTTTCTAAACGCGTAGTAATAGAGCGAGAGAGTATGAAGGCAATAGTTAATCCGAGTAATACCGCAATCGTGGTAATGATGATTTGGCCGGTTTGCATATCACCTAATGTACCCACTTGCACAGCCATGCCTGAATTGACGTCTTTTACTTCCTCTTCTGCCATGGTTTTAAGTAAGGCTTGTAATACTTCATACAGCTCATTTTCTATTTTATTTAACGTGGTGTAAGCCGCTACTAATTGTTCAGGGGAAGCTTGATTCGGTTGATAAGTAGCAAAGATTTCTTGCTCAAGGGCTTGTTCGTAATCCTTAATGATTTCACCCATGTTAGCCATTTTAGTTCGGTTAGCTTCGGTATCTGACTCCAGTTGAGAAAGTTGTTCAAACAAAGGGTCAAACTCATTTCGTAACGACGTGTAGACAGCGGCTTCTTCTGCCTCACCACTTAAGTATTCAAATGCCGTAAGCTCCATTTGACTAAGCAAATTGAGCATGCGTAAGCCAATCATTGCTCCTGGCACATCATCGGTGGCGATATTATCAGCAATCTTAGTTGCATGGTCGACCTTATTCCATGCGATAACACTCATGCCCACCATCATTAATAAGATGGCGCCAAAGGCAAGATAAAGCGATTGTGAGACTTTTAGATTCATAGTGTTCCCCGATACTCGATATATATAACTAACAATATAGGCAATAATTTATGTTGTATCGGGTGTTTGTTAAATTACTAAAGGCAAATTGTGTAATATCTGGCGAAAGTTTGATTTGGCAGGCAAAAAAACTAACAGGGTAGGTGTTTTTAGATAAATAAGAGCAGCCATTAGCTGGCTGCTCGCTTCACCTTAGTCTTTATAAACTTTAGGGTTGAAGAAGTCTCTTAGCCAATCACCAAGTAAATTGATGACTAAGATCAAGCTAACTAAGACGATACCCGGGAATACTGTTATCCACCATGAGCCTGAGAAAATATACTCAAAGCCGATGCTGATCAACGAGCCTAAAGACGGCTGTGTCACTGGCATGCCTAAACCGAGAAACGATAATGCCGCTTCACTCATAATAGCGTTAGCAATTTGTACCGTTGAAATAACCAAAATGGGCGATAAACAGTTTGGCAAAATATGGCGAAACATGATTCGCGGTGCTTTAAGTCCCATGATCAAAGACGCTTCGACATATTCTTTTTTCTTTTCTGCGAGTACCGAGGCGCGAATAGTTCGGGCATATTGCGGCCATTCGGCAATGCCGATAATTAATACCAACATTAAAATGGCATATTGGCTGTACATTTCCGAGCCCATGGCACCTTGAAATATCGCCGATACGATAATCGCGACCATCATGGTGGAAAAGGACAGTTGCACATCCGCAATGCGCATCAATAGGCTATCAATCTTGCCGCCAAAGTAACCAGCAGACAGGCCTATAACAATACCTAAGAAGAGTTGTAAACCAACTGCTAAAATACCTATGGTAAGAGAAACGCGCATCCCATACATAATGGTGCTGAGAATATCGCGGCCTTGGTTATCTGTGCCGAGGAAGAATCGCTCATCACCTTCATCGCTAAATAACACCGGCGGTAGCTCTGAGTCCATGATATCGATGCTTTCAAGAGCATAGGGATCATGAGGGGCGATCCAAGGAGAAGTCAGTGCCACAATCACACAGGTTAAAAATACGGCGAAACTGAGCATCGCGACTTTGTCGCGTAAAAAGTAATACACAAAATCAGATTGTTTGATTTTTTGCCAGCGGCTTAGGCTAGCGGTGACAGCAGTTGTCATAATTTATCCCTTAGCCGTTAAGTTAACCGTTGGGTTGATCAAGCCGTAAAGCAAATCAACAATGGTATTGGTGATAACAAAAATAAGCCCGACCACAATCACGTAAGCGGTGATCACTGGGGTATCGGTGCGTTGAATCGAGTCTAAAAACAAGAACCCTGTGCCCGGCCATTGGAATACTTTTTCCGTTAAAATGGTATAGGCCACCATAGTACCAATTTGTACGCCGCCCACGGTGAGTAGGGGTAATAGGGTATTTTTTAGCGCATGCACATACCAAACACGGCGCTGCGGCAAGCCTTTAGCGTAGGCAAATTTGACGTATTCTGAGCTTAATTGCTCAATCATTTCACTGCGCACTAAGCGAATAAACAATGGCAGCATAATAGAAGCCAAAGCAAAGGCCGGTAAAATAAGATGGGATAAACCGTCTAAGGTAAAAAAGCCAGACTCCCAACCGAGCCAATTAGCCGTTTCTCCGCGACCATAAGCGGGTAACCAGCCTAGCTCAATAGAAAATACATACATCAGTAAAATTGCGGTCAAAAACACTGGGATGGAAATACCGATACTCGAAACGGCCATAATTAACTTACTAAACCAGTTTTTTGGATTAATCGCGCAATATATGCCAAGGGGAATGGAGAGGCAGATAATAATTAAGGTAGCGGCAAACACCAGCTCCAACGTGGCCACTAACCGGTCTAATATGACCTCTAGGGCTGGGCGGTTAAAGGTATAAGAGGTACCAAAATCGCCTTGTACCGCGTTAATCAAAAAACGTTTGTATTGCACCGCAAACGGGTCGTTCAAGCCCATTTCGGTGCGCATTGCTTGGCGCTCGGCTTCTGAAACAGATTGCCCGGTCAGCTCTCGTAATGGATCGCCTAGGTTATCTTTGACAGCAAAGGCCACTAGACTGATGACGAGCATCACTATGGTCGCTTGCACTAACCTTTTCAGTAAAAAGGTAAACATATTACTTCCTAACAGCTTTAAAGAAGGAAAAGAGAAAAGAGGAGGCAGTGCCCCCTCTTGAGTTTTAATGTCGGCACGAGTGAAAAATATACTCAGCGCACAGCTGGCTTATTCTGCGACCACAAGGTCACCTAAGTAAGGAAACTCCATCACGTTAATTACCGGCTTCATATCGAGCTTTTTGTTCGCGCCCCATGATAAGTTTTGCCAATGTAAGGGTACAAACGCAGCGTCGTTATACAAGGTGGTTTCAACTTGCTTAAGCATGGCAGCACGTTTTTCGGTGTCGGTTTCTACGTTGGCATCGTTCACCAGTTTGTCAACAGCTGGGTTTGAGTAGTAACCACAGTTGTATTGACCCATGCCGGTTTTTTCATCGCGGGTCATGGTTAAAAACTCGGTGAAGTTAGCGCTGTCTTCGGTATCTGCGTGCCAGCCTATCATTAGCATGTCAGCGGCACATTTATCAAACTCTGGCCAATATTGCGCTTTTGGCATGGTCTTCAAGTCAACCTTAATACCGATTTTTGCTAGCATAGACGCCGCCGCTTGAGCAATTTTGGCATCGTTGATGTAACGATCACTTGGCGCGATCATTGAGAGTTTAAAGCCTTTCTCATAGCCTGCTTCTTTCATTAGTGCTTTAGCGCGTTTTAAGTCGTAGCGTACTTCAAGTTCAGGTACATGCCCTAAGTAGCCGGCAGGACTTTGCTGTGATGCGACAGTCGCAAAGTCTTTCATGATTTTTTTCGCGATGCCTTTATTGTTAATGGCATGGACGATAGCCTGGCGTACTCGCACATCTTGCAACGCAGGGTTACTTTTTTGGTTCATCTGAAACGTGATGATACGGGTACCTGGTAGGGTAACCAGCTCAAGGTTTTTAGCATCTTTGACGCGCTGGTGATCGTTTGGCGCCACCGGTGAAATCATGTCGACATCACTCGATAGCAGGGCTGCTACGCGAGTCGCATCTTCTTTAATCGCCACTAATGTTAGCTTGTCTACGTTGCCTGGTGATTGCTTATCCCAATAGCCGTCAAAGCGCTCAAACTCCCACTTGATGCCTTGCTCTCGGCTTTTTACCACAAATGGTCCGGTGCCAGATAAATGGCCAGAGGCGAAAGTGTTACCAAATTTTATTACCGCGGCTTTGTCTTTATTGTTTTCGTCAACGCCGGTATAAAATTTTGAATCCATGGCAAAAATATAAGTCGCCATCGGAAGCAGTAGCGGGTAGGGCTTAGTGGTGACTAAGTCGATGGTGTAGTCATCGACAATTTTCGCTGAACCAAATACTTCAAATAGGCCTTTGTAGTCGGTACTGCTTTTAAGGCGGTCTAAGGTCCACGCAATATCTTTGGCGGTGAAGTCGTTACCAGAGTGAAATTTAACGCCTTTGCGCAGATGGAAGCGCATGGTTAATGGGTCAATACGCTCCCATTTTTCGGCTAAGCGAGATTCAAATTGCAGATCTTGAGTCCAACGTACCAGAGGGTCAAAACTCATGTGCGAGAATTGCATCATGCCCCCAGATAGTTGTTCATGAATATCCATTGAGATAGGGTCTGATGCGTAAGCAATGGTGATGTCTGCAGCTTGTGCATTTAAAGCGAAACCGGCCGCAAGCAGGGCTCCTGCAATTTTTGTCAATCCGTATTTCATTTATACGCTCCAATGTTGTTGTTTTGCATTTAAATTTAGGTTTATTGTTGTTCTATCGCTATGTTGCGACTTGGTTGTGCTACTTAATGGTCTAGTTAAGATGATGCAATTTGTAAGTGTGCTTTACTCAAGTTCTCAAACGATGGCATTAGCGAAATTAAGTTTTTACTGTATTCATCTTGTGGTGAAGTAAAAATTTGTTCGCTGTCACCCACCTCAACTAAGCAGCCGTGTCGCATCACACCCACGCGATCGCACATTTGTCTGATCACCGGTAAATCGTGACTAATAAACAGCATAGTGAGGTTTAATTCATCTTGTAAGTCTTTCAATAAATTTAATATTTGCGCTTGCACTGACACATCTAACGCTGACGTGGGCTCATCACAAATT
This sequence comes from Motilimonas sp. E26, assembly GCF_021278025.1. Taxonomy (GTDB): domain Bacteria; phylum Pseudomonadota; class Gammaproteobacteria; order Enterobacterales; family CBDFNC01; genus Motilimonas. Next base: position 244,337 of record NZ_JAIBHJ010000004.1, read on the forward strand.
AAGAATCGTGGTCTTGTGGCTAGGGCTCTGGCGATGGAAATACGCTGGCGCTGACCACCGGAAAATTCATGTGGGTATTTAATGCCTGATTTACGGCCCAATCCAACATGATCGAGTAGGTCGGCCACGATTTGCTCGACTTGTTGATTATTTTCGGCCAGTTTGTGAAAGCGAATCGGCTCAGCAATAATGTCAGCTACCTTCATTCTTGGGTTCATGGAGGTGTATGGGTTTTGAAACACCATTTGCATTTGACGGCGAATTGGTCGGCGCGCTTGCTCATTTTTTAGTGCGGTAAGATCAACGCCTTCAAAAGTTATTTTGCCACTTTGCGGCGCATATAAACCGGCGATGGCGCGCGCGATAGTCGATTTACCACTGCCACTTTCACCCACTAAGCCGAACGTTTCTCCCTCAAAAATTTCAAATGACACATTGTTGGAGGCTTGCACATATTCACGACGACTGGCAAAAATGGAGTCTTTGGTGGTAAAGCGTAAGTTGACGTTTTCCACTTTGAGCAGAGGGCCTTGATATTCTTTTTGGTCTTGAGATTGCCCCAACCAATGATTCGCTATATCGAGCTGGTGCAATTCTTCTGCTTCTTCGATGTAATTAACCAATGGAAAGCGAACCAATTTGATATCACTGCGTGGCACTGCAGAAATTAGGCTTTTAGTGTATTCATGCTCAGGCGCGCCTAATACTTGGCTAGTGGTGCCCATTTCGACTAGCTCACCGCGATACATCACGGCCACTTTATCTGTCACACTCGATACAACGCCCATATCATGTGTGACTAGCATGCAGCCGACTTGACGCTCTTTACACAGGGTTTTAATCAATTGCAGGATTTGATCTTGAATCGAAACATCCAGCGCCGTGGTTGGCTCATCGGCAATGATTAATTGTGGATTACAAATTAAGGCAATGGCGATCACCACACGTTGGCGCATACCGCCGGAAAATTGATGTGGATATTGTTTAATGCGCAGTTCAGGCTTGGGAATGCCAACGGCATTAAGCATGTCAATCGAACGCTGGTAAGCTTCTTCACGGGTTACTTTTTCATTGGCTAACACTGTTTCGATCATTTGTTGTTCAATAGTGAACAAGGTATTCAGCGAGGTCATCGGATCTTGAAAAATAAAACCGATTTTTGAGCCTCGTACCGCGCGCATTTGCTCGCGAGTGAGACCGGAAATTTTTTCACCATTGAGAAAAACATCGCCGTTGGCAATGACACCTGGTGGGCTAAGCAGATCGATCACCGCGTTGCCGATGGTTGACTTGCCCGCACCAGACTCGCCAACAATGCCAACAATTTCTCCTGCTTCAACGGATAAAGAAAGGTCTTTGACCGCTACCATCACGCCATGACGTGAGGGATATTCGATTTGAAGGTGCTGCACTTCAAGTAGTGACATATGCTTACTCTGACTCAATCCTAAGTCCTTTGTTTTTAATATAGGCTATAACTATAGTGAATTAATTTAGCATTATGGTGGGCTAAATTAGAGCTTACTGAATAATATGTAAAGCTGTTTGATCACATATTTGCGACATAAAAATCTAATATATGTGTATAAGAAAGCGGTATTTTTGAGTTTTTTTCAATTTAACAACATTTATATGCATATGGAAGAGTGAATTTAAACCAATTATTATTCTATGTTTTTGGTTTTATATTCTTGCTTTTGTTTGGTGGGTAGTTGTTAAGTCTATAATTTAATTTTCAACCAACTGTATATCTCATTTTAATCTCGTTATCTGAATAATCCTACTTATTTGGTTTTTTCAACTAAGGACATGACTTGTAACGTTCTAGTTAATGAATGATTATTTGTTAGTCTGCGCTAAATTATTCACCTGATTTACTAAATATGCATGGCATGAAAGATAAAATGGATTTATTGTGCCCAAATGATGAGAGCCAAGCTTGGAAGCTAACATTGAATAAACACCAAAATTTTATCGATTTATTGCGCGTTTTGATCCGCCAACCAAGTGTTGTTGGAGCTGAACATTCATTTTTCCGAGTGCTTCAGCGTGAGTTGGAAGAGCGTGGCGCCAAAGTGACTTGGTATGAAGGCCTGCTGGTCGCTCAAGGTAACCAGCCAGATAGCGCCATGTTTTCGGCGCATATTGACCGTCATGGCTTAATTTGCACGGGTCCAAATGAGTTTCAATACGCGGCATTCGTCACTGGTCACCGTTCTGACTTGCTCGGTAATTCAGTCTCTGAAAAGTTAATGACCAAGATAGTGGATCGATTTCGTAACGTACCGCTAACCGCTTATGAGCCTTGGTCTGGTTCATATCGTGGCGCAGGCATGATCAAAAATGCTTACATTTGTGAATTTCGCAATAACCTTATTTTTGAAGTGGAAGGGTTAGAGCATTTAGTGGCAGGCACGCCAGTGGCGTTTACCGATAGCTTAAAAATGCAAGATGGCTTACTCACGGGGCAACTAGATAATGTGATGACAGCAGCGGCATTAGTGCATTTATTTGGTTTAGGTTTCCAAGGCACAGCCTTTTTTACCGCGGAAGAAGAATCGGGCAGCAGTTGGCGCTATTTATTAGAATGGTTTCGCCGCTTTAATGGGGCGACGGATAAGCTAATCGTAGTGGATACCAGCCCGTTTCCTGATCGTGCAAGTTTAGAAGCGCAGCAAGTGGTATTGCGTCGCCGCGATGCTAATGCAAGCTTTAATGAAGCGTTAACGAATCAATTAGAGCAAATGTGTCTCAATAACGGCATAACCTATGCTTATAAAGATGCCTATATTGAAGCGCAAAACAAAATTGCTTTGGCCGAGGGAAGGGAGCCTGCGTCATTAGGCAGCACTGAATTAGGTCGGATCACGGCGGCATCAAATGGTTTTGTTCAAGGCACTACTTTACAAGTCCCAACAATGGGCTATCACACTATGGAAGAGTCGGCATTATTGGGCTCAAGTGACGCATTTTTATCTCTTTTATTAGAATTATCAGGGATCACAACCGAGGGTCAAAACGTTATATGAAGGTACCTGCGCAAATTTTGTCTTTAGTAGAAGACGGCATTGTTGACGAGGTGATAAGCCAATTGATGAGTGGCAAAGAAGCGGCCGTTTACGTCGTTCGTTGCGGTGATGAAATTCGCTGCGCTAAGGTTTACAAAGAGGCAGCGAAGCGGAGCTTTAAACAAGCGGTACAATACCGAGAAGGGCGCAAAGTGCGTAATAGTCGTCGAGCTCGCGCGATGGAAAAAGGTTCGAATTTTGGTCGTAATGAACAAGAAAAAATTTGGCAAAATGCCGAAGTCGATGCCTTATACGCGTTAGAGCGGGCAGGCGTGCGTGTACCGCAGCCTTACGGTTGTTTTGATGGTGTGCTTATTATGGAGCTAGTGACAGAAGAAGATGGCACTGTGGCTTCAAGGCTTAATGATGTCAGTATGTCAGCTGAGCAGGCGATTGAAGACCACCAAGTGATGATTAACTATATTCAACGAATGCTGTGTATTGGCATAGTGCACGGCGACTTGTCGGAGTTTAACGTGTTGGTGGATGACTACGGCCCGGTGATCATTGATTTACCCCAAGCCGTGAATGCTGCTGCTAATAACAATGCGAAATGGATGTTTGAGCGTGATGTTAATAATATGCGCGCTTATTACGGCCAGTATGCTCCTGAGCTGTTGACTACTCAATACGCTAAAGAAATGTGGGCGTTGTATGAAGTGGGCGATTTATCACCCGATACGGAGTTAACTGGTGAGTTTGTCGCACCAGAGCATGCGGCTAATGTAGAGTCGATTTTAGACGAGATTTATGCTGCTCAGCTTGAGGCAGAAGAAAAACAACTCAGTATAGAAGACAATTAGCTGCATAGCTGCAGCCTTTTTGTGATTCAGCAACTGGTGTTTTGCTCAGTAACAAACCAATCGCTATCATTTTTGCACTAAATACCTAAAGCTATTTATTATTACTTTCAATTACTTAATTGCCGCATGCTGGCGGCTTTTTCTTCCTAATGACTTAACCCGAGTTCTGGATAAGTAAACAACATGTTTTTCCTGCAAAAACGCGGTAAAAATATCCCTATACGCTTTGCATTTTCATCCTTGAAAACGAAATTTTGCAGTAAAATATATTGTATCCGCTTGTAATTGGCTTAAGCAAAACTGAGGTTACTTACCTTTTTTCGTTAAAAGTCGTCTAATCCCTGTTGATTTAAGGGGCTGAAGCTAAACTTTGATAGCACCAGCCAAATCTTGGCACCGTTAATATTTCTGATGCCTAAATTTCCTTTAGCCCTTTGTATTTATATTGCGATTCCAGCCCTGCATTATTTCATCACTCACCGCTAAAGCAGAAAGCCTCAGGCTGCGTCATATTGCTTCATTTTAGGTTAGTTATTGGCGCGGTTTTCAGATCATTAAACGTTAACAATGAGTCATCTTGTTAATGTCAATATAGTTATTGGATAAGAAATAAATAGTTAATATTGCTGCAATAATTAGATTGAGAGGAAGATGGTTTTGCTAAAGTAAATTTTTATAGTGATATTCTCTTTTTTGCTTGTACGGGAGTCAAGGTTGTACCTATCAAAGGGTGGAATGCCCTTGCTATATTTGACTGTAATATGCTTTTTTTGAGCTTGTACTCATTATATGTATTTGTTAATAAAAGACATTTACACATTGATTGAAGCTTGGTTATAAAGCTCATGTGTTCAATATGAGTATCTTTATTATGTTATCTAATGACCCTTGGGTAGAGTCGGTTTACCCTTTTAGTGATCTACAACGCTTGCTCTATAAAGCTGATCCCGATGTGAAAATGGCCGAAGCTGTGCGTCAGTTTGATGGTGTGTTTAGCCAAGACAGGTTAAATAATGCAGTGAAGCACGTTGTTTATAGCCAAGAGATATTGCGGACTAAGTTAGTTTGTGTGTCGGAAACACCGAAGTGGCAGGTTTACCCTGCTAACCACTTTGATCATCATCATTCTCAGTTATGGGAAGTATACGCTTATCCAATTTCAACTCGGCATTGGCAACTCGTATTGAGTTATTCACCGGTATTGATGACAGCCCTTGATGCACAACAGATCTTGGCTGATATCGCCCAATCCTATATTTCTTCTAATGCCATTCTTACTGCTCGAACATTGAAAGCAAGGATCAAGCAAGAAGCATTAGCGCAATGTAAAGTAGCAGTTCAAGATTACTGGCAACGTTGGCTAAAACAGCAAACTTTTTCCACTTCATTTGATAGACAAAGCGGTCAAGGAGCATTACATAAGTCTCGCTTATTATTAAAAGCTCCGGACTGGCCAGCTGAGCAAATTCGAACCCTTTGCTTACTAGCACATTTAAAGGTGGTCGCTACTTATCAAGGCTGCACTCATCCTACTACCTTATATCTAACCAGCCCCTCTGAAATGGATCAAAATAAGCAGTTGTTGCCTTTTAGCTTTGAGTTGCAAGAGAATGACAGGGCCTCTGAAATAGCCAGATTAGAGGTCGCTCTGCAGCAGCATAGTGACGTTGCTTTTCCTGGCTATCAATACTTGTGTGACCAAATTCAGGGGGAGATGTTTGATGTTTGTTTTCACTTCTCTGATGCTAGTATACCGAGTCAATCCATTTATCCGACTGATTTTACTTTTGATTTTATTTATAGCGCGCAAGGCGATATTCATTTAACTATTGCTAGTCGTGGTGGTTTATCCGAGCGGTTTGTTAACAAATTGATGCGCGAGTATCAAAATGTATTACACCAAATGCTGATAGAGCAAAGACCGCTCTCGCAGTTGTCTCTGGTTGCTGACGATGCAATAGAGGGCGCGATAAAAGCACGCTCTTCATTTGCGTTGTTACCTAAAGCACTAGACTTATTTAGTGAACAAGTTGCTTTAGCACCTGAGCAGGTGGCATTGTGCTTCGACCAACAGCAGCTCAGTTATCAAGAGCTTGATCAGTGGTCTAATGCTTTAGCAATAAAAATACAAGCACGTCTGGATGTCGGAGAGCTGAGCGTCGCAGTAATGTTAGCAAGAACGCCGCTGTTAGTTGCATCCTTACTGGCTTGTTGGAAGGCTGGGGTGCAATACATACCGCTAGCAGATAATTTACCCCAAGACCGAGTCAATAATATTCTCAAAGTCTCACAAGCATCACTTTTAATCATCGATGATACCTTCGATACAAGCGGACTATCAGGTGCCAATAAAACGTTAAAATTAGCAGTGGCGCCTGAATTTGTTACGAGTTTTGAACCTAGTTATCATGAATTGGCTTACACCATTTTTACATCGGGGACGACTGGCCAGCCAAAAGGGGTCAGTATTAGTCATCGAGCCATGTCTAATTTTCTGTTGGCATGTCGGCAAATATTTTCAGGCTCGGCTCTCAATCGAGTGTTGGCACTGACAACCATTAGTTTCGATATTGCGGTATTAGAGTTGTTTTTGCCGCTTATTTCTGGCGGGAGTGTTGTGTTAGCCAATACCGCTTGCGCCAGTCACCCGGAACAACTTGTTGCGCTGATCTCTCAGCAAAATGTCAGCTTAATGCAAGCGACTCCCTCCACCTGGAAAATGATGCAGCTACATGATTGGCAAGGAAAGTCCGACTTAATCATGTTGTCTGGTGGCGAAGCCTTGGACAGCCAATTAGGTTGCTGGTTACTAAATCGAGGTGCCCAGTTATGGAATATGTATGGGCCAACAGAAGCGACAGTTTGGGTCAGTGCGCTACAGCTTAATAAACGTTTATTAGATGTTGATAAAGTTGCGCCAATTGGCGGTTTATTAACAGGATGTAGCATGTTGGTGGTTGATAAGCATAACCGACCAGTACCGCTGGGAGCCAAGGGTGAATTGGTGATCATGGGGGATTGCTTAGCACAAGGTTATTTGAATCAACCGGTACTGACCGAAGAAAAATTTGCTTATTTTCAAACTCAAAGTGGTCCAGCACGTTTTTATCGCACCGGTGATCTAGTCGTTGCAACTGAGCAGGGGTGGATAAAATTTAAAGGGCGCAACGACTACCAAGTTAAGATCCGTGGTTATCGCATTGAGCTAGGCGAAATCGAAGCTCAGATGGCTCAGATTGAAGGGGTTGCGCATGTTGCTGTTGTGGCGACGCCTTTGCAGCGTGGTGACAATAGGTTGGACGCTTATTGGGTTCCTACTAATGACAAAATTATCTCAGACGCAGAAATAAAAATGCAGTTAGCGCAACAATTACCTGACTATATGTTGCCAACCACCTTTACTCAACTCGCTCATTTGCCGCTCAATACCAATGGTAAAGTTGATAAAAACGAATTACCAGCTCCATATAAAGTTGTGGATGAACAGGTGCCGCTAACCCGCCAAGGACAGCTAATAAAAAAATGCTGGGAGCAGGTGCTTGAGCATCCTGGGTTAGCGCTAACCGACGATTTTTACAGCGTCGGAGGCGACTCCTTGTCGGCCATTATTTTACTGCACGAGCTGAAAAAGCATCAGCTTACCGTTTCACTTGATTTTCTTCAGGAGCATCCTAACTTACTGGATTTCATTAAACATATTCCTTCTATAGGGCAGGAGAGGGGAACTAAGGCAGCGCTGCCCTTTAGCGCTAAGCAATCATTAGAGCAGGAAGAAGCGGTACTGCTGTCCAATAATTGGTGGTTCTTTCAACGTGCGGATTTAAATTACTGGAATGCGCCATATTTGTTTGTAATGCCAAACCATTACAGTGCGGAAGAGATACACGCTGCGGTTGATTTTCTGGTCTGTCATCATCCTGAATTACGTGCAAATTGGTATCGTCATGAAAACGGTTGGAGCAAGCGATATGTCAACGTTGCACAAATGGCTGAATATTGGCAGCAGCATGATTGGCAACAAAAGCAATGGTCAAAAGATGAGTTAGCAGAAGCAATTACGTCACATTGCAATCAAATGCAGCCCAGTCTCGAGCTAGGACAATGTTTGTTTAGAGTGAGTTTTATTCGAACACCAGCGGGGTTTGAAAACCGCTTATTTATGCTCGCACATCATTTGCTCATTGATTATTTTGGTTGGCAAGTATTAGCGCAAGACCTTAAGACAGTATTGGAGCAGATAAAAGCACAGCAGCCCCCTCATTTAGGTACGCAAACAACATCGGTTAATACCTTAGCTAAGTTACAACAGCAAATGTTACACAGTCCTGACACGTTATTATTTATGCAACAGTACCTTGAGCAAAACTGGCACTTATCGCAGCCTGATCCGTACCGTAAAACGGTACCGGAACAAGCTACAACTGACATTAAAAGTATTGAAGTCGCGTTGCCAGATAAAAGCAGCAAGATGTTTGAATCTTTAGCGAATCAGACTAGTCGCAACTCGGCGACAAATATAGAAATGTTAAGTTGTGCTTTAACGTCTGCTTACTGTCGATGGAGTCAGCACCAAGCCTTGAGCTTGAATTTAACGCATCATGGTCGTCAATTTAATCAAGAAATGGGCGTGGATTTAGCCCGTACCGTTGGTTGGGTTAGTCAGTATGTCAACGTGTTGCTTGATTTTAGTCAAGCTGAGCATATTGAACAGCAGATCGCTACAGTGAAGCGCGCCTTTAAACTTATTCAAGGCAAAGAAAGTTTACCAAGCTTACTGCTTGCTCAACATGCTGAGCGTGCGTCTTTCAAGCAAAAGACGCAGCATCAATTAGAGCTTAACTATATTCCTCGTCAATCTTCGCAACGGCAAGACCAATTTGTGCGCGCGCCAGAGTCGACAGGGCAACCAGATGGTCCTATAGCGGCAAATATTCCTGCATTTGTTAGGGTTTGGCATCGTGACCAACAATTAGTGCTCACACTCTCCTTTAGCAAAAACTACAGTACATTTGATATGCAACGGCTACTGGATTTTTTTGCGGATGACCTAATTTCACTACTTAATTTTAACCAATCAATACTCAAGGAGACCTGTGATGTTTAAGGCGGGAGATCGACATTTTATTAAGGCATTATTGGTGATCTCATTGCCGCTAACCTTACAGTCCATCATGTTTTCATCGAAAGGGTTAGCCGATGTTTTAATGTTAGGGCAGCTCAGTGAGGCCAGCCTAGCAGGCATCGGAGTTGCAACGCGTGCATTTTTTATTGCTACGTTTGTGCTATATGCCGTCGCTTCTGGTGGTGGTGTGCTATTGGCGCAATACTGGGGGAAGCAAGATCACTCCGGCTTTACGCGCACCATGGCGCTTACCACATGGGCTTCTTTACTAGTGGCAATGCCGTTATTTGGCGTGTTTTACTATTTTCCTGAATGGGTGGTCAGCTTAGCCAGCTCCGCACCGGAAGTCATTGAGCAGGGCGCCATATATTTAAAAATAACGGCCGCCCAGTTAATTGTGATTGGTGTGGTATCTAGTTTTGCAGCAGGCTTGAGATCGATACATAAGGCTAATATTAGTACTACTTTTAGTGTCTTAGGCTTATTGCTGAATATAGGTCTGAACTACGTTTTAATATTTGGTCATTTCGGTGTTGAAGCGATGGGGATTGAAGGCGCTGCTTGGGCAACATTGCTAAGTGCATTTTTCGAGTTGTTATGCTTGATTGCATACACCTATTGGCGTCGCTACGCGGTAGCATTCTCATTGACAGCGCTGAAAAATTTGCCTCAAGGCGAAGTATCTAGACTGATGAGATTATCTGTGCCTATTGCCTTAAATATGGTGGCGTACGCAGGAGGTCTGTTCACTTATAGTATTATTTTTGGTCGAATGAGTACCGAGGCGCTGGCTATCTTTACGCTGATGAGTCCAATCGAGTCTATTGCTATTTCATTATTAATCAGTAATGCGTCTGCGACTGCTGTGTTGCTAGGTAATGAGCTTGGCTCAGGAAAAACCGAAAACACATATCGCCACTCTTGGTTAGCAGTGACTTTTAGTGCGGCTTGTGCGGTGGTAACTGCTGCTATCATGCTCGCGAGTGCAGACTTAGTTATAGGTAGTTTTGAAGGGCTTAGTGCTGCAACCATCAGTGTTGCTCATCAACTGTATCCTATCTTAGCCATCGGTATCATTATCCGTAGCTTGCCTATCACTATGATTATAGGGGTACTGCGCTCGGGTGGTGATAACACATTTTGTCTCTATCAAGATGTGATTGCGCAATGGGTCATTGGTATCCCCACTGTTTTGATGCTGGCATTTTATTTTGAAGCCTCTTTGCTATGGGTGTTTGCCGCTATTTTTGTCGAAGAAATCGTCAAGATAATGGGCTCTGTCTACCGTATTAGCAGCCGATTATGGATGCGCAACCTTATTAGCGATGAAAGCGATACAAATATTTCCACCGCCACTGTTGAGGCTGCATGATATGACAGGGTTCCTATATAGAGCTAAGCCCCCAACTTAGTCCCGTCGTCAAGTAATACAGCCGTTAAGAGCGGTATAACCCAACGTAGCACAACGATAACTGAGCAATATTGCCTTCAGTGGTTGGCTACGTCCAAACATTCTCTAACTAAGATAAAACCTGTACAAAAAGGACCAAATAATGAGTAAACAATACCGTACCTTAGGCCATATTCCTTACACCAGTGCCGATGCCGAGTCATATTATGGCCCAGTAAAATTCCATACCATGGAGAAAAAATTACCGCTTCGGGTGTTGTCGGAAGAGGATTGGGCCTTTTGGCAAGAAAACGGTTACGTGGTCATTAAGCAAGCGATCAGTCGTGATGCTGCTTTAGCCACCTTAGATTTTAGTTTTGATTTTCTGGGGTACAGTAAAACGGATCCTGATACATGGTATCAATTACCGGATTTTAAAACCGTACGCCAAAGTGAAACTCATGCGATTGGATTAATGGAGGCATATCATCATCAATTACTTTGGGATAACCGTCAGAATCAACGCGTGTATGATGCATTTGTTGATGTGTGGGATACGGATGAGTTGTGGGTGAGTTTAGACCGAGTGAATATGAATCCACCTAATATTCGCAATCGCAAAATTAACCCGTTCATACATTGGGATATCAATACCACTGAAAATCCTATGCCATTACGGATCCAAGGCGTGCTGGCCATTAATGATTCAAGCCCTAAACAAGGCGGTTTTCAGTGCATTCCGAGTTTATTCAAGGAATACGATGAATGGGTAAAGACGCAACCGGAAGATCGTAGTCCTATTATTCCTGAGTTAAGTGCCCATCATAAAATTATTGTGCCGCAACTTGAGGCTGGAGATTTGTTAATTTTTAATGGGTTATTAGCGCATGGCATTGCAGCAAACTTTACTGAAAATGAAATGCGAGCGATTCAGTATATGGCGATGATGCCAGCCATTGAGGAGCACCAAGATTTGATTAATGAGCGCGTTTATTCATGGGCAACGAACAATACGCCCACTTGGAATGAGTCCTTAGTGGGCGATCCCGTCAAGCATGAGAAAGAGCGTTACGGGCAAGCTAGCCTTACACCTCTGGGTGAAAAACTACTGGGTAAAACATCTTGGCAAACAGGAGAATCACTGGTTGATGTTAACGCGTTACTTGAAGAAAAATCAAAAGGTGGGCGCACTCCTGAAACGCTTATGGTTAAAAAGGAAACGGAGTCAGCATGATCAACAAAAGACGGATTTGTTTAGCTATGCCGACAAACAGGGCATGTGCCGAAGGAATTGAGGCTATCGTGAGGGAAGCCAATTTTGCTGTGCATCGGTGTGGTGTTGAAGTGATATTATTAATTGCAGATACGGCGGCGGATGATGCTTTGGTCATCAATAAGCAAGCGGTTTTGCGTCAACAGACGCTGACTGTGCCGGGGGTGAAATTAATACATTTAGACCGTGAGCAACAATTTACCATTCTCCACAATGTGACCCGGCATTTGAGCAATGGTGAAAAGATTGTACAGCAGCTTTTACCGCGGGATGCGTCTTATGGTGCGGCAACTAATCGGCTATTTATCTTTGCTGAAAGCTACGGTTGCGATAGTGTCCATCGACGAGACTCTGACAGTGGTTATCAGACAAAAGAGGGCGAAGAAGTCTTTCCGATTGAGCATGAAATCGCCTTCGCTAAGCTGGATGTATTAGAAAGTAGCTGGCGAGTAGAGCAATCTTTATCGGCACAACATCTGCCTGAGCAGCCAATATATATAAGTGGTGCCTCATTTGTGGGCGAACGTTCGGTTGATGTTGAGCCACTATTGGAACGGAGTGAATCAGCTTTTTACGATGTTTTAGGTTTAATGTGTCCGCTGCAATTTAGCCAACAACAAAAACAGTTATTGGTACAGAATGCTTTTAGCAGTAAGGCCACCGCTTTTGAGAAAGACAAGGTTGAATTGGTGCAAGGGCAGGCCGTTAACATTGACATGTGTAATATTTGTTTTACAGATATTTACCGCTTGATACCTTTGCCTAATTGCAGTGAAACCATCGGTGCAGATTATTTTTACTTGCAATTGATGAAGTATGAAAAACTGACGTTTGTGCAACATAATCGACATATAGACAATTTTTATACACCTGAGCGGCGTACTGTCTCTGGTCGGGTTATTTACCAACTAAGGCTCGTTAATTATTTACTTTATATGAGCTTTAATCATGCTTTGTTTGCGTATCTAAAGCAATCAGGGCAGTTGGTATTAAATGTTAATGGGGGAGCAGCTCCCGCAAATGAGGTGCTGTTACAAGCCATTAAAGCCGTGCAGCCCACGTTGAGTTATGAGCTAAAACAAAAATTAGATCTGATTATCGCAGCTTACGAGCCGTTGGGTGATGAATTTACTCAAACCGCTTTGTTTATTAAGCAAAGTCAGCAAAGTATGATCAATAAGGTGTTGTCGGATATTAATGCTTTTGCTGATCTCGTTGAAATTTGGCCAACTATCATAAGTAATATACAGGGTAACCTTGAGATTGCCGCTTAGTTGATAAGTAACCCAAATTATTTAGCTAACGGAATTTTTGGGACAACATAATCTCGATTCAGCGATAAAGGTTGAACTAGAGTGGAGGTTAATGATTTAAAAGGAGTTAACGTAGCTACGCACCAGAGTGATTAATCTTACTCTGGTGCTTTTCGTATTCGGCGGTAAATTTTAGCGAGGTTAACCGTCAATGAAAAAATAACCTAAGTTAAACCAGCTGAGCAAAGGTTGGTAGTATTTGCTTTGTAAGATCTTTAACATGGCTATTTGGTTACAACCAGCTTGGCATAAGCTTTGATAATCAGACCAAACGTTACTATCGACCTGATATTGTAACCCGTTGACAAATACGCTGTTCGGCAGCTGTGTCAGGTAGATAAACTTTAGTCCCGCCACTTTTTCTGCAATTTCACCTGCTGCTAAGGCTTCAATTAAGCTAACCTGATCCCACTGCTCTTGTTCTGACAGCGGTAAGATGTCCAATTCATGATTGGAGCTGGAAAAGTGCTGGCCAAAAAAAGGCAAGATGACATCGGGTTGATTAACTAAATCACTTAATAGCGCCGTGAGCTTATTAGTTTCATGGGCGTTTATTTCCCCGTAATTTTGCTCTGCCCTTAGCTCTGGATCACTGTAACGGGTGTAACTGCGATCTTGCTGCAATAAGTGGTCGGTAAAATCGTTGAGTAGCTCTTTTTGGTCCGGGGCGCGAAAACCCACGGAGTAATTAAGTGAGCTTTCAATTGCGTAGCCTTCATGAGGACAGCCGGGTGGAATATAGAGAATATCACCAGGCTCCATCACCACGTCGATACAGGCTTGAAATGGGCCGCAATGCTTAAGGGCTTGGTCGGACGTAAACTCTTCTAGATCTTGTTTTTCACCAACACGCCAATGGCGCTTACCTTGGCCTTGAATAATGAAAACGCAGTATTGGTCGATATGGGGGCCTACGCCACCTTCTGGCGTTGAGTAGCTGATCATCAAATCATCAAAACGCCAATTGGGAATAAATTGGAACAGTTCAACCAAGTCGCCACAAGGTGGATGCCAATGGTTAACGGCTTGATTGAGTAACGTTGCGCCATTATTTTCCAGCGGACTAAAATCGGTAAAAGGACCACACTGGGCCTGCCACTTACCATCTTTGCGCATTACCATGCGAGATTGCACTTCTTCTTCCATGGCCAGTCCTGCCATTTCTTCGGGACTGATCAGATCACTAAAATTGGCAATGCCTTGTTTGATAAACAACGGCTTGCGTTGCCAATAGGTAGATAAGAAGTGATTAATATCCAGCTGTAATTGCATGGTCATACGAGTAAGCTCTTTAGATTGTAGAGACAAAAAAGCCGCGCCTAGAAGACTAGTTGCGGCTTATTAATAGTGCGATTAAGTCGCTTAAAGATCGTCTGTTAATTTCACCGCGATACCGATGTAATTCGCAGGCGTTAATAGCTTAAGTTCAGCTTTTACTGACTCAGGTAATTCTAGTGTATCAATAAACTCAGCGATGCCTTGTGCGTTGACACGTTTACCACGCGTGAGCTCTTTTAGCTTCTCGTATGGCTTTTCAATACCGTAACGACGCATAACGGTTTGAATTGGCTCAGCCAATACTTCCCAGTTGCCGTTTAGGTCGTCAGCCATATTCTGCTCGTTGGCTTCTAACTTGCTGATGCCTTTCAAGCTTGCTTCGTACGCAATCACAGAGTAACCAATCGCTACACCTAAGTTACGCAATACCGTTGAGTCGGTCAGGTCACGTTGCCAGCGAGAAACCGGAAGTTTCGCTGCAAGGTGATCAAAGATGGCATTGGCTAGGCCTAAGTTACCTTCCGAGTTTTCAAAGTCGATAGGGTTAACTTTGTGTGGCATGGTTGATGAGCCAATTTCACCCGCGATAGTTTTTTGCTTGAAGTGGCCTAGGCAGATGTAACCCCAAATGTCGCGGTCAAAATCAAGTAGGATAGTGTTAAAGCGCGCAATGGCATCGAAGAATTCTGCGATGTAATCGTGTGGTTCAATCTGCGTGGTATAAGGGTTGAAAGTTAGCCCTAGGCCAGTAACAAACTCTTCGGCAAACTGTTCCCAGTTGACTTCAGGGTAAGCGCTTAGGTGGGCGTTATAGTTACCTACCGCGCCGTTAGTTTTACCTAAAAATTCAACCGCTTTAATTTGTTTTACTTGGCGCTCTAAACGAGCCACTACGTTAGCCATCTCTTTACCTAACGTAGTGGGAGAAGCAGGCTGACCGTGAGTACGAGATAGCATGGGCGTATCGCGGTATGTTTTCGCTAGGCCGCGGATAGCGGCAACGATTTTATCACAGTAGGGCAATACCACTTCATTACGTGCTTCTGTCAGCATTAAGCCGTGCGAAGTGTTGTTAATGTCTTCAGAAGTACAAGCAAAGTGGATAAACTCAGAAACCGCATCAAGTTCAGCATTTTGCGCTACTTTTTCTTTTAAGAAGTACTCAACCGCTTTGACGTCGTGATTGGTGCTCGCTTCAATGGTTTTAACGCGTTGTGCGTCTTGTTCTGAGAAGTTAGCAACAATGGCGTCTAAAATAGCATTGGCATCAGCGCTAAATGCTGGTACCTCTGCGATCCCTGTGGTAGCGGCTAATTTTTGTAACCAGCGAACTTCTACCTGCACTCGGTATTTAATGAGTCCAAATTCACTAAAAATTGAACGTAAAAGTGCAGTTTTACTGCCGTAACGGCCATCGACCGGAGACACAGCCGTTAGTGCTGAAAGTTCCATTGCTTACTCCTGTTTGCATATGTCAGCTGAGCTGACTTGATTATGACAGCCAGCTCAGCTGACTGAGTTGTTATTGATTGTTAAATTCGCGCCAAATTGATTTTGGCTTGCTCGATCATTTTTTTACGCGAAAAAATAATGTGTCGGCGCTTACCACCTACTTGTCGCCACAGTACGCTGGCACGAATACCCGATAGCAATAAGGCGCGGATGGTTTGTTGCACCCGAGTTTGCTTTAACTGGTCAGGATTGCCTTGCACTTGAATGCGTGGCCCTAGCGGGCTGATCACATCGCTGTAGATATCGGCGAGGTTACCTAATATTTGTTCGTCAACCAGCTCAAAGTGGGCAGTTTGGCGCTTCACCTGAGTGATCCGTTCGGCCAGCACATTCATGGCATCATTGCGTTTGGCGAGTTTTTTCTCCAGCGCAAGTAAGCCGATCACGTAGCGGGTGATGGCAATATTTTTAGGATCTGTTTGGTTTTCAAGCTGCTCAACTAATACGTTAAAGCCCCGCTTTAGGTTAGCCAGTTCACCGTATACCCCTAATGTTGAATCTGGGTTAGTCACTAGTAACGCATTTAAGGTGTGGCTTAATTGCTCTTGGTTGCAGTTACCAGTACGGGCGATTTCTTCTACCAAAGAAGCTGCTTGCCAAATACCAGCAAAGGCGATGGTGCGATCGTATAATTCTTTACTCATTTGAAGTCGGTTTCTCACGGTATTGGTGATCGATGACGGCGCCGCCAAGGCAGACTTCGTCCAAATAAAATACGGCTGATTGCCCAGGTGTCACTGCTTTCTCTGGCTCATCAAAAGTAACAGACAAGCTATCAGGACCTGTTTGCGTGACGACGCAAGGCACGTCATGTTGACGATAACGTGTTTTTACGGTGCAGCGTAAAGGCGCTGCAAGGGGAGTTCGATTAACCCAATGTACTTGAGTGGCGTCAAAACCATAAGAGAACAGGGCTGGGTGGTTTGCACCTTGGCCGACGACGAGTACATTACGTACCAAATCTTTTTCAACTACATACCAAGGTTCACCGTTACCCTCTTGTAACCCGCCAATATGCAAGCCTTTACGTTGACCTAAGGTGTGATACATCAGCCCTTGATGCTGGCCGATTACGTCGCCTTCAGTGGTTTCGATGTTACCGGGCTGTGCGGGTAAATATTGTTGTAAAAAATCGGTAAATTTACGCTCACCAATAAAGCAAATGCCGGTGCTGTCTTTTTTGTTATGAGTGACTAAACCTTGCTCTTCGGCAATTTTACGCACTTGCGGTTTTTCAATATTACCAACAGGGAATAAAGTTTTGCCGACTTGCTCTGCACTTAAGGTGTAGAGAAAATAGCTTTGATCTTTGTTGTCGTCTAGGCCTCGCAGCATTTGCCATTGGCCATCAACACAACGGTTTTGTACATAGTGTCCCATGGCGATGTAGTCGGCGCCAAGTTCTTCACTGGTAAACTCAAGGAATGCTTTGAATTTGATTTCTTTATTGCAAAGAATATCTGGATTAGGGGTTCGACCTGCTTTGTATTCTTCAAGAAAATGCTCAAATACATTATCCCAATACTCGGCCGCAAAGTTGATAGTGTGCAATGGAATGCCAAGTTTGTCACAAACGGCTTGAGCATCTTTTAAATCTTCGGCTGCCGCGCAGTATTCTTCGTTGTCGTCTTCTTCCCAGTTTTTCATAAACAAGCCTTCAACTTGATAGCCTTGTTGAAGCAATAAATACGCAGATACGGAAGAATCGACACCGCCGGACATACCAACGATTACTTTAGTTTGACTATTGTCTGTCATATTAATTTATTCTCTGGGGAAAAACGGGCGTGATTCTAGCAGAATTTAATGGCCTAAAACAGCTTTGTGAGTTAGACCACAGTTATTTCTTTAATCGGCATTTCTTGTTGTTACCATCGCCATTTTGTCACTTGTTGCTGGCCTTAAACCGTGGCTAAAGGATAATGTTTCACGAGCGACAAGTCGGCTTTTTGGCCCGCGACAAAATCTTCAATCACTTCTAACACTAAGGCACTACGCAGTTTAGTTTGTTCCGTTTCTAACTCTGCTAGGGTGAGCCAATGACAGTTTATGATGTCAGGATCTTGAGGTTTACAGGCTGGCGGCGCTTGGTCAAATTCATAATAAAAGCAAAAGCGTAAGTAAGTGATATTGTTGATTGGACTAGTAAATAAATAGCTACCGACTAACCCTTGCGGGGTAATTGTTAACCCTGTTTCTTCCCAAACTTCACGCGTAACCGCGGCAATCAATGACTCATCAGACTCTAAGTGTCCGGCGGGCTGATTTAATACTGTTCGGCCATTATCTTGCTCTTCAACAACTAGATATTTTTGCTTGTATTTGATGATGCAAGCAACGGTAACATGGGGGCTAAACATGGTCTGAAACCTCTTTATATTGTCCAGAATTAATACCGTCTAGGGTCCAATTGCCTATACGGTAGCGGACTAAACGTAATGTTGGGTGGCCGATATGTGCCGTCATGCGCCTAACCTGACGGTTACGACCTTCACTAATACTAATTGATAGCCAAGTAGTCGGGATGTTTTTACGCTCTCTGATTGGCGGGTTTCGTGGCCAAAGCTTAGGCGAAGCCATCACTTCAACCTTTGCCGGCAATGTCATGCCGTCTTTGAGCGCTACGCCACTGCGCAATTGTTCAAGTTTTTCAGCATTTGGCTCACCTTCGACTTGAACCCAGTATGTTTTGCTGGTGTTGGCTTTTGGTGATGTTATTTTAGCCTGCAGCTTACCATTATTGGTCAGTACGAGTAGCCCTTCGCTGTCGCGATCTAAACGTCCGGCAGCATACACTTCTGGAATATCAATAAAGTTTTTCAATGTCGCTCGGTTGGCGTCATCAGTGAATTGACTGAGGACGTCAAATGGCTTGTTGAATAAAATAATTCGCGTTTTAGTAGGCGTTGATGTCGCCTTGTGAAATGCTTTAGGTTTTTTGCGTATTGCCGCTTTTCGTTTGCTAAAACTGGTTGCCGATTTGTTTGTTGGGCGTTTTTGGCTCTGTCGTATTGACGATGTTCCCATAGCGGATCAATCAGTGTCATGAAGTGGATGGCGCAATGATAGCAAAGAAAGAGCGAGATAGAAGAGATAAAAAATGCGATTTTTTATTGCAACAAGCTGTTTGCAATGAAGCAGGTGTTTTTTTGAACCAAAGTGCGTAAAATAAAAAAAGCAGGAGAACCTGCTTTTTTTGTCAAGAAGCCTTATTTTTGCTCTAAGGGGCAAATTTCGGTGGCGTGTGAGCCTTTTGGACCTGCGTGCGTTTCAAACTGCACTTGTTGGCCGGCTTTTAGTGTGCGATAGCCTTCCATTTGTATGGTTGAATAATGTGCAAATATGTCTTCACCGCCTTCTTCAGCACAAATAAAGCCAAAACCTTTTGCATTGTTAAACCATTTAACCGTACCGGTTGCCATACATCTGCATCCTTATTGTTGATTGAAATTAACCCTAAAAAATCATGTCTGTTACGCTTTAAGATATCAACGTACAATGATAAATATCATCAATATATCAATTTAGTAAAAATTCAGACATAGTCAAGGTGTTATTGCAAATGAATCGATTTGTTTGTGATGTCCATCGTGACAAAAACTATTTAGCATTCGGCCACCAGAGATACTAGTATTTTACTATGAGCAAAATTCACGAACCTAACCACGACAGTCAGTTACTTGATGAAGTTAAAACCAAAATCCAACCGCCGTCGTTGTATAAGGTAATATTAAATAATGACGATTACACACCGATGGATTTTGTGATAGAAGTGTTACAACGTTTTTTTAACGCGGACATAGATAAGGCCACACAGATTATGTTGAGCGTTCATCACCATGGAAAAGGTATATGTGGCATATATACTGCAGAGATTGCAGAAACTAAAGTTGTTCAAGTTAACACCTATGCACGAGACAATGAACATCCTTTGTTGTGCACCATGGAAAAGGATTAATTGAGCGTTCGTCTTTTCGTCGTAGTATTTTTGGGAGTGTTATATGTTAAACAAAGAGCTAGAGCAAACACTTAACGACGCATTTAAAAGGGCCCGATTACATCGTCATGAATTTATGACGGTTGAGCATTTATTACTTGCCTTGTTAGACAATCCATCCGCCAGTGATGCATTTAAGGCGTGCAGTGCTGATGTTGACGCATTGCGTAAAGAAATCACTGAATTTATTGAACAAACTACGCCTCTTATTCCAGTTGATGATATTGATCGTGAAACCCAGCCAACCTTAGGCTTTCAGCGGGTGTTACAGCGCGCGGTGTTTCACGTTCAGTCTTCGGGTAATACCGAAGTGTCAGGTGCGAATGTGCTAGTGGCCATTTTTAGTGAGCAAGAATCACAGGCCGTATACTTCCTGAAAAAATCCGATATGTCGCGTTTAGACGTGGTGAATTATCTGTCTCATGGTATTCGTAAAAATGATGACAATGAACATAATTCCGGTCCCGATTCACCGATGATGGATGAAGCTGGTGAAGAGGGCAGTGTCAAACTTGAGAATTATGCGGCTAATCTAAATCAGCTGGTTTTAGAAGGCCGTATTGATCCGCTAATAGGACGTGATGAAGAGCTTAATCGCAGTATTCAAGTGCTGTGCCGCCGTCGTAAAAACAATCCACTGTTAGTGGGTGAGGCTGGTGTGGGCAAAACAGCGATTGCCGAGGGCTTAGCTTACCGTATTGTTCACGGTGAAGTACCCGATGTGATTGCTGATAGCACTATCTACTCACTCGACATGGGCTCTCTGTTAGCGGGTACAAAATACCGTGGTGATTTTGAGAAGCGTTTTAAAAATTTACTTAAACAAATTGAGAAAAAAGATAACGCTATTTTGTTTATTGATGAAATTCATACCATTATTGGCGCAGGGGCCGCTTCAGGTGGGCAAATGGATGCCGCAAACTTGATCAAACCATTGCTAAGTAATGGCTTGCTGCGCTGCATTGGCTCGACCACTTATCAAGAGTACAATCAAATATTTGAGAAAGATCGCGCTTTGGCTCGTCGTTTTCAAAAAGTTGATATTGTCGAGCCGTCAGTCGATGACACGACTCGTATACTGATGGGACTGAAACCTCGCTACGAGCAACACCACGACGTGCGTTACACCGCTAAAGCTTTACGTGCCGCGGCTGAGTTAAGTGCTAAGTATATCAATGAACGCCACCTACCTGATAAGGCTATCGATGTTATTGATGAAGCGGGGGCAAGTGTACGCTTATTGCCGATCAGCAAACGTCGTAAAACCATTAATGTGGGTGATATTGAAGCCATCGTGTCAAAAATGGCTCGAATTCCGAAAAAATCGGTTTCTGCATCTGATAAAGATATTTTGAAAAATCTATCCCGCAATTTGAAAATGGTGGTGTTTGGTCAAGATAATGCCATTGAAGCGCTGACTGACGCGATCCGTTTGAGCCGCTCTGGCTTAGGCAATGAAGTGAAGCCAGTGGGCTCATTTTTGTTTGCAGGCCCAACAGGGGTTGGTAAAACAGAGGTGACGCAACAAATTGCGAAAGTAATGGGCGTTGAGCTTATTCGCTTTGATATGTCAGAGTATATGGAGCGTCACGCGGTCTCTCGCTTAATTGGTGCGCCTCCTGGCTACGTTGGTTATGATCAAGGTGGCATGCTAACCGATGCTGTTATCAAGCATCCACACAGTGTGGTGTTGCTTGATGAAATAGAGAAAGCCCATTCAGATGTGTTTAACTTATTGCTACAAGTAATGGATCACGGCACATTAACTGATAATAATGGCCGTAAGGCTGATTTTCGTAATGTGATTTTAGTGATGACCACTAATGCCGGTGTGCAAGAGACGGTGCGCAATAGCATTGGCTTTAAAGCGCAAGATCAAAGTTATGATGCATTAGACGAGATTAATCGTACTTTCTCACCTGAGTTCAGAAACCGGCTAGACAATATTATTTGGTTTAATCACCTTGATATGGACGTGATTTACCAAGTTGTTGATAAGTTTATCGTGGAGTTGCAAGCTCAACTGGATAAGAAAGGTGTATCTATGGTGGTGGATCAAGATGCAAGAGAGTGGCTTGCTACTAAGGGTTACGATAAGGCAATGGGTGCCCGCCCAATGGCTCGAGTGATCCAAGAGCATCTGAAAAAACCGTTAGCGAATGAAATACTCTTTGGTGGTTTAGTTAGCGGCGGCGATGTGCGTGTGTCTCTGAAAGATGATGAACTTAGATTTAACTATTCAGAAGTGGGTGAGCCTGTTGCTTAGGCCTGAATGGTATAATTGACACCAAAAAAAACCAGCGTAAGCTGGTTTTTTTATGGCGAAGATTATCTTGCGCGGAACACGATACGTCCTTTAGATAGGTCGTAAGGTGTCAAAGCAACAGTCACCTTATCCCCGGTTAGAATGCGAATATAGTTTTTACGCATTTTACCAGATATGTGTGCTGTCACAACATGACCATTTTCTAGTTCTACACGGAACATGGTATTTGGTAGTGTGTCTAACACAGTTCCCTGCATTTCAATATTGTCTTCTTTCGCCATCGAGTCCTCGGTTTGCAATTTAAGCTATTTTTTGACCGCCGAATAATGCCAGATTTGCATGAAAGGGTAAAGAAATGGCTGAATTTAATTCGTGAATTTATGCCAATCACCGCGGATCAAGCGTTCATAGGGTGAAAATCGGGTCTTATAATTCATTTTTTCACAGTCATCGACTTGGTAACCTAGGTATAGCCAAGGCAATGCTAGGCTTTTTGCATAGCTTAATTGTTGCAAAATGGCGAAGGTGCCAAGAGACAAATGCCCAAAGTCAGGGTGAAAAAAAGTATACATCGCACTGAGACTCGCCGTGCCAACATCGGTTACCGCTACTGCAATTAGCGTATCATGGTCATAAAATTCCAAATAATGCGGTGATAGCCAAGGTGCTAGGACAAACTGCTCGTATTGAATAAGATCGGCCGGATACATGCTGCCGTCTTGATGACGAGTATTAATGTACTTTTTATAGAGCTCGAAATATTCAGGCTTATTCTGATGGCTGATTTTCACGACGATAGCTTGGTTCTTTTTGACTACTCGTTTTTGGCTTTTTGTTAGCTGAATACTATTAACAGGTAAGCGAATTGATTGGCATTGTTGACAGTGGCGGCAGTGAGGACGATAAATGTCTTTGCCACTGCGGCGGAAACCTAGGCTAAGGAGTCGTTCATAGTCGTGAGGGTTGAACATACCCGGATCCATCATTACGAGTAGCTGCTCTTTTTTTTCTGGCAAATAGCTACAAGTATGCTCAGGAGTCAAGCCGACTTTTAAGATAATTTCAGATGAATTGTCTGTTTTGTCCAACATTCTGTTCCTATTGGCTCTTTTGCCAGCCGTTGTACTTGCATGAGAAATCGATTTCGCGTTTGTGACTGAACTCCGAGTGAAGAGAGATGCGGATTTGGAATTTGTGCATCAATTAACTGACCACCATGTTGTCCAAAATGCCGACATAATGCGATAAAAGCCAGTTTTGATGCGTTAGATGCGCGATGAAACATAGATTCACCACAAAATAAACGGCCAATATTGACGCCGTAAATACCGCCCACAAGTTGAGTTTGTTGCCAAACTTCAATCGAGTGGGCATGGCCCAGTTGATGTAGTTGAATGTAAGCCTGCTGCATTTCAGGGGTGATCCAAGTGCCATCATCTTTGCGTTCATCGGCGCAAGCCCTTATTACTTCAGTAAAGCCAATGTTGACGGTAATTTCAAATTTGTGTTGTCGAATGAGGCGTGCCATAGAGCGGCTTATATGTACTTCACCCGGTATAATGGTTGCTCGTTCACTGGGGCTCCACCACATTATGGGTTGGTTATCACTGAACCAAGGGAAAATTCCTTTTTGATAAGCGGCTAATAAACGAGTAGGGCTTAAATCACCACCAACTGCCAGTAGCCCATCAGGTTCAGTTAATGCTAGGCTTGGATCAGGAAATAAACTCGCTTGCTGAGTTAATTGCGTTATAAAATGACTCATGACCATTCAGTAATATTAAGAAGGTAATTATGGCGCATCATAAATACAGTTTGTTGAGGCGACTCGTTTTGATTTGTGTCGCTATGATGGCCTCGAATTTTATCGTAGCTAGTTCTTACGGTGCCGATTTATATCAGCGTAATGTTGCCCGGCCTGTGAATCAAGTGGTATTTGCCTCAGTTGATTCTGCAAGAAATATAACGAAGCAACAAGTGCTCCAGTCAACTCGTCATGGTTGGCATACATTATCTGGCGCACTTATAGGTGGCTTATTAGGTTATCAATTTGGCGATGGAACGGGGCAAATCGTTGCTACTACCGCTGGGGCTGTGTTGGGGGCTGGGATAGCAGATTACCGTTCACAAACGCCGATTGTCTTGGAGTATCAGTTGGTTGAGCTGTTGTTAAAAACCGAGCAGGGCGAATTAATTAATGTTATTCAAGATAAAGATCCCAATATGAGGTTTAAACGAGGGGACGCCGTTCGTATCTTGTATTTCGATGAAGGCGTTAGAGTTGACCTGGCCTATTAATATAGGGTCTTAGACCCTCATTTAAGTGTTAAAAATCAGCGTCGGTATCGTTGTAAACGCGGTTGCGACCATCGTTTTTTGCTTCATAAAGTAATTTGTCGGCACGATTAAGTTGGCTATCTAATGAATCACCAATGAAGTTACTCACGCCAAAACTAGCGGTTATCCAAACGTCTTGCTCATTAGCCACGATTGGGCTTTGTGCCAGTTTCTCTCTGAATTTGTTGAGTCGCGAACTGGCGAGTTCGTTGTCTGTGTCTGTCATTAGGATACAAAACTCCTCGCCGCCGAGACGAGCCACAACAGATTTTGGAAAGCAGATTGTGAGCATATTGGCAACGTGTTTTAGGGCGATATCACCTACCTCATGACCATAGGTATCATTCACTTCTTTAAAGTGGTCAATATCCATGCAGGTTACAGCTAAACTGTATTGGCCCTGCTTTGCCCTGGCGTGAAGTTGAGCCCCTTGAATGAAGAGGTAACGGCGATTATACAATTTTGTCATAAAATCACGATTGGCTGTCGCTTGGATTTCAGCAACCAGTTCAATGTGGTCCAAGGTTTGATTTACTCGGCAGTATAATTCTTCATGAATGAACGGTTTACTCAGAAAATCATTGGCGCCATGTTTAATGAAACGTGCCGACAGTGAAGGTTCATTGGCAGATGAAAGCCCGATAATGGCCAATTGATTTTTATCGAAGCGTTGACGCAAGGCTTGAACGAGTTGAAAGCCGTCCATATTTGGCATGTTGTAATCAGTCAAAAGAATCTTTATGTCGGGCTCTTGTTCTAACATTGAGAGTGCTGCCACACCATCATTGGCTGTGTAAACTTGGAATAAATGCTGTTTTAACAGTCCCTCCAAATAGCTACGTGATACCTTAGAATCTTCTACTACCAGCAGTTTTATAAACTGATTCTTGTGTAAACGCTGCAATAAGCTAATGGCATAATTAAAAGAATAGGTACTGTCTTTAATGACGTAATCAACCACACCCATATTGAGCAATTTTTCACGCATTGTCTCGTTATAATCACCCGTTAATACAATAGAAGGAAGTTGATGAGCCAGTGTGTAAGCAACGGCCTCGCCGGGTGCGGCGTCGGGGAGATTTAAGTCAACCATGGCAGCAAAGTACGCTTTGCTGCCATTATTTTTTATCAATGCTCTGCATTCAGCCATGCTCTTTGCAGAGTCGGTAGGGATGTTTAAGGTTTTTTGGATCACTTGCAGTAAGATATTTCTAACCGTACTGCTATCTTCGATGACCAGTATTTTTTTCATCCCTATCTCATTTTTTATTTCACTATATTATCAAGATAGCGCTCAGCGTCTAATGCTGCCATACAACCACTGCCAGCAGAAGTAATTGCTTGTCGATAAATGTGATCTGCAACATCACCCGCTGCAAACACACCTTCAACACTGGTTTGTGTCGCGTTACCTTGAGTACCTGATTGGATAGTTAAGTAACCATCTTTCATTTCAAGTTGGCCTTTAAATATTTCCGTATTCGGGCTGTGGCCAATCGCGACAAAAACACCCATTACATCAACGTTCTCTGTTGCATCTGACTGTGTATCTTTAATGCGCATACCCGTTACGCCCATCTCATCGCCCAACACTTCATCTAAGGTGCGGTTTAAGTGTAGGGTAATGTTGCCGTTTGCTACTTTATCTTGTAGACGGTCAAGCAAAATCTTTTCCGAGCGGAATGTTTCACGGCGGTGAACTAAATGTACTTCAGAAGCAATGTTAGATAGGTATAACGCTTCTTCAACTGCGGTATTACCGCCGCCAATGACAGCTACTTTTTGATTGCGGTAAAAGAAACCGTCACAGGTGGCACATGCCGATACGCCGCGGCCTTTAAATGCTTCTTCAGACGGTAAACCTAAATAACGAGCTGATGCGCCAGTTGCGATGATCAGCGCATCACAGGTATATACGCCGCTGTCGCCAGTTAGCGTAAATGGCTTATTTTTCACATCAACGGTGTGAATATGGTCAAATAAAATCTCTGTTTCAAAACGCTCTGCATGCTCTTTCATTCGATCCATTAATGCTGGACCCGTTAGGCCATGTGCATCGCCAGGCCAGTTTTCAACTTCTGTGGTGGTAGTTAATTGACCACCTTGTTGCATACCTGTTACCAATACCGGATTTAAGTTGGCACGTGCAGCGTAAACAGCGGCAGTGTAACCAGCAGGGCCGGAGCCTAAAATTAATAATTTACAGTGTTTTGGTTCGCTCATTGCAAGTCTCTTCTAGTAATGCTTGAGGTGATTGTATGGAAATAATAACAGTGGGTAAAGCGGCGAAATATATCTACAGAATAAATCACCGCTAACTAGCAAAAATGGTCAACGGATAAAAGCATCGACAGAACAATTTGTTATATTTTATAAAAAAAGGAGCTGAAAATATAAGCTCCTTTTGAGTTTTTTTATAAATTAAGCACCTGAGTGGTTGAGATCCAGGGCTTTTGTTGGCTAATTGCGACTTGCTCATTAGTAATCTGGCCGTTAAATACATTTAGTCCAGCCAGCAAGCCCGGATCTTGACGCATGGCCTCCACAGCGCCGAGCTCTGCCAGTTTAATTACATAGGGAAGGGTGGCATGATTGAGAGCAAAAGTGGCCGTTCGAGCGACTGCGCCTGGCATGTTGGCAACACAATAATGCACTATGTTATCAACAATATAAATAGGATCATCGTGGGTGGTTGGATGAGAAGTTTCGCAGCAGCCTCCTTGGTCTATTGCAACATCAACAATTACCGCACCCGGTTTCATTTTTTTCAGTAATGCTTTTGTGATGAGTTTCGGTGCGGCTGCGCCGGGTAGCAGTACGGCAGCAATCACTAGATCGGCACGGATCACTTCTTGTTCTAAGTTTTCTGCATTTGAGTAAAGGGTCGTCAAGGTATTAGCATATTGCCGATCCAGTTGTTCTAAAGTATTAATATTCTTATCTAAAACAGTTACATCCGCGCCCATGCCGATCGCAATCTTAATGGCATTTTGACCCACCTTACCGCCGCCAATAACCAGCACTTTAGCGGGTGCGACACCAGGCACCCCTGCTAACAGTAACCCTCTGCCACCCCAAGACTTTTCAAGAGCCATCGCACCGGCTTGGATGGCCATTCTACCAGCCACTTCAGACATTGGTGACAGTAAAGGTAGTGTGCCATTTTTATCAGTAACAGTTTCATATGCTATACATGTGGCTCGACTCTTGATAAGATCCTCAGTTTGGAGCAGATCTGGCGCTAAATGTAAATAGGTAAAAAGAACGTGTTCAGGTTTAAGTAATGCTCGTTCTGACGCTTGAGGCTCTTTTACCTTGACTATCATCTCAGATTTTGAGAATAGTTCACTAGCACTGGCAACTATGTTTGCTCCAGCTGCTTTAAACTCAGCATCGGTGAGGTCAATTCCTGCACCGGCATTAGTTTCAATATTGACTATGTGGCCTAAGCGAGTTAACTCTCGCACACTAGATGGGACTAAGCCAACGCGGTACTCGTGATTTTTGATTTCTTTTGGTACGCCAATAATCATTATTCACCTCACTCATTGTTGGGGTTGGGTTGAGAAATATAAAAGGCTATCACGCTAGTATAGGCGGAAAAATAACCGCCCATGCACCTATAATTAAATTTAAAGCGTGATATTATTTTACTGGGATGTAATTAAATGGAATATAATAATGATGGAAGTAAATACTAGACCACTTAAGGATTTGGATCGCATTGACCGTAATATCTTAAATGAATTACAAAAAGATGGCCGAATTTCTAATGTTGAGCTCTCAAAGCGTGTTGGCTTAAGCCCAACACCTTGTTTAGAACGTGTACGCCGCCTTGAACGCCAAGGTTACATTAAGGGCTACACAGCAATTCTAAACCCATTATACCTAGATGCATCCTTGTTGGTGTTTGTTGAAATTACCCTTAATCGCGGCGCGCCGGATGTATTTGAGCAATTCAACAGTGCAGTTCAGGAATTAGAAGAAATTCAAGAATGTCATCTTGTCTCTGGCGATTTTGATTACTTACTAAAAACCCGCGTGTGTGACATGTCGGCTTACCGCAAATTGCTAGGTGAAACCTTGTTGCGGTTACCTGGTGTTAACGATACTCGCACTTATGTGGTGATGGAAGAAGTGAAACAGTCCAATTCTTTAGTGATAAAGACTCGCTAAGCTTTACCTTAGCAGTTAAATGGATACAATAAAGAGCGGCTTATTGCCGCTTTTTTATTTTCTCTTCAGGCGTTTAAAATGAACAAGGAATTAAGCTTGACCCAAGCAAAACCCATGTCTTCTTTATCTGGTGTTGCCCGCATTCTAGAAGTCAGTCTAATTATCTGTCATGCCTTTGCTATTTTCATGATGCTGTCATTAATCACTTTCCACCCTTCTGATCCCAGTTGGACGCAAACAGCATGGGAAGGCTCTATCCATAACTCAGGTGGGGCAGCGGGGGCTTGGTTAGCGGATATTTTGTTGTTTGCCTTTGGTATTGCCGCTTACTTGATGCCATTTGTTACAGTGGCCATAGCGTGGCTATTATTCTGGAAGCCTAAGGGGCTGCTTTCTTTAGATTATTTAGCGCTGGGTTTACGAATTATAGGGTTTATTTTTATTGTCCTTGGGGTGACGGCACTGGCCGCGCTTAATTTTGATGATATTTATTACTTCTCAAGTGGTGGTGTGATCGGAGACATTCTGTCTCAATCAATGGTGAGTTATTTTGGTTTATTGGGCTCAACACTGATTTTACTCAGTTTTATCGCGACAGGTTTTACCCTCTTTACGGGGATTTCACTATTAATGTTTATTGATAAACTGGGTGAATACTGTATCAAGTTAGGGCGGCTGTTATTGAATGCGCCGACTGCATGGCGTGAGTTTAAAGCGCAACGCAGCGCCAATAAATCGAAACAAGAAGCGGAAGATGTGCTGTTCGCGAAAGAGTTACCAAAGCAAAAAGATGATAAATCTGAGCGTAATGATCCTCCTTTACCTAGCCTAGATAAGATTTTGCCTGAGTTTGAGTCTTCATTGAATGAACAAGTTAAGCGGACTAAACCACAGGTTAAGCAAGAGCCTCCTGCTGTCACAGAGGTTGCCTCAACAACAGCACCAGAGCCAATCAATAGCGAACTCGATGATTTGAGTATGCCGTGGATGCCAGACTTAGATGACGACGAGGATGATTTCGGCCCCTCTTTTTCGCATTCTCCTACTGACGCTACCGATTCGCCTAAAGTGGCGCAGATGGTCAGTAAACACAGCAGCCAGCAGCCAACCTTGGCAGATGCAGTCGCTGACTTGCAGAAAAAACAGGCGATGCCACCGTTAGCCCCTTTGCCATCGGTTGACCTGCTCGACAGACCCAATAAGTCAGAAAATCCGATTAGCCAAGAAGAATTGGATCAAGTTTCCCGTTTGGTTGAAGCCAAGTTATTAGATTTTAACGTGCAAGCTAAGGTGATGGAAGTCTTCCCCGGTCCTGTGATTACACGTTTTGAATTAGACCTAGCACCGGGCATTAAAGTCAGTAAAATTAGCGGACTGGCAAAAGATTTAGCACGTGCGCTATCGGCTATCAGTGTGCGCGTGGTTGAGGTGATCCCGGGTAAAACCTATATTGGCTTAGAGCTGCCAAACAAATACCGTGAAACGGTTTATTTGCGCGAAGTGCTCGATTGCCCATTGTTCACTGAAAGTAATTCTCCATTAACCATGGTGCTGGGCAGTGATATTGCTGGTAAACCCGTGGTGGTTGACCTAGCGAAAATGCCGCACTTGCTGGTGGCGGGTACCACCGGCTCAGGCAAATCAGTTGGTGTTAACTGTATGATAGTCAGCTTATTGTACAAGTCATCACCGGAAGATGTGCGGATGATTATGATCGATCCTAAGATGCTTGAATTGTCAGTTTATGAAGGCATTCCGCATCTGCTGTCAGAAGTGGTAACTGATATGAAAGACGCTGCCAATGCACTGCGTTGGTGTGTGGGTGAGATGGAGCGCCGCTATAAGTTGATGTCAGCGGTCGGTGTGCGTAACTTAAAAGGCTATAACGCTAAGGTGAAGGCTGCTATTGATTCGGGTAACCCTATGGTTGATCCCCTTTGGAAGCCGGGTGACAGCGTGGATGAGTTAGCTCCTGAGCTAACTAAACTGCCGAGTATTGTTGTAGTGGTTGATGAATTTGCTGACATGATGATGATTGTCGGTAAGAAAGTAGAAGAGCTAATCGCGCGTATTGCGCAAAAAGCGCGTGCCGCGGGGATCCATTTAATTCTCGCTACCCAGCGTCCATCGGTAGATGTCATTACTGGCTTAATCAAGGCTAATATCCCAACCAGAATGGCGTTTCAAGTGTCCAGTAAAATTGATTCGCGCACTATTTTAGATCAACAAGGTGCGGAATCATTATTGGGAATGGGCGATATGATATATTTGCCTCCGGGCACCTCAATTCCAACGCGCGTTCATGGCGCATTTGTTGATGATCATGAAGTACATAAAGTGGTTGCAGATTGGAAGTTACGTGGTGAACCAAATTATATTGATGATATTTTATCGGGTGATACCACTGCCGAAAATATGTTGCCGGGTGAAATGTCTGAGTCTGACGAAGAAGTTGATGCTTTCTATGATGAAGCCGTTGCCTTTGTAACAGAAACACGCCGTGGCTCTGTATCAGGCGTACAACGTAAATTTAAAATAGGTTACAACCGCGCGGCACGTATTGTTGAGCAAATGGAGCAACAAGGCATTGTGAGTGCGCCGGGCCATAATGGCAATCGTGAAGTATTAGCTCCCCCTCCGCCAAGGAATTAAGATGAACAAATTATCGTTATTATTAACATCAGGCTTCACCTCATTGATGTTGTTTTCAAGCTCAGTGTGGGCCGATGCCGCGCAAGATCTACAGCAGAAGCTACATAAAGTATCGCAGTTCTCAGCTAACTTTTCGCAGCAAGTATTAGATTTAGATGGAAAAGTGATCCAAGAAGCATCAGGAGAGCTTAACGTTGCCCATCCGGATAAATTTCGTTGGCAAGTATTGATGCCTGATGAAGAGTTAGTGTTGTCAAATGGTAATACGGTGTGGGTTTACAGCCCATTTGTTGAGCAAGTCACTTTGCTCGATCAAGCCGACGCCGTTGCGGGGACGCCTTTTCTATTATTGGCATCGACCGATAAAGCAGTCTGGCAGCAATATGAGGTTGTGGCTCAACAGCAAGAATTTGTTATTAAGCCAAAGGATGAGCAAGCCAGTATTGCTGAATTTACCATGAAGTTTAATCAAAAAGATCAACTGATCGGTTTTAGCATTAAAGAGCGCCAAGGCCAAACCAGTCAGTTTGTGCTAACCGAATTTAACTCGAAAAATACATTTAAAGACAGCGACTTCGAATTTGTCATCCCGGAAGGGGTTGAGGTTGACGACCAGCGTTAATGGATAACTTAAGTCTTAATTTTGCGCCTGACTTTAGGCCGTTGGCGGCGCGGATGCGGCCAACGAGCCTTGAGCATTATGTTGGCCAGCAACATATCATCGGCCCCGAGCAACCCTTAAGAAAAGCCCTTGAAGCGGGCTTTTGTCATTCTATGATCTTGTGGGGACCGCCGGGTACAGGGAAAACGACCTTGGCCGAGTTAGCTGCTCAATATTGTGACGCTAAGGTTGAGCGTTTGTCGGCGGTTACGTCAGGGGTAAAAGATATTCGCGCTGCTATTGAGCGCGCGCAGCAAAATGG
The DNA here is from genome assembly GCF_021278025.1 of Motilimonas sp. E26. Lineage (GTDB taxonomy): Bacteria > Pseudomonadota > Gammaproteobacteria > Enterobacterales > CBDFNC01 > Motilimonas. The sequence continues at coordinate 276,447 of NZ_JAIBHJ010000004.1, forward strand.
TCAACAGGGCCAACGTACCTTGTTATTTGTCGATGAGGTGCATCGCTTTAATAAAAGTCAGCAAGATGGCTTTTTACCTTACATTGAAGATGGCACCATTACTTTTATTGGTGCCACCACAGAAAATCCCTCGTTTGAACTCAATAACGCACTGCTCTCGCGAGCCCGTGTTTATGTGTTAAAAAAGCTCGAAACAACTGACTTATTAGCCATGATAGAGCGTGCTGTTAAGCAAGGTTTTACCGATGTGTCGGTCACGCTAGCTGATGGTTTGGCGGAAAAGACGGTTCAATTAGCGGGGGGCGATGGCCGTAAAGTCCTTAATTTTATTGAATTGATGGTTGATATGGCCGACTTAGTCAATGGCGAGAAACGATTGACTGAGGATTTACTCAAAGCGGTGGCGGGTAGGCCATTGGCCAGCATTGATAAGCAAGGCGATATCTATTTTGATTTAATCTCTGCCTTGCACAAGTCCATTCGCGGCTCTGCGCCTGATGCTGCACTTTATTGGTATGCACGGATGTTAACAGCAGGGTGCGATCCTTTATATATTGCGCGGCGCTGTTTAGCTATTGCATCAGAAGATGTGGGAAATGCCGATCCACGTGCCATGCAAGTCGCGGTGTCAGCCTGGGATTGTTTTAGTCGCGTTGGCCCTGCTGAAGGTGAGCGCGCGATTGCACAGGCCATTGTTTATCTGGCTTGTGCACCAAAAAGTAATGCTGTTTATAACGCGTTTAAAGCGGCCCTTCGTGATGCCAAAGAACACGGCGATGCGCCTGTACCAGTACATTTACGTAATGCGCCAACCCAGCTACTCGCTGAGTTAGGGCATGGCGCAGAGTATCGCTATGCTCATAATGAACCTAATGCTTATGCCGCAGGTGAAAACTACTTCCCGGACTCACTCGCTCATCAACAATATTACTTTCCAACCGAGCGCGGCTTGGAAAAACAAATTTCAGATAAGCTTAATTGGCTGCGCGAGCAAGACCAATTAAGTGAGAACAAACGCTATGACTAATTACACAGCACTGGCATTTGTTGCGTGTGGTGGCGCGACAGGGGCGTGTTTGCGCTTTCTTATCAGTAATTGGGCCCTTGCTACTTTTGGAAAGGGCTTCCCTTTTGGTACACTGATAGTCAATGTGATTGGCTCATTGTTAATGGGGATTATCTTTGCTTTATTAGAGCAAAATATTCTCAATACCAATCCTTGGAAACAGTTAATTGGCGTTGGCCTACTCGGTGCGTTAACCACGTTTTCCACGTTTTCCATGGACAGTTTATTGCTCATCCAACAAGGTGAGCTAATCAAAGCCGTATTAAATGTCGTTATCAATGTGGTGATTTGTATTATCGCTGCATGGATCGGCACCCAATTAATAATAAAAAGTTAAAGGTTAAGCATGTTAGATCCTAAATTTTTGCGTGGTGATTTAAACGAAGTTGCGGCTAAATTGGCCTCACGCGGTTATGAACTTGATGTTGAAAAGCTCAATACATTAGAAAATCAACGTAAAGAGCTACAAGTTCGCACTGAGAATCTACAAGCTGAGCGTAACAGTCGATCCAAATCTATCGGTGCTGCCGCCAAACGGGGTGAAGACATTGCACCGCTGCGCGCTGAAATGAATAAGTTCGGTGCAGAGCTTGATGCGGCTAAAGAGCAACTAACTGCATTGATGACTGAACTTAATGGGCTGTCATTAAGTATTCCTAATTTACCTCATGAGTCGGTGCCTGTCGGTAAAGATGAGACTGAAAACCTTGAAGTTCGCCGTTGGGGTGAGCCAAAGGCTTATGATTTTGAAGTTAAAGATCACGTTGATTTAGGCGAAGCCTTGGGTGGGTTAGATTTTCCTGCAGCCGTTAAAATCACCGGCTCTCGTTTCATTGTGATGCAGGGACAAATTGCCCGTATGCACCGTGCACTGGCCCAGTTTATGTTGGATCTGCATACCACCGAACACGGTTACACTGAAATGTACGTGCCTTACTTAGTCAATGCTGACAGCTTATATGGCACCGGTCAGTTGCCTAAGTTTGGTGGCGATCTTTTCCATACCCAGCCAGCGACAGAAGAAGGCCAAGGTTTATCTTTGATCCCAACAGCTGAAGTGCCGCTAACAAACATGTCGCGCGATACGATTTACGCTGAATCTGATTTACCCATTAAGATGACGGCGCACACACCGTGTTTTCGTAGTGAAGCGGGCTCTTACGGCCGCGATACCCGTGGTTTAATTCGTCAGCATCAGTTCGACAAAGTTGAAATGGTGCAATTAGTGCATCCTGAGCAGAGCTTTGCAGCGTTAGATGAGTTAACCGGTCATGCGGAAGCCGTATTGCAAAAGCTAGGCTTGCCGTATCGCGTAATGGCGCTATGTACTGGTGACATGGGCTTTGGCGCAACTAAAACGTTTGATTTAGAAGTATGGTTACCGGCGCAAAACACCTATCGTGAAATTTCATCTTGCTCTAACGTGGGTGATTTCCAAGCGCGTCGTTTACAAGCACGTTTTCGTCCAGAAGGCGCGAAAAAGCCTGAACTTATCCATACCTTAAATGGCTCTGGTTTAGCGGTTGGGCGCACTTTGGTTGCGGTGTTAGAAAATTACCAGATGGCCGATGGCCGTATCGAAGTGCCAGCTGTGCTAGTGCCTTACATGGGTGGACTGACTCATCTCGGTTAAATTGTTTGGCTAACAAACATAAATAAGCAATAAAAATGCCGCTCAATTGAGCGGCATTTTTATATTAACTTTGCAAGCTTACGCTTCATTATGCTGATAGATATGAACGTCTCGTTGCGGGAAGGGGATACTTATTTTTTCTTCATCGAAACGCAGCTTAACGGAGCGAGTAACGTCCCAGTAAACATTCCAGTAGTCTTCATTTTTAACCCAAGGACGAACTGCAAAATCGACGGAAGATTCACCTAATGCGTGCACTTTAACCATATATGGGTGAGCATCATCTTTTAGTACAGCAGGATGGGCTTCTAAGATCTCGGTTAACACCGCTTCTGCTTTACGAATATCATCGCCGTAGCCAATACCAAAGAGCATATCCACGCGACGAAAGTGTTCAGCCGAAATATTATTGATGGTATCTCCCCAAATCTTATTATTCGGTATGATAAGACGCTGGTGATCGATAGTTTTTATGGTCGTTGATACTAAGCTCATATGACTAACGTTGCCGCGTACACCGCCCGCCACTTCAACGTAGTCGCCCACGTCAAATGGGCGGTAAATTAAGATCATCATACCGGAAGCAAAGTTAGACAGCGTGTCTTGCAAGGCAAGGCCAATTACAATACCTGCAACGCCAAAGCCAGCTAAAAGTGGGCCTAACTCAACACCAAGCTGAGAAATACCAACCATGATGCCGAACACATAAACAATTTTAGCGGATAAGTTTATGAAAAATTCTTGCATGAGTACGCTAAATTTCATGGTTGAATGTGACACGCTGCGTTTGACTGCTTTCTTTACTAAACGGGCAATGCTTCTGGTCACAACCAGAATAAGCCCAAAGAGCAACAGTCGCATGACTAGGGTAGGGGTATGCTCTAATGCCCAAGACTTCAAACTACCAAGCCATTGCTGAGCCAGTCCTGAAACTACATTTAGGTCCAGTACATCAACCGTTATTGCGCCAGTAATACTGAATATGAGCTGCTTGTATTCAGAAGTATCTAGCTGGTATCGGTCCATGATATTGACAGTATTTTCAAGGTTATTGACTAACCAATAGTTGTTGTCGGTAAGGGTTTGTAATGATTGCTGGATGGGGGCTTTATCACTTTCGACGGCAGAGTCTAATCGTGCTTTCAAATCAGCTTGTCGTTTAGTAAAAAAACGGAGCATGTTACTTAATAATTTTGCTCGTCCGTCTAATTCTATTTTAAATGTGTGTAGCTCTTTCGCCACATCTAGGTCAAGCTGAATGGCCCAAGCGAAAGTATCCGATAGTGCTAGATAATGTCCATCGATCACATTAAACAGCTCTTGTGATACATGGGTCAGTTCAGCCTTGTCTTCCCCTTGACTTTGTTCCCCTAGCTTTAGTGAGTCGGTGAGCTCAGCTTTTGTTAACTCAAGCGCTTGGTTTAAAAAAGCCAATTGCGCAAAAATATAGGGTGCAACTTCATCTTGATGGCTTTTGCCATATTGATTGATGATGCTTGCAAGATCCTTTCTTAGTTTCTGATTCTGACGTTGTACTACATCTTCAAAGTATAAGCGTTCTTCTTGATGCGACTGAGCCAGCTTAGATTGTTCAGATTTAAGCGCTTCTTGTGCTTGCGCGATATGCTCGAGTTGTTCGCTCAAACTCGATGCAAAGCCAATATTTGAGAAGCCAAGTAGTAGTAACAAGAAAGCAATGGATAAATAAGGTCTCATTGGTGACTCCAAAGTGAACTTAACGAGGGGCTATAGACATTTAGCTGGTTTGGGTAAGCCTGCAATTTTAGTCGCTTGCTTGGCTGGACCTTGTGGAAACAGCTTGAATAAATAGCGACTGTTGCCTTTTTCAGGGCCAAATTTGTTTGCCATGGCTTTGACCAATGCTCGAACAGCGGGTGAGGTATTAAATTCAAGGTAAAACTCACGGACAAACAATACCACTTCCCAATGCGCTTCGGTCATCTTGATACTTTCTTGTTCGGCAATTTGTTCGGCTAATGGTTTTGACCACAAGTTAAGATCAAGTAAGTAGCCTTGTTTGTCAGTTGCTATGGTTTCGCCATTAATGATGTACATAATTTTCTCTTTACTTGCAATAAACCGTTCTGACTTATTTTACCTGAGTGATATTGCAAGCAAGTGCTTGAATATCCGTTGCCGTGTTAGCAATTAATTGCAGCTGCTGCACGATCGACAGTTGTTCAGGAGTCAGTTCGGTGATTTTTAATGGCGGTAATTGTGCCTCTATTTCAGTGTGACCACAATCGGGTGTTTCAATACTTTGAATGGCTTTATTCAGTGCTTGCCTAGTTAAGGTCAAAATTGGCGCGAGATCGGGCCGCGTTTCTAGTTCACTAAAAGGCGCACGGTGTGCTGCTAACGCTGAGATATAAGCTAATAAAGCATTATTGCGATTAGTAAGGGCATAGCTTTCTTTAACCAGTTTGCGTTTTGAGCCTGGGTCTATCAGCATATTTTGCCAAGCGCTGGCCAAATTAATGTCGGCAATATGCGCATCGCGGCGCGCGATACGATAGGGCAGGGACTCATGTTTACCATTATGATATTGCTCAACTACGTGTTCAAAGTAATTCAAATTAGCGTGTAATGACAATGACAGCAGGCTTGGAATGCGCTTGTACTGCCATTGCGGCAAAATAAAACTCACGGTTAATACGGCAAGCACACTGCCTAATACGGTTTCCTGAATTCGCGGCCAAACCACCTCTAAACCAGTACCTGATAATAAGTTAAACACCATCATTACAAATATAGTGATGAAAATAACCGCAATGCTGTAATTCGTTTTCAAATAGGTAAAGAAGAAAAAAGCCGATAGGGCTAAAACAAAAAATTGGCCATACACGCTGGGTAATAGATAAAGCAGTGGAAAACCAATCGCGACCCCGATAAAGGTGCCAATAACACGTTGGATCAGGCGTTTACGCGTTTCGCTAAAACTGGGCTGACAAACAAACAAACAAGTGAGTAACACCCAATAGCCTTTCTCTAGATCTAAATATTGTAAGAGCAAATAGCCAGTAACAAAACACAGGCTCATGCGAATCGCGTGTCTAAATATGGCTGAACGACTTTTAATGTGGTGCGTAATACGATCCCATGTTGCTATTTTGGGCTCTGTGGATAATTTAGCGTCGTCCAATAGGCGGCTGCCTGTATGGCTGATTTCACTGGCTTCTAATAAAAGCTGATGAATACCCGTTAAGTTTTTGAGTACAAAAGATAAAGGGGTAAACAACGAAGTATCAAAATGGTGTTTATTATTGAGGTGTTCAAGTTGATCCTGCAGGGCTTTTACCGTCCAGCTTAATGATGCTGGTACGGTATAACTCTTACGCATTAAAATACATTTCCCAAGCTGGTGACTGGCTTCAGATAATTGCGAAATTAACTGGTGGAACCCTTGCGTCATTTGGGTTTCGGAAAAAGCACTCTCTAACTGACTGTACTGATAATGCGTGGCCGTGACCCGCTCATGTATTTGCTGTGCGATCAGGTAATACTGCAATAACAAATCAAGACGCTCTTTTTTGCCTGAGTCGTGCAAACGGTTATTGAGTGTATCTTTGCAAATATTGAGACTGTTCACCACACTGATATTTTGCACAACGAGGTTTTGCCTTACCGCCAGCCAATCGGTTTGATTACTACCAAAAAAGCGTGATTTCTCCAGCTGATAACGGCTTAGGTTGAAGTACAGCTGGGCTAATTGTTCATGTAATGAGCGGTAAGGCGAGGCAAATGCCCACATAAGTGAAAATAACCCATACCATAAGGCACCGGCAGTGAGCATTAAGGGTTGAATATAGAAAGGGTGGTTACTTTGGTAACCTATCATGGTGTAAATAGCAATAATTAGGGCGCCAAAGGCAATCTGACCGTATCTCTGGCCAAAAATGCCAAGCATGATAAAAATAAAAGTAGAGCCGGCTAAGCCAATAACAAAGAGTGTTGGCGTGGCATAAAGCAACTCAACTGAAAATGACGCAATCAAGAAGCAGACTAAAGTGATCCCTAAGCTTTTTAAATGGTTAACGCTGGCATCGTCAGTTTCAGCGATACCGCAGGCCACCACGCCCAGTGCGAGAGTGAGTGATAATTCCGTTTGTTGCCACAATAATGCAGGCAACAGTGTAAAGCTGATGGCACATAACACTCGCGCGCCTGCATGAAAGTAGGTGTGCGTAATGAGTGTCCGAAGCTGGTCTTGGAGCAGGTTGATTAAGGGTTGCATAGGGGCGGAAAGTTATCCAAGTATCGATGAAATCAAACTGCTGTCAGTGTAAAACATCCATAAACAAAAAGCCCCTGATGGCAGGGGCTTTTTAGGGCTTTTATGATTTAGATTAAGCCAACGTTAATCTAAAAGAGATTAATCATCCCCACCAATACCTAAGATGCTCAGTAAGCTAACAAAGATATTGTAGATAGAGACATATAAAGTAACCGTCGCTGAAATGTAGTTTGTCTCACCACCGCGAATAATATTTTGCGTGGTTAGCATGATCACCGCCGAAGAGAACAAAATAAACATGCTGCTGATTGCCAGTGAAAGTGCAGGCATAGCTAGGAAAAAATTAGCGATCATGGCTACAATCAATACCACAAAACCTGTCACTATCATGCCGTTTAAGAATGATAGGTCACGTTTAGTTGTTAGTGCGTAGGCCGAAGTTGCAAAAAAGGCTAACGCAGTACCGCCAAGGGCTGTCATTACTGTTTCACCCGCGCCAGCAGCTAAGAACATGCCAATCAATGGACCTAAGGTGTAACCCATAAAGCCGGTAAATAAGAAAACAAACACTAAACCAAGGCTTGAGTTGCGGTTCTTTTCAGTTAGGAACATTAATCCGTAAGCACCGATTAACATACCCCACCATGGTAAAGCTGGAGCCATCATTGCTACAGAAACCGCAGTCACAATGGATGAAAAGGCTAAAGTAAGACCGAGTAAGAAGTAGGTGTTACGTAACACTTTGTTGGTTTCGCTGACGCGTTCAACCGTTTGAGTTTGACTAAATTGGTTCATTGCTGAATCCTCATGAAAAATGTTGTACGAATCTGCTTTGCATCGAACGTCGTGCTCTGTACCTGCGGTGCTAATGAGTCATTAGTCTTACCATCAAATAAGAGTACGATGCTACATAATTATTAAATGGGGTTTAACCCCTACTATTTCAAGTACTGAGATTATCACACTTTAGATCAAATTAACTCGTTGAACTATCGATGATAAGATATCAGTTGCTTTAGTTTATCCTAGGTAAAGTAGTTTTGTCATAAAAAACTGAACTATCGATGTTAAATTAAGCGTTTTTAAAAAATGCATTAAAAAAATAAATTTTTATTTGCAATCACAGGTTTATATCCAGTATTATGCGCCCCGCTGCGGAGGGGTGGCAGAGTGGCCGAATGCACCGGTCTTGAAAACCGGCGTGGGTTAATAGCTCACCGAGAGTTCAAATCTCTCCTCCTCCGCCATTCCTTTCCTCTTCTATATCATTGCAATCACCACTTTCAACACCTTACGAAAAAACAATAAAAACAGCTGCTTATTACAATTTTAAATTCATTTCTTTGCGTTGTGTTGCAAATTTGCAAATATGTACACGATATGCTGCTTTTGTGTTTTTTAATTTGATTAGTTTGGTTATCATCGAGCAAAGACCGCTTTAATTCCGAATCGGTCTATCAGTATTTTGCGGAGTAATTCTCTTGATTAACGTATTTCTTGTTGATGACCATGAGTTGGTAAGAACAGGGATCCGACGTATTCTTGAAGACATTCGTGGCATCAAGGTTGTGGGCGAAGCTCAAAGTGGCGAAGCCGCAGTGCAGTGGTGCAGGGATAATAATCCTGATGTCATCCTAATGGATATGAACATGCCGGGTATTGGTGGTTTAGAAGCCACCCGTAAAATCTTAAGATACAATCCCGATATCAAAATCGTAGTATTAACTATTCATACCGAAAACCCTTTTCCGACCAAAGTGATGCAAGCGGGAGCTTCTGGCTACCTAACTAAAGGCGCCGCGCCAGATGAGGTACTTAATGCTATTCGCGTGGTAAATGCGGGTCAGCGTTATTTATCGCCAGAAATAGCACAACAAATGGCGCTAGCCCATTTTTCTCCGGATGATGAAAACCCATTTAAAAACTTATCTGAACGTGAGCTTCAAATTATGTTGATGATTACGAAGGGACAGAAAGTGACAGAAATCTCGGAGCAATTGAGCCTAAGTCCGAAAACGGTCAATAGCTATCGTTATCGCTTATTCAATAAGTTAGATATCAGTGGTGATGTAGAGCTAACCCACTTAGCGATTCGCCATGGTATGTTAGATGCGGATACCCTATAAATACAATTTTAAGCGTAATGTTTGATTGTGAACTAGGTGCCTGAGGGCACCTTTTTTGTTTTAAGCCTTATATGTGAAGTTATGACCGAACTATTTGATTCTGCAGCTTTCTTAAAAACCGTGACGCAACAGCCGGGGGTTTATCGTATGTATGATAGCTCGCGAACTGTCATTTATGTTGGTAAAGCCAAAAATTTAAAAAATCGCCTTAGCAGCTACTTTCGCTCTACTCTGGATAATGAGAAGACGCGTGTTTTAGTTAAAAACATTGCTTCGATTGATGTCACTGTTACTCATACTGAAACAGAGGCGCTGATCCTTGAGCATAACTACATTAAAAAATACATGCCGCGCTATAACGTATTGTTGCGTGATGATAAATCCTATCCTTATATTGTAATTACCGATCATAAGCATCCTCGTCTTGGGGTCTATCGCGGTAGTAAAAAGTCGAAAGGGCAATTTTTTGGCCCCTATCCCAGTGGTGGCGCAGTGCGTGAAAGCCTGCATTTAATGCAAAAAATTTTCCCCGTGCGTCAGTGCGAGGATAGCTATTACCGAAATCGTTCAAGGCCTTGCTTGCAATACCAACTTAAGCGCTGTTTAGGGCCTTGTACCAATATGGTCTCGGACGATGAATATCAGCAGCAAGTAGAATTGGCGACCTTGTTTTTACAAGGTAAAAGCCAAGATGTGATCGGGAAAATGATTGAGAAAATGCAGCAAGCGAGTGATCGATTAGAGTTTGAACAAGCTGCGCGCTTTCGAGACCAAATTCAAGCTTTGCGTAAAGTATCTGAACAACAAAGTGTTACTGGAGCAGGGGAGCAGCTTGATGCGATTGGCTTTGCCTATCAAAATGGCATGGCCTGTATTCATGTACTGTTCATAAGACAGGGTCAAGTTTTGGGCAGCCGTAGTTATTTTCCTAAAGTGCCTAATGCTAGCTCTGCCGACGAAGTGTTTACTGCTTTTATCAGTCAATTTTATTTGTCTGGTGCTAATGGAAGAGTGATCCCTAAACAGATCTTGATTAGCCAAGCATTAGAAGAGCAAAATGCGATCTCTGCTGCGTTGTCTGAGTTTGCTAAATACAAAGTAGTCCTAACAGAGAAGGTGCGAGCGGATAGGGCTGGCTTTTTACGTCTTGCATGTACCAATGCTCTGTCGGCCCTGACCAGTCAACTTAGCCATAAAAGCACCATGTTGCAGCGATTCTATTTACTACAAGAAGCTTTAGATTTAGAGCAGCCTATTAAGCGGATAGAGTGTTACGATATCTCTCATACGATGGGGGAAAAAACCGTTGCCTCATCAGTGGTGTTTAATCGGGAAGGGCCGTTGAAGTCTGATTATCGCTTATTCAATATTACTGGCATTACGCCAGGTGATGATTACGCGGCTATGAAACAAGTGCTGACACGACGTTTTCGCGATGTACAGGCTTTAGAGAATATTCCCGATATCGTATTTATTGACGGTGGCCTAGGTCAGCTTGCTCAAGCGGAAGCTGTATTGGCTGATTTTAGCGAAAATTTTACTGAGAAAATGCCTTTACTGATTGGTATTGCAAAAGGCGTGACTCGTAAGGCTGGGCTTGAGAGCTTGATTATGGGACAAACCCATGAAGAGCTTGAAATGGCCGGGGATTCACCCGCACTTCACCTTATTCAACATATTCGCGATGAGTCTCACCGTTTTGCAATAACAGGGCATCGCCAGCGTCGCGACAAGGCCAGAAAGCAGAGTACACTTGAATCTATCTCTGGTGTTGGGCCTAAGCGACGACAAGCTATTTTGACTTATTTAGGGGGATTGCATGAGGTTAAAAAAGCATCGGTGGATGATCTTGCTCGTGTCCCAGGTATAAGTCATGAGCTTGCGCAAAAGATCTATGATACATTGCACCATTAACCGACTGACCATGCGCTAATTTAACGTTGTAACCATAATGATTAATATTCCCAATATTTTAACTGCTTTTCGTGTTTTTCTGATTCCCGTATTCGTCTTATGCTATTACCTTCCAATAGAGCATGCCGCATTTTGGGCTGCATTCTTTTTTTGGCTCGCAGCGGTAACCGATTATTTTGATGGTTACTTAGCGCGCAAACTTAAACAACAAACAGCGTTTGGTGCATTTTTAGATCCTGTCGCAGATAAAGTAATGGTTGCTGCTGCACTGGTTGTGATTGTAGAGCATTACAATTCACTTTGGGTGACTATCCCTGCACTGACCATGATCAGCCGTGAAATTATTATTTCGGCATTACGTGAATGGATGGCCGAGTTAGGCAAGCGGGCTAATGTTGCTGTCTCATCAATTGGTAAATGGAAAACGGCGGCGCAGATGATGGCGCTTATTGCGCTTATATGGCAACAAGCAGGGTGGATGGAATATTTTGGTCTTGGGCTATTGTATATCGCGACAGCGTTGACTTTTTGGTCGATGTTTAGCTACCTTTCGGCTGCTTGGAAAGATCTGAGTGCCCAATAAGGTCCTTGTTTGACTAATAAATATTCGCTTTGCGTAAATTATAGGCGAGCAATCAAAAAGTTTAAAAAAGTGTGTTGACTGGTTCGTTTTAATCATTAGAATGCGCAGCACATCCGGCAACGAAGCAGTATTAACAAGCTGACGTTGGCCCATGTAACTTGGCCGTTACATAAAACAAACAGTAAGTTCAGCTGGCAAGAAATGAACACAGATGTGATGCGGTACTAGCTCAGCTGGTAGAGCGCAACCTTGCCAAGGTTGAGGTCACGAGTTCGAGCCTCGTGTACC
>NZ_JAIBHJ010000040.1 GCF_021278025.1 Motilimonas sp. E26
CCGGAAAACTCAGTGATCTCAAATGTTTCGGGATCGAGGGTTTGTGCAGTAAAGGTAAATTGCAGTCCAGTTTTGTCGGCCATGATTATTGGTTCTCAATTGATAATTGGGAAATTCAGTCTAATTTTAGACATCGCCCACTGGAGTCAAACAAGTCTCAAAAACACTATTCAACATTATCAATAGCATGCCTGACGGTGGCTACCCACTATTTAGCGAAATGACATAACATTCAGCGCTGAATTTGTTGGTTTCGAGTGAGCATATCAAACGATTAATTCATATCTCATTTAAGAGAGTTAAGCGATTCTTTTGGCTAAGCCATGACGACATAACTTAGCCAAAAGTAAAAGGTGAGAGAGCTAATTTTTTTACTATTATTTTATCATTCACCTAAGTCTTTGTGCTTAAGTGATAATCAAGTTATCAAGCTGGGGTCATGATATGGATTGGTTTAATCGGTGTCAATAATAAATAAAACCGATTTTTATATTCTTTAGCCCGTCATATTACATTATTCAGCCTTTAAGGGAGCGAGTGGTTAAAATAAACACAACTTATCAAATCAATAGGTTGTGAATCATTATTGCAATTTTATTGTGTTCTACTAAGTGACACTATTGTTACTAATTATTTTTTGCGATCAATATCTCATTTTTAATTGATAAATAACATTTCAATCTGTGCTTTGTTGACGTATATGTTTGTTTGATGTTTATATCAGGCGCCTTTCGGGATTTATTAAGTTATCAAGCTACGTTTAACCCCAAATCAAAATTACGGGGTTCAATCAATTAACTTATTAAAAGATGGGAGGGCAGCTTCATGTCCAAAGATGGCACGGTTGCACCAAAAGAAAGAATAAATATTAAGTATGTACCTTCAACTGGCAATGAACAGTCGGAAGTCGAGCTTCCTCTTAAAGTTGTCGTTGTAGGCGATTTTAAAGGCACATCTGATGATACTCCGATAGAAGAGCGTGGCACGGTCTCTATTGACAAAAACAATTTCGAATCAGTGATTCGTGAAAGCGATCTTCGCATTCAAACTAGCGTTGCAAATAAGCTGGTTGAAGAAGAAGGTCAAGATCTACCGGTTAATCTCTCGTTTAGCTCTCTCAATGATTTTAATCCAGATAGCATTGCTAAGCAGGTTCCCGAGCTTAAAAAGCTAGTTGAACTGCGTGAAGCGATGGTTGCACTGAAAGGTCCTTTAGGCAATATCCCGCAGTTCCGCGCGAGCTTGCAAGATTTATTAGCATCTGAAGAATCTCGAGACAAATTGCTTCAAGAACTTGATCTTGTTAGTAAAGAAGAAAACCCAGCTTAACGAATTTTACTTGTTTATATTAAAGGATTGATGCCATGTCGGTGTTAGAAACCGTTGCAGAACAGCCTATTGCTCAGGCTGAAGTAAGCTTATTAGATCAGATCATGTCGCAGACTCGTATGGCGCCTCAAGATGAGGGCTATGATGTCGCGAAAAAAGGTGTTGCAGCCTTTATCAGTAACTTATTAGCGTCAAGTGATTCAACAGCAGTTAACAAAGCGTTAGTTGATCGTATGATTGTCGAGCTGGACAAGAAAATCAGCGCACAAATGGATGAAATTTTGCACGATAAACAGGTGCAAGAGATGGAATCATCGTGGCGTGGTCTTAAGTTATTAGTTGATCGTACTGATTTTCGCGAGAACAACAAAATTGAGATCTTGAGCGCAACGAAAGAAGAATTATTAGATGATTTTGAGTTCTCACCTGAGATTGCTCAATCAGGCTTGTATAAACATATCTATTCATCGGGTTATGGTCAATTCGGTGGTGAGCCAGTAGGCGCCATTTTAGGTAACTTTGCTTTTACCCCCTCAACGCCAGATATGAAATTACTGCAGTACATTGGTGCCGTTGGTGCAATGTCTCATGCTCCGTTTATTTCTTCGGTTGCACCGCAATTTTTTGGTTTAGAGTCGTATGAAGATTTACCAAACGTTAAAGATTTAAAAGCAACGTTTGAAAGCCCTAAATATACCAAGTGGCGTGCATTACGTGATTCAGAAGACGCACGTTACATTGGCTTAACGGCTTCGCGATTCTTATTAAGAACACCTTATGATCCAGACGAAAATCCAATTAAAACATTTTCTTACAAAGAAGGTGTAAGCCGATCTCATGAAGATTACCTGTGGGGTAACAGTGCCTTTGCATTTGCGACTCGTTTAACAGAAAGCTTTGCTAAATACCGCTGGTGTCCAAATATTATTGGTCCACAAAGTGGTGGTGCGGTACACGATTTACCTGTGCATAATTACGAATCGATGGGTCAGCTTCAACCAAAAATTCCTACTGAAGTACTCATTACTGATCGTAAAGAATTTGAACTTTCGGAAGAAGGTTTTATTTCCCTAACGATGCGTAAAGGCTCAGATAATGCTGCATTCTTCTCAGCAAACTCTATCCAGAAAGCAAAAGTATTTCCAAATACTAAAGAAGGTAAAGAAGCAGAGACTAACTATAAGTTAGGTACTCAACTTCCTTACATGATGATTATTAACCGTTTAGCTCATTACATTAAAGTGCTACAGCGTGAGCAAATTGGCGCATGGAAAGAGCGTCAAGACCTTGAGCGTGAGCTTAATACTTGGGTTCGTCAATACGTTGCTGATCAAGAAAATCCACCAGCAGAAGTGCGTAGTCGTCGCCCGTTACGCGCAGCCAATATTTCGGTTTCGGATGTGGAAGGAGAGCCAGGTTGGTACCAAGTATCACTCGCGGTACGCCCACATTTCAAATATATGGGTGCGAACTTTGAGTTATCACTAGTTGGTCGATTGGATAAATCCTAATCATGTCGGTGTTCGACCTAGAGACAGAAGAAGCTTACAAAGTAAGCTTCTTTCAGCGGCTGAACCATGAGGTTCAGCCAGCATCTGTATTAAGTGGTCCTGACTTTTATGACGTGGTGGAATCAATTAAAACCAATGTATTGAACTTGTTTAATGCACGGCGTGGGCACTCGCTTAGCGCGCCAGGTTTGGGCTTAATTGATTTTAATGACGCAACGATTGGGACTCACGATTTAACTTTGCAAATTAAAATGGCAATCAAACGGTTGATCCAAGAATTTGAACCTAGGATCCATAAGGTTGATGTGAATGTCGTGAATGATGAGCATGATCCGCTCACCTTGCGCTTCCACCTAACAGCGGTACTCAACCTTAGTTCAAGTGATAGCGAAGTGAAACTCGACTTTATATTAGATGGTAATCGCAGATATAGGGCGTTGTAGTTGCCATGGCCGTAAATAAATATTATCGCGAAGAGTTAGATTTCCTCACCCGTGAAGGGAAAGAGTTTGCGCAGATCTATCCGCAATTAACTCGTTTTCTTGATGGCAAAGTAGTCGATCCTGATGTCGCGCGATTGTTGGAAGGTTTTGCTTTCCTCACAGGTAAATTACGAGAAAAGATTGAAGATGAGTTTCCAGAGCTCACTCACTCGATGATCAACATGCTTTGGCCAAACTACTTACGCCCTGTACCGAGCATGACGATAATGCAGTTTGCGGCAAGGGATAGAGCGATTGACCAAGGTCATGAAGTCGCAAAAGGAACGCAAGTTGATAGTATTGCTGTGCAGGGTACGCAATGCCGTTTCCGAACTTGTCGGCCAATCAAAGTTTATCCACTGGCAACGCAAAATGTAGATGTTTCTTACTCTCGCGACATCAGTATTTTAGATATCACACTCGATGTTTTGACCAAACAGCCGCTCAATGCGTTAGGGTTGGATACGCTTAGATTCTACTTAGGTGGCTGTGATTATAATGCGCAAACCTTATCTTTGTGGTTGAGCCATCATTTAGAAAGCTTTGAGTTAGTGATTGATGGCACGCATTTTTCCCTTGATAAAAGCACCGTCAAAATGGTTGGATTTGATCGCCAAGATGCGATTTTACCTTATCCTGCAAATGCTTATGAAGGCTATCGAATAATTCAGGAATACCTGACTTTTCCGAAAGCGTTTAGTTTCTTTGATGTTGGCAGTTTAGCTGCCGCTTTGCCGCCAGCAGCCCGCGACAAAATTGCGTTACGCTTCACATTTAATAAAACACTACCCGCTGATGCGCGAATAGCCTTAGATGATTTTCAATTGCATTGTACACCTGCTATTAACTTATTTAGCCATTCAGCTGATCCGATCGATTTAGATGGCAAATTGACTCAGCAGCGCATCGCGCCATCTAGCCAGTATCCTTCTCATTATGAAGTGTTTTCGGTCGATAAGGTGCAAGGTTGGTTACTCGATACGGATGGGCGAGTGCGGGGCAAGCCAAGAATATACTGCGCATTTGAAAGTTTTCAGCATGATATAGAGCGCGCGCGAGCAAGAAGCTCGCTGTATTATCGGTTGCGAGTTAAAGACAGTATTCGTAATGATGGCTTTGACCACTTCGTTTCTTTTGTACGTGATGATGAGACACTATGCATTAATAAAAATGAAACCATCTCACTCGATCTAACCTGTAGCAATCGTCAGTTACCTTTAGCATTAGGCATTGGGGATATATGCCTTGAAAGTGACAATACTCCCGCTTTTGTTGAGTTCCGTAATATTACTGTTCCAACCGCAACTCAGCGGCCTGTGCTTGATGGCAGTTTGCTTTGGACGTTGATCTCTAACCTCTCACTAAACTACTTATCTTTATTGTCTAAAGACGCCCTGCAGTCTGTTTTACGCGCATACGATTTTAGAGCGTTGGTTGATCGCCAAGCTGAAAAAATTGCCAAGCAACGCCTTAATGGCGTTGTCGCTATAGAAACACAACCCACCGACCGTATTTATAAGGGGGTTGCGGTACGAGGCTTAAAAACTCGGTTATCACTTAAGCAAAGTTGCTTCGCCTGCGAGGGTGACCTGTATCTCTTTGGTGCCCTGCTCAGCCAGTTTTTTTCTTTATACGCCAGCATTAATTCATTTCATGAATTAGAAGTACTCAATGTCGATAACCAAGAGTTGTACAAATGGAATGCACAAGCGGGTCAGCAACCACTGATTTAACCATTGCTGATTTATTTGCGAACAATATCCGTGAATACAGCTTTTTTCAATTGGTTGAGTTGCTACAAAAATTACAAAAAGAAAGTGATTTTGAGGTGTTTTACGCTGCCAGTAAAAGTTTAGGTTTTGCTTGTGCTGATATTACCAGCCTGTCAGCGATAAAAAACAGCCCAAACAAGTTTAAATTGGAGACGTGCTTTCTTGGTCTTAATGGTGCGCAATCGCCATTACCTAATTATTACTTGGATGAACTGGCCTGTGAGCCAGAAGCTGGCATTAAGCACGTGTTGTTTGATTTCTTTAACGATCGGCTAATGACGTTACTGCATCAGGCTTGGCGTAAGTATCGCTATTACGTGCAATTTGAAGCAGATGCGCAGGATAAATTTTCAGCGCAACTGTTTTCTTTAGTTGGTTTATCAGACCCCGCTATGCGCGGGCAGACACCAATAAACTGGTGCAAAATGTTGGCTTATTCCGGCATGTTGGCCGGCAAAAGTCGTTCATCTTTAGTGGTCGCGGGCATCGTCGCTCACTGTTTTGACCTTGATGATGTTGAAGTTGACCAATGGCAATTACGATCCGTCAGGATACCTGACGATCAGCAATTTTTACTCGGCCAACAAGGTGCTAGCTTGGGTGAGGATACCGTTATTGGTGAGAAAGTTGCTGATAGAGGTGGCAAATTCACCCTTAAAATCGGTGGTTTATCACGCCAACGTTTTAAAGATTTTTTGCCTAGTGGGGTTGAATTTGACCCTTTATGCAAGCTAATCGAGTTTGTATTGCGCGAGCAGCTAGCTTACGACTTGTCGCTGCAACTTGCGCCAGATGAAATTACGGCGTTTAAGGTCGGTGATGAAAAGTCAGCATATCTCGGTTGGAGTGCCTTTTTAGGCAAAGTAAATACAGACAGAAGTGTATTAATACAAGTAAGAGCATAGCAGGACGCAGCCGCATGAATACAATGCAAAACAAAATAGAACTAACGGTCGTTAACAGTGAAAAACTGCAGCCTGGGTTGCAAGCCAGCCATACCTTTTACGCAGCTGGCGGCAGTATCGGCTCTGATTACAGCGATGACTGGCATCTCACTGATCAGGATACAGATATCGTTCCCTTACACTGTGTGATTGAGCTCGTCGATCACGACTTTTGTTTGCGAGACAGCTCTGGCCGAACATTTGTCAATCGGGCTTCTTTCCCAGTAGGGCGAAATCAAATGGTACGGCTAAAAGAAAACGACGAATTGCAATTAGGGCAATACCGTATTCGTTGTCACTTTGAAAAACCAGAACGTTACGCTGATGATGAAGTTAGCTTTGATATCAACCAATTTATCGATCAAACCAGCTCATCTGAAATGAGAGAGCAGGACACAGAAAAGCCAGCCCCTAGCGCCCAGTATGATCCGCTACTTGCATTAGACCAACTTGAAAGTGCGCGTATCGCCGAGCAGCAAAAGTGTTTTGTAAACCCGGTTGCAGAGGTGGCTTTAGATCAATCTGACGATGTGTTAGTCAATACTCACTGGGAAGCTCAAGTCGGTCATGCTCAGGCTGACGCCGAAACCACCGTTAATGCCGCAATGAATGCCGGTCAACCTATATCCAATCAGGAATTTACGCCAATGAATGAGTCATCATCTTCACTTGACCCTAATACTTATACGGCGCACGACGCCAGTTTAACTACCGAGCAACACCTAGCCCTTGGTCCTGTTTTTCGCGGCTTAGAGTCATCGATTTCGGCGCCCGTAGATACAGTGAATATGCAAAGTATGGCGGAAGAACTCGGGAGTTCACTTAACGCTGCAATTAATGGTTTATTGGCACTGCACAAAAATGTGGATAAGCAGCGTTATGGTGTGATTGCTAAAAACCTACAGCCGATTGAGGACAATCCATTGCGGCTAGGTTTAGATTACGATCAAACCATGAATGTAATGTTTGGTCCCAACAAAAGCCCGGTACATTTGTCTGCGCCATCTGCTATTGCGGAGAGTTTGCGCACTATTCAGCATCATCAAATAGCGGTTCAAGAAGCGATAGGCTATGCGTTAAAGCATATTCTTGGTGCATTCTCACCAGATACGTTGATGAAGCGTTTTAAACATTACCGCACTACCGAGCAGGCACTTTCTCAAGATAGTGAGTCTTGGGCTTGGCATATGTATAGCGCTTATTTTTCAGAGTTAGAATCAGGCCGCCAGCAAGGTTTTGAAAAGCTGTTTTGGGAAATATTCGAGCAAGCCTACGATCGTAAATTAAGAGAGCTGCAAAAGCAGGAGCAAGGCTAATGAAATGGCGCACTATGCTGCTGTTGATAGTTGTGTTTCAAATCACTGCGTGTAGCTCTATTTTTGACGTGGTGAAAAAAACAGGTCAAGTAATTTGGGATCCTTCTATTGCGATAGGCGATCCTGAAGCGCGTGCCACTACCGTTACGCTAAGCTTAGTGGCTGATGAAAATATCAACCCCAATCTCAGTGGTATTGCTACTCCTGTTGCCTTTCAAGTATTCCAACTAAAAGACGACTCTAAGTATTTGGCTGCGGATTATGATGCCTTGTTAGAGGATCCTGAAAAGGCATTAGGAAAGAATTATTTAGATCATGACGATTATGCTCTCACTCCTGGTCAGTTCAAATTTATAGACGCTTTTGAAGTTGACGAAGATACCAAGTATGTCGCGGTATTGGCTTTTTATGCTGATCCCGAAAAAAGCGAATGGAAAAAAATAGAAAAACTAAGTGGTCGAGGCAGTGAGTTTCACTTTTTAGTCCAGCTGCGTGAATTAGATGTAAAGCTAGTGAGGGTTGATTAAAAATTATGTCAGTTAGAAACCGAGTGATTTGGAAAGAAGGCTTATTCATTAAGCCACAGCACTTCCAGCAACAACAAAGGCATAACGAATATTTAATAGAGCAGCGTACTAAGTCGGTCAGCCCTTATGCTTATGGCATTACCGAATTGGAGCTAAACCCTGAATATTTGAGTTTTGGCCGTATTGCGCTGCAAAAAGCTGCGGGGGTGATGCCCGATGGTACCGTGTTTAATATTCCGCAAGAAGACTTAAGTCCGGCTCCTCTTGATATTTCAGAGCAACTGGCGAGTAATCAGTTAGTCTTTTTGGCTATTCCATTGCGCAGTGAGTCGGTTAATGAAGTGGCTTGGCCTGATGCCCAGCTGAGCTGTCGTTATAAGGTGGATAAGCAACAAACTAAGGACATCCATTCTGATAAAGGTGACTTTACTGACTTAGAAGTGGGTAAAGTAGATCTTAAATTAATGCTCGAACAAGAAGATCGTAGTGGCTATGCTTCGATGTCGATTGCTCGGATCATTCAAAAGCGCCCTGATGGTAGCTTACTGATGGATCAGGAATTTATTCCTTGTCATACCAATTCAAATTCTGTGCCGCGGTTACATCAGTTTTTAAGTGAAGCCGCCGGCCTACTGGCGGAGCGAGCTAAAAATATCGCGACACGTATTGGCTCGCCCGGACAAAGTGGCGTTGCGGATGTGTCTGATTTTATGTCGTTGCAAATGCTTAACCGTGAATCGCCAGTGCTTAATCACTTAGCTAATTTACGAGCCGTGCATCCAGAGCGAGTATACGAAAAACTCGCGTCTGTTTGTGGTGAGCTATTTACCTTTACCGATGACAGCCGTATTGCGCCCATCGTGCCGCCTTATAATCATGATCTGCCTTCACAATCATTAAACGAAGTAATGTCTTTGATGCGTCAGGCATTAAGTATTGTACTTGAGCCCAAGGCCGTTTCGTTGCAATTGCAAAATCGTCAATACGGCTTAATGGTTGCGCCAATTACTGATACTAGCTTGCCACAGCAAGCAGACTTTATTTTAGCCGTTAAGGCGCGTATGCCGCTCGAGCAGTTGCGCAAACTGTTTGTGCAACAAACCAAAATATCGTCATCAGAAAAAATTCGCGAGCTTATTTCGCTGCAACTTCCTGGCGTACCACTTATTTCACTGCCAGTTGCACCGCGTCAGTTGCCATACCATTCTGGTTTTATTTACTTCCAGCTGGATAAAAGCAATCCGGCTTGGGAAGTATTACGCAACGCCAGTGGGTTTGCCTTCCATGTAGCAGGCAACTTCCCTGAGTTAGAAATGCAATTTTGGGCGATTAGGAGCTAGGCCATGTTAGATAAAACTTACAAAGAGCCACTGCCACACGACATTGAAACATTACTGTTTCAAGAGGCAGAGCGGATTAATCTTGATATGGATTACCACTTTCAATTAAGAGGTAATACCGACAACGGCTTGATTGATGCCGCGTTACCTTTGATTGGGATGGTGATCCGCGTTCGTAAGCTAGCTTACCTAGACGATGTATCTCGTTTATATAGTCAAACGGTTAATGAAATCTCGGCGATTGAAATTGAGCTAAACGAGCGAGGCTATGAAAATGCCATCATTATCGCGTATCGCTATGTACTCTGTTCCTTCATTGATGAAGCCGTAATGGGCACGGAATGGGGCAGTCATAGTGAGTGGGCTGAGCATTCATTGCTAACGCGTTTTCATAATGAAACATGGGGTGGCGAAAAGGTATTCACTATTTTAAACCGTCTCCAAGATGAGCCGACACGTTACCAAGATATTTTAGAGTTTATTTTCCTCTGTTTTAACTTGGGGTTTGAAGGTCGCTACAAGGTGCTGGTTAACGGAAAAGATGAATATAAACAAATTGTTGGATCACTTTATGACTTGCTTAAAAAGCATCGCCGTGAGCCATCTCGTCAGCTCACCAATGCATTAAATAATGTTGCCAACACCAAGTATCGTTTATCTAAACAACTCCCGGTCTGGTCGGTGTTTGCCTTGTTTGGTGGTGTGATTTTAACGGCATTTATATTTTACAGCTGGAGTTTGCATAGCAAGTCTTCAATGGTTTTAGAGCAACTCGACATGATTTTGAGATAACAGGAGCCGGTGTCAATGCGTGTAGACTTACCCAAATTAATTGCAAAGCTAACCCCCGTGGCTAAGCATGCGTTAGAGCAAGCGGCGGCATTAAGTGTCAGTCGACAAAATCGAGATGTCACAGTGTTGCATTTACTGTATAGCTGCCTTGAAACATCTCGCTGTGATGTTCGTTTATTGGTTGATGCATTAGAGCTAGATCACGATGGCCTGCAGCAAAATCTTGGTAACTTATTGCCACAAGGCGATAGTCACGACACTTATCCGGTGTTTTCCCCGTTACTGATCGAATTGCTGCAAGAGTCTTGGTTACTATCCTCAACGGAGCTAGACCAAGTGCAATTGCGTACTGGAGCAATCTTTCTAGCTTGCTTAATCAATGCTGAACGTTATTTACCAATGGCATTAGTTGAGCAATTTTCAGGGTTTAATCGTGAAACATTAAGAACTCAGTTTAACGCTCTAACACAAGGCTCGTCAGAGTCAGCTGAAACAGGTAAAAAGCCGGCATCATCAGCGCTAATGAGCGAAGAAAGTGCGCTGCTGAAATACAGCACCAACTTTACTCAACTCGCCCGTGATGGTGAGCTGGACCCGGTGTTATGTCGTGACAATGAAATTGACTTGATGATTGATATTCTTTGTCGCCGTCGTAAAAACAACCCCATTGTAGTGGGTGATGCCGGTGTCGGTAAAAGCGCCGTTGTTGAAGGGTTAGCGCAACGTATTGCCGACGGTTTAGTGCCAGAGCAATTAAGCCAAGTGTCTTTGTTAGCTCTTGATTTAGGTTTATTGCAAGCAGGAGCTTCGGTAAAGGGTGAGTTCGAAAAACGCCTAAAAGCTATTTTGGAAGAAGTGAAAAACTCGCCAGAGCCGATTATTTTATTTATCGACGAAGCACACACCCTCATTGGTGCGGGTAATCAGGAAGGTGGCGGTGATGCGGCTAACTTACTTAAGCCCGCACTCGCGCGTGGTGAAGTACGTACTGTTGGCGCAACCACTTGGAAAGAGTATAAAAAATACTTTGAAAAAGACCCTGCCTTAGCGCGTCGCTTCCAACTCGTGAAGTTAGAAGAGCCGAGTATTGACGCCAGTATTAGTATTATGCGTGGTTTACATCAAGTATATGAGCAAGCCCACGGCGTATTGATCAGTGATAAAGCCGTCAAAGCGGCTGCTGAATTATCTGCGCGCTATGTTTCGGGACGTTTATTGCCAGATAAAGCCATTGATGTATTAGATACCGCATGTGCACGTATTGCCATTAACCTGACGTCACCGCCGCGCCAACTCGCCAAATTAAACACCCTTAATCAACAGCTACAAGCTGAAATTGAGTTACTTGAGCGAGACAAATTACTTGGTCAGTTTGATGATGCGGAATATCTCGCGGGTTTAATCTCACAGTTAGCGGATAACCGCGACCAAGCAAGCTGTATTGAAACCGATTGGTTGGCGCAAAAAGCGTTAGTTGAAAATCTCGTGTTATTGCGCAGCCAGTTTATGAATGAGCAACACACCAACGAAGATATTCTCAATCAATTAAAAGAGGTGGAAGCCGAGTTAGCGCTGCTACAAGCCGACCGATTATTGATCCACCCTTGGGTTGACGAAAAACAAGTTGCACAAGTGATTGCAGACTGGACCGGTGTACCCGTTAATCAAATGAACACCGATGAATTAAGCAAAATTACTCAGCTGCCAGCCATCTTGGGCGCGGAAGTAAAAGGTCAGCAGCCAGCGTTAAACACGTTACACAAACATTTACTGACGGCGCGTGCCGATTTACGACGAGCAGGGCGACCAAAAGGTGCGTTCTTATTGGTCGGGCCCAGTGGTGTTGGTAAAACAGAAACCGTGGTGCAAATTGCCCATCAGTTATATGGCGGTAAACAATTTTTAACCACCATTAACATGTCTGAATACCAAGAAAAGCATACTGTGTCACGCCTCATCGGCTCGCCGCCGGGTTATGTTGGTTTTGGTGAAGGTGGCGTATTAACAGAGGCTATTCGTAAGAAGCCTTATTCGGTGGTGTTATTAGATGAAGTAGAAAAAGCGCACCCAGAAGTGTTGAACTTATTTTATCAAGCATTTGATAAAGGCGAACTGGCCGACGGTGAAGGGCGCATTATTGATTGTCAAAATATCGTGTTCTTCCTGACCTCTAATTTAGGTTACCAAACCATAGTGGATCATCATGACGATGAGGCCTTAATGAAAGAGCGCTTATATCCTGAGTTGGCTGCTTTCTTTAAACCCGCATTATTGGCCCGCATGGAAACAGTGCCTTATTTACCTTTGGCACCTGACGTATTGATAGAAATTGCCCAGCACAAGCTCAATGCAGTGAAACAGCGTTTAGTTGATCGCTATAAAGCTCAAGTGGAACTATCTGACTCATTAGTGGATGAAATTTGTCGCCGTGCTACTCGTTCAGAAAATGGTGCGCGCATGCTTGAAGCCATTATTGATGGTCAGCTACTGCCGCCATTATCGCAAGTATTGCTCGATAAAATGGCCGCAGATGAGGCGATTAGCTTTATCGGCTTGTCATGCGACGACGCTGAATTTGTTTGTACGGTAGAGTAGCTATGTTGAACTGGCTTAATGTAATTAGTGCATTTTCTAGTGTTAGCCGGCAAGCTGGAGCGTTACAACAATGTTGTGACGCATTAGAGCGACTCCCTAATATTGTTAACGCTGGCGTGTTAATGCTCAGTGAAGACAGTAAAAGTTTAGTGCCATTTGGTTGGCATGGTCGGCTGCCTGCTTGGCAAGTCGCCGATTTAACCCAGCCATTTACCCGCAGCATCAGGCAGAATAAAGTCATTAAGTTAAGTCATTCAGATCGGCTGTACTGGCAAGATAGCCAAGAATTTGCCCAGTTTGCCTTTAGCCTTGATAGTCGCGCGACGTTGGTGGTACAGCCGCTTGATAATTTAGCCGGTGCGATTCCGGGTTTGTTAGTCATGGAAGTACAGCAAGGTGACAATGAATGGCTTGCTGGTGACGACTTTCTAACCATGACGCAAATCCTGGCAAACCACCTGACACTATTACAGCGTTTAGATCGTCAAATCGCGTCACGTAAAACCTTAAGTCAAGACGTTCAAGCGCTACAAAATAAAGCCTGCGAGCAGGAAAAGTATCATCAACTTGAGCGTATTTTAATAGGGGATACCGCTCAAATTGAACAGCTACGAAAGCACATTTCAAAGGCTGCACAGTCCTCTCTTAGTGTCTTAATCCAAGGCGAGACAGGTACAGGTAAAGACTTGGTGGCTAAGGCTATTCATCAATTATCGCCATGTAGTAACAAGCAGTTAATCATTATTAACTGTGCCGCTATTCCGGAAAACTTATTGGAAAGTGAGCTATTTGGTTATCAGGCCGGCGCTTTTTCTGGTGCACTTAAGGCCAAGTCGGGTCTGATTAAAGAAGCCGATGGTGGCACTTTATTCCTTGATGAAATAGGGGATATGCCGTTGCCGTTACAAGCAAAGTTATTGCGTGTGATTGAAGATGGTAAATTTAGGCCGCTTGGCTCAACGCAAGAAGAATCAGCTTCTTTTCGGTTAATTTGTGCCACTCACGTTCACCTAAAGCAACGCGTAGAAGAAGGTGAGTTTCGACGCGATTTGTTTTATCGCATTAGTCAATTTCCGATATTGTGCCCGTCATTACGTGAACGAAAAGGAGACTTGTTACCAATTAGTCAGCATTTGATCCAGCTGTTTAACCAACAGCAACAGCGTCAGGTACAAGGGATCCGCTACGCGGCCTTGAATAAGCTTAATGAGCATCACTTTCCAGGCAACATTCGTGAACTGAAAAATGTGATTGAATTTGCCTGTGCCCATACCTGTGATTTTGAAGAAATCGCATTAGATGCACTGCCGCAACTTGAAACAGAAACAACGGAATCATCTGTTGTTAATACCCCGACTTCAGAGCAAGCGCTATGTACCTTTGAAGGGGTTAATGACTTAAAAGCCGCAATCCAAGAATATGAGCGGCAATTAATTAAACGACGCTTGAATCAATACCATGGTGACCGAGGCAAAGCAGCATTGAGCTTAGGTTTACCGAAACGCACCTTGGCACACAAATGCCAACGACTGGAGATTACCGTTGAATAAGACGCTCGCTTTTATCTTAGGGTGCATCTCGATATCGAGTGCATTTGCCCAAGTTGAGGATGCACCGCAGCAAATTGAGCAAGCTAAGCAGTGTACCGAGATTAGCTCAAGGCTTGAACGCCTTGCTTGCTTTGACCGTTTGTTTAACACCGCTACGGCCACCCTTAGTGAGAATACGCCGACGCCAGGTGCTCATCTATCCTTGCCTGGACAGTGGCAGCGGATGCAAGAAATAGAAAGTTACCGCAATGGCAGTGTGGCGTTTCTTTATCAAAGCGCGCCGCGCACGGCGGAATTATCTGATCATTGGCTAGCGGCGCCTGCCATTGGCAGCACCGAGCCAAGGCCCGTGATGCTACTGAGCTGCTTAAATAAAATTAGCCGAGTTGAACTGTACTTTGCGAAGCCGATTAGCGGTAACCAAATCAACGTAACCATAAAGGGCAAGCACACTAATAGCCAATTATGGCAGTTAGATGATACTGGCCGGATGTTGCGCAGTGGTCGGGGGTTACCGGCTATTGAAGTCATGAAAGCCATGTTATCACCCGCTGGCTTTGCCTTACGCTCTGACCACCCTGACGTCAATGGATTACATTTTAGCGGTGAAACAATTAAAGAACTGATCGCGCCATTGCGCGCGACATGTCGGTGGTAAGGCGATGAAAATATACCTAACCAAGTTAGTCGCCCCCGTTAGTGAAGCGGCGCCTGTTGGTGAGCGCTTAGTTGACGATCCGGTCTTTGAGTTTATTGAAGATCAAATGATGAAGGTAGGATCACTGGCTCATGCCAGCATTCAGTGGCAGCAAGTGGAAACGTCTACGGTTGAGTTACTGCATAAAAAAACCAAAGATATTAAATTACTTGTCGTGTTGATGCAGTGTTTGCAGCGTGACCAAGACATCACTCGTTTTCTGCTTTCGATGCAAGTGCTAGAGCGCTTTATGGCCCTATTTTGGACCACTGCGCATCCAGCGCCAGGTGATCGAGGCAAGTTGCCCAGACGACGCTTTTTCACCATGATCATGGAACGAGCGTTACAAACAATGGAAGGGCTCAGTGATGCTAGCTTAGCTCCCGATTTAAAAACAGAATTAGAGCAGACCTTAAAAGATATTGCTGTGCTCAGTGAAGAATACGGCCTGCCCAGTGATGAAATCACTCGTTTGTTGCAACGCATTAGCAGCTTAGCGTCATCAAACTCGACTGCCCTGCAAGTAAATCAAGCGCCGGTTTCAAGTCAGTCTACTACTCGTCCAACAGCAACAAGCGCGAGCAGCATGCCAAGTGTTGATACCAGTAATGAAAAAGAAGTGAAGCAGTCACTGCTTAAAATTGCTGATTTTATGTGCGAAACCGATATGGGTACCTGCCAAGGCTTACGACTAAGGCGATACGCTATTTGGTTTACCGTTCTCAGTGCGCCGGATGCGAAAAAAGGTAATGAAACTGATCTTATGCCGGTTGCGCCTGATCGTGTGGCTGACTACCAAGACATGCTCAGTAAAAGCGGTGACAAAGCCTTATGGCGAAAAATTGAAAACAGTTTAGTTGCCAGTCCTTTTTGGCTTGATGGACATTATCTCAGCGCTCAATTGGCTGAAAAGCTTGGCTTTAAAGCCGCAGCTCAGGCTATTAGAGAAGAAGTAGCCAGCCTTATTGCTCGGTTACCTAAATTGACCGATTTAACCTTTAAAGGTGGCGCTCCTTTTGTTAGTGAAGCGACTGCCAGCTGGGTTCAATCCCAAGAACAAAGTAGTCATGGTGTTAGTGATGGTGATTGGCTGCAGCGCTGGCAAGAGGCGGATAACTTGGCTCGTGAAGCGGGCTTTGAACTGGCTTTGGCGCAATTGAATGCCGGTTTAGAGCAGGCTCAAGAGCCCAGAGACCAGTTTTATTGGCGCTTACTATCGGCGGATTTACTCAACAAATATGGCATGAAAGCATTGGCGCAGCAGCAATATCAGCAGCTATTGAGCCAAGCCAACCAAACTAGCTTAGCGCAATGGGAGCCATCATTGTTGAATCGAATGACCAGCACCATTGCGGATGTGCGTTAGCGATACCAATGATGTCGCACAAGCTTTGCCATAAATAGCAAAAATAAAAACCTTAGGTTTATAGATAATATTAATTAGGAATGAAACACATGTGGAGTAAATTTAGTTTTCTCTTTCGTCGGCTGGCTCCTTTGTTTAGCGCGTCAGTGCCGGGCCTAGTTGTCGTTATTTTTGTCTTGCTCCAAGCTGCGCTTTGGTGGTTGGGGCCGCAAATAGAAATCGACGGCTATAAACCACTAGTAACGGTTACTCAGCGTATGATTGCCAGCTTAATCGTGTGCTTAATTGCATTTTCTATTTGGGGTTGGTTGCAATCGCGTAAGTTGCGTAAAGTCAAAGCTGAGCAACATTACGATCAGTTATTAGAAGTTAATCCAGTGCAGCGCTTTGTTGATCGTCAAGAGACAGAGTTAAACCAAATGATGATCAAGCTTAAGCAGAGCCTTAATTGCCGAAACTATCTATACGAATTGCCTTGGTATCTTGTGTTGGGCATGGAGAATGCAGGTAAAACTAGCCTGATCAACCGCTCTGGACAAAGCTTTGTTTTAAGCTCGGTTATGCGCGCGTCAGGTAACAAATCAGAAAACCCGTTTTCGTTTGATTGGTGGGTCGGTGATAAAGCGGTACTTATCGATCCTGATGGTGAGTTGTTAGCACAAAAGTCGTCACAGCAAGGTGACTCGGAAGGGTTAGAGCGTAACCTATGGCTACATTTTGTTACTTGGCTAGATCGTAAACGTAGCCGCAGGCCACTAAATGGTGTGGTAGTCGCACTCGATCTTGCTCACCTAGTTTCGTCAGATGCGGCTGAGCGTAAGGCTTATGCGTATCTTATTAGAGCGCGTTTACGCGAGTTAATGGAAACTTTATCCACGCGTTTACCGGTTTATATCTCTCTTACTAAGCTTGATTTGTTACACGGGTTTGAACCTTTATTTCGTGAATACTCAAAAGAGCAACGTGATGAAGTTTTAGGCTTTACCTTTAGTCTCGATTCGGTACAGCAATTTGATTCTTGGTTAACCGAGTTTGATGCTGAATACGACCAGTTTATCGCCCGCTTGAACGCATTACTGCCGTCAGCCATGATGCATTGTCGTGACACCAATGAGCGCGAAGCGATTTATAGCCTAAGTCGCCAGCTTGCTGGCTTAAAGCGAATTTTACTGCAATTTTTCCATGACTCTTTCTCTAGCGACCAGTTTTCTACCTCAGCCTTAGTGCGTGGTGTTTACTTTACCTCAGTATTTCAACAAGGGGTGCCCGTTAACGCCTTTGTTGATGCTTCGGCCCAGCGTTATGGTATGGCAGAGTCAATTAATTACGCACAAAAAGCTGAGAGTTCAACAACCTACTTTACGCCAAATTTATTCCAAAAGATCATTTACCCAGAGGCGGGTTTGGCCGGAGACAACTTTAAAGTCGCGAAGCAAAAGCGCCGCATCATGATGCTGTCTGCAGTGGCATGTTCAATAGCCGGGGTTATTTTACTTAGCACTTGGGTACGTTATTACCACAACAATATCAATTCAGCGGAAGCGGTGTTAACTAAGGTAGAGGTGTTTCATAAGCAAAATAATTTAATGGATATAGATCCGACCGGTAAAAACCTGATCGAACCCCTTAATCTTATTCGCAGCGCTACCTTAGAGTTTGGTGTATTTCGCGATAAGCCAAAATACATCTCAGACCTAGGTTTATACCAAGGCCATGTTATTGGCCCAAAAGTAGAAGAAACCTACTTAAATTTATTAGAATTTCGTTATTTACCCTCACTCATGGCTGGCGTGAGTAAAGCCATGCTAGAAGCACCCGCGGGCAGTGATGAAAAACTGGCGTTACTGCGTGTATTTCGTATGTTAACCGATAAAAGTGGCCGTCATGATGAGGTAGTAAAAGCGTATTTTGCTCAATATTGGCAGCAAATTTACGCGGGCAACCGTGATGTGCAAATGCAGCTTATGTCGCATTTAGAATATGCTCTTGAGCATACCGACCTTACCGCCGATCGTTTGGCTAATATCGTTGATGCTGAAAATGCCCTTGCACCCTATGATCAAACTGTATTGGCGGCGCAGAAAGAATTAAGCAAGTTACCAATGGATCGTCGTCTATTTCGTAATTTAGAGCAAAGCGCGGCGACTGATTTAGGTGGTACCCTGAATTTACGTTTAGCGATAGGCCCAAGTTTTGATTTGGTTTTTGATGCTGTTGACGAAGAGAGCATTGAAATACAAAGGCTAATGACCAAATCTGGTTTTAATGGCTACTACGTGCCAAAAGCAGCAAAAGCATCAGAATTCGCACTTATTGATTCTTGGGTGCTAGGTTTGGATGAAACCTTAGACTTTAGTGATGAAGATAAGCGGGTATTGCGAGCTCAAGTGCGCGACTTATATCAACAGCAATATATTAATAGCTGGGATCAAGCGCTAGCCAACGTTAAGGTTAAAAAGTTTGAAGATATTAACCACGCCGTATTAGTACTCGAGCAATTAGTTGGCTCAACCAAGCCACTTTCTCGTCTGTTAAC
Organism: Motilimonas sp. E26; assembly: GCF_021278025.1. Taxonomy (GTDB): domain Bacteria; phylum Pseudomonadota; class Gammaproteobacteria; order Enterobacterales; family CBDFNC01; genus Motilimonas. The sequence continues at coordinate 18,758 of NZ_JAIBHJ010000040.1, forward strand.
TACCCTGTCGCAAAACACATCGTTATTTCCTGCATTACCCGATGATGAAGTAGCGAAGAAAGCCCTAATGAAGTCAGAGCAATACCAAATAGCGGCAGAAATAGCGAATGACTTTAATAAACTGAATGGCTTACTGGTAGCGAGCGGAGAGCAACCCGCTTATATAGATGAAGTCTCAGCTTCAATCTACGCCTTGTATGAATACATGAATGATATTCAAAGTGCCAGCGAGCAAGGAAAGGCAGCTTTAGAAGCCACGCAAAAGCGTATTTCACTAAGTGATGCCGACCCCATATTTGCATTGCAACGTATTGCTGAAGGCTTACCTGCACCGCTGAATAAAACCGTGCGTCAAATTGCTGATGATGCATGGCGTGTGGTGCTGGTGGCCGCCGTAAGACAGCTTGAAGTGGTATGGTATGAAGAAGTATATCAAGCATTTGAAGCGAAGCTTGCCAACAAATACCCATTTAACCCCAATGCCACTAAAGATGTTGCTTTGGATGACTTTGCGGAGTTTTTTGCGCCAAACGGTGTGCTAAATACCTTTTATGACAATAAGCTAAGTATTTTCTTAGAAGATCCTAACGGAGCGAATCCGGCGTGGGCGGGTGGTCAAAACCTGATCCGCTCAGATGTGCTGGCTAAAATGCAGACCGCTAAGCATATTCAACAAGCGTTCTTCAACAAAAAAGGCAGCTTAGATGTTGAGTTTACCTTAGAGCCGCTTGAGTTAAGCCCTGATAAACGTCGTAGCTTGTTCAATGTTGACGGCCAATATGTGGAATATAGCCATGGTCCGAGAATGAGCACAGGACTGGTTTGGCCTAACACATTGCGTCCATCGGCGACCAGCAAAGTAACCTTAGTACCTGGTGCAGCTAATAAGTCGCCTCGCTCAGTGAGCGCTAATGGGCAATGGGCCTTATTCCGCTTACTGGATAAGGGGCAAGTGACAGGTACAACGGCCACCTCTGTCGACTATGAATTTAAAGTTGATCACGGGCATATGCGTTACCGCTTAGTAACGGACAACACTGTGAATCCATTTACCACCAGTTTGTTGCAAAGCTTCACTCTGCCGCAAACCTTATACTAATCACAATGGCGGGCTTGTCCCGCCTTATCTTTGTGAGCCTAATAGGCTATCGCATTGAGGAAACTCATGACATTAAAGGTTCCTTTTTATTTTTCTGATTTAGCCTTGCTCATCACTGAAGACGAGGCCAAGTTAAAAGCAGAAGACCAATACCAAACCATTCGCAGCGAAATAAATCGAAAATTTACCCCGTTATCTGGACGAATAGACTGGGATAAGGTTGCCACGTTAGTTTTAAAATTAGGGCAGCAGCAAGGATTAGACTTATTACTGTCGGCCTATTTTTGTATCGCTAAAACCAAGCAGCAAGGGTTGGCTGGGCTAACTTGTGGTTTAGAAGTGCTTAGTTTTACCTTTAACAGCCGCTGGGATAGCTGGAGCTTACCGTTGGACAAGCGGGTAGATTTAATTAACTGGACCATTGCCCAGTGCGTTGATGATGTAAAAGGCATGACGGTTGACGCAAATCTGTTACGTGAACTTTACCGCTGTGAGCGCGCGTTATCCGATTTAGCACAAGCGTTTGAACAAAGCCCTGAGCTTAAAATGCCCCATCTAGATAGCCTAGGGTATTTAATCTTCGAGCATATTGACCGCTTAGAAAAGCCCGTGGTTAAAGCTAAGCAAACAACTCAAGTGGTGACTAAAAAAGTAGTTCGTTGGGGCTGGTTGAAGCTAGGCATTGGCCTTGTGGGCGGTTTTTTATTAACCCTACCTGCTGCAGTGCCTTTTTATACCACTCCCACCGTACAAGATTGGTTGGCGCCTTGGCAACGCGTACCTACCTTGCTGGGAAAGGCTGATACTAAATTAGTCATAGCCAGTTTCTCCGAGCGAGATCTCGCTGCAAACAAAGCCAATATTACGCGCCTATACCAACAGAAAATTACCCAGTTAATGGCATTAGACACCCATTCAACACAGTTAGAAGCCGAGCAGCTAGCGAGCTCGCTGGCCTACTTATTTCCTGAAGACCCCAGTCTAAAGTTACAGCATCAAGAAATAAAAGCTGAACAAATTAAGCAGTTAGATCAACTCAACAAGCTACATCAACGTTTTGCTGCTTCCCGTACTGTAATGGCAAACCTAGAGCAAAAAAGCCAGCAGTTAAAAGCTGTGCCCGCTGCCATTAAACAAGATATTAAGCAGCTACACCGTTATGCCATTAGTTTGTCACCTATTTTAGCGCGCGCTTACTACTTAGATGAGCTGCTCGAAAGGGGTGAAACCAACAAAGCCGAGCAAGAGTTAGTTGAACTGGAAACGTATTTGTCAGGCTTGCAATTAAAAGCCAGCCTAGCGAAGCAGACCTTGCAACTGCAGCAAGGGATAGATGCAAAAGAGCATGCCAGCGCAAGCAACTTTTTGCCTAGCGAGCAAGTTATTGCCCAGTCTGAGCAATAATTTGCCTGAATAAAAAATCAAATTTTACTAAGTTGTTGTTTTTGTTTTATTTTTTGTTTTGGCACAGAAACTGAATAGTAATAAGTGCAACAACATCATTTTTTAGTAAAAAAATATTATTTTCATACAGAAGGAATTAGCGATGCCAACCCCTTGTTATATTGCAATCGAAGGTCAAACCCAAGGTAACATCACTGCTGGTGCATTCACGCCAGAATCAGTAGGTAACATCTACCAAGAAGGTCACGAAGACCAAATGTTGGTACAAGAATTTGATCACATTGTAACTGTACCAACAGATCCACAATCAGGTCAGCCTTCAGGCCAGCGTGTACACAAGCCATTCCAATTCACAGTAGCGCTAAACAAAGCGGTACCGTTAATGTACAACTCATTGGCTTCAGGTGAAATGCTACCTAAAGTTGAGCTAAAGTGGTACCACACTACCGTTGAAGGTAAGCAACAACACTTCTTCTCAACTATTTTGACTGATGCAACTATCGTTGATATCGATTGTAAAATGCCACACTGTCAAGACGAATCAAAAGGCGGCTTTACACAGCTAGTTAAAGTATCGCTAGCTTACCGTAAAATTGACTGGGAACACCTAGTTGCTGGCACATCTGGTGCTGACGACTGGCGTAAACCAATCGAAGCATAATTGCCTCGATATCTCTATATTTAAGCCAGCATTTGTCTGGCTTTTCTGCTTTTTTTACCACCTGTTTAACTACAAGGAAAGGTCATGGCCAACGGCACGGGTTTGCAATTTACCTTACAAATAAATTCACTGACACGCGGTGAATTCGTGGTGCTTCAATTTGACTATGACGAAGCCTTGTCGAGTATTTATCAGGTGCAGCTGGATTTAGCCAGCCGCCGAGAAGACATCATCCCACAAGAGGTGGTGGATCAAACGGCCCTTTTAACCGTATATCAAGACGGTGTGGTGTTGCGTTATGTGCACGGCATTGTCAGCGCTTTTGAACAAGGCGATATGGGGCATCATCACACTTTTTATCGTCTTACCATCGAGCCCAGTGCTGCGCGTTTAGCGCTGCGCCATAACAGCCGCATCTTTCAGCAGCTTAATGCACTGGATATTATTAGCATTTTATTGCAAGAAATGGGCATTGAAGATTACGCCTTTGCTTGTCAGCGCACCCCTGCCGTGCGCGAATATTGCGTGCAATACCGTGAAACCGATTTAACCTTTATAGCGCGTTTGGCCGCAGAAGAAGGCCTGTTTTACTTTTTTGAGCAACACCCTGATAAGCACACCTTGGTGTTTGCCGATGACGTGCAAGCGCTTATTCCCCATACTGCGCCTTACGAGTACAACGCGAATGCGGGTGGGGTAAAAAAACAATTTTTTGTTAGTCAGCTGGCCCATCAATCCAGTGTGGCGCCCAGTGCGGTGCAATTAAAAGACTACAGCTTTAAAACCCCTAATAATGCCTTACTGAGCAATCAAGCCGGTCAAGCGCAAAGCTGGCAGCGTCAAGACTACGAGCACTACGATTATCCCGGGCGCTATAAAGAAGCCGGCAGTGGCAGCGCTTTTGTGCGTTACCGCATGGAGTCACTGCGCGCCGAAGCCGAGGCCATTAGCGGCAGCAGTAACATACCCATGTGGCTCAGTGGCAGTCGCTTTAGCTTAATTGAGCACCTAAACGGGGCCATGAACCGCGATTGGAATATTGTGTCGGTGCGCCATCATGGTGAGCAGCCCCAAGCACTGGAAGAAGCCGGCACCAGCGGCCAAACTCGTTATGTTAACCACTTTCGCGCCACGCCCAGTCATTTACAATGGCGACCCGAGCCTAACCCCAAACCGCGTGTTGATGGCCCGCAAATCGCCACCGTGACCGGCCCTCAAGGGGAAGAGATATTTTGTGACGAGCATGGCCGGGTGAAAGTGCAATTTCCGTGGGACCGTTACAGCAACAATGATGAAAATGCTAGTTGCTGGATACGGGTAAGCCAAGACTGGGCTGGCGCGCAATATGGCAACATGGCTATTCCCCGCATCGGCCATGAAGTGATAGTCAGCTTTTTAGAAGGCGACCCCGACCAACCCATTATTACCGGTCGCACCTATCATGCCACCAACCGGCCCCCTTATGCCTTGCCTGAGCATAAAACCCGCACCGTGCTGCGCACCGAAACCCACAAAGGCGACGGTTATAACGAGCTGCGTTTTGAAGACGAAGTGGGCCAAGAAGAAATTTATATTCATGCGCAAAAAGACCAAAATCGCCAAATTGAAAACGACTGGGGCGAGCAAATAAAGCGTGACCAACACAGTGAGGTAGACCGTGACCGCTTTAGCTTAATCAAGGGTAACCAACACCTCACCACGCATGGCGAAACGCGCGACTTAATTAAGGGCGACCAAACTTGGCTGATGGACAGCAAACTACACACCAAAGTTGGTCAAAAATGGCTAACCGAAGTGAGTGATGAGGTGCACCAACAAGCCGGTAACAAGGTGGTGCTCGATGCCGGCGTTGAAATTACCCTAAGCGCCGGTGGCAGCTTTATCAAACTCGACCCTGCAGGCGTTCACCTTGTCGGCCCTGCCATCAACATGAACTCAGGCGGCAGCGCCGGCAGTGGCAGTGGTTATGCAGGGCAAGTGGCTGAGTTAGTGAAAGGGGTAGAGCAGGCGGTAGAGATTGCACCGCTTGAAATAATACAAACGCCAGCTTTAAAGTTGGCTGAATATGCCCCCTTTGAAGTCACAAGGCAAATCGCTGCTTTACGATCAGGAGAGCCGCTGGTAAGCATTTGCAATCCTCCTGAAGAGGAGGACGTGCAGTGATTGAGCCACACTTAGCGCCTGATTTAGCCTTGGCTGCAAACGAAAGATTGTTTTTGTATTTGGACGGCAGTCGCTTTGAGAGCGTGCTGAAAACCATTTATGAGATAGAAGGTAGTCCCAGCCTAACCATCTTATACACTGAAACACAGTGGGAAGCGCTAACTCCAGTATCACCTTGCTTGATTGAGGTTAACTTACAAAGCCCATTACTCCAGTTTTTAATTGACCACCCATTTGAGCGCTACGGTTATATTTTAATTGCGAAAGATCGGCAGCTACTCGAAACCCAGTTGCGAAGTTTGCTTACTGTCAGTACGCCGAGCGGTGAAAATGTGCTACTGAAATTTGCTGATCCAGAAGTGGCTGCGAGACTGCTACTGGCTCAGCGAAAAGAATTTTGGCAGGCCATCGCGCAAGTGTGGCTGCCAAGTGTTAGGCAGCAAGCATGGCAGCATCAAGTCAGTAAACTAAGCAATGATAACAAACAGCAACCGGGCGGGGTGACATTAACCGAACATGAATACCGCTTGCTGGGAGACGTCAGTCATTTGAATTTTGTTCAACAATTAAAGCGTTACATGGAAAAATGGTTTGCTGCGCGTTTACCTCAGCAGCAAGAGATTGATTGGATCTATTTTTGGTCAGAGCATGCCTATCAATTGGGATTCACATCGCAACAGGCGCAAACATTGTTCTTTGCGGTATTGGGTTATTTAGGCGAAGGGTTTTCCAGCGCGCCCGAGTACCAGCTTGTTCATCAATATTTATCCACTCCCTCAATATTAACCCCCGATCAGCGCGCCGAAAAAGCGGCTGAGTTAGCGCATGGTTATTGGCTTAAACAGAATCAAAAGGAAGTATCATGAGTGCCGTCCAAGATGCGAAAAACAGTTCGCAAAATGATGTAAAGGCACCTTGTGCCCCTTGCGCTTTAATGAACAGCAGAATTCAATTGGTTCCTGTGCGTTATGCCATTGTTGAATCGCCTGCTCAGCATCGCGCCATTGCCAGTCGCCATAGCAGTAAGCTGACCTATCGTCCCGTTGGGATCCGCCCTGCCCATGAGGGAGGGTATTTATATCTTATTCATAGTCAACGCCCCGACATTGTTTATGCCTATCAGCTCGGTGAAAATGGCGCCGTGACTAAAATAGAACAACAAAGTAAAACCCCCGGTGACTATGGCGGGCCAGAGTTTATCTACGATGAAAGTGAAACCAGCATTGTCATGAAACGCTCGGGCAGTGTATGGGCCTTGTATACTCATACAAAAATATCCGCTAAGTTGCAGGGGCAACTTATTCTGGTGCCCGAATTACGCGATGCCTTGATGCAAAAATGTGATTTGGCCGCTTACCAAGTCAATATCGGCGCTCGACATCTATTACCACCCAATGATCTCGCTGCTAACCTAGCGGATTGCGATCCTAATAAGAGTGATAACCCGTTAGATCAGCAATGGTGTTGGTTAACAGAAAAACCACAAGCAATAGCCGCAACCGATGTCACCCAACATATCTTGCCTAAATACAAAGACGACTCGGCCATCTTATTGCTTGAAGATCCCATCTCGATGGCGACCGAACTAAGCGGTGCAGCGCAAGCCATTAGGCTGCTTGAGAAAGAATGGGAAGAAACCGACAAGAATAAAGAGAAATTCTTTGCCGCGACCAATATTAGCGCTTTGATAGAGATTGATAATCAGCGAATTAAAAACGCCAGTGGACAAGATCCCGATTTTGCTCATTTGGAAGAACAGCAGTGGCAGGAATTACGCGATTTATACGAAGAGTACGATAGGGCCACCACCAATTACAGTATAGCGGCAAGGAGCCTACAACATACTTCATACCCTGTAATTGCCAGTGTACCGACCGATCCCGCTGTGGTAGGACCGCGCAATAAAGTCATGGCCGACATGGCCGTGATGGCAAACAAAATTGGCGTTCCTCGGACAAAAATAGAGGCCTTATTTCGCCGTGTGCGCCAAGGTCAACGCTCCTTACTATACGGCGCAGGCTTAGGCATAGGTGATGATGGCGTCGCCGAGAGGGTGAACTTACCCGAAATGAAGGCGTGGCTCAGCGCGGCCAATGTCACCTTAGATATCATGCAAACAGCGGCACTCAATATAGACAACGACCGGACCTATATTATTGAGCCAGCCTATGCGGCGATCCCCGTTTTTGATAAAGAAAACCCTACCTTACTCGCCGAGCGCTTAGGGCTTGAAATTCAATGGCTTTATGAGCTTGGTTTAGTTCCTGAAAATATTGATAAATTACGGAATTTCTTTTTTCACCAAGTGGGTGAACAAAACCTGCAACTATGGGTAAATAGAGAAAAAGGCACGCTAAAGGATTATGCCGCTGCCGAGGGTGATTTGTATTATTTCCTCACCATGGCCGACCAAGCTAACACAACCAAGGGCGGTGAAGATGGCCTAACCACCCTCAGAGCCACTCTTGAAGGTAAGGGCCTTACGTTACTTGAAGACATGCCGGAAGCAATCAAAAAACAGCTAGATGCCTTTAACGCCACGTTGCTCCCACTAACCGTATCAGAGCTCAATGAGCTCAGTCGCAAAGCGGCTGATCTCACGAGTAATTATGATCCTAACTCGTTTTTCAAAACGGCGCCGAAAGGCTTACTCGCCACCTTCTCAAATACCCTGGCGCATACCGAGTTATTGTTGTCACTTGAGCCTGGGCCTAATGCGCCAGATGTCGCAAAAATAGTGACCGCCTATGACCAACGTATATTGACGGTTGAAAAGTTATGGCAAGAGCGTGAGAGCATCAGAAATTATAAACCTAAGATTACGCCTCATCGTTCACACCAAAAGCGCAAGTTAACACGAAAAGAAATAGAAGAAGCGCGTTTAGCGGCTCAGCGCCGCATCGAGAGAATCGCAGAAATTGACCGCCAAATTCGCGCCCAAGGTATCAGTTTAGAAACCTTGGTAGAAGATATTCGCCAACAAGATTTGGCTATCAAAGGGCATCCTTCTGAAGCCGCCGTTAAGCCATTCCGCAACAGCAAAACGCCAGGGGCAAAACTAATGATAGCTGGCCAAACCCCTGACTCGGTCGAAGAGTTAGCACAAATCCGCAAGAAGCTCTTATTTAATGAGCTCACCTTAGGCAGCCCAGATGGTAATACAGGCTCATTAGCCAGCGGCAGCGCCGGCTCTAGCTCAATAGCCTTGTTTGTGTTGGTGTTAAATAAATGGAACTATGACAACACCAAAACCGAGTATGAGAAAAAATCTCAGTTAACGGGTAAACAAGAGTTTCACTTATTATCGGATAAGCTCGGTATGCTCGCAGCGGGCACCGCATTGGCGATGGAGGTAGCGAAAACTGCGGCCATGACCCATTGGGCTTACACGGGCTCGGAATCAAGTCTAAAGCTACTGAGTAAGGTTATGGTGGTTGGGACTGGGATAAGCGCTGGACTAGGTGCGATATCTGCAGTGTTTGATATGGTAAAGCAAGCCGATAGGATTGAGCGCAGCTGGCGCAAAGGGGATTATACCGCCATTGCTGGCGCAACTATTGCGGCCACAGGCGATGTGCTACAAGCCGCGCCGGGTGCCGCGATAGCTTGGACCAGCGGACGGCAAGCCATATTAGCCCTGTTGGGGCGTATCACTTGGCAAACGGCGGCCTCCACCACATTAGGCTTGGCCACGCGGTTAAACCCTTATATGTTAGCAGGCACCCTCTTAGTGTTTGTTGGCGAGGTGGTTTACAATATGACCCAATCTACCGCATTAATGCAATGGATCAGCAATAGCGCATGGGGTAAGGACCGAGGCTTCTTATACAGCAAGAACCCTAACTGGGACTTTGCTACCCAATTTAGAAAATGGCTTGAAGTAACCATGACACCGCAAGTGTTTGCCCGAATCGACCATGTCACCGGACAAAACTGGCATTTATCTGCCAGCGGCAATGCTGCTTCATTGAGAACGTTTGAGGTGGTCACCCTACTTGAAATTAAAATTGTGGTACCCGCCATTTTGCCGGAGAATATTCGGATTGCTTTTTCTCATGTGGAACGACAAGGGAGCTCGCAGAAATGGAAAGTGGTGACCAAATCAGTTGAATCACAACTAATAGGCAGTTATAAACCAGAAGGGTATACCGAAATCATTTTGATTTGGCCAGCGGACAGGTTATTTGGTTATATCGATATTTTACTAGAAGCCAATAATGCCGAAGGCGGTATCTTGTTTTCTGAGCAGCAAGGCGCTCGCTATACCATTAATTTATCGGATTCGGATAACCCTGCTAATTTAAACCAAGCCCTAAGTTCGGGGTTCGCCAGTATCGACTTACTGGAGTTGGAAGACGCCCAAGCGACCCCTTTACACAAATTAGCGGGTGACTTAACCCCAGTTAAAGCAAAAGAGACCAACCATGTTGGATAAACAAGAAATGCCCTTTAAAGCAGGGCACAGCGAAGTGCAGGGCACCGGGCAACGCATCACCTTAAGCCCCTTGCCGGTCGCCACTAACATACCTAAGGCCAATGCCTGTGATTTATTAGCTAAGAAGTGCGAGCATTATATTGATATCGGCGGGGCTAAAGGCAGTATTTTTCAAGCGCAATATGCATTCTTGTTCGTGCTTGTCTTTGGCTGGGTCAGTTACAGTGCTACTTTTGGTATCAGCTTCTACAACTGGTTTGAATGGAAGGAGGGTGCTGACTCCTATTTTTTCCGAGACGTGTCTTGGGATGCCATTATCTGGGAAGAAGTCCTCACTTCCTTTGCGTACGCTTCACCAGTGATTCTGTTTACAGTGTTACTCCCTATTGGGATCATCATCACTAGCAATAAAGATATTGCTCGCGCCGCTCCTCTTCGCTTTCACCGTCAGCGCCGCGAGGTGATGTTTTCTCGCTGGAATGAAAAGCTAAAGCAAACCGAATATAAAGTGGTGCCATGGGAAAAGGTGGTGGCCTTAGTGGGTCAAGGCAGCGGGTTTACCGGTTATGCCATGGTGCACAGTGCTACCTTGTTTATTGGGGCTAACGATGAAGACGATCACGGTCATTTTTGGTCAGCAGCGCAAGTAGGGGCGGGCAATATGCTAGTGGCAGCGGCGCAATGGGAAATGATCCGCCACTTTATGGAATACGGGCCCGATGACATCCCCGAGCCCAGTCCCGAAAGCTTCGCCGCTATTCGCCGTGAATATTGTGAAGCACATAACTGTGAAGAAAAAGACATTCCCCTTTGGATCAAGATTTGGTGGTACGTTAACGGCACCCCGTTTGGTATTTTGTTAACCAACTACCGCCTTAAATATGTGATACACCGCGGCGTCACCCCAGCCATGCAAGCTTGGAGCGAGCCACTCCCGCGCGACCAATGGGCCAAACCATCAGCAGAGCTGCAACAAGCCAACAAACTAGTTAACGCCGAGTATCGCTACTATGGCAAAACCCTGTTAAATATTGGGGATATTGAACTGTTGGCTAAAGCCAATAACAGCGCTGAAAATAACCAAGATGTGAAGGCTTATTAAGGTCAGCCCTTGATGAAGGAGGTTATGCAAAGAGCGGGCCGGTAGGAGCTCCTACAGTATCGCGAAGAATGTTTAGGTTAAATAATGAGCAGTGAAAATAGCATTTTTAATTACGAACCCAGCGCTTATCGCAGCGAACAAGCCCAAGAGTTATATTTGGCTAAACCATCCCATCGCGCCATGGTGCTGAATAAAAGCCAAAAATTATGGGATGTGTTTCCCCCTAACGCCCTCGACAGTCATGAAGTGGACGATCTCTTTGTTGAAGATAAAGAAGGCGGCCCTAAATTTTCAGACAAGCAAATAGAGCGCTTTGATGCTGAAATGATCCGCTATCCCACCTTAGGTAAACTCAACGATAAGATTTTTTTTGTGTTGCTTGCTGGCAGTGTGGGCGCAATAAAGATGGCAGTAATAGCATTTCTTGTATTCACTATGAGTGGTTTATTTACTGGGTTGATTGGGGAGGAAGATGTTTTCTTTGAGGAATGGTGGGAATTCACATATATAGGTTTTATCTATTTCTCACTCCCATGTATTATTTCCGCTGTTATTTGCACCCCGATTTTACTCTTCTGTATCAAGAAATTCGCTAAACATGTTAAACCCCATTTTGAGTTAAATCG
>NZ_JAIBHJ010000041.1 GCF_021278025.1 Motilimonas sp. E26
AGCTGCGGGCATTATTTTTGCCCAACAGCTGAGAAAATATGGCTGTGCGCTGGGGGAGTTATGAGGGGATCCTTCAGTGCTCGGCATGACACAGTTACTGCAAAATTCAGGCTTAAACGAAAGACAAAAAGAATACACCGATATTATTTACCAGTCCGGCTCATCATTACTGATTATTATTAATGACATTCTCGACTTTTCAAAAATTGAAGCCGGTCAGCTCAGTTTAGATAAACTGCCGTTTGATCTCGAAAAAGAATGCCATGAAATTTGTCAATCCTTGTCCTTACAGGCCGATGACAAAGGGCTGGAGTTGTTACTGGATTACGATAGTAATAGTCCAACCACAGTAATTGGCGATGCATTACGGATCCGCCAGCTGTTAGTAAACTTAATTGGTAACGCAATTAAGTTTACTAAACGAGGAAGCATTAGCGTCAAAGTCAACAGTGAACAAGATCAGAATGGACTCAACATCTTTTCTTTAGCCGTGATTGATACGGGTATCGGTATTCCTAAGCATATTCAGCCTCACCTATTTTCCTCTTTTACTCAAGCAGACTCGTCTACCACACGTAAATATGGGGGCACCGGACTCGGATTAGCCATTTGTAAGAAGTTGTGTGAATTAATGGGTGGCAACATTAGCCTAAAAAGTGTGGAGGGAGAGGGCTCAAACTTTACCGTGAGTCTGCCTTTGGGGATCCACAGTACTCAGCCCCTAAATAAAAAACTGGATCTAAAAGGAAAGAAAGTATTATTAGTGGATGACAATCCACTAAACCTCAACATACTGTATCGCATGTTACAGCCACTTGAGATGAATATTAGCTCTTGTTCGGATCCTATCAACGCGTTAGATAAACTAAAAAAATCAGTCAGCACCGAACCATTCCAGTTAGTCATATCCGATTATAGGATGTCAGCAATGGACGGGGCTGAATTAACCAGCAAAATACGCCGTATCGACACTTATAATGATATCCCAATCCTCATTTTATCTTCATCGTGCCAACTAGAAGACAGTCAAAAATTACAACAAGCGGGCGCCAATAAAATCCTCAGTAAGCCTATCACCTGCAATATACTTTTTTCCGCTCTAGACTCGTTATGCCGTAATAAAAAACAAGACCCTATTTTATTAAGTGTCACTCATACCAATACTAAAATAGAACGACTATCAGGGCACATTCTACTTGCAGAAGACGTACTCACCAACCAGTTGGTTGCGACAGCCATGTTAGAGCAGCTTGGCTTAACAGTGGATATCGCTAATAACGGCCTAGAAGCGTTAGATAAATGGCGTACAGGTCATTATCAATTAATCTTAATGGACTGTCAGATGCCAATATTAGATGGCTATCAGGCAACAGCCAGGATCTTAGCTGAAGACCCCAATAATTCGGTGCCGATCATAGCATTAACCGCTAACGCGCTTCCTGCTGATCGAGAGCGCTGTTTTAGCGTCGGCATGGATGATTTCTTGTCTAAGCCATTTGAACAGCAAGCACTGGCCAATATGCTCGATTATTGGCTTAGTAGAACAAAACCTGAACCACATTACCTAGAACCAACACTGAATACTCAGGAGCCAACGATGGGAAACAACACAATCACTGACAACAGTGACAATTTAGTTGAATTAAGCACTTTTGAAATGCTCAAAAAAGCCATGGGTAACAACTTTAATATGCTAATTGACGCTTTTATAACCAGTTTAGACGAACAACTAATAAACCTACCAAAATCCATACAAGACAACGATTTAAAAACATATGTTCGCGAAGTTCATAGTATGAAATCAGCCAGTGCAAATTTTGGTTTTAATGAGTTTTCAGCACTTAATAGAAAACTAGAGCTAAACGGCTCAAAAGAAGGGCAATTTGCCACAGAAGCAGAGTTAGCCGATTTAGCTGAACAAGTAACAAAAATTAAGCAATGGCTTAAAGAAAATGCCTACGCAGCTTAAGTCCACGTAGTCAGATAGGGCGTGTTTATAGCAAAATTTCGTTGTCAAAATAAAACGCAAAACCTGTTACACCCAAAACAGCCTAAATTGTGGGAGCCAAAGCTATTTACGACGTCTTGTGTGGCCTAATCACAACGTTTTTGCGTGAAAACATACTATTTCGCTTATCCAAAATTTGGCTTAATCAACAAGAAGGTAATGTAAAGCTAAGTAAGTTTCGGGCCAATTACTTGTAATTTAAATGACTCAGCATTAGAAAGGGGCTATTTAGTCTCACCAATGCCTTACTTAGTCAATCCACTTTTATTAGTGGGATTGAAAGAAAAGCAGCATTTTCACGGTCTTATTAAGTGATTATTACTTGTTGGAGTCACACTTGAAATATCGGCTATTAACCTTAGTAGGCCTGTGCTTATCATTGTTTTGTTCTTTTTCATTATCGGCTGCGAGTACTGGTTGGCTGACCACCCCTCAGCACCCTCCGATACAAGTTAAGCTCACCCTCACTGGTGAAAAAGACATCGTAAACCAAACCATTGCAGCTATTTTGCAAGTCAAGTTATCTGGTGACTGGAAAACCTATTGGCGCGCGCCTGGTGAAGGAGGAATCGCCCCTAGCGTTGATTGGCAACAATCAAGCAATGTCAAACAAGTTGATTGGTTTTGGCCCGTTCCTGAGCGTTTTAGCACCTTAGGACTGGAGACGTTAGGCTACCGAGATAGTGTCACTTTTCCATTACAGATCCAATTGGCACAATTAGACCGCAACACCCAACTACGGGGTAAATTTACCCTTTCAAGTTGCACCAATGTTTGTGTACTAACAGACTATGAGTTAGCGCTCGACTTTAATGCTACAGACCTGACTGGTGACAGTAATGCCATGTATTTATACAATAAAGCCATGGTACAAGTGCCTCAAACCGAGCAACAACTAGCTCAGCTCAGTCAGTTAACTTGGGATCAAAACCAGCAACAGCTCAGCTTTACGATTACCGGTAAAACTTGGGACAACCCCGATGTTTTTATCATTGGCGATCCCGACACTTACTTCAATATTGAGCAATTACAACCCGAGCAAGGGCAATTAAAAGGGCTGATATCCGTTAAAGGTTGGCTCGGCGAAGTCAACTTAGAGCAACAGTTATTAACCTTAGTGGTAGCCGACAAAGAGTTGGCTATCGAAGTAAATCAACTCGCCCAAGCGGGCATCATCGATGCCAATACTTTTAAGCAAAACCCTATCGGCTGGCCAAGTATGCTGCTGATTGCCTTACTAGGTGGCTTGATCTTAAATATTATGCCTTGTGTTTTGCCCGTGTTAGGAATGAAGCTCAGCACCGTGCTCACGGCAAAAAATCAAAGCCAAGGGCAAATTAGAAAACAGTTCATTGCTTCTGCTTTTGGCATTATTAGCTCATTTTGGTTGCTTGCTTTAGCGGTATTGTTATTAAAGGTCAGTGGCCAAAGCATTGGCTGGGGCATTCAGTTTCAGCAACCTTGGTTTATTGGCTTTATGGCGTTAATTACCACGCTATTTGCATTAAACATGCTGGGCTTATTTGAAATTCAACTGCCCAGCGCCCTGCAAACTAAGCTCGCCACTAGCGGTGGCCATTCTTATGTCGGCCACTATGTGCAAGGCATGTTTGCCACCTTATTAGCTACGCCATGCAGCGCGCCCTTTTTAGGCACAGCGGTTGCGTTTGCGCTGGGCGCAGATACCTACAGTCTGTTCATTATCTTCACTGCGTTAGGCGTCGGCATGGCTCTGCCTTGGTTGCTGATCGCCATGGCTCCGCAGTTAGCCCGTTATTTGCCGCGTCCGGGCAATTGGATGCAACAGATAAAGGTTTTCTTTTCGGTGTTACTGTTTGCCACCTCAGTTTGGTTAATAAGTTTATTACAGAGCTTTATCGGCGGCTGGCTATGGGTGATCTATGGCATCTTCGCCATCGCCCTTTGTTGCCTTATTAAACAAAAATATGGCACCAAAATAGCGCTTATTTGTATCAGTGTTAGCTTTATTGGCTTAGGTGCAATAGGCATAACGGCCTCATTGACCAGCGATAGGTGGGCTTCACCCTTAAATCCTGATCTGGCTTGGCACATGTTAGAGCAACAGGACATTGACCAACAAGTGGCGCAAGGTAAAACCGTTTTTGTTGATATTACGGCCGACTGGTGCATCACCTGTAAAGCCAACAAAGTTGGCGTGCTACTACAGCAGCCAGTCTATGATGCCCTGCAGCAACCAAATATTTATTTAATGAAAGGCGACTGGACCAAACCTGCGCCTCATATTAGTGATTATCTACAACAAAATGATCGTTATGGCGTGCCTTTTAACATTGTTTACGGACCCAATGCGCCTGAAGGTATAGCCTTACCAGTGATTCTCAATAGCGAAGATGTTATCAGCGCCATTGATCGCGCATCAGCTACGTCCTCTACTCAATAGGAATATTCATATGAAACTGTTACCCCTTGCCGCATTAGTACTTGCAAGCCCATTGGCTTTTGCTGCGCCCTCAAGCTTTACTCCTGAGCAACAGGCCGAGCTTAAAACCTTGATCAAACAAGCCTTAGTTGAAGATCCCGAGATCTTAAAAGAAGCGATAGTGGCACTACAAAATTATGAAGAAGAGCAAGCCAAAGCCTCCCAAGTAGGAATGCTGAAAAAACAAGCCAAAGCTATTTTCGAAAGCCCCAACGACCCTTGGTTTGGCGCTGAAACCCCTAAGTTAGTGATGACTTACTTTACCGACTTTAACTGTCCATACTGCAAACGCATCGAACCTCATTTAGCTAAACTGGTAGAAGAATTTCCCGAGCTGCAGATCAAGATAAAAATGGTGCCTTTACTGGGCGAAAGCTCGAAAGAAGCAGTCGATTTAGCGCAAACCGTATGGCAGCATGAGCCAGAAAAATACCTTAAGTTAAAGAAAACCTTAATGGCAAAACCTACTCGTTTGGACAGTGCCAGCATTGCCCAAGCAGCGAAGGCAACAGGCACTGAACAATGGCTAGGTAAAGCCGATGCAAGCACTGCGACCACCATCAATAACAATATGAATTTAATGCGCGCGCTCGGGTTACGTGGCACACCAAGCTTAGTGTTTGCCGATCAAATCGTGCCCGGCCTGGTCGATTACGATCAGCTAAAAACAGGGATTGAACAAGCATTAGCCGCTCAGGAGTAATCAGTTAGTGGCAAAAAAATTATTAAACTGGGCCAAACAGGCCCTATTATTACTGGTTGTAGCGATAGTACTAAGTGGTGCGCTAGACTGGTGGCGCAGTAAAGATATAGATAGAACCAATCTACCGCCGCTAGTCGGTACCAGCCTAAAAAAAATGCCCATTGATCTTGCCAGCTTAAGCCAAGATCAAGCAGTGTTGGTGTATTTTTGGGGCACTTGGTGTCACGTCTGTAATTACGTCACTCCAGCAGTTAATAGCATGGCAACACATTATCCAACAATAACGGTTGCACTTGGCTCAGGTGATGACAACCGCATGAATCAGTACCTGTACCACCATGAATATCAATTTACCGTGCTCAACGACCCTAACAACTCACTTGGGCAATCGTGGAAGATCAGTGTGACGCCTACTATTCTGGTGATCAAAAACAACCAAGTTGAATACTTCACCACTGGCTTTACTAGCTTGCCAGGGTTGTGGTGGCGAATGTTAACGGCATGATAAATGGATGGATACTCGAGGAAACGAATAAGTCAGCCTTCTGGAAAGAAGGCAAGCTTAGTGTTAAAGGGCGGACAGAGAGCCAACTTAAGCCTCTCCTCGACGCACCAATTTAAACGCCCATATCCAGCAAACAAGTAACAAAATAACTGCTAAAAAATGACTAAAGCCGGCAATTTTCTCTGCTTTGCTAAGCCAACCTATTGAACTAAATAACGCATACCAATCATGGCGACCGCCCCCCACTAAAGGCAACACACGGGCATTCGCGTCGCCCATATATTCCGCCATATACATCATACTTTCCGCTAACCAAATTCCGCACAACGCCGTGGCAAAGCGCTGGTTTAAACGATAAAAATGCACGCCACACAAGGCCGGAACTAACAACTGTAAAAACGTGCCACCTAACAGATGTAAAGTATCGCCAAACGCCATAAAAAACAGGTGTCCAGCCTCATGAAACGCTAAATTAACACCATCAATAAAATGATAACGATAAGCAAAAGCCAGCCACAAACAATATGGTACTAATGCTAAGAGAATAAGCATTTTGGCTTTATCGATGGACTTCGGCTCGGCCCCTGGCGCATAGTATTTTTTCATTCTAGCGCGAACCAATCATTGACAGGTATCTGCTAGTAAGTGCTGCCACTGGGGTTGACGTTTAAACGCCACTTCAACATAACTACACTCTGGTACCACCTTAAGTTGCTGCTCTTGAGCAAAGGCAACCATGGCTACCATTAGCTGCATCGCGATACCTTGACCACGAAACTGCTCAGGCACCCGAGTGCTATTAACGTGAATAACCTGATCTTGCTTAATATATGTCATCACCGCGCTTTCATCTGATAACGGTTCAGTATAGAAAGTGCCTTGCCGCTCATCTTCATAATGACCAATACTCATTGCTCACCTCCAATATCTCAAAAGTTAAGTTTATACCCAAATCAAGTTCAAGATGCATCTTGACTGGGTACATACCAGACTGGCTAAGAGTTCTGTTTATCAAATGGCTTTAAGCAAGCAGGGCCAGTTCAACAATAGCTTGGCAGTGGATTGCCGTGGTATCAAATAAAGGTAATTCGATATCTGATTGATTAACCAGTAAAGCTATTTCAGTGCAGCCTAAAATAATGCCTTCAGCGCCCTGCTCTCGCAAATCAGCCATCACCGCTAAAAAGTCCGCCTTAGCTTGCGCGCTAAATTGACCTAAACAAAGCTGTTCAAAAATGACTTTGTGGATCATCTCACGCTGTACCTTATTTGGGGTTATGACATCTATCCCAAAACGCTCAACTAAACGGCCTTTGTAAAAGCTTTGCTCCATCGTAAACGCAGTGCCGAGCAAACCAATTTTAGTAATGCTAACTTGTTGCAGTTGCTTGGCCGTGGCATCGGCAATATGCAGTAGGGGTAAATTAATATTTGCCATTACCTGATCGGCAACCTTATGCATAGTATTAGTCGCAATGACAATAAAGTCAGCCCCCGCCCTCTCAAGGGCCTTAGCCGCATCGGCTAAGATAGCGCCAGCTTGATGCCAATCACCTTGCCGTTGCAGTGCTGCTATCTCTGCAAAATCCACACTGAACAAAACCAACTTAGCCGAATGTAAACCACCCAGCTCAAGCTTGATTAACTGATTAATTTGCTGATAATAAAGCTGAGTCGACTCCCAGCTCATGCCACCAATAATACCGATTGTTTTCATACTACACCCATGCAGTTTATCGAGATATCACTGTGGGCCAAACCGCCATAAACATCAATAAACGACTAAGCTGAACTCTCTCCCCTATGCCATACTTATGATCTAGCTAACAATTAAGTTAATGATGGCGAGACAATTCTTTTTATCACAATCGACTAGACGCACATGGATCTAGGTAGATCCTAGCCTATATCATTAATTATGATTTCACTCGCCATCAAAGTTAACCAAGCCTAAGTCTGGCTATCGTGATTTAGTTAATACAAAGCTTTCACTCGGGCGGTAAAGTCAGAAGCCGTACGACGCATATAATGACCGGACTGCACGGTTAAAGTGGTATCAGCTAATGCTAGGTCTGTTTTCGTGTCAGCAAAATCTCCCTTTGGCACCACCACAACCGCTGTTAACTTAGCAATCTCAGCCTGATAGTCAGCGTCATCGATACAAATAGCAGCAATCGAATCCAATAATGCACTGGTTCGCTCACCAGTATGATTAAGCACCCATGCATCTTGGTACTTCTTGTCAGCCAGTTGCACTTTATTTGCCGTAAGCATGCTATCAAACTCATCCCAATTAACGGTTACGGCTAACGCTGCATTACCACAGGCTTGCTGCATTTTATTGGCTGACTGCAGGATAACTTCATCAGCACCACGCTTCGCCTTAGTCTCTGCTACGCCAGCCCAACTTGCCATCGACACACAAGTTAATACGCCTGCTAGTATTGTCTTTCTCATTTACCTATTCCTTACTTATAAAAAGGGCTGCAGCGCTAAGCGCATGCAGCCAAATCACACAATGGACATCATAGAAAAAAGGGAGTTAGATTAGCGCCACTGCTTCACGCCAACAGTGCGGTTTTCCATATCTTTAATGTAGTAATCATTAACCGAAAACGACACATTCTCAAATTCATCAAAGAAGAAGCGCTTACGCTTGAGCTGTAGGTTTTCCATCATCTGGTTATACATATTCGGCGTTAAGGTAATCTCGACCCAAGAATCACTAACACCTCGAATCATGCCTTCATCGCCCGCCATTAGCTTCACATTGTGCTCAGGGCTAATGACTTCAATACTGCGGCCATGTGGAATTCGACCCGGTAAAATAGCTAATAAGTATTCTGCGGCTAACGCGTCAATCTCAATGTATGCAGAGCTTGCATCGCTGACATTGAATAAAATTTTGCCACAAGGTACACATTCAGTATCTGAACCATCATTTTCAGCGCCGCGACGTATGGCTTGAGCAATGTTCTCATTTTTTAAAATACTAAAGCGGCCTAAGTCAACTAAACCAGCAGGGGTTTGGTAAGACAGCACCTGCATGAATTTTTCCATGGTCCAGCTACGCGCCGCCATCGCTTCATCAGCAGTTATCGGCATGATTTGAATAAATTCAATGCTATCACCGCCATCCTCTAACGCTTCAATAGCAGGGTCTTCCACAAACAGCACGGTATCTAAGAAACAATCTACAAAGCTTACCAACGGACGATTGATTGCCACCATGTCACCCACAACAAAGCCGTTGTCACGATTAAACGCAAATTTAGCCAATGATTTGATAAACTCTACCGCCCACATAGGTGCCATTTCATCATCACTTTTAACACGGAAGCTAAGCTCAAAGCCGTATTTCTTAAAACCTGTGGTTAAAAATAACCAATGCGCTTCAGGATCGCTCATCTTATAAGCCGCGATCATATCAAGGGGCTGATCGCCACCTAATTCAAATGGAATATCAGGTTTAAACTCTGTTGCTTGTAGTGAGCCGAGTAATACTTCAATGCTATTTTTAGTTGCCGTTGTCATCAATAGTCCTTATTGAATTTCACTTATTCAATTAATTTAAAAAGAGTCGGAGAAAAAATCTCAATATATTGATTCTATTGCTAATTATGGGTCTAAACCGCTGCATAGAACTGACCCTACTAACGCAACAGTGATAACAAAGGGGTTAAAAAATTAATAAATAATTTTCGAATTATCTGCCATAAGCACTTTAGATGGCCTAGCAAACAACATGTCGCAGACTTAAAAAAAAATTAATAACTAATAATCAAGTATTTAAGTAAATAGAAAATAACTAACTCAACGTGAAACTACGAATTATTTTAGCCACTAATTCTGCTTGATTACGGGAGCCTGTTTTTGCCAAGCAAGCCTTAACCTGCTGCCTTATAGTGTTACTCGTGGCATGGCGAATGCTGGCAATTTCATCAACTAGGGTGCCAGCGCAAAGTAAACTCGATACTTCCGCTTCCGCTAGAGTCAATGAAAACAACGACATTATCTCTTGAGGATAAATTTTGATCTGATTTGCACAAGCTTGAATCATCACCATGCTACAAGCTAAAGAGTGCGGCCCAATCGGGGTCAGCACTTGATGAAACCAAGGCTTAATCGTCACTCGGTAAATGTTCTGTGCGTCCCGTGTATAGAAATGTTCATCAAGTTCCGTCCCATGAGAAGAAGCTGAACAGCTCAATGCCATTTTAAATTGAGCATCTGCCGCAGATGAAGCAAACGTCAAACGGCGCGACGAAAGAAATGACAATTGAAACAACTTGCTTTTAGACAGTAACACTTGGGCCGATGCATTAAAGTAATGCAACTCCGCCTGATAATCACAAACAAAAATAGCCTCAGGCAATGCATCAAGTAACGCATTCTGCGTACCAACAGCATTGGCTTGTTGCATACGTAACGACATCTCTAAAGCGTGTTCAATATGGGGAAGAAACGCATTGGCTACCGCAACCTGTTGCTGAGAATAATACCTCGTATCGGGTCCTGACATGAAAGCAAGCTCAGTGATCAACGGGCTATCGGGTTTTGCCAGCAAACAACCGATTGAGTTTCTGATCACTGCTGGTTTCGCAAAATCTGTGTAAATCTCTGAGTGGACAAAGCGTTTATCGTTACATACTAAATGGCTAGGGTGGAATTGATTAGCATCATGCTGCGCTAGCCCTTGAGTCCACATATCGACTTTATAAAAATAATCCTGATATGTTTCAAAATAACCAGGCTCAAAACCATGGGCAACAAATCGAGAAGGAGAGTGATCAACACTAGAGCGGCTAGCAATAAATGCATGAGAAGAGCCTAACGCATCGCTAATCCGCATCAGCACATCGTGCCATAACTCAGGCTTTTCAATGGTACTGTAAATTTGTTTAACAATGTCGTTTTGATCAACTTGGTTCATATTTACCTACAACAATGAAGCAATCAATTAGGTAAAAAATATTAGTTCTTTCTCTACAGTGTCAAACTAGTGTTTAAAAAATGTTAACAGTATTACCCATATGGGTATTGTTGGGCAAAAACCTCGGTGAAATACTCAAGTTGAATGACAAGCCAAACTCTGCCTTGTGAAAAATAATAAAAACCAATTGGAGCACATATGAAAATACGACTATTAAGCGGATGCATTGCACTTGCTTTGGCGGGTTGTGGTGGTAGCAGTAACTCATCAACCGAGACTCCCACACCAGCACCCACACCCACACCACAAATCCAGAAAGGCATCTTCCTAGATAGTCCTGTTGCAGGTATTAATTATCGAACCGACACAATCACAGCCGGCGTTACCAATGCGCAAGGCGAGTTTGAATATATAGACGGGGAAAATGTGACGTTTTACCTCGGCGATCTTATCTTTCCAACAGCCAAAGCCAGCGCACAAGTTACCCCTGCTGATTTAGGTGGCGGTCTAGCAACCACCACCACAGTGAACATCTTACAATTGCTGCAAAGCCTAGATGACAATGGCAACCCTGATGATGGCATTGCGATTACCGACACCAGTAAATCCGCTTTTGTGGGCACAGGTCTAGATATCAGCAGTGAAAACTTTGATTCATCTGTCAGCGCCATTTTAACCAGTATGAACAAAACATTAGTCACTGAAGAAGCCGCCAAAGCTCACTTCAGCAGTACCTTAAACGGTCAATTGACCGGTAGTTGGCTATTTAGTGAAGGGGCTGGAAAACGCAATGTGCTTACCTTCTTCAATAATAACAACTACATCATCGTGCACGAACATTCAGATATCGATGATAATGGTGACCAAGTAGCAGGCTCGGCCGAATATGGCACTTACTCCTACGACCCTACAACTCAAAAACTCGCACTCAAAGTCACCGGCGAAAGCGACAACTCAGGTGGACTAGCGGACAACAAAGGCGCAGCTAACCTCGACATGAAGTTAACAGGTATGGCTTTAGACATCACTTTTGCTGACGATGAAAATAATACTGCACGATTTAACAAAATCAGCGACAGTAATAATCCTTTAGTTGGCGCTTGGTTTTTGCGAGAAGAAAACATCAATAGCGACAACATTTTAACAATTCTTCCTAATAATCAATACGCTATTGTGCACACCAATAACCAAGAAGCATACAATGGCGCTGCTGTTATGGCGGTATCGGGCGAGTTTGGTAACTTTAGTTATACTGGCGACGTTTTTACCACCACAGGCATCACCGCGGAAGCAAACGGTCCGGGCGGTTTATATGACAAAGACAGCCCTGCGTTCAGCGCGACCTTAACGATAATGGCTGATAAAAGTTTAACGTTTACTAACCCAAGTGAACATTTCACCTTTAGCCGAGTTAAATAACCGCCATAGACGTACATAGTCACAACATTAAGTTGCTGCCAAATGTATACCAACTAACAATAACGCCAGTGAAAAAACAATCCCACTGGCGTTATTGTTGGTAAAGCTATCACGAAAAATCAACCGCCCTTAATATATACCTATACGCATTTATTTGTTTTGCAAATGATTGACTATTGTATTCATTTCAACTTTCCTTATGCTGCTAAGTTGAACCAAGAGGCTCTCGCCCTGGATTCAATCACCTAATGTCTCTAACAATAAATGGAAGTTACTCATGAAAAAAAATACCCTCATATTATTTACCAGTATGGCAATGACGCCAATGTTAGCGCATGCAGCAAGTGACACACACCACGCGGTAGCTGACAGCGTGATAGCAGAGCAACGCGCCGCACTAGCAGAGAACACCAAAGGCCAAGGCTATGGTCCGCAATCCCCTCGCGACATAGATACTTTAGTGGGCACCAACACCAGAGAGTTTGGTATAGCACCGCCTTACACAGCAATGAACTTATGTAATATTCATTTTCACAAAAACGCCGAGCACAAAGGCGGCGAATTCAACAAATACGCAGGTAATGGTGACGGCCATGGTTACAACAGTGGCTATGTTTACACTGGTAAGTTAAGTGCTGAAGAATTAGCACCTTATAACCAAGAAGTGGGCAAGGGTGAGCACGGTAAATTACAGTCAGGTGACACCATTGAAGTACATTTCGTACATTCGACAGCAAAAGTAAAACCTGGTCCAACCCTTGGCTCGTGTTTAAATGATGCGATAGGCAACCCACAGCTACGTGTAGAAACCCAAGTGTACGTGGTGGTCAATGACAAAAATGCACTCGACTTCGTTAAGCAAACTGAATACGGTCTAAAAGATGGCCTTTACCAGGCAATCAATATTCCAACCAATACAGGCGAAGCAATCCAATATGCAGGCTCTACCACTGGCCCTAGCTACAACGAAAAAGGCTCACCATTCCAAGTTACATGGAGCGTTCGCCCACAAGTTGCTAAGGTAAACATCGCCACCGTAGCACAATGGCTTAAAGGTAATGACTTTAACGAAGACCACGCTCACGGCGTACGAAATCTAGTTGTAAACCCTGATTTACTTTCTGATGGCCATTAATTTCAGCGCATGATAAGCATTTAATGCCACAGTCAAAAGGCTTGTTGCACAATACAACAAGCCTTTATTTTAATTAAACGCCAAGCTCAAACCAACGCTCGCCCTAGCCAAACTCACCTAGATAACTGTGTGCCAAAAAATTGCTTACACTAAATGGAACTGGCTTTGCATGCCCTGTTCGCGTAGCGGAATAATGGCTTGATATGCCGCGCTGTGATACCAGCTTTTCGCCGTGGCTTTATCGGGAAACTGGATCACCGCTTTCTTCGAGTGAGTGGCATCGCCATGCAACACCTCTATTTCCCCTTTGGCAATGAACTGACCGCCAAATTCAGCCACGATGACCGCCGCTTGTTCACTATATTGCGCGAGTTGTACCTTATCTAATGGTGTTAGATCGACAATCACTAAACTTGTCATTTGCTTTCTCCTTATTGTGATTAGCTCATTAATTGTGAGCCACTTATTTGAGCGCTCCGATTCAGTTGACACAGCTTATTATTGTGATAAAAATTTAACAACAGACTAAAAATTAACTAATTGTTTAAAAATATGAACAGTGTAAAACTAGCCCCGCTACTGTTAATCTTTGTAGAAGTGGCGAATAAGCGCTCTTTTACCGCCGCAGCAAAAAAACTCGGCATGAGCAAATCTGCCATTAGCCAGCAAATAAAGCGCCTTGAGCAAGCAACTGGCCAACAGCTTTTGGCGCGCAACACTCGAGGCGTGACGCTCACGGCCGTTGGAGAAACATTACTGGCCCGCAGTGAGCTGCTGAGCCAACAATTAAGCCTCACGTTAACCGAGCTGAATAGTGCAAAAACACAGCCCAGTGGCCAGTTTAAAGTATCGGTACCGCCATTTTTTGAACAACATATCGTTATTCCCGCATTGCAGCAGTTATGTGTGGAGTTTCCAAAGCTAAGCCCCGAAATTATCGTGACCGGAAAGTGGCAAGATCTGAGGGAGCACAACCTAGATGTCGCCATTTTTGGTGGTGATTTAAAAGACAGCAACTACCGCGCATTGTCGATAGGCAAAGTTGCTGAAATATTCTGCGCTTCACCACGCTACCTCAAACAACACGGAAACTTAACCAGCCTCGAGCAATTAACTTCGCACCGATTTATTGCTACACCTTGGCAACATGATGAACTGCGGTTATTTGATAACAAACAAAACAATGAACAACAACTCAAAATCGCACATTACGCAAAAACCAATACGCTAAATACGGTATTAGAAATGGTCCAACATGATATGGGCGTGGCGCTGTTTCCTGCGTTTTTAGCAACTGAAGAACTAAGTAACGAAAGGCTAAAAAGGGTGCTACCAGAGCTTCAAGGTAGAGCATGGCAGTTTTATTTCTTGCACCAATATCACGGTGAAAAACCAATCCATATCGGCCGATTTCATCAGCTAATTAGCCATTATTTTAATAAAGCCAACAGCTAAAACCACAACTCCTGAATAAAAAAATGGCCGTCTAATGACAGCCATTCTGTACAGAAAAACATAACAAATTACTTTTTGGTCGCCATCACATCTTCCAAGGTCAGCCCAGTCAAATCACGAATGGCGCGCCACAAGTAATAAAAAACCCCTAGCAACATCAGCATAGATGGCAACGCAATCATAGGGTAACTATATAAAGTTAATTGTCCCAATTGCTCATTAAACTCAGCAGTGCCCGCAGGACTCGTTACCAACCACTTAGCCAACACGTAATTCATTGTCGCCGAAAAAGCGAAAGAGCCAGCGACCAAATAAGTGGCCTTCATTAAGCGCTTTTCAAAGGCGGCGGTGCTGTTATGCTCAACTAATTTTTGCTTAATTTTTTCCACATCCATAACATCAGGATTAAATAGCAGCGCTCTCACTAACGGATAAGGCGTAAAAGTAGACGCTAAAACCGCGATACCGATAATGGCAGGAATGGCGGCTTCTTTAATTGCCAACCATTTTGTGTCTAACTCAAACAAACCGATGCCGCCCGTTAGCGACACACTCAACAACCCTAACAAAGCGATAAAGTTAAACTTTCTGTATTTAATTAGCTCAAATAGGCCCCAACCAAGTGGAAAAGCAAGTGCAGCTATCAAACCACCACTCGCACCTAGCTCACTGTCACCACTTAATTTCATTAAAATAAAAGACGGAATGATGATACTGACAATCAGGTCAACCATCGGGCGAGGTTTATGTGTCGATGCGCTATTCATAATACTTACTTTTTATTACGGACTAATTGCGAAGGTTATAGCTAATTATCCGCCATAACACAACAGGTCACTAGAGAGTGATATAAATATACCCAAACAGCCTCGGGATACGAGATTCAGGATACTTATAAATTAAAAACCGAAATAGTTTAAAGTAAGCAATTAGATGATCTGAGATTGAATGGGGAGCGATAACAAACGAAACGCGGTCAATACTTAAGATTGCCATCGAGTTTAAACCAACTTATGAACAGCATTGACTCTGCTTGTAACAACATTAGTTTTTTTGTTTAACGACCTGACCTGACGATTAGCCACACGAAGCATTTGCTTAAATTTTGAACATTGAAAATGAGTGAGCTCAGGGCAATTAGCAACATGACGCAAGCCATCGCGCATTGCACTTAACTGGGTAATTGTTTGATCCAACTCATACGCTTTGTTTAACAACAATTGACGGTTTATTGTTGCTGCACCATCGGCAGCAAACATAGCGCCAATTTCCTCTAATGACATACCAGCAAGGCGACCCAAGGAGATTAAAGATAAACGTTGCAGCACATCAACGGCAAATATACGTCGCAACCCATGACGCCCCACCGATTGGATCAAGCCTTTTTCTTCATAATACCGCAGCGTTGATGCTGGTAATCCCGAACGTTTTACTACTTCAGCAATATCTAAGGATTTTTTCCCCATACATACTTGACCTCAAGCTAACTTGAAGTGCAATCATAAGCGAACGAACACGAAAACACCAACTTATACCCAATCAACCTGGAGATGCTTGATTTCAGCAAGATTTTACACGCGTTTAGGCAAGGCATTGATTGCAGGTAATGGCTTCCCCTTATCAAAATCAATAACACAGCATAAACGCGTGTAAAACTTGCCCTTTGGGAGCGCCGCCGTGTTTCCACTACGTTGTTACGCTAATTTGAAAGGTACCTACATTCCTGCATTAGCGTGCCTAGTATTGAAAACACGGTGGCGCTCTGAAACATGCATCTTCAAGTTGATTGGGTATAAAACATGCATTGACATGAGCGGTAACGTTAAGTGTTTTCATAACAAAACTTAGGAGCATTCTTAAATGAGTGATGAATTATCAATATCCCAGCTAGTCGCGAACACCTTGCTTATTGGTATCGGTGCAACGGCAATAATGGATTTTTGGGCCATATTGCTACAACGTGTATTCGGTATTGTCCCACTGAATTATGCTGTTGTTGGTCGATGGCTAGCATACATACCAAAAGGGACAATAAGCCATGACAATATCGGTGCCGTTAAACCGGTGAACACAGAGGCAATAATAGGCTGGGTAGCCCATTACTTGATAGGTGCTATATTCACCGCGGTGTTTGTCATGTATATGGGCAAAACCTGGCTGATCGCCCCATCTATATTTCCTGCCATGGCATTTGGCGCATTAACCGTCGCATTGCCATTTTTTATAATGCAGCCTTGTTTAGGGTTAGGCTTGGCAGCGGCCAAAACGCCTAAGCCAAATCTAGCTCGCTTTCGTAGTTTACTGGCCCATTCAGTATTTGGCTTCGGAATTTATCTCTCAGCAAAGATCAATCTATTACTTTTTTGATATTAAATAGAATCGCCACTATCTGTTCTATTTGTATGTGTTATTGCTGGCGACTAAGTAGCAAATTAATTCCCGACACAGCTAATAAAGTGGCACAGACGCGATTAAAGCGCTGTGCCATTTGAGGCTTTTTGAACCATTGCCTTAAATAGATTCCGAATAACGCATAGAGAGAAATCGCCGCCACTTCTAATAATAAGAAGGTAAGGCCCAACACGAAAAACTGTGCATTTGCATTTGCCGCTACATCTACAAATTGAGGAAGAAACGCTGTAAAAATTAAAATTGCCTTGGGGTTACCAGCGGCTAATAGAAACTCTTGCTTCGCTAAACCTAAAAGGTTGCGAGAACGCTCTATTTCACTGATTGGACTAGCCTCTGAGCACCATAGATTAAAAGCAATCCAAAATAAGTAAGCCACGCCTAGCACCTTAATAATGAAAAATAGCATTTCAGATGCGTATAAAACTACCGCTAAACCTGAAGCAGCCAAGGTGATCATAACAGTAAATGCAGCAATGCGACCAAGGCCAGCTATCCATGCTGACTTGAAGCCATAACAACGAGCATTATTCATAGACAACAGGTTGTTTGGCCCTGGCGTCATATTTAAAGCGAAACACGCAGGTATAAAGAACAATAATTTCCAGATCTCCACAATACTTTCTCCAAACAACTAACGCCCTCATTCACTGGAAGAGCAAATAAGAGCTTAAAAATTAAACTATAGGGTCGCAATCAATAAGTATCCGTGCGTTTCCCCTGCCTCACTCACTAGGCCAGTTCAGCACTATTCGTTATGATTATGTAGCGTTAATCGCTTTTCATGTTGAAGCATATTGAGCTGTTTGACAAATGGGATCACGAACATAAAACCGGCGTCCCCTACGGCACTAATGCTGGCCCATATTCAGTTTTTATATTCTCGCCCCTAACGCTTTTTAGTATGTCATCAAGAGCGAAAATAGACTCACAGAATAAGTTGGCACCAGCTGGATCAAATGTGGCTAAATTTAACACCACTTTCTTTACTTTAATTTGACACCAACCTTAATGGCTGACTTTTCATTATCACAAGCTTGTAGAACCACACGCTTTAAAACAAGTGATCGTCGCTCAAAAACAGCCTATTTTTAAAAACTTACGCGACAAAAATTTATTAAATCAGCTATCTGACATCATTCCTAATGGCTGATTTATCACCCCACAGCTTACTTGATTAATTAATGACTTACCTAGCATGCTTTGATACATTGCATTCCTTTTCAAGCCAAAAGGGAAAAGTAGTGGGCGAACTATTAATCATATTAAAGATAGGCATAGTGATCATTTCCTTCATTGCCTGGCTGAGCTTCCGTTCGGGAAAAAACAACGCTAAAGCACAATTAGACCACCTAGGTGACGCGATTAAACCACTGCGAACCCTGACAGATGAAGAAAGTGAAGCGCTTGCAAGCAAGTTTGAATTCTCACCAACAAACCATGACGTTTATGAGTTTACAGGGCCGATCGAAGGTGAAAGCTTGTCGACTAACGGCAGTGTTACTGACACTTACTACAGCATAGCTGGCTTTTTAGTTAGCATTCCCGAATCAGCCTTACCGTATTTACAACCTGGCGATAACATAGCCGAAGTTGCCCATGAAAACGACAGTACTTGGTTAATTTCATTAAACAATGCTTGGCACATCAGTGCTGATGTTGCCGAGCATCAGACTCGTGATTTAAACAGTGAAAAAATCGAACAAGCGGCACTTGGCAAGCTCAAAGACAGTGACATTGAAATTGTCGGTAAACGTGATGCAACCGCCAAAGAAATTTTGATGTTAATGCCATACAGCTATGGCATTGGCAGCATGCTATCACTGTTATTAATCTGTGGCTTATTTGCTATTTTAGTTAACTTTGTTGAGCCTGCCATTGCCGTGGGCATCAGTTTATTACTGCTCCCCTTGAGCTACTGGTTATTGGCTCGCATTCGCCGCAGTCACCCAAATCAGCTATCTATTACCAAAATGAATGGTCAAATCCACGAAATAGAAACCTTTGATAAAGGGATTATGGTTCACTTTCAGCCGCCGCAATTGACGATGGCTACCTCTTACTCTTACATCGCGCCACTCAGCTGGGAAGGGCAATTACCCCGTGATGGATTTGTTAACTTTGAAGTATCACCTAAGTCAGATTTTTTAGTATCGCTAGGCAATAACTTGTCGATAGCCAATAACCCAATGAAGCCACAGATCGCTCGTCATGTCAGTATGTTAGTGGGTGTTTTGGTCTTTTTAGGCGTGCTGTATTACAGTGTGAACATCCCTATCTTTAAGGCAAGCATTGCGCACTTATGGCATGAGCGACAAGTCACCGCAGCAGACGCCAGTTCACTTAATGATCAAGGCGTGGGCATCGGAGATGCGTTGGTATTATCTGGCCATCGTCAGTGCTTGTCGGTCGCCGACAGCTGGAATGTTGCCAGTTATTTTTGTCAACAGTTTTACTATTTAGACCAAGCCCCTGCAAGTAATCCAATGACGCCAGCGTTGGTAGCGATAAATCAGTTCTTAACTCAATACCAAACCGTCGACATAACGCCACAAGTCAGTGATGCCCTTTACTCGCGCTTGCAATTGATGTTTTTATATAGCCAAGACACGTTAGCGCCGCAACGCGAGATCATGGGTTTTTCGGCCGATTTTTTCCCAAGTATGGTCGCATTAGTTGAGCCAGTTTGTGAATACAGCACCTATTGTGCAGATTTTAAAGAAGAAGCAGCACTGTTATGGCAAGATTATTTGGCTGATGTTGGCGAACCACAATCTTGTGAAACAGCGGCTTGTTGGCAGCAAATGCAACAAGATAACCCACTGGAAGATGTCTATGTACAGCATGTGCGTAAACTGCAAGGCTTCTATCAAGCCTTAAATAAGTTGCACCAAGATCTGGGCCAACAATTACTTAAGCAGCAGTTTGAACGGCCAACGCCCTCACCTTTATTACTTGTTGAATTAACTTCTAATACTCTGATACCAGAGCAAGCCGGTGAGCTTTATGCGCAATTGCTACGCGACATGGACAGTAATGATCTTAACGCTTTTAAAACCAGCCTAGCGGATGCTGAGCAATTTGATGCCCTTAAAGGCATAGTGTTGGCCGTGACTCAAACGGAACAAGGCCAAAAACTGTTATTGAATACGGATTTAACCAAGCAAGATCTACTGCAACAACTCTTTATACTCGCACTGCTATTAGTGCTAATTGGTTTAGCTCTAATGCATTTAATTCGTATCGTGTGGCTAAAATTTTTGCAACCAACCCGCTGATTTCATAAGGTAAAATTGCGAATATTTTTTTAAGCAATAGGTGGTCAATGACCAAACAAACATTGACCACCTTTGTGCCACAACATAACAGTATAGATACTTACCGTCGCTCAAATCTCTCAGCTCTTGAATATTAGAAGTCGAATTCGTGACACCTCCACTTATCTGTTAGCCCTTTTTACCCAGAAATTCAATTAGTAAACTTGAAAACTTTTCTGGATTTTCTTGAGGTAACATGTGAGATTGATTTTCAATAACCACCAATTTTGAGTGTCTTGAAGCTCGCGCATCACTCTGTGTGGCCAACTTAAATAAGTCTCGTGTTTTATCGCCATACCCAAATATCAAAGGCAGTTCGATATTCGATAAACTTTGGGTATCAATCGATGGATGTTCTTGCTGATTTAGTTGCAAAGGCAATGTGTAAGCTTGTTTTAACTGTAAACTCTTCACCTCAGTTGGTTGCTTATCGAAATAGCCCTGACTATTCCCAGAACCATCAATCAATGATTCAACAGCTAAACTCAAATTCCCCTGTTGTACATGATTAAAAACAGACTCAAACATTGAATTTGCATCCGTAACCCAAGTTTTCATTTCATCTTCTTGAACACAGCCGGGATATCCTAGCTCATACAAAAATACCTTAGACAGTGGCAATTGAGACGTTGCTATCATGTTCAATACAACATCTGCACCATAAGACCAGCCAACCACATTCACGGGCTTATCTGAAACTAACTGTTTCACAAGCTCACTTAGTTCTTGAGCATGTGAATTCAGACCAAAACTTAAGCTATCCTCATTATCAAAATGACTTAAAGTCACTGAAACGACATCAAAATACTGAGCCAAGGAATCTATATGAGGGAGCCACATAGAACCATCTGTTAATGCTCCATGAACCAAGACTAAATATTCACCACTGCCTTTTTGAAAATATTTCACATTATATTCCTATTAAGGGCTAACGCTTTGCTCACCGAGCGGTAGCGACTCCGGTGCAGCAACTTGTTAGCCATACACAAAATTGCAAATCTCGCTCGAATATTCACGAAGAAATAATTGTTTGTCTTTCAATGGCTCAACAACGTGAGGCGGAATTTGATCCATAAACGAGAAATGGCCTGCGCCATCAGTAACACGAACATCAAGGTTCTGCGGATCAGGCATCACTTGAGCCAGCCACTTAATCTGTGAAGGAGGGGTGATGTTATCCTCGGAACCAACCCAAGTTAAAACTGGGACTCGTACCGTATCAAGAGCTACCTGCGCTTGAAAGAATCCAGTTGGCGGAGCAAGGAGAGCGAGACGACTTAACCGTGCATCTGCTGAAATGTCGACACGATGACCAGGCCCCAACCACATTTGCCCTCCCGCTAGCGCAATAAGTGTGGCTGCACCGATTGAGTGACCCACGCCAGACACCGTTGCGCCAGACTGGCCAAAAATATCAAGCGCCATGCACAGTCTCTTAGCCCGGAGTGTCAATTCATTCTCCGTTGGCCTTGGCGAAGAAAGTCGCGGGAAATGCGGGGCAATGACCGTACAGCCCGAATCAGCCAGTGTATCCAAAAGCGTAACGTGACGCTCCGGATTTCCGCCTGCGCCTACCGCAAATAGTACCACTGGGCCAGATTTTTTACCTTTCCGCACCGATACATCGAATAATTCTGAATCATCTTCCAATTTACTTAAATTCATCAAGGCCTCTGATTTACTTTGATGTTCTCGGGACGGCTAACGCCTCAAACACCTGCTTTACCAAGTCCGCGTGCTTTGACTTGATACATTGCCTATCCCCCACCAGGCTCCTCACCTTCCGTATCTTGCCAATCAATTTCATCTCTTTGCTTCTCGGAAAGAGGCATTGCTGCACCTGACGCTTTTGTGAGCTTTGCACCAGCCATAGCGGAACCATTAAAATCACAGCTATTGAACTCAGCTTGGCGTAAATCTGAGCCAGATAAATCAGCTTCAGAAAAATCAACCTTTTCGTATATCGAAGCTCGAAGATCAGACCTTGACAGGTTGGCACTCGAAAAATTTACACCAATGAAATTATTCCAGCACAAATTAGATTCTTCAAGGTCAGTCCTACGAAAGCTACAATTAGATATCTCTGATTTTGAAAAGAAGGTTCTTCTCATATCCAGATTGCTCAGATCCATGTCTTCTATCCCCATTCGAAAAACACTGAATCCGCAAGGATCTTCATCATCATAATGAGGTAGCGCCTCGGGTAGTCTTGGTGATTGATCATCAAAGACCAAACCTAATTCTCTCAACGCACCTATAGTTTCCTCAAATGTTTTTCTCACCTGGAGACTCCTTTGGCAATGTAACGAGCCTGTAGAATTTCTCTTTGAATAAAATTTAGTGATTTTTTGAGTCTCTGTGTATCGCATTCTAAGCCCTTAAAACGACCTTGCGAATGCATTTACAACCCTTAAATCACGCTTATTTTTGTTAAAATCGAGTAATTCTACAGCCTCAACGCCGCAATAAGCGGACTAAAATTGTGGGTTAAAACGTGCAGCGAATCGAAACGTAACCCACTGTTTTAGTTCCGTTTAAATGCCTTGTTGAACGAACCCGCTGCGCGGCAGAGTGTGGCTGATATTTCATACTCAAGTAATCCCCTCACTTTGATCGGGCTTGCTGGAGTAAACTCATGAATACCACCGACCAACAACGTTTTGAATTTCTTTACCAACAACATCCTACCAACTTAACTTTGCAAGGAAAACGCCCTGCAACCGTTGATGCGAATTCTCGTGCGATGCGTCGCCTTTCTGCGTTTTTTGACCGCGCCCCCGATGCCATGACCGCGGCGGATTTGAAGACCTACTTTGTCAGCCTGATTGCCACTCACTCTTGGAGCGCGGTTAAAATTGACCGCAATGGCTTGCAGTTTTTCTTAAAAAAGAGAAATTCTACAGTCTCAACGTCGCCATAACGGGCCGAGCGTTCATGGCCTTGATAGATGCCAGATCGCTGAGCCCGATTTAGTAGTGGTAACGACACGAAAGTATCGTTATCGCTTGATCATCAACTGCGTAAACAAGCCTGTTAGTGTCATCGATACGACGAGACAAAAAACCAGATAAGTTCTCTTTTAACGGCTCTGGTTTACCGATACCCTCAAATGGAGAGCGCTTAACATCATTGATGAGTTTGTTGGTTCGCTTGAGTATTTTCTTGTCTTGAGTTTGCCAATACAGATAGTCATCCCATGCGTCATCAGTCCACGACAGTAAACGTTGACTACTACTCATCAATTAACTCTCGTGCTGTTGTTTTACCAGCACGGTACTGGGCTATCGAACGGTTTAGGTGCTCAGCGTTTTGAGGAGAGCGTAGTAAGTGAACTGTCTCCATAAGACTATTGTAGTAATCTAAAGACATAACCACAGCATCCTCAGAGTCACGACGTGTAATGACTGTTGTGTCTGCGTCATTAACTACACCGTCTAGAACAGCTTTAAGACCATTTCTAGCTTCAGTAAAAGATACAATTCTCATAAGAACCTCCATATGTACAATTAATGGAACAAGTATAGTCTTCATTATTTCACTTGTACAATAAGTTGAACATAAGATATTAATAAGGCAACTAACGCTTCCGGCGTTTTTGATGCTGATACTGCAACACGTACTGCCCAAGGGATTACAGCGCTCGGGATTATGGTTTTTTACGCGGTAACGCCAAAGCCCATCTTGCACCAAATACAGTGCTTGCTATTGCCGTTGCTGCAACAGCTACTGGGAATTGAGCCACCGAGCCAACCGACGCGAACTTGCCCTTGCTGCCAACACAGCATAGGCTGCATTGGTATCCTTCGACCGAGATAATCAACACCGCAAGGACGCAATAAGGATAATGGCATTCATCACGCCTAGGGCGACAACAAGAGGAATACGAATAAAGAAACAACACACAGGCAAGCCGTAACAAACTGATAAGGCAAGCGTTTACATTATGATCGCCCTTACATCCCTCCCGCTCGTCTTGAGAAAGGTACTCAGGCTAAGCGCGGTTAAGGCTCAATGCAGCAATTTACTTAATAAGGCAGAACGTGAGATCGGCGAGGCTCCGAGGATAATCCGAGCGTTGTCCAACAATTGAATATGGGGGGTCGGCTTCGCACCTTTGTCTTGAATAGCGCCAGTGCAGGGTTAACCGATAAATGTCTAGTGCCCCTGTCATTTCCAGGGATGGAAAAACAACAAGCAGCAGTGAGACCGCAATAAGAGAGGCTCTATATGTGTTTGCTGTAGGCGATGATCTGACAGCTGCATGACAAACGAAGTAAACGGCTTTGCTGATTGACTTGAATTTGGCTGCTAACGCAGCCAAAGAAATAGCTAGTACATATTGACGGCCGGTCGGCTAATATGTGTTGGGCATTATTCGCGCCCTGGACGCCTGAAGTGACTGCGTGCATGTTCGACCTTTTCCCTGAACACACACCCCTCAGAGTGATCATTTATAAGACCCATTGCCTGCATAAAGGCATAGACGGTTGTGGGGCCAACGAACTTCCAACCCTGCTTTTTCAGAGCCTTCGACAGTGAAATGGATTCCTCTGAGGTTGATGCTGTCTGTGGCTCGGGCAAACTATTCTCATCTGGTTCGAATCGCCAGAAGTAAGCGGCCAGTGAGCCTTCCTGCTCCACGAGCTCTATCGCCTTTTTTGCATTGTTGATCACAGCTTCTATCTTTCCGCGATGCCTGACAATCCCTTCATCCTTCAATAATCGATCAATCTCAGAGTCGCTGTACTTTGCCACCACATTAAAATCGAAATTTGAAAAGGCAGCACGAAAATTCTCTCGTTTAGCGAGAATCGTTCGCCAGCTCAGACCAGATTGAAAGCTTTCGAGGCACAGTTTTTCAAACAGCCTGATATCGCCATCAACTGGATAGCCCCACTCATTATCGTGGTATTCAAAGAACTCAGGAGCAGCCGAACACCAGCTGCAACGCAATTCTCCATCAGGGCCTTGAACAGTAGAGTTCATCGTCCCCCTCACTTGGCCAGAAGAAAGCCCAGACGCTCATCTGCTTTCTTTGGCTCGATTTCAAGTATTTCTGCCGTAACGACATTCTCGGCCACAAATGGGTCTTGATTGACGCGGCTCTCAAGAGCTTCCCTTGACTCACCATGAGCAATAACAGAGCCTCCAAGACCGGGTTGAAGACTACCAACTACCAAGAAAACCTTATCCTCAAACCCTCGCCTGATCCATTGATTGTGACCTTCCATAAAATCACTGGCCTGATCTTTATTTTCTGAAAACCGCAAAAGAACGACAAACATTAAAGCACCTCTGATTGATTGTTAATTGTATTTGCAAAAGAAGCCAACCAGTCGCCGAGACGGTTTACCTCATTGTGAATGAACTTCTCATCTTGGAATGCACTAGAAAGTGTCGCTACTCCTTGACTGAATGCGAGCAGATGCATTGCCAACTCATCGGCGTCATCAGAACGGCCAAGTTGCTCGAATTGTCGGCGCAACCAAGTTCTGAATAGCGTAAACAACTCGTTTGCGTGGTTTCTTGCGGGATGATCCAGCTTGGCAAGTTCAGTACAAAGCGTCCCTACCGGACAACCGTAACGCTTAATTTTGGCCCGATTCATTACCAGAATATTGATAAAACTGTGGATACGATCAACTGGCGTATCGCCCTCTAGCTCCCAGTTATCGAGCATTGAGTTCGTGCGAACAAGGCGATGACTGATTACGGCATCCAAAATTTCGTCCTTGGTCTTGAAGTGATAATAGAAATTTCCTCGGGAAATGCCTAGAGTTTCCGCAATTTGAGCGAAAGATGTGTGCTCAAACCCCTGCTCATAGAACAGTTGATCTGCCGTATCGACAATGCGATTTCTTGTTAGCTTATTGGCCACCTGAGCGACTCCTGACAACTGTAAACAATGTAGGACAACTGTCCTATTTCCAAATTTAGGACAATTGTCCTAACAAGTCAATAGAGAACGACTTGTAGGTTGGCGAGGTTGAGTGCTCTGAGGCCCTAACGCCGCATTAAACGGACAAAAAAGTGGGTTAAAGCGTGCAGCAAATCTAAACATAAAACACTGTTTTTTTGTTAGATTTAAATGCCTTATTATATTTTTTGTGCTACATAATTAAGAACATCTACTTTCTCGCCACCTCTCGTAAAATAAGCATCAAAATCGTATGCCATTTTCTCTAAAGGTGCTTCGTGATATCCCGAAGTTTGAATTTCTGTTATGTAGCGTTCCATAAATGCTATTGCACCTAAATGCCCCCATTGTGCAACATGGACAAGTTCGTGAAAATGTAAGCGCAAATCCGATGCAAGCTGCGCAAGAACATAATAGGTGTTTTTGTACGTAATTCCGTGAACTTCCATATCTATAAAGTCACCCAACCCCATTTGGCGTAACTCAGGAAAGTTAGGCTTGGGGATTGTATCGACAATCACAAAATATGATTGTTGTAGGAACTCTAAAGGATAAAAACCTTTGAATTCATCAAAGAATTTAGAGCAAGAAATCCTTTGTTCTTGGTACTCAACGTTCGTCTGATCAATCCACTTTTCAATTTGATGCAACATACTAGACTCCAGAAAAATAATCGTGGTAGAGCAACCCATTACTGGGCCGCCCCCACACAGATCCGGACGTGCGCTTATTTTAAAACACAAGACCGCATCGAGCTTTTGCACTCTTCAGTTATATATTCACGCGTGTAAATCAACACGCGCCTAGTACCAATCTACGTGAATAAATCGCTTACTCACTCTTGGTTTCTCTATGGCGCAATACATCATCACCTTATTGAAATTACTATAGTTATAACTTCACCTACCACTGCGCCTATTCAGCCATTTATACAAACTGTGCAGCACATAACTGTACCTTATATCGCGGCGTGCTGTCCGATAAAGCATCATGAACATCACCAAGGATAACGCCACCTTCCGCTATCGCGATGAGCAAACCAAACACTGGAAACAACGCACTCGGGATTACGGTTTTTTACACGGCAACGCGAACTTGCCCTTGCTGCCAACACAGCATGCGCTGCATTGGCATCAGCCGACCGAGATAATCATCCCCGCAAGGACGCAATAAGGATAATGGCATTCATCACGCCTAGGGTCTGTTGATCTTTGCTGGTTAATTTTTGTTCGAGATAAAAGCGTTTTGAGCAAGGCGAGCAGTGTGTAGCTTAGCATTCTAAGTAAATACTGCTCAACGATGGGCAAAACGCTTTTAGCCGAATCCGTAGGACAGCGTTTGTTGGGTATTTCTACTGCGTTATCGCCTTTTCGTGTAGCTAGCTACACCACAAAAGCGCTGCCTACAACGATTGTTTTGTATAAATACCCAACAATTCGCTGCAAAAACAATCACGAAAGATCAACAGACCCTAGGGCGACAACAAGAGGAATACGAATAAAGAAATAACACACAGGCAAGCCGTAACAAACTGATAAGGCAAGCGTTTACATTATGATCGCCCCTTACATCCCTCCCGCTCGTCTTGAGAAAGGTACTCAGGCGAAGCGCGGTTAAGGCTCAATGCAGCAATTTACTTAATAAGGCAGAACGCGAGATCGGCGAGGCTCCGGGGATAATCCGAGCGTTGTCCAACAATTGAATATGGGGTGTCGGCTTCGCGACACCTATTCTTATCTGTTATAGCTCAGCGATATGCGACAAAGTTTCAGGATAACGCTGAACCAATTTTAAAAGGGTTACCGCTTGCCCATTTGGTGCGCTCCGCCCCTGCTCCCAGTTTTCCAATGTACGTGATGATGTATGCAGTAAACGAGCAAATACACCACGAGACATATTAAACTGCTCACGAATACTAACAATTTCATCAGGTGAGATATCTAGCTCACTGATGTCATTAACTTGATGAGTTTTCAGAGTCACTTTGCCCTCTGAATGCTCCTTAGCTTCAACAAGTGCAGAATTTAGCTCTGCAAATAGATCACGATTGCTCATTGCACCACGCCTCCATAAAAGCTTTTAACTGTTTCTTTTGATCTGCGGTCAAGTCTGCCATTTCATTTTTGCCGTAAATAGTCAGCAAATAGAAGCGACGCTTTTCATCGAGGAAGTAATAGATAACACGTAAACCACCACGCTTTCCCTTACCTTTACTTGCTACTCGAATCTTCCGCAAACCACCAGTACCTTGAATTACGTCACCTTGCTTCGGGTTCGACATAAGTTCAGCTTGGAACAATCGAAACTCCTCGTCACTGAGGTAATCATTTCGGTACTTTTCAAATATGGTTGATTCAACAAATACACTTTTCATAAGCAAAGTGTACGCAAGTAACGTATGGATGGCAAGCTGTACGTAAATAGCGTAGTAATTAAATTTTGAAGTGTGGATCTGACCAGAGCTGTAACGAGCCTGTAGAATTCTGTTTGAGTAAAGTTTAGTGATTTTTTGAGTCTCTGTATCGTATTCTAAGCCATTAAAACGACCTTGCTAAGGCATTTACAACCCTTAAGTCACGCTTGTTCTTGTTAAAATCGAGTAATTCTACAGCCTCAACGAACCTGTAGAATTACTCGTTTTTAAATATATTTTTATGATGCACCAAACCATAGTTGAGTTCTTGTTTTGACTCAATTGTTTCGTCTTTTTCTGCTGGAATGAAGATTATCTTGAGCTGGCGTTTTATCATGCTTTATTACGATGCCAAACCCAGCAACAAGGCAGCTCAAAGTGGCAATGTCGCCACTGCCCGCATCAGGAAGTGACGCCGTTATCGTGTGGCCATCGGTTTTGTCCGCAGTGCCAACAGCGCACCGCGTCCAACTGGTTATGGCGACAACAAAGCAAGCTACTGCCCACCACTTACTTTATGGTCACCTTCACCTTGCCTTATGAACTGCGCCCCTTAGCCGCCTCACACCCGCGTCATCTGTATCCGCTGATGTTTAAAGTAAGCGCCCAAATCCTTAAAGACTTCGCGGCGAAACAAAACCAAGGCGAGCTCGGCTTTACCTCGGTGCTGCACACCCACAGCCGACAGCGTAATCTGCATCCGCACTT
>NZ_JAIBHJ010000042.1 GCF_021278025.1 Motilimonas sp. E26
TCGGATAAGAATGACACCAGAAAAGGATCGCTCAAGGGATATTTAAGATCGAGTGAGAGTGGTCACGAAAAAAATTTTGGGGTGTCAAGCTGCTCCTGGTGAATAGTTACCGCAAAAGAGGTGCTAAGGCGGCGGGAGCACCGAAGAAGTAGCCCGGATATAGAGTGGGCAATCTACGAATACATACGGGTGACCCATCAAACAGCGATGCTTAAATTATGATAGGAGCCACCAGCGCCGCAATAATTGGACTAAAAAAGCGGGTTATAACGTGTAGCGAAAATAAACTTAAATCACTGTTTTTGTTACATTTGAATGCCTTTATGGAATATTAAGTGAAGCTATCAAGATCAATTTTATGTTCCTTTAAAACCGCACTTGTTTGTAATCTTTTTTGACCAGCCGAAACAGCCATAACTTTTGCGATTACTTCAGATATTTCACCTTTTACAATGTTTACTTTTTTTGCCTGATGTAAATAGTAACTTGTACAAGGTTTGCAATTCATAGCGATTGACGCAGCCAGCCCAACAAGAACCTCTGTCTTTGAATCTAGAAACTCATTCTCATGAGTAGATTCATAAAACTCTTCATATTTATTTTGCTGATTTTCAGTAAGCACAAACATATCCTTTGCATGGTATTGTAAAATTACGAGTGAATTCTAACTCTCCTAAGTTGCGGCGAACGATAGTGAGTCCGATGCCCGCCGCGGAGCGGTTTTGGCGGGCATGATCAACCTTGGCTTGTTAAGAGCTAAGCCATTTATTTACTGCTTCAAGTGCCAGCTTATTGGTATTGAAGTGCATCAACTCTTTAGCTTCAGATTCTGAAACCCATTTATATTCGCTGTGTTCAGCTGATAACTGTGGTTCACCTTCAACTTTGGCACAGTATACTTTTTCTATTATTTCGGTCGGCTCTGAACCGTAAGAATCGCGCCATTCATCCTTAATGAGAAATGAGTACTCGAAACCTACAGCCTCAATCAAATTTGGCTTATAACCAGTTTCTTCAAATACTTCTCTAGCAGCTGCTTCTTCAAACGTTTCGCCTTCTTCCATGCCGCCAGTAACGCCTTGCCAGAAAGCAGGCAGACTAAACTCTGAACGTTGAACTCGTTTCAGCAAAAGGAATCGAATACTCCCTTCTTCAACACGGTAAAGAAATGCATTTATAGAAAAAGGTTGTCTCATTATTAACTCATGCTCTTAACGCCGCATTCAGCGGCTTGTCCGATGCAATGCTTTGTTAAGCCCTAAGTCAGCCTCTAAGACATTACTTATTGACTTTGCCAGCCCTTTTCCTCTTGGTGAGGATATAAACTTAACCTTTTTACTGCTATCAAGATTAGCAACCTCCTTAAGAAAACTTTCTGGGATTTTTGAATCTAAAATCATTATTAATTCATCTATTTCGCTGCTTTCTTTGAAATAGTCTGAAATCCACTTTGCCTTAAATCTACTGGCATTTGATTTCGCTTCAATACCAATTTTTTTATCGTCATAAGAAAGAAGAAAATCAATATATTTACCATCGGATAATTCAAAATTAATCTTGTTGTGAACATTAATAAATTTATTAATATTTTTCCTTACCTCTGCCTCAAAATTCAATTCTTCCTCAAAGATTATTTTAACATCTTCGTTGGATATATTTGATCTGGCTATAAACTTAAGTTCTTTTCCATTTTTATCTTTTATTGAAATTTCGCCCTCCATAACTTCGAACGCTTTATCTATGATAAGTTTTTTTACCAAAAACGAAATGGCGGGAATCAATGAACCAGCGGCTAGTAAAGTTAGTAGCTCTTCCATTACACCTTCTCCTTAATACCGGTCAATATTAAGCTGGTGCTATACAGCACGCCACCAATCACCATATGACTATCGAAACCTAAAGTCTTATCCAGTGGAAACTTTAAAGACATATAACAGGACCAAGTCCAACAAAAAAGGAAAGCCAGTACAAATAACCATAGAAACGGCATGAAGGCTGCTTCAGTTCTTGACATGGCAATAACGTCTTCATGGCCAGGTATTGTTTTTTGCTTAGGTTTAATCAACGGCATTAAAAATGATAAACCCGCAGCCGCAAGAGTTGGTCCAGCGAAACCAGTGGAATCAACGGTTAGCATCGTC
Organism: Motilimonas sp. E26; assembly: GCF_021278025.1. Taxonomy (GTDB): domain Bacteria; phylum Pseudomonadota; class Gammaproteobacteria; order Enterobacterales; family CBDFNC01; genus Motilimonas. The sequence continues at coordinate 2,142 of NZ_JAIBHJ010000042.1, forward strand.
CGCAATCCCCATTCAAACCCTAATAAAGTTAATGGAAATCCATATATTATAACTGCATACATTATTTGAAATACGTCCTTATTTATGGCTTAACAGCTTCTTAGATCCCAAAATGGGGTGATTAAACACCCCAAAACGGCGTCTATAACATGGCCTGAATAATCCCATTGATTTTTTATATTGTAAACAACACATTACAAGGTGTTTGATTTAAGCCATGTTATTTTCCGACAAAACGGCGGGGAATAATGTTATACGACAAAAACATCTGGCATGAACAACAAACCAACACTAAATATAAAGGTGTAAGCACGCCATTAGCGCTAAACGGGTCTATTTCCATACAAAGAGAGACACAAGTACCAAGTAAACCACAGCGCTAACTTAGGCTTAATACTTTAAGGTACTGCGACATGTTGGAAACTGGCTACAACCCCAAAACTGATTACCTATTTGGTTGCCGCGCTTGGCCTTTCTGATCAACATCGGCGAGCCACACTTAGGACATGGCTGGTTAGTAACAGACTGCTTACTCACCTGAGGCTTTGCTTTGAGGCTATTAACATGCTGGTTGTGGGCGTGATTGGTTTTAAGCCCTTTGCTAAGTTGATGAGTGCTAATTAACGCGACAATATCCCTTACTTGAGCTTGTGTAAGAACTCTATCGGAAAAAGATTTTATATAACGTAAACCGCCGCGAGCATAGGTAACGTTAGCTGGCATCGGGGTTTTAAATTGACTATTGCCAATAAAAATCACCAGCGAGTGGATAGCATGATCAGGCAGATTGAGTATGGCTTGCAAAGTTTTAAGGTGTTTGTAGTTTTGATGTAGTGGGTTTTGAAACTGTTTTTTGTGGCGATAAATTTGCTGAGTCCACTGGCGCTGCTTGGCTGAGCCAAAGATCCAACCTGTGATGTTTTTAGTTTCAATAACAAACACACCAAATGACGAAACTAATATATGATCAATTTGCGTGCTGCCATCGACCGTCGCTAATGTTACATCCTTAACGAGGGTGTAATGGGCTTTGGGCAAAGTGGCTAACATGCGGTTAACAATAAACTCCCCCAACCGGCCTTTAAACCAGCGGCTTTTTAGCACTAAGATAAAAATGAGGATGGGCAACACATACCAAACTTGATATACGACTAACGTCATTAAGTCGACAGGGTTCGGGGTCATCAGCGCTCCTTAAGCTCCATTTCATTTAACTCAACGAGCTTCAGCTTTGTTTAAACCTGCTGTCTAAATGAATAACATGTTTGTAATAAAAGCGTCGTTGTAAGGGTAAAAACACTAAGGGGATAGAGACAGATCCCTGCGACCCTTTACGATAAAAAAGAGAGCCACTCTGGCTCTCATGTGTTTCATTAGGCTTTGTTTAGCTGCAGAAACAGCCAATCTTTCAGCTCGGTACGATCCAGTTTAAGTTGGTTCATGGCTTGGTCACCAATGGGGGCGCCATTAAGTTCGAGCACTCGAATTTCTTTATCAAGGGAGTCGTACTTTTTGACCTGCTCAGCAAAGTTTTCGTCGCTGGCAATCAAATCACTAATGGTTGACAAATGTTCTGGAAATTCAGCTCGGAGTGAATGATTTTCACCTAACATATACACCTCTTTCATTGACGATAAGCAGTTGGTAGCACATAAACCGTTAACACGTAGTTTTAAGTGTAGATAGTTTTACTGACTTTTTCATACTGGTTATGGCACAGATTAAAAGAGGTTTTCACGCTATGTTCGGCTATTTGGCGGCAGCCACAAACGCCATTTCGACTAAATAGTTAGGGTCGGCCAGTTCGGCTTTAACACAGGCACGACTTGGCGCGGTGCCAGCTGGAAACCAAGCGTCCCAAATTTCATTTAACGCTGCTAGGTTAGCAAAATCCGTAATGTAAATAGTCACTGATAGTATGCGGGTTTTGTCGCTATTAATGCTCGCTAGCCTTTCTTCAGCTTGCGCCAGCACTTGTTGCACTTGTGCGGAAATACCTGCCGATAAGTCACCTTCTGGCACTTCAACAAAATGGGCAATGCCGTTAAATACAGTCACGTCGGACCAGCGCACATCTGGGTTAATACGTTGAATATCCATTTTCATTCCTACTATTAGAAGCTTGATTATTGGCCACTATGATAATCAGTTTTGCTTGAGTTTTCATCAAACTAAACGTGGAATAAGTCGCGAGTGACGCCGCCTATTTGTTAATTAACATGAGCTTTGGATAAGTCATGTCGCATGAATAATCCTTAAAAACGCGATGAATATATCTCTATACGATCCGCGTTTTCATCCCTGAAAACGACATTTTGCTACCCATTCATACGATATCCATTGGTAATACCCTTAACCAGACTGGAGATTAATTAAGGCGGCTAGAAAATGGGCCTGTTACTCTGGCATTGCACTTTGCGCCTCAAGTAACTCTTCTAAGGGTAGCTCGTTAAATTCTAGCGGCAAAACTTGCTCGGTAACTAATTTCCCTCCCGCATGAATTTGTGCTTGTGCCTGTTTAATTAATTCGGCTTCGGCATCTTGCTGACGCTTAATTAACTGCTCTGCGGCCTTTTGCTGCAGTATTTTTGGATCGGTGTATTGCAATAATTCTGTTGGCCATATCGGCACAATTTCTTCCATCTGCTGATTGAGCAATTGCTCGGCAAACACTTGCGGTGAGCCACCTGTTAGCAACATCACTGCCATTTGGTTGGTGTCAGCATTCCATACCAAACCCGCTTTTTCCGCTAACTCTGGAACGGGAGTATGGTTGGAAATTACATAATACAGCGGCCCTTGCTGCTGAATTTCGTCAGCCGTTTTAAGCAGGCTTACCGCGGTCTGGTAGTGCTCGCCCAGTAATGGCTCCATCCGGTTTTTAATCAGGGGTTGCTCTAACAAGTTAACGTCATTAGGGTCTAACCCTACTAACGGTTTCATTAGTGCCCACATTAACTGACCTTGAGGGGTCATTAACAGCAGTGGGGCGGCGCAGGCGTTTAGCAATAAAGCGAGCCATACCAAGTGCAGGTAACGGCGAGGTTTGAGTATCAGTTTACCCAAGATGTGTAGCTCCAAGAAAGTGACCAGCCAATTGCCGGCGGCGGATTATAGCGGGGAAATTTTACGCAAGCGAGGGATATTTATAGGTTAACTAGAAAGGCGTTTCATGGCAGTTTAACCGCCATGAAACGGATACAGAAGACTTAGTTATTGGCGAGCATTAGGCGGTTTTGCGTGTTCAATGCCGAGATGTAAGGCGTTGAATAAGCGATAAACTCATCTCTGGCTTGGCCTGATAATGATTCAGCTTGCGGGAGTTTCACCGTTTTGGGGTTAGTGTGTACACCGTTAACCAAAAATTCATAATGTAAATGCGCCCCGGTAACCCGCCCTGTTGCACCGACAGTGCCAATTTTATCACCTTGTTTAACGCGCTGGTTTTGCTTAACAAAACGCTTATTTAAATGCAGGTATTTAGTGATGTAGCTTGAGCTATGCTTGATCACCACATAGTTACCATTAAATTTGTTGTAACCAGAGGTGATTACCTTGCCGTCACCTGCTGATACAACTGGAGTACCAGTACGGGCAGCGTAATCAATGCCGCGATGGGCGCGAATTTTACCTGTAACTGGGTGGCGACGTTTCGGGTTAAAGCTAGAACTAATGTATTTAAAGTTTACTGGCGCACGTAAAAAGGCTTTGCGCATGGCTTTACCGTCAGGGGTGTAAAAACTGCCATCTTCACTGCGCACGGCTTGAAACACCTCACCTTGGTTAATAAATTCAGCCGCAAGTATTTTGCCTGTTTTTACAAACTCACCTTCATGGTAAAGACGCTCATAAAGCACTGCAAAGCTATCTCCCTGTCTAATATCCAAGGCAAAGTCTACATCCCAGCCAAAAATATTAGCAAGATCCATAATAACCCCTACTTCAAGGCCACTGTTCATGCCTGCGTTCCAGAAGCTAGAGACAATGTCGGCGCGGATAAATTCGGTGCGCGCTTCGAGGGTTAAGGTTTCAATATTAGCACTAAAGCCTTTAGTCTCTTTATTAACCACTAAGGTTTCAGTGCTGTTATAAGGGTAACGTAAGCGGTGAAATTTCCCTTCAGAAGTAAGAGTGAACTCTATTTTTTCACCGGGGTGAATGCGACGTAGTTTGTGTGCGTCACCACCTAGATTATCAATACGAAACAATGTTTTGGCACTTAAGCCTGCGCGCTGAAAAATAACGGCTAAACTATCACCTTGCTCCACGGTGATGGTCTCTGTAAGCAGATCCGTAGAGGGCGATTTAGTCGTAGAGATAGTTGGATTTGCTTTTTTTACCGTGTCTGGCTCTAGCACCAAAGGAAGCGGGTACTTCTCACCTATGACATATTTTTGCTCGCCGGGCTCAAGCAACTCATTTAAATCTTGATGGGATAACACACTGGTCGTGGTTGAGGCCATGGCAACGTTTTCTACACTGGCACTTTGCACTGGTATGCGCAGAATTAAAAACAGCAATGCAAATAAAGACAAACTAAGAAGTAGATGTTTTTTCTTAAAAAAGGCACTAAATGACATTTAAACCACACTAAATCAGACTAAAACCAGAGTTATACCAAATTTATTCCAGATAAGGCGCTACGATTTTATCTATTGATGGCTTGATTAGCTACGTAAGGCGTCCGTTTCAGCTCTCAGTTTTATAAATCACAGCTGGATTTTAGGGGCTAAACTGGCGTAATCGAAAAAATCTTGGTGCAAGGTGACTCGCTGCTCATCAACATCGATAGTGAGAACTGTCACCGCCGGGATGCTAAATTCAATCTGCTGACCTGGAAAACCGTATAAACTGCCTTCACCTTGATAATGGTACACGCCAATAAACACAGCCAATTTTTTAGCAACATAGAAGCGTTGCTGTTCAAAATGGTAGCTCGTCATGCCTTGAGTACTTAATTGCCAGAACTCAAGAATATTTGATTTACCTTTATAGGTTTTACTCGCGGTGCGATCTTCTAATGTTGAGTTATCATTGAGATACTGAGCGATGTGTTGGTAGTCGCCCGCCAGCAACAGCTGCATATAATGCTGTGCCAATTGCTCTCGGGTTAATTTGTCCGACTCATTCCCCTGTACCTTGAACGTCAGCATTAGGCAGGCAAGTAATGAATAATAACCGTAACGTTTCAGGCTGCGTATTAATATTTTCATCTTTTTGCTTAGCGGCGTAAGTTAAATACAGGTAGAGATAAATGCCAACGCAGTGCTGCCAAGCGAAGGCTTAAGGTACCAGCCATTGCGATGCCCAGTGCCCAGCCATCATCCAATCCTAGGTATAAGCTAACAGTGTAAAGTACTCCCCCTAAAATGGACGCCGTGGCGTAAATTTCTTTTTGTAATACAAATGGTATTTGCCCCGCTAATACATCGCGGATCATGCCGCCCGCCACACCGGTGATCACACCCATAACAACAGCAACAACAGCCGGCAGTTCATAAGATAGGGCTTTTTCAGCGCCAATCACGGTAAACAGGGCTAAACCGAAGGCATCAAGTACTGGCAATAAAAAGCTTGGCAGGCGATGTGCCTTACGGGCAGTTAGCATACTAATAAAGGCCGTGGCAAAAATCACGTATAGGTAGATAGTATCATTGATCCAAAATACTGGGGTCGCGCCAATGGCCATATCGCGAATAGTACCGCCACCAATAGCGGTTACAGAGGCAAGGACAACTACGCCAATGGGATCCATTTTCAGCCTTCCTGCGACCAGTACGCCGGAAATAGCAAAAACGATAGAACCGAGTAAATCTGAAAAATATACAAATTGGGCTAACATGGCTTTGTGGTGTTTTAGTAGGAAATTGGCGCGATTTTACCCTAAGCATTCACAAAATATTATCTTTTCACGAAAAAAAAGCGATGCCTAAGCATCGCTTTGCAAACGCCACCAGTTAAACCTTAGTGGCTCGTGCTTGCCAGTTAGCTTTCACTCACCAAATTAGCCTCAACCCTATTGGTTTTACGGCGATGAAAAAAACTTGACACATTCGCGCCCAATTTCAACAAACAAGGAGTAAGCACTAACGTAAGTATGGTTGCAAATGCTAAGCCACCAGCAATGGCTGTCGCCAGCTGTGACCACATTTGGGTACTTGGCGCGCCAAACTCCACGACTCGATTAACAATATCAACATTCGTTTCTAACACCATTGGCAGTAACCCCAATACGGTTGTCACTGTGGTCATCATTACAGGCCGTAAACGCTGCGCTCCAGTGCGCAAAATAGCTTCTCTAATGTTCATGCCCTTGGCACGCAGAAAGTTGAAAGTGTCGATCAATACAATATTGTTGTTAACCACGATCCCAGCCAAGGCAATCACGCCTATCCCCGACATGACAATGCCAAAAGGTTTTTGCGTGATATAAAGGGCAAAAAACACCCCCACCGTTGAGAACAATACCGCACTTAAAATCAGGCCAGCTTGGTAAAAAGAATTAAACTGAGTGACCAAAATAATCGCCATAACAAATAGAGCAACAACAAATGCCTGACTCAAAAACGCCGATGACTCCGCTTCATCCTCATTTTGACCACGTATTTTAATGCTTAACCTCGGATCGATGTCCATTTTTGCCAGCTCGGCTTCTATCGCAGGAACAATATCATGTAGCTGATAATCTCCGGCTAAATCGGCACCTATGGTGATCGATTTTTTACCATCCACTTTATGGATTGTCGCCTGTTTATGAGCCGGGCTTAATTCTACAAAGTTAGTAATCGGGACTTGTCCTTGCGGCGTTTTTATTCTGAGTTCATCAAGGCGAGCAAGACTGCGCTTGTCCTCAGGAAAACGTACTCGAATGTCCAACTCATCGTCAACATCATCAGGGCGATACTCGCCGAGCTTCAAGCCTGAGGTAATAAATTGTACAGAGCTGCCGACTAACGCTGCATCTGCGCTATAGCGTGCGGCATCGGCTCGGTTTACGTTTAGCTGAAATTCAATGCCGGGTTTATCGCCGTTATCTTCGATATTAACGAAGTAACCCGAGTTGACCATTTTTTCACGCATCAGCTTAGAGGCAGGCTCTAATAGCTCGGCAAAACGCGAGTTAATTTCAATAGAAACATCTTTCTCTGATGGTGGACCGCCTTCATCTTTTTTTATCACCATGGTGATACCAGCAAGATTGTCAGTGCGCTGCTGAATGTCGGCGATGACTTCATCAGCCGGTCGCCGCAGTTGCCAATCCAGTAAATTAACTCGAATAGTTCCGATAAGATCATCTTCGTTATTACCGCCACTGCCCGTTTTAACCACTAAGGTGTCGATGTCCTCAATACCGAGAATTCTGCCTTCTACTTCAGCCATTAAGGTATCTTTTTCATAGATGGAAAGATCGCCATACGAGCGAACCTTGATGTTAAAACCGGGAGGCTCCATATCAGGGAAAAACGTTACTCCTAATTGAGAATTGCCATAAAGGAAAATAACAATGACCGCTGTCACCAAGGCCGTGACTAGGGCCATAAAGGGGTATTTTATCGCGCGATTAAGTAGGCGAACATACACCCCAGTAAATCCCGGTAGGGTTAAAATATCACCCGTTTCGGCCTGCAGTAACGCTTGCTTATTTTTCTCTGATACCGGACGAGCTTTACCAAAAATACCGCCAAGTGCAGGAACAAACACCAGTGCCATTAGCAATGACGCTAATAACGTGCAGATCAAGGTAAGCGGTAAATACTTCATGAACTCGCCCATGATCCCCGGCCAAAATAGCAACGGAGCAAAGGCAGCAAGGGTGGTTGCGGTAGACGCGGTGATAGGCCATGCCATGCGCTTGGCGGCTAAACGATAGGCTTGCTGCTTGGGAATGCCTTCCGACATTTCACGATCGGCGTATTCTGTCACAACGATGGCCCCGTCCACCAGCATGCCAACAGCCATGATCAAGGAAAACATCACTACAATGTTAATGGTCATACCAAAAATGGCGAGGATTAAAATACCAGTTAAAAACGATCCCGGAATTGATATCCCCACTAACGCAGCACTGCGTACACCTAAAATAGCGACAATGACAATGACCACCAAGATAATCGCGGAGCTGACATTGGCTTGCAGCTCGCCAAGCATGTTTTTCACGTCTTTGGATTGGTCGCCAGCAAAGTCAGCCTTAATATTCGATGGCCATTGCTTGCTTTCTTCTGCGACTAAGGCTCGCACCTTTTCTACAGTGGAAATCATGTTTTCACCAGGGCGTTTAACCACTTCTAATGCTAAGGTGGTTTTGCCATTCACTCGGGCAAAAGATTCAGGATCTTTAAAGGTACGACGAATACTGGCCACATCGGCAAAGGTGACCACTGTATCGCCATCCACTTTTATGGGCAATCTGTAAATATCTTGTAGGTTGCTAAAAACAGAAGGGACTTTTATCGGAAAGCGCCCCTGCCCGTTATCCATGTCTCCCGCGGCAACAATTTGGTTATTACGTGAAATAAGTTGATAAATATCACTGGTGTCTAGGTTGTAACTTTCAAGTAACAAGGGATCGACAATAATTTCCATCATGTCTTCACGATCGCCTTGTAATTTAACCTCTAGCACTTCACGCATGCTTTCAATTTTATCTTGTAAGTCCCGGCTAAGTCCCACTAGCGCACGCTCTGGCGCCGAGCCCGAAACAAGCACAGTCAACGCCGGATTCATACTGGCAAACGTTACTTCATGAATCGTTGGCTCATCGGTGCCATCCGGTAACTTGGCTTTGGCTAAACTTACTTTTTCCCTAACATCAGCTAATGCTTCTTTTACGTCGATACCAACATTAAATTCCATGGTGACAGAGCCATGGCTAGCTAAAGCGATTGAGGTCATTTCTTTGATCCCCTCAATACCTTTAAGCTCTTGCTCTAAGGGGCGTAACAGTAAACGTTCCGCATCTTCAGGCGAAATCCCTTCGTGATGAACTGACACATAGAGAAAGGGAATTTGAATGTCTGGGTTAGACTCTTTGGGAATGTTGTTGTAGGTGACCGAGCCTGCTATCAACAGCAATAGCAGCATCATCACCACGGTTCGCGCACGGCTCAGGGCCGCATCTATCATATTAACCACGTTCAGCCTCCGCCGTTACAGCGATGACTTTATCACCTGGATTGACAAAACCTTGGCCAACGGTAATGACATCTACTGGACCAGAGAAGCCGGATAACCAAACACCATCAGGCTCTGCTTTGATAATTTTAATGGGGGTAAATACAACGTGTTCATCGACCACTGTTTTAACCCCGAGATCGCCATGATCATTTAAAGCTAACACCGCTGGCGTCACTTTAATACCGGACGCTTTCTCAAGTGGAATACTCAGCTCAGCACTTAAACCGGCAAGATAAGTTAAGTCGGGATTATCAATGGCCACTTCAATGCGAAAAGTGTTAGTGGCAGGGTTAGAAACTGACGAAATATAACTAATTTTACCCGCTACATTATCGTAATTAACTAAGCGGCTGTATGCTTCTTGGCCGAGATGAATTCGAGAAATATCCTTTTCAGTGACATCACCAACCACAATAATAGGGTCAATATCGGATACTTCGGCAATGGGGTCGCCAATACCTAAAAAGTCCCCTACTTCCACAAGACGCGTATTTAAAATTCCGGTAAAGGGCGCTTTGATTGTTGTTTTTTCAATTTGCAAGGTTAAACTCGTAACCGAAACGCGCGCATCAACCAATGCCGCTTCCGCTTCGGCTAATCGAGCTTTACCCTGAAAACCCTGCACATTCAGTTTTTTAGCACCGTTATATTCTATTTCCCGTTGCTTAAGTAATGCTTTAGCACGTGCTAACTGCTCTTTTCGATCATTTATTTCAAGACGTACAATTGGCTCGCCTTGCTTAACTAATGCACCACGTTTTGCAAATACTTCAACTACCTTACCACTGACTTCGGCACTGAGCATCGCTTGTCGGTTTGGTTCGCTGCGACCGTATAGCGTTAAATCTTTCACCACATCTTGCGACACAAAACGAGCGATACGAACCTTAGGTAAGACCACTTCAGCTTCCTCAGCTTTGGCCGGGTGCTTTGCCTCTTCTTGAGCAGCATGACCGGACCACATCCAGCCAAATAGTAGCAAGGTTAATACTAACGCAATAATATAGGGTCTGGTTGCAAGCCAATTTGAAAAAGCAGCAAAGCCAAGCATGGTTTCTCCTTAAAACTGATAAATGACGTTTCGTCACGTTTAATCCGTTGTATGTGTTAACCATCAAACAAAAGCACAAAGTTAGTGCTTAACATTTTGCGGGCTAACCCTGTGCTGTTTCATAGGGTATTGCATTCGCTGGCTGCCAATCTGACCGAAAGTGTGAATAACATAAATTAAGCACTGGCTGATGAACTCATAACTAGCTAAAACAATGAAATAGAATAATACAACTCAGCAAATTAAAATCAAAGGAATCTAATAAAAAAAATAAAACTTGCACAATATAAAGCGGAAAAAATAAAGCGGGAAAAAGCTTGGCTATGCCAATACAAAATTACAGGCATAAAAAAACCACCTAGGAAGGTGGTTTGTAACAGCGTTATGATTGGTTAGATACTGAAGCTTGAACCACAACCACAAGTTGACGAAGCATTAGGGTTGTCGACTAAAAAGCGCGATCCCTCTAGACCTTCAGTGTAATCAACGGTACCGCCCACTAGGTACTGTAAACTCATAGAATCTACTACCATAGAAACGCCATCGTTACTGACAACGGTATCACCTTCGTTCACCTTTTCATCAAAGGTAAAGCCATAAGAGAATCCTGAACAACCACCGCCAGTTACATAAACACGCAAATTTAAATTTGGGTTTTCTTCTTCTGCAGCCAGTACTTTGACCTTTTTTGCTGCGGCATCACTAAAATATATGGGTAATGCTGTTTCAACATCTGTCGACATCTGTAACCTCTGAGCTCACTATCTGACTTCGATTATCTAATACCTGAGTAAACAGTTCAAGTATTCATCGACAGCCGCTAATAAAATGTCCAAAAAATCATTCCATCACTAAGTCGGATCGGTTGTAGTCATTGCGTCTTTTTGTGGCTCTGCGCTTACTTCAGCCTTTGGCGCATTGGTTGGCTTGCCGCTCGGCTCTGTACTGGATTCCATACTTGGGCTAATACTCGGTTCAGCGGCGACTTCTGGCATCGTGGTCACCGTTAAATCAGCTGTAGGGAGCACGACAGGATCCGGAAGTGGCACATACACTTCAGACCACAGATAATCAGCTGACCAAGATTGTGCTTTGCCTCTGTTATCACTATCTAGATTAATGGTGAGCTTTACATTTGCCACTGTCATGCCTTCAGGTAGCTGGATTTCTCCCTCAATCACTTGAAAGTAAGTAAAGTCTAACGGAATATCAGCCGTTTTATTAAGGGATAGTTCCGCCAAGGGCAATGTCACGGTTTCTTGTTGTTGATTAACACCATTGATTTCAAACGTCGAAGAGCCTTTAATCACGCCTCTTTCTTTAGCCAATTGCACTAAGACCAAACGATAGCGTAACACTTGGTTTTCATTGGCGTAGAAGTTCAATGAATCAATTGCCACCCCCCCCACCATCAGTTCAGGCGATAGTACCTTTTGGTAAAAAGCCAGCTCTTTACGTAATTCAAAAATTTCATTTTGGCTTTGCGTTAGATTTTGTGTAATAGCAGCTAATGCGACTTGCTCAGTTTCCAACGCAGTATTTTTGACCGCTAACTGACTAGAAAGCTCATTGTTTTTTTCATTGAGCGCCGCGATATTCAACTGTAGAGGTTCAATAATGGCGGTGGTGTCTTGATAGCCTTTTTGTCCTGTTAAGAAGCCAACACTGAGTCCTAATCCAACTAACATCACCCACCAAGTATAACGAATTAACTTTTTCAAGCTGATAACCTCTTTAATTTTATAGTGCTTTTATAATTTTCTTCGGTCTATGGCACTTATTTATACCCGAACGACTTCAAGGTGCTTATATATAAAATGTCCAACGAGCCCTTTACGCTTGTTTTTTGTCCAATTACGTGAGCATGTTACCAAAAGCCCGTTTTTTGCGCTGTAAAATTTATCTCTGCGAAATGGTATAAATTGTCAACGGCAGTGCAAGGTAACTTGTTTTTTTGATATATTGCCCACCATTTTCTGAAGAAGTCACAAGGACTAACATGAGCCAGTCATCTCAATTATTTGAACAAGCAAAAACGGTCATCCCGGGCGGCGTAAACTCACCTGTACGTGCATTTAACGGTGTTGGTGGCTCTCCTTTGTTTATCGATAAAGCCAATGGTGCCTATATATATGATGTAGATGGCAAAGACTACATAGATTACGTTGGCTCTTGGGGACCTATGGTACTTGGCCATAATGATGACCGTATTAAACAGGCTGTGCTCGCAGCAGTAGAAAACGGGTTAAGTTTTGGCGCGCCAACCGCGATCGAAGTAGAAATGGCCGAAAAAGTACGCCAACTGGTACCATCGATGGAACAAGTGCGCATGGTAAGCTCTGGTACCGAAGCGACTATGAGTGCTATTCGTCTAGCTCGTGGCTACACAGGTCGCGATAAAATCGTGAAATTTGAAGGCTGTTACCATGGCCATGCTGATTCATTATTAGTTAAAGCAGGCTCTGGCGCATTAACCTTGGGCCAACCAAGTTCGCCAGGCATTCCTGCTGACTTTGCCAAGCATACTTTAACCGCTAGCTTTAACGACCTCGCTTCTGTTGAAGCATTATTCGACCAGTACGGTGATGACATTGCCTGTATTATTGTTGAGCCTGTTGCTGGCAATATGAACTGTATTCCACCGAATGCTGACTTTTTATCTGGCCTGCGTGCTATCTGTGACAACACGGGCGCCTTACTGATCATTGATGAAGTAATGACTGGCTTTCGCGTTGCCCTTGGCGGCGCACAAGCCCATTATAATGTTGTCCCTGATCTGACAACACTTGGCAAAGTAATCGGTGGCGGTATGCCAGTTGGCGCTTTTGGCGGCAAAAAAGTGGTAATGGATCACATCGCGCCAACGGGCCCTGTTTACCAAGCGGGTACGTTATCGGGTAACCCTGTAGCAATGAGTGCAGGTTTAGCGGCATTAAATGCTTTGTGTGAACCAGGTGTGTATCAGCGTTTAAGTGAAAAAACAGAATACTTAGCCAAAGGGCTTAAACAAGCTGCAGATGAAGCAGGCATTCCATTAGCAATTAATTACGTTGGCGGTATGTTTGGCTTTTTCTTTACTGCCGAGGAAAAAATCACCCGTTATGAGCAAGTCACGCAATGTGATATCGAGCGCTTTAAGACGTTCTACCATTTAATGTTAGAACAAGGGGTTTACCTTGCCCCTTCCGCTTATGAGGCCGGATTTTTATCGTTAGCCCATAGCCAAGAAGATTTAGACAAAACCATCGCTGCTGCAGCACACTGCTTTAAAGCACTGTAACGCAAACTAAGCTTTGTTGCCCTGCTTAATTGTGGGGCAATTTAGCGATTCCTTAACACGCGATACACTCCCCTCCTAACGCGACGTTTTACAGCTAAAACAAATACCACTTAAAACTGAGGGTAAACCCCTATCATTACCCTTGTTTTCATTAATTTGCATTACAACAGTGAAAATATGACACTGAATCCAGAATAAACCATCAATTCTGATATGTTCATATCATGAATCAGTAATTTAGAAAGGCTGGCTGAATGAAACGTAACATCACTCTTGCAGGCACTTGGTGCTTATCTTCCGACTCTTCACGTAACATTTCATGTGACATAGGCATTCCAGGCGATATACACAGTGCTTTGTTGCTAGCTAACGAGATCCCAGATCCATATGTCAGTAAAAATGAGAGCCAAGTGCAATGGGTGGCACAGACACCTTGGCAAATTAAACGTTCGTTTTTTATCTCGGAATCAGAGCTTAACCAAGCTGCTCTTGAATTATGGCTTGAGTCCCTCGATACCATTGCCACGGTGTCGATAAATCAACAAGTAATTTATCAAGCCAGTAATCAGTTCCAACGTCATATTATCAATATCAAGCCTGTGGTTACCTTAGGTGAAAATGAAATAGAGATCTTGTTCCACCCTGTTGCAGACATCGCAGCAGAGCGAGCTGAAAAACTCCCTTTTCCAGTGCCTTGGGCTGTGGGTAATAATCAAGTTCCACACATGAACACAGTGCGTAAAGCCCAGTGTCATGCCGGTTGGGACTGGGGTATTTGTTTATTGGTTGCAGGCTTATACGAAAAACCACTGATTAAACCCATCGACAATATCAGTTTGCGCTATGTTGAGAACACGCAAGTTTTCACTGAAGATAGTTGCCAATTATCCATTAATGTTGAGTATTTTGCTTATCGTGAAGACACGCATACGTTTATTTTGCAATTAGGCGAGCAACAGGTTGAGAAAACGGTAACGGTAAACGAAGGATTACACACGATAAAATTCGATGTTGTTATTACTGATCCGCAACGTTGGTGGCCTGCAGGGTACGGCGAACAGCCCCTTTATGATTTAACTGTCACCGTTGCTAATCAAATTATCCAGCAACAAATTGGCTTACGAGAATTAGAGCTGATAACTGAGCCCGATGAAATAGGCTCAAGTATGCTATTTAGAGTGAATGGACGAAATATTGTTTGCAAGGGAGCCAACTGGATCCCAGCTGATGCAATGCCTAGTAAGGCCACTGTGGAAAAGGTTGATCAATTACTAAGTGATGCCGTCGCCGCTAATATGAACATGCTCCGGGTCTGGGGTGGAGGTATTTATGAATCTGATACCTTTTATCAACTGTGCGACCAAAAAGGTTTATTGGTTTGGCAAGATTTAATGTTTGCGTGTGCCCAGTATCCATCAACACCTGAATTTATTGCCGATGTTGAGGGAGAACTAAACCACCAACTCAAGCGCCTTCAACACCATAGCTGTATTGCTTTATGGTGCGGTGATAACGAGGTCATAGGTTCAATTGGCTGGTATCCCGAATCACGAGAAAACCGCCAGAAATATACAGTCAACTACGATCGATTAAACCGAGCGTTAGATCATAAGGTCGAGCAGCTTGATCCGAGCCGTCGTTTTTGGCCAAGCTCCCCTTGTAATGGTGAGTTAGATTTTGGTGATGCATGGCACGATGATAATAAGGGTGACATGCATTTTTGGGACGTATGGCACAGTGGTAAATCGTTCTCTGCTTATCGTGAGGTAAACCCTCGATTCTGTTCAGAGTTTGGTTACCAGTCATTTCCTTCAATTAGCACGGTAAAAACTTATGCTGAAGAGTCGCAATGGAACATTACTTCACCAGTGATGGAGTGGCACCAACGCAACAATGGTGGCAACTCTAAAATTATTGAAATGTTTACCCGCCTGTTTCGATTCCCGCAAGGATTTGAGAATTTCCTCTACTTAAGCCAAGTGCAGCAAGCGTTAGCTATTAAAACGGCATCTGAATATTGGCGTTCAACCAAGCCTGTTTGTATGGGCATATTATACTGGCAACTTAATGATGTTTGGCCGGTAGCATCTTGGTCCAGTATTGAATATACCGGCCAATGGAAGCAGTTGCATTATCACGCTAAGCGCTTTTTTGCACCAAACCTTGTTACCTTTGTGCCAAAAGGGAAACTGTTGAATGTGATGCTGATAAGCGATCTTGATAGCGATACCAAATACCATGGAGAACTGGTTAAATACAACTTTGCAGGTGACGTAATAGAAACAGTTGAGTTAGACGTTGTCAGCCCAAAAGATCAAAGTGTGGTTATTCACTCGCTACCAAATGAAGAAGACAATCAACATTTTTGGCACGTTAAATTAACAGAGGCAAGTAATCACCAAATTGTACTTGAAAATGATTATATTAATGTACCGTGGAAAGCCTGCGAGCTTGAGCAAGCCAAGGTAGAATGGTGCGTGAGTGAGATGGACAATGGCTTTATCCTAACGCTAACAGCAGATTACCCTGCTTTCTTTGTGCAGTTAAGCTCAGCATTACCTGGAAAGTTCAGTGATAATAGCCTAACCCTATTGCCCAACCAGCCAAAAGAGATATTTTTTCAATCAGAACAAGCGCTCAGTCGAGCAGAGATAGTGGCCTCTCTATCCTGTACCCACCTGCGCGACACCTACTAAAGCATGCTTATCTGCCGTGATTAAATAGTAACAGGCGAGGAATACGCCTGATAAGCCACTACCAACTAGGCTGTCTAGCCAAATTTCAGAGCAAAAAAAAGGGAGCTAAACTAGCTCCCTACTAACAAACCATTACAAAGGAAAGGAAATGGCTCTTTGTAAATATCCACGTTTATCTACCCTTGGTAGGGCTACCACTGCGATCCTTGCTGTGGGTAATTTATGTAAGATGAGGTGCAATCATCTTACAACCACTAAATTCACAACAGCTAATAAAATAACGCTTCAAAAGACTGCACGGCAAAGATAACAAATTTCTGCCTAAAAAAACCACAAAACTTTGCGTAAATTACGTTAAGCAACCGAAAACAAACGTCAAAAACGTTAAAAATTCACGTCAAAAACGCCAATAAAGAATGTAAGACGTTGTTTAAATTAAAAATAAAAACAAAAAAGATAGCGCTATCATGACAATACTCAATCATAAAATAATTCAATTTTGGCACGAGACTTCTCAATTAAGTCGTCAAGATGGCAGTGAATGATTATTTATTAGCACTAGGGTCTGTTGATCTTTCGTGATTGTTTTTGCAGCGAATTGTTGGGTATTTATACAAGGCAGCGCTTTTGTGG
>NZ_JAIBHJ010000043.1 GCF_021278025.1 Motilimonas sp. E26
AGCACTGCTACCGTGGAATATCCGCAAGAACAAGTGATCGCCTAACAATCAAGCCTGCGGAGTATTGAGCGCTTACAGCTCAATTTCCTTCAAATCGGTATGTGCGAGTAGTACTTCCAAATCTTGGTTAAAGACTCTGTGATGATGAAAATCAAATTTACTCGGTAGTCGAATACAATGTTTTTCCATATACGTTCCTTTTCATTTACACAGATTGATTAGAAAAAGTTAACATCGCCGCTATCCATTGAGTTAGCTGATACAGGGTTAGATTTTTCAGCTTTGAACTTCACCAGACCATCAATAATCCGCTGTAACTTTCCTGCATCCGTTAAGTTTTCAGGCTCCATTAATTCATGTAACTGAGTATTAATGGCACTTAGTTGTGAGGCTGTAAAACTGAGGTGCTGTGAATTGATATCACCAAATTGCAGACCTCGCATCGCATCATATAAAGATTGCTGTAGTAACTTGTTATGCTCTTCTAGCGCCGTAGCGTGACCTTTGTTGCGCGATGCATTGGTCATAAGTAACTCAATGGCATTATGTACATTTTTTTTCGCTTCCATCACATAGGTAACATCCTGAGAAGCGACTTCGCCGATATCGTGAGTTAACGCTTCAATTTGGTCAGCCATGTTTTTCAGTTTTTGCTGAATTTGATTACTAAACCCTGCCGAGCGAGTTGATAAAGACCGAACTTCATCTGCCACGACTGCAAAACCTCGACCAGCCTCACCTGCCCGCGCAGCCTCTATAGCTGCGTTTAGCGCCAGTAAATTTGTTTGAGAGGCTATTTGGTCTATGTCTTGCATCGCTTTAATTACATCAGGTACTGAGCGATTAATTTTGTCGACTTTTTCCACTAAATTCATCGATGCTGCGGACATATTGACAGTGGTTTCAACAAACTGCTCCAAGGTCGCACTGGTTTCATTGGCAAAAACCGCCATCCAAGAATCACCACTTTCGTCAACTTCTGATGCCAATAAGTGCATCACACGCTCACTTTGCAATTCGGCAAGCTCTTTCAGCTGAGTAAAGGCTGTTGTGAGGGTTTCAACGGCATCAGATTGTGTACTATTAACATCATCCACACCACGCTTGCATTCCGTTAAAGTGTCGGCAATATCTTGCAAAAGACGCTGTTGTAATTGCAACGTTTGAGATTCAGTGTGATGATATTCTTGCTTATTTTCTTCTGTCTTAGTTCGAGAAGCCTGCAGTGCCAAAACACCCGACGCCGTACTAATAATTATTGCGACTATCAAGGCCAAAGCAGCTGGAAGCAAATTAAGTAAAGCAATACCTACCAATAGTGCGATGAAGGCCCCTACTGCTAAACGCATTGTAGAAATCGACATAAAAGCCATCCTTATCATTTAACCAGTCAGTTGAGCCCATATTGATTTAGTCTAGTAAGGAATACCTAATCGTGATGTTTTTTTTACCCATTACTTCTGGATATTTGCTTTAACTCTCACTTTACATTACGCCTCAATTAGGAAGTTTGCAGTAATCGAAATAACCCGCTAAAACATAGCTATAGTTAGCTAGGGTCAGTTGATTTTTGGTGCTGGTTTTTGCAACTATTGGTTGGGCATTTATACAAAACAATCGTTATAGCCAGCACCTTTGTGGCATAGTGACGCGAAAAGGCGCTAACGCAGTAGAAATGATCAACAGACCCTAGGTATTTTTTCTGATTGCATTCACATCATGCCCTCACCGAGCTAAAACGCTCATTATTATTCTTCATTGCGAGGTTTTCCTATGGCGACAGTCATAGATAGTTCACTTTTTCATTCTATGAGGGAAGAGGCAGCAGAGTCTTGGTCTATTCAACTCCAAAAACAGCTTTTTTCTTGCTCTATAGTCCTTGCCAAACAACTTAAACTGACCTCAAATAATGTTTCTCTTAGTCAATTTTTGGCTTTGTGCGACAAAAGTCAGACCCACTTATTAAAACAAGCCATTAAGACAGCTTGTGAACAAGGCTTAGCCACACAGCTACACCTTATTTTCAGTATTGATAAGCAGCGCTACTTGGCCGAATGCAGCATAGAAAAAGGAGAAGCAGGCGCCGCGAACCTTCATGGCCACTTAAAATTACTTCAGTGTTACCTCAGTCACGAACAAGAAACTACTTTACTCAAAACACTTTTTAATGAAACAAAAAATGGCTTGATGGTCGCTGATATTAACCATCATATATTGATGGTTAATAAGGAATTTTGTCGGGAAACTGAATTTACGGAAATGGAGCTACTCGGCACCCATGCTGGCGTAATTAAGAGTTCGCGATACGATAGCGATTTTTACAGCAAGCTTTGGGATGCAGTTAATCAGCATGGCTACTGGGAAGGAGAGTTACTAGCACAAACGAAACATGGCAACAGTTATGCGCACCACGCTTTAATCAAACGCATCATGCTTGCTAACAATATGAAGGTATATGCCACCACCACACGTAAGCTTGATGTTTCATTAGCGGCCTTATCAAACCAACAAGCGATTGAGCCTCATATTCGATTGCCAGATAAAGAGGCATTCAGTGCCGAACTTGAGCGTCTTTATCAAAGTCTACCAAGTAATCAAACAATTGTTTGTATCGCCTTTAATGCCAATATGAGCACTTCAATTAGCGACGATATGAAAGCTTGGTTAATCTCACAGCGATTTGACTCGATGGCTTTTAATGGTTTTCTTGGGCAAATAAATCCATCGCTGTACGGCTTGTGTTGGTGCAGTGAAAAAAAGGTCGACATCATCAACACAACCCTCTGGTCTATTATTCGTCGCTTAGTGGGCACACGTAAAGATGATGCCTTAAAACTTGCTCCGGTGATGACAGTAGGTTGCTCAGTGCTAGCCTTAGATGCCACCAGCCCAAAACAACTTTTAGCTCATGCTATCCAGTCTTTAATTGCTAATCAGCAGCAACTTAGCTCGACACTCTATTATTTTGATCGCCGCTTAAGCCACCGCTTTGAACGCGTTACAGTGTTAACTAAGTTACTCGATAACGCCCTGCAGGCTGAGCGAATCGAAGTGTTTTATCAGCCTATTATCACTTTGCCAGATCTCAAGGTTGTGAAGTTTGAAGCCTTATTTCGAACCCACCTAGACACGGGGATGGAATACTCAACCCAAGAATTAATTCAAATTGCGGAGAAAAACCTTTGGATCGATCGAATTGATGCCACGGTGGCACGCCAAGCTTTACAAGATTTGCCCAAGTTGCAGCGCCATTTCAACAATCCAAACTTAGAAATGTCTATTAATCGCTCTTTGCACAATGATCTCGTCAGCCAAAGCTGCTTAGAAGAAACACTACAAATCCTCTCTTACTCTGGCGCCGACTTAAATAATGTCACATTAGAACTCACTGAATCCGCTTTTTTTCAAGATCTTACTCGGCAAAAACAATGGATAAATAAATTAAGTAAGATAGGAGTAAAAATTGCGATCGATGATTTCGGTACCGGCTACTCATCTTTTTCCTATTTACTTAATCTACCAGTGAGTATTGTTAAAATTGACAAACTATTTGTTGATAATCTTAAGGAAAACAGCTGCGAACTAGCCATGATCGAAATGTTATCTGCCCTTACACACAAAATAGGTGGCAAGGTTATTGTGGAAGGAGTGGAGTCCGTTCAACAGTTAAACATATTATCAAGGGTAAAAGTGGACATGCTTCAGGGTTACTTATTTAGTAAACCAAGAAACTTAGCGGACACTCTCCAATTGGAATCGGAAAATACTTTTGTCCATTTAACACCTCATGTTTATTGTCACGCAGAGCTGACCGCGGCCGATGTGATGGAAAAGGATTTTATTGCCATTAGCCTAGACGATAGGTTGAGAAAGGTTAAACAGCTCTTTGCTCAGCATCCTGTTGATCACCTTGTCGTGATCGAAAACAGTCAGTGCCAAGGCATCGTGACTCGAGCGGCTTTATTTCAGGCGCTAAGTCCCTATATAAACACTAAAAGCGAGCAACACCGCGATGCGGTTACCTTAAATAAGCGGGCACATCAAATCATGGAGAAGAGCCCAAAAACAATGATGACCACTTCACCGATAGAACAATGTAGCCAATGGTTACTCGAGCACAGTCAAGATATTATTATTGTTACCGGCAGTGTGGATGTGTGCATGGGCGTGATCACTGCAAAAGAAATGTTAAGACAGCTCATCCCTAATTAGCCGCCGTTTTGTTTAAGCCTAGCGGCATAATACATAAAAAAGCCACCCGAAGGTGGCTTAATTTATTGATAGATTTAGCAAGCTTATTTGCCTTCTGGAATCACCTCACCAAACTCATCTGTTGCTTGTACGTTGAAGATATCTTCAACACAGATTTCATAGTCACCTTTACCCCAAGCACTGTAGGCGGTTTGGTAACCAGCAAGCTTACACTTAAAGCTATGATTGCCTGGCGTGTTAGCATCCCAACCCCAATCTTTATCCCAATACACTTCTAATGCACCAGAGCCATTAGTATCAAAGGCTTTCATATCAGCACAATCAAGCTTCTCACCTGTAATGTCTAGGCTTAAGTAATTAGCAATTTCTTTGTAGTAAGCAATACGCGCTTTTGCTTGGTTA
The DNA here is from genome assembly GCF_021278025.1 of Motilimonas sp. E26. GTDB lineage: Bacteria > Pseudomonadota > Gammaproteobacteria > Enterobacterales > CBDFNC01 > Motilimonas. The sequence continues at coordinate 4,615 of NZ_JAIBHJ010000043.1, forward strand.
GTCGTTGAGCCCTTACCACATTCAAAGGCGCCGTTGATGATTTGAATGGTTGAACCAAAACCATGCTCAATACCATTGGCTTTGTCGGCCGCATTTGGCTGCCAAGTGCCATCAATAACGTGCAGCATACTTGGCTTAGGTGGTTGCGGGTAAACGTAGAAGAACACTGCCGACGCTAAGTTTAACCAAGTGTCAGCCACTAACTCAGGGTTCTTCAGTAGTACCATCTTGTCGCCAAACATGGCTTCAGAGAATGGCCCATAGTTGTAGTTCCAGCTTAGTTGTTTAGCACCACGGCCGAAGTAACTCTTGTTTTGACAAGGCCATCTTTCACCCGCCCAGCCAGTACATTTGTTGTAAGGACCTGTGGTATCGGTTTCTGATTTGTACATTTCACGAACGTAGTACAAACCTTGACGCCACTCAGGGTTACCTTTCGCACCTTCCCAGCCTGGGGCGTGCGCTCCTGTTTCTTGTACAAAGTGGGCAAACATAGTAACCAATGAACGCTTACAAATATCGTCTGAGTTACGACCATCTTCATAGGTGCGACAGAAGGCTGGGAACTTAGCGATGGCTTGTAAGAAGCGTTGATAAGTGTAGTTTTCATGACGAATGGGGAATAAGAATTCCCAGTCTGCTGCACTAACAATAGCTTCGGCGCGGCGCACGTTTTCTGGGTTTTCAGCGCGCAGTGGTAACACTGCTTCAACAGCAGCATTATCTAAGGTTTGCGTATCGGCGCGAACCAGATCAAATAGCGCAGATGAAGTTAATGCGGTTTCACGCGCTTCTAATTGCGCACGAGGGATCAAGTAGCCACCTTGACCATCTTCAGTGACGGTTAATTCAGTAGGATCAATAGAAGGTGTAATAGATGGCTCAATCGTAGGTTCAATCGTTGGTTGAAGTGTTGGCTCAGGCGTTGGTTCAGCGGTTGGCTTAGGCGGTAATGGTAAGTTGTACTTAGTAGCAGCCCAGAATTCAACATCATATGCCGATTGTGCATTGGTAATAGCTTGGCTATCCTCTGGCGTTTCAATACAAGCTTTTACACCCAAAACATTGCTACACAGAATAAGCTCATTCTGTGGTCCACAACCTGCAAAGTGGTAACCAAATACCCAGTTGTCACCACATAACTCTGGCTCGGTTGTCGGTGTAGGTGTGATCTCAGGCGTAGGCTCTGCCGTTGGAGTTGGAGTTGGAGTTACACCACCACAACTTGCTTCATCCCAGAACCAACTTCCGCTACGTGGGCTTTCCCAAGTGCCGGGGTTATTTTTAGCCACGTAACAAATTTGGTTAAACATGACTAAGTCGCCATTGGCCACTGTCGTTTTGCCTGGCACCCACTGAACAATATTGCTTGGCTCGCTAGTTGGCGCAGGCGTTGGTTCTAGGGTAACAACAGGCGTAGGTTGTACCGTTGGCTCAAGTGTTATAACAGGGGTTGGCTTTGGTGTTGGCGCGATTGTTGGTTGAACATCACCACAACTTGCGGAGGTCCAAAACCAGGTGGAAGAAGCCGAAGGTGTTTCCCATGAACCAGGGTTATTTTTTGCCACATAACAGGCGTCTTGATAAATTACCAAATCACCATTGCTTACCTTGGTTTTACCTGGCTGCCAAGTTGTTGGCGTAGCAGCTTGTGCTTGGGCAGACACGCCCATCACCAAGGCAGCGATAAGACTGAGTTTCATACTCATTTTAGTCATCCTTGAACAAATTAATAAAAATCGGCAAATACTATTGCCGATGTTAATATTAACAATTCTTGGAAAAATATAATTTGAGCTACCTCTATTTATCCTTACTTTTAAGAGGGATTAAAGTATGGTTAATTTCATACTCAGTAGCTTATTTGACTAAAAAACCAACGAAGCTCCCCAGTTAGCTTTCTGCCAACAACGACAGGGCAGCAAAGCATCGTAATTATAAAGTATCACTCAAGCCACACGCGACACCAGACGACCAGGCCCATTGAAAATTGAATCCTCCTAGCCAACCACTGACATCAACCACTTCGCCGATAAAATACAATCCAGCCACTTTTTTCGCTGACATATCTTTTGATGACAGTTCATTAGTGTCAACACCGCCTAAGGTCACCTCAGCCGTACGATAACCTTCGGTGCCATTCATCAGCAGAGGCCATCGTGTTAAAGTTTGGCAAAGCCGCGCCCATTCGCCGTGGTTTATTTGGTTTAACGGGCTGTCGGTAAATTTTTGCTGGGTTAGCCATGTCTCAGCAAAACGTTTAACTAAGAAACGGCTCAAGGCATTCTTTAAACTTAACTTGGGTTGTTGGTCGCGTAATTCATTTAATGCAAGAGTAACATCTAATTCCGGCAAAAGATTAATGTAGATCGGCTCACCCGCTCGCCAATAGGACGATATTTGTAGCATAACTGGGCCAGATAAACCTCTATGGGTCAGTAGCATATCTTCTTTAAATTCTACTCCTGATACCGAGCTGACTGCCACAGGCATACTGATCCCCGATAACGGTTCAAATAGGGTTTTATCGCCTTGGTGCCAAGTGAAAGGCACTAAGCCAGCACTGGTTGGCAGTACTTTTAAACCAAACTGCTCTGCAATTTTATAACCAAATGGTGTCGCGCCTAATTTCGGCATTGATAAACCGCCAGTCGCTACAACTAGGGAATTACATTGATACTCGCCAGCACTGGTGACTAACTGAAAACCTTGATCGAACTTGTTAATTTTCGTTATTTCAGTTTTCAGCTGAATTTGTACCCCAGCCCAGTCGCACTCTGTTAATAACACGTCAAGAATATCTTTAGCTGAGTTTAACGCGAACAGTTGTCCATGTTTACGCTGCTCAAACGCCACGCCATGGCGTTCAACTAACTCAATAAATTGACTTGAGGGGTAGCGCGCTAAAGCAGATTTAACAAAGTGTGGGTTTTGGCAAAGGAAATTACTTGGCTCAACTTTAGTGTTGGTAAAATTACACTTACCACCACCACTAATGAGGATTTTACGGCCCGCTTTTTTGGCGTTATCAAGCACCAGCACTTGTTTACCACGATATCCAGCGGTTGCGGCGCACATTAGCCCCGCGGCACCCGCGCCGATGATGATGACGTCAACTTTTTGCACTACTTTTCCTATTTTAGAATTCAGCTAAGGGCAACAAAATATTACCCCGCGCTAATGTTACTTGGCTAGCGTGAAGAGTGCGAGCTTTAAGCTAAAAACCCAATAGAGGGCTGGAAGAAGTAGCTATAGCAGATGCTGTGAGGCTTAATTTTATTCTTTGGTATCAGTAGGACTAAGCGCTTTGATTGCTTCACGTATCAAGCCTACACCTTCTTTAATTATTATTGCACCAAGTGCAACTAACTTTACACAAGCGTAGATAAACACCACCACTACAACGACTTTGATACAGGCTTGGAAGATTTGATAGAATTCTATATTAACCTGATTAGATAATTGCTCCGAGCCTGCCATCAGCCAATTAAACATTTCGTTCATAAATGGCACTTTAGCCGGCATTGAAATAATGGCTAACGCGCTGGGTAATACATAAAAAATGATTAAAGACCCAAGAGCAATTAACACTGCTCCTACTGCGGTACTCAGCATTAAGCCTAATTTTTGATTATTTGCTTGCATAACTCACTCAGACAGATCGATTTTAGAAAAATATGATGCAAAGTATCCACACCACAGCCATAAATGAAAGCAGAAAAACTAAAAAAATTAGATCAGGGCTAGTTAGCCGGTAAAAATTACTCAACCTGAATCTGATCTCAAAAAGCTGGAGGAGACATAACGAGCGCTTTTTATCTGCTCCTTTGATCAGGTGAAATCGTGAACATTTTTCAAATGATAAATTATTAGACGAAGTCAGCTCTTAGAGGTTGCAGCGAACCATCAAGGGTGATTTCAAGACTTTTCGTAGATGGGGTTGCGCGGGATAATTAAAATTCACTCTTTCATGGCTTAACCCTGATTCCTTCGTTGATAAAAAACCCTGAAGCCCCCCTAACTTTGACTATATTGTGATTTAATTTAAAAGCACCGTATCAAGCGATATAAAACTGAACAAAGCTCAGTAAGGAACTGAGCGAGAGATGAAATAATTTTGTAGCAATGTGCGCCTAAATTTGAACCGTAAACACCACGTAAATCCAGCGAAAAATATGGCCATATTCAACGATAATTAACGCTATCACAGCCCTCATTTTTAACAGTGAAAACGCTATGATTTCAATAGCTTTACAAGTAACTAGACCAATAAGTCCAGCGTCATATAAATAGGAGTCAATCTTTTTTTCAAAAAAACGTGCTGAAAAGCAAAAAAAAACTTGCTCAATGTCTAAATTTAATTAATTATTGCAATAACTTAAATCAGGTGTGCCATAATGAGTATGCTGTAATTTAAGCTAACCCTAATTTTGGAGAAAAATAATGAAACGTAATCTAATGATCCTTGCTGGTGCTGCTATGACTTTAACTCTAGCTGGCTGTTCTAACACTGCTCTAGAAAAAAATGTTGCAGAATTAAGCAGCAAAGTAGATCAACTGACTACTGAAGTTAGCTCACTGAAAGATCAACAAATGACTCTTGCTAACGATGTAAATGACGCAAAAGCAGCTGCAATGGATGCAAGCAGCGAAGCAATGCGTGCTAACGACCGTATTGACAACATCGCTACTACTTACAGAAAGTAATAACGTTGTTACACAGCTAGCATCATCAGGTGCTAGCTGATATTCCCTTCTTAATCAGCCTTCTCGGCAATGTACAAATATCATTACCCACTTTAAGCTCAGTGCTTCACAACGTTTACACAAAAACGTGCAAACACAATCAATGGCAAACTAACTAGCCTTTAGCATATTATTACCATAAGTGTTTACTTAAGCTCATCCTGTTATTGCCTAAGGGAGATCCATTTATACAACAAAAAACGGCCTACCCAAGTAGACCGTTGAATGAAAAAAGCAGTAAGCCTTACAGCTCAAAGTCTACCTCTTCCTCTGCTTCCTCTTCCCATGCTCGACCAACCAAGTTAGGCAAGCCATTCATTGTCTTGAAAATGCTCTCTAAAGCGGCTTGCTCACCATTATGCTCGGCGACAAAATTAATCACATCTGCGGTCATCGTTAATTTTGGTGCGGGCTGCCCTTCGTACTTAGATAAAGGCGAATGCACCTCTATTAAGACATCGCCATTAGGTTCAACTGACTGCTTAATTGGTTCATTAATAATTCGAACTTGTTCACCTTGCTCCACCTGATGAAACAACCACTCAATATTGGCTGGCTCAAGACGAATACAGCCGGCACTTACACGCATGCCAATACCGAAATCTTTATTCGTACCGTGGATCAAGTATTCGCCATGACCATATGCAAGGCGCATCGCATATTCACCTAGCGGATTTTCAGGTCCAGCAGGAACAACAGCTGGTAAAGGCTCACCTTTCGCCGCGTACTCTGCCCTTGTTGTAGCGGTTGGTGTCCACGTTGGATTGGCACGCTTACTGCTCACCTTAGTCATCATCACCGGAGTTTCACGACCTATACGGCCAATACCAATTGGGAATACGGTCACCTCTTTACCGTTAGGATGGAAAAAATATAACCGTAATTCAGGTAAATTTATCACAATACCTTTGTACTCAACCTCTGGCAGTAGCATTAACGTTGGGATCACCAGCCTCATACCAGGAGTTGGCACAAAAGGGTCCGCGGCTGGGTTTGCATCCATTAACTCCAGTAATCCCACACCGTAAAGTAAACCTATTTCATGTAAGTTTTCACCTTTCGCCACCGTGTGAGTCTGAAGCTGCCCAACTAAACGCCCACCATCTGCGGGTAAAGAGTAAATATTTGCCCATGTTACTGGACTGATAAAGAGCAAAAACAAAAGACTAAACAATAATTTCATAACATACCGAGCAATAGGAAACAGACCTTCATTATAACGATACCTGCTCTTGATCTCGATGCTTTTATACCCAATCAGCTTGGAGATGCTTGATTTCAGGTAATCGCTTTCCCCCTTTTAAAAATCAATCACGCGGCATAAACGCGTGTAAAGTTTTCCCTTTGGGAGCGCCGCGCCATGTTTCCCTGATTTAAACTCAAGAGTATTGTTACGCTAGTAAAGGGCCTATATGCCTGTGTTGAAGTGCTTAGTACTGAAAATGCTACGGGGCTCTGAAACATTCATCGCCAAGTCGATTGGGTTAATCCGCAGGGATACGGCAGTCAAGCCATCAAGGATGATTTCACGGCGTTTCGTATAATAAAATGTGACTTGTTTGAAAGTCATGCTCAAATACTGTACGTTCATTCGTTCGCCCTAGGCTGATCCGTTCGATAGCAGGCCATTTATCGAAGTCACTTGCACCAGAAACGTACTCCTTCTATCATCCCTAGCTTCAATTGAGTAGAAGGTTGTTTATGTCGGTATTAACTGTGTTTCAAGCTGAATTAGTCGTGTCCGTGGTTGAGCTGGTGCTAACTCAGCACATGGCTACAGATCGCGCCTATGCAAAGTTTTTTGCTGGCCAATCTCTTAGCTCAAAACAAAAAGCGCAAGTCACGACATCGACCGGCGATATATTACGCCGACTCAATTTATTTTGTTTTCTTGCTAATGTGCCGCTGGAAAAAGCCCACGAAAATGGAGCAAAGTTGATTGCAGCCTGGCATTTATTGCAAGGCTATGAACAACCTCTACTCCATAAAAGTGCGGTACTATCAACCGCTGAATTTAACAATAAACTCACTCAAGCCAAAACTGCCCCACTACTATGGCAAGGCTGTCCAACTTGGTTAGATAATTTAGGCACTGCGCAACTAGGTGAACAATGGCCCAAAGAGCGCGCAGCCCTTGCCGAACGACCGCAACGTTATATTCGGGTTAACGAGCTGAAAACTACACGTGAAGCGTTATTGGACGATTTAGTAACACAAGGCATTAAAGCAGAGCCCGTAACAAACGTCGCCACGGCAATAAAAATTAATGATCAATCCTCACTGTTTAACAGCAACGCTTACCAGCAAGGTTGGTTTGAACAACAAGATGCCGGCTCCCAATGTGTGGTACAAGCTCTGGATGTAAAGCCTGGCATGACAGTGTTTGATACTTGTGCGGGTACTGGAGGTAAAACGCTACAATTAGCAGCCATGATGCGCGGTAAAGGCCGCTTAGTTGCCATGGATATAGAACAATGGAAACTCGATAAGTTACAACTGCGGGCTAAGCGCGCAGGCGCATTTAATATTGAGACCCGTCTAATTGAAAGCAGTAAAACTATCAAGCGCCGCAAGCTGAGTGCTGATCGGGTATTACTTGATGTTCCTTGCTCTGGTCTCGGCGTTTTAAAACGTAAACCCATGGCTAAATGGCACGATACCGCTGAACGTTTACACACCTTAACTCAATTGCAAACCGATATTTTACAGCGCTATAGTCAGTTGCTAAAAGTAAGCGGCATCATGATTTACGCCACATGTTCTATTCTACCGCAAGAAAACAATGAACAGGTTAAGCAATTCCTAACCAATAACCCTAATTTTTTATTGCTCGAAGAGCAGACCATCAGCCCAGCGGAAACAGGGTTTGATGGCTTTTATTGGGCCAAAATAGTACGTATCGACAAATAAAACCTTCGTTATTGTGCTAGGGCTTAAGCAAAAATAGCTTAAGCCCTCCACCCTTGATAAACTAGTCAGCCGTTCATTCTGGTTTTTACTCATGCATACCGACGAAACACTTGCTGAAACCCGTAAAGGCGTATTTTTTGCCCTATTTGCTTACACTTTTTGGGGAATCGCGCCAATATATTTTAAGTCTCTTTCTCCTGTTCCAGCTTACGAAGTACTGAGTCACCGTGTCATTTGGTCTTGCCTATTACTTTTTATTATTGTGGTTTCGTTTGGTTATGTGCGCCGCCTCATTACGGCCCTGCGCACACCTAAAACCTTGCTCTATTTAACCCTCAGCTCAGTTTTGATCGGCATTAACTGGTTTGTATTTATCTGGTCAGTTAATCATGACCGCATGCTTGAGGCTAGCTTAGGTTATTTTATAAACCCATTAGTTAATGTCTTAATTGGGATGGTTTTCTTAAATGAAAGGCTCAGAAAAAACCAGTATCTCGCTGTGTCCTTAGCTATTATTGGCGTATTGGTACAATTAATAAGCTTTGGCTCACTACCCTGGATAGCATTAGTACTGGCTTTTAGTTTTGGTTGCTATGGTTTAATTAGAAAACAACTGCAGATTGATGCCATTACTGGGCTACTACTTGAAACTCTAGTATTGCTGCCAGTGGCCTTAATCTATTTGTTTGTATTCGCCAATTCAAGTAGCTCAAATTTGACTAACAATGGGCTGAGCTTAAATCTATTATTGTTCGCTGCAGGTGCTATCACCACGATACCGTTACTGTTTTTTGCCGGAGCAGCAAAGCGGCTTAAGCTTTCAACCTTAGGCTTCTTTCAATATATCGGGCCGTCATTAATGTTCATTCTCGCCGTCTTTGTTTACGAAGAACACTTTAACCTTGATACCTTAATCACCTTTGCTTTTATTTGGGCTGCCCTCATCATTTTCAGCTTTGATGGATTACACCAGCATAAGCAAAGTAAAAGAGCCAAGCTTAACTCTTAATTTTAGCCTGCCAGCTCGCTAACCAGCTAAGGTTGGCGATTTGCTTCGCAGGCGGGAAAGGCTGTGATAGCCAACGTTGCAATAGCTCGGGATCCTGTTGTTGAACAATTAGCTCAAGTACATCTAATGTCTCTTCATTACCTAAACTGAGCATCACGGCAGAAGCATCCGGAGATTGTTGTAAAAATAAAATCAACCCCTTTACCTGCTCAATTGAATGATACTGAGTCAAGTCCTCCAACAGCTCGACTATCTCTAAACGACGAGTAGGTTGCGTCAGATAATGACGAAACAATAATTCGCCTATGGCATGAAAAGCCCCCTTTTCACTGATCGCCATTTGCTCTTTAAGCCAAATATCCATTAACTCATGAAATCCTAACTGCAGCTTAACTGTGCGCTCAGCTTGTTGATAGGCGACCACTATCTCCCTTATTTCTTCTATATTCAGCTCTTGATGCGATGCTATGTCTGTGGCATTTAAAGCCACGGCTCGATACCAAACCTTATTCAAAGGTTGTCTAATCTGCGGTTGTAGATTGCTAGCATAAACCAACTCCTGCTGCTGAAATAAAAATTCCGCGAGGCGCATTGTTTGTAGCTCTTTCTGCTCAGTTGCTGCAATATTCGCTATATTCACGGAAGCATCAAGCAGTGCCTGCTCCTTCCATTGTACTAAGGTTAAGCTAGGCCATTGAGCCTTAAGTTGAAACAACTCAGCTTGAGCCAATAAACTCGGGTCGCTGATTTTTTGCTGCTGGATCTCAGCGAGATTAAAGAAACCATGGCGCACTAATGCAGCACTGTAGTTTACGTAAAGGGTGTCTTGTTTGATTTCCCACAAACCAGATAAGGTCATTAAATCAGGAATATAACTGGTACTACTAGCGATATTAAAATATGCGGCCATGCAGTTTTGCTGCATTTTATGGTTAATATTACCACTGAGTAATAAGCTTATTTGCTCTAACCAACGATGATTTTCTTCCACTAACGACTGCCAAGCTAATACTTCATAAGCTTGACATAAAGATGTCGCATTAGATTCAATTTCTACTAACTGTTTCAGCCTGGAATAAAATGACATTTTTTGCTGTTCATTTCCTCGCTTTCTTACCGTTGACGCCAATTTTAGCAAGTATTCTAAGCGCTCATATTCAGCCTGTTGCTGGATCAAATGAAGGGATTGGGACAAATAATCAGGCTGTGAGGAATGCTGCCCTTTAGATGCCAGCTGATTATATTTAGCTTGTAGTAGGCGCACATCTAACATCGAGCTTTGCTCTAAATCTGCGTACACTTGCGATTCAGGAAACTGACGTTTCAATTTTGAAATATCACTTAAGGCTTGTTCGTAATGATATTTTTTTTCAGATATTTGTTCTGCTTGCGCAGCAGACTCTAGGTGTGCCAATGCACGATTTAAGCGTTGTGAGGCGAGCACCTCCACATCTAAAAAAGCGACCACTAAGCCAACAGTTAAAATAAATGCGCACCAGTAATAAAGATATTTTTTCATTTTGTAATGGGAGTAAATTTAACAGCCTTTTGCGGCAGGCTAAAATCTTCAGGCAGCCCTGGAAAATAGACTTTTAGTTCCTTGATATCCTTTAGGGCGTTACTGTCAATAAACATCCAGTCAGTCCCTGCTTCGCGGATTGCAAATAAATAGCTATCTGTATTCACTCTTCCTTGCTCACTTTTTAGTTCAAGCTGAGTGCTCAGGACAATCAGCTCCTTATCTTTTCCGACAAAATATTCAAGAGGCTCTCCTATAGTCAAATCTGAGATAACAACCCCTTCTTCATTAAGCAGGCGAACGGCTTCATAAGCGATTTTAGCGGCCATACTAGGCCCACCAATTTTATTTACCATCGCCGGATAGCTAAGGGCTATCACTTGCTCATAGTCTTCTAACAAAGTGGCTGATGCCAGCATGTTGGCGCGCTGGCTAACTTGGGAAGCAATATCTGCAGGCACTGGCAATGCTAACGCGGGGCCAATCATAGTGAAAAATAATAATAAAAACTTATACATGAATCTTGTTCCTTAGCGGACTTATAATTAGTTAACGAGAGTGAGCGCTCAAATATAAAATCAAAGGGCTTAACACTAACTTCCATGCCAGCTCTACATCTTCATTAAACCTTGGGTCATGAGCTTTAACCGCTTTAATCAATGCATCTAGCCACAATACATACATATCTGCAGGCACGTTCCGCTGTAACGGGCCATGTACATCTGCGTATTTTTTTATTGCTTGGGTTTCTATCCTTGTACTTGAGAAGTCCATTGCTAAGTACAAAGAGCGCTGTAACATTAACTTCTGTTTCGTTAAGTCGACACCAAGGAACATGTCTGCGACCGCCGGAGAAGATGTGATAAATAACTCATAAAAAAGGCTGAAGAAGGCATCACCTTGATCACCACGATAAATAATCCGCTCATAGCTGTCGTTAAATATTTGGTCGAAATTCTTCACAATACGTTCCTTTTCATTATGACTGACTACGATAAAGAACTCATCGCATATAACCAAACTAAGCTTACATAATATGTTAAGTAAAACGTGCTATCGGATTATTTTTTCTTGATAAAGTGATAACCCGGTGCTGATGTTGACCATACTTTCTTTTCTTTGTCTTGATACCCTGCTACTTGTTGAAAGAATTGATCGGAATAAAGTGCATAAGTAATTTTTACATGGGTTGATCCTCGAAAGTTTAAATGGCACTCATGACTTTCTGTTTCACCCACAAATTGTTTTAACTCTTTCTCATAAGTGAAAAGAATATCGCAACCTTGCTGCATTGTTAACTGTTGCAAAGTGAGCTTATCAAGTAACTGGGGCTGATAATAAGCCCCAGTAAAATCAATAGGCTGAGGTGTTGTATAGGTATGTAGTCTTATCAGACCATTTGGTTGATCGATTAGTTGCATAATACGTTGTTGGTAAGGTAATACCCCGCGTTCGTTTTTAATTTGTTCTATATAAAACCAAACCCCATCGGTTCGGGTATGCCAGAATCGTCGAACCAAAAATTGCACTGACTCAAATGCAGAGTTTTTATTTGCCTGATTGGTATTTGTGAACTCTCCTTCAAACCAATCGGACAGTAATTCAAGCTGCATGGAGAAGGCCCATAACGGCGTACTAAACAAAGAGAGAAAGCAAAATAACAGTTTATTCATAGTACATCCTTGGCGAGGGCATTGACGCAATGATAATCACTAACAACATACACTCATATAGCAGTTTAATCTGCCTGTAAAGGCCCCCATCATAGGGTACAATAATCTTAATTTTAACCAATGGGTAAACTATGGAAAAGGTATATTTAGGCTGGATATTCATTGCGATAGGTTGCTTCGCCCTGCTCCCTATCTGTTACTATATTTTTATTGCTATTAAGAGTCGAAGTTGGCCTAAACGAATGGCCATGATTACTTACAATAGCTTAGCGGTTAAAAAAGCAGGGTACTGGGAAGGTCGCTCGTTACTTAGCGGAGACCTGATAAAATATCGCTATAACGTTGAACGTGTTGATTATGAAAACAGTCAAATAACAGCTGCAGACTTGATCGTGAAATTGATGGTTGCAAGTGATGAATTACTGGCCAATTTTCCAGAAAAAGAGATGTTAGAGATAGCTTATAACCCTAACAAGCCGCAGCAGTCATTACTGATTAGTGGATTAACTAAGTGGAATTTCTTGCCTATTGTAACAATAGGTATTTTCATTGCTGTGGGCATCGCCCTTGTTATTGGACGAATCTAAGAAGGTTATTTATAAATGGATGATATGAAAAGCTTTATACCTGGCTATGGTAGTGAATCAAACGTCGCTAGGTTACTAATGCTAATGTCGCTATTCCTGGTCATAGTACCAGGCATTATTGCCGCCAAAACCGCACGCTTAAGCTTTGGCGGTGAAGTCATCATGGCTAATGTTATCGAAGTAAACCAAGTGAGCTTTGTAGACGAAGCCACTAATGAAAAATTTACGGACAATATTCCTAAGGTTGAGTTTACGGCAGTTAATGGTAAAACATATCAAGTGGACTTATTGCCTTACCTAGTACCTCCTAAAGTAGGTGAGCAGGTAGAAATCGTATATTTAAGATCAGATCCTAATACAGCGTTACCGAATGCCTTTGATCGAGGCCCCTTGTATACCTGCATGTTTTTTATTGCCTTAGGCCTAGTTCTGTTCTTACGCTCCGCAAAAATGATGAGAAGTCGCTACTAACATTCAATAAAGGCCTGCAGTTTGAACACTGTAGGCTTGCCCACCAAGCAGCCAGCAAGCTTGCTGAACGCGTCAGAGCCATCTCTACTAATGCTGGCAATCATCATATAAAGCCCAATTAGCTAATCAAAATACTGATGTTAATGGCTTCAGACCGTTTACTATTTCCTAAGGTGTTGGTATTTGATCCCGCAGTGCCAAGAACAGAAGCACCAATTATCGACCTCGAAGAAGCAGGGCTGACCATCGAAAAGGTCATTAAACCACAAAGCCTACCGCCTTCGGTGCATGAGTACCTCAACCCAAGGGTACGAACCAGCTACTATTTTGAGCATGATAAACAATAGGCCACTTTCGAGTGGTTTTTTTGTGTCTTGTACGATGGGAATTATTTTTCTGCAGACGTAAAAAAGCCCGACTCTTTCGAATCGGGCTTCTACTGCTCACTATGAGCTAAATTGGCGCTTGGCGGTGTCCTACTCTCACATGGGGAAACCCCACACTACCATCGGCGCTGCTGCGTTTCACTTC
>NZ_JAIBHJ010000044.1 GCF_021278025.1 Motilimonas sp. E26
AACCTCGATAAGTAATGACGGAGTCATTATCAAGGCCTAGATTAAATTTGGAATAATGCGGAGAATTGAGCGCTTACACTATTCCGGCGCAGGGTTAACCGCTAGGGTTGGCGCCAGGCTGGTGCTAATGCTCGGCACGTTATTTAGAACGCAGCATCGATTTGAACAAGGCGAACTGAGTGAAGAGCGCTGGCTCCGTCGTATGCAACGATTACGAAAAAGTATCAAAACGTGGCTAGAAAAAGGCACACAAGTGCCAGTTAAGCGCTACGCAGGCCGATGTCAGTACATTCTAAAACACGAAACAGGCCTATGGGTATTCTTGGCTTCTCGCGGTACGCCGCTGACAAACAATGAAGCCGAGCGGTGCCTGCGCGGCAGCGTTATCATGCGTAAAATTTGCTACGGTACAAACTCAGATCGTGGCGATAAGTTCCGTTCACGCTTGCTATCAGTGATAGAAACGAGCAAGAAGCGGGGCTTAAATGCGCTCAAAATGATTGAAACGATAGTCACCGCAGTGATGAAAAAGGGTGAATACCCAGATGTGTTTGGGTTGATATCGGATTAGTCAAGCTGGGGTTGGTGAAAGGTTACGGAATATGACCAGATCGAATGCCCCTTCTTGGTTCTGGTACAGCCCCCAAAAAACGCTCATGACTTCTGGCATCAACGATATTTGCCTCACCAAGTGCCATTGCAACTTTGTCTTTATCGACTGCTAGTTCACTCAATAAATGCCCTTCCCATTTAACATTACTTTTCGACTCACAGGCTGATATCGTAATCGGCCTATTTTCTTGTACCCACTTGGGCAAACCGCCATCCAGTACAAAGACATTTGTGTGACCCATCAGAGTCAATAGCCACCAAGCTCTAGGGGATGAATAGATGCCCTTGGCGTCATAAACGACTACTAGACTATTTTTCCTAATTCCAAGCTTTCTAACCTTTTGACAAAAAACATCATATGTCGGCAGTGTACATGGCAAGTCTGAACAGCTATTGCTGAAATCATGTTTGATATTAAAATGCTGAGATGTTGGAATATAAACCCTATTATCGAGGTCGCTGTTATCGCCTGAAATACTACCCATTGTCGCATCAAGGACGACTAAATCTTGGCGATTTAGGTTTTTCTCTAACCATTCAGTTGTTACTAGATTAGTGCTCATAGAATCTCGCCTTTTTCGTTAATCTACTTCTAATGCTATTGAGGAGATATCAGGACATCCATCACTTTTCCACTCGCCAACCCCATGAAATTTCATTCTATTTTGAAGAGTACCTGCAATTAGTAGACTGGACAGGACGCGCCATTCGTGATGATAAGCGTGACTACATTCCCGCCAATCAACCAAAGCTTTTGCACGAACTGGGCATTGAGCAAGATAGCTGGCTGCAACTGGTCAGTCACTTTAGCCGAAGTTTTGGCAGCGCCGCAAGCAGCTGGGAGCATCTGACTGCGCATAGCATTAGAGCTGGCCACTGCTGGACACGAGGACAAACTGCATGTAATCGACTGAGTGGGGTTGGATAATACTAACTCGCCTCATAATAACCACACTATTTACCCAGCTTCTATCAGCTGGTGCAGTCATGCTTGATTTTTATCAATCCGCTAAGCATTTAGCATCTCTATTCTTTTTTAGTCATTAACGAAGCATCAGCAGATGATCTAGTCGCTAATCAGTAAATAAGATTTAGCAATTGTTGTGGTGGCTTGGTATAAAATTGCCTATTTATTTTGGTGGGTGTCCCAGCTTTTTCCCAGCTTTTATTTGTTTTAAGATAAATTCTACAGGCTCGTTATATTCCACCCAATTTCACACCTACTTCTCGTCTGCACGCTTCGAGTAAACTCTCAATCGAATCTTGACTCTGAAGCGTTCTAGCTATGGCGACAGCACCAATCATCATTGCTGTAACTGACAAAATATCTTGTTCGTCGCAGTCACAATAACTACTCGCGTACTCCATAATTGCTGTATTCATTCCATAGTAAACATCGGCATAAGCTGCTTTTATTGCGTTATCCTGCATGTTGATATCTGTGGCGAGGAAGGCTAATGGACAAGTCAACGAGCGCTCTCCCCTCACATGCTCCAAGCTCAGGTATGTATTTAACAGCAAAGACAACCACTGTTTATTGGTGGTGCCCTCTGGTTTAAGGCCGGCCAGTTTCGTGCTGCAGGCTCTAAATTTTAGTGCCTCACGGTAAAGTTCTGCTTTGCTCGTGAAATGCGCATAAAACCCGCCTCGAGTAAGCCCGCAGTTACTCATCAAATCATCGATTGTAACGCCCTCAAAGCCTTTTATTGCAAAAAGTCTGAAAGAGCTATCAAGAATTTTCTCTCGGGTTTTGTTTTTGTGCGTCTCTGTATATGGCATTGGGCTTTATCTGAATACGACAATATATGTTCTTTATCATATATAAAACTCGCTCTAAGATGAAATGCCACCTTTGGTAACGAAGTTAGAAATAAATATTTATTACGATATTGTCGTTAAATATCAACCAAATCGGAGATTACACATGGAGATACATACTGGAAGCTGTCGCTGCGGCGACATTGAATTTTGCTTTTATAACGACCCGATTAACTCTATTTTTTGCTATTGCAAGGAGTGCCAAGCGCTCACTGGATCGGATAAATGGTTTGGGCTCTGGGTGGCAAGAGATAATTTTAAATTTACTAAAGGCGCACCTTCAACTTATACGCGAGCTGGTAATTCAGGTAAAGACGTAAATTATAAGTTCTGCGGTACTTGTAGCACAGCTTTGTGTGCTGAGGTAACTGCGGGCAATTTTTACTCTGTATCAGCAACTTCATTGAAAAATAATAAGTTCAATCCCAAGATGTCAATCTACGCATCATCCGCCCCACCATGGGCTATATTCCCCGTTGATGTGCCAAAGTTTGATGCTCTACCACCAGGGTTGAGAGGCTAAATAACCTTAGTTTTGCCTAAGCTGATTACGAGCGGATAAAGTATGTTTTACTGCAAAATTTCGTTTTCAGGGATGAAAATGCAAAGCGTATAGGGATATATACCCAAACAACCTTAAGAACTTCTGGCTTAGAATTATTTACAGGGTTTTGTTTGGGTCTATTCACCGCATTTTTGCAAGGAAAACAGACTATTTTGCTGTTCCAGAACTCGGGTTAAGTCAATTGCTGCATTGAGCCTTAACCACGCTTCGTCTGAGTACTTTTCTCTGGCAGCGCCCCCCTGACCACAGCCTGCGCCTCTGCCAAAGATGCTGTTTTCAGTTTCACCCAAAACTGGGCTATCATGGCGCTTTTTACTCGGGAGAAGCGCCAGTGCATACCTTAGCTCAACTTAAATCAGGTCAATTAGCGGGCTGCAAGCGTCTGCAATTAGCCGAGGACTTAACCGAGTTCCCGCGTGAAATTTTTACCTTAGCCGACAGTTTAGAAATTCTCGATATCTCTAACAATCAACTGTCTGAGCTGCCTGACGATTTGCATCAATTGCACCAATTGAAAATCATCTTTGCCTCTAACAACCGTTTCGAGCATTTACCTGAGTCGTTAGGGCAATGCCCACAACTGGAAATGATTGGCTTTAAGTCTAATCAAATCAAACAAGTATCTTCCGCATCTTTACCATTGCAAACGCGCTGGTTGATTTTAACCGACAATCAAATTGAACAGCTGCCCGCACGCATGGGCGAGTTACATCGGCTACAAAAATTAGCCCTTGCCGGTAATCAACTCACCAGCCTGCCTGAGTCGATGGAAGATTGTCGCAATCTAGAGTTAGTGCGCTTATCTGCAAACCGCTTAAGCACAGTGCCCGATTGGTTGTTAAACTTACCAAAACTGGCATGGCTGGCGTTTTCGGGTAATGAATTTAGCCATGTTGAACACAGTGAAAATAGCGCTGTGTTAACCCTCGACCCGAGCCAGTACCAATTAGCCGAAGTGTTAGGGCAAGGGGCATCAGGAATTATCTATCGCGCTCAACTCACGCAGGGCGAGCAGATAAATGAAGTAGCGGTAAAAGTGTTCAAAGGCGGCATTACCAGTGACGGCTATCCCAGTGATGAGCTTAATTGCTGCCTAACCACTGGCGAACATCCCAATCTGATAAAAGTGCTAGGCCAAGTTGATCAAGCCGATCAACTCGCTCTGGTGATGGAGCTGATCCCGCCACAGTTTACCAACCTTGGCTTACCCCCTTCCTTGCAAAGCTGCACCCGCGACACTTTTGTGGAAGGAACACAATTTAGCCCCAAGCAGATTTTAAGCATTGCCCAACAAATGGCCGACACCTTAGCGCATATGCATCAGCAAGGGGTCAGCCACGGCGACATTTACGCCCACAATATTTTAATGAATCTGCACAGCGATATTTTGTTTGGCGACTTTGGCGCAGCGACTAACTTAAACAAACTCACCACTGCGCAGCAACAGGCAATGCAAGCCATTGAAGTGCGCGCCTTTGGTTGCTTGTTGGATGATTTGCTAGGCCAAGTGACCACTGGTCAGCCTGAGCTTAAAGCTAACTTAAGTGAAGTAGCTAAGGCGTGTATGAATGAGAATATGGCACAAAGGCCGAGTTTCGCGACAATATTGACGCAATTACATCAATACAGGTAAGCCCCTCCAAATATGACTGCTACCAATTCTTGTAGCAGTCAAAGCAGAGCATGTTGTTTTAGGTACGCGGACTGAGCATCATTTATTGTTACTGAGCACGATGCTATCAACTGAACAAATCCTATCTTGTGATAGGGCAAACTTCAGGCTATTAAATACATTTCGAGCCGTCATGTTGCCTGAATGATTAGCGCCTCTACACTCATCCCACTCTTTTTTTACAAGTGGCGATGGACTATCAAAATCAGCAGGATAAATCACCAAAACCCGAATTCCACTGCCTTTAAGTCGATGTCGTAATCTATCCGCAAAGGTAGATTGTCCCGCTTTGGCCGCACTAAAGGCTTCATTACAAGTGCCGTGAGTATCGTTAGGTAAACTGGCTGTGCTATTGATAAATACGATATCAGGGCAAGTAGAGCGTTCAAGTAATGGCAAGAAATGCTTGGTCACCAATACACTTCCTAAGGCGGTCGAATTCAGGCTGGCGGCAATGTCAACATCGCTGGCTTCAATAATATTACCCGTTAACCATGAAGAGGCATTATTAATCAAAATATCGACCTTTCCTGCCTGCGCAGCAACATCTTGGGCAAACTGTTTAATCTCACTTTGCTGCGTCACATCAACTTGAAAACAAGACACCTTCGCTTGCGGTGCAACTTCTCGCACTAAGGCAGCCGTCGTTTCGGCTTTAAGCAGTGTGCGCGCCGATAAAAACAGCTCAGCACCTAACTGAGCAAATAAAATTGCCAATGCTTGGCCTAAATCTGGACTAGCTCCTGTAATAACTATTTTTTTGCCTGTGAACATCACTTCAACACTCCTTAGATAAACAGCAAAAAACTGCTCTGATTTGGTAACACCAAAGTTCAGCATAAAACCTCAACTTAACTTGAGGTAAAGGATTATTTTTATATAATTCAAAGACGGATAAATATTCAGGGCAGCAATCATTGACCCAAGAAGCAATACTGACAATTGGCCAAGTCGCTAAGCGCTGTGGCGTAAATAGCTCCGCTTTACATTTTTATGAGGCAAAGGGACTCATTCAGAGCAGCCGAAATCAAGGCAATCAACGTCGCTATCACAAAGAGGTGCTAAGACGAGTCTCCGTGATCAAAGCAGCGCAAAAAATGGGCATCAGCTTACAAGAAATTAAGCTAGCTTTTGCTACTCTGCCCAATAACCGCACTCCCAATGATAAGGATTGGCAGCAATTGGCAAGCCAATGGCGAGCAAGCCTAACCTCCCGTATTCGGTATTTGGAAAATTTAAGAGAGCAGCTAACAGGTTGCATAGGCTGCGGCTGTTTATCAATGAAAGCCTGCCCCCTTTACAACAACAATGATGAATTATCAGCAATAGGCACAGGCGCAATACTCTTGGAAGACGTTAAGTAGAGCAATTCATTAAACCGCCGCAGACAATTTTTTACACCATAAAAAGCGAATAGAACCAAATGTAATACCATCGATAACACCTTGTTTGTCATATTTCTTTATCTAAAACGACACTTAGGTGAAATCTAACTTTCATACCCGCCTGCTTAACTGGCATAGACCAATTTAGGAGATGGAATGAAAACTATAATACTTAGCATGGCACTTATTACGGGGGCCGGTTGGGCCAGCGCGAGCAGCGCTCAACAGCATTATCAAGCGGGTGACAAGGTCACTCATAATGGCGATACCTATCAGTGTAAACCTTGGCCGAGCGACGGTTGGTGTAACCTAGCATCATACCAGCCCGGCGTCGGTGAATTTTGGCCCAAGGCATGGGATTTATTAAATAAACAGGGATTGCCGAAAGCGTTTATTAACACCAGCATCCACCCTGAATTTGACCTAGGCCAGACCAAGCCAGAAACTGACCAAATTTATTTTTATCTCGGCCAATGCTGGCAGGCTAAGAATGCCCCCGGGAAGTGGGAAACACCCCGCGAGGGCTGGTTTTGGCAAGCAGCAAGTTGTCAGCCTAAAGTGCCACCTAAAGCCTACCCTATGATGGCGGTAGCACGAGACGGCAAGCATTATATTTGGCGAGATAACAATACCTTGCTAACCGTTGACTATCAGTTCAGCGAATTATCCATTAATAAACAAGCGCTATCCGAGTCGGCTTACCAAGGTCTAGACCAGTATATTGATCTGCTGTCGGGCGCATTTAATCTTGATGCCAACACCCTAGGGGTGTTCTTAAGCAATGATCTTTACTTAGAGTATTCAATCGCCGAACAAGCTATTTTACCGGGTTATCCAATGCCGATGACTGAGCGCTTTGAAGGCATGCAAACGGGCGTCGTCGGCGTCATGCGTTGGCGTAATAGCGACCGTATTTACGCTTTTTATAATGACGGCAGTTATGACCGTATCACCCTCAGCAGTGGTAAGGTCGATAACGGGTACCCTAAAGCCGTGGCGGGTCACTGGCCGGGACTAGAAAACTACGGCACTGAGATTATTGGTATTTCAACCGTATTGCCTGATTTCGCCGATGTATTTTTAACGGATAATCGCGTCGCTCGCTATGACTTAGCCGCCGATCGTGTGGTCGCTGGCTACCCGAAACACCTACCCGCAAGTTTAATTGATGCGCCCTATAATAACCCCCTCGAAATTCGCGCTGGGGTAGATGCAACGGGTTGGATCACGGCTGCAGGCAACACTGGCTACAACGAATGGCAGGACCCTCGCGCGGCAGAGCAGGCAGCGAAACTCACCGCGGCATTTGCCTTAAACAACGCGAGTAATGCTTGGTTCTTGAATGATGGCCAATATGTTGAAGTTGACCCCGCTACAGGTAATGTATTACCAGGCTTCCCGGTTGATCGGGATGAAGTATGGCAGGGCATCGCCGCAGACAGAACCATAGTCGGCGCACTGAAATGGAACGATCAACGGGCATTTTTATTCTTAGATGATGGCAGCTACCTCAGAATGAATTTAACCACTAAGTCGGTCGATTCAGGTTATCCAAAAGCCATCAATGACAGCACTTGGCCCGGTCTTGGCAAGTACGCGAACAACATTTCAGCGGTACTCAACCACGGTTATGATTACGCCGATATCATTCTCACCGACCAAACCATCGTGCGCTATAGCATTAGTGCCGATAAGCTGATTAGCGAGCCCGCGCCAATGGCGTGTTATTCGGATTACTTAGGGTTAGATAAAAACGCAACCTGTGAGTTAAATTTCATCTCAGCGCCTTATTTGCAAGCGCCCGGACCCGACCGTATGACGGTCATGTTCGAAATGCAGGCTAAAGGCGGTGTTGTTGAATACTGGCAACAGGGCGAACAGGCACAACAGGTAGCCGCCAGCGTTTCCAAAGAAGACCCGATGGCGTTGGTGCAAGAAGCCACATTGACTAACTTAGCGCCCAATACTACCTATCAATATCGTGTGATGGTGGGCAAGCAAGCATCTGAGACCTATCAATTCCGCACTTATCCAGCCTCTAGTGCACAACAAGCGCAAGCTAAATTCATTGCTATCTCCGACGTACAAAGGGGCAATGAAAACGTACTGGCTGAGATTGTGAATGGCATTATCAAACACGAATGTGATGGCCAAGTAGCGAAGTGTTCACAAACCTTGGCCGGTATCATTATGGCAGGCGATATTACCGAAACTGGGGGCGATCGCAGTAATTGGCGTAAGGACCTGATGGCGCGCATGAAAGCGATAGCGCCGTATGTGCCAATGATCCCCGTAACAGGTAATCACGACTATCACTCTGATGCTGAGCTCACCAATTATCGTAGCTATTTTGCGCCACCTCAAAATGGCAGTAGTGAGTACCCAGAGCATTGGTACACCCTAGATTATTTAGGCCTTCGCATCATCGGGCTAGATAGCTACCCAGTTTCGGGGATAAATGGTCGTTTTAATCGTAATACTCTAGAAACGCAACGTAATTGGCTAACCGATACTCTGGCGCAGTCGAATGACAAGTCATTTGTGATGGCGGCTTTTCACCACCCGTGTTTATCGGAAATGTGGTTAAAAGGCGAATCAATTGGCATGTGTGAAGCCGTGCGGATGCTAGAAGACTTTAGTGCTGAAACAGGCATTACCTCTGGTCATGTCTATGGTCATACCCACAGTTATTCTCGCGGTCAATCACGCGATGTACCTCATCTCTGGCTCAATGCCGCAAGTGTCTCTGGCACGCTAGAGCCACTCAATGACCAGTCCTATATTGAGCGTGAAGTGTTTGACTATGACACCATTGCGGTATCAAACAACCACTACGGCTACAGTACCTTAGAGTTTGATTTTAACGCGAATACCATGGTGACCAAGCGCCGTGACTTCGACCGCACCGCGCAAACCTTTCCACAAACCGACCAAGCTCAATTTGCACCAGAGGGCGTAGTGGCAGCCCCCATACCAGCCGCCCCATCGGTACAAACACTAAGTGATTTAGCGCTGGCGGTCACCGGCGTTGATAACGCGTATGAATTGCACTGGCAAGTCAGCAAACAAGCTGATTTTAGTGGCCTAGTGTTTGACTTGTGGGGTAATGATACTCGTGTAGAAAACTGGCAATATCAGCGTGATGTGAAGAAAATTGCAGGCTCACGACCTATCGGCCATCAACCTGAAAACCTACAAAAAGGGGCCGATATATCTAAGCTACCGCTGGCGCAATTACTTGCGCAACGTGGCAGAGCAATAGGCGGTGACGATCAGTTTTACTGGCGCAAGCTCTATACCGGCCAAGCCACGCATAGCAGTAAATTGAATGAATATGACAACCAATACCGCCCTAGCCTCAGTGTTGAGCCGGGAGAGACGCTGTACTGGCGTGCGCGTAGTCGTTCCAGCAACATGGTTTGGAGTGATTGGTCTGACACCGCCCCTGTCGCCGTGACAGGTAGCATTTCCGACAACCTACTCGACGACAATCAGTGGCAAGTTACGCAAGGGGTCATGCAGCGCATTGATGTGCCAACATCTTCGCAGTTTGCCCCTGCCTCTAACAGCAAAGTTTGGGCGGGTAAAGGTCACGGCGGTGCAACGGCCAACGGCAACCAAGATTGGATGCAACAGTCCCTTGCGGTTACCGGCGGTGAAAAACTGCTGCTGTCGGTCGCAATGACCACGTGGGAGAATCGCGATAAACCTGCGGTTAAAGCACTGGTTCGCACAGGTGATGGCAAGCTGACGGAACTAGCTCGTTTAACCACGCGCTATGCGCGGGTCTGGGACTACCGTCAGCAAGTGCTGCAACTGCCAAATGATGCAATAGAGGTTATTATTGTGGTTGGCGGGCAAGGCAATGCCGGTAACGACAACGATATCTATTTCGACCAGCTAGCGCTTAAACGCATGCTATAAAATACAGCGCCCCGCCTTCGTGGGGCGCTTTTTTGTCTGCACAAACTTGTTGTTCGCGCAACGGTAACCCACTTGAGTCTATTCTTTGTGCGGTCTAGTATAAGACCCAGCATGCTTGCACAATCAAACCACAAGTAGACCCAATCTATGACCCAAGGTTCCATCGACATTGCATGGTGGCAGTTAGCCCTGTTTAGCTTAACGCTGATCATCCCCTTTGCGATAAACTTTCGCTATCAGTTAGAGATTGGCAAAGATGCCGTGGTCGGTTTACTGCGCATGACGGTGCAGTTATTTCTCATCGGCCTCTATTTACAGTATCTGTTTACCTTAAACAACTTATGGGTCAATTTGCTGTGGCTACTGGTAATGCTATTGGTGGGCAGCTCAGCCATTATTAAAAAAGCTAAGTTACCAGTGCGACCGATGCTTGCCCCGGTGCTATTAGGCTTACTCGTTGGACTACTACCATTGCTAGCCTTACTGTCACTGGTCATTATTCAGCCGCAACCTTATTACCATGCCCAGTATCTGATCCCACTAGCAGGCATGTTGCTCGGTAACAGCCTCACCAGTAACATTGTTTGCTTGCAGCACTTTTTTTCCGCTTTTAAAGATCGCTGGGACGAATATGAAGGTGCGATCGCTTTGGGTGCAACCTCAGTGCAGGCTTGTCATGTGTTTGTACAAAGCGCACTGCAAAAAGCCCTCGCTCCCATTTTGGCGACTATGGCTACCACAGGCATAGTGTCTTTACCCGGCATGATGACGGGGCAAATATTAGGCGGTGCCAGTCCAATGGTGGCCATTAAATATCAATTGCTGATTATGATAGCGATTTGGGTGATGATGAGTGTGTCGATTACCTTATGTTTGTTTTTGGTTGTTAGGCAAAAGATCAGCCCAGAAGGGCGACTGAAAGTAACATTAACTTAACTAACCCAAGTCATGATTGAGCCGATTGCAGCCAGATAAATAATGGAGAGTGAGTAATGACCAACGACGAATTCAACCAATTTTGCGCCGCACTGCCCGTTACCACTCATGTGGTGCAATGGGGCGGTGCAGATGTGTGGAAAGTAGGCGGCAAAGTGTTTGCCATTGGCGGCTGGGGACCCAAGCAAAGCGATGGCAGTGCACTGCCGGCTTTTGTGTTTAAAACCTCTGATCTCAACTTTGATTTTTTAAGTCACCAAGAGGGCTTTAGACCTGCGCCTTATATGGCGTCGCGCGGCATGAAGTGGATCCAGCAAGTTGATAACTCAGCAGAAAAAGATGAAGCCTTAACTTATTATCTGAAAGAGTCTTATCGCTTGGTGTCATTAGGCCTAACTAAGAAAAAACAGCGTGAGCTAGGCTTAAATCAACCACCCACACCGTGAAAATATCACTCCCAACGGGCTTGATGTTCATCTAACTCAAAGCCAATTTGCTCGCCACTGCTGCACAGCTGTTTAACCTCGGCAGGTGAGCCATCAGGTTGTAGTGATAAATAGCCAATACCTGAAGCGTTAATTAACCGCTCGCCCTTGCCCCCCTGAACAGGTCGATGGGGGATCACTTTCATTCTGCGTCGTCTAGTAAACCAGTTAAGAGGCGAGTAAGGCGCATAAAGCCAGCGGTTAAGTCGGTCTAATACATCAAGTAGACGTGCCGGAAATTCATTTTTTATCCCACTACTGGTAATTTGCCAAATGTTTGGGCCACCTTGGCGACCGCGCAGTTGCACTTGATAAGCAAAAGAATAATGCACATCGCCAGATAAAATGATGAAGTGTTGCGGGGTTTTAGAGTGACGAAAT
The DNA here is from genome assembly GCF_021278025.1 of Motilimonas sp. E26. GTDB lineage: Bacteria > Pseudomonadota > Gammaproteobacteria > Enterobacterales > CBDFNC01 > Motilimonas. The sequence continues at coordinate 11,779 of NZ_JAIBHJ010000044.1, forward strand.
AAATTAAGCAGCACATTCGCCGCGCCCGGATGCGCCATCCAGTTTTCAGCGTCCACCATTAAGGGATGCCCAGCCCAAGTAAATAGCTGTTGAATCACTTCAATTAATTTCACACCAAACATCGGCGCAGGCGACACTAAAATCACCGCTTCTTTACCCAGTAGCGTTTGTTGTAAGTCGGTTAATGCTTCCCAATCCATAAGCCCAGATGGCGCATTTAAATTACGCTCTGAACGCCAGCGATGAGTGCGCGTGTCTAACACCACCAAAGCGGGCGTGGTCGGCCATTGGTAATGCCAATGATCAAAGTCGATAAGTTGTTGAATCAATTCGTTATGAGGTTGAGTGCCGGGTTGCTGTAATCCCAGTGCAAGTTGACCCATTAATGCCGTTGAAAAATGCTCTGGAGCATTACCCCACCCTTGGCACAACAAGTACCCCACTAAAGCATTACCCAAAATACGCTTTGAAAACGGGTGACCATAGGCGGACAGTTCCCAAGCGGCCGAAAGATTCCAATCATCAGTGACATCGTGATCATCAAAAATCATGGCACAAGGCAAATGCGCCATCGCCCGTTGCACTTGGCTTAAGCCTGCACTAAAGCGTGCAATCGTCTCTGCTTCTTCAGTGAAAACACCTTGCTGTTCTGGCGTTAAACCTTCAGGCTGAGTAACGCTGATCAGCTGCCACGGCACTGGCGACCATACCAGCAAATACATCGCCAGCACTTCAGCCAACGAAATAAGATGGTTTTGGGCGGTGTCGGAGGTAAATATGGGTTTCTTAACCCCTTTAAACAAAGCCTTGACCGCACCTTCGGCTTGCTCATCATGACAATCGGGTAGTAACTGCTCACGCTTTAAATAGTGTGCTTGAGAGCTGTGTAATTGCGTCGAATCATCAATAGTGGCAGCGGAAAAAGGTTCGTTAAAAAGCTCAAGACACTTAATCAACTGATGACAAGCAAGCAACATCGGCGTTGCCACATCGTCAGCATAAATTTGGTCACCGCTCATTATTAATAATGATGGCCACTGTTCAGGCACCGTCATGTCATCCTGCGACCAGGCTTGCATCGACTTACTAAGTTGCTGATCAACCACTACTAAACCATCATCACTGGGGTGATGAGGCTTACGACATGAGCCATGAAGTAGATGCTCAACTTGGGGCTTAATAATAAAGCCCGGACTCGATTGCTGCGGATAACAAAGCTGCGGCGCCCATGTTTGCCACCCTAACCGCTGACCCGCTTGTGCACCTTGTTGCGGGATTAAATCAAGCTGATAACCAATCCACTCTTGCTCAGGCAGTGCGGTTTCAAGGGGTAAGTCAATCAAGTGAAAGACCAAGTGCTTACCAGCCACCAATGTTTGCGTAGCACTTTGTAACTGCGCTTGACTAATTGCCTGATCAGGTTGCTGCGCTGGTGATAACGTCAGCTCAATGGCCACGTCGGCACTGGTGGCTAACCATAAGGTTAATCGTTGCGCGGTGATGCGCCTAAGAATCGGACCAGCAAGTACTAGCGGTAAAACAACGTCAGACATAACACCCTTATTTCAACCTAGGTAATGGTCTTATAGTACGCAGACCGCCGCATTTTGCCCAAATAATTTGCATTTGTTTACAACGCAGCAGTTATCCTTGTTCCAGCTACCGCAGGAATAGCGCCCCTTTGGGAATCGCTCATTATGCTCACTATTTGTAGGTAGCCTCAAACTGAACGCCATGGGTAGCTCTGAATCCTGTATCTTGAAGTTGTTTGGGTATGCATGCTAACAACTGTTAATATCAATCATTTGTCAATTGGCGCCACTACAAAGGGATGTTTACATATGGGGCAAATACAGCACATTCACCTTAATCGCGTAGAGGTGAAATTAACAGACACTGACGATCCACTGGCAGCCAAGATCAGTTGGGAGCCTGCCAACCCCGGCGGCACTAATTTTAAGGCGCAAAAACTGATTCAAACGAACCAACAAATAGTGATAACCAAAACCATTGGCGCTATGTTTTTTGCCTTAGTATTTACTATTCCCGGGTTGGTTGCAGCTGTTATTGCTAGCCCTTATTACTTCATCACTGGCGAACTATTTCTCGGCTTTTTTTTGTTAATTTGGGGCGCTATGTTTAGCAGTGCAGGATTTTTTGTTCTGCACAAAGGCAAAAAATTTACCCTCGATAAAGCCAAGGGTATCTATTTTAGGGGCAAAGCATTTGATGACTTTGGTAATGACAATCGCAGTCAGCAAGGCTATCTTAAAGACATTCACGCCATACAACTAATTGCAGAGCATATTCGTACTAGCTCAAGCAATGGTAGCCCCAGCAACTACATGAGCTATGAAATGAATCTGGTATTAAAAGACGGCGAACGTGTCAATATTATGGATCACGGCAAGGGCCAAGATGTCGATGAATCAGCGCAACGCTTGGGTGAGTTCTTAGCGGTTCCAATCTGGAAGGCACAATTT